>DASXZV010000035.1:0-2097 GCA_036501715.1 Solirubrobacteraceae bacterium | reverse complement strand
GGCGCGGTGTAGGTCAGCGCGTCGAGCGAGGTCGCGGCCATCAGGTCGGTTCCGGTGGCGTGGTAGACAGCCGCCGCTCCACCCAGGCACAACACCGCCTTGAGGAATACGGTGGCTATCAGAGCCACTCCGCCGAGCGTGAGGGCGATGCGCTGCCCATTTGCAGGGATTCGCTGACCCGGCTGCAGCCAGTCGTCGCGCTGGTCCTGGCCGAGATATCGGCAGATACCCGCGGATACCGACGGGTTTTGGACAACGGCTAGGGGTCGTTGTCTAAACCCGTGCGCGACGGTTGCCATCATGGCTGAGTGAGCTCACTTCTTAGCTGGCGTGCCAGACACAGGCGCCAGCACCCCTCGTTTGGTGGAGCCGCGCGGGATGATGCGGGTCGGGACGTGCACCTGCGAGCGCTCCGGCTCGCGGCCCTCGATCAGCGCCGTCACGAGCTTGACCGCCTCGGCGCCGATCTGCCTCGGGCGTTGCTCGACCGTCGTCAGACCCGGCCGCGCCCACTTGCAGGCCTCGCTGTCCGCGCCGCCGGAGACCATTAGGTCGTGCGGCACCGAGAGTCCGAACGCCTGCGCCGCGAGCAGCGCGCCGAGCGCGAGCCGGTCGAGCGTCGAGTGCACCGCGTCCGGCGGTCGCGCCCGGCTCAACAGCTTCATGGTCGCCTCGAAGCCTGCGCCCTCCGTGAGGTCTTCGCGCGCAACGGCCGTGATCACCGGCTGGCCGCGCTCGGCGCACCACTCCTCGTACGCGGCATGCGAATCGAGCGCATACGACGTCGTCAGCGGACTCTCCAGCAACGCGATCCGCCGCGCGCCGCGCGCCGCGAGGTGGTCGAGGATCTCGCGCGTCACCACGCGGTGATCGCTGTCGACCCAGTGGCCGTGCCGGGCGCCCGGCACGCGGCCCGTGGTGACGAGCGGCGCACCGGTGCGCCGCACGTGCTCGATCAGCGGATCGCACGTCACGGGGTCAACGATGATCGCGCCGTCGATCGGGATCCCCATCCATGACTCCACCTGCGCCGCCGAGACCAGCATCAGCGCGTAGCCACGGTCGAGCGCGGCTACGCTCGCCGCGCTGATCACCTCCACGAAGTACGCGTAGTCGCCGATCACAAAGCCGCCTTCGCCGGGGTGCGCGACCGCCAGCCCGATCAGGCCGCTGCGGCCCCCCGCGAGGTTGCGCGCGGTCCCGTTCGGGTGGTACCCGAGCTGCTCCGCTATCTCGTTGACGCGCTTGCGTGTCTGTGGCGAGATGCGGCCCTTGCCGTTGAGCGCATGCGAGACAGTCGTGACCGACACCCCCGCGCGTTCCGCGACGTCTTTGATCCCCACCACCCTCGTCATGCATCTCCAGCTTTCGGAGCAGATCCAGCAGTTGACATGGCTCCTGCTTCGCAGCCGCCGCCTAAATGCCTGAGCACGACCGGCACGCATCGGAGGATAACCGCTTCCGTGGAGCCTTTAAAGAGGAAAAGCGCTTTTGCAATAGTGTTCCGGCAGCTGCAATGAGTGCACTAGGCAGATATGAACCCTGTGGGGCTGGTGCCAGGCGATGAAGCACAGAGGATGCGGTGGTAGTGGCGTGCGAGGTGGCGCTTGAGGCAGCGCATCGCCTCGATCCGGCTCTTGCCCTCGGCTTCCTTGCGTGCAAGATAGGCACGGGTCTCGGGGTCGATCCGGCCACGAGTGATCGCGATGACGTGCAGCGCGCGGTTGAGCTGCCGGTTGCCGCCGCGATGGAGGCGGTGGCGGTCGCGTCGCCCAGAAGCACGGTCTCAGCAAGCTGAGACGACACGATCCTGAGCGCCGTGCCCCGGCGCCCCCATCCGGCGCCTGGCACTCTCGCACTCACACAGACTAGATGCACTGTGAGTGTGGGTACAGCAATTGCTGTGTCGTGAAGGTGCGTTCAGCGATTGCGTTGTAGTCGACGTTTCCCCATGTGGGGGAAACGTCGGGTCTGGTGTTCAGGCTGGCGCTGGTGGCGATGGACGTGACCCCCATATGCACTGGCCCTGCGCTTGGCGTGGGTGCTCTTGTCCCGATCTGTCCGTCTGTTGCTGCCGGTCCCGGCCTGGCCTCCGCT
>DASXZV010000034.1:0-2603 GCA_036501715.1 Solirubrobacteraceae bacterium | reverse complement strand
GGCCGCCTCGAGGGTCTCGGCGACGACGCATCCGACGATCTGACCGCGATATGCCACCTCGGAGGACTGGAGCACCGCGAGCTCGGCGTTGGAGACCGGCTGCACCGCCGGCGCGTTGGCGTGCCAGAAAACGCCCACGGCGCCGGGCACCTCGAGTGCGTCCCGCACCTCCACCGCGTCTATCCGACCGCGCGCCACCTCTGACTGCACGATCCAGCCGTAGGAGATCCGCTCGAGCTCGTGCTCGTATGCGTAGCGAGCCTCGCCCGTTACCTTCAGCCGGCCCTCGAGCCGCGCCACCGGTGCACCCACGGCCGGCGTCAGGACGCTCATAGGCACACCTCCTGGAGGGTGCGTGTGATAAGGCTGCGCGCGAGCTCCACCTTAAAGCCGTTGTCGCGCAACGGCCTGGCCGCGGCAAGCTCAGCGTCGGCGGCGCGCGCGAAGTTGTCAGGGATAGCCGGCTGCCCGCGCAATGAGTCCTCCGCGCGCAGCGCCCGCCAAGGGCCGTGCGCCACCCCGCCAAGCGCGATCCGGCAGTCCTCCACGACGCCGTCGGAAACCGCGGCCACGGCCGCCACCGAGACGAGTGCGAAGGCAAACGAAGCCCGCTCGCGCGCCTTGCGGTAGACAGAGCGAGTCCCGGGCGCGACAGGCTCGAGCTCGGCCGCCACAATCAACTCCCCCGGCTGCAGGGTGGTGTCGCGGTCGGGGTGATCTTCCGGTAAGCGGTAGAGCTCGGAGATCGGGAAGCTGCGCGTACCACGCGGTCCCCGTGCCTCGACGCGCGCTTCGAAAGCCGCCAGCGCGACCGCCATGTCGGAGGGATGTGTCGCCACGCAGCCAGGAGAGTGGCCGAAGATGGCCAAGCCCCGGTGCTCCCCCTCGACCGCCGGGCAGCCCGACCCCGGGCGACGCTTGTTGCAGGGTTTGGAGATGTCCTGGAAGTAGGGGCAGCGTGTCCGCTGCAGGAGGTTCCCGGCGAGCGTGGCGACGTTGCGCACTTGGGCCGAGGCGCCCGAGAGCAGCGCCTGAGCCAGCGCGGGGTAACGCTCCCGTACCAGTGGGTGCGTGGCGAGATCGCTGTTGCGCGTGGTCGCCCCGATGCGCAACCCACCGGAGGGAAGCTCATCGACAAAATCGAGCGCCAGCCCGCGTACGTCCACGAGCGCCGTCGGCTGTGCGACACCCAGCTTCATCAAGTCGACCAGATTGGTGCCGCCGGCGAGGAAGGTCGTCCCCGGGAAGGACGCAGCGCTGACCGCATCCTCCACAGACCCCGCCCGAGCGTAGGTGAACGGCTTCAGAGCCCCTCCTCCCCGGCCACCTCGTTGACCGCGGCGACGATGTTCACGTAAGCGCCGCAGCGGCACAGGTTGCCGCTCATGCGCTCGCGGATCTCGCGGCCATCAAGCGGAAAGCGCGCGGCCCGGAGATTCTCGCTCGCAAACGACGGCATCCCCTCCCGGACCTCCTCCAGCATCCCGACTGCCGAGCAAATCTGGCCCGGCGTGCAGTACCCGCACTGAAAGGCGTCGTGATCGATGAACGCCTGCTGGAGGCGATGAAGCTCCCCTGTCTCCGCGTCGGCCAGCCCCTCGATCGTGGTCACGTCTGCGCCTTGCAGCGCGACCGCCAGCAACAGGCATGCGTTGACGCGACGGCCCCCGAGCAGCACGGTGCACGCGCCACACTGGCCGTGGTCACAGCCTTTCTTGGCGCCGATCAGGCCAAGGTGCTCGCGCAGGAGATCGAGCAGCGTGGTGCGCACGTCTATGGACACGGAGCGGGGCTCCCCGTTGAGCGTGAATTCGAGCGTGATGTTGTCCACCATGCGACACTCTAGGCAAGCTCCGATGCCGACCGTCGCCGCGCAGAAGATCACCTACGAGGACCTCTACTCGCGCTGGGAGCAGGGTAACTGGCGCGCCACCGAGATCGACTTCTCGGTCGACCGCGAGCAGTGGCAGCGCGACTTCGACGATCTCGAGCGGCGCTCCACCCTCTGGACCTACTCGATGTTCTTCCACGGCGAGGACTCGGTGACCGACAACCTCTCGCCCTACATCGACGCCGCGCCCAAGGAGGAGCAGAAGTATTTCCTCGCCACCCAGCAGGCCGACGAAGCACGGCACGCGGTCCTGTTCGCCCGCTTCATGCGAGAGGTGGCCGACGTGGACGCGAGCACCAACGCGGCCACGCTGGCGCGAACCGATGAGCACTTGACCTGGGGATTTCGGCACGTATTCGCCCGGCTTGACCGGATCGCCGCGGAGCTCCGCCGCGACCAGTCCCTACCCAAGCTCGCACAGGCGATCACGCTGTACCACCTGGTGATCGAGTCAACCCTGGCCCAGCCGGGCCAACACTTCATCGAGCAGTCGCTGCGGGCACGCGACCTGTTCCCCGGTTTCCGCGAAGGGATCTCGCACGTCTCGCGCGACGAGCAGCGGCATATCGCCTTCGGGGTCAAGATGTTGTCGGAGCTGGTGCGCGACGACCCCGAGTGCGTGCCCGCAATCGGCGAGCTTCTCCGCGATGTGCTCACATACACGACGGCGGTATTCGTCCCGCCCGGGTTCGACGAGCGCTACGTCACGACG
>DASXZV010000033.1:0-53261 GCA_036501715.1 Solirubrobacteraceae bacterium | reverse complement strand
CAACTCGCATACCGAGCCCAACCCGACGTCACAACCCACCTTGCACTCGACGTTCTCACCCCAGCAATTCGAGCAAACAGCAGATTCCCGGCAAGTCAAACCAAGAGAGGCTCAAGCTACATGCAGCGCGTGATGCTCAAGTCAAAGATCCATCGGGCCACCGTGACCGATTGCGACCTCCATTACGTCGGCTCGATCACGATCGACCCCGACCTGCTCGAGGCCGCCGACATCCTCGAGCACGAGCAGGTTCACGTTGTCGACGTCGACAACGGCGCCCGCTTCGAGACGTACACGATCGCCGGGCAGCGCGGCTCTGGCGACATCAAGGTCAACGGTGCCGCCGCACGTCTCGTGCACCGCGGCGACACCGTCATCGTCATCTCCTACGGCCAGTACGACCGTGCGGAGATGGAGCACTACGAGCCCCGCGTCGTACACGTCGAGGCTCAGACCAATCGCATCATCACCGTCGACGACGCGGTGGCGACCCTGCTGAGCTCTCCGCCGGCCTCTTTGGAGACCGGCGCACGGAGCTAGGCACGGCGTCAATCAGCGCCAGAGAGGACTCACCATGTCAAGCCATCCCAGCAATCCCAGCTCAGGACACCAGGGCAAGACGATGCCTGGCAGGTCCACGCTCGGCGTTCCCTCGGATCGAGTCCCACCCACCCCACGCCTTCCCATGACTCTGCCGTTGCTTGCCGAAAAGAAGCGGCTTGGCGAGCCGCTCGTGATGGTCACCGCCTACGACTACCCCAGCGCGCGCGCGGCGGAGGCGGCCGGCGTGGACCTCGTACTCGTCGGGGACTCCGCCGCGACCACCGTGCTGGGCTACAGCGCCACGACGCCGGTGCGCCTGGAGGACATGCTGATGCTGGCGGGCGCCGCGCGGCGTGGGCTGCGTACGCCGCTGTTGATCGGCGACCTGCCCTTCGGCTCGTATGAGATCAGCGACGAGCAGGCAATCACGACGGCCGTGCGGATGGTCCAGGAGGCCGGTTGTGACGTCGTCAAGCTCGAGGGCGGCGGCCCCGCTTCGGTGAGCCGCGCGCGCGCGATCGTGCAGGCCGGCATCCCCGTGATGG
Organism: Solirubrobacteraceae bacterium; assembly: GCA_036501715.1. GTDB lineage: Bacteria > Actinomycetota > Thermoleophilia > Solirubrobacterales > Solirubrobacteraceae > Palsa-744. The sequence continues at coordinate 52,173 of DASXZV010000033.1, read as the reverse complement.
GCCACGTGGGCCTGACCCCGCAAACCTCGACCGCGCTCGGGGGCTGGAAGGCGCAGGGACGCAGCGCGCAGGCCGCCGCGAAGGTCGGCGAGGAGGCGCTCGCGCTGCAGGAGGCCGGCTGCTTCGCGATCGTCTTCGAGGCGATCCCGGCGTTGGTCACCGAGGCGCTCATGCCGCGCATGGAGATCCCCGTGATCGGCATCGGCGCGGGCTCCGCGACCGATGGGCAGGTGCTCGTCTTCCACGACCTGCTCGGCATCCGCGACGGCCTCGGGCCGCGCTTCGTCAAGCGCTACGCGAACCTCCAGGAGGAGATGAACGCGGGCGTCGCCGCCTACGCCGAGGATGTCCGCGCGCGGCGCTACCCCGCCGCGGAGCACACCTACAAGATCGACCCCGCCGAGCTGCAGGAGCTGCGTTCGCTGCTGGCGTAGCCTACTTCTTGCCCTTCCCGCGCTTGTGGCCCTTGACGGTTAGCTGGTAGGTGTGCACGGTGGCCTTGCCGCCGAGCGCCGAGGTGTATGTCAGCGTCGCGGTCAGGTGAACCGTCTTGCCCTTCGCGAGCTGCGCCTTGATCTTGCCGGAGAGGTGCACCACCAGCTTCAGCGGGACGCCCGCGGTTCCTTTGCCGGAGGTCTTGCCCACAGCGGTGCTCGCAGGCCGGCACTTGCCTTTGATCTTGATCTGGCCGTGCTTGCACTTCTTGGCCTTCGCATCCACCGCCGCGACGCTGGCGATCGAGGCGGTCGGCACCGTGACCACGAGACTCGCCGCGCCCGACTGGGTCGGGATCAGCGTGATCGTGACGGTCCCGTCGGAGTTGGCGACGATGCTCTTGACGGTGTACGCACCACTCGGTACGACCGTGGCCGGAAGCACGGTCAGTACCTCCGAGCCGCAGGCGCTGGCGCTGGCTTCGTTGCCCTTGGCTCCCAAGACGGTGCCCGCGTTCCCGCTGTAGGCGGCGCTCCAGTAGTACGTGCCCGGCGCGAGCGCGCTCGTCACGGCGGCGGATGGCGCAGCAGCACCGCTTGTGACGGCGACGACGCTGGTGAACACCCTGCTGGCGGCCGGGCAGCCGGACGCCGAGTAGAGCCCGTAGTCCATCGTTCCAGTCGCGCCGCCCGCGTTTGCGCCCACGATCGTTGCGTGGTCGCTCTCGCCGACCGTGCCGGCAGAGACCGCGATGTTCGCGCCGCTCGCGCCACCGGCGGTCTGGCTCGTCGTGAGCGTGGTCGGTGCCGACACGACGGTGTCCTCGGCATCGAAGGACTGCGCGTAGACGGACCCGTTGTCGATCCACGCTGCCCAACCCTGCCCGGTCGCGTCGACGGTGCTGGTGAGGTCGCCCGCGCCGCCGTCTTCGTCGGCGTTCAGCGTCGCCGGTCCTGACCAGGTGGTGCCTCCGTCGTAGCTGTAGGCGATGTGAACCTGTCCCCCGAAGCCGGCGAGATAGGTGGCGTAGACGCCGCCGGCCGCGTCCTGGGAGACAGACGGCTGCTCCTCGAATTCCGGCGCGATCGTCACCTGCGGCGTGTCGAACTTCTCGGTCGTCTGGTCGAAGCGGTGATAGACGGCGTCGCCCGTCCCGAGGTTGTCCTCGATGACGCCAAACCCACTCGGGCCGCCGGCGACGGCGGGGTACTCCGCGTTGCAGTCGGCCTGCGAGACCGGCACCTTCCAGGCGCTGTTGGGTTGGCCCGGGGAGATGTTGTAGTTGTTCGTCGGGCTCTGTTCACCGCTGCCGTACGTGTACGCGGTGCCGAAGGATTCCGCGCATCCGAGTGGCCCGTTGGTGAAGTTGGTGTTGAAGATGCCGAGCACTCCCGCGCTGGGCCCCGACTGCGACGCGAACGCACCGCCGGCATTGCCGATCTGGTCGGGATTGGTGTTCGGCTCGAGTTCCGCGAAGCCGGCCGCACAGGATTTCGCCGAGCACTCCGGCGGGGCGGTGAGCGGGAACGCGCTGAAGGTCGGCGACGAGCTGCCGGCCGTGTTCCAGCCGTAGCCGAGCACATTCGTGCCGGGGAGAATGACGGCGCTCAACGGCTCGGTATCTGCGTCGAGAATGCCGGAGGCGACGGACTTGCCGCCGTTGACGAGCGCGAACGTGGCACCACCGTCCGTGGATTGCCACTCCTGCTCGGGCGTGTAGTCGCCGGCTTCCGAGCCCTTGGCGCCAAAGACGTCGGCGAGCACGACAACCTTCGCTCCATCGACGAGCACTTGCACGTTGTCGATGGCGACCGCCCCGTCGGCGGGCGTCAGGGTGTTGCTGTAGGAGCATCCGGTCGCGTCGACCGGGAGCACGCAGTACTGGACCACGTCGGTACTCGTCGGCGGAAGGTCCCTGTCGTTGGCCCACGCGATGTAAGCCGTGCCTGAAGCGTCGGTGGCGACTGAGAGCGCATTGATGTCGAACGGCGTCCCGACGTTGACCGGGGCGCCGAGCGCGAGCGCGTTCGTGCAGAGGGCGAGCGCCGCGGCAATCGCGAGCGCGGCGACCAGCGCGATGCGGGCGAGCGAAGCGCGCGCCGTTTGCTTTTCACCATCACCAGGCACGTGTGAACCGATGCGCGACATCGCAGTCAAGACAATTCCCCGATCTGTTTCGTTGACATCCAGTGCCACCGATCCGCGGAGATCGGGCGCGGCCTGTGCGGCAACAGTAACCGATCACCACGCCGACCCAGTTAGGACCGCACCGCCACGACGGCGGCGGCATGCCTCACTGCTTTAGCTGTAGCGCAATGATGACGTGCGAATACGCTTCCACGGCGTGTGCTTCGGCTTCGCCGAGTTTGACTTCGAGCCGTTCGACGCGCTTGAGTACGGGCAGCTCGCTGGGGGTCGCGTAGGGCGAGGCGAGGTTGATGATCAGCGGCACTTCTTCGGCTTCGGGGTCGGTCGCAAAGTAGCCCCGGTCGAAGGCGACGGTGCTCGCGGGCACCGTCAGGTAGTTGCTGCTGGCCCAGGTCGCGATGTCGGCGCAGAGATTCGGGGGCGTGAGCCGCGTGAGTCCGTGCAGCCGCGTCGCGAACCGCTGGACGGCCCTGGTGAGTCTGCTGTTGCTCCAGTGCAGGCCGTGCACCGCACGGGCGAAGACGGCGACCGGGGCGGCCGCCGTGCGGTACCCCGCGATCGTCATCGCGGCGATCAGCTCATCGTCGAGCTGTTCGGACTCGTGGTTCTGCGGGGATCCCGCGGCCGCCGCGGGGCATTGCGCGACGGTCTGGCTGGCGAAGCGTTCGGCGGCGGCGAGCCCGCGTGGTATGTCGGGGGTCGCGGCACGCACGAGCGTGTTCGTGGCCGCGGCGAGCTTCTGAGTCGCGGCGACGTCCGCGGAGGATGCCAGCGCAGCGGCCGGCACCACCCCCAGCACGAGACCCACAAGCACCGTCACAAGCGCTCCCCTCACCATTCCTACCAGGGTAGCATCAGTTGCTGTGGGCGTGTGCCGGTATCGGCGTGTGCCCGTGTGCAGGTATCGGCGTGTGCCCGTTGTCGGCGTGCGCTGCTTGTCGGCGTGCGCCGGTTGGCGCGCTCAGGCGCGGTACTCGACTTTCCGCAGCACCCGCGCCGGCGCGCCGGCGGCGACCGAGAAGGGCTCGATGTCCTTTGTGACGACGCTGTTTGCTCCGATCACGCAGCGCTCGCCGATCGTGACGCCGCTGGTGACGACGACGTTCACCCCGAGCCAGCAGTTGTCGCCGATGCGCGTGGGGCCCTTGGTGGTGAAGCCCTGCCACGGGACGGGTCGCTCGGGATCGTCGAAGCGGTGCGAGGCGTCGCTGACGAAGCAGCCGTTGGCGAGCATGCAGTGCGCGCCGATCTCGACGAGCTCGTGCGCGGCGATCATCACGCCCATGTTCAGGAACGTGCCCGCGCCGATGCGCACGCGCGCGCGCTCGGGGGCGGTGATCCAGACGTTCGGCTCCAGCAGCACCCCCTCCCCCAGATCGAGGCGCCCCTCGCGTAGTGCCTCGAGCACGTTGCCGTGCAGCGGCCAGCGCGCGAACGCCCCGGCGCGCAGGAGGCGCCAGTGGATCTGCGCGCGGTTCCAGGGCAGCGTGTTGCGCTCGTACCAGCGCCACTTCTGCGCCCACAGCCTGGCCCGCTGGGCGAGCGCGAGGGTCTGCTCGCGTTGCTGGGTGGTGTCGGTGGGATCGGCGCCCTGCGGGCGCCCGCGGGGTCGCGAGTTGGGTTGCGAGCGCTCGCTGGCGCTCACGCGGCGAGTGCTTTCGCGCGACTCGCGCGCGGTTTCTTGGCTTTGCGCGGCGCCTTGCCGTTGCTGGCGGCACCGGCGCCCGGCAGCAGCTCGGCGAGGAAGCGCCCGGTGTGTGAGGCCGGCTCGGCCGCGACCTCCTCGGGGGTGCCCGCCGCGATCAGCATGCCGCCCTCGTCGCCTCCCTCGGGGCCCATGTCGAGCAGGCGGTCCGCGCTCTTGATGATGTCGAGGTTGTGCTCGATCACGACCACGCTGTTGCCGGCATCGACGAGCCGCTGCAGGACCTCCAGCAGCCGCTGCACGTCGGCGAAGTGCAGGCCCGTGGTGGGCTCGTCGAGGATGTACAGCGTGCGGCCGGTCGCGATCTTGGAGAGCTCGCTGGCGAGCTTCACGCGCTGCGCCTCCCCACCGGAGAGCGTCGTCGCGGGCTGGCCGAGGCGCACGTAGCCGAGCCCCACGGCGCTCAGGGTCTCCAGGCGCCGGCGGATCTTGGGGATGTGCTCGAAGAACCGCAGCGCCTCCTCGATCGGCATGTCCAGCACGTCGGCGATGCTCTTACCCTTGAAGCGCACCTCCAGCGTCTCGCGGTTGTAGCGCTTGCCGTGGCACTGCTCGCAGGGGACGTACACGTCGGGCAGGAAGTGCATCTCGATCTTGATCTGCCCGTCGCCCTTGCAGACCTCGCAGCGCCCGCCCTTGACGTTGAAGGAGAAGCGCCCCGGCTTGTAGCCGCGCACGCGGGCCTCCTGGGTCTTGGAGAACATGTCGCGGATCACGTCGAAGAGACCCGTGTAGGTCGCGGGGTTCGAGCGCGGGGTGCGCCCGATCGGGGACTGGTCGACGGCGATGATCTTGTCGAGCTGCTCGAGGCCCTCGATCGCGCGGTGCGCGCCGGGGCGCTGGCGCGCGCGGTGCAGGCGGCTGGCGAGCGCCTTGTAGAGGATCTCGTTGACCAGCGTCGACTTGCCCGAGCCCGAGACCCCGGTCACACACGTCAGCGTTCCGAGCGCGAAGCTCGCGTCGACGTCGCGCAGGTTGTGCTGCGTGGCGCCCCGCACGTGCAGGTAGCCGCTCGGGATGCGCCGCTTGGCGGGCGGGGCGATCGTGCGGGTGCCCGCGAGAAACTGCCCGGTGAGCGAGTCCTTGACGCGCTGCACCTGCGCGGCCGTCCCCTGCGCGACGATCCGCCCACCGTGCTCGCCGGCGCCGGGGCCGAGGTCGACGAGGTGGTCGGCGGCGCGCATCGTCTGCTCGTCGTGCTCGACCACGATCACCGTGTTGCCGAGGTCGCGCAGGCGTTCCAGGGTCGCGATCAGCTTGGAGTTGTCGCGCTGGTGCAGCCCGATCGAGGGCTCGTCGAGGATGTACAGCACGCCGACCAGCGAGGAGCCGATCTGCGTGGCCAGGCGGATGCGCTGCGCCTCCCCGCCGGAGAGCGTGGCCGAGCCGCGGTCCATCGAGAGATAGCCGATGCCGACGTTCTCCAGGAACTGCAACCGCTCGGAGATCTCGCGCAGGATCAGCCGCGCGACGTGGCGGTCGGTCTCGGAGAGCTCCACGTCCGACAACCACTGCAGCGCACGCCGCGCGGAGAGCGCGCAGAAGTCCTCGATGCGCGTGCCCGCGACGAGCACCGCGCGCGACTCCGCGCGCAGGCGCGCGCCGCCGCAGATGGGGCAGGGTCGCAGCGACATGTATTCCTCGATCTTCTCCTTGACCCCCTCGGACTCGGTCTCGCGATAGCGGCGCTCGAGGTTCGCGACGATCCCCGCGAAGCGCGTCGAGTAGGAGCGCCGCCGTCCGAAGCGGTTGCGGTAGGAGATCGGCAGCGGCTCCTCGGTGCCGTTCAGGAAGATGTCGCGGTCCGCCTGCGGCAGCTCCCCCCAGGGCGCCTCGAGGTCGACGCCATAGCGCTCCGCGATCGCCTCGCCGACCTGCTCGTAGTAGTTGGAGACGCTGTTGCTCCACGGCGCGATCGCGCCCTCGGAGACCGACAGCGTCGGGTCCGGTACGAGCAGCTCGGGGTCCACGACCATCTGCGCGCCGAGGCCGTGGCAGTGCTCGCAGGCGCCGTGCGGCGAGTTGAACGAGAAGATCCTCGGCTCCAGCTCGACCAGCGAGGGGCCGTGCTCGGGGCACGCGAAGCGCTCCGAGAAAGTGAAGACCGTGCCCTCCGCCGGCAGCTCGCCGGGCACGATCTGCGCGGCCGCCGCGCGCGTGCCGAGCGCCCCTGTCGCGCGCCCGCTGCCGTCCTTGGCCGCACCCGCCGCTTTCCCACCGCGCTCCCTGCCGCTGTCCTTTGCCTCCGCGGGCTCGCCCTCGGAGGCGTCGCGAACCCCGCGGGTGGAGCCCGCCAGGGCGGAACCGATCATCTCAATCTCGACCAGCCCGTCCGCCAGGCGCACCGCGGTCTCGATCGAGTCCGCCAGGCGCTTGCGCACGTCGGGGCGCATGATCAGGCGGTCGATCACGACCGCGATGTCGTGCTTGTAGCGCTTGTCGAGCACAATCGATTCCTCCAGCAGGCGGACGCGATCGTCGATCCGCACGCGCGTGAAGCCGTCGGCGCGCAGCTCCTCGAGCTGCTTGCCGTACTCGCCCTTGCGGCCGCGCACGATCGGGGCCATCACCATGAAGCGCGCGCCCTGCGGCAGCTCCATCACCTGGTCGATGATCTGCTCCGCCGACTGCCCCACGATCGGGCGTCCGCAGATCGGGCAGTGCGGCTTGCCCACGCGCGACCACAGCAGGCGCAGGTAGTCGTAGATCTCCGTCACCGTGCCCACCGTCGAGCGAGGGTTGCGCGAGGTCGTCTTCTGGTCGATCGAGATCGCCGGCGAGAGGCCCTCGATCGAATCCACGTCCGGCTTGTCCATCTGGCCCAGGAACTGGCGCGCGTAGGCCGAGAGCGACTCCACGTAGCGCCGCTGGCCCTCCGCGTAGATCGTGTCGAACGCCAGGCTCGACTTGCCCGAGCCCGACAGACCCGTGATCACCACCAGCGCGTCGCGCGGGAGGGTCAGCGAAATGTCCTTCAGGTTGTGCTCGCGCGCACCCGAGACGACGATTTGGTTGCTCTGCGGCATCGGACACACATCATACGAAGGGGAACAGATGTTCGGTTTTTGGGGGCCCGCCGCGCGCGCGTGCGTGGGCGCGCGGCGGGGCGCAGGTGCAGGCACGGGAAGGCCGGCCGCGCGGGCGGGCGCGCCCACGGGAGGTCAACCGGGTCGAAACGGGCGTTGCATATATATGCGTCAGTCAGCGCTCAGAGAGCGGCGGCGGCGGACAGCTGGGCGACATCGAGGTCCGGAACGCCCTCGGCGGGGCGAGGGGTCGACATCGCCAACCTCGCAGCGCTCGTAACCGCGCGGCCCCGGCTCAGCGCGGACCTCCACGGCGCGGGCGGGAACGTCGACGAGCCAATAGGTCGGACCGGCGCAGCGGCATACATGGCCGCCTTTCTGCACGGTCTTCGGCGTGCGACTCACGGCGACCTCGACGACGAGCAGCACCATGCGGGGGTGCTGCTCGGGTAGTGGCGGCCCTGCAATGAGCAGAAGATCCGACTCAGCGTGCCCCAATCCGTTTCGAGCGGCATCTGCACCCGTTGCCGCACCCCGCGACAAGAAAGCATCGCCAGCTCTTCGAGAACGCGCGCGTGCTTGCCAGCCGGTGGTACGTGTTGACGTCCATCCGATAGAGCGGAAGGTCTGGGTCGGGCGGAGCTCGTCGTGCGCGAGGCGTCGCCATGAGCACATTCTTGCAGACGAACGTACTCACGACTAGTGGATGGCGCGCTCGCGCGGAGGCTCGTCGCTAGCGGCCGCCGGACGACACCGCCCACCGGCGGTTCCGACCGGCTCCTCGGTAGCCTCCCGGCAGCGGGAACAGCGATCACGACGACGGAAAGGGAGGGGAACACGGCATGGCCGAGGCCAAGATCGACAACCACGCCGAGCTCATCTGGTCCGTCGCGGATCTGCTGCGCGGGGACTACAAACGCTCCGAGTACGGCAAGGTGATCCTGCCGCTCACGGTCCTACGCCGCCTCGACTGCGTGCTCGAGCAGACGAAGTCCGACGTGCTCGCCCGCGCGCAGCGGCTCAAAGAGCGCGTCGATAACCCCGAGCGGGTGCTGCAGAACGTCGCGAAACAAGGCTTCTACAACACCACCCCGCTCGACTTCCGCCGGCTGCTCGGCAATCCCGGCCAGCTCGCGGGCGGCATGCTGGAGTACCTCGCCGGATTCAACCCCGGCGCACAGGAGATGCTGCAGAAGTTCGACTTCGACGTCCAGATCGCGCGTCTGGACCGCGCGAACCTGCTGTACCTCGTCGTCTCGCGCTTTGCCGATGTCGACCTGCACCCCGAGGTCGTCTCGAACCTCGAGATGGGCTACCTCTACGAGGAGCTCATCCGACGCTTCTCCGAGCTCTCCAACGAGACCGCCGGCGAGCACTTCACCCCGCGCGAGGTCATCCGCCTGATGGTGAACCTGCTGTTCGTCGAAGACGACCAGACGCTCGCTGACCGGGGCGCTATCAAGACGCTCTACGACCCCGCCTGCGGCACCGGCGGAATGCTGTCCATTGCCGAGGAGTATCTGCGCGAGCACAACCCTGACGCCAGTCTCGAAGTGTTCGGCCAGGAGCTCAACGACGAGACCTACGCGATCTGCTGCTCGGACATGATGCTCAAGGGCGAGAATCCCTCGCACATCGTCTGCGGCAACTCCTTCAGCGACGACGGGCAGGAGGGCAAGACCTTCGACTACATGCTCGCCAACCCGCCCTTCGGCGTCGAGTGGAAGAAGGTCGAGCGCGTCATCCGCAACGAGCACGAGCAGCGCGGCTTCGCCGGTCGTTTCGGCGCCGGCCTGCCGCGCATCAACGACGGCAGTTTCCTGTTTCTACAGCACATGATCTCGAAGATGAAGCCCGTCGATGAGGGCGGCAGCCGCCTCGCGATCGTCTTCAACGGCTCCCCCCTCTTCAGCGGCGGCGCAGGTTCCGGAGAGTCCGAGATCCGGCGCTGGATCATCGAGAACGACTGGCTCGAGGCCGTCGTCGCGCTGCCCGACCAGCTCTTCTACAACACCAGCATCTCAACCTACTTCTGGGTGCTCAGCAACCGCAAGCATCCCCGCCGGCGCGGGAAGGTGCAGCTTGTCGACGCGCGCGAGCTTTGGGTAAAGATGCGCAAGTCGCTTGGGAACAAGCGCAAGGCAATCAGCGAGGAGCAGATCGCAGAGATCACGCGGTTGTATGCGGGCTTTGCTGAGGGTGAGAAGGTGAAGATCTTTCCGAATGAGGCGTTTGGGTATCAGCGGGTCACGGTCGAGCGGCCGCTGCGGGTACGGTGGGAGGCCACCGCTGAGGGGGTTGCGCGGTTGGTGGAGACGAAGCAGTGGGGGAAGTTGACGGCGGAGGAGCAGCGGGATATCGCTGGCCGACTGGAGGGGCTTGTCGGATTCTCGACCACTGAGCCGGACCTTATGATGGAGAGGCTTGGGGTAGCGCCGAAAGCTATTGCGAAACAGCTGTGGAATGCGTTAGCCGTCAAAGACCCCGAGGCACCCGTGATCACAAATCGCAAGGACGAGCCCGAGCCCGACCCCGACCTGCGTGAAAACGAGAACGTGCCGCTACCGGAGATGCCGGTGTCGTGGGAGGCAGATCCGACCGGGCGACTTGCGAGCATCGAGCATGGCAGCGCTGTCGAAGACTATGTCGATGCCGAGATCCGTCCTTATGCCAAGGATAGTTGGGTAGAGCACAGCAAGACGCGAATTGGGTATGAGATACCGCTTACGCGGTACTTCTATAAATATGTCCCGCCGCGGCCACTTTTGGAGATCGACACTGAGATTAAGGCCTTGGAGGGAGAGATCCAAGATCTTCTGAGTAGGATCGCAGAATGAAAGTACGCCTCAAGCATCTTGCCCATCATGTTACCTTGTGCGACAGCGGACTTGCGCATCCATATATCGCTCTAGAGCACATCGAGTCAGAAACTGGAAAGCTCCAACCAAGACTGACGCTGCCAAGTCGGCAAGCTACCGAAGATGGCCTCGTTGCCGCAAATCCTGGCGACGTTCTGTTTGGCAAGCTGCGTCCTTATCTCGCGAAGGTCTGGTTGGTAGACCGACAGGTATTCGCGTCAACCGAGCTGCTATGTCTCCGTCCGAACATTGGCGTCTTTTCCCAATGGTTTTATTACTTAATGGTGAGCAAACCTGTAATTGAGTGGGCAGTCGCAACATCGGACGGTGCAAAGATGCCGCGTACTAGCTGGGAAAGGCTAGGTGATTGCTTAGTCGAATTTCCCTCATGTTCGAGACAGCAAACTATCGCTGCCTATCTTACTGTCGCTACCACAAGAATCGACGCACTCATCGAGAAGAAGCACCGGATGATTGGGCTGCTCCTAGAGCGCATTCGGTCCTTGACTTCAGCCTCTATCGACCCACTGATGAAACATAACAATGACGGAACCATCTCCGTCGCCAACGACATTCGCTGTACGCGACTTGGCTCTGTAGCGCGTATTCAAACAGGACTTACCTTGGACGCCAACCGCGACGAACACCAACTAACAGTTACGCTGCCATACTTACGAGTGGCCAATGTTCAAGACGGATCATTGAACCTAGAGGAGCTCAAGAGCGTCAATGTCTCGCGAGCATTGGCAGCCCGGTGCACCCTAAATCCTCGGGACGTCTTGATGACTGAGGGAGGAGATCCCGACAAGCTCGGACGAGGTACTATCTGGCCAGGAACCATCACACCATGCCTACATCAGAATCATATCTTTGCAATCCGCCCCTCTCCGGATCTTCTCCTCCCAGAGTATCTTGCGCTCGTCACTCGCACCCCGTATGCGCGAGCGTATTTCGAGATGACCGCTAGCAAGACGACAGGAATCGCCAGCACGAGCACATCAAAGATAGCGAGCTTTCGCGTCCCCCTTCCACCAATCTCCGAACAGAGGAAGATCGTTGACGCAGCGGAACAGCAACTGAGCAAGATCGCCGCTATACAAGAGCGCTTGACGATTCAGATCGCCCGTCTTAAGGAGCACCGTCAGGCTCTCATCGCCACCGCAGTAACGGGCGAGCTCGACATCCAGGGCATCACACCATGACCCTCAACGAGCACCTATTCGAGGACGCCATCGAGGCCTGGCTCCGCGACCGTGGCGGCTACAAACGCTCCCTCCCCGCCAACTTCGACCGCGCCCTCGGCCTGGACACCGCCGAACTCTTCACCTTCATCGGCGAGACCCAACCCAAAGCGTGGACCGCCCTGCTCGCCCGCTACGGCAACGACCCCGACGCCGCCCAGCGCGGCTTCACCAAGCGGCTCGCCGCCGAGATCGACAACCGTGGCACGCTCGACATCCTCCGCCACGGCGCAATCGACCTTGGCATCACGATTCAACTGGCCTACTTCAAGCCCGCGAGCGGCCTTACACCCAAACTGCAGGTGCTCTACGACGCAAACCGCGTGACGGTCACCCGCCAGCTCGCATTCGAGCCCGAGTCGAACAAGACAGTCGACCTGGCGCTGCTCGTCAACGGCATCCCTACCGCGACCGCCGAGCTGAAGAACCCCCTCACGCAGCAGACGATCGACCACGCGATCGAGCAGTACCGCAACGACCGCGACCCCAAGAACGTCACGCTCACACGCCGCGCGCTCGTGCACTTCGCGGTCGATCCCGAGCGCGTCGCGATGACCACCAAGCTCGCTGGCCGCGCCACGCGCTTCCTGCCCTTCAACCTCGGCCACGACGAAGGCGCCGGTAATCCGCCGAATCCCGACGGGCACCGCACCGCTTACCTCTGGGAGCGCGTGTGGACGCGCGACGCCTGGATGGACCTGCTCGCCCGCTTCATCCACGTCGAGCGTCCCGCGAAAGGCTCGGCCGCGGCGAAACGTGCGGCTCAGAAAGTGATCTTCCCGCGCTTCCATCAGTGGGACGCCGTGCTCGCGCTCGAGGCGAGCGCACGAGCGGACGGCCCGGGCTCGGACTACCTCGTCGAGCACTCCGCCGGCTCCGGCAAGTCGAACACGATCGCCTGGACCGCACACCGCCTCTCCACGCTGCACGACGCCGAGGACGAGCAGGTCTTCGACAAGGTCGTCGTCATCACCGACCGCGTGATCCTCGACCGTCAGCTACAGGAGACGATCTACCAGTTCGAGCAGACCCGCGGCGTCGTGGTGCGGATCGACAAAGACTCAAACCAACTCGCCGAGGCGCTCGAAGGCGAACAGGCGCGAATCATCGTGACCACACTGCAGAAGTTCCCGTTCGTGATCGAGAAGATCACCGCGCTGCCCCGCCGGCGCTACGCGGTGATCGTCGACGAGGCCCACTCCTCGCAGACCGGCGAAGCGGCGAAGGATCTGCGCCTCGCGCTCGGCTACACGGAGGAGCAGGAGCTCACCGCCGCCGAGGCCGAGGACGCCGGCTTCATCGCGGCCGCAGTCGACCCCGTGGAAGAGGCCCTCACCAGGGCCGTCGGCGCACGCGGAGCACAGAAGAACCTCTCGTTCCTCGCGTTTACCGCCACGCCCAAGGCGCGCACGCTAGAGCTCTTCGGAACTCTCAACCCCACCACCGACAGATACGAGCCGTTTCACCTCTACTCGATGCGCCAGGCGATCGAGGAGGGATTCATTCTCGATGTGCTCGCAAACTACACCACCTACAAGACCTACTGGCGCATCGAGAAGGCGATTGCCGAGGACCCGAGCTACGAAGCGCCCCAGGCGCGGCGCGCGATCGCGCGCTTCGTCTCGCTGCACCCCACGAACCTCGCGCAGAAGGCCGAGGTCATCGTCGAGCACTTCCGCGCGCACACCGCCGCGAAGATCGGTGGCAAAGCCAAGGCGATGGTCGTCACCTCCTCGCGTCTGCACGCCGTTCGCTACAAGCAAGCGATCGACACATACCTCAAGAAGCAGTCCTACAGCGAGCTCGCCGCGCTCGTCGCGTTCTCCGGGAAGGTGATCGATGAGCACGAAGCGCCCTACACCGAGGCGCAGATGAACGAGTTCCCCGCCTCCGAAACCGCCGAGCGCTTAGGCGGCACTGACTACCAGGTGCTGATCGTCGCGGAGAAGTTCCAGACCGGCTTCGACCAGCCGCTGCTGCACACGATGTACGTCGACAAGGTCCTCACCGGCCTCGCCGCCGTGCAGACGCTCTCGCGCCTGAACCGCATCCACGACGAGAAGAGCGACACGTTCGTGCTCGACTTCCGCAACGACGCCGAGGAGATCGCGGCGGCGTTCGCGCCTTACTACGGGCGCACCGTCGCCCCGCCGAGCGACCCCAACGTGCTGTTCGATACCCGCCGGCGACTGAACGATTTCGACGTGCTGCGCGACGAGGAGGTCGCAGCCGCCGTCGCCGAGCTGCTCGCAGCCAAGAGCGCCAAGGGCCATGCACGTGTTCATGCTCTGCTCGATCCCGCGGTCGAGCGCTTCGCTACGCTCAGCGAGGAGGATCGGCTCGCCTTCAAGGACGCCCTCAACCGCTTTGCGCGTATCTACTCGTTCCTCTCCCAGATCGTCGGGTTCGGCGACGCGAGCCTCGAGCGCGACTACACCTACTGCCGCGCGCTCGCCTCGCTACTGCGTGACTCCGCTACCGCCGAGCACCTCGATCTCGGCGAGGAGGTCGAGCTCACCCATCTGCGCAATGAGCGCACGTTCGAAGGTGCCATGTCACTCGACGCCGACGACAGCGAGGTCACCTCGCTCTTCGCAGACGGGACGGGCCGCAAGAATGACCCCCAGCTCGAGCACCTCTCCGAGATCGTCAACGAGCTCAACGAGCGCTTCGGACTCAAGCTCGACGAGCGCGACCAGCTGCTCTTCGATCAGTTCGAGCAGGGCTGGATCGACGACGGCGAGGTGATCGCGCAGGCGCGCAGCAACACGATCGAGAACTTCCGCCTCGCGTTCGACCGGCGCTTCATGAACACCGTGATCGACCGCATGGACGAAAACGAGGAGATCTTCAAGCGCATCCTTGATGATCCCGAGTTCCAACAGGTGCTGAAGGACTTCTACGCCAAGCGCGTTTACCGCAAAGCGCGCGGGAGCGACTGAGCCCTACGACCGCCGCCAGCGCGCCCCCGCCCCGGTCCCTTCCGGCCTGACCTCTCCGGCGTCGCGCAGCCCTTTGAGCACGAGCCGGATCGTCCCAACGCTGACACCGGGGAGCGCGCGCTCGATATCGCGCCTGCGAAATCCCCGCGGCGCCTGGTGCAGGATGTAGTCGCGAACCTGCTCCTGCTTGCTGCCGGCCGGCTCGCCGGTAGCTGCGAGGCGCTGCTCGAAATCGTCGTAGGCATCGGCGAGGATGCGCGCGAGGTACGAAGTCCACGGCCAGATGTCATGCTCGCCCTCATGCCAGGCGCGCTGCGAGTCGTAGAGGCTCTTGTAGTAGGCGTTCTTGGATTCGAAGACCCGCTGCTCGATGCTCACGTAGCGCGCGACCCCGTAGCCCTGTGCGAGCAGCTCGTGCGTCGTCAGCAGCCGCGCGACGCGGCCGTTGCCGTCGGCAACCGGGTGGATCGCGAGGAAGTCGAGGACCAGCACGGCGATCAGCGCGACGGGGTGCGCGAGCGCCGCTCGCTTGGCCTCCTCATAGCGAGCCAGTAGCTCACTCAGGAGAAACTCCGTCTCCTCCGGGGCGGGAGGCGCGAAGACCGTCTCGCGACGGCCGCTCTCGTAGGAGACGATCAGGTTCTGATCCCTCTTTAGGTAGCCACCCCGTCCGCCGGCATGGTGAAAGACGAGGCGGTGCAGGTAAAGCACGAACGGGACGCTCAGCGGTTCGTATGCATCGAGGCGTATCAGCGCGTCCACCGCGTCCCGATAGCCGGCGAACTCGCGCTCGTTGCGATTGCGAAAGCGCGGCGCGCCCTCCGCGATGCGCTGCGCCCGCCCACGCTCGAGCACGACGCCCTCGATTGCGTTGGAGGCGGTGATCGATGCGACGCGCGCGCTTTCGGAGAGCTGCCTCAGAAGCTGCGGGCGCTGGTCCTCGAAGAGTCCCTCGCGACCGCGACCGGTATCGATCCGAGCCAGGACGGGGCCGAGCTCGCGCGGCTGGCCGCCGAACGTCCTGTCGAGGTCGATAAAACTACGCATCGTACTAATGGTCGCATAATCGAGCTAAAACATGCTTCAATTAGCACGTTTTTTGCGGCATTAGCTCAATTCTGGCCTCACGTTCCCGGCTCGCTGCCGGCAGGCACGCCGCGTGTCTACGGCTCTAGCGCGCCCGCGTACAGCGCGAAGATCGCGCCCTGCGGGTCGCCGACGACCGCGATCTTCGCGATCTGGATGTCGATCGGTCCGCCGTGCACGCTGCCGCCCAGCTCCGCGACCTGCTGCAACGACGCCTCGAGATCCTCGACACCGAAGTACACGAGCCAGTGCGGCGGCGGACCGGGCTCCTGGTTGGCGCGCATGCCGCCGTTGTTGGCCTCGCCGACTTTGATCGACAGGTACGGTTCCGGGCTGCCCTCGAACTGCGCGACCTTCCAGCCGAAGAGCGCGCCGTAGAACGCGCTCGAGGCCTCCAGGTCCGGCGAGGCGAGCTCGTTCCAGACCAGCGCCCCCGGCGCGTTGACAAGGCTCGCGCCGATGTGCTCCTTGGGCTGCCAGATCTCGAAGTGCGCGCCCTGCGGGTCCTGGATCACGGCCATGCGCCCCACGTCCATCACGTCGAACGGCGGCGCGTGCACCGTCGCGCCGAGCTCCGCCGCGCGCGCGGCCGTCGCATCGGCGTCCGCGACCGAGACGTAGGAGTTCCACAGCGGCGGCACCCCCGCCTCGCGCTGCTGGTCGGGTTGCGCCGCGATCGCCGCGACGTTCTTGCCGTCGACCTGCGCCATCGAATAGACATAGCCACCGTCGCCCACCGGCCGGTCGTCGTACGCCCAGCCGAGCAACGCACCGTAGAAGGACTTCGCCGCGTCCTGATCGGTGCTCGTCAATTCGACCCAGCAGAACGTGCCCGGCGCGTACGTGGTGCGCTCACCCATGCGCCAAAGCTAGCGCAGACGCACGCGCGATGCTTTCAAGAGCTCGCGCACGCTCGCGCCGTCCTCCCGTCCGCAGTCACCCGCCGACGCGCCGCGTCGCGCGCACCGCGGTGCCGTACGCGCAGATCTCGGTCCAGGTCGTACCGAGCTCCGAGGTGTCGAAGCGAAACGCGACGATCGCGTCCGCGCCCTTCTCCTGCGCCGCCTCCACGAGCCGTTCCTGGGCGTGGATGCGCCCTTCGGCGAGCATCTTCGTCATGCCCTTCAGCTCGCCCCCCACCAGCGACTTGAACGAGGCCCCGATCTGCGAGCCGATGTTGCGCGCGCGGACCGTCAGGCCAAAGACCTCACCCAGCACCTCTTCGATCTCGTATCCCGGCAGGTCGTTCATCGTGGTAACGATCATCGACGCTCCTCCTCACCTCGGTTGGGTGGCTGCTGATTTCCTCGAAAAGCATATGTCTGGACTCGCCTACGATCGACATGCTCGCCGGCCTTCAACTCCGTCCAGCGGATAGATCAAGAATCCGCCCGCACGCCGCGCGTGCACCCCTAGTGGACCCAGTAGCTGCGGCCAGTACCCGTGCGAGTGTTCGCGCAGCAGGATCACATCGGCACCCGTCATAGCGGCGAAGGCGCAAAGCTGCTGGCGCGCGCGACTCCAGACGAGCCCACCCTCCAGGGGATGGATGAAGTGAATGTAAGGTTCGTAGGCCGCCGGGACCCCGGTCGAGATATACCCGCCCGCCAGCCGGAAGCGGAAATCCGCCTCGACCTGCCAGAACATCGAGTCGCCGGCAATCCCGAAGGGCAGCGCCAGGACGGTGCTGCCGGTGGGCACGTAGCGCGCCAGCGCCGGCGTCGCCAGCAGGCGCGGGGCGTCGACCCGCGTCGCCCACGGCACACCCGTCAGGTTCGGCGCCAGTGAGACCACGACGAGCGTGAAGAGCGCCCAGCGCGCGACCGCGCGCCGCGGCCGCGCGAGCCAGCAGGCGACGACGAGCGCGGCCGCGAGCCACACGTACAGCACGAAGCGGTCCGGGCTCGCGAAGCGCAGCAGCGGCAGTTCCCCGAGGATCGACCACGGCAGCGCGATGCCGGTGGCGTTCCCGTCGAGGTAGACATGCGCGCCGAGACTCATGAGTACGCCCACCACGACGAAGACCAGTAGGCCGCGCGCCAGTCGCGAGCCGCGAAACTCGACCGCGTACGCACCGAGCAGCAGGATCAGCGGCACCCCCAGGTAGGCGAGCTGCTCGGTGAGGTTGCCGTGCAGCTGCGCCGCGTCCGCCGCTATCCAGCCCGAGCCGTGCAGCCCCGTCACCTGGCTCGGGATCACGAAGTTCGCGAGATCCGCGCCCGCGTCCGCGGTAGCGATCCCGCTCACCGGGTTCGGGTAGCGCAATGCGTAATAGAGATAGGGACCCGCCAGCACCAGCGCCAGCAGCAACGCCCCCAGCGTCTCGACCGCGCAGGTCCCGATCGCCCGCCGTCGCTCGCTATCCGCGAACAGCGCCGCCAGCAGGAAAGCCACACCGCCAAACAGCGCCAGCGATGCGAAGACCTCGGTGGACGTCCAGAACTGCAAGCCCAGCAGCAGCCCCAGTGCGATGACGAAACGACCCCGCCGCATCAGCCCCGCATGGCGGCGCAGCACGAGCAGGACCGCCAGCGGCACCAGCGCCACGAGTGCCAGGTTGAGGTGATTGATCGCCTCCCCACTGCCGTACGTGCCAAAGCCGAAAAGCAGCCCCCCCGCGAGCGCCGGCGCCACGCGCCCACTGACATGCCGGCAGAGCAGGAACGCCGTCCACGCCGCCACCGCCGGCGCGGCGAGCGCGAGCAGGTTGTAACTCACCACCGCCCCGAACACATGTGTGATCGGAGAGAAGAGGATCCCCGGCCCGAGGAGGCTCGCCGCCCACGCCAGGTTGTAACCGGCCGGCGCAAAGATCTCGTGTGTCAGGAATGGGTTCTGCAGGTGCGCCAGCGCGCGCGCCGCCCACGCCAGCGACCACACGTAGGCGCTCTGGTCGTGTCCGTAGTACGGCGGCGCCTGACCGAATCCCTCCACGACGTGCGCCAGATCGCCGAGCGTGCCGCGTCCGAACAGCAGCGCCGACAGGCCGCAGTAGCCGGCCAGCGCCAGGAGTGGCACGGTGAGGCTCGCACGAGATGTCCCCCGCCGCGCCTGCTGACGGTCGCGCTCGAGCGGGGCCGGTCCGGCAACCGCCAGTCCGCCACCCATCGCCTGCCGCCACACGCGCCTGTCCGGTGTCTGCACTGCGTTTCTAGCGCGTTCGGAGGGGATTGAGGCGTCGAGCAGGTGCCGGCATCTGCTTCACCATAGCCAAGCTCGTAGGTCCGCTGTCGGAGGTGATGTCAGTCCATGCCTGAGTACGCAGCTAGCATTATCCGCGCATGCGGGCAATGCGGATAGAGCACACGGGCTCGTTGCAAGCCGTCGAGCTTCCCGAACCCGAGCCGCGCGCAAACGAGATCCTCGTGCGAGTCACTGCCTGCGGTGTCTGCCGCACAGACCTGCACCTGCTCGACGGAGAGGTCGAGATTCCGCGGCCTCCGATCATCCCCGGCCACCAAATCGTCGGGACCGTGATCGCGCGCGGTGAGCAAGAACCGGGTGTAAATGAGCCGCTGGCGCTCGGCACGCGCGTCGGTATCCCGTGGCTGGGATGGACCTGCGGTCACTGCCGCTACTGCCTCAGCGGCCGCGAGAATCTTTGCGATCTCGCGCGCTTCACCGGACGCGACATCGACGGGGGCTTCGCCGAGCTGACGCTCGCCGACGAGCGCTTTTGCTTTGCCTTGCCCGACGGCTTCTCAGACCTTCAAGCAGCGCCCCTGCTGTGCGCTGGTTTGATCGGCTACCGAGCGCTGCGGATGGTTGGCGAGGCCGAGCGGATCGGCCTCTACGGCTTCGGCTCCTCGGCGCACATCATCGCCCAGGTGGCCCGCTTCCAACGCCGGCGCGTGTTTGCCTTCACCCGCCCCGGAGACGAGTCCACCCAGGCCTTCGCCCTCCAGCTCGGCGCCGAGTGGGCCGGCGATTCACTTACCCCGCCTCCGGAGCAGCTCGACGCCGCGATCATCTTTGCCTCCGCCGGCGAGCTCGTACCGCGAGCCTTGCGCGCCCTCGCAAAGGGAGGCACGGTCGTGTGCGCCGGGATTCACATGTCCGACATCCCGACTTTTCCCTACGAGCAGCTGTGGGGCGAGCGCACGATCCGCTCGGTTGCCAACCTCACACGCAGCGACGCCCGCGAGTTCCTGGAGCTCGCTCCCCGCGTGCCCGTACACACCGACGTTCACCCCTACGCGCTCGCCGACGCCGCGCGCGCCCTGCAGGACCTGCGGGCAGGCCGCTTCCATGGCAGCGCAGTGATCACGCTCGACCGCTGACCGCGACGCATCAAAGCGGACCGGGTATTACAGCGACCCTGCAACGTCAGCGAGACTGCTTGCGGTGACTCGCACGCCGCGGATGCCGCGAGCGGTGCTTGCGCGGGGTGCCGCCGATCGCGTGCAGGAGCTCGTGGGTGAGCTGATCCGAGCAGTCCGTGTACTCGATGACTTCAGTCGGGAGGTGGTGCCTGGCGTAGAGCAGCGCAGCCGCGGAGTAGTGCCTAGGCTTGCGGGTCCCGTGGACGCACTGCGCGATGGCGCGGCGCGCTTCGCCGTGGATGACGCGCTGCGAGGTTCCGTGCGTGGCGCGCCCGTGGCCGCCGGGGTGACGGTGGGACACGCGGTGTGTCTTGTGGGAGTGCTGGGGCAGACCTCCAGCGATCACGGAGCTGGGGCCCGCACCGGGAACGGCCATGAGGATGCCCGTCGTGACCGCGGCCGCGCCGAGTGCCTGTGCGGCCATGCCGAGGACGCCCTTCGCGCCGCCGGCCTTGCCCGCGAAAGGGCCGCGGGTGAAGAGCCCCGCGAGGCGCCGCGCGCCCGCGGGGAACGGCAGGAGTGCCAGGTGGGGAGCAGCGCCGAGGCTGCGCCGCGCGCGGTGGATGAGCGTCTTTACCGCGGAGACCGTGGAATCCTGGCGAATGGCGATCTCGCGATAGCTGTGCCCCTCCAAGGCGTGCCCCAAGAGCGCCTGGCGCTGACGGTCGGGCAGCTCGCCGAGGGCGCCCATCAGTAGCGCGACGCGCTCGCGACGCACCAGCGCGAGCGCGGGGTCCTGGGAGTCGTCCGCCTCGTGATGCTCCTCGATTGGCACGCTCGTGCGCCCCGCGCGCCGCGCGTTGCTCGCGCAGTTGCGGACGATCGTGAAGAACCACGCGCGCAGGTTCTCGGGCCTCGCGCCGGCCATGAGGGCGCGGTAGGCGTTGAGCGACGCCTCCTGCAGGATGTCCTCGGCGAGATGCGCATCGCCCCCCAGGCGACCGGCGGCGAACTGCAGCAGCATCGCGCGATAAGGCGCCAAGAGCAGCCCAAAGGCCTCCTGCTCCCCGGCCGCGACGCGGTCCATCAGCACCCGCTCCGAGGACGGCATCAAACCACGCCCCCGTGGGTGCGTCGCCTATCGCTGCTGTGAAAGATCATTCGGTGAGCCTCCGCTTGGGACGTCAAATATTGAGCTGCAGTCCCTAGACGTACCACGGTGGGCAAAGGTTGCACAATTGCGGGTGGAACACGCGCAAGCATTGGCCCAGGCGGTGATACAGGCTAGACCGAAGCGCCGCCATCCGCACACCCGTACGCGCTCGTCCTCGGGAGCCGGCGGGGCGCGGTGAGAGCTGTCAGTAGGTCTCGGGTGGTTCGTAGGGCGGCCGCTCAACGATCCGTTCCCCGCCAGCGCGTCTTGGCCGCCAGGCAAGGAGATAGAACAGCGAGAGCACCAAGCCCAGGATGCCGGCGAGCATCAGGATCAGGCCGATCGTTTGGATCGAGACGCCGGAGACCGTTGCGGTGACCGCATAGCGCAAGATTGCGCCTACAGCGATGAGGAAGATTGAGCTGCCGATACTCATGGCCTTGGCTTACCCGCCCCGGGCGGGATCGAAACGGCGCCGGGTCAGCGCTTCTTGTTCTCGGCAGCGATCTGGAGTAGTCGATCATCGAATACTTCTGGCATCTGATATCTTCGCTGCTCATTGTCAGCGGACCGGAGGGCAACGCGGTGAGGATTCCCAAGTGGATGGAGCGTGGACACTTTCGTGAGGCCGACGCCTGGACGCGCATCATCCGTGTGCTGGGCGCGCTCACGGTTGGTGGCCTATTCTTCGCGTCGACGCCTGCGGCGATTGCGGACACGAACTTCACCTGGAGCGACAAGGCAGACCAAGGCGTGCCCACATGGTCGACAGCGGACAACTGGGAATCCAGCGTCGCACCCCAATCGGCGACAGCCATAGGAGAACTGAATTTCCCGGCGCTCACAGGTGTTCCATGCACCTTCGAAACGCCGAACGAAGGGTGCGGTTATGGCAGCAAAAACGATGTCAGCGGCCTGAGCGCCGAATCGATGAACATCGACGACGGCGAAAACTACTCGATCATCGGAGAACCAATTACCCTTGGCACTGGGGGACTTTCGGCGTCTCCCGCAGCCGTGACGAGCCAGCTCACACTGTCCGCACTCGCTCTGCCGATCACGCTCGAAGCCTCTCAGACCTGGAGCATTGGTGGCGAGGGTCCTGAACACCTGCTCGAGAACGATCTAGATCTCG
Organism: Solirubrobacteraceae bacterium; assembly: GCA_036501715.1. Taxonomy (GTDB): domain Bacteria; phylum Actinomycetota; class Thermoleophilia; order Solirubrobacterales; family Solirubrobacteraceae; genus Palsa-744. The sequence continues at coordinate 30,182 of DASXZV010000033.1, read as the reverse complement.
GCGGCAATGTCACGGGTTCCACCAGCGCGCTCACGGTCGACCTGAGCAACGAGCCAGGACTCTTTCTCGAAAACAATACAGAGGTGGGTCCGGTAGCGATCGACGGCACTGATACGAGCGAGGCGGGCATCTTCAATGGCGCCGTGGAGTTCTTCGGCGAACTCAACTCCGCGGATGATAATCCGGTGAGTTTGAACCACATCTTCTTCGACGGAAGCGGAGCACTAGGGCCGCTGACGACGGACTCCGCCGAACTCGACATCGGCTCCGGCGTCTATCCGGCCGAAAGCATAGAAGCGAGCAGTGTCGAACTTGACTCCGCCAGCCGCCTCGGCTTCGAGATCGCCGGGGCCGGCGTGCACGCTGGAGAAGACTATTCGCAGCTGACCTCGCACGGCGCGATCCAGCTGGGTAGCGCTCATATCGAAGTAGTTGTCCGCCCGCCGGGAAGCGGCAAGCCATGCCCAGTCCTTTCCACGGGACGGACCTACACCTTCATCTCCACGACCGCCGCCTTGTCGGGCTCGTTCTCCAACGCACCCGAACACAGCCCCGAAATCTCGATCAGATTCGCGGAAGCCTGCAAAAAAGTGGCACAGACGATGCGCATCTCCTACCACGAGACCGGCGGTACCGAGACCGTCACCGGGACGGTAGAAGCAGAGGCCCAGGAACGTCAGGAAGCAAGCGAACGCCGCGAAGAAAAGGAACAACAGGAAGCGCGGGAACACCGGGAAGCGAACGAAAGGCAGCAGACCAAAGAAGCTGAAACGAAACGAAACGAAGAGGCCGCCACTACGAGGAAAGTCGAAGAAGAAGCAATTGCTGCAGCTACGCTGAAGCGCCAAGGCGAAGAAGCCGCGGCTGCGGCCGCGAAGAAGCACCAGGAAGAAGAAGCCGCCACCAGTCGCGGCAAGGAAGAGCCACCTGCGGCGACCGGCAGTGTGTCGCTTGCTGGATCAACCGTCACGGTGCAAAGTACCCGTGCCGCAGAGGTCAAGCTGACCTGCACCGGCAGCCACGGGTGCAGCGGTCAGCTGACCCTGACGGCCAAGGAGAGCAAGAAGACGAAGACCATCGGCACAGTTGCGTTCGTGATCCCCGCCGGGAAGACCGCGACCGTCAGGATCACGCTCAACGCAACCGGAAAGGTTCTCCTCAACTCAGGACACGGGCGGCTGAGCGCGATGCTCACAATCCTCAAGTCCTCCCCCGCCCCCTCGCGGGCGCATACCGAGGAGGTACGGCTTGTGCAGCAGAAGCCTCGAGGGAGGGCTGAGAGGTAGGAGGCCTAGCTGCAAACGAATTTCGAGCCGCGCAGGCCACTGCAGCTGGAAGCGCTTAGCTCTCCACGACCAACGAGGGTCACTCGTGATGCTGTTGCGGTGCGTGCGACGTCTCCGCAGCCCGTACCGGCCCGGAGCCGGGTTGTCGCGTCGGCATTCGCCCGACGAAGAAAAGCGCGATGGCGGCAATCAGGATTAGGACCGTGAGACCAGCGCGGAGCCCATCGAGACGAGCGTGGGCGTTGGCCTCGAGCGCCGCCTGCGTCACCTCGCTGCTCGCGCCGGCTTCCTCGGCGACGGCCTGGAGCTGCTTGTCGGACATGAATGGGACGCCGGCCGACAACTCGGTGTTCGCCTTGTCCTTGACGCTCTGCGGAACCGCCTTGTTCATCTCGATGTTTGTCAGAAAAGACGCGGTCAGCACGGCGATCAGGATCGAGCCTGCGAGCGCCGTGCCCAGCGAGGCGCCGAGGTTGGTCACCGTGTTCTGCACGCCGCCCACCTCCGAGCTCTGCTCGTCGGGCACGGCCGAGACCGTCACGGCGCCGAGCTGCGAGGCGAGGGCGCCCAGGCCGAGTCCGACGAGCAGCAGCGGGACGGTCACGATCTCCGCCCCCGCATCGACATCGATCGCGGCCAGGAGCACCAGCATCCCGAGCAGTATCAGGAGGATTCCGCCGCGTACAACCAGCCGCGGTGAGACGTGCGGGAGCAGCCGCGGCACTCCCAGGGCCGCCGCCAGTAGGGTCAGGGACAGCGGCATGATCCGCACACCCGTCGCGATCGCCGAGAGCCCCAGGGCCACCGACAGGTACAGCGGGAGCAGGAAGAAAATCCCCATCATCAGGAGGTATTGAAAGAAGAACATGGTCAGGCCGCCCGTGAGCTGCCCGTTGCGCAGCAGCGCCGGATCGACGAGCGGCTCCTGCTTGCGCGCGACCATGCGCGCCTCCCAATGCAGAAACGACCAGACCAGCACGAGCCCTGCGACCATCAGCCACGGCACGGGAGACATCCCGAACCACTGGGGCGCGCCCGCCTTTGGTACCACCCAGCCCCAGGAACCGGACCTCAGCACACCAAAGACGAACACGCCCAGGCCGGCGGCGCACAGGACCGCGCCAATCAGGTCAAGTTCCACCCGACGGTCCGGGGGAGCGTCCTCGGCGCGACGCGCGAGCACGAGGATGACCAACACGAGCATGACCTCACCGGCGAAGACCCAGCGCCATGACGCATAGGTTGTGGCGAGCCCGCCGATCAGTGGGCCGACAGCGATCGCGATCGCTCCGGCGGCCGCCACGAGCCCGTAGGCCGCGGGACGGCTGGCCGCCGGGAAGTTGCCGGCGACGAGCGCCACGATCGACGGCAGAATCAGCGCGGCGCCGACACCCTCCAGAAAGGACCAACCGAACAACAGCACCGGCAGGCTCTGGGAGAGCGCGGTCGTGAACGAGCCGCAGCCGTAGATCACGCAGCCGATCATGAATGCCCGCTTGCGGCCGATCAGCGCGCCGACCTTCGCCCCGGGGATCATCAGCATCGCCATCACGAGCGTGTAGGCAGTGATTGCCCCCTGAATCCCGGTGACCGTGGTACCGACGTCCTCTGCGACGGTCGCGATCGAGACGTTCATCACCGAGCTGTCGAGCGCCATCAGGAACTGACCGGCAGCCAGCGTCATCAGGATCACCTGAGCACCGCTGGCGGCGGTCTTCGTCACCGTTGAGCCGTTCACGACACCCAACCTCCCGGCGTGGACCCAGGGCTCTCTTGCAGTGCGCCTGGAGGGAATCGAACCCTCGACCTGCGGCTTGAAAGGCCGCTGCTCTTTGGCACCCCGTAGGTTGCCGTTGACCACTGAGCTACAGGCGCATGGATTGGTGAGCGCGCATTGTAGTTGGATGCGCCTCCCCTGTGTGGCTCTCAGACCTCGATCGCCGCGTAGACCTCGTCGAGCAGCTTCGTGCGGTCGGCCAGTTGGAAGTTCTCTTGCAGGTAGCGGTCGGCTTGCTCGCGCGACTCGCCGTTGAGCGCCATGTTGAGCGCGACCAGGCGCGCCCCGTCGAGATCCGATCCGGCGGGCTCCTGCGCACGCTGGGTTGCAGCGGGCGCCGGAGCGGGTGGCGTCCGGAGATCGGACGCCAGCGGGGCCGCAGGCGCGGCGGGCGGCGATGAGAACACGGGGGCAGGCGGTGCAGCAGCGGGCGGCGGCGCCACCGGCGCGGCACCGGCGGGTCGGACCGGACTGGGGAGCGTCTGTGGCGCAATCCCGGACTGCGCGGGCACCGTACCGCCGCCGACGCCGTGCTCATGCTGGGGCGTCGCCGAGACCCGGCCGCTGGCCGCGTCGTAGAGCGCACCCATGTTGACCTCCACGGAGCCCAGGTCGGCCGCGAGCCGCCCGGCGCCGGCCTGCAAGCTCTGCACAAGCGCGCCCACCTCGCCATCCATCGACTCCACGCGCCCCAGCAACACGGCGGTTGCTTGGGCGACCGCGGCGACGTGCGCCTGCGCTCGCTCTACCGCGTCCGAGCGCGTCTGCTCGGCGTCGAGCGCCGCCTCCTCGCGCATCCGTGCCGCGTCCTCGACCGCGTGGCGCTCGATATCGGCAGCCGTCGTCTCGGCGGCCTCCAGAATGCCCTGCACCTGGCTCGCGGCCGCCGAGCCCAGCGACTCGTTCGTGCGGCCCGGCGCGGGGCGCTCGCGCAGCTCCTGCACTTCCGCGGCGAGCGCACGCAAATGGGCGTCGACCGCCGCCGGGTCGTACCCTCGTCGCGCGATCGGGAAGTCGCGTCGTTCGATGCTCTGACGGTCCAGCTCCAACTTAGTTGCAGCCTACCCGACCGGGATGTCGGCACAGCCCAGTCAGGGACCGGCGCCTACTTCAGCGTGTCTGCGCCGCAGCCTGCTCCGGTTCGTCCGCAGCGGGTCCCTCGGCCTCTTGCACCTCGCGCAGGTCGCGGCGCAGCTCGCGGATCTCATCGCGCAGCTGCGCCGCGTACTCGAAGCGCAAGTCATCTGCCGCGGCGATCATCTCCTCCTCGAGCTCCACAACCAGGCGCTCGAGCTCGTGCTGCGGGAGCTCCTTGGCCTTGGCCCGCTCCCCCCCGCGCCGGCGCCGGCCGCGCGGAACCTTGGACTCCCCCTGTAGGAACTCCGCGATGTCCGAGACGCCCTTGACGATCGATGCCGCCGTGATCCCGTGCTCCTCGTTGTAGGCGAGTTGGATCGCGCGACGGCGGTCGGTCTCCTGCAGCGCCGCCCGCATCGCCTTGGTCTCCTTGTCGGCGTACATCAGCACCGTCCCGTGGATGTTGCGCGCCGCGCGGCCGATCGTCTGGATCAGCGAGGTCTCCCCGCGCAGGAAGCCCTCCTTGTCGGCGTCCAGGATCGCGACCAGCGAGACCTCCGGCAGATCCAGGCCCTCGCGCAGGAGGTTCACGCCGACCAGCACGTCGTACTCGCCCAGTCGCAGCGCGCGGATGATCTGGATGCGCTCCAGCGTGTCGATCTCGGAGTGCAGGTAGCGCACCTTGAAACCCATCTCCAGCAGGTATTGCGAGAGGTCCTCGCTCATCTTCTTCGTGAGCGTCGTCACCAGCACCCGCTCCTCGCGCTTGACGCGCGCGCGGATCTCATTCATCAGGTCGTCGATCTGGTTGCGCGTCGCGCGCACCTCCACCGCCGGGTCCACGATTCCCGTCGGGCGCACAATCTGCTCCACGATCCGCCCCGAGCGCGTGCGCTCGAACTCACCCGGCGTCGCGGAGACGAACATCAGCTGCGGCGTGATCGACATGAACTCGTCGAAGGTCTGCGGGCGGTTGTCCATCGCACTCGGCAGCCGGAAGCCGTAGTCCACCAGCGTGCGCTTGCGCGAGCGGTCCCCCTCATACATGCCCCCCACCTGCGGAACGGTCTGGTGGGACTCGTCCATGAAGCAGATGAAGTCCTTCGGGAAATAGTCGATCAAGCAGTACGGCCGATCGCCCGGGTTGCGCCCATCGAGGATCCGCGAGTAGTTCTCGATCCCCGAGCAGAAGCCCATCTCGCGCAGCATCTCCATGTCGTACTGCGTGCGCTGGCGCAGGCGATGACTCTCCAGCAGCTTGCCCTCCGCCTCCAGCTCCGCGCAGCGCTCCTCGAGCTCCTTACCGATGTCCGCGACGGCCTGCTCGATCGAGCCCTCCTTGACGTTGTAGTGCGTCGCGGGCCAGATCGCGACGTGCTCGAGGTCGTCCTCGATCAGCTCGCCCGTGAGCGGGTCGAAGTGCTGCAGCCGCTCGACTTCGTCCCCGAACAGCGTCGCCCGAAACGCGCTCTGCGCGTAGGCCGGAAAGATCTCCAGGGTCTCTCCCCGCACGCGGAAGGTCCCGCGCGCGAGCGCCGTGTCGTTGCGCGTGTACTGGATCGAGACGAGTTTGCGCAGCAGCTTGTCGCGGTCGATCTCCTCGCCGCGCCTGAGGATCTGCATGTTCATCTCGTACACCTCCGGCGAGCCCAGGCCGTAGATGCAAGAGACCGAGGCCACGACGATCACGTCGCGCCGCGCGAACACCGCCGCGGTCGCCGCGTGGCGCAGGCGGTCGACCTCCTGGTTGATCGCGGAGTCCTTCTCGATGTACAGGTCGCGGCTCGGGACGTACGCCTCGGGCTGGTAGTAGTCGTAGTAGGAGACGAAGTACTCCACCGCGTTCTCCGGGAAGAACGTGCGGAACTCGTTGCAGAGCTGCGCCGCGAGCGTCTTGTTGTGCGCGATCACGAGCGTCGGGCGCTGCACCGCCTCGATGACCCCCGCCATCGCCATCGTCTTGCCCGTGCCGGTCGCCCCCAGCAATGTCTGGAAGCGCTCGCCCTGTTCAACGCCCTCCGCGAGCGCCGCGATCGCCTTGGGCTGGTCGGCGGTCGGGGTGAAGACTGAGTCGAGCTTGAAGGGCGGCATCGGCGGGTCCCCCTACAGTAGCTTCAGCGTGCCCTACCCCAGTCCCAGCTGCCGCGCATAGGTCGCGCGGTAGGCGCGCTGCGCGCTCAGCACACGGTGCACGTATTCCCGGGTCTCCGGGAACGGGATGCTCGCCTGGGTCAGTTCCCCGCCCTGCGCGCGAGCCCGCGCAACCCATTCATCGACGTTCGTCAGACCCGCGTTGTAGGCGGCCACCGCGAGCATCTCGTCGCCTGCGTAGTGATCGAGCAGGTAGCGCAGGTAGTAGGTGCCGTAGGCGATGTTGACTTCGGGCGTCGCCAGGTCCGAGGTCCGGAAGCTCACGCCGCCCGAGAGATGCGCGAGAAACTCCGCGGTGCTCGGCAGGATCTGCATCAACCCCTGCGCCCCCGCCGAGGAGGGCCGCGGGTCGAACTTCGTCTCGGCGTAGATGACCGCCGCGATCAGCGCCGGGTCGATGTGCTTCTCCGCTCCCTCCTGACGAATCACGCTTGCGTCGCGCAGCGGCAGCGCCAGTTCGTGCACCGCGTGCTCCAGGTGCGGCGCGATCAGCGCTATCGCCCCCACCGCAACCGCCAGCCCCAAGAGCGTCCGCAGCGAGCGTCCTCGCCGCGGAGGACCCTGCAACCGTGCTCGTGCAGTGACGGAGCTGCTCACCCCTTCAGCTTGACAAGGATCGCCGACAGCTTCTCCACCAGCTCCCCCTCGCTCCCATCGTTGCGGATCACGAAGGTCGCTCTCTGCGCCTTCTCCTCCTGGGATAGTTGCCGCGCGGCGCGCTCGCCTTCTAAGGCATGCCCCCGTCGCGCCGCGCGCTCGCCGCGCAGCGGCTCATCTGCGACGACCGCGATCGTCGCGTCGTAGAGACCCTCCATGCCAGCCTCAAACAGCAGCGGAACCTCCACGACCAGCGCCGGCAGAGGCGGTCGCCGCGCACGTTCGCGCTCGAGCCAGGCCGCGACCCGCTCGCCAACCATCGGCCACAGCAGTCCCTCGAGCCAGCCACGCTCCTGCCCGTCCGCGAACGCCCGCCGTGCCACGGCGGCGCGGTCGACGACACCCTCCGGCGCCACCTCCGCACCCCACCGCTCCACGACCGCTTCGCGCAGCCGCGGATCCTCGGCGTACAGCTCGTGCACCACCGCGTCCGTCGAGAGCACTCCCGCCCCCAGACCCTCAAGAGCGGCGAGCGCAGTCGACTTACCGGCACCCATGCCCCCCGTCAGGCCGACGAGGGGAACGACCGACTCTGCCGCCATCGGCAGCGTCGGATCAGTCCTGCGCGGGAGAGTCCGTCGCCGGCTGGAGCTCGGGGTCCGCGGCCGCAGCCTCGGGAGCCTCCGGCGCTGGCTCGGGCTCGGTGCTTGCCGCCGCCGGGGCCTCCTCGGTCACCGACTCAGGCTCGCTCGCCTGCACGGCGGGCTGCTCCTCGGCAGCAACCTCCGCAGCGGACTCCTCGGGCTCGGCGGCAACCGCCTCCGACTCCGCAGCAGCGGGCTCCTCGGGCTCGGCGGCAACCGCCTCCGACTCCGCAGCAGGGGACTCCTCGGACTCGACGGCAACTGCCTCCGGCTCCGCAGCAACGGGTATCTCCGCCGCCGGCTCAGCAACCTGCGCGACAGGCTCCGCTGCGACCTCGGCCACAGCCTCAGGCGCCTCCGCGAGCGGCTCGAGAACCTCCGCCGTGGACTCCGACATCGCGACCTCGGGATCAAGAGCCTCCGGCTGCGCCGTCTCAGACGCGGCCTCCTGTGAGTCGACCTGGTCGTCAACCGCGGTGGTGGATCCCTCCGCAGAGTCAGCTACCTCTGAAGCGGGAGCATCCGGTCGCGGCAGCGGCAGGATCTGTCCCTCGACGCGCTTGGCCGATAGCGAGAGCCGCCGGCGCTCGGAGTCGATCTCAAGGATCTTGACGCGGATCTCATCGCCCGGATGGACGATCTCGCGGGGGCTTTCAACATGGTGCGCGGCGAGCTCGGAGATATGCACAAGGCCCTCGACGCCGTCGAGGATCTCCACGAAGGCGCCAAAGGTAACGACCTTCGTGACGCTTCCCTGCAGCTCATCGCCGATGTTGTACGTGTCGACGATCCGCTGCCAAGGATCTTCCTGGGTCTGCTTGAGACCGAGCGAGATGCGCTGGCGATCGCGGTCGATGTCGAGCACCTTGACCTGCACCGTGTCGCCGATGTTGAGGATCTCCGAAGGGTGGTTGACGTGCGACCACGAGAGCTCGGAGATGTGGATCAGGCCGTCGATCCCGTCGAGGTCGACGAACGCGCCGAAGTCCACGATGTTCGAGATCTGACCCTCCACGACAAGCCCCGGCTGCAGGCGGTCGAGGATCTGCTGGCGGACCTCCTTGCGCTCCTCCTCGAGGACCGCGCGACGCGAGAGCACGACGTTGTTGCGCGAGCGGTTGAGCTCGATGACCTTCGTCTCGATCTTGGTCGAGAGGTACTCGTCGAGGTTCGGCACGCGGCGGATGTCGACAAGCGAGGCCGGCAGGAAGCCGCGGACGCCGAGGTCGATGATGAGCCCGCCCTTGACGACCTCGATCACGGTGCCCTCTACAGGTTCTCCAGACTCGGCGGCCGCCTCGATGCGCCGCCACGCTTTCTCGAAGCGGGCGCGCTTCTTGGACATGATCAGGCGACCGTCCTGGTCCTCCTTGGTAAGGACGATCGCATCGACCTCCTCACCGAGCTCGACCTCATCGCTGGGGTCGACAGACTTGCGGATCGACAGCTCGCCGGAGGGAATGACGCCCTCGGACTTGTAGCCGATGTCGACGAGGACCTCGTCCTTGTCGATGCGGACGACGCGGCCGGTGACGACCTCGCCCTCCTCGAATGGCTTCATGGTGGCGTCGTAGTTGGGGACTATCTGCCCGTCTACTTCGAGCAGGAGTCCGTTGGAGCCCTCGACGACGTGGGCTTCGGATTTCTCGATCAGTGCTTGCACCGCTCGAAGCCTAGCGCAGCGCTGCGGGCCGCGGAGGCCGCGCCGTCCGCGGCGGGTGCGAGCGCCATCGTCGAGGGCCGACTCCTATCATTTGCGCGGACGATGCCAGTGAGAGCGACCAAGCGCGGCGCCGACCGCACGAGCCTGGCGCGCGACTGCGACGTACTCATCTGCGGCGCGAGCTTCGCGGGCCTCGCCGTCGCCCGCGAGCTGGCCGGCAGCGGCGCACGAGTACTGATGATCGACCGCTACGAGATCGGCGAGCGCCAGACCTCGGCCTGCGGTATCCCAACCGGGTGGTTGGAGAGCCTCGACCTGATGGGCTCGCTACGCCAGACCTTCGGCGAGCTGACCGTGCACACACCGTGGACGAGCTCGCGCTGGAAGCTGCCGTGGACGTTTTCGACTTTCGATTACCGCGAGCTGTGCGCATTGCTGTGGGAACAGGGACAGACCCCAGAGATCGAATTCGAGACGGCGACCGTCGCGCGCCGCGAGGGCTGCACCGTGCACACCGACCGCGGCGAGCTGCGCGCGCCGCTGATCGTCGACGGGCTGGGCTGGCGGCGCGTGCTCTCCAACGCACCCGCGATCCAGCCCCCCAACGCGCGGCTCTCGCGCGGTCTGGAGGTCCACCCGGAGGGCACCGGAGATGAGATGGAGCTGTGGATCGACGCGCGCTACATACGCGCCGGCTACGGCTGGAGCTTCCCCGCCGGCGATGAGTTGCGGGTGGGGATCGGCTCCTTCTGGCCCGCGCACCACGTCAAGGAGCCCACGGTGCGCCTCGCGCGCGATCTGCAACTGCCACCGCTGGGCTACCAGGGCAACTGGATTCCCCACGAACTGCGCCGCGCAATCGAGGACGACGTGTTCTTCGTCGGCGACTCCGCCGGGCACTGCCTGCCGCTAACCGCCGAGGGAATCCGCACGGCGCTGTATTTCGGCATCGCCTGCGGGCGCGAGCTGCGCGCGGTGGTCGAAGGCCGCGGCGATCGCGCGGGCGCGCTGGCACGCTACGGCGCGTTCTCGGATGGCCACGCACGCAAATACGCCTGGCTGCTGCGCACCCAGCGCGCCATTGGGCGCATGACACCGAGCCGCTCGGTTACGGCGGTCGTGCGCGCATTCGAGCGCCCCGGGTTCTGCAAGTGGGCGTTCGAGCACTACCTGCAGATCGCCCCGCCCTCGTTCGTCGACGCCGGACCGGCCTCGCCGGCACACCGGCCCTCCGCGCGGCGCTCGACGGCAGCCGCAACTGCCTGAGCCGCCTACTCCCCCCACGCGCCGGGCGTGATCTCCAGGTAACACATGTCAACGCGCAGGACGTCCATCGCGCGCTCGAAGATCGCGCGACCCAGCCCATAGCGCGCCGCGAGCGCCCGCTCGCCGACCGGCTCCTCATCCGCGTCGAGCACGCGCGCCCGCGCCTCGAACGGCGCACCCAGGGGCTCGCCGCGCACGGTGCACGGCGCCACCAGCAGCCGCGGGTCGCGGCGCAGGCGTTTGACCTTGCCGGCGGCGCGCTCGCTGCGCACATAGAGGCGCCCGTCGGCCTCGGCGGCCCACACGGGCGTGGGCACGGGCTTCCCGCTGCGGCGGTAGGTGACCAGCAGCGAGCGCTTGCTGGGAGGGATCTCCGCTGGCGAGCCCGTGCGCGGCGCGTGTGCGATCTCGCGTGCGCCGCGCGGGGCGGTGCGCGCGATCATGCGCCCGTTGAACACCGCCGCCGGCAGGCGCCGTTCGGGAACCGGGCGCGCACTCGGACGGGCCGCGCTCACGCGACCCTGCGCAGCGACGGCGCCCCGGAGGGCGCCGCGGTACTCATGCCGCGCGCGCCCGCCGCAACCGCGAGCCGCGCGGCCTCGATCGCACTCGCCCAGGAGACCTCGGCCAGCAGGCCGGGAGCCGCCACCATGTCGCCCGCGAGGAAGACGCCGTCGCCGCGATCGACCGCGGGCCGCTCGCGCCAGGTGCTGCCCGGCAGGTCGAGCGCTCCCGTGCGCGCGTCCATCACCTGGCGCCGACGCCACGTCTCGCGCGCGCGGCGATCCACGAGCGCGAGATCCAACAGCCGCTCCAGACGCGCCTGGGCCTGCTCGGCGGTCTCACCGGGGCGCAGCGGCATCTGCGCCTGGAAGAGCTCCTCGCCCGCGGGCGCGAGCGAACCGTCGGACGCGGTGAAGCGCTCGACCCAGCCGGCCTCGTCGAGATCAGCGACCACGTAGGGATCGCCGCGGCGGTGGCGCAGCGCGAGGTCCAGGCATAGTGTGCGCCCGCTCGGCCAGTCGAGCTGTGGCTCGTCGAGCAGCACGCGCGCCTGCGGAAGCTCGGTCGCGACGATTACCGGCGCCTCGGGCAGCTCCTGTACGCGGCTGGAGGTCTCGATCGCGACGCCGAGCTCACGCGCGTGACGCTCGAGCTTCGCGACAAGCGCGCTCCAGCCGCCGATCGGAAAGCGCGCGACCGGCAACGGGCTCAGCAGCGCCCGCACCGTGCGCTCCCACACAAACGCCGCCGAGAGCTCTCCGGGATCGTGGTGGAACGTGTACACGCCGGCGGCGTTCGACAGCAGCTCGGCGGTGCGCGTGTCGGTGTGCTTCCTCGCCCAGCTGCGGAAGTCGAGCTCGACGGGGGCCTCGCGACCACGCAGGCGCAGAACGTGGGGGATCATGCCGAGCGGGGGCGTGCGCCGCAGCTCTCCCTGCCAGCGCAGCCGCACCCCGCTCAGCGTCGGCCGCGCATAGGCAGGCAGCAGATCGCGCCGCTTGCACCACTGCCAGAGCGGGCCGTCGCTGTAGAGGGCGTGCGGGCCGAAGTTGGTCTTGTATGGAGCGCCGTCGCTGCGCGCGCGCCCACCGAGCGTCTCGTGAGCCTCCAGTAGACGGACCTTGCCGCCCTCCTCGGCGCACGCGATCGCCGCCGTGAGTCCCGCCAACCCTCCACCGATCACCGTAATCCGGCTCATCGCGACCTCCTGTTGAAATCGGCGCCGCGCCACACAGCAGCGACAGCACTGGTTTGGCATTGCGTGTGCCGTCGACTCTAGGGCAGGACTGGCCCGGTATACAGTTCCAGTAATGACACACCAGAGAGGGCCAGATGCGGGACCGGAACTACTGGTGGAAATCGAGCGCACGAACACCCTGGCGCTCCACGAGCAGATCGAGCGCTCGCTGCGCGAGAGCATCCGCTGCGGGCGTCTGCCGGCTGGGATGCGCATGCCCTCTACGCGCGGACTGGCGAACGAGCTGGGGATCTCGCGCGGCGTCGTCACCGAGGCCTACGGTCAGCTCGCCGCCGAGGGCTATCTGACGACCAGTCAGGGAGCGCCGGTGCGAGTCGCCAAGACCGTGCGCGCGCCCTCGCAGCGCGCCCCGGCCCGTTCGCTGCTGCCCAGCTTCCCCTACCACTTCCATCCCGGCCTGCCGGACTTGGCGAGCTTCCCCCGCGACCGCTGGCTGCGCTCGGTGCGCTCCGCGCTGCGCGAGTCCCCACTCGCAGCCGTCGGCTATGGCGACCCGCGCGGCGCCCCGGAGCTACGCGAAGCGCTCGTCGACTACCTGGCCCGCGCTCGTGGCGCCGCTGGCGATCCCGAGCACATGCTGATCTGCGCTGGCTTCATGCAGGGCTTCTCACTCACCTGCCGCACGCTACGCGCCCGCGGCGTGGAGCAGATCGCGTTGGAGGAGCCCGGCTGGCACATACACCGGCTGATCGTCGAGCAGGCCGGCATGCAGGTCGTGCCCGTACCCGTGGACGCCGGCGGGCTGCGCGTCGACGCACTGGCGCAGACCGACGCCCCCGCCGTCGTGCTCACGCCGGCGCACCAGTTCCCCACAGGCGTCGGCCTTGCGCGCGAGCGGCGCACCGCGCTGATCGAGTGGGCCGAGCAGGGAGAGCGCCTGATCATCGAGGACGATTTCGACGGCGAGTACCGCTATGACCGCGTCGCGGTCGGAGCACTCCAGGGCTTGGCGCCCGAGCGCGTCCTCTACATCGGCTCGGCCAGCAAGCGCCTCGCGCCCGGCCTACGCCTGGGCTGGCTGCTGATGCCCTCCTGGCTCGCGTGGCCGCTGGCTACCACGAAGGCGATCGACGACGGCGGCTCGGAGGTCGTCGGCCAGCTCGCGCTGCGCGACTTTATCGCGCGCGGCGAGCTCGACCGCCACATGCGCCGCATGCGCCCCCACTACCAGCAACGGCGGGAGGTCCTGCTCGAAGCGCTCGCCCGCTGGCTGCCCGCGGGGCGCCCCGGCGGCAGCGCCGCGGGCCTCTACACGCCGGTGGAGCTGCCCGACCACGTCGACGAGGCCGCCCTGCTGGCCGCGGCCGCCGAGCGCGGGGTGGGCATGGAGGGCCTCTCCTGGCATCGCTTCCGCGACGGCGGACCGCCCGGTGTGCTGCTCGGATACGGCAACCTCCCGCCACCCGCGATCGAGCAGGGCGTGCGCCTGCTCGCCGAGGCCTACGCGACTGTGAGCCGATAGGACCCTGGCCGCGTCGAGCTCGCGGCCGGCTCGTCCAGCCCCGAGCGGCAACTGGTACCCGAGCTCGTTGCGAAACTGGCCGCTCTCAGGGTTCTAGAGTCTGCACCGTGTCGACCGTTCGAGTGGGCCTGATCGCGTTCGCGGCCATCTATTTCGCGCTTGCCGCGCTGATGGTCATAACGCCACACGTCTTCTACACGGACGTCGGACCGTTCGGCGTCCAGAACGACCACTACCTGCGCGATGTCGCGACCTGCTACGCGGCGTTCGCGGCGGCTCTCCTCGTGGCGTACCGGCGTGTGGCATGGCGTACCCCGGTGCTCTGCTGTCTCGCGCTCCAGTCGGGTCTGCACGCGCTCAACCACCTGTTCGATATCGGCGCCGCCCACTCATCGTGGCTTGGGCCCGGCGACTTCATCTCGCTCACGCTCGCGACCGTCACGCTGGCCTGGCTCGCGCGCGAGTCCTCGCGACCGCTGGCGGCGCAGCGATGAGGGTCTTCCTCGCGGGCGCCACCGGCGCCATCGGCCGCCAGCTTGTGCCCCTGCTGCTGGCCGAAGGCCATCAGGTGACCGGCATGACGCGCTCGCCCCAGCGCGCACACGAGCTCCAGGCCGCGGGCGCCGAGTCCGTCATCGCCGATGCCCTCGATCGCGACGCACTGCGGGCCGCCGTTGTGGGAGCGCGGCCGGAGGCCGTCATCCATCAGCTCACCGCGATCCCCGCCCTGATCGACCCGCGGACGATCGAACGCGACTTCGCCCTCACCAACCGGCTGCGCAGCGAGGGCACCCGCCACCTCGTCGCCGCCGCGCACGAGGCCGGCGCCCAGCGCTTCATCGCCCAGAGCATCGCGTTCGCCTACGTGTCCGGGGCGCCGGGCACGGTGCACGTCGAGAGCGATCCGCTGCTCTCCGAGCAGCAGGCGCCGAAGTCCTTCAAGAGCGCCGCACGCGCGTTGGGGGAACTGGAGCAGGCGGTACTCGGCGCGAACGGAACAGTGCTGCGCTACGGCTACTTCTACGGTCCCGGCAACTCGATCGCGCGCGATGGCACGATGGCCGCAGAGCTGCAGCGGCGCCGCGTTCCGGTCGTCGGTGGCGGCCGCGGCGTGTGGTCGTTCATCCACATCGAGGACGCCGCCCGCGCGACTGTCGCGGCGCTCGCGCACGCGGGGCCCGCGGTCTTCAACATCGTCGACGACGAGCCCGCGCCCGTCGCGCAGTGGCTGCCCGCGCTCGCCCAGGCGGTCGGCGCGCCGCGCCCGTGGCGCGTACCGACCCTCATCGCACGCCCGCTCGCCGGCAGCTACGGCATCCAGACGATGACCCGCGTGCAGGGCGCCTCTAACGAGCTCGCCAAGCGCGAGCTCGGCTGGCAGCCTCGCTACCCGAGCTGGCGCGAGGGCTTTCGCGACGGACTCGGATGAGCGCCGGGCGCGGCCAGCAAACAGGGCTCGCTCACTTGCGCACCACCAGCGTGGCCCCCACCACGAGCAGCACCAGCCCGAGGATGCGCTGCAGCCCGATCGACTGACGCTCGATCCCGAACAGGCCAAAGCGATCGATCGCAACCGAGATCGCGAGCTGACCGCAGATCACCACCGCGGTGAGGCTGCTGGCGCCGAGGGTGCGCACGGTGAGAATCGCGACGGTCACATAGACCGCGCCGAGCAGGCCGCCGATGAACGCCCACCACGGCAAGCCGCCGGCTTTTGCGTAGCCCCCGAACCCGCCGTGCGCGAATGCGACGACGAGCAGCAGCGCGATCGTGCCGACCACGAACGACATGCTGGCCGCCTGCACCCCACCCACCGCGCGACCCAGACGCGCGTTGACGGGAGCCTGCATGCCGACCAGTGCCCCGGCCCCGACCCCCAACAGCAACGCGAGCCCGCGGCTCACTTCGCTTCCAGCCAGTTGCGTCCGGCACCGATATCGACGGCCATCGGCGGTTCGTGCTCCCACACCCCGACCATCTCGCGCACAATCAGCTCACGCGCGCTCGGCATCTCATCGGGTGGCCCTTCGAAGAGCAGCTCGTCGTGGATCGTGAGGATCAGCCGCGTCGCGAGTCCCGCCACCTCGAGTGCCCGGTGGCAGCGGACCATCGCGAGCTTGATCACGTCCGCGGCGGTCCCCTGGATGACCGTGTTGACGGCCAGACGCTCACCCAGCGAGCGCACCTGGTAGTTGCGGGCACGCAGCTCGGGGATCTGGCGCCGCCGACCCCAGAGGGTCGTCACGTGTCCCTCCTCCTTGGCGCGCTCGATCGTCTCCGCCATGAACTGCGCGACGCGCGGGAAGCGCGCGAGGTAGGCCTCGATGAACTGTTTGGCCTCCTCGCGCGGGATGTTCAGGCGATCGGCGAGGCCGTAGTCGGAGAGACCGTAGACGATCCCGTAGTTGATCATCTTGGACTTCGAGCGCATCCCGGGGTCGATCTGCTCGGGCTCGACCTGGAACACCTGCGAGGCCGTCGCGGTGTGCACGTCTTCGCCGCGCTTGAAGATCTCCTTCAGCACCGGCTCCTCGGCAGCGTGGGCCAGGACGCGCAGCTCGATCTGGGAGTAGTCCGCGGAGATCAGCAGCCGTCCCTCCTCGGCCTCGAAGCAGCCACGGATCTCGCGACCGAGCGAGGTGCGGATCGGGACATTCTGCATGTTCGGGTTGGTGCTCGACAGGCGTCCCGTCTGGGCGACCGCCTGCAGGAAAGTGGTGTGGATACGCGAGCGCTCGTCGACCACGTCGGGGAGCACGTCCAGGTAGGTCTTGATGAACGTCGAGAGCTCGCGCCAGCGCTCGATGCGCGGCACGATCACGTGCTCGGAGCGAATCGCCTGCAGCACGCGGGCATCGGTGGAGTAGCCGGTCTTTCCGCGTCGCTTGCGCGAGAGGCCGAGCCGCTCGAAGAGAATCTCCCCGAGCTGCTGCGGGGAGGCAATCAAGAACTCCTCCCCCGCGAGCGCATAGATTTCCTGTTCGAGCTCGGTTATCTCCTCGTGCACACGCGCGGTGATCTCCGCCAGCCGCGAGACGTTCAGGCGCACCCCGATGAGCTCCATGTCGCGCAGCACACCCACCAGTGGCAGCTCGATGTCCCGCATCACGCTCTGCAGGCCCCGCTCGGCGATCTGCTCGCGCTGCCAGGCAGCGAGCGCTCCGAGTAGCAGCACGTCGCGGGCCGCGGGGTCCTCGACGTCACACACCAGCCCCCGCTCCTCGCACAGCTCAGCAAAGGGGTAGCCGCGCCTGGCGGGCTCCAGCAGGTAAGCCCCCAGCAGGGTGTCGTGGACGAGACCCGGTGGCACCGTCCCGAGGGCCTTGGCGTCGTGCGTCACGACCGGGAGATCTCCGCACGCCGCGACGACCTCCTCTGGGCCCTGGCAATCACCGATGAGCACCTCGGGGGCACCATAAGCACCCCCGTCGGCGCGCCGGCCGGCACCAACGGCGGCAGCGAAACGCCAACTCGCGCCCTCCGCGAAGAGCGCGCCCTCCGGTACCTCGACGGGCACGACGACCAAGCCGAGCTCGCCCGTGGAGGTACTCGGCGCGCGCGCCACCAGAGCCGCGATGTCGGAGGGCCTACCACTGCTCACGCGACCGCCGAGCTTGACCTCCGCGGCGGGCGCCGGGACCGATTGCTCGGCCTCTCCAAGGGCCTCTTCCAAGCGGCGCAGCGGGTCGCGCAGCTCGTACTCGCGGAAGACCTCGCGCAAGCGCGAGCGGTCGGGCTCGCGGGTGGCCTCGGCGCCGAGGTCGATGTCGATCGCGACGTCGCGCTGAACCGTCGCCAGGCGCTTGGAGACATGCGCGTCCTGCGCGTGCTCCTTGAGGTTCTGTTTGCGCTTGGTCCCACCGATCTCGGCCACGTGGGCCAGCACTTCCTCGAGCGTCCCGTAGCGCTGGATCAGCTCCGAGGCGGTCTTGTCGCCGATGCCCGGAACCCCGGGGATGTTGTCCGAGGTGTCGCCCTTCAGGCCGTAGAAGTCCGGAATCAGCGCGGGTGGTATGCCGTAGCGGTCGACCACGGCCTGGTGGTCGTAGATCTTCGTCTCGGTGATCCCGCGCGCGGTCGCCATCACCTTGACAAGGCCCCCCTCGTCGATCAACTGGAAGACGTCGCGGTCGCCGGTGACGATCATCACCGGCACGGGTGGCTCGGCGCGCAACGCCCGCTCGGAGAGCGAGGCGATCAGATCGTCGGCCTCATACCCCTCGACTTTCACGTTGCTATACCCAAACGCCTCCACGAGCGGTTCCATCGCAGGCCACTGCTGTTTGAGCAGATCCGGACGCGAGCGGCGCTGCGCCTTGTACTCGGGGAACAACTCGGTGCGCCCGGAGGTGCCCGCGTCCCACGCGACCACGGTCGGACAGACTCCGTAGTCGGTGACGATCTTCACAAGCATCGAGGCGAACCCGAAGATCGCGTTGGTTGGTACCCCGGTGGAGGTCGCGATCGACTCCGGTAGCGCGAAGAAGGCGCGGTAGACCAAGCTGGGACCGTCGATCAGGAACAGGCGCCGCTCGGATGCCCCCGACGGAGACGGGGGAGCTGTCGCGCGGGTCGCCACGACGGAGCACTTTAGGACAGGCTGGCAGTGAGCGGCGCCCAATAAGATGACGGACCCTCGACCGACCAGGAGCCCCTGCCCGTGAACGTCACCCCCAGCGCCCAGTATCGGCTCACCATCCGAGTCAAGCTCGACGACGCCCAGGGCGCCCTGCTGGGGCGACTCACCAGCGTCATCGGCGAGGCGGGGGGCGTCGTGGGCGCCGTTGACATCGTCGAGGTCGACGCCGGGCACAGCGTGCGCGACATCGTCGTCGACGCCGCCGGCCAGGATCACTGGCAGCAGATCATCGCCGCGATCGAGGCGCTGCCCGGCGTGGAGGTCATCGACACGACCGACCGCACCTTCCTGCTGCACGTCGGCGGCAAGATCGAGCAGCACAACAAGCATCCGCTCAAGACACGCGACGATCTCTCGATGGTCTACACCCCGGGGGTCGCACGTGTCTGCCTGGCGATCAACGAGGACCCCGCCAAGGCGTTTCAGTACACGATCAAGCGCAATACCGTGGCCGTCGTCTCCGACGGCACCGCGGTCCTCGGGCTCGGCAACATCGGGCCGGCCGCCGCGATGCCGGTGATGGAGGGCAAGGCCTGCCTGTTCAAGGAGTTCGCCGGAGTCGACGCCTTCCCGATCTGCCTGGACACGCAAGATCCCGATGAGATCGTCAACGCGGTCAAGCTGATCGCACCGACCTTCGGCGGCATCAACCTCGAGGACATCTCCGCGCCGCGCTGCTTTGAGATCGAGGACCGCCTGAAGGCCGAGCTCGACATTCCGGTCTTCCACGATGACCAGCACGGCACGGCGGTCGTCGTGATGGCCGCGCTGATCAACGCCGCCAAGCTCACCGACCGGCGCCTGCAGGACCTGCGGGTCCTGGTCATCGGCCTCGGCGCCGCGGGGATCGCGGTTACGAAGATCCTGCTGGAGGCCGGCGTCCAGCACATCGTCGGCGCCGACTCGCGCGGGGCGCTGCATATCCAGCGCGAGGACTATCTCGACGGCTCGATGAACTCCATCAAGCGCTGGTTCGCGCAGGCCACCAACCCGGAGTGCCGCGCGGGTACGCCCGCGGACGTGATCGACGGCATGGATCTCGTGATCGGCCTCTCTGGAGCGCGCGTCCTACCCGCGCAGGCACTGGCGCGCATGAACAAAGACGCGATGGTGTTCGCGATGGCCAATCCCAACCCCGAGGTCATCCCCGAGGAGGCCGCTCCGTACGTGCGCGTAATGGCGACCGGCCGCTCGGACTACCCCAACCAGATCAACAACGTGCTGTGCTTCCCGGGCATCTTCCGCGGTGCGCTGGACGTGCGCGCCCAGATGATCACCGAGGAGATGAAGATGGCCGCAGCACAGGCGATCGCGGCGATCGTCCCCGAGGGGGAGCTGCGCGAGGACTACATCATTCCCTCCGTCTTCAACCGTGACGTGGCGCCAGCGGTGGCCGCCGCCGTCGCCGAGCAGGCACGCGCGAGCGGTATGGCTCAGGCCGGCCAGGAGGTGGGCTTCGCCCAGGGCGATACCGCCACCGGCACCCACGCCACGGTCCCCTCCGCCACGACCAGCAGCGAGGGGACCAACGATCGCTCGGCACACCTGTCAAGCTGAGCTGCGCAGATGATGCGCGTCACCGTCACTGGAGCGACGGGGCTGATCGGCACGAAGCTCCTCGCCGCGCTGCACGCTCGCGGAGACGACGTCACGGTGCTCTCGCGCGATCCACAGCGCGCCCAGGCAAAGTCGAACGTCGAGGCACTGCGCTGGGACCCGCTACAGGAACCGGCGCCAAGCGCGGCATTGCAGGGACGCGACGCGGTCCTGCACCTGGCCGGTGAGAACGTCGCCCAGCGGTGGAGCTCGAGCGCCAAGCGCGCGATCAAGGAGAGCAGGGAGCTCGGCACCGGCAATCTGCTCGCCGGGTTGCGAGCGCTACCTCAGGGCAGCCGGCCCGCGGTCCTTGTGAGTTCATCTGCGATCGGCTACTACGGAGCCCACCGTGAGGAGCCGCTCGACGAGGAGGCACCACCCGGGAGCGACTTCCTCGCACAGGTATGCGTTGAGTGGGAGGCGCACGCACGGGCCGCACTGGAGCTCGACATGCGCGCCGTGCAGATCCGCACGGGGGTCGTACTGGACCGCAACGGAGGAGCGCTCGCGAAGATGCTGCCCCCCTTTCGCCTCGGGGTCGGCGGCCCAGTGGCAGGTGGACGCCAGTACGTCTCGTGGATCCACCCGGACGACCTCCTGGGGATCATGCTCGTGGCGCTCGCCGACGAGCGCTGGACCGGTGCCGTCAACGGCACCGCGCCGGAGCCCGTGACCAACAGCGAACTCGCGGCGGCGCTGGGGCGCGCGCTGCACCGACCCGCCCTGCTCCCCGTCCCCGGCGCCGCGCTGCGACTGCTCTACGGCGAGATGGCGCAGATCGTGACCACCGGCGTGCGGGCACTACCGGCCAAGCCGTTGATGCTCGGCTACCAGTTCCATTACCCCCGCATCGATGAGGCGCTCGCCGCGACGCTCGCTTAGGAAGTTTCGAAGGCGCGATAGAAGACCAGCCGCCCGCCGCGAACGCGATCGATGCCGTAGTGCGCGAGGGTGCTATCGCCGTCGGACTGAATCGAATAGCGACCCAGCACCGAGTCCCGGTCCTTGATCGCAAAGAACTTGTCGATGACCGCCTCGCGGTCGTTGCCACGGGAGCCCGCGCGATGAACGGCGAGCAACACCGCGCTCATCGTCTCATAGCCGTAGAGCGCGTACGGGCTCGGGCTTTCATGGAACTGGCTGCGATATTTGCGCAGAATGCTCGCTGCCGCAGACGGATAGAGCGCCACCGGTAGCACGGGCGTCGCTAGGTAGGTCATCACGCCGGCCGCTCCGATCCGTTCCACGAAGGAGGCTGTGACGGGTGCTCCCGATTCAGAGGTGCCTGCAGCCACGCTGTCCGGGCCCGGTAGCGACGCTTCCGCAAGCGAGCTAGATCCCAGCAGCCGCAGCTGCGGGTCAGCGGCGTGCAACTGCTGCCACAGGGCCACCGCGCCGGCGTCCGGGAGGCCGCTGAAGAAGACCGCCTGGGCGCCGCTTTTGGAGACCGTCGTGGCTTCGCCTTCGAATTCCGTGCTCGCCGTCGTGTCGACTGTGCTTTCGCCGACGACTTCGATGCCGGCACGCTTGGCGTCTTCGGCGAGGATCGCCGCGAGCGGCAGGTCGAAGGGGTCCTGGTCCTCGATCACATACACCCGCCTGATCCCCAGCGAGCGCATCAGCTGCACCTGCGCGGCGGCCTGCACCGGATCTGAGGGCATCAGGCGCGCGAACGTGCGCTTGCCGGTCTGGTAGAAGCGTTCCGGCTCATCCTGGTTGGCGTGCAGCGAGGAGGTCAACCCCACGTAGGGGCTCGCCGGACTTACCTGCAGGATGCCCGCCGCGTTGACGAACGGCAGCGAAATCGCGGTCGCCTCGGAGTCGTAGTCGCCGAGATAGGCGATCGTCGTCGAGTCCTGCGCGGCGTACTTGGCGTTGGTCGCGGTTTCCCCAGGCGCCCATTCGCCGGTCTTGGGGTTGGCGTCGTTGAGCGAGTCGTAGTCGATCTTGAAGCGGTGCACCCGCCCGCCGGTCTGCGCGAGCGCGAGCTTCTCACCGTTGACGATCTGCTGGGAGATTGGCGCCAGCGGGCCTTCCAGCGGCAGGCTGGAGTAGATCGTCAGCTGGTTGCCGCTGACGGTGCCGGCCGTGGAGACGCCCACGCCACCGCAGCCTGCCACCGCGACGCTCGCCGCAATGAACGCTGCTGAGATGACCGCACGAGAGAAGAGAGACAGCCGGCGGGGGTGCAACGGCTGCTCAGCTGCTGCTGCGACGACGGCCGGGTAGATAGCCCGAGAGGATCCGCAGGCCCCCGCCGACGAGCATGATCACTGCCGCGAGCATGAACGCATCGAAGCCCTTCGCACCCAGTGCCCAGAGCACGATCCAGACCATTAGTCCCGCGGTGACGGCAACAACGAGTCCCATGGTGGCGAATCCTATCGGCCGGGCAATGAGAATGCTGCACTGCGGTGCCGCTAGCGCCGCAGTGCCCCCGCGAGCTCCGCCACGAGCGCCCCGACAGCACCGGCCGGGTCCTGCGACTCACCGGCCGCGCGCACCAGGCGGGTCCCGACGATGACCCCGTCCGCGCCGGCGGCCGCGGCCTGGCGCGCGTGCTCGGGCGTACTGATGCCAAAGCCCAGGGCCACCGGCGCGCTCGTCGCCGCCTTGGCCTGCGCGACGATCTCCGCGAAGCGCTCGGCCAGCGCCGCGCGCTCGCCGGTGGTACCGACGACCGAGACCGTGTAGAGGAAGCCGCGCGCCCGCGCACCAATCTCGGCGAGGCGCTGCGGTGGCGTCGTCGGCGCGACGAGTGGCACCAGTGCGAGCCCGTGCGCATCGCAGGCCGCGAGTACCTCGGGAGCCTCCTCCAGGGGCAGGTCCGGCACGATCAGCCCGCTCGCCCCCGTACGCGCAAGGCGCTCGACGAAGGCCCCCCCGCCGGGCGCGAAGACCATGTTCGCGTAGCACATCAGCACCACCGGAACGCTCGGAGCCAACGCGCGCGCGACCTCCAGGACGCCCACCATGCTCGCTCCGGCAGCCAGCGCGCGCGTGCCCGCCTCGTGGATCACCGGCCCGTCGGCGAGCGGGTCCGAGTAGGGCACGCCGAGCTCCAGGATGTCGGCGCCGGCCTGGACGCAGGCTTCCCCGATGCGTGTCGAGGCCGCGAGCGTCGGGTAGCCCCCCATCAGGTAGGGCATCAGTGCCGCCGTGCGGCCATCCTCGCGCGCGAAGGCCGCCGCGATCCGCTCCACGCCGCTGCTCACGTGAGCTCGAGAACCTCCGCGAGGTCCTTGTCGCCGCGACCGGAGAGGCACACGAGGTCGAGCTCTCCCTCGCTCTGCGCGAGCGTCCACGCCAGCGCGTGTGCGGTCTCCAGCGCCGGGATGATGCCCTCCAGGCGTGTGACCTCACGGAAGGCCGCCAGCGCCTCGCGGTCGCTGACCGCCACATAGCGCGCGCGACCGCTGTCGCGCAGGAAGGCGTGCTGGGGACCGGTGCCAGGGTAGTCGAGACCCGCCGAGACCGAGTGCGCCTCGATGATCTGTCCCTCCTCGTCCTGCATCACCGCCGAGAGCGCACCGTGCAGTACGCCGGCGCGCCCACCCACGGTCAGCGGCGCGCCGTGCCGCGGAGTGTCGATGCCATCGCCCCCGGCCTCCACGCCGATCAACTGCACCTGCTCGTCCTCCAGGAAGGCCGTGAAGATGCCGAGTGCGTTCGAACCGCCGCCGACGCACGCGATCACTCGCCCCGGCAGGCGCCCCTCGCGCTCCAGGATCTGCGCGCGCGCCTCATCGCCGATCACCCGCTGCAAGTCGCGCACCAGCGCCGGATAGGGCGCCGGGCCGACGACCGAACCGATCACGTAGTGCGTGTCGGCAACGTTGGTGACCCAGTCGCGGATCGCCGCCGAGGTCGCCTCCTTGAGCGTGCGGGCGCCCGCGTCGACCGTGCGCACCGTCGCCCCCAGCAGTTCCATGCGCTGCACGTTGGGGCGCTGCCGGCGCGTGTCCTCCGCACCCATGTAAATCACACACTCCAGGTCCAGCAGTGCGCAGACCGTCGCTGTCGCCACGCCGTGCTGACCGGCGCCGGTCTCGGCAATCACACGGCGCTTGCCCATCCGCTGGGCCAGCAGCGCCTGGCCGAGCGCGTTGTTGAGCTTGTGCGAGCCCGTGTGGTTCAGGTCCTCGCGCTTGAGGTACACCGGGCGGCCCGCGTATTCGGAGAGCCTGCGCGCCCGGTAGAGCGGCGTGGGGCGTCCGCCGAAGTCGCGCAGCAACCCCTCGAGCTCTGCGCGGTAGGCAGGATCGGCACGCGCCGCCATCCACGCCTGCTCGAGCTCGGCCAGCGCCGGCATCAACGTCTCCGGAACGTACTGCCCCCCGTAGCGTCCGAAGCGGTGCTCAAGAGCCCTATCGGCGATGTCCGTGCTCATGCCGGCGAGCCGACCTCCGGGGAACCGACCTCCGGGGAGCGCACCTCCGGGGAGCCGACCTCCGCGGACTGCACCTCGCTGCGCTGCAGCTCCGCGAAGAACGCCCGCAGCGCGTCGGGGTCCTTGAGACCCGGAGCCGCCTCGGTACCGCTCGCGGTGTCCACCGCAAACGGGGCTGACCGCGGACCCTGGCGCGAGGCCGTCTCGATCGCCTCGAGGACGTTGTCCGGTCGCAAGCCGCCGCTGAGGATGAGCGGCACTTTTGAGCGCCGCCCCGCGAGCAGCGACCACTCAAACGACTGGCCCGTTCCTCCGCGCAGCCCCTCGCGACCCGGCTCCGACGCGCGCGCGTCGAGCAGGTGGTAGTCGGTGTGGAAGCGCTCCACGTCACGCACGTCGCCCTCGGATGAGACCTGCACCGCCTTGATTATCCGCGCCCCGCTACGGCGAGCGGCCTCCGAGCAATACGCGGGTCCCTCGTCGCCGTGCAGCTGCAACAGCGTGAGGCCCAGCTCCTCGGCGGTGCCAAGCACCCGCTCCAGCGGCGCGTTGACAAATACGCCGCAAAGCTCCACACGCCGACGCAGCGCGGTGGTGATGCGCAACGCCTCCTCCTGCGAGCAGCGGCGTGGACTGGGCTCATAGAAGACCATGCCCACCGCCCAGGCACCCAGCTCAACCGCCAGCTCGGCATCCTGCAGGCGCGTCACACCACAGACCTTCACGGAGGGGACCATGCCCGCAACGTTAGGACATCGCAGGCAGCGGAGCTATTCCGGGGTGTTCGGGTTGGGGATCGAGTTCGGGCGTTGCCCGAGAGTGGCCATGACGGTCTTTTCCTGGTAGCCGCCGCTGCCGTTGGCGCGCAGCAGCTTGATCGAGATCTTGTCCCCAGGTTTCTTGGAGCCGATGACATCGGCCAGTTCGGTCGATGTCTTGACCTGCTTGCCATCGATCGCGACGATGATGTCCCCGCCGGCGGCCACTTCGCTGCCAGCGATCTTGACTTCCAGATTGCCGGCGTGGATACCGGCCTTCGCCGCAGCCGTGCCGCCTTCGACTTTCTCGACGAGCACCCCGCTCTTGACGGGCAGGTTGAGCGCGGCGAGCGTGGGGTCGATCGTGAGCGACTGCACGCCGAGGTAGGCACCGCGGATGGAGGCACCTTTCTCGAGTTCCGGCAACTCGGACTTGGCGGTGTTGATCGGTACCGCGAAGCCGATGCCGACGCTACCGTCGCTGCCGCTGCCGCCAGTCTCGATCTGGGAGTTGATACCGATCACTTCGCCCACGGCATTCAACAGCGGGCCACCCGAGTTGCCGGGGTTGATCGGCGCGTCGGTCTGCAGGATGTTGAAGATTTCAAAGCCGTTGGGAGCCGTGATGTGACGCTGCAGCGCCGAGATGATGCCGGTGGTAAGCGTGCGGCTGAGCCCGAATGGATTCCCGATCGCGAGCACCGGTTCGCCAACCTCCGCGTGGGAGGAATCGCCCAAAGTCAATGGATGCAGGGTCAATCCTTCGGTCGGAATGCGCAGGACAGCAAGGTCGTTGGAGGGATCCTTGCCGATCACCTCGGCGTTGACCGTCTTTGAGTGTTCGAAGGTGACGGTGACCTTCACCGCGTTCTCCACCACGTGCCAGTTCGTCAGGATCGTTCCGTTGGAGTTCACTACGAAGCCCGACCCAGTCGCGGTGCCCTGCTGCTCGGATTCGCCGAAGCCAAACGGCGACGCGGTCTGCTTGACGATGTTTGAGGTTACGTAGACGACTCCGGGCGCGGTGCGTTCGTAGATTTCGTGGGCTGTCGGCGTGGTGGCAGCCGTGCCAGTCGTGCCCTTGCCGGTAGAGGCGGAGGCGGCGGCAGCAGGAGAAAGGGGGGCCTGCTGAATCTCGGTGACCGTCTTTTGTGAGGCACCGAGACCGCCAAGCGCGGCGATCACCGCGACGACGACGCCGCCTCCGACGAGGGCCGATAGGAACGGGATGGCAAAGACACGTTTCATCTGCTCACAGCATGATCGGTCGCGATGAAGGCGATCTAAAGCCTTGCCCATGCGTATCTAAAACCACGTCGCCCCGGGGCTCTCGGACACCACGCAGCTCGACCAAGGCGGCCTCCGGGTCTTGGGAGCGCATCAGTCGCTCCCCAACAAGTACCGCCTGCACACCGCGTGCCTCCAGCTCGCGCAACTGCGCGGCATCGCCGATCCCCGACTCCGAGACCACCGCAACACCCTCCGGGACATCCTCCAGCAGGGCGAAGGTGCGCTGTACGTCGACGCTGAAGTCGCGCAAATCGCGATTGTTGACCCCGATCAACTCCGCTCCGAGCTGCAAAGCCCGCTGCAACTCCGGGCGATCGTGAACCTCGACCAGCACATCCAGATCGAGCGCGCGGGCCTCACGGTAGAGCTCGACCAGCGCCGCCTGCTCGAGCGCCGCGACGATCAGCAGCACCGCGTCCGCACCGGCCACGAGCGCCTCGTAGAGCTGGTAGGAGTCGACCACGAAGTCCTTGCGCAGCAGCGGCAGATCGCACGCCACGCGCGCCTCGAGCAGATCGCTCAGCGAGCCATCGAAGTTAGGGCCCTCGGTCAACACCGAGACCGCGGCCGCGCCGCCACGCTCGTAGGCCCCAACCACCTCGCGCAGGTCGGGCGCCGCTCGCAGCGTCCCCGCAGAGGGCGAGCGGCGCTTGAACTCGGCGATCACAGCGATGCCGGGCGCACTCAGCGCGCTGCGGAAGCGCTGCTCGCGACCGAGCCGCCCGCTTGCCGCAGTGTGCGCGCGCTCCTGCATCTGGGCGAGTGGGACTTCGCTCATGCGCTGAGACAGTTCGGCGCGCGTGCTGGCCAGGATGCGCTCGAGCACGCTCACGCGACTCCCTCCTCGGCCGGTGCGTAGCGAAGGCTCGCCTCGACATACCGCTCGAGCGCACGCGCCGCCCGCCCATCGGCAATCGCCACGCGCGCCAGCTCGACACCTTCGGAGAGCGTCGCGACGGCAGCGGCCGCATAGATCGCCGCACCGGCATTGATCAGCGCGAGATCGGCGGCCGCACCGACGGTCTCACCCGTGAGAATCGCACGGGTGATCGCGGCGTTCTGCTCCGGTGAGCCGCCCGTGAGCGCCGGATCCGCCGCGTCCGGCGCAAGGGGAAGTCCTACATTCTGGGGAGCGATCGTGTAGCGGCGGATGTCCTCGCCGATGACTTCGACCACGTATGTCGGACCCGCAATCGAGACCTCGTCGAGGCCGTCCTCGCCACAGACGATCAGCGCGCGCTCGACCCCCAGGAGCACCAGCGCGCCCGCGACGGTCTCTAGAAAGCGAGCGTCGGAGACCCCGATCAACTGGCGCGTCGCACCGGCCGGGTTCGTGAGCGGCCCGAGCAGGTTGAAGATCGTCCGTACCGCCAGCTCCTGTCGCACCGGTATCACGAAACGTGTCGCCTGGTGGTGGGCGGGAGCGAACATGAAGCCGAAGCCGGCCTCCTCGATGCAGCGCGCGACCGCCGCCGGGGTCAGGTCGATGCGCGCGCCAAGTGCCTCCAGCAGGTCGGCCGAGCCGGAGGGTCCCGTGGCCGAGCGATTGCCGTGCTTGGCCACCGCACACCCGGCTCCAGCTGCGATCAGCGCCGCTGTCGTGGAGACGTTGAACGTGCGCCGCCCGCCGCCGGTGCCGGCGGTGTCGAGCAGCTCCTTGCGCTCGGTCGGCACGTGGGTGGCGAGCGCTCGCATCGTGCGCGCCAGCCCGGCGAGCTCCTGCGCGGTCTCGCCCTTGGTCCGCAACGCGATCAGGAAGCCCGCGATCTGGATCTCGGCGACCTCGCCGTGCATGATCTCGGCCAGCACCGCGGCGGTCTGCTGCTCGCTGAGATCCTCGCGCGAGGCGAGCGCGTCGATAGCGCGTGTGAGTACGGGGTTCGGCATCAGGCCAGGAAGTTCGCCAGCAGCCGCTTGCCCTCATCGGTGAGAACCGACTCGGGATGGAACTGCACGCCCTCCGCCGGGAGCTCGCGGTGGCGCAAACCCATCAGTACGCCGTCGCCGTGAGCGGAGGCTTCAAGGCAAGCAGGCAGATCGGCATCGACGATCAGCGAGTGGTAGCGCCCCACCGTCAGCGGCGAGCTCAGCCCACGAAAGATCGTGCGACCGTCGTGCTCGATAGTCGTCGCCTTGCCATGAACCGGCGGGTGCAGCGTCACGCTGCCCCCGAAGGCCTGCGCGAGCGCCTGATGGCCGAGACAGACCCCGAGCGTAGGCACCCCGGCCTCGGGCATACGGCGCACGACCTCGAGCGTGATTCCCGCCTCGTCTGGGGTACACGGTCCCGGCGAGACCACACAGCGTTCGTACTCTTCGCTCAGCAGCTCGTCGACGCTCGCGCGATCGTTGCGCACCGTATGCACGTCCGCCCCGAGCTCGCCGAGGTACTGCACGAGGTTGTACGTGAACGAGTCGTAGTTGTCGATCATGAGGAGCTTCACGGCCACTCCGGCTGGGCTATCGCCAACTCGATCGCCCGCAGCACCGCACGCGACTTCGCGCGCGACTCCTCGTACTCGTACTCCGGCTTCGCATCTGCCACCGTGCCACCGCCGGCCTGGATGTGCGCGACGCCGTCCTTGACGACGACCGTGCGGATGTGGATGCACGTGTCGAGCTCACCGCTGTAGGAGAGGTAGCCGATCGCGCCGCCGTAGCCGCCGCGCTTGATTGGCTCGAGCTCGTCGATGATCTGCATCGCGCGCACCTTTGGCGCGCCCGAAAGCGTGCCTGCGGGCAGCGCCGAGCGCAGCGCGTCCATCGGCGTGACGTCCCCGCGCAGCGTCCCCACAACCGAGGAGACGATGTGCATGACGTGCGAATAGGTCTCGACCGCCATGAACGTCTCGACTTCGACGCTACCGGCCTCGCAGACGCGGCCGAGATCGTTGCGGCCGAGATCCACGAGCATCACGTGCTCGGCGCGCTCCTTGGGATCCTCCAGCAGCTCACGCGCGATGCGCTCGTCCTCGACGACGTCGGCACCGCGCGGACGTGTGCCCGCGATCGGTCGCGTGCTCACGCGCGCACCCGCGCCGGGCACGGCACCCGCAGCACCGACCGTCAGCAGTGGCTCGGGGCTGGCGCCGGCGACCTGGAAGTCGCCGAAGTCCAGGAAGTACATGTAGGGACTCGGGTTCACCGCGCGCAGGCCGCGGTAGATTGAGAACGCCTCCACCGGCACCGGCGCCGACCAGCGCTGCGAGGGAACCACCTGGAAGGCGTCGCCCGCGTAGATGTAGCGCACGATGCGCTCCACCATCGCTTCGAACTGCTCGCGCGGCATGTTCGAGGGGAACTCCGGCATCTTGCGGTGCGAGTGCTCAGCGGTCGCTCCCGCGCGGGGCACAGGGCCGGCAAGCTGCTCGCGAATCTCCGCAATCGTCGCCGCCGCTGCGCCGTACGCGCGATCGACGTCGGGCTCGGCCTCCAGATCGGCGTTCGCGAGGATCGTCACGGTGTGCTTGAGGTGGTCGAAGATCACCAGCGCGTCGGAGAGCATCAGCGCCATGTCGGGCAGACCGAGTGGGTCTGGGTTCGGCTCTCCCAGCGGCTCGACCGTGCGCACGAGGTCATAGCCGAAGAAGCCCACGGCTCCGCCCGCGAAGGGCGGAGCGTCGCTCATCGGGGCTTGGCGGAAGCGTCCGACGCGCGCCGCCGCAAGCGCATAGGGATCGGCCTCGAGGCTGCCCTCCTCGTGAGCGTCCGAGAGCGACCAGCGCAGCACCGAGCGAGGCCGGAAGCCGATGAACGACCAGCGCCCAACACGCTGTCCCTGGTCGGCTGACTCCAGTAGGAAGGCCGGCTCAGATGGTGCCAGC
>DASXZV010000032.1:0-174559 GCA_036501715.1 Solirubrobacteraceae bacterium | reverse complement strand
TTGTGGGGGGGTGGGGTCGCGGGCGGCGACCCCACCCCAGATTTCTGTCGTTCCTGACCGCACCCACCGCGCCGCACCCACTCAAGCTTCCTCAGCCCGCCGGATTGCGCGAGGGCGCGACCGCCGCGGGCGCGACCGCAGCGCTCACCACGCCGCCGCCCCCGCCGAGTGCGCGCACGCGCGCGAGCGGCGGGAAGACCCGCGTCAGGAGCAGCGTCAGATCGCCCCAGGCCGCCGGTGACACCGCGCGCAGGGCCGCCGCGTAGGCGAGGAGCCCGACGCTGCCCGCGAGCCCCAGCGTGAGTACGCGGGGCAGCAGCGGGTCGAGCAGTAGACGCAGCGGCTCGGTGACCGCCGCCAGTGCTACGCAGCCCGCCAGCGCCGGTCCGAGCTCGGGTATCAGGCGCCGGATCGAGAGTCCGACGTAGCGGCCCAGCAGAAACCGGTAGACGCCGACGAGGATGCCCAGGTAGACGGCTACCACCGCGATCGCCACCACGATCAGCCCGTGGCCCACCGCCAGCGCCACCACCGTCGCGTAGACGGCGAGCATCGCCAGGTTGAAGTTCAGCAGCGCCCGCGGGCGTCCGACGGCGAGCATCACCTGCGGGTAGCCCGTGAGGATCGCCGCGACCATTCCGGCCACGGCGAGGATCTGGGTCGGTCCGACCGACGGCGTCCACGCCGCGCCGAGCACGAGCGGGATCAGGATCGGCGCGAAGACGATCAGCGAGGCCAGCAGCGGGAAGATCACCGCCGCGTGTACGCGCGTCGCGCGCTCGTGCAGCCCGCGCAGCTCCTCGCGGCTCTCCGTGCGGGAGTACACGGGGAACGCCAGCTGCATCATCACGCCGCTGAGCTTGTCCTGGTAGACCACGCCGAGGTTGAACGCGCGCCAGTAGATACCGGTCTGCGCCGCCGGCAGCCGCGCCGCGACGATCGCGTAGTCGACGTTGCGAAACAGCACGTCCACGAGCCCCGCCAGCGCCGCCGGCACGCCGAAGCCGCTGATTTCGCGCTGCGAGCCCCAATGCCAGCGCGGCAGCGGCGCCGGGGCGGCAGCGAACAACAGCAGCGAGCCCAGCGCAACCTGCGCCAGTGCGCCGATCACGATCGCGCGCGGTCCCAGCCCGCCGACCGCGAGCGTCAGCGCGACCACACTGCCAGCCGTCAGGGCCGCCATTTCGATCACGCTCGTCTTGCGGAACTCGAGCCGGCGCCACAGTAACGCGCGCGAGACCCCACCGATCGATGCCATCAGGAAGACCGGTGACATCAACAGCATCATCGATCCCGTCTGCGCGCCGAACAGCAGGCTCCACAAAGGTGTCAGCGCCGCCGCGAGCGTGCTGAGCGCGGCGCCGCCGATCAGGCTCATCGAGACCGCCGCGCGCACGTGACTGTCGTCGATCTCTGCGCGCTGCACGAGCGCCGAGGCGAACCCCTCGAACGTCAGGATCGTCGCCAGCGGGATGAAGATCAGTGCGACCGCCGCGTGGCTGAATTCCGCTGGCGTCAGCAGCCGCGCGAGCGCGACCGTCGCGCCGAGCGCCAGCGTTTCGCTGGCGATGCGCGTCAGCATCACCCAGCGCACGCCGCTGAGTGTCGCCTCTTTGTGGGATTCGCTCGACATCAGGTACCGCTCGACAAACGATCCACACAACGCGGCCCTTGCAATCCCAGGAAGTTCCTGCGCGTGTCCCGCGTTTGTCGAGCGAGATGCCTGCAACCGCACAACCCACCCCGTCCGCCGCGGCGCCCGGCATGACCTCCCCGCCCGCCGCGGCGCCTGGCGCGAACTCCTCGCCCGACGCTTCGACCGGCACGAGCTCTTCAGCGGAAACGCCGCCCGCCACGACGTTCGCTGCCGCCGACTGCCCCGGTTGCGGGGAGCCGCTGCGCGGAGAGGTGCTGCTGAGCAGCCACGACCGGCTGATGGGTGGTCCCGGCGACTTCGCGGTGCTCGCCTGCGGCGCCTGTGGCCTGGCCTCCACGCAGCCGCGACTGCGGCCCGAGCAGTTCGCCGACTACTACCCGCAGGTCTACTACCCCGAGCGCGCCGAGCGCCTCAGCTTCGCCGAACGCCTGCGCCTGGAGTGGATCGTCCGCCTCGGTCCCTACCGGCGTCTTGCTCGCGTCCGCCCCGGGCGGATGCTCGATGTCGGCTGCGGCAGCGGCGCGCTGCTCTCGACGTTCGCCGGTCACGGCTGGTCGGTCGCCGGTGTCGAGCCCTCCGTGGAAGCCGCCGCGCGCGCCGCCGACGCGGGTATCGAGATGCATAACGGCACGCTCGACGACGCTCCCTGGCAGGGCCCCACCTTCGACGCGATCGTCTTCAACCACTCGCTCGAGCACATCCCCGACCCCGTCGCAAGCCTGCGTCAGGCTGCGGCCCTGCTGCGCGAGGGGGGCACGCTCGCGGTTGCCGTACCCAACTTCGACTGCTGGCAGCGACGCCTGTTCGGCGCGCGCTGGTTCCAGCTCGACCTGCCGCGCCACCTACAGCACATGCAAACGCACACGCTAGCCGGCCTGTTCGAGCGCGCCGGCTTGCGGCCCGTCGCGCGCACGACGGTCTCGATGCGCCCCGCACTGCTGCTGAGCCTCCAGTACGCCGCGTTCGGTCGCGTGCGCTGGAACGGCCGCGGCCTGCGGCTCGCCGCATGGGCGATGGCGCCGCTGCTGTGGGCGCTCGATCGCTTCGCCGACGGCGACTGCCTGCATATGTTCGCCGTGCGCCGGGAGGACTAGTGCTCGACGTCAGCTCACGCTTCGATCTGCTCGGTGCGCAAGCCGGGGCCGATCGAGATGTGGTCTTCACCTTCTCCTACGTCACCTGGCAGGCCGCCGCGCGACGTGGCTGGTTCATGCCCGAGGACCGCTTGGCGCGGGCACTTGTCTCCCATGGTCGCGTGCGGCGTGTGCTGGTCTGCGATTTGATGCGCAGTCTGCCCGTCAAGCTTGTGCGCGATCTCGCCACCCGCGGTGGTGAGTCCTTCCCCGCGGGCGAGCGCGCCCGTCTGCTGCAGCCGGTGCGCCTGCGCCGCCATGACCCGACGTCGCTAGGCGGGGTGCAGCGCGCGGCGGCGGCCTACGAGCGCGCGCTCAGCAACGAGGTGCGGCGCATGGGCCTTGTGGACCCCGTCGTGATCACCGCGCACCCAATGCTCGCCGGGTTCCTGGAGTGCCCATGGGCGCGTGCGCTGACCTTCTACGCGACCGACGACTGGTCCGCCTATCCCGCTCATCGACGCTGGTGGCCGGCATATCGCGAGAGCTTTGCGCGCGTCGCCCGCAGCGGGCGCCGTGTCGCCGCGGTCTCGGCTCCGGTGCTCGAGCGTCTGGCTCCCACCGGACCCAACGCGGTGATCCCCAACGGCCTGGAGCCGGCCGAGTGGATCGGCGATCCGGTGCCCCCGGGCTGGCTTCGAGGATTGCGCCGCCCGCTGCTGCTGTACGCGGGCTCGCTCGACGCGCGTCTGGATGTCGTCGGCCTGGTCGAGATCGCGCGCGCCCTGCCGCATGCCACGATTCTGCTCGTCGGTCCGCTCTGCGACCCGCAGCACCTACTCCCCTTGCGGGCCGTGCCCAATATCGAGATCCGCCCTGCTCTCTCGCGGGCGGCCGTGACCGGCCTGATCCGGGTCGCCGATGTCGGTCTGATTCCGCACGTGCGCTCGCCGCTGACCGAAGCGATGAGCCCGCTGAAGCTCTACGAGTACTTGGCCGGCGGTCTACCCGTGGTCGCGGCCAACTTGCGCCCGGTGCGCGGCGTCGATCCGCGTGTCACGCTCGTCGACGAGGGCGCTTCCTATCCCGACGCCGTGCGCGTCGCGCTGGAGCTGGGCCGCGCCGCGGAGGACGAGCGCCTCACGTTCGTGCAGACCAACTCGTGGAGCGCTCGCCACGATCGCTTGCTCGACCTGGCGTTGGCCTGAGCGCGCTGGCTCGACCTGGCGTTGGCGCGACGCGCCGGCTTAGGCGCGCGCTTTGCGCGAGTCGATGACGGCGCGCACTCGGACTTTGCCCTCGGCGGTCACCCGCCGCAGTACCGGTCGCAGTCGCCGTGGTTGCAGAGGTAGCGCGGCGGTGGCTGTGGATGCCGGTTGCGCTGCTGTTGCTGCCGCCGCTGAGTCGGCCGCGGTGTGCGCGGGCGCGTTGCCGGGGGCGCTCGCGTGCGCGATCTCCGATAGCGAGCACCAGTGCACCTCGCCGAGTCGGTCGATTGCGGCGGCGGCATCGGCGAGTGCTTCTGGACCGTCGCGCAGCAGTTCGTGGTGGCCGTAAAGGATCAGCGGCTGGCCGAGGAAGGCGCGCAATACAAGGTCCTCGCGTGGGTGGAGCGCGAGATCTGCCCGCAGCAGCACCGTGAGGCCCCCGGCGACCACGTCCACCGGTCCCCAGGCGGCCAGCGGCCCGGCGTCTGACGGTCGCGTCAGCCAAGGCAGGCTGGGTGAGGTGACGGCCCATGGGTATGGGCGTGTCGTGCATAGCGCCTGAAAGCCGCAGGTGACCAGCGCGCGCGCCATCGGCTCGCTGATCCGCTCGTGGGGGGGGACCATCACGCGGTCCACGGCGATCCCCGTGCGCCGCTCAAACGCGGCGACGCGGCGCAACGCCTGTGCGCCGAGTGCGACTCCCTCGGCCACCGAGCTGGGACGCCCCAGCTCGGGACCGTAGTGCTCGTTGCCGTGGACACAGATCGAGAGCTGGGCTGAGCCGGCGCGAAACAGGCGCGCCATGCGGGGGTCGGTGAACCAGCCGTCGAGTGGCACCATCGCGATGGACAGGTGGTAGCCGCATGCGCGGGCATGCTCCAGCACGGCGGGAAAGTGCAGGTGGCCGTAGCTCGGCCAGTGCAGATTTGGATCGTCGATGAGAAACGTCGCGTGTAGTGCTGGCGAGCGGTGCTCAGCGCCCGTCTGTGTCTCGCGC
Organism: Solirubrobacteraceae bacterium; assembly: GCA_036501715.1. GTDB lineage: Bacteria > Actinomycetota > Thermoleophilia > Solirubrobacterales > Solirubrobacteraceae > Palsa-744. Next base: position 169,624 of record DASXZV010000032.1, on the reverse strand, counting down.
AGGTTGCGCAGGAACTGCACCAGTGCCAGTAGCGCGAGGCTTCGACCGGGGCGCAGACGGTCCCGTAGCGCCTCATCCTGCTCGAGCTCGATGGGGGCACACGCGACGCGCTGCGTGGAAGGGCTGTCGGGGTCGGTGCGCGCCAGTGTCCAAGCGGGTACGTCATCGAGCGTCGCCAGCACGAGCTCGTGCTCGGGAGCGGCCCAGCGATCCAGCGCGCCACAGTGCGCCTCGCTGAGGCGCGCTCCATGCAGCGCTCGCGCGAGCGCGGAGTCGCTTGCGAGCGCGAGTGCGCGCGGGGCGGAATTAGCCTGCGCTGCCTCCTCCTCGCTCAGAAGCAGGCATGGGAGCCCGCCCTCGGGCTGATCCCTGTCCTCGCCGAACACGAGCACCCCGTCGAGCTCGCGTAGCGCACCGGGCGCGCGGCCCTCGAAGCGGACGGGATAAGCGGCTTGTAGCGCGGACCACAGCCGCGGCCGTCGGGCGTGCTCCTCGGCCGGGACGATTCCCACCCGTAGCGGTGCGTCGTTCATATGCGAATTATCGCGGGACGCACGAACGGGGGTCAGCTCGCCCGTTTTAAGTGCGACGGCCACCTAATAGCTTGGTGCAGGCTCGCTCGGGAGGCGCGAGAAAAGCCGGCGCTGGTGCGTTGCTCGGGCATGAGCACCCAGACATTGACGCTTGCCCCCGACGCGGTCGCGCCGCGTATGCCCGTCGAGTCCGCTGACGCTGATGCCGGCACACGCAAGGCGCGCGCGGGCCTGGCGATGTCGATCGCGACGTTCGCGATGGCTGCCGCCTCGGCGATCCAGGCAATTCTTTACCTTGGCCGGTTTGGCACCAACGCTCGCACCGATGGCTTCTTCGTGGCGTTTGCCCTGTATTCGACCTTCGGTGTCTTCAGCCAGAGCCTGCGCGTAACCTCGGTGCCATTGCTTGTCGAACCGGGCGCTCGACTGAGCACGGGTCGCTTCGCGGCGACGCTTGGCTTGATTGCGTTCCCGGTGCTGTTGCTGACCGGTCCGCTCGCGGGTCCGCTGGCGCACCTGATCGCTCCGGGGCTCAGTCCGCACGGTCGCGCGATCACCGCCGCGGCGCTGCCGGTGCTGGGCTGCGCGATGGTGCTGCAGCTGTGGGCCGCCGGCGGCGCGACGGTGCTCGCGATTCGCGACCGCTTCACGACGATCGCCGGGGCCTACATGTCCGGGGCGGCCTCCGGGCTCGTCGCGTTCCTGGTGCTGATGGCGCATACCGGCGTGCAGACGCTCGGCTGGTCGATGTTGACGATGTCGGTAGTCACGAGCGCGTGGATGCTCGCGGGCGTGAGACGCTCCGGCGGCTTCGGCGCCGCACAGCGCGGCTCGGCGGCGCCGGCGGGACTCTCCTTCGCGCCGGCGGCGCTCGCACGTGACTGCGGTGTGGTACTGGGACGGACCTCGATCTATCTGGCCTTCAACGTGCTGTTCGTGATCACGCTCGCCTTCGGCAGCCGCTCGGCCGCGGGCGGCACGACGGTCCTCTCCTACGCCTATCTGTTCGTGAGTTACCTGGTTGCGGGCACCGGGATGGCGCTCGGTATGTCGAGCATCCCCGACCTGACACGCGCGGCGCGCTCGCAGCAGCGGTCGGTGGTCGCGGCGGCCATCCCGCGTGGCTTCCGCTACGCGATGCTGATCGCCGCGCCGGCGCTCGCGGTGCTGATTGCGGCCGGTGCCTCGCTCGTGCACGCGGTGCTCCCGCGCAGTCTCTCTGGAGCCGAGGCCCATTCGCTGCGGATCTTTGCGGCGTTGCTGCTGCCGTGGCTGATCGCCGCGCTGATCGTCAACTTCCTACTGCCGGTGCTGCTCGCGTTCGGTCGCGCGCGACTACTAGGCGCATTGGCGGTGCCGCTGGTCGTGCTGCAGCTAGTAGCGACCGCGATTGGCAGTGCGCTGTTCGGCGTCGACGGCGCAGTCGGAGCTTTCTGGGTGGCCCCGAGCTGCCTCGCGGCGGTCTTGCTGGTGGCGGCTACCGGTCGCTCCGGGGCGTGGGCGCTGGCTCGTGAGTTGGCTAGCGATGGCCTGCGTTTCTTCGCGGTTGCGGCGCTTGCCTTTGGCGTCGGCTGGGCCATTGGAGCTGCACTGCCGGCACCCGCATCGGTGCAGGCGGCGGTTGCCGGTTTGATCGGTTGCGCTGCCTATCTCGCCGGGCTGTGGCTCATCGCGCGCCCGCAGCTCGAGGTGTTGCTGGGCGCGCTCATCACTCGACCCGAGCCGGCGTGAACGTCACGCTGCTGCGCTCGCCGGCGTCCTCGCCGGCCGCGGGCGCCACGTCCTCGACGCGCGCGGAGTCTGGCGAGACGGAGGGTTCCGCGCAGGGTGCGGCACGGAGGTCCGTGGGGCTCGGCGACCGCCCGGTGCTTGCGCTGCTGTTGGTCTGTTTCGCCGCGCTCACGGCCTTGACCTGGCGCAAGTGGGGGCAGCCCGAGATCGACGCCGGCGCCGAGTTGACGACGGCCGACCTGATCAAGCATGGCGCGCTGGCCTACCGGGACGTGCGCTACTACTACGGACCGCTGGGCCTGTACTCGCTGGCGCTCACCTTCAAGCTCTTCGGCACCAGCTTTACGACCGCCTATGCATTTGGACTCGCGCAGACTGCGGCGATCCTCGGCGTCTTCTACGCGCTCGCGCGGCACTGGCTGGCGCCGCTCGTAGCGGGCCTGAGCACCGCGGTGTTGATGGCGATCGGATTCTCCGGTACGGCCTTCAACTTCGTGTTGCCGCACACCAACTCGGCGACGTTTGGAATCCTCTGTGTGCTGCTGGCGCTGCTGGCGCTCGCCCACCGGCGGCTGTGGCTCGCGGGTGCGGCGGTCGGCTTGGTCGGGCTGACGCGACCCGAGTTCCTCGCGGTCGCGGCCGCGGCGCTCGCGGCCTATGTGCTCGCGGAATGGCGCTTTGAGGGACGTGCCGCGGCGTGGTGCGCGGGCTGGCGACTGGCACTACCGGCGGTTGCGATTCCAGTGGTCGTGCTCGGCTGGTTTGCCACGCGCGCCGGGCTCGGCACGCTGGTGACCGAAAACCTCTGGCCGGTGAAGTTCGTGAGCGTCGGAGCCAAGACGGAGAGCAGCTGGATGCCGTTCACCCCGAGCAGCCTCGTGGGGCTGGCGCTGCGCGCCGCGCTTTACTGCGGTCTGCTGGCGGCGCTCGTCGCGAGTGCCGAGGGGTGGCTGCGGCGCGAGGGTGCGGCACGCTTGCGTGGGCTCTGGCCGCTGCTCGCGGCGTTGCTCGCGATCGCTTTGCTCGACGGCGCGCTGCGGGCCACGGGGTTGCTCGCTGGGCAGCGTGGCGCGATCGAGCTCGAGGCCCGCCATCTGATCATTGGCATGAGCTGGCTGCCGGCGCTTGGTCTTGCAGCGGGTGCGCTGGCGGCGTTGCGCTTCGTGCGTCGTGGGAGTTCGCCTCTCGGGGGAACATGGCCGGTGGATCTCGCGTTGGTCGTCGTGGCGGCCGGCCTCGGCTTGCGCGCCTACAACGCCTTCACGACCGAGGCTTCCTATGCGCCTTACTACGCGGCTCCGCTGGTGCTGTTGCTCGGCATCTTGCACACGCGCGTCGCCGAGCGGCGTCCGCAGGCGCGCGGTGCTGCGCTGGCGGCACTTGGGCTGGTCGCCGCTGGCCTCGCGGCCTACGCGCTCGGTGGGCTCTACGTGCATGACACGACTGCCATCCATACGCCTCGCGGCACGTTCGTTACCGACGCCGCCGCGGCGCCCGCCCTACAGGCCGCGGTTCAGCAGATCGACACCCTCACGCGCCCCGGCGAAAAGATCTTGGCGGCGCCGCTCGATGGCGGTCTGTACTTCATGTCCGATCGCCGGCCGGCGCTGTACGAGCTCTCGGTCCTGCCTGGTCTGCTGGACTCGCCGGCCGAAGAGCAGGCGGCAATCGCACGGTTGCGCCGTGCGCACGTCAAGCTGGCGGTCATCGGTGCCCGCGACTTCACGGCCTGGGGCACGCCGACGTTCGGCGTGAACTACGACCCGCTGCTGGGTGCATATCTCAGAAGTTCGACAGTCAGCAAGAGCGTCGTGGGTACCCTCACGGACCCGATTGCCGGGACCTATCCGTCGAAGGGCTTTACGATCCTGAGCCTCCGCGGGTAGATTGCGGGCTTCGCACCGGTCTCAGTCGCCGGTCGGTCCGTAGATGTATTCGGAGGGCTGCCAGTTCACGCCGATGTGGTGGGGGTTGCCCCGCAGCCGGTAGTCGCCGGCCGCGGGGTGCAGGAAGCGGGGCCGGCGCAGCACGCGGCTGTGAGCTCCCAGCCGGATCGTCCAGGGCGCTTCCTTGAAGATGTTGTAGCTGTTGCGCAGCACGTAGGCCGGTCCACCTTCGTGTAGGACGTTGAAGGTCTGCTCGACGTTGTGGCTCAGAACCGCGGTGAGCGGGGCAAGGGCGCCTGCGGCGCGGATGATGTCGGCCTGTCCATCCCAGACGGTGTTGTTGGTGATGCTCAGGCCGGCGGTGTTGAAGATCTGGATGTTGTACTCCCCGCCGGGATAGAGCGAGGGCTCGTTGTCGTTGCGCAGGAAGAGGTTGTCGGCGATCGTGACATTGCTGGCGTCGCCGTCGTTGATGAAGAATCCCTGCGCCTGGTTGTCGTGCTCGTAGTTGCGTTCGAAGGTCATGTAGTGACCGCCGAAGACGCTTTGCATCGCGTCGGTGTGGTTGCCGTGCTCCTCCAGGTCGTAGATCTCGTTGGCGGCGATCGTGACGTGTTCCCAGTTGTTCAGGTGGATGGCATCTTCGGTTTCGCCCTGCCCATAGCCGTGGATCTTGTTGCCGTCGATCGTGAGATAGGTATCGGGGGCAGTTGAGGTGCAACCCGCATAGGTCGGGCCGTTTGGAGCGGCGCAGTTGACGGTTATGTCCTGCACGCCCTCGCCGCCGCCGGGGCCTTCGCCGTCGATGTCGTTGTGGTCGATCGTGATGTCGCTGTCGCCGGCCGCGAGGCTCGCGCCACCGGAGATGTCGAAATCGTGGACCGTGATATAGCTGGCGTTTGCGTCGACGCTCACGCCTTCGAGGCTCGCCGTGGTGCCGGGGACGGGCTCGATCGTGACGTTACCGGCGTGCATGCCGGAGAGCTCGAGGTGCCCGTAGCTGCCGGCGCTCAGGCAGATCGCCGCGCCGGCCGCGGCCGATTTGAGTGCGGCGGCGGCAGCGGAGACGCTCGCGAGCGTTTGTGTGCACGGAGGCGAGGGCGGGGGCGTGCGCCAGCCGCGGATGGCCAGCGCACTTCGTGCAGGTGCGTGCTGGGAGCGCTCGCTGGCGGGATCGGAGTGCGATGCCTGCGCACCGCAGGCCGAGGGGACCAGTGTGAGGACGAGCGCGGCAAGGAATGCGAACGCGGACCGGTGCGGGTTTGCCGGGCGGTGGCGTGTGGCGTGGGGTGCCCGCGGGCGTCCGCGCGTCGCGGAGTGGGTGGTGGGGTGGTGATCGGCTTTCACCGACCACCACCCTACCTGCCGTCTTGCGTCAGTTACCGGTTGGGCCGTACACGTATTCGGCGGGCTGCCAGTTGACGCCGATGTTGTTGGGGTTGGAGGCGAGCTCGTAGTCTTCGGTGGCGGGGTCTACGAAGTCGGGGCTCGACTGCACCTTGCTGTGGGAGCCCATCGTGAACGTCCACGGAGCTTCCTTGAAGATGTCGTAGTCCTCGCTCAACGAGTACGCCGGTCCGCCGCCTTCGTGGAGCACGTCGAAGACCTGCTCGACGTTGTGGTTGACGCTTGCCGTCAGTGCCTCGGCGGCGCCTTCGGCGCGGATGATGTCGGCCTGTCCGTCCCAGACGGTGTTGTTGGTGATGCTCAGGCCGGTGGTGTCGAACACCTGGATGTTGTACTCCCCTCCGGGGTAGAGGGAGGGCTCGTTGTTGTTGCGCAGGAAGAGGTTGTCGTTGACGGTTACTTCGCTGGCGTCGCCGTCCTTGATGAAGAATCCCTGCGCTTGGTTGTCGTGCTCGTAGTTGCGTTCGAAGGTCATGTAGTGACCGCCGAAGACGCTTTGCATCGCGTCCGTGTGGTTGCCGTGCTCCTCGAGGTTGTAGATGTCGTTGGCGGTGATCGTGACGTGTTCCCAGTTGTTCAGGTGGATGGCGTCTTCGGTGCCACCCATCCCGTAGCCGTGGATCTGGTTGCCGTTGATGGTGATGTAGGAGTCCGGTGCCGTCGAGGTGCAGCCCGAGTAGGAGGGTGCGTTCGGGGCTGTGCAGTCGACGGTGAGACCTTCGACTCCCTCACCGCCTCCGCCGGGGGCCTGGCCGTTGATGTTGTTGTGGTCGATGGTGATGTGTGAGTCGCCATAGCCCATATTCACGCCGCCGCCGACGTTGAAGTTGTGGACGGTGATGTAGCTGGAATTGGAGGCGATGCTGACACCTTCAAGGCTGACCGTCGCTCCCGGCACCGCCTCGATTGTGACGTTGCTGGAGTGCTTGCCGGAGAGGCCGAGGTGTCCGTAGCTGCCGGAGCTCAGACAGATCGCAGAGCCCGCGGAAGCCGACCCCAGAGCCGAGGCGGCGCTTGAGACGCTTGCAAATGTCTGGGTGCATGCCGGTGAGGGCGTTGTCGTTTCTGTGGGAGGCGTTGGTGCTGGTTCTTCCACAGGGGGTGTCGGTTCCACGGGTGGAGCCGGTTCTTCGCTGGGGGGTGTCGGTTCGACTGGCGGCGTCGGTTCGACCGGCGCGGCGACCGTCGCCGTGGGCGACGAGGTGGCGGTGGTGGTGCCGCCTTCGTTGGTTGCAGTGACGCTCACGCGGAGCGTGTGTCCGGTATCTGCGCTTGTGAGTGTGTGGCTGCTGCTCTTGGCTGTGCCGATGTTCGAGCAACTCGCGCCGGAGGAATTGCAGTCCTGCCATTGGTAGGCGTAGGCGGTGGGGCTGCCGGTCCACGATCCCGTGCTCGCGTTCAGTGTCTGCCCGGTGGTCGTCGATCCGCTGATCGTCGGCAGGGCCGTATTCGTCGGGGCGGCCGGCGGGGGAGGCGGAGAGGCGGGCGTGGATGCGGCGACCTTCGCCGTGGCTTTCGACATCGCCGGGGTGGAGCCGTCAGCGTTGCTGGCCATGACCATGACGCGAACGGTGTGTCCGACGTCACCGGCGCCGAGCGTGTAGCCCGTTGTCTTGGCGCCGGCGATGCTCGCGCAGCTGGCACCGGAGGTGTTGCAGTCTTGCCACTGGTAGGCGTAGGAGGTCGGGTTGCCGGTCCATGTGCCCTTGCCGGCCTTGAGGGTATGGCCCTGCATCGTGGTGCCCGTGATGGCGGGCGCCACGGTGTTCGCAGGGGCTGGGGCTGGGGGAGTGGGTTCTTCGACCGGGGGAGCGGGTTCTTCGACTGGAGGAGTTGTTTCGGTTGGGGGCGTTTTTTCCGTCGGAGGAGTTTTTTCCGTCGGGGGAGTCGCTTCTTCCTGCGGCGCTGGGGGTTCGGGTGGGCTTACGAGCGGAGCGGCGCTCACGTAGGCCGAGACGGGGCAGTCGGCGTAGGTCGGACCCGTACTCCATGAGGCCGGTAGCGCGCTGAGGTTGGTCTGCGCGCTGCTCTCGCTCGGGCATGGACCGTTCCCGCGGTCGCGAAAGCGCAGCGCTCCGCCCTCGCCGAGGATGGCGAGCCAGTAGGTCGTCCCCGAGACCAGTGGGCTATTGGTAATCGCGACCGTGTTCCATGCTTCTGCTTTGGGCGACGTCGCCGTCCCGGTGCTCAGCAGGGCTCCGGGATGCCCGCCGGCGTTGGCGTAGATACCGACGACGATCGTGCTGGCCCTGTTCTTGGAGTCGACATAGAGATGCAGAGTTCCGGAGTCGCCGGAGGCAAGCGCCTGGAAGCGGAACGCTTCGGCTTGGCCGGGGTTCAGATAGTCATGCTGGCTCTGCAGTGCTTCCTGGCCGAGGAGCGTGGGGGTCGTGAGTGCCGCTGCTTGACCTGCCAGGAGCTGGGAGAGGGTGGAGGAGCCGTGGCCGCGTCTCGCGGAGCGGCCGTGATGAGTCCGGTGATGGGCCCGCGAGTGATGGTGGGCTGCACGAGCTGTGTCATGGCGCAAGGCGCGGGCACCGAGGGCCGATGGGGCAGCGAAGAGTGCGAGCGCTGCCACCAGGCAGCAGCATCGCGTAGGCAAATTTGGCAGCATTGAGTCCTCCTGGCAGGCTGGGAACGTTCTGTGGGAGGTCGGTCTGTCCGTACGGCTGCTTAAGCCGAGCTAGGACTTACTCGTACACACGTGGACGCACGCTTGCACTACTTAGGCGTGGTGGACATTTATCTATCCACGCGGGTGAATTACTACAAAGCCTGAGCCCTGCCCGTGCGGTGCTTCACAAACCGCACGAATTGACCATTACCTCTGCCCCTTTATACCCACGGCCTGTCGGTATAAACGTGCAGTCTTGGAGTCCGGGCTCTCTAGTCTCCGGTTGGACCGTAGACGTATTCCGAGGGCTGCCAGTCCACGCCGATGTTGTTGGGGTTAGAGGCGAGCTCATAGTCCTCGTCGGCGGTGTTGGCGAAGTCGGGACTGCCTTGCACGACGCTGTTGGGCCCCTTGGTGAAAGTAAACGGGTTTTCCTCGAAGATGTCGTAGTTCTCGCTGAGGGCGTATGCGGGACCGCTTTCGTGCTCGACGTCGAAGTTTTGCTCGACGTTGTGGTTGACGGAGGCGGTCAGTGCCTCGGCGGCGCCTTCGGCGCGGATGATGTCGGCCTGTCCGTCCCAGACCGTGTTGTTGGTCATCGTAAAGCCGGTGGTATTGAAGACCTGGACGTTGTACTCGTCGAGACCGAGGTTGTTGTTAGTCAAGAAGAGGTTCTCGGTGACCGCAACTTCACTGACATCACCATCCTTGATGAAGAATCCCTGGGCCTGGTTGTTGTGCTCGTAGTTGTGATCGAAGGTCATGTAGTGACCGCCGAAGACGCTTTGCATTGCGTCGGTGTGGTTGCCGTGCTCCTCGAGTTCATAGATGTCGTTGGCGGTGATCGTGACGTGTTCCCAGTCATTTAGGTGAATCGCGTCTTCGGTATTGCCTTCGCCATAACCGTGGATCTTGTTGCCGTTGATCGTGATGTACGTATCGGGAGTGGTGGTGGTGCAACCGGAATATGTGGGGGCGCCTGGTGCGGAGCAGTTCACCGAAAGGGTCTCGACACCCTCGCCGTCGCCGCCGGGTCCCTGGCCGTTGATGTCGTTGTGATCGACGTCGATGTGCGTGTCACCGGCGGCCAGGCTCACCCCGCCGGAGATCGAGAAGTCGTGGATGGTGATGTAGCTGGCGTTGGCTGCGATCGTGACGCCTTCGATGCTGGCGCTCGAGCCGGGGACGGGCTCGATGGTGACGCTGCCGGAGTGAGTTCCGGAGAGGCTCAGATGTCCGTAGCTGCCTCCCGTGAGGCAGACGGCGGAGCCGCTGGCGGCTGTGGCCATATCCGAGGCGGCGCTGGAGACGCTCGAGACCGTCTGCGTGCAGGCGGGCGAGGGTGGCGGCTGCTTGGCTGGGGGTTCGGTGACAGGGGATTCGGCTGCGGCGACGGTGGCGGTCGGCGAGGATGTCGCGGGCGTCGCGCCGCCCGCGTTGGTGGCGGTCACGACCACGCGCAGGGTCTTGCCGACGTCGCCACTGAGGAGCGTGTACGTCGAAGTGCCTGCCCCGGAGATTTCCGAGCACCCTTCCCCTGCGCTATTGCAGAGCTCCCACTGGTAGGTGTACAGGCTGGGGCTGCCCGTCCAGCTGCCCTTTGATGCCGTGAGTAGCTGGCCTTCTGCCGCGGACCCGTTGATCGAGGGGGTCGCGGTGTTGGCGGGCGGTGGTGGTGGCGGCGACTGCGCTTCGGCAACGGTAGCGGTCGCTGGGGATGTCGCTGACGTCTTGCCGCCGGCGTTAGCAGCGGTCACGACCACGCGCACGGTGCGGCCGACGTCGCCCGGCAGCAGCGTGTATTCGGCGGCGATGGCACCGTTGATGTTCGAGCAGGCTTCGCCGGAGGTGTTGCAATCCTGCCACTGGTAGGCGTAGGAGGTGGGGTTGCCCGTCCAGCTGCCGGTGCTTGCGTTGAGTATTTCGCTGCGTGTCGGCGTCCCGGTGATCGCCGGCTTGGCGGTGTTGGCCGGCTTCGGAGGCGGCGAGGTCGCCGCGGTGACCTTCTTAGAGCTCTTGGAGCTGACGGCGGTCGTGCCCTCCCCGTTGGTGGCTTCGACCACGACGAGTACCTCGTGACCGATGTCGCCGGAGCCGAGCGTGTAGCTGCTCGAGGTGGCGCCGGGGATGGCGGTGCAGTTGACGCCAGAGGCGTTGCAGTCCATCCACTGGTAGGCGTAGGAGGTGGGGCTGCCTTCCCAGGTGCCGCTGGTGGCGGTCAGCTTGTCGCCCTGCTGAGTCCCGCCGCTGATCGTCGGTCGGGCCGTGTTGGTTGGCTTCGCGGGCGGCGTGGGAGGGGCCGGCGGTAGCGGGCTGAATTCTTCTTCGGGGGCCGGCGTCGTGGCTGTCGGGCCGATCGCTGGGTTTGGCGCGATCGCCGCGCCTGGGATTAGCGCACGCGGAGTGACCGGGGTTGGGCCGGTGAGGATGCTTTTGAGGATCGTGACTTTGGGGTGGTGGCGCTTGTGGTGGCGCTTCTTTGCCCGGTGCGGGCGGGTTCGACCCGGCTTGTGGGTAGCGCCGCGCTTATGCTTCCCACCGGCGCGGTGCCGGTGATGGTTGGCAGTCGTCGCGAATTGCCCCAGCGCGTTGGCCCCGAGGGCTGAGCCGGCGGCGAGCAGCACAAAGGCCGCTGCGGTTGCGAGAAAGCGGTGGATCACTCGTTTGCTCATCACGGGTCTCCCCCCCGATGGTGGGTATGCATCCGTGCGTGATCGTTCTTCGCTGTGCGCGGCGGAAAGCCTACTACATGCCTCCAACGGACCCGATTCGTCTATTTTCCGCATGTGGACTCTTCTGACGATGCACTGCGCGTGGTGATCGCGGATGACCACCATCTCTTCCGCGAAGGTCTCCGTGGGATGTTGGAGAGCAGCGGGTTGGAGGTGGTCGGCGAGGCAACCGATGGGGACGAGGCGGTGGCGCTGGCGCATCGGCTTGCACCACAGGTGGTCGTGCTCGACCTGCACATGCCGGGGGCCTCGGGGTTGGAGGCCCTGGAGGGGATCAAGCGGACCTGTCCGGGGGTGCAGACAGTGGTCCTGACGGTCTCCGATGCCGACGGCGATGTGCTGGCGGCACTGGCCGCGGGAGCCTGCGGATATCTGCTCAAGGACACACGTGCCGATCGCCTCGCGGACAGCATTCGGCAGGCGGCGGAAGGACATCTCGTGCTTTCGCGCGAGATTGCCCAGGCGCTGATGGCACATGTCCGCGCGGGTGCCGCCGCGGCGCGGGCGGGCGCCGACGCAAAGGCGGAGCTCACCGAGATCGAGGACCGCCTTGCGCTGACGCCGCGTGAGGTCGAGGTGCTGCGCCTGATCTCCGAGGGTGCTGACAACAGTGCGATCGGTCAGGCGCTGTCGATCAGTCCCCACACGGTCAAGCAGTACGTGACCAATATCTTTGAGAAGCTCGGGGTGCGCAGCCGTGTGCAGGCAGCTGTCTACGCGGTCCGAGCGGGTTTGGTCTAGTCCGAACCGTCGGCGTGCTAGGCGATGACGCGCATCGCCTCGTCACGTCCGCTGGCGCCGAGCTTGGCGACACCTGCGGAGATGTGGCGGCGGACGGTGACCGGCGATAGTGAGAGGTGCTCTCCGATCTGGATTGTGGAGAGGCCTTCGCGCAGCAGGCGTAGGGTCTCGGACTCTCTGGCTGTGAGGTCGACGCCCTCGACGCGCAGCGGAGCATCCTCCCGCACTGGAAGGTGGCGGAATTCGTGCAGGACGCGCCCCACGAGGGTGCGCGGGAGCGCGGCCTCGCCTTTCAGGACCCCGCAGAGCGCGGCCGGTAGTCGCTCGGGGGAGGTGTCCTTGGGCAGGTAGCCCTTGGCGCCCGTGCGCAGTGCGGCGAGCAGGTCGTTGGGGCTTTGGGAGACCGTCAGCATCACGACGGCGGTGGCGGGTGCGGCGCGGGCGAGGATGGCGGCGGCCTCGATGCCGCCGCCGGGCATCGAGATGTCAAGCAGGCAGATGTCGGGACGCTCGCGCAGCACGGCCTCGACGGCGCCATCGCGGTCGGCGGCCTCGGCGAGCACCTCGAAGCCGCCACGCATGAGCGCCATGCGCACACCCAGGCGGATGACGGGGTGGTCGTCGGCGAGTACGACGGTTGGCGGCGAGGAGCTCATGGCAGAGACGCCTCGACGGTCGTGCCGCCGCGGTCGCCGCTGTGTACGAGCAGCGTGCCGCCGAGGACTTCGGCCTGGCGGCGCATGCTGGCGAGACCGAAGCCTTCGCGTTGGCCGCCCGTGTCGAAGCCGCGACCGTCGTCGTGGACGACCAGGCGCCACTCGTCGTCGTGCTCGAGGGCGACTTCGATCGCGGCGGGTCGCGCGTGCTTGACGGCGTTGGTCACGGCCTCACGCGCAATATGGACGAGCGCCTCGCGGGTCGGGTCGTCGGGCTGCGTGGATATCGAGTGCTTACCGCTGTGAAACGTCAGGGGTGTGTGTCGAGCGGCGGTGCGCACACTGGCCTCGACGGTCGCAGCGATCGGCTGTGAGCTGCGCTCGGCCAGGCCGCTGACGACGTCGCGTGCTCCCGCGAGCGCGCGTTCACCGGCGCTCACGATTGAGGTCACCGAGTCCTGGTGCGCGGGGTCCTCCACCAGTGTGCGCGCGTTGGCCAGGGCGAAGGAGAGATCTTGCATGATCAGGTCGTGGACATCGGCTGCCATCCGCCGGCGCTCGTGTGCGAGGGCGTGGGCTGGGGCGCGACGCTCGTCCAGCGACCACTCGACGCAGACGCAGGCGAACAGCGCGGCGAGCCAGCCGAGGCGCAGGACGTCGGCGACCCCGACGCGGGAGAGTGTAAAGGCCGGGGACGCGCACGCCGCGAGTGCCGAGGCTGCTGCGAACCCGCAGGCGAGCGCCAGCAGGCGCGCCGGCGGGCTGCCCTCGCGTCCGGCCTCGCGTCGGAAAGCCACGGCGGCGATTACGGTCAACAGCGCCAACAGAATCTGGACGACGAGCATCGCGGTGGGGTTCCCGAGCGGGCCGCTGTGCAGGATCCCGTAGGAGGTCGTGTGCGCGTTGAACGCGATGAGGAGCGTCGTCAGCAGGAGGATCCCGGCGGCACCCGCGGCGAGCTTGCGCCTTGTGATCAGGCTTGGGTGCTGCAGGCGCCGGTCGGGAACGATGGCCGAGCCGGCGATCAGGAGCCAGCCCGCGAGGCGCCCGCCGAGCACGATCCAAGCGGCGGAGTGTCCGGCGATCACGAGATTGCCGGCGAGCAGCAGCCCGGCGCCCAGGTTTGACGCGGCGATCACGGCAAGCCCGCCGGCAAGCAGCAGATTGCGCAGACGTAGGTGTCGCCAGAAGCGGTCGAAGAAGAGGATCGCGGCGATCGCCGAGATCAGGGTCGCGGAGGTCTCGACGGCGACCTGGTCGGAGGCCGTCTGCAATTCGAAGCGCGTCAGCGGAATGAACGCGCTCACGGCAAGCGCGAGCAGCAGGAGCGGCATGACTGTCCGGGTGTCGAAGCTCAGCAGCACGGCCCGCGGTGAGAGCGCCTTCCGCGAGGAGCGCGCCGGGAGCAGCCGGTTTCGCAGGGCCTTGAGGAGCGCGCGCAGGGAGTGCTGCGCCGGCGCGGGGCTTGGGGTGGGCGCAGATGGGCTCGCTCCCGACTGCGCTACCGGCGCTGCGGGTTCAAACATTGCTGACGTGGCACGGATTCGTCCCCGATTCCTGCCTGCGATGATCATCCTTGTTCCTCGCTGTCCTTTACGGCGCCGCTATCCGGGCGCCGTCCTCAATAGTTCAGAACGATCCTGGCATTCTGATCCATCCCCTCAACAATTGGCGGGAATCAGAGTGCGGGACCAATTTCTAAACCGAAGCAATCCCTGCTTGGTCTTCTTCGTAACCCTCGCTTTCGGGCGGAAGTATAGCCGGTTTCGCCCGAAATTGCGGAAGATTTAATGAGTTAGATACAAGTTTGAGAAGGTTTTCCAAGCCTTGCGTCGACGGCTGGGATGCCCCGGGAAAATCGTGCTCACACGACGGAGAGTGTTGGAAACGTCTCTATCGCCAGTGCTCTGTGGGAGCTTCAGCCATCCGCGAACGGGGCGATTTGGATGCCATGGTCGCGCTCGCGCATACCGAGCTCATAGGCGGCCCCGTGAGATGTGTGCAAGGTACGGGCCGCCCGCCCGGGGCGGCTTATGCTCAGGGCGAGCGAGGCGATCGAGCAATTCGCGACCTCGTGGCTCCCGCCATCGGGGTCGGCGTAGCGCCAGCCGGCGATGGTGTGTGCTGGCGCATGGATGTGCGCCTCCACCGTGAGCTGCGCGGTACCCGGGAGCGAGAGCCGGCAGTGCTCGGGGGTAGCGGCGACCAGCAGCCCGCGTGCTCCGAGCCCACCTAGTCGGTGGCGCTCCCCGTCGAGCGCGAGCACGCCATTAGCCACCCATGGGGTCGTGCGCCCGGCGATGCGTACCCGCCCGATCGCGACGTCCAGCCATGCGCTCGAGGCCCGTGAGTCATCGCTGGGCGTGTGCGGTAGCTCCTCGAAGCAGATGCCGTGCAGCCAGATCCAGCGCTCGGCGTGCTCGGCGCCCCAGTTGTGGCCGACCATGCCGCGCCAGCCGTCGAGCACAATCGTCTCAGCCGCTGGGTCCGGCAGTTGCAGCGTGCCCTGGAAGGACGCGGCGGGGGCGGGGCTGGTGAGCTTCGTACGGGGCAGCGGTGCGCGGTACATCCAGGCGCGCGGGAGATGTCGCAGCGGTGGCTCGGTCGCCGCGTAGCGCAGCGACCAGCGGGCTCCGCCGCAGGCGCCCGTGGCGTGCTCGGGCCCCAGCACACCCTCGGCGCCGATGGCGATCCAGCCATCTCCGTCTGGGACCGACAGGGCCTCGGTGGTGAGCTTCGCCATGAACGGGCGTGCGCGGGCGGCATCGAAGAAGGTGCACCAGAGCGACCCTTGCGGCTGGTGGCCGGGACGCTTGTGAACCGTGTAGCGGATCCAGACCCCGCGTGGGCGCTCGGGATCGACGGCGCGCAGGTAGAAGGACTCGTACATACCGGCCTGTGCGGGGACAGTGGGGAAGAGGGGGTGGACGGCGGTGGCAGCCATGGACTGCAAGTATCCCGCCGTGGACCGCGACCCGCTTGTGAGGCTGCCGCCGGTGCTCGGACACTTCGAGCACGAGCCGGAGGTGGGCGCCGGTGAGGGGGTGCGCTACCTGCTGGGGATCGACGGCGGCGCGACCAAGACACTGGCCGCGGTGCTGGACGTGGAGCGCGGCGCGGTGTATCTCGGGCAGGGCGGGCCGAGCAACCAGGATGCGGTCGGCGTGCAGGCAGCCGGGCGAGCCCTATTCGAGGCTGCCGATCAAGCCCTCGCGGGCGCGGGGGTCGAGGATGGGCAGCTCGACGCGGCGGTGCTGGCGATCGCGGGGACCGACACCGACGCGGTCGTGCGATACGTACGCGAGGAGCGCTCGTCGGAGTGGATCGTGGTCGGTGACGTCGTCGGGGCGTGGGCGACTGCGACTGCGGCGCGGCCAGGCGTGGGCGTGATCTCGGGAACCGGCAGCAATGTGTTCGGCGTGGGCCGCGACGGTCGCGCCTGGCGGGCGGGCGGCTGGGGCCACGTGCTGGGTGATGAGGGCTCGGGCTACTGGCTGGGGCTGCAGTCGATCAAGGCGGCGTTGCGCGATCGCGAGGCCTCGGGGCCGGCGACCGCGCTGAGCGACGCGGCCGTGGCGTTCTTCGGCTTTCCGAGCGTTGAGGCGCTCGCGACGGCGGTCTACAGCAAGCCGCTCGGCAAGAGCGAGATCGCGGCGTTTGCGATTGAGACGGCGGGCTTTGCCGAACGCGGCGACGCGGTGGCCTGCGAGCTCTACGAGGCCGGGGCGCGCGAGCTGGCTGAGCAGATCGCCGCGGTGGTACGCCAGACGGGGCTGCAGGGCCGCTTCCCGGTGGGTTTGATCGGCAGTGCATACAAGGCCGGTTCGGTATTCGTGGAGCCGCTTACGCGCGCCATCCATGCCTTCGCGCCAGAGGCGGCGGTGGCTGTTGTGGAGCTGGCGCCCGTGGGTGGCTCGCTGCTACTCGCGGCACGCGCGTGTGGGGCGGAGGGAGTGCTCGCGGGGATCGACCTGGCGGCGCTCATCGACGCGGTACGGGTGGCTGGCTGAGCTGCGCGAGCACCGCCTGCCGGTCGCCGATCGCGTGCGGCCCGACACCGGCGATGCGCACAGCGGCAGCAGCGGTTGCGAGGGTGCCGGCGGCCTTGGGGTCCAGGCCCTCGTGCAGTGCGACGAAGAACGCCGCCGCGAATACATCACCGGCGCCGAGATCATCGCGCGGACCGGCGATCGGGCTGGCTGGCACACGCAGCGGTGCCCCGCCAGGAACATGGATTGCGGTGGGCTGCGCGCCCGAGGTCACGGCGACGAGCTGGCCGCCCGCCACGGGCAGCAGCTCGGCGCAGCCGGCCAGCTCGCTCGCGCTCAGCACGACGGCGTCGTATCGCTCCGGTAGCAGCGCCCGGTTGAGCGCCCCGGTGGTGATAGCGCCGCGCTCCTCCCAACGACGCACGAGCCCCTGGGGTGTCAGGCCGACGAAGTCGGCGCGTCCGCTGAAGGTGCGCGGGGTCTCGCGCGCGATGGGGGCGAGGTGCAGGATCGCGGTGTCTAGCTCGGCTGGAGCTGCGATCGGCCCGGCCCATGCCAGTAGCTGCTGGCGGCGCGCATGACCGCCGCCGCGCGTCAGCAGCGTGGTGGTGTGTTCGGCGGGCGCGACTCGCAGGTGTAGCTCGTCGCGGTAGGGCTCCAGCAGCGCTTCGATCTCACGCGGGATGCCGCGCGTGATGATCAGCGTGCGCAGACCGAGACGCGCGGCTTGCAGGGCGCTGTAGAAGGCGCCTCCACCGGGCTGACGCTGGCCCTCGGCGTCCGGGTAGCGCGGGTCCAGCGATGGTAGGTCGGCCAGCACGTCGATTGTGACGTGTCCTACCGTCACGTAGTCGAAGTGCGCCACCGGCTCAGCGCTGAGTGGCCTCGGGGCGCGGGGGGCCGTCGTAGACCGGCCGGCGCAGTGGCAGCTCGGCGCCCGCGATCGCGGCTGCGGCGAGCCGGCCGGTGAAGACGCAGCCACCGAGGAAGGTTCCCTCCAGCGAGCGCTTGCCGTGCATCCCGCCGCCGCCGAAGCCCGCGGCCTCGCCAACCGCATACAGGCCCGTGATCGGCTCGCCGTCCTCTGCGCGCAGCACGCGGCACGCCAGATCGGTCTGGATGCCGCCGAGGCTCTTGCGCGCCATCACCTGCAGGCGGATCGCGATCAGCGGCCCCGCCTTGGGATCGACGATCCGCTGGAACTTCGAGGTCCGCAGTCGATCGCCGCGCCAGCCGCGCAGCTGCGCGATCCGCCGCAGTTGGTCGTCGTTGAAGAGGCCCTTGCCGCGTCCAATCGTCGCGTCGTAGCGGCCGATCTCGGCCGCGAGGACCTCGGGATCGATCGCCTCCTCGCCGGTCACCTCGTTCATCTTGCGCGCGAGCTCGGGCAGCGAACCCGCCTCGACGAAGTCCGGCGAGCCCTCCAGGAAGTGACGCAGCTGGCGCGGTTTGCCGAGCAACACCCCCAGCAGGAAGCGCACCGGACGGCGCTCGCGCAGGTGCGGGTTGTGCTGGGAGCCCGACACGTCCAGCTCGCGCTTGGCGATCTTCCAGTTGCAGATCAGCCACGAGTACTTGCGCTCGTCCTCGCACATCCGCTCCAGCGCCGCGTACGCATCGAAGGTCGGCATCACTGCCGTCGGTCCGTAGCGCCGTCCGTTCGGATCGAGCATCACGCCCGAGCGCGGCGGGATCAGCTTGACGCCGTGGTTCTCGCGCTGCGGGCGCGGGTGGCGCACCGCGTCCGCGTAGTTCCACATCCGCGAGAGGTGCGTCACGTTGCCGCCGATGCGCCCCACCTCCTCGTGCATCGCGCCGTCCGCGTACGGGTGCGAGCCCATCAGCAGACGCCGTGGCGGACTGCCTAGCTCCTCGGTCGGCCACACCCGACGCACCAGCTCCGCGTTGCCGCCGATGCCGCCCGCCGCGATCAGCACGGCCTTCGTGGCCCGCACCTCATAGTCATCCTCGACCCGGCAGCCCACCACGCGGCCGTCGTCCGCGACGATCAGCTCGCTCACGCGCGTCCCGAAGCGCACCTCCAGTGCCGCGCGGCGTTCCTCGCGCTCGATCGCGCCCCAGACGGCCTGCACGAGCGCCTTGCCGGTGCCCCATGTCAGGTGGAAGCGCGGCACCGAGTTGCCATCGCCGAAGTTGCCGCGCTCGGCCCAGTTGACGACCGGAAAGAAGCGCACCCCGAGCGTGCGCAGCCAGCCGCCGACGTCATCGCGTGCGCGCGTCACGTACTGCTCGGCCCAGCGCCGCGGCCACTCGTCCCCCGGTTCGAGCTCCGCGATTCGCAGCCAGTCCTCGAGCGCCAGTTGCTCACTATCGGGGATCCGCGAGCGCCGCTGCTCGGGGGAGTCCACCATGAACATGCCGCCGAACGCCTCGCGTGCCAGGCCGCCCAGCTCATGCGGGGCGCAGCGGTCGAGCAGCAACACCGTGTGCCCACTACGCAGCAGCTCCAACGTGCTCACCAAGCCCGCGAGGCCCGCCCCGACGACAATCACGTCGGGCTGTGGCGCGCCGCCGTTGCTGTTGGAGTCCGACATCCGGGTCGAAGGGTAGGGGAAAGGTCTGTCCGCGGCCGCTCGGAGCGGGGTGAGCGCGCAGATAGGTGCCGCCGGCCAACCAATACAAATACGCTCTTTCCATGACAAAACTACGCAGGCGTCTTAGCTACGCCAACATCACAGCGACACTCGCTCTCCTGTTCGCGATGAGCGGCGGGGCGCTCGCCGCATCGCACTACGTGATCACCTCGACCAAGCAGATCAGCCCCAAGGTCCGCAAGGAGCTCAAGGGCTCGCAGGGCGCGAAAGGACCGACAGGGCCAGCGGGCCCCGCTGGCGCGGCGGGTGCGGCAGGCGCGCAGGGCCCTGCCGGCACGGCTCAGGCCTGGGCGAGCATTCAGGTGAACGCGACCTCCGGCAACGCCACGTTCACCCTGAACTCCGGATTCTCCGGTTCGCCGACCACCCCGTCGGCGGGGATCATCTGCGTGCCCGCGCCGGCGCACACGGTCGTGGCGCTCACGCTCGAGGCGCCCGGCTTCATCCAGCAGGTCGCACCCAATCAGTGCGGCGGCGCGAGCAACTACGAGGTCGCGACCGAGAACACGTCGGGCGCTCCCGAAGACCTGCCCTTCACGATCGTCGTTCCCTAGACGCCACGCCGCACGAGACGGTCGAGGTGCGCTACTGAGAGGGCGCGCCGGACCGTCTCGGGCTCGCGCTCACGCCAGCGCCATGCCCGGCGCGACCTGGACCTCGATCAGCTCCGGGCCCTCCGAGGCCAGCGCCCGCCGCAGCTCCACGCCGAGCTCCTCCACGTCGCTTACGCGCCGCGCGTTCACACCGTAGCCCGCCGCGACCGCCATCGTGTCGAGCGCCGGCAGGTCCAGCCCCGGAGCACCCGGAATCTCCTCCAGGAGTGAGAAGAACTTCAGGATCGCGTACTCGTCGTTGCGCAGCACCAGGAAGGTCACCGGCACTTTGTACGCCGCCGCCGTCCAAAAGCTCTGCACCGCGTACTGCGCCGAGCCCTCGCCGAGCACGCACACGACCCGGCGCTGCGGGCACGCCAGCTGCACGCCGATCGACGCCGGCATCGCGAACCCGAGGCCGCCGCCCGCCGAGAAGTAGTAGCTCCCTGGCCGGCTCAGACGCAGCTGGTTGCGCAGCGCCGGTGTCGCCGACGGCGACTCCAGGACCACGATCCCGTCGTCCGGGAAGACTTCTGCCAGTGTCCGCACCGCGGTGGAGGGGCTCATTGGGTTCGTCAGGGGAACCTCCGCGGGTGCCGGACGCACCGGCGGAGGCTCGCGGGTGGGTTTGCCCAGCGCACCGAGCGCGTCGGCGAGTGCCGCGAGGGTCAATGCGACGTCGGCGACGATCGCGTCTCCCATCGGCGCACGCGCGGCCTCGTCGGGGTCGCTGGTGATTGCCGTGAGACTGGTGCCCTCAGCCAGCAGCGGTCCGGGGATGTTCGGGTAGTAGGGGAAGACGGATGTTCCGACGGCGAGCACGAAGTCGTGTGGCGCGAGCGTTTCGCCGAGCGGCTGCACCGCGGGGGGCAGGATCGCTTGAAAGAGTGGGTGATCCTCGGGGAAGCCCAGCCGCCCGCCGCCGGTCGCGGGGCTCGCGTAGACAGGCAGGCGTGTCTGCTCGGCGAAGCGCACCGCCGCGTCCCAGCCCCCGGCTGCGTCGATGTCGGGGCCGGCCACGAACGCCGGGTTCGACGCCGCCGCCAGACGTCGCGCGAGCTCCCCGATCGTGGCTGCGTCGGGTGCGCTGGCGCCGCTCACTGTCCGCGTCGTTTGGTGGCGGACCTCTTCCTCGGAGCGCACCTCTGCGTACCAGTCATCCATCGGGATCGAGACGAATACGGGCCCCCGCGGCGCCAGCCCCGCCAGGTGTGTCGCGCGCGCCAGCGCGTGCGGGACGTCTTGTGCGCAGGGCGGCTCGTAGCTCCACTTGACCAAGGGGTGGGGCATCCGCGTCGCGTCGCGGTTGGTCAAGTTTGCCTGCAGCGTGATCAGCGAGCGGTACTGCTGGCCGGCCGTGATTACCAGCGGCGACTTATTGGCCTGGGCATTGAAGATTGCGCCCATCCCGTTGCCGAGACCGGGTGCCGTGTGGAGGTTGACCAGCGCCGGGCGGCCGGTGGCCTGCGCGTAGCCGTCGGCGATGCCCACTGCGACTGCCTCCTGCAGGCCGAGTATGTAGCGGAAGTCGGCCGGGAAGTCGCTCAGCATCGGCAGCTCGGTGGAGCCGGGGTTTCCGAACAGCGTTGTCATGCCCCGCTCGCGGAGCAGCTCGATCGTCGCCTCTCTGACTGTCCTCAATGCCTATCGCCTCTCCTCATAGGTATGTGCGTTCGCCCGGGTTCGTGGCATTATCGCCTGAGAGGCTGCGCGGAGCTATCCGGTTGCATCGCCGCTCGCGGCGCTCTCGCCGGCCAGAGAGGCCTGCGCTAGCTCCAGCGTGGCGGCGACCAGCAGCCGCCGGTCGAGGCCTGTGAGCGTCAAGATCGAACGGACTTGGGGCGTCGGGCTCAGCAGTACCAGTCCGCCGTGCGCCTGCGTCAGCTCGTGCTGTAGCTGCAGCATCGTGCGTAGGCCGCTGGAGTCCATGAACTCCACGCCGGTCATGTCCAGGATCAGCGCGTAGGCATTGCGCTCCACGCAAACGGCTGCGATCTCGGCTTGCAGCGAGGAGGCGTTGGCGAAGTCGATCTCTCCCACGAGGATGGCTCGCAGGCGCCCGTTCCCGTCATCCAGGATCTCGAGCCGCAGCGGTGGCTGCTCGGCTGACCCCTGGGGCTGGGAGTGAGCGTCGCTCAAGGCGCTCGCACAGTACCAGCGCTGGCATAGCGCGGCTCCTTGCAAGTTTTCGATCACGACCCCCATGGAGCTCATCGCTTGCACTCTGATCTTGCGAACATGGCACCGATCCTTGTCGATCTTGTTTCCATTCAAAGGACCGAAGTAGTTCCGTGGACTCACGCCGCATAGACAAATGCATCAGGTGTGGCAGGCCTCGCACCAAATCGAATGCTCCACTCAGATGTTCTTTGCCCCAAGCGACCTAGCTTCCGATGACGCTGCCCCGTCAAGTTCACTTTCGCTGTGCCTGCGCGCTGGTTGTTGCCCTGGCGCTGGCTTGGGCTCCGCGTGCCGTAGCGCGGAGCGCCACGCACACGCACGCCAAGCCGCCCGTCCAAAGTATCTACGCGACCCGCGCGCTACTTGCTTACCAGGCGATGCAACAGAACTTCTACGTTCCCGGCACGGGCCTATATCGCGGCGAACCGGAGTACTCGTTCCTGTGGCCCTTCTCACAGGCCTTCGCAGCGACTGTGACGCTCTCCTACGTGCCAGCGACGCGGCCCAAGCTAGTGGGGGCGTTGCGCGCTCTACTGGTTGGCCTGCGCCAGTACCTCGGTCCGCCGCCGCCGCCCGCGGTTGCGCCCTCCGAAGCCGGTGCGCCGGCAGCGGCCACAGAAACCACAGCTGCCGGTCAACCGACGGGGACCGGCTCTTCCTCGGCGACCGCGCCGACGGGCGCGAGCGCTCCGGCGGCCGCTGGCGGCGGCTCGCTCGCATCCAGCTCGACGACGGGGCTGCGCTCCTACGACGGCAACGTCGCGCCCCCCGTCGGACCCGGCGGGGATAGCTACTACGACGACAACGAGTGGGTCGGGATCGAGCTGGCGCGCCTCTACGAGCTGGGTCATAACACCACGGCGTTGCAGCAGGCCGAGCAGATCATGGCTTTTGTGATGGCCGGATGGCAGACGGTTGGTCCCAGTGGTCAGCTGCTGCCGTGCGCGGGAGGCGTGCCGTTCTCCAATGCCAAGGGCAACACCGCGCGTAATACCGTCACCGATGGCCCCGGCGCGGAGCTGGCGGTGCAGCTCTACCGGATCACCCACGAAGCGCGCTATCTGCAGTTCGCCGAGATGGCCTACGGCTGGGTGCGCCAGTGCCTGCTCGAACCGAATGGCCTCTACGCCGACCACATCGAGCTCGACGGCAGTATCGACCGGACCCAGTGGAGCTACAACCAGGGCTCGATGATGGGCGCCGGCGTGCTGCTCTACCAGGCCACGCATAACGGCGCCTACCTCTATGAGGCGCGCCAGACCGCAAAAGCGGCGCTTCCCTACTTCACCTACAGCCGGCTCTCCTCGGAAAACCCGTTCTTCGTGGCGGTCTACTTCCGCAACCTGCTCTACCTGGACTCCGTGACACACGATCCACCGGGAACACTGCCGGTTCGTGAATACCTCTACTACGCCTGGCAGCGCCATCGTCTCAGCGACAACCTATTCG
The DNA here is from genome assembly GCA_036501715.1 of Solirubrobacteraceae bacterium. GTDB lineage: Bacteria > Actinomycetota > Thermoleophilia > Solirubrobacterales > Solirubrobacteraceae > Palsa-744. The sequence goes on along the minus strand of DASXZV010000032.1, from coordinate 146,497 downwards.
CCTATGGCTCTCCACCGACCGCCGAACTGCTGCGTCAGGCCGCGATAGTGCAGATCTACGGGCTGCTCGCGACCGCTCCGAGCACCTACTTCTAGGCCGCCGCGGCGCCATCGCCCCAGGCGGTAGGCTTAGGTCGAGCATGGATGACGCGACCAACTTGATGACTCCGGCGGGCTTGGATGCGTTGCAGGCCGAGCTGGCTGCGCTCGAGGAGGAGGGCCGTCGCGAGATCGCCGAGCGCATCAAAACCGCGCGCGAGTGGGGCGACCTGAAGGAGAACAGCGAGTACCACGACGCCAAGAACGATCAGGCGCACCTCGAGACCAAGATCGCGCGTCTGCGCGAAAAGATCTCGACCGCGGTCGTCGTCGAGGAGGGTGAGAGCCCCGACGAGGGCATCGTCGGCTTCGGGTCCACCGTCGTGGTACGTGACCAGAACGGCGTAGAGCGCAGCTGGACGATCGTCAGCTCACACGACGCGGCTCCCGGCGAGGGTCGTCTCTCCGCAGAATCCCCTGTCGCACGTGCCCTCGCGGGTCGGCGCAGCGGCGAGCAGGCGGCGGTCGTGCTGCCGCGCGGCGAGAGTGTGCTCACGATCGTCAGCGTCAACTGAGCGCTGAACGCGGCGCGGGCGCCTCGTGGCGCAATTCGATGCCGGGCCCTTCGAGGGTATCGACGAAGGCTGCGACGACGGTGGGATCGAACTGCGTGCCCGCGCAGGCCTGCAGCTCGGCGAGCGCCTCGGCGGGCTCGATCGCCGGGCTGTAGCTGCGCTCGGAGGTCATCGCGTCGAATGCGTCGCAGACGAAGATCACACGCGCTCCGAGGGGAATTTCGGTCCCGCACAGGCCGTCGGGATAGCCGCCCCCATCGAAGCGCTCGTGGCTCGAGCGTACGAGCTTGGCGACCGGCCGCAGAGCGGCTGCGGCCATCAGGATGCGCTCGCCGAGGATCGTGTGACGGTGCATGAAGCGCCACTCCTCCGTGTTGAGCGGACCGGCCTTGTGCAGGATCGCGTCGGGGATCGCGATCTTGCCGACGTCGTGCAGCTCGGCTGCGCGCGCAAGCACGTCTAGCTCCTCGCCGATCATGCCCAGGCGGCGCCCGACCGCGAGCGCCAGCGTGCCGACACCGCGCTGGTGCTCCTGCAGGTCCGGATAGCGCTCCTGGAATGCCTGCAGCAGCACGTCGCGGAGCTGGTGCACCGCGCTTGCCTCGCGTGTTTCGTCCTTGCGGCGGTAGAGTCGTTGGTCGGCTAGCTGCATGATCGACGCCGGGTCGCTGCCCTGCGGCGGGATGCTGACGACGCCGTGCGCGGCGCCGATCGAGAAGCCTGGGCCGCGCTCGGAGAGTGCCGCGACGCTGGCCTGTACGAGTGCCGCGTCGGTAGGGCCGGCGGTATTGCGGAAGAGCACGCAGAACTCGTCGCCGCCCATGCGGTAGGCGGTCCCCTGGGGCGCGACGATCGTGCGCAGCTTGTCGCTGAGGCGGGCCAGCAGCGCATCGCCGGCGGGATGTCCGAAGGTGTCGTTGTAGCGCTTGAAGCCGTTGAGGTCATACAGCACGAGTTCCCATGGCTCGCCCGCGCTCGCGCGGCGGCAGGCGACGTGCAGGTGTTCCATCAGCTGGCGGCGATTGCCCAGACCCGTGAGCGGATCTGTCAGCGCCAGGCGCCGCGAGCCTGCGAGCATCGCGATGTTCTCGCGCACCGTCAGCATCAGTTGCACGCAGACCGCGAGCACGGTGGCGATCGCTAGAGCGAGGGCCGCGGGGGTGAGCTGGCGGTGCAGGTTGCCGTAGACGAAGACCCCGAGGGCGGCGAGCAGTGAGCAGGCTGGCACGGACACCAGCCGCCAATCCTCTACTCGCCGGCGCGTCGGCCGCGGCCACGGCGTCCACGCGGCGATCGCGAGCAGGACGGCCGAGGTCGGCCACAGGATCTGCACCCAATCCCCGACGTGGTAGCTGCTGGTCGCCGTCAGGTACAGATAGGCCGAGTCTGCGGTGGCGCTCACGAGCATGCTCGCCGCGATCAACAGCCACACCCGTCCGGGGCGCCAGCCGGTCATCCCGAGCGCGCCGATCGCGAAGACCAGCAGCAGTAGGTCGCCGATCGGGTAGGCCAGCGAGACAGCCATCGAGGCCGTGTCGCCGTGGGTGTGGCCGACGATCGGTGGCAAGATCACGGCGGCCCCGACCGCTGCGGCCGCGAGTCCCCCAATCAAGCCGTCGAGCCACATGCCGATGCGCAGCTCGCGTATGTGTGCCCCGACCAGCAGCACCAAAGCGACATAGCAGCATGGGTAGAACACGAGGTACAGCGCGTCCGCGGGGGTCACGCCGCCACTGGCGCTATGGGCGCCTTCGACGAAGAGCGTGTAGTAGAGGTCGCCCAGGCCCCAACAGAAGAGGCCAGCGCCCATCGTCAACCATGGAGCGCGCTGTGCGCGCACGAGCAGCCCGCGTGCGATCACGCTCAGTGCGGCGCCTCCCATCAGCACCCCGTAGATGCCGTGGTCGAACATGCCGTTGCGGCTGGCGCCGCCGACGCCGCCGAGTGTGTGCAGCGCGAGCACCCCGAGACCTCCGACGAGAAACGCCAGCACGAAGGTTATGGGTGTCGGTCGCGTGCGCATCCAGCTCTCAGGGCCTCTCGTGAGCATCGGCTGCGCGCGACCTCTGCTGAAGCCATATGTGTGGGGATGGGCGTGTGGGCGGGTGCTAGAGCGCGGCGCGCAGGCGGCGCATGAAGCCCTTTGGCTTGCGCCGATAAAGCCGCTCGCCGTCGCGTAGCGCGCGCCGTCGTAGCTGCTTGCGCCGGCGCGCGATCAGCTTCAGCAGCGCCTTGCGGGTGCGCTTGTCACCGGCGAAGTGCTCGGCGTGTCGGCGTATGAGACGGGCGAGCAGCGCAAGGTCGTGCTCCTCGCCCAGCATTTCGCCCAGACGGTCCGCGCGGCGGGCGGTGCGGCGGATACGCGCGCCACTCTTGCTCGTGCGCGCTGCTGGTCCGCGGTCGAATGTCTCAGCGGCGTAGCGCAGGTCCTTGACGCGCTTGCGCCAGGCGTGCAGCGCATCGCGATCGCCCCGTCGGCGGGCGCGGCGCAGACGCCGGCGTCCCTCGCGGTAGATATGTTCGAGGCCGGGCGCGCTCGGCGCCGGTGCCTTGCCCGGACGTTCGCGCAACTGCCAGTCGGCGACTCGCGTGCGGATTGCGCGCAGTTCGGCGGCGATGGCACGGTGCTCCTCGAGTGGGGTACGGCCTGGCTGATCGGTGCCGGCGGCTGCGTCGAGTTCAGCGAGGAGTTGCGCACGCAGCCGCTGTACGCCACCGCCCGTCCGACGCGGGTCGGCCAGCTTGGGGTGAGCTCGCAGGAGGCCCTCGAGGGTGTCGATCATGACCTCCGCGTCGCGTGCTCCCGCGAGACGTCGCGCGCAGCGGCGCAGAGCGGCGTTCTCACGCTTGAAGCGCTTCTCGCCGATCGTGGGGCGCAGTAGGCGCAGGAGCGCACGCAAGCGCTTGAGCGCCTTGCGAGTCTCGTGCACAGTCCGCTGGCCGTGCTCTGAGCGGTCCTCGGGGGGGAGGGTCTCGAGTAGCTCGATGGCGACCTCGAGTTGGCCAAGGAGGACCCGGCGCAGGCCCACCGCGGGCGGCTCGCCTACCAGCAGCGAGGTTCTACGTGCCATCCGTGCCCGGGTGGCGGCGCGGCGCTCGCGCTCGGCTTTCGCGAGGGCGACACCCATCCCAAGGACCACGAGCGTGCCGGCAAGTGAGGAGATACTCGACGCAGGCGCGAGAATGGGGCGATGCCTACGAGTCTTCCGCCCGCCCCGTGGTGGACGGTGCGGCGCGCGGCGAATCGCAAGCCCGCGACGTATCGCTGCCCATTCTGCGGTCATCGTCTGCCAGCGCTCAGCGAGCACATGCTGATAGCTCCCGAGGGCGATACGCGCCGGCGCCGGCATGCCCACACCGCCTGCGTCCTACGGGCGCGCTCGCAAGGGCAACTCCCGCTCCGCGAGGAGTGGCTGCGCGGTCAGCCCCGTGAGCCGTCGCGGTGGCGACGAATATGGCGATCGCTGCGCTCACGCGACTGACTGGCTCGCGCTTAGCTTCCGTAGGTGTGCACGTACTCCGGCTCGACGCGGATGATGACCCGCTCTTCGCCCGGTTGGCGAAAGGGATACTCGTCCTTGCCAAGGTACTTGCCGGCAAGCGCATCGATGTGAGCATCGGCGCCCTCGCGGGTGCGCTCGGCGACGCGGCCGCGAATCGTTAGGTACTCATAGGGGTTCTCGAGATTCTGCACGGTCAGGGTCACGCGCGGATCGCGCTCGAGGTTACGGGGCCAGGCGCGTCCTTCGGCGGTGTTCAGCGTTGGCTGCCCGTCCTGCAGGTCGACCCAGACCGGCACCGCGTGCACGGACCCGTCACTACGCAGTGTCGATACCAGGCAGAAGTTCTTGTCGCTCAACAGCTCCGCGGCGCGTCCCTCGATCTTCGAGCTCATCAGCAGTCCCTCGTGCTTTCTCTCGTGGGCGTATGTGGTGCCTGAGGCACGCACACGCATCACGATAGGGGCTGCACGCCAATGACACCAGTGAGCGCACGTCGGCGGGCGCTCACTGGTGTCATTGGCGGCTGAGTGCCGCTGTGGAGCTCGCGGATGGGATCGGCTGTAGCGGTACCAGCTGGCCATCGTTGAGCTGGAAGTGCACCGTGCTGCGTCCACCGCCCGGGCAGCAGAGTGGGTCGTGGGGGCGGTAGAGCGGGTAGGCGAGCACTACTTCGGTATCGCCCTGGGACACGACTCGCACAGAAGCGCTCGGTTGGCTGGCGTCGGTGCCGATGTATTTGCCGCCGAGGAAGAAGAAGGCTCGTTGGTCGTAACCGTCGGCCGACCCAGTGCGGGTGCCGATCAGGACCCTCAGCGTCTGATTGGGGTGGTATTCGGAGGTGTCGCTTGGGGTATACCCGTGGGTCTTTACGACCGCGACGGCGGCGGCGGTTTCCGCGCCGGCTGCTTCTGGCGCACCCGTCGTGGAGGGTTGGACGAAGGCCGGCGCGGGTGCTGTGCGGGTGGTGCTTGGGCTCTGTGCAGCTGTGCCCGGCGAGGTGGTGGTGGACGCGGGGGAAGTCGCGGCACTCGCGGTCGAGGTCGTGTGTGCCGGGCCGGAGGAGCTTGTCGATCTCGCGCCTGTGCCGCTCGGTGCCGCGGCGACGGTCACGGTTTTCGTGCCGCCGCCGCAGCCGCCCAGCAGGCCGCCTCCCAGCGTGCCCAGCGCCAGCGCACAGGCCGTCAATGCCACTCGTCTCCGCATCGTTCGCATCGTATTTCGCTGTTCCCGGCCTACCTCCTGGCTCAAACACGATCGCAGCGACTCTTGACGTGCTTGTTAGCGACTGCTAATCTGATAGTAGTTAGCGGTCACTAAGGAAGAGGTGGTGCAGGTATGAGCAGCGAAAGGCGCAGGAACAACTGGACTCTCGGGATCGTGTCGGTCGCGCTCTTCATGGTCGTGCTCGACAACCTCGTCGTCTCGATTGCGCTGCCAACGATCCATCGTGACCTGGGTGCTTCGATTCAGTCGCTGGAGTGGACCGTCAACGCCTACGTGCTCGCCTACGCGGTCCTGCTGCTGACGGGCGCTGCCCTTGGCGATCGCTTTGGCCGTCGGCGTATGTTCCTCGCAGGCTTGGGGGTGTTCACGGCTGCCTCCGCCGGGGCCGCGCTGGCGCCCAGCACCGACCTGCTGGTCGCGGCGCGCGCCGTCCAGGGGGGCGGCGCGGCACTGGTTACGCCGCTGACGCTGACGCTGCTTGCGGCGGCCTTCCCGGCCGAGCGTCGCGGCATGGCACTGGGAGTCTGGTCGGGCATCTCCGGTACGGCAGTCGCACTTGGCCCGCTCGTCGGTGGCGCGGTTGTGCAGGGCATCTCCTGGCACTGGATCTTCTGGATCAACGTCCCGATCGGCCTGGTCCTGCTACCGCTCGCGGCGGTTCGCTTGCGCGAGAGTCGCGGCCCGTACGGCTCCCTGGACCTGCCGGGCCTCGCGCTCGCCTCGAGTGGAGCCTTTGGCGTGGTCTTCGGGCTCGTCCGGGCGCAGTCACTTGGATGGACCTCGCCGACAATCCTCGCGACCCTCTTTGTCGGTGTCCTGCTGCTGGCCGTGTTTGTCGTGTGGGAGCGGCGCACGAGCGAACCGATGCTGCCAATGTCATTCTTCTCCAGGCGCGCGTTTGCCGTCACGAACTTCGCTTCGCTCACCATGTACTTTGGGATGTTCGGGTCGATCTTCTTCCTTTCGCAGCTCATGCAAAACGTTCTCCACAACACCCCTCTGCAGGCCGGTCTGAAGCTGCTCGTATGGACCGGCGCAACGATGATCTGCGCGCCGCTGGCCGGCGTCTACTCACAGCGCTTTGGCAGCCGCCCCTTCATGCTTTCGGGCCTGGTACTGCAGGCCGCTGCCTTGGCGTGGTTGGCCGCGATCATCGGCGTGGACACTGCCTACTCGGCAATGATCGTGCCTTTCGTCATGGCTGGGGCCGGTATGGCACTTGTGTTCGCACCCTCGGCCGCGGCGGTCCTCTCGGCTGTGCGCACCGAGCAAGCTGGCCAGGCCTCGGGTGCGACCAACGCCATTCGTGAGACCGGCGGCGTGCTGGGGGTTGCGGTGCTCGCATCGGTTTTCACCGGCAGCGGCGGTTACGGCTCTGCGCATGCTTTCGTCGCGGGCGTCGTGCCCGCGATGTGGATCGGTGTCGCGGTGCTTGGGCTCGGCGCGCTCGCGGTGTTCCTCTTGCCCTTCCAGACGCTGGGGCAGGTACAGGGCACGGGCGAGGAGGCCGCGGCGGCGGTCGATGCTCGCGGCGGCGCGCTCGCGGTGCCGCGAGCGGTGGGAGTCGGGGAGGCCGCTTGAGCGCCTCGACTTCCGGGTCTCATCCCGTGTCTGCATCCGGTCTACCAGATGCAGCCGGTGCTGCCCCCGTGTCCGCTGTGCGTACGCGCGTGCCTGCCGCCGAGCGCCGCGAGGCGTTGATCTCGGCGGCTGTGCACGAGTTTGCGCACGGCGGTTTGCACGGGACTCCCGTCGAGCGCATCGCGCGTCGCGTCGGGGTCGCACAGCCTTATGTCTTCTCGCTCTTCGGCAGCAAGCGTGAGCTCTTCATCGCCGCTATCGAGCGTAGCTTTCAGCGGGTCGCCGAGATGTTCCAGCGGGCCGCTGCGGAGTACCACGCGGGGCGCGCACCGGCCGACTGCGAGGATGCGCTGCAGGCGATGGGGCGCGCATACAAGGAGCTGCTCGCCTCCGATCGCGATTACCTGATGCTCCAGCACCAGTCATACGCGGCCTGTGACGACGAGGTCGTACGTGCGCGCGTCCGTCGCCGCTACGCCGAGCTCGTTGGGCTGGCTCAGGACCTATCAGGAGCAGACGACGAGCGCATCGATGACTTCATTCGTCACGGTATGGCACTGCAGGTAGCCGCGGCGCTCGACGTTGAGGATCTCTCCTCGACCTGTCCCTGGGTCAGGTCGGAGCTCGCTACCGCGACAGATCCCGACTCCGGCTAGCATCGAGGCGGGTATGCCCTCCGTCCTCAGCAACGCCCCCGGCTCCAAGCCCAAGCGCAGTCGCCGTGAGCTCGCGCGTACCGGCGGGCTGGTGCTGCTGACGGTGCTCCTCACGCTGTTCGCCGTGCTCAACCTCAAATCGGTCAAGGTCAACTGGATCATCCACTCCGGACAGGCCCCGCTGATCATCGTGATCGTGATCTCGATGCTCGTCGGCGTTGTGCTCACGCACTTCGCCGAGCGCCGCGTCGGGCGCGGACGCGGACGACGCTAAGGGTCTTGAACTAACGATGGCCCGGACGGCCTCCTCGGGGCCGATGAACGGGGTGAGTACCACGAAGGAGAGGTACTCCGCAAGGATCGGCAGTCGATGCCCGCGGCCCGCGACGACCTCGCTGTAAAGGGTGTGCCATAGCGCTCCCGCGACACCTTCGACCACGAGCTTGCCATGGGGCCGCTGCGGGGCTCCCTCGGTCAGCAGCGTGGCGATCTCGTGGGCGAGGTCCATCGTGTTCTCGACCGCGCGAGGGCCCGCTTCGAGGGACTTTGTCGTAAGTGTGATCGTGCAGGCGGGATGCTCTGCGAGGTAGGCAAGCAGCGAATCGATCGTCTCGCACACCGCACTTGCCCATGCCTCCGAGACCAGACCGGGATTGGCAACTAGCTGCAGGACATCATCTCCCAGCATGTCCAGCGCCGCCAGGTAGCAAGCCTCCTTGTCGGCGTAGAGCGAGAGGAAGTTCTCGACCGCGACGTTCGCTTCGTCGGCGATCCGCAATGTGCTGAGGTCCTCGAAGCACTCGCGCAGTGTGAGGTTGATCGCGCTGCGCAAGACGCGCGTCTGCTCGGTCTCACGGCTATCGGTGGCGGCCGCGAGTTGCACCGGCTGTGTGAAGGGAGGGTTCGAACAGGGCCGCGGACGTAGCTCGGAAACGTCGGGAGATTTGAAGAGCAGCGACCAGCTCAGCATTTCCTCGGCTAGCCCGGAGAGATCCTCCACGCGCTCGTCGCGCAGGTGGATGAAAGTTGCCCTGCGTAGTCCCCCAACGATGCAGCGCACGACTGGAAGCGGTAGTGCGTCGGTTTCGCGTCGATCGGCGAAGCTGTTCGACAGAACTCCTTCGAGTGTCGCGGTAATGCGTCGTAGCCGGCGCAGGCCCCCGACACCGGCTGTCTGCGCGTCGATCACGACAAGGTGCAGCGCCTTGGAGTTGGTTTGCACTTCCTCCACGTATGCGCCGAAGGCCTTGCGCATGCGCTCCTCCATCCCGCCTGGCGTCGACCGATACGCCTGGTTGATGCGCTTGATGCCACGGTGCACGATCAGATCGAAGGTCTCCAGGAAGCAGTCTTCCTTGTTCGCGAACTGCTCGTAGAAAGCTCTCCGCGAAACTCCGGCGAGGCCGATCACGTGCTTGACGCTGGTGTTCCGGTAGCCGCGTGTGGCGATCGCCTCGATCATGGCCCCGTGCATGCGAATCCGCTGGTGATGGGCGACGCCCGTAGCGGTGATGCCATGGGGTCCCTTTGGCAGGCGCTTGTAGATGGGCGCGATCGTCTGAGCTGTGCCCGACTCCCGGCCTTCGCGCCGCGAGGCACCCCGGCTCCCGTGCTCCAACATAGACTTTCCACCTCCCCGGATACTTTCGATAACCAGACTGTCAAGGTGTCTGGTAAACAACATCATTCCATGTCAGCGATTCTTTGTCTACAGCCTAAGTCTATGCCTCCGCACGCCGACGTGTAGCGGGTACTTCGGTCAGTCGATTTCCCCAGTAAAACAAGAGCATCGGCGAAGATACCGGAGCGCGCGGGCGAAGTCTGAGGGTGGCCGGCGAGGGTTATCCGCCGCCGGCCGGTATGGCAGGCAATATGAGCCACCGGATGTCTGCCATTCTCCCGACCAAGCCTGGGAGATGGCGATCTAGCGGGCTTGTGGCGGTGTAAATCGCGCCGGCACAAATGCCCGGCTGAGTTTCCTCCCAGTGTTTCTGACTAGCCGTGAACTGGGTGATTTGCCCGCCAGGGCGGTCCCGCTCGCTGCACCGAGGCAAGCGCGGAGGGCCCGACTTAGGGCTTACGCGTGCTGGTCTTCGGGGTGGCGAACCACGACTACCGGGCGGAGTGCGTGATGTAGCACATGCGAGGAGGTGCTGCCCAGCAGTTTGGACTTCAGGCCGCGCAGGCCGCGCGAACCGATCACGATCGCGCGTGCGTCGTGCTGCTCGGCTGTGGCTACGATCGCATCGTCTGGCGTCAGGCTGTCCTCGGCGAGGATCGCCTGCGCATCCAGGCCGGCCTCTCGTGCGATCCGCGCGCCGTCTTGTGCGACCTCACTCGCGTGCCGCTCGCTCGCGCGCTCGACGTCTCGCAGTACAGCCGGGTCGGGCAGCATCGTGCCGCCCATTCCCGTCGAATCGGGCATCGGCATGACCTGTGCGAGCCCTGGCTCCCAGACGGTCAGGACGAGTGTGCGAGCTGCCGGGAACAGCGCCGCCGCGGCGTGCACCGCGGCACGCGCCGGCTCGGACCCGTCGTAGGCGATCAGGATCGGGCTCTCGTCCTCCATTCTCGCCAGGGTACTCGACGTCTCAGTTGCGGGCCCCGCCGCGCGCGCGAGCGCGCACACGCGGGCGCGCGGCGGAGTCTCTTGTGTGGAGCTCGCCGCCCGCACTCCGGCGGGGCCTCTTGTGTGGAGCTCGCCGGCGGCGCTCAATGGAGGATCACGCGCAGCGCGAGGATGCCGAGGCCCATCGCCGCGCCGACACACCCTTCGAGTAGCAGTTCGGTGGGGCGCGAGCGAGCGCGCAGGCCCGCGAGTAGCTCATAGGCCAGCAGGTTCCCGGCCGTCACCCAGAGGTCGACGGTGATCGCGGTTTCCTGGCTGACACCGGCTGCCCAGCAGGCCAGCAGCACGAGTAGCGGCACCGTGCCGCCGCGCATGATCGCCCAGTCGTGCAACAGGTTCCGAGTGAGCCCCGCGGCGGTCAGCTGTGCGCGCTTCTCCAGTCGCTGGCCCAGCGCGTCGGCATACGCATGCGCGAGCCAGTACAGCGCGAGTGCAATCAGTGCCGAGGCGAGGGTCTCCAGGTAGGTGTCGCGCAGGCCGCTCTCCGCGGCGAGCACTGCGCCGATCGCGATCATCCCGTAGATCGCGCCCGCGGGGTTCGTCCCGGGCAGCAGCCACGCGAGCAGGTGCTCCGCAAAACTAGTGCTCTGCGGTGCTTGCACCTCCGCGTCCACGTCGCCGTCAGATGTCCCGTGCATCTCGACCCGTGGCGCTTCGCTCGCGGGGTGCTCGAGCTCGACATCCGCGCCGCCGGCGGTGGCCGCGATGTCTGCGCGATCCTCGTCGGGCGGTGTCACCTGGGACATGATGGCGCGCGCACGCTGCGGCGGCCAGGACCTGCCAGACTGCCGGCGATGGCTGCCACACCGAGCACGGCCGCGGCCTCGATCGGCTTGCTGCTCGCCGACGTCGACGGCACGCTCGTCACGCAGGAGAAGCTCCTGACCGAACGCGCAATCGCGGTGGTGCGGGCGTTGGGGGAGGCGGGCGTGCTGTTCGCGGTGACCAGCGGGCGCCCGCCGCGTGGGATGGCGATGCTGATCGAGCCGCTGGGCCTAAAGACGCCGATTGCGGCGTTCAACGGCGGGCTCATCGTGCAACCCGATCGCGAGCTCGAGCCGATCGAGCGACGTGCGCTGCCGGGCGCGCTGGTCGCCCAAGTCGTCGAGTTGCTGCAGTCATTCGAGCTCGGCGTGTGGGTGTATCGCGGAGCGGATTGGTACGTGCTCGACCCCGAGGGCGCGCACGTGGAGCACGAGTCGCGGACCGTTGGGTTCGCGCCGACCGTGCTCGAGAGCTTCGCGGGGATCGACGAGGGCGTCGTCAAGATCGTCGGCACGAGCGACGACTTCGATGCGGTCGAGCGCGCTTCGCGCGCCGCGCAGGAGCGCTTCGGCGGGAAAGTCTCGGCGTCGCGCTCGCAGCCCTACTACGTCGATGTGACGCACCCCGACGCGAACAAGGGAGCGGTCGTCAAGTGGCTCTCGGCGCGCTACGACATGCCGCTGGAGCGGATCGCGACGATCGGGGACATGCCGAACGACGTCCTGATGTTCGCCCACTCGGGTCTCAGCATCGCGATGGGCAACGCCGACCGCGAGGTGCAGCGCGCGGCGCGGCACGTCACCGCCACCAACGAGCAGGAGGGCTTCGCAGATGCCGTCGAGCGCTGGATCCTCGGACTCGGGTAGCGGCATCGCCGCGACGAACGCGACTGCGGCGCCGGGCGGCGAGACGGTGGCCGACGCGCTCGTGATCTTCGGCATCACCGGCGACCTCGCGAAGGTGATGACGTTCCGCTCGCTCTACCGGCTCGAGCGCCGTGGGCTGTTGGCGTGCCCGATCGTCGGCGTCGCGGCGGAGGACTGGACGGTCGCGCATCTGCGCGAGCACGCGCGCGAATGCATCGAGGGAACCGGCGAGCCGCTGGACGCGGCCGTATTCGAGCGCTTCGCCGCGCGGCTCGCGTATGTGAGTGGCGACTTCAACGACGCCGCGACCTACGAGCGCGTGAAGGGCGCGGTCGGGCAGGCGCGCAATCCGGTCTTCTACCTCGAGATCCCGCCGTTCCTGTTCGGGTCCGTCATCGGACAGCTCTCCGGAGCGGGCCTGACCCGCAACGCGCGTGTCGTCGTGGAGAAGCCCTTCGGTCACGACCTCGCCTCCGCGCGCGCACTGGCCGCGGAAATCCACCGCTACATCGATGAGGACCAGCTCTACCGGATCGACCACTTCCTCGGCAAGATGGGCACCGACGAGCTGCTCTACCTGCGCTTTGCGAACACGATGCTCGAGCCGCTCTGGAACCGCGCGAACGTCGCGTGCGTGCAGATCACGATGGCGGAGCGCTTCGGCGTCGAGGATCGCGGGCACTTCTACGACCCGGTGGGCGCGCTGCGCGATGTCGTCGTCAACCACCTGATGCAGGTGCTCGCGGTCGCCGCGATGGAGCCCCCCGCGGGCAGCGATGCGGAAGCGCTCAAGGATGCGAAGTACGCACTGCTGCGTTCCGTCGAGGCGGTGAACCCGGTGCACTGCGTGCGCGGGCAGTACGACGGCTACCTGCAGATCGACGGCGTTGCCCCGAACTCAGACACCGAGACGTACGTCGCGCTGCGCCTGGACATCGACAACTGGCGCTGGTCGGGGGTGCCGTGGTTCATCCGCGCCGGCAAGCGGCTGCCGGTCACGCAGACCGAGCTGCGCATCGTCTTCCGTCGTCCGCCGCGGTTGGGCTTCATCGAGCAGGGGCACCGCCATCCGGAGCCCAACCAGTTCGTCGTCAAGCTCGATCCGAGCGCCGGGACGCAGCTGCTGCTCGACGCGCATCGGGCCGACGAGGCCGGCCCGGGAGCGATCACGCTGGACATGGAGTTCGCGCAGGAGGGCGGCGAGGCGCCGACGCCCTACGAGGTCCTGCTTGGTGACGCGATGCACGGGCGCAGCGAGCGCTTCACGCGCCAGGACGGCGTCGAGGAGGCGTGGCGGGTGTTCCAGCCACTGTTGGACGATGCTCCTCCGGTGCATCGCTACGCACCGGGCACATGGGGGCCACAGGAGGCCGAGCAGCTGATCGCGGGCTTCGGTCGCTGGCACGGGCCGTGGGTGGTGAGCTGAGCGCGATGGCCGGCCGAATTGTTCTGTTCGGGGCTACCGGATATACCGGGGGACTAGCCGCGCGGGCGCTCGTCGCCGATGGCGTGCGACCGGTGCTCGCCGCGCGCAATCGCGCGCGGGTGCAGGCGCTCGCGGAGGAGCTCGGTGGCCTCGAGTGCGCGGCCGCGGATGTCAACGATCCGAGATCTGTGCGAGCGCTCGTGCAGCGCGGCGACGTCCTACTCACGACCGTGGGGCCGTTCATGCGCTATGGCGAGGCCGCGCTCGCCGCGGCGGTCGACGCGGGAGCACACTACATCGACTCGACGGGTGAGGCGCAGTTCATCCGTGGTGTGTTCGAGCGCTGGGGTCCGCGCGCGGCGGATGCGGGTTGTGGGTTGCTCACGGCGTTCGCCTCCGACTGGGTGCCCGGAAATCTCGCCGGTGCGTTGGCGTTGCGCGAAGCCGGCGCGGGGGCGGCTGTCACGCGGATCGAGGCGGCCTACTTCGCGACCGGCATCCCCTTCAGCGCGAGCGCGATGAGCGGTGGCACGCGCGCGTCGGCGATGGCGACGATGCTCGACCCCAGTTACGCCTTTCGCGCCGGCCGGCTCGTATCCGAGCGCGCGGCGCGGCACGTGCGCCGGTTCGAAGTCGAGCTCGGCAAGCGCGCCCCGGCAGTCTCGGTCGGTGGTACCGAGCAATTCGCGCTGCCGCGGCTCGATCCCGGGGTGCGCGACGTCGAGGTGTACCTCGGCTGGCTCGGCCCCGCCTCGCGCGCGGCGCAGGCGCTATCGGTGGCGAGCTCGCCGATCATGCGCGTGCCCGCCGTCAAGCGCACCCTCGAGGGCCTGCTCACTCGTACCGTGAAGGGCTCCACCGGCGGCCCCGATGCCGCGGCGCGCGAGCGCACCGGCTCGGTGGTGCTCGGCGCCGCGTATGACGCCGCCGGCGCCAAGCTCGCCACGGTGCGCCTGGAGGGCGTGGGGCCCTACGACTTCACGGGGCCGATACTCGCTTGGGGGGCGCAGGCCGCGGCCGCTGGCAAGCTAAGTGGTGTCGGGGCGCTTGGGCCGGTCGACGGGTTTGGGTTGCAGATGCTGCAGGACGGCGTCGCGGGAGCCGGGATTCGGCAGGTTTAGGGCGAGAGCGCCGCCGCGCGCTCACGCTCACGCTCGGGGGCGTCGGGCTCGGCGCCGCGCAGCGCGCGGGTCAGCAACCGCCAGAGCGTCGCGCGTTCCTCCGGGTCGAGCGCCTGCAGCACCTCGTCCTCGATCGTCTCCTGCGCGCGCTCGGCGCTGACCAGCGCACGCAGTCCCTGCTCCGTGAGCTGCACCCGATGCCGGCGGCGGTCCTCGGGGTCGCGCTGGCGGGTGACGTGCCCGAGCTCCTCCAGCTCGTTGAGCAGCAGCACGACGTTGTTGGCGTCCATGCAGAGCGCCTCGGCGAGCTCCTGCTGGGGCGCTCCGTCGTGGTCGCGCAGGTAGCTGAGGGCCATCACGAGGCGCATGTGGATGCCGAGCAGCTCCTCGGTGCTGCGCCGGTAGACCTGCTTGGCGAGCCGCGTCAGCAGCACCATCGAGCCTAGATCGGCGGTGTGAGTGCCATCACCCATAACACGCTGATTATACCACGTCGTAGCAATCATCACTGATAACAAGATGGTACTTGTAAGATGGATGATCCCTGCTATGTTGTTCCCTGTCCCAGATTAGAAGGAGCGACATGAGCACCGTCACCGCAGACAGAGAAGACCTTCAACAGAGCGCCACGACCACACGTACCGAGACGGGCTCCCGGCAGAGCGGCGCTGCCGCTGAGGCCGAGCGAAAGCGCGAGCGCCGGCGCTGGATCGCACTCGCGGTGCTGTGCCTCGGACAGTTGATGATGGTGCTCGACGCGACGATCGTGAATGTCGCGCTGCCCTCGATCCAGCGCGAACTGCACTTCTCGCAGGGCAACCTCACGTGGGTCATCAACGGCTACCTCGTGACCTTCGGCGGCTTCCTGCTGCTCGCCGGCCGGGTCGGCGACCTGGTGGGGCGCAAGAAGGTCTTCCTGACGGGCCTCGTGATGTTCACCGCGGCATCGATCCTGTGCGGGGTCGCCCAGGATCAGACGACGCTGATCGCTGCGCGCATCATCCAAGGAGTCGGGGGCGCGGTCGCCTCCAGCGTGATCCTCGCGATCATCGTCACCGAGTTCCCGGAGCGCGTCGAGCAGGCAAAGGCGATGGGCATGTACGCATTCGTGTCCGCGGGTGGCGGCTCGGTCGGGTTGCTCGCCGGTGGAGCGCTCACGCAGTCGCTGGACTGGCACTGGATCTTCTTCGTCAACGTGCCGATCGGCATTCTCGCGTTCGTGTTGGGCGCGATGCTGATCGAGGAGAACGAGGGCATCGGCCTCGCCGGCGGCGTCGACGTGTTCGGCTCGATTCTGATCACGCTCGCGACGATGCTCGGTGCGTTTGCGATCGTCAAGTCGAGCGAATACGGCCTGTTTTCGGCGCGCACACTCGGCATTGGGGGCGCGTCGCTGGCGCTGCTGGCCGGCTTCCTGGCGCTCGAGGCGCGGTTGGCCAACCCGATCATGCCGCTGCGGGTTCTGCGCCAACGCATGCTGATGGGGTCGAGTCTCGTCCGCGGCCTGCTGATCACCGGGATGTTCTCGGCGTTCTTCCTCGGCGCGCTGTATCTGGAGCGCGTGCTCGGCTATGACGCGATCGATACCGGCCTGGCATTCATGCCGCTGACGTTCTCGATCGCGGTGATGTCGATGGGTGTCTCCGCGAAAGCCGTGGAGCGCTTCGGTTCGGTACCGACACTGGTCGCCGGGCTCCTGGGAATCATCGTCGGCCTGCTGCTGCTCGCCGTCCAGGGCCTGCACGCGAGCTACTTCCCGGGCCTGTTCCTCGCGTTCCTCACACTCGGACTGGGCGCCGGTGCCTCGTTCCTGCCGCTGCTGACGATGGGCATGTCCGACTCGGCGCCGCGCGATGCGGGCCTCGCCTCGGGCATCATCAACGTCTCGGTCCAGCTGTTCGGTGCGATCGGGCTGGCGACGCTCGGGACGGTCGCGACCGACCACACCAAAGCGCTGAGCGCCGCGGGGCACTCGCTGCCCAGCGCGTTGACCGGCGGCTATCACCTTGCCTACGTCGTTGCCGCGGCGTGTGTGGGCGTGGGGATTCTTGCGGCTCTCCTGGTGCTGCGCCCACCCGCCGTGGCGCAACACCAGGAGGTCGAGACGGTGGCTGATGTGGAGTTGGTCGCCGCATAGTCGACGCCGCGGTTAGCTTCGCGCGGGCGTGCACGGCGGCGGGCTCCGTCGGGCATAGGCGGGGCCTCAGCCGCGCCGCGAGGCCTCGCGTGCGGCCCGCCGGACCGACAGCGTGAGCAGCCCCAGTACGGCGACGGGCATGACCCACCAGGCCGAGCCGCCGGCAGCGGAAATCAGGGCGGTGAGCCCGAGCGCGACCACGACGCCGACCGCGGTGCGCCAGTCATCGCCGACAACGAAGTCCCATATTCCAATCAAAAAAATCAACACTTGCCTCATGTGCGCGCCGTCGCCGTCTCGGTGGCCGCCGAGTCGTCGGATGTCTGTGAGGGCAGTGTGTACGTACCTCGCTGCAGTGCCCACACCAGCGCGAGTGCGACGAGCAGGACCCCCGGGACGATCGCCAGCAGCGCGGCGTCGCCGCCAGGCCAGCGCGCTCCGGCGCCCTCCGCTCCCCAGAACATTCCAAACGAGCTGAGCATCACGCCGACGGCGAGCTTCATCGTGTTCTCCGGGACTCTGGCAAGCGGCGCCCGTGCCGCTGTGCCGGCGGCGACGACAACGAACACAGCAGCGGCTGCTGCCACGCCAGCCAGCGCCACGTCATGCTGGTTGGCACCGAAGGTGAGCACGATGAACGCAACCTCCAGGCCCTCCAGGAGGACACCCTTGAACGCGATCGCGAAGGAGTAGCCGTCGAAACCCGCGTGGCGCCCGTTGGCGCGAGCAGCCTCGGTCTCCTCCCTGTAGGTCTGTAGCTCGTCGTGCTTGGCCTTCAACCCGGCGCCGCGGAGGATCGCCTTGCGCAGCCATTGCAGTCCAAAGACCAGCAGCAGGCCGCCGACGAGTACCCGCAGCGCGTCGATCGGCAGCGAGGTCAGCGCGGGACCGAGCGCGACCACGATCAGCGCGAGCGCGAGCACCGCTGCGCCGACACCGGCGAAAGTCGAGGACCAGCTGCGCGTCGTGCCGACCGCGAGCACGATCGTTAGCGCCTCGACGGCCTCCACCGCGCACGCCAGGAAGACCGAGACGGCCAGCCCGATCTCGGTGCCGCTCACGTTAGGTATCTCATGTGGTCAACCATTTGCCCTAGTCAGGCTAGATGCCGTCGCCGGTGGAAAGCGCAGCCGGCACGGGGCAGGGGATCGCTAGGATTCGTCGCTCGCGCCGACGTAGCTCAGTTGGTAGAGCACCTCCATGGTAAGGAAGAGGTCCCCAGCGAGCGTTTTCCCTGCAAATCGGCACGTCGACGTTCCTCGCATGCGGTGATCCCCGCAGCGACACCGCACTTTTCACCGTCTTGATCGGAGTCCACGGGCGGCTGATCAGACCTGCGGTCGAGATCGCATCCATGCGCGAAGTCGACGCTTGGGGTCCCATACCCCCTGCGAGAGGAGCGGCAGATGGCTAGACCATGGCCGAAGAAGTCCGTCTGGCCGTATGTCGCCAAAAGCGGGCGCAAGTCCTACACCGTCGGCTTCTACGATCACGACAAACGCGAGCACAGCCGGACCTTCCCGTCGGTGCGCCACGCCCGCGCTTGGATGGACGACTACATAATCGCGGAGCGCCGGGGTCTCGACAGCCTGCGAAGGTTCCTGCTGGATCTCGACGCGAAGGAGGCCAACGAAGCCGAAGGCCGCACGATCGCGCAGATACTCGAGCTCTTTCTGGAGGTGGACGCGCACCCACGCAACGAGGAAGGCGTGGCGCCCTCGACGTACGCCCTCTACAGGTCGGTGCTGAGCTGCCACCTCCTCGGCAAGCCGCGACACCCAAGCCGGCAACAGACGCAAATTGCCTCCGGCGGACTACGCCGTCGCGATCGCCAAAACACAAGCCAGTGCCTTCAACGAGCCGCTCGCGCCGCGTGCGTGGCGCGAGCAGATGCGCGAAGCCGGTGTGCCCGCACAGACTCGCGTACATGCGTGGCGTGTCCTCTCATCCGCGCTGAGCTGGGCCGCGCGATCACCGTCTGTGCCGGAGATCCAAACCAACGGATGCAACCTCGCCAGAGAACCCGTGGTCAGCCGCCGACGGTCCGCGCGCACAGGCGGCACCGGCTACACCCCAGTCGTGCGTGCGCGTCCGCTGCCCAGCTGGGCGCTCTCACCGCAGGCCGTCGAGGCGATCCGCGCCCAGATGCTCCTTTGCCCCGCCCCACGCAAGGCGATCCTCGCGCACCGCGACGCAACGATCGTAAGCCTGCAATACGGCATGGCGAGCCGCAACCAGGAGCTCTGGGGACTTCGCTGGTCCTCCCTCGACGGAGAGTTCGCATGGGTGACGGAAGTCCTCACCAACGGGCAGCTCCAACAATGGGGCAAGACCGAGCACAGCACCCAACGCCGCACCGCCCTACCCAGCATTCTGCGAGGAGACCTCGAGCAATGGCGGGAGATCCTCAGACAATCCGGACGCCCTGCACGCGAGAGCGACTTCATCATCCCGGGAGACCTCATCAACGCCCGTCATGGCGTGCGCGAGGCCAAGACAGGCGCCTGTCATCTCACCAAATCGCAGGCGAAGCTCTGGGGCCGAGAATGCTTCACGCCGGCGGTGCGAGCCGTCGCGCAGCGCCCGGAGTTCGCACGCATCCTTGGCGCCACCCCGTACGCGCTGCGCCGAGGCGGCATCTCGCTGCGCCTGCGCACCGAAGACCCACAAATTGTCGCCAACGAGTGCGGCACCAGCCTAAAAATGCTCAGCGACCACTACTCATTCCCGATCGAGGACCTGCGTCAACACGCGCCACGACCACCGGACGTCGAGTGGCGCGCGGCACGCGCCGCCCTCACGGACTTGCGTGCACAAGAGGAAGCCCAACCCGACACAGATCACGAGAGCATGCGCCCTCGACGGAAGCGGTTTGCTTGGTTCTCGGCACAACGGCGAATCTCTCGGGCGTTGTAGATACCCCCACCATGACAGCGCGTTGCGCTCGATCTCATTTCGCCGCTTAGTATGTCTCAGCATTCGATCCACTCGGATATGGTTGCTCTGTGGCCATCGACGCAAACGGTCCGACCCTCTTTGGACGCGCTGACGTTGTTCAGCGATTAGCCGCGAGCAGGGCCCGGCTGACCGTGCTCAGCGGTGACTCGGGGATCGGCAAGAGCGAGGTTCTGCGCGCGGCGCAGGTCGCTACGGCTGACGCCATCGCTCCGTCTCCGCGGTCGTTGCCATCCTCGGGTGGTGTCTTGCAGCGCATCTTGCTCGATGGTCTCGGCGAAGTACTGGCGGAGGACATCCGGGGACGCGGTGGTTTGGACGAGGCTGGGCGGTGGTTGGCGGAGGCAGCTGAGGGCGTTGTCGCTAAAGGCGGCCAGGCGCTTGTGCGGGTCGTCGGTCAAGAAGTCCTCGCGGTTGTGCGTGGGCAGCTCGGTGAGGAAGTAGGTCAGGCAGCGACAGCGTATGTGGCGTCACTGAAACAGGCAGTTGATGAGCGATTGGCTGTACGTCTCGACAACGCCCTCGATCGAGGCGCCGCCGAAGTCGTTCTTGCGCTAGCAAGCGAGGTTCTCGAACACTTGGAGCCCCATGAGGCTGTCTTGGCCATCGACGCCGGCGAGCGTCTGCGGGACGAAGATGTCCGCGTCCTGAGTGATCTCGCGGAGGCATTGCCGCCGGGCTTGCGACTCCGGGTCGCGATCTCGACTTACACCGCGCAGCATCAGACAATCATCGATCAACTAACCGGTGTGGGCTCCGATGTGGCCGAGATCGCGCTGAGCGGGATCGGTGAAGACGGCGTGCGTGAATGGCTGCAGTCCGAAGGAGAGTCGGATGACCTCGTCTCGGACGTGACGAGAGTGACTGGCGGCTATGCGCTGCACCTCGGTGATCTCATCGCCCACCTGCGGGGTGGCGGAGCGATCGACGACGCGCCTTTGCATGAAACGTTCGCGCACCGAACCGAGGATGCCTGGGTTCAACTCGACCCGAACGTCGCACATCACGCTCGCAGACTATGTGTCTTCGCTGACCCGCTGCCCGTCTCTCGTACTTTGGAGTTTCTCGGCATAGACCTGGCTGAGTGGGGCGAGACACAGGATCGGCTGAAGCGTGCACGGATCTTCTCCGTTGAGGTCAACGGGTTGCCGTGGTTTCACGAGCAGCGCCGTCGCTACCTGAGCGAAATCAAGCTCGGAGACGATGAGCTAGCGGCAACATGCACCGACGCAGTCGCGATCCTGAGGGATCTAACCGAAACGACGCAACGCACAGACCGACTGTCCGAGTTGGCCGATCTAGCTATCCACGCCACTTCACTCCTTGACGACAACGAGCAACTAAGGGTCGCGGTCGGGCTTGATCTGCAGCAGCTAGCCCTTTGCGCATCGCTAGTAGAGCTGATGGAGCCTAAGATGACGTTTCCAGCGATCGACGGAAATGCACTCCTTCGCCACACGCGGCAAGTGTTTGAGCCCGCAGGGGACCTTGTTCAGGCATTTCGTGAACTGGGCTCGAGCTCCTTGGTGCAGGTTGTGGAGCAACGCCACGCGGCGGTCGTTGCCCCAAGCTTCAACGGCCTCCTCGTCATGCTTGTCATCATCGGACGGGCCCAGCGTGATCTCGGTCGCACACCGGTTCCGCGGGCGGCCGGTACCGTCTTTGAGACGGAGATACGGCCGAGACTTGAGCCATACCTCGGAGCTGGTTATGGAATCGGACACCAGAGGATGGCCAATCTAGGCGAGCAAGCAGTTACCTTGCGTCGCAAGCTTGCCGCTCCCGTCTTGGTTGTCGGTAACCGTGGCGATGGGCCAGACCTATTGCTGCGAGGACGATACGCAGGCCGCGCGTTCTACACTCACGCCTCCTTTGATTCGGTCGAGCACCGCGACGAGGCCCGCGAGCGACTCGATGGGCTCAGCGTAGAGATATTCGATCAGCGCTTCGAGGTGACGGATCTCATCGATCACCCGGTGGAGCCAGTGCCCTCGGCGCGCTTCCTGCAGGCCGCTCAACGCGTCCTAGGTAAAGACCTAAAACTTGGTCACGACGGTGTAAGCGGGAAATGCGATCTTGCATCGCCTATATCCGTCGAGCAACGGCTGAGTCTCCGTGCGGGCGTCTTGCAGGTGGTACGTACACGGAGCAGCATGATCGAACGCTATGCGGTCGAGCTCGATCAGCCAATTGGATTCCTCTACTTTGAGGACGGTGACAGTATCGAGATTGCGGAAGTCATCGGTGGTCGCGAAGACGCGCGGCCTGCGCCAAGCGTGTTTAGCCGCCCACGTGATGACCCTTTCGAGATATATCGTATCGAGGAACTTGGCGATTTGGCGGCGCAGGAGCGGGTTGGCATTGCCACGTTTAGAGTGAGCCATATCCCTCGCCTGGATGACCCGGCGGTTGACACGCTGACGGATCTCGCCAAGCGCGCCACGCGGTTCAATGCGACCCAGAGACAGCTTGTACTTACCTTCGACGAGGCCGATCTTCAGCATCGTCTGATAGATGCCGTCAACTTGCGTCTCGAAGATGCCCGAGCGCTATATGACAGCGGAGTATTCGGCGATGGAGGCAAACGACCCACTGCCCTTTCTCACGAGGTGATCGTGGACCCTCTGCCGGAGGCGGCACCACGGCTATTCGAGGGACGTTGGTGGAATGGTCGAGTGGTGGTTCGCGCAATCGACCAAGACCACGATGAGGTCCGCTTGCGTATCTCAGGTCAGAGACTGCCGGATCACCTATTCGATGAGCTGCCAGACGATTGTCTCGAATGCACCCAAGGCTCTGCGGACCAGATTATTGCGACGCTACTCGGCTATCGAGACGCCGATATCCGTTTCGAGACGAAGTAGACGCGATGTCCGCTACCGGAGCAGTGCGCCACGCCGAGTGCTGTCTGAGCGCCCGTGCAGAGTCCAACGTCGTTGCGGGGGTCCATCAGTCGAGCGGGACGCGGTGTTGGTCCCAGAGAGCGTGCCGGCCCTGCCCTGTGAACCACAGGGTGACGACGTTCTCGAGGAAGCGCTGCGGCTGCGATCGCGGCGTCACTCGGATCTTCACCCGTATGGGGAGCCCATACCTGTGGCCTCCCTTGGGATACGAATGGATGCGAGAGCGCCGAACGATCGTCGAAGTCGCTCGAGACGCCTACATCAAAGGTGAGGCGGTCGATCCCATAGCTATCCAGATGCGGGACGGCGGGAAGCTAAGGATCCTCGACGGCTATCACCGGCTCGCGGGCGCGAACCTCGCGGCAGTCGAGACGATTAAAGTGCTTGTCCTCCTCGGCAAAGGCGGGTGACGCGTCAGGTGAACGCCACTGTGGGCAGCGATGCACAGCTGGGGGTCGAGGCGGCGCGCTTGTTGCTGGACGCGGGCATTGAGGCTGCGAGCGAGGTCACGGACCCGCTAACCAGGTCGTTCGCCGAGTCGTTTGTGGAGACGCTGAGCGCCGGAATGTCCGCCGGCCGGCGAGGGTGGGTTCGCAACGTCATGGACGGAACCGGCCGCCTCGCCCGCAACCTCAATGTTGAGGCTGAGCACGGACTCGTGGAGGTCATCCAGAACGCCGATGATCTTGGTGCGAGCTGCGTCAGGTTCGTGCTTTCCCCAGGGCCACCGCGCCGGTTGCTCGTGGTGCACAACGGTGCGCGAGTTGAGTGTGCTCACGTTTTGGCGATGACGCTCGCGCTCGTGTCGACGAAGAGCGCGGACACGATGAGCACAGGCAAGTTCGGTATCGGTCTGAAGACGTTGAACCGACTTGCCGACCGGTTCGAGGTTCACAGCCCGCCGTATCACTTCGCCGTCGCCGACCAGCATCTCTCCCCCGCGGGCCAATACGAGCCGCTGAATGATGTCTGGGATCCACTGGGGGACGAGACGCTCTTGGCCCTGGCACTCCGCGCTGACTACCCAGATAACGGGCTCCTATCGTGGCTGGAGTCGATCCCGGCCGACTCTTTGCTGTTCCTGAGCAGCGTGCGCCGTCTTGAGCTCCGTGACAAGAACGGTGCGCTGCTGCTCGAGCGCGAACTTGCCGATGACGGCGAGCGTCAGGTCACCTTGTCGATCGGCGACGAACAGGTGAGCGCGCGCGAGCGAACGCTGCGCGACCTCGACACCGGCCGAACGTGGACACGGCTCAGTGTCGAACGGATGGTTCCGGACGGGCTTGAGCGCAGCGACAAGCTCACGCCACAACAGACCCCGCTCGCGGTCGCACATGGCGACGAGAGTGTTCAGGGACGCCTGTTCGCGGGGCTACCGCTCGCGATAGGCGCCACGCTCCCGTTCTCAGCTAACGCCCAATTCGACACCGACGCGTCGCGCACGACGATGGTGCAAGAGCGCTGGAACGAGTGGATCTTGGACGAGCTCGCATCTCTAAGCACCGCTGCGGCGCTACATCGACTCGCTGAGCAACCCGCCGAGAGCTGGACGGCGATCCCGCTGCAGAATGAGGTCAGCGACGTCACGGACCCGTGGCTACGCGAGCGGCTGACCAGGCTCGTAGAGCGCGTCCAGGACCGTGTGCGCAACGACGGTCGCATGCCTGGACGTGCAGGGCTAGCGCCGATCAGAGTGTTCACGGCCGAGACTACCGAGCTCGAAGGTCTGTTGAACGACGCCGATCTCGAGGCGCTCGCCGCTGACAAAGAGCCGCTCCTCAGCACGCTTCGCGACGATCACACGCGTTGGCGTGCGGTCACCAACGAGCTGGAGGTCACCGATCGCCTCTCGATCCCCGACGCTCTCGCGATGCTCGACTGGCCGCCGGACCGCCTGGGTCCGCGCGAGCCTGTCTTCTTTCTACGCTTGGCCGCACTCGCACTGCGCGCCGGGCTTTCGAGCGCCCTCGAGCGCCTTCCGTTCGTCGCGCTGGCGGACAGCAGCAGGGTCAGTCCGAACACGGCGACGCGCGACGGTTTGTTGCTGGTCACCAGCGCGGAGGGGGAGAGCCTCGGACACAGGCTTGGAGTCGTGCGAGCACTCTGTGCCGACTTCGCGGCCGACTCGAGCGACGCGAAGACCGTGCGTGACTACCTAGCCCGGGCCGCAACCTTGAAGGAGCGGCCGGCATCCGAGGATGCGCTGCGCGCCTTGGCAAAGCGAGGTCTCGATGATCCTGTCTATCTCGAAGATCACGCCCTGATCGCGCTAAGAGAAGCGTTGCGGGAACTGGATGATGATGATCTGAAAGACCTCGGGCCCGAGATCGGAAGGCGGATTCTGGTCGACGGACATGAGTACGAGCGAGGCCGCCAGCGGGCGGTGCGGGTGCGCCCGGCGCGGGCATACCTGCCGGCATCGATCGACACGGGCAAGCTGGCCTGGGCTAAGGCTGCCTATCGCACGCCGGGGCTGCAGTGGGTCCATCGGCGCTACGCGGACGCGCTGCGCACCGGACCTCGCCGTAGACCCCGCGCCGTGCTCGATCTTGAGTTCGAGAAAGCGGCCCGCACCGCCGCTCAACAGCGGCGACTGGGTGCGCGAAGCCTCTTCTCAGACCTCGGAGCTGAGGCGGCTCCTCGCCTGCAAGCCTCTCCCACGAACCTCTCGCGACATGGCCAACGGGCGACGCACGTGTCGTTCGGGCAACTCGCGCTAGGCCAGAAGGACGCGCTCTCGGGACGGAAAGACGAGGTCGACGGCTTCACAGGCGACTACGAGTCGCCCGACCTTCTGGCGGTCTGCGAGGACATCGCGAAGACAAAGATCGCCGAGGCAAGACCACGCGCCGAAGCTCTGCTCGGCTCGATCAACCGGGCTTGGGGGCGCCTCTATGCGGCGCACCTGAACGCCGTGGCGGTGAACGCGTACTTCAGCATCAGTCCACTCGGTCCGGTCCCCGCGACCTGGCGTGCCCGCGCCGGCGAGATCCAGTGGATGACCAATGAGGCGAGGGCTCGACGGGCACCACGAGCACTGGGGATCCGCACGCCCTCCTTCCTCGCGATGCTCGGCGAGGCGCCGCGGTTCTACGCCCACGGCCTGGACGCCTCAGACGCCGTCACCCCAGCCGTCCAGGCCCTCGGCTTCGAGAGCGAGCCGAGGGCCACCACGCTCGTGACACGCCTCGAGGAGCTGCGTGGCGCGCAGGCGCACGGCAGGCGCGTCGAAAGCGCTGCGATCTCCCGCCTGTACGCGGCCCTCGCGGCGGCGGCTCCGACAGCCAGCGCCCGCGGCGCACGCCGCCACGTCGACAACCTGCCCGTGAAAGAGCTTCAGCGACGCTTTCGCAAACCCGGTGATGGCGGGGGCGGGCTCGTGCGCGCCGAGGACGGAAGCTGGCTTGCCCCAGCAGACATATTCATCGGGAGGGCCATCTTCGGCGAGTACGCACACTTCGTCTCCGAGGAGGCGGAGGCCCTATGGCTGCTGCTGAACATGCGCAGGCCAGAGCTAAAGGACTGCGTAACGGTGCTCAACCGGATCGCCGTCGCGCAGACAGGCGAGGATGCACGTGGACTGCTGTGGGAGGTCTATCGCGAGCTATCGGGCCGCATGAGAGAGTCACCGCGCGCAGGCGTGCAGGCTCTCAGTCGCCTCCCGGTCTGGACCGCGAGAGGCTGGCACCGTGAGCGTCCGGTCTACGCCGTCGCAGACCCGGAGTTGCGACAATACCTCTCCGAGCATCTCGCCATCTGGCAGCCCCCCGGGCCCCTCGAAGCACTCAGCGAGCTGATCAATCCGTTCGCCTTGACGCCGCTGCCCGAGAGCAGCTTCACTGCCCTCGGCATCAGCACGGGTGCTCTGTCGGCGGGAAGCGCACTACAAGAGCGCCTCCGCGACGCGATGCGCCACCTGCAAGAGTGGCTCGTGATCGAGGATCCCGAGCTGCACGATCGCATCTCGAGCGAGGATTGGGAACGCCTCCTCACCGCGAGGGTGGCGTTGAACAAGGGTCTCCACGTCGAAGTTCCGATCCCCGGCCACGCCCCCATCACGGTGCGCCGCGGCGCCCACGTCCAACGCTCGCGACAGGTCCTGTTCGCGTTCAGCAATAGAAACGCGATGGAGAGCAGCGAGATGATGGGGGCACGACTGGCGCACATCTTCGGTGCCGAGGACCGCGAGCGAGTGGTTCTAGAACACGGCTGGTTGAAGGCTCTCTCCCGCGTTGACGCCGCCATCGAGCTCAGCGGTGTGCAGCTCTCCTCACTTGGCGCGAGCAGCGAGGACCCGCAGCCGGCGCAAGCCACGCCCTCGACATCGATCGGAGCGCTACCGACGATGAGCATCCCTGCGGGGCCGGCGCCCCCACCGAAAGGCCGGGCGGGGAGCGCGAGCCCCATATTTCCAACCCTCGTCACGCGCAAGCTAAAGCGCCTTGGAGACATCGTCGCCCCGCTGGAATGGGTCGGCCGGGACAACCAGAAAGTGGAGCGCAACGGAATGGGCGCACGCTCGACCGTCAACCTACGGTTCCCGAACCCGCCGGACTCCCTCGGTACGAGCCCAGCGGCGTCGCTCGCACCGGCATCCTGGAAACCCGAAGAGCGAGAGACACTCGGCTTCAAGCTCTTGGCGCGCGAGCTCAAGCGCACCCGCGGGCTTACCCTCAGCGACCTGCGAAAGCAACCCAACGTCGGAGCCGACGCGATCGATGAGAACAGCGTCTACTACGAGCTGAAGGTCACCCTCGGCCCAATGGAAGACACCGTGTCGCTGACCCTGAGCGAGTTCGAACGCGCGAAAGCCGAGAGCAAGAACTTCATTCTGGTCGTGATCTGTGGGATGGAGAGCGGCTACGAGACCCGCATGAAGCTCATTCCCGATCCCTTGGAGAAGCTGACGTGGTCACCCGAGGTTGACATTCAGGTGTCGGGCATCCGCGACACCTGATTTGTGCTTCCGGTGTTCTGAAGGGTGGCTGCGCTTGGTTCACCCCGCTATGAGCCACGGATGCGATTCACCTGGCCATGGCACTAACAATGCACGCGGATCTTGGGGCCGTTGCCTTCTACGACAGCGACTTGCACGCCGCCGCTGCAGCCCACCAGCTCAACCCCTTGCGCCGTGGTGCGCCAGCTCGTTGATTGCTACCGATGCGACAGTTGTAATCGTTGCAGTCAGCTGCTACCGTGGAGCCCATGGCAACCTCACCGACGATCCTCCGCGCGGATCTGCAGCGAGTGCTCCCGACCTTTCGCAAGGCCGCTGCGCTCATCGATGTACATCCTTCGTTCATCAGTCGTGCCGTGCGTGATCTGGGGATAACGCCAGTCGAGTGGGGCCGACGCGAGCGCTACCTGAAGATCCCGGATGTGCTGCTGATTGCCACCCACGCCCGGCGCAATGCCGTCGAGGAGGTCGCGGGGGGCCTGGTCGAGCTCGCCGAGTTGCAAGCTCCGGAGCTTGTGGGATGGGTTACCGCTGAAGCAGAGCAATTCCTAGCCGCGCTTCCCGCGCCTGAGCCCGAGGAGAGCGATATCTTCATTGCAGAGCTGCGCAGCGAGCTGCCCGGGGAATGGGCCGATCGCGCGGAGGCGATCTACCGTCGCCATCTGAATGACTAAACGGGGTGACGCCGTTCGCGGTACCCCCGGTCGGACCAGCCGCCGTTGGGCTCGCCAACACCGGGCGTGAACCCGAACGCGTCGAGATCCTCGGGCGTAAGGGCGATCCCCGAGTCCTCGAGCACGCCGACGCGTCCGTGTGCGACGGTCATCATGTCGATCGCCGACACGACGAGCGTCAGCAGGAGAGCAGCGGTCATATACTCGCCGCGGAGTCTGCCCTCGACATCTTGGCGGACACACACGGACGTGATCAGATGGGGACGGCGGCGCCCGGCCTTCGCCCGCGGCGGCTTGATGTCGGGGTCCTCGAAGTGCCAAGACAGGAACGCCGCTACACGGTTTGAGTTGCGTACGTCGACCGCGATCAGCCGGCGCCCCTTCGCAGCGTCGGCGTGGTGCCACGCCGACCGAGCCGGCTCAGGTCCCGGGACACCGATCAGCCTGTGCCGCGGCGTATACAGACGCCAGCGCGCAGCGCTCCCAGGGCCACTGACGGATGGCAGGTAGTGGTCGAGACGCACACGGGTCTCCGGATCACCGGACCGGCGAGCGTCCGAGACGGCCAGCGCCGCCGCCAGTCGTTTGATGAGTTCATCACGGTCAAGCACGACCGTACATTCGAGAGGATGCTCCGGACGCTACAGCTCGGGCCGATCGGCTCTCATGGTGGACGAAACGCGCCGGACATAGGCGGACGCCCAGGTCATCCCTGGGTGCTGAGCCAGTCTCCTCCTCCGGTCCGCCTCTGGTCCTGAGCCGGCGTCGCCTCCGGTCAACTCGCGGCGGACTGGCCGACAAAGCTCGCAGCGGTGTTCAGGATCCCTGGTTCTTGATGCGGCCCGGGGGCCTGCTGACCTGCTGCTCGCTGAACTGTGAGCCAGCGTCCAGCAGCAGACGGATCGCCTTACCGACACCTGAGCTGGTGAGCCTGTAAGAGCCACGAGGGCCTGTGGACTCAAGAGCACCGAGCGGTTTCAGTGCCCGGAACACGTCGTAAACAGTTGCCTGCCCGGCGTTGATCTCCTTGGCCAGCTCGGGTGCGTTCCAGCCGTCGCTGGAGCGCAGCTGCTCGAAAACACGTCGCCGGACGTGGCCGCCAAGAAGCCAATCCGGGACCCGCTCGGGCGCCGCGTCCCGGGTCATCTGTCCGCCACAGTAATTATGATCAAACCATAATATGAGGCGGCTCTATCTGGTGGGATCCGGGCGTGAGCGAGGCGGTCTGCGACCGCCTCGCTGGACCCCCATGCCGTTTGACCTTGAGCGTCAGCCGCAGCGTCCTGGCGAGCTGTGCCGTGAGGTTCATCTCGACGCCGGCGGTCACGAGGCTGTTGTCGTGGCTTGCGCAGCTGCGGCGGGTGTGCCGGTCTCGCTGTGGGCGACCGTGGCGGTCGAGAGCCGGCGCTGCGTCGCCTTGGCATCCGCGCTGTTCGCGGTGACCGACGTAGCGGTCACCGGGGCACTCGACGCCGCCGCCGAGGAGCAGGCGCATCCTGGCGAACCGGACGCGGCGTCGAGGTCACGGCTGAGCGACTACGGACAGGCACTTGGGCGAGCCAGCGCTCACTCCCCCAAGCACACGCTGGGGCGCACGCTGCTGCGTCCTTCGCTGAGAATGCTCACTGCCTGGTCGCTGGCGTCCGGGGAGGCTGGGGTGACGCTGAAGGCTTGGGCAAGCGGGCTGTTGGAAGATCCGGTGGGTGAGCCGGTGCGCTGGGAGGCGAGCGCCGCGCTGGCGGGGCAGACGCTCGCAGAGTGGACGCTAGTTCAGACCGCGCGGCGTCTGCGCTCGGCGAGGACGCTCGCCCAGATCGCCGGCTGAGCCCCGCCGTCGGCGCGCAGCGAGGCAATCAGTGCGTTCGGATCGCGGACGGCGAGCTCGGTGTGCTCGCGCAAGGTCAGCAGGTTCGAGACCCGTGTCTCGCGGGCTGTCTGCTCTGGCTCGCGCGGAACCTCACTCCATGTTCCTGCCGGCTGGGAAGCGATCGATGCGCCACCCCCGCCGCCACCGGCACTAAGAATCGCCCCTGGAACGCACCTGAAGAATCTCGTGCCAGTACTAAAGCCTTCCGCGCCTGCAGCGACGAGCACCGGACCCAGCTTCCCGGCACAGTCCGCAAACGCCTGTATACCGCGACTTGTAAACGCGTCGATCGCATCCAGGTACGCGGTCAGCTCCTGCGCGTCGGCCAACTCACTTTTGAGCCCTCTGACACGGATCACGACCCGCCGCACGCCGACAGTCTCGTAGTCCGCGGCAACCTCGGCGAGCAGTCCCCGCAACAGCCGGTGATGGGTGACTTGCAAGAACGTGCCCGGCACCTGTTCCTCGGCGACGAGCACCGTTTCCCGCGCCATTTGCAGGTTCAGACGGTGTGTCGGGCTGTCGCGGCGATCGAAGTCGAAATAGGGGCCTACGAGCATCTCGCCACCTGCCTGCGTGGCGAGCACGAGTTCGACCGCGTGGCGGCGCGCCTCGGGGTCGGCGAGAATCGACAGGTCGAGCGGCATCTGAAACTCGCGCGCAAGTGGGGTTTCGCGTAGGCGCCTGGTAGCCGAGAGCCGCAGGATCGTGCGCGAGCACAGACCCGAGGTCTCCGGGTCGCGCCACAGGTCACTGCCGCTTGCGCGAGCCGCGTCGAGCAGGCGCGTCGGCTCACGGCCCTCGAGCATATGCCCGGGCGGGTAGGGTGCTACGTAGGACTCGGGGAGCAGCACGGCATCGAGAAGCTGGGGATGCTGTTCGATCAGATCCCACTCATCGTGCTCGGGGCGGAGCACTAGCTTTGCATGGCGCTCGATGGCCACGCCGTAAAAATACGGACCCGTGTGGACGACATCTTGATCGGTCATCCCCGGGGTGCAGAGCCAGTCTGCTCCTTCGGTCCGCCTCCGGTCCGGCGGCGGTAGGATGCCAGCGCCAGGCCGACGTAGCTCAGCTGGTAGAGCACCGCCATGGTAAGGCGGGGGTCAAGGGTTCGAGTCCCTTCGTCGGCTCTCTTTTTGTACCGCAAGCTCACCAGCAGTTCGGTACACTTTTTGTCCCAGGTTGTCCTCTCTTGTCCTTCGGGCGAGGGCAACGAATCATCAGCATAGGAGTCAAAAATGGCGCTCTACCTAGAGATAGGGCGTCCTTGGAGTCCCAGCATGGTAAGGAGGGGGTCCGGGGTTCGAGTCCCCGCGTCGGCTTCGCCGCGAAGCATCGATCGCCATGACTCGAGCATTATCGGCATACGTGATCGCTGCGCTGTGCGCGCTGTGCATCACCAACTCAACGACGACGGCGCTCGCGATGGCGCCGCCGACTACCGGCTTCCTTTCGGAGCCGACCGACCAGATTGCGGTGCCGGGCATGATCTCCGGCGGTGAGATCACTCCCGAGGGGGACCTCTACACGGGCTGGGCCGAGTACGAGCTGCGCTACGGGAGGCGCTTGGCGGCCTGGAACCAGCCAACGCGCACGCTGCCGGACCCCTCGCTACCGCTGCTCTCCAGCACGCTCTCAGACGGGCCGGTCTCCTACACGCAGAGCATCTTCGCCGTCCCGGTCGCCGGCCGCCCGGTGGCCTATGAGACGGTCATCGCCTCAAACTCTTCCAACCACCCGCGTGAGGCCCAGCTCGCGATGGCGCTTGCCTATACTCGCGGCCGCCAGATCCTGGGCACGCACGGCCTGAAGACCGGCGCGTATCGCTACGAGCGTCCCGCGACCGGTCAGCCCGACGGGTTCTATGACCAGCCCGGGCAAGCCTTTTCCGCTGCCTTCAAGTACAGCGCGGTCGGTCGCGACCTCGACCGCTCCGGCCTGCTGCTGGCTCGCGGTCCGGATGCTCCGAGCAGCGCGCTGAGGACGACGAGCGGGAACACGCCTACCGCACCCCACGACGCGAGGCTGTTCAAAGTCCGCTTGGCCGCGCACGGCCGGGCCAGTTTCACCTGGCAGATCCCGCTGGATCCACCCGCCGCGAGCGCCGATGCCGAGGAGCCGCTGGAAGGTGTGTCCTCGAGCGGCGCCCGCGCCGAGCTGCGACGCATATGGAGCGCCGAAGAGGCGGGGATGATGCAGATCAGCGTGCCCGAGAGCAAGGTGGTCGCGACCTATCGCGCCGCGATCGCGGAGCTGCTCGCCTCGCGTTATCAGACCCCTTCGGGTTGGGTTCAGGCCACCAACAAGCTCCAGTATCAGGCGTTCTGGATACGTGACGCCGCGCTGGACACCGACGCGCTGGACCTCGCCGGCCTGCACGCGCAGGCCGCGCAGAACCTGGCCTTCATGGATACCTTCCAGCAGCCCAACGGGCTGTTCATCAGCCGTGCCGGCCAATACGACGGTCTCGGCCAGGCGCTCTGGGCGCTCGACCAGCATGCGCAGCTCACGCAGGATCCCGCCTATGCCTCCGCCCAACTAGCGCGCATCGGTGCCGCGATCGACTGGCTCGCCTCCGCGACCGCGATCGATCCGCTGGGCCTGTTGCCTGCCGGTAACCCGCACGACGATGAGCTGGCCTATGGCCACATAACGGGCGACGACCTGTGGGCCGCTGCGGGATTGAAATCCGCGATCGCCACCGCGGCGCTGGCCGGACGCGACGATCTGGTGGCCGCCTGGCAGGCGGTCGAGGACCGCTTCGCGGCGTCGCTCGATCGGGCGCTCGCCGCGGCCGTCGCTCGCAGCGGGCATATCCCGCCGGTCCTTGACGCCTCCGGTGGGCAGGACTGGGGTAACTACGACGCCGCCTACCCGGTCCCCGTGTTGTCCGCTGCATCGCCGGCGGTCAGCGCGACGATGGCGTGGGCGCGTGCGCACATGGTCCAGGGCCTGCCGACCTACGAAGATGGTCACAGCCTGCACGACTATCTCGGGTTCAGCGTCTTTCAAACGGAGCTGGCTGCCGGGCACACCGCAGAGGCGGTTGCGGGCCTGTACGCGGAGCTAGTCCACACCACCTCGACCGACAACGGTTGGGAGTGGGATATCGCTCCGTTCGGACCGCGCGCCTCACCAGTCGATCTCTCCCCACACGGGACCTTCGCCGGGGACTACGTGGCGCTCCTGCGGAACCTGCTCGTCGCAGAAGACACCGCCGGCGGCGGCATCGAACTGCTCGCGGGCGCCAGTCCTGCGTGGCTCGCGCCTGGACAGCGAATAGCTGTCACAGCGGCACCAACCGCTCACGGAGTCGTGTCGTTCACCGAGCGATCGACCCTCCGCGGCGAGACCTTGACATGGCGCAGCGACCTATCCGCGGACACCGCTCTGACCTGGAAGTTGCCGGCGTGGGCGCGGCACGCCAGCACCCCCAGCGGCCCGGTCAGCGGATCGGCGATCGTGCTGCACGGGAGCTCCGGGTCGGTCTCGGTCGCGTTCGGCGGTCACCCTCCCGCGCAGTCCTACCGGTTGGCAGTACGCGCCCTGGACTCTGAATACCGGGCGCACGGTCGCCCCGTGCCACTGCGCCCCGCGACCGGCTGATCGGGAGGCTCGGCTGCTGCCAGCCAGCGCCTATACGGGTTGTCTCGAGCCCACCGAGTGGGCGGCGTCTCAGCGAATGCCCTTGAGCAGGTCGCCCGGCGATGGGAGATCGAGACCGCGAGCGAGGATCACGAGCGTCTCCAGGCGCGGTGAGCGCTTGCAGCGCTCGAGCAGGCTGATCTCGGTGCGGTGCAGATTGCAAGCCTCCGCGAGCGCCTCCTGCGAGAGGCCCGATTTTTCGCGGTGGGTACGCAGGTTCTCTGCGAATTGCTTGCGGATCTCTTCCACGGACATCGGCTAACTGTCGCTGCTCGCAGACGAGGCGTCTACAGACGGCCGTCTGCGCATGGACCACTCTTGTGGGGTCGCGCGACGTCCTCTGTCTGCGACCTCTAAATATAAACGTTAGCCGCGTTAATGATCAGATTGTGTTTACGGCACAGTGAGGCGATGGGGTGGCCGCCATTTTCGTCTGGGCGAGAGATGGCTCAGACGGCGGCGGGCGCGGGAACCGCTTCCTCCGGAGTCACGGTGCTCGTCGGCAGCCCCATGGCCGCGACCTTGCTGGGCAGGTCGAGCTTCAACCAGCGCGACACCCGCGGACTCAGGGTTGAGATGATGATCTCGTCAAATCCCCTCAAGTTGATGGCGTCCTGGACGGCCGCGATCGGGTCGGGGTCGCCGAGGATCCCGTCGACTGGCCCCCCGCTCGCCGCACGTAGCGCGGGCAGCGCCCGGTCGAGCACCCTCTGCGCCTCACCCTCCCCCTGATCCTGAGGATCCACGACCTTGTGCAGGCCATGGGTCGCGTTCGGCACGAGCAGCGTAAATGCGCATGGACCGCGCGCGGCGCGAGCGCGCACGGCGTCGAGTAGCGGCTGGGTGGCCGCCGTCTTGTGGGCCACCACCAGGATGCGGGTGGGGGAGGGGGGCTCCATGGCTGGCTCCTTTGCGGTCGATAGCGAGCGGTGGACGCCTCAACAACGCCTCAGGCGCCGACCTGTCGTCCTTCCTTCTACCCGGATCGCGGTCACCTCTCCCGCGGCCCGCGAATAGTCTCTGCGTATGCGCGTAGAGATCTCCGATACCTGCGTCGAAGTGCGGCTCGCTCGCTGGCAGAAGGTGCTGGGCCTGATGCGGGACATTCGTGTCGCGCGGGACGCCATCAGCGAGGTCGAGGTTCTCCAGGACCCGATTCGCGAGGTCATGGGCACCGGCCTCAAAGTCGGATTGCGTCTGCCGTGGCTCTACTACATCGCGCGCAGCCTGCGTCTTGATGAGGCCTGGCTCGTGCGGCGCGGTATGCCCGCGCTCTCGTGCGCGGTTAGCGATGGGGGCACGCTGCGGCGACTCGTGGTCAGCACGCCCGCCGCAGATGCGCTCGCACGGACGCTCGGCTCGAGTTAGGAACGATCGATGGCGTCGCCCTTTCGCCTCTCCGTGCTCGACCAGTCACCGGTCTCAGAGGGCTCCTCGGGCTCGCAGGCGCTCCAGAACACGATCGACTTGGCCCGCCTCGCCGATGAGCTTGGCTACCACCGCTACTGGGTGGCCGAGCACCACGGGGGACCGATGCTTGCCGGCCCGAGCCCCGAGGCGCTGATCGGGCCGATCGCAGCCGCGACATCACGGATTCGCGTGGGCAGCGGCGGCGTGATGCTGCCCCACTACAGCCCCTTCAAGGTCGCGGAGACGTTCAGCCTGCTGGCGGGGCTCTTTCCCGGTCGCATCGACCTGGCACTCGGGCGCGCGGCGGGCACCGATCCGCTGACCACCTTCGCCCTACAGCGCGACCGGCGTCAGGCCGCGCCCGATGACTTCCCCGAGCAGCTAGCCGAGCTGCTCGCCTACCTCGACGACAATCTCCCCGCCGAGCACCCCTTCGCGCGGCTCGCGCAGACGCTGCCGGGGCGGCCCGAGCGGCCCGTTCCGTGGCTGCTGGGCTCATCGCAGCAGAGTGCGATCTGGGCCGCCGAGCTGGGGCTGCCCTACGCGTTCGCGGACTTCATCAACCCGCGCGGAGCGGAGATCGCGGCGCTCTACCGCGAACGCTTCGCCGAACACGAACACGCGGGCGTGCGCCCGCAGGTCGCGGTCGGCGTGTGGGTGATCTGCGCCGAGAGCGACGAGGAGGCCAAACGACTGGCGGCCAGCGGGCGCATGACCTTCACGCTGCTGCGCCGTGGCCAGCTGATCGCGGTGCCGCCGCCGGATAAGGCGCTCGAGTTTCTGGCGGCCGATGAGCGCACGCCGGGGCAGCCGCGCGCGGAGCGGCGCGCGGTCGTCGGGTCGCCCGCGACCGTGCGCGCGGAGCTCGAAGAGGTTGTCAGCCGCTACGGGGCCGAGGAGGTGATCGTCGTGAGCATCACCTACGAGCACCAGGCGCGGCGGCGCTCCTATGAGCTGCTGGCAGAGGCGTTCGGTTGACGCGCCCCACCAGCCGCTGTGAGATGAGGCGCCAGCCACGCCTGCAGTCGCGCGAGCGGGGCTGCGCCGACTAGCCGATCCGCCTCCGATCCGTCCTTGATCACAAGTAGCAGCGGGATTCCCTGCACGCCGTAGCGGGCCGCGTGCGCCGGTGCATCGTCGACATTCAGTTTGACTACCTTCAACTGGCCGGCATGCTCTTGGCCCAGGCGCTCGACGAGCGGTGAGACCATGCGGCACGGTCCGCACCACGGCGCCCAGAAGTCGACCAGCACTGGTATCGAGGAGGTGATCTCCTCCTGGAATGTGTCAGGGCCGGCCTCGACGATCCACGGCAGCAGCGTCTGGCAGACACTGCAGCGCGGTACACCCGCGGGAGTGGGGCGGGCCCGGTTCTTGGTCGCGCATTTAGGGCAGGCGATGATTGTGCCTTGATTGGTCATCACACTGTGAGCTTAGGCCGTCCGCAGGGGCGATCTATGGGAGATTCATTCCGTCGACACTGGCTCAAGCTAGCGTGAGTGGCTGCCGAGACTTCCACATGGAGCTCCCTGCGCGGGATCCCGTCTCCACTCCTGATCGTCTCTCCGTTTGGCCGGTGGAGGGAGGGCGCTACGGCCTTGATGCCACCTACCACGGCGCGACTGGTTTCGAGCGAGCCGAAGCGCAGCGACGAAATCTCGATCATGCGAGATTGCAAGCGTCGGTTCGGCAGGAGTTGAGCGATGGCTGGACACTGCGACTCGGGCCTCTGGCTCATGGTGCGGCATGGGCCGCTATCGAAGCCTTCCTTGGCGCCCCGGATACCCCTCGGAGTTAATCCCCAGATGACTCGGACGTCGCTGGCAGGCAGGCGACCGCTTGGCGTTCTATTCCGGCTAGCGCGTACGTCAGCTCGACATCGGCGGCGGCGCGCCGAGGGCCTTTGACGCTGTCGCGATCTCGCCGCGGAGCACCTTCAGCGCAGCGACGTAGATCT
This sequence comes from Solirubrobacteraceae bacterium, assembly GCA_036501715.1. Lineage (GTDB taxonomy): Bacteria > Actinomycetota > Thermoleophilia > Solirubrobacterales > Solirubrobacteraceae > Palsa-744. The sequence goes on along the minus strand of DASXZV010000032.1, from coordinate 109,605 downwards.
CCGAGAACGTCGGGAACGGCTGGATCGTGTCGGCGAGAACGTCGAGTGGGATGTGGGCGCGGATCGCGAGTGTGGCCTGCTGCAGCCACTCGCCTGCTTCGGGGCCGAGCGCGTAGGCGCCCGTCAGCCGCTGGCCGTCGCTGAGTAGCGTCAGGAAGCCGTTGCTGTCAGCGTAGGCGCGTGCGTAGGTCGCGGTCTTCGCCACACCCGACACCGGGACCATGGCGCTGAAACGGCCGGCGGAAGTACCCACCGCCGCGGCCTGCGGGTCCGTGTAGACGACTCGCGGAACGGCCTCGTAGTTGGCCTTTCGCGGCTCACCGAGGATGTTCGCGGCAACCACCTCGCCCTGGTACTTGCCGACGTGGGTCAGCGGCCAGAGGCCGTTGACGTCGCCGATCGCCCAAAGATTCTCCCCCGCGCGCAGGTGCGCGTCGACCGGGACCCCATGCGCGTCGGGCTCGACACCGACGGTCTCCAGGCCGAGCCCGCGCACCCGCGGACGCCGGCCGGTGGCGACGAGCAGCCGCTCACCGCGTAGCTCGCGCCCGTCGTCGATCTCGAGGACGTAGTCATCGTCCTCGCGTCGTGCGGCCGTCGCGTTCGCCGTGAGCGCGAGCTCGATGCCCTCGCCGCGTAGAACCTCGCCGAGCGCCTCTCCCAGCGGCGCCGGCTCCCGCGCGAGCACGTGCTCGGCCATGTCGACGATCACCACCTCGCCGCCGAGTCGACGAACCGCCTGCCCCATCTCTACCCCGACCGGCCCGCCACCGAGGATCAGCAGACGGCGCGGAACGGCCTTCATGGACGTCACCTCGCGGTTGCTCCAAACGCCGTCGAGCTCGCGCAACCCCGGTACCGGCGGCACGACCGGATCGGCGCCATTGGCAAGGACGATGTGCTCCGCGGTATGCCGCACACCGTCGACCTCGACGACGCCCGGGCCCGCGAGCCGCCCACTGCCGCGCAGCAAATCGATGCCCTGGTCGGCCAGCCACCGCTCCTGTCCGGCGTCGGAGTAGTCGGAGACCATGAAGTCACGCCAGGCAAGCGCCGCCTCGACATCGACCTCGGCGCTCGCGGCGGCCTCGCGCGCCCCGTGGACCGCCTCGCCCGGGCGCAGCAGCGTCTTCGAGGGGATGCAAGCCCAATACGAGCACTCCCCTCCCACGAGCTCGCGCTCGACGATGGCCACGCGCAGGCCGCCCTCGGCCAGCGCCCCCGCGCAGTGCTCGCCCGGCGAGCCGCCGCCGAACACGATCACGTCGTAGTCATTGCTGATCGCGCAACCTCTCCTTACTGGGCACTCATCTCGGCAGCTCCTCGCCGGCGCGCTCGCGCACCATGTAGAGCGCGTACCAGTCCGGCCAGTCCGCGTCGGCCTGGCCCGTGCGCTCCTCATGCTTGCCGTGTGCCGCCGCCGCCCGCCTGAGCGCGTCCGTGAGGTCTTGCACGGACTCATATGACGTGGCCATCAGATCTCTCCCTTTTCAGCGGCCCGGAAGCCGTGTCGTGATCTCCTGCAGCAGGAAGCCGTTGCCATCCGGGTCGCTGAAGGTCGCGAACGAGCCGTAGGTGCCGCGGTCGGGAGCCGGCCCCTTGACACGGCCGGCCTCGTGAAAGCGAGCGCCCAGCGCGCCCTCGTAGAACACCTCGCTCACATCGACACCGCGGGCTAGCAGCTCCTCACGCGCGGCCTCGATGTCGGGGACGATCAGGTACAGGCCCTGGACCGAGCCAGGTGCGCCCGCCGCCATGTTCATGCCAAATTGGATGGAGCACCCCGAGCCCGGAGGCGTGAACTGGACTATGCGGAAGTCCCCACTGGCAGGGACGTCGGCGTCGAGCCGCCAGCCGAGGCGTTCGTAGAACTCCTTCGCGCGGTCGACGTCCGAGACCGGCAGGACCACGGCCTCGAGCTTCACTTCGCCTGCCTGCACCGGCGGGGTACCCAGCGCTCCTTGGCTGCTCACGTCGACACCGCTCATCTCGGCCTCCATCTCGCTGGTGGCGCCGCAACGCGGCGGCGCGGTTTCGCCGACCACACTTTCCTCTCATCCGGGCGGAGGTCAAGGTTCTCGCGCGGTGGATGCCAATATGAGCAGCGTGGTTGTGAGCAACGACACCTTCCGCACCTCAACCCACATCGAGACCGCGGCCCCCCAGCTCGACTGGCTGAACAAAGGCGTCTTCATCAGTGTTGGTGGCCGGCAGCCCACGGGTGTGATCTACGAGACCTATCTCGTCGAATGAGCCATTCGACCGAGCACAGCAAGGAGAAGGTCGCGATCATCACGGGCGCCTCGCAGGGCATCGGCGCGGGTCTTACCAAGGCATACCGCGAACTCGGATACGTCGTGATCGCGACGGCTCGATCGATCGGGCCATCTGAAGACTCCGGCATTGTGACCGTAGGAGGTGACATCGCCGACCCCGACACCGCGCGGCGCGTTGTGGAGGCGGCGCTCGAGCGCTTTGGCCGGATCGACACCCTGATCAACAACGCTGGGATCTACATCGGCAAGCCCTTCACGGACTACACCCTCGAGGACTTCAACGCCCTGATTGCCGTCAACCTCGCTGGTTTCTTTCACATGACAACCCGCACGATCAAACAGATGCTCGAGCAGGGCCGTGGGCACGTGGTCAATGTCTCGACGACGCTCGTTGAGAACGCGGATAGCAGTCGCCCGGCCGCGCTGTCCGTACTGACCAAGGGAGGCCTGGTCGCGGTTACCAAATCGCTAGCCATCGAGTACGCCTCACGTGGTCTACGGGTAAATGCTGTGTCGCTGGGTGTGATCAAAACGCCGACTCACGACGAGAGCTCCTACGCGGGGATGGGCGCGTTGCACCCCGTTGGTCGGGTGGGCGAGATCGAGGATGTGGTCCGTGGAGTGCGCTATCTCGAGTCGGCGACCTTCGTGACCGGAGAGATCCTGCACATCGACGGCGGCCAGAGTGCAGGGGGCTGATCAAGGTGGTGGCGATATCGTGCGATGGGGCTAGGAGGACAGGGCTTTCATGACATCTGGCGCTTCATACATCTGAGTCCCCCGGGAAAGGCGAAAAGAGGGCCGGAGGATCTGAAGGTCAACGAGCGTGCGGACTGCGTTGATGGCTCCCTGGCCGCTCAGGTCGTAGCGCTCAGCGACTATAGGAGCCGTGACATAAGGCTGACCGACGAGATCGGCCGCCAAGCGCTCAGCTGCGCCCCGCTTACGAGCTGACTGAACGCGGGAACGGAGGGCTGCTTGTAGAAGGACCAAATTCTCGACCTTCCGTTGCGACTCAACGGCTGATGCTGCCACTCCTTCTGCGAAGAAGCTAACCCATGCGTCCCAGTTGCCGTCGCAGCTCAGGGTGAGAAGAGCGTCTTGGTAGCGCTCGCGCCGCTGCTCAAACCAGGGAGAAACAACGAGGAGAGGCTCTCGGATCACGGCACCACGCAGAAGCTGCACGATCACCAGCAAGCGTCCGAGACGCCCGTTTCCGTCTGAGTAGGGGTGCAACGTCTCGAACAGGTAGTGGACCATCGCTGCGTGTATCACCGTTGGGAGCGGTGGCGGATCCGCGAGCCAGTTGAGTAGGCCTTCGACTCCTGCTCTGAGCTGGTCACCAGGTGGAGGGGGTACGAAGCGTGCATCGGCATAGCTGTTGCCTCGCCTACCAATGACGACGATGCGGTCCCGAAGGCCTCCCGCGTCGCTGTGCTCTCCGGCTGTGCCGCTGACCAGCATTCGTTGGAGCTCGCTTAGCATCCCGAGCGTGAGGGGACGGTCCTCAGGCCAGGCGAACGCGCGCTCCGCAACCTGCTCGAACTGGAGTACCTCGCGGAGCTCGGCGGTCAGATTCTCCGGGTCGTCGCGATCGGCTGCGAGGACGTCGGCAAATGGGGCGTAGGTTCCCTCCAGGGCGCTGGTGCTCTGTGCCTCTCGCCGGAGCGTGGGGCGGCGCAAGAGCCCTGGCGAGGGGATGAGACGGCCAGCTCCGTCAAGGCGTGCCAGCGCTGCTGTGGCGGTATTGACGGTAGTCCAGGTAGCCGTAGTCAGCGCTACGTCGCGGGGTAGGGGATCGGGTAGAAACGCCTCTCCCTCAACAATCTCGTGGGTTGAGGGGTCCGGTCCTATGATCGGGATCACATGCCCAATCGGGCTAGTCTTGAGTCCCTCCGCAGGCACGACCCAAATATATCGAGAAAAACTTGGGTCTATACGTCCACGACCCAAGTTCTATTGAAAAAGCTCCACAAAGGTGAGCAATTCTGGCCTTTACGCCTCGCTGACAGGTCTTCATCTGTCTCGGCAAATCGACAGTGGCGGGGGCAGGATTCGAACCTGCGAAGGCTGAGCCGCATGATTTACAGTCATGTCCCTTTGACCGCTCGGGAACCCCGCCGAGGAGCGCGATGATAGCGCTCGACCGTGGCCCCATGCGGGCAGCGGCGTGGCCGGATCGACCTCGAAATCCGCGTACTTCGGCCCACCGAGGAGGATGCCGGTGCCGCCCGCGATTGCGCCGGCACGGGCCCGGGCGCGCTCGGACCGCGCCCCCGGTACGGAAAGCCCGCTCAGCTGGCCTCGCGCAACAACTGCGCCTCGGGCAGCGTCTGCAGCTTCTTGAGCGTGCGGTTCTCGATCTGGCGGACGCGCTCGCGGGTGATGTTGAAGGCGCGGCCGACCTCCTCGAGTGTGCGCGAGCGCCCGCCGGTGATGCCGTAGCGCATCTCCAGTACCTCGCGCTCGCGGCGCGGTAGGACGGCGAGGACGCGCCCGACGCTCTCGCGGCGCAGCGACTCGGAGGCGGTCTCGAAGGGGGACTCGGCGGCGATGTCCTCGACGAAGTCGGCCAAGGAGGAGTCGTCCTCGTCGCCGACGGGCTTCTCGAGCGAGATCGGCTGCTGGGCCATGCGCAGGATCTCGCGAACCTCGCTGGTCTGCAGTTCGAGCTCGGTCGCGATCTCCAGGGGCGTGGGCTCGCGCCCGAGCTGCTGGATGAGCTGGCGCTCGGTGTGGATGACCTTGTTGAGCTTTTCGGCCATGTGCACGGGGATGCGGATCGTGCGGGCCTTGTCGGCGATTGCGCGCGTGACGGCCTGGCGAATCCACCAGGTGGCGTACGTGGAGAACTTGTAGCCGCGGCGGTAGTCGAACTTCTCGACGGCCCTGATGAGTCCGAGCGAGCCCTCCTGGATGAGGTCCAGGAAGGTCAGGCCACGTCCCATGTAGCCCTTGGCGATCGAGACGACGAGGCGCAGGTTGGCCTCGACCATGTGCTGCTTGGCGAGCACGTCGCCGCGCTCGATGCGCTTGGCGAGGGCGACCTCTTCGGATGCGCTCAGCAGCGGCACGCGGCCGATCGAGCGCAGGTAGAGCCGCAGCGAGTCCAGGCCGGCGTCGGAGGAGGTGTCGACTTCGGCGCGCTTGAGCTCGTCCAAGCGTGCGCGCAGCTCGTGGATCTCCTCGAGTCCGACCTCGGCCTCCTCGCTCTCCGCGGGTTCCTCGACCTCCTCGGGGGATTGCGAGCCGTGGAGTGGAATCGGCTGCGAGTCGGCCGCGGGCTCGGCGACGAGCCGCGTGTCCAGGTTGGGATCGGCCGGCTCGCCGACGACGTCGATCCCGTGCTCCTCCAGGTAGCTGAGCAGATCCTGCACCTGCTCAGCGGAGATATCAGCTTCCTCGAGCGCCGCCCCCAGATTGGCGGCAGTCACGAATCCCCGTTCCTGACCGTCGGCAATCAGCGCGTGCAGCTCCTCCATGTCGACGACTGCGACTGCCGTCTCGACGGCGCTGACGTCGGTGGCCTGCAATGCAACTTCGACTTTAGAGCTCAACTCGGACCCCCAGGATCCATGCGACTTCCCTGTCGAAGCGACCCGCTCCGACCTCCCCAACCACTGCTACTGCCGACTCCTCCTATCCGTGACTCTCTGGCCCTGCTGCCGACTGTCTGCTGTTGTCCGGTCTCGGGCCCTCAGCTCCCCAAACACATCCCGGACCGCCGCGTTGCGGGCTGTGCCGGAAGTAATGTGCGGAGTGATACCAGATATCAAGGTGGGGGGTGTCGGTTGGTCTGCGAACCGGGGGCGCGGGAGTCGGCGGGTTCGCGGCGGTGTCGCGGTGCTGGGGCAGAGCCGCACTGTGGGTGCCGCTAGGCTTTCCGGGCAGTGCCGACTACCACGCGCGTGACACCCTCGCTATCGCCGCAGGGCCAGGACGATGTCCAGGCCCGGACGCCGGCCATCGCCCTCGGCCTCACGCGAGTTGGGGTTACGGGGGTCGAGAAGGTGGTGCGTATTCGCGACGAGCTGTTCTTTGCGCGCCTGGAGTGCTTCGTGGATCTGAGCCGTGAACAGAAGGGCGCGCACATGTCGCGTTTCGAGGAGGTCGTCAACGAGGCAATCGGCGAGGTCGTGCTGACGGAGTCGCCATTTCGCGCGGAGACGCTGGCGCGGGACATCGCGGAGCTGGTGCGCGAGCGCCAGGGTGCGGCGCGCGCGGAGGTGACGATCGCGGCGCGCTACCCCGAGCACAAGCCGGCGCCGGTCTCGGGGGTGGCGACGCAGGAGATCTACACGCTCCACGGGCGCGCGGTCGCGCAAGAGGGGGGAACCCGCCAGCTCGTGGGGGTCGCGGCGACGGGGATGACGGCGTGTCCGTGTGCGCAGGAGCTGATCGCGGGGCGCGCGCGTGAGCGCTTGGCAAACGAGGAGGGCTTCACGGCGGAGCAGATCGAGCGGATCCTGGTGCAGGTGCCGATCGCGACGCACAACCAGCGTGGTCTCGGGACGCTGCACATCGGCTGCATCGAGAACTGCGACGCGGAGATCGACGCGAAGACGTTGCTGCGCATCGTCGAGGGCGCGATGTCCTCGGAGATCTACGAGCTGATGAAGCGCTCGGACGAGGCCGCGGTCGTCGAGAAGGCCCACCGGCGCCCGCGTTTCGTCGAGGACTGCGTGCGCGAGATGCTCGCGGGCGTGGTGCGCGCGTTCCCGCAACTGGACGGCGCGAGCTTCGTCTCGGCGCGCCAGGAGAACCTGGAGACGATCCACCAGCACAACGTCCTGGCCGAACGCCATGGCCTGCTGGCCGAGCTGCGCGGAGAGCTCGATTCGGGGCGTCCGGTAGCGCGCCAGACAAGCCTCGAGGAGTGGCTTAGCGGCGGCGGCTCAGGAGCCTGACGTGCGCGTCTGTGCCTGCGCCAGGCGGCGGCGCAGACCAAAGAAGTAGTCAAGGCCGGAGAGCACCGTGACGAGCACGGTGAGGTAGAGCAGCAGCGCGACCCACAGCGGCTGGCCGTGCACCGCGATCACCGCGAGGATCGCGGCGATCTGTAGACAGGTCTTGACCTTGCCGAACATGCTCGCGGCCATCACGATGCCGGCCTGGGTGGCGCCCATGCGCAGCACGGTGACGGCGAGCTCGCGCGTGATGATGACCATCGCGACCCACGCCGGGAGGCGGTTCAGCGAGACCAGGGAGAGCAGCGCGGCGATGATCAGCAGCTTGTCGGCGAGCGGGTCCATGAGCTTGCCGAAGGTCGTGATCGAGCCGCGCGCGCGTGCGAGGTAGCCGTCGACGAAGTCGGTCAGCGAGGCGAGCGCGAAGACGATCGCGGCGAGTACGTCGCCGGAGGGAGTGTTTCCCAGCAGGGCCGCGACGAGCACCGGGACCAGCATGATCCGCAGGACGGTCAGGACGTTCGGTAGGTTCAGGGGGAACATCGCTTCAGCATTATGTCGGCGCCAAGCGCAAAGGAGTGAAATCGCGATGATGAGAAAGCGCACACTCGGACCTGGGGGTCCGGAGGTCTCGGAGATCGGTCTCGGCTGTATGGGGATGTCGGCGTTCTACGGCGCGAGCGATGAGGGCGAGGCGCTGGCGACGATCCAGCGGGCGCTGGACCTGGGCTGCAACTTCCTGGACACCTCCGACATGTATGGGCCGCACACCAATGAGCGGCTCCTCGGACGCGCGCTTGCGGGGCGTCGCGAGGAGGTCTTCCTCGCGACGAAGTTCGGGATCAAGCTCGTGGGTGGGGATGCGGACCAGCCCCTTCGACGCGAGATCGACGGCAGCGCGGCGTATGTGCGCGAGGCCTGCGAGGGCTCGCTGCAGCGCCTCGGGGTGGAGCACATCGATCTCTACTACCAGCACCGCGTCGACCCGAAGACGCCGATTGAGGAGACGGTGGGCGCGATGGCCGAGCTGGTCGAGGAGGGCAAGGTTCGCCATCTCGGTCTCTCGGAGGCGAGCCCCGCGACGATCCGTCGCGCGCACGCGGTGCACCCGATCGCGGCGGTCCAGACGGAGTACTCGCTGTGGACGCGCGACGTCGAGGAGGAGATCCTGCCGACGCTGCAGGAGCTCGGGATCGCACTGGTGGCGTACTCGCCGCTCGGCCGCGGCTTCCTCGCGGGTCGCTTCAGCTCCAGCGAGGAGCTCGACGAGGGCGACTTCCGCCGCTACGGTCCGCGCTTCACGGGCACGAACGCCGAGCACAACCGCTTGCTCGCCGAGCGCGTGCGCGAGCTCGCGCAGGAGAAGGGCGTGACAGCGGGCCAGCTCGCACTTGCGTGGGTGCTGAGCCGTGGGGAGCACGTCGTCCCGATTCCGGGTACCAAGCGCCGTGCGTATCTGGAGGAGAACCTGGCCGCCGCCGAGGTGGAGCTCAGCGTGGAGGAGTCGCAGCGCATCGCCGACGCCATCCCGGCAGCCGCCGGGGGCCGCTACGACGAGCAGGGGATGCGTACGCTCAACCTGTGAGCTTGCTATCTTGATATCCAGATAGCAAGTCAGTAGGCGACGGCTGCACAGGAGCGAGCACATGCCTTCCCCCTCTCATCCGAACATGCCACGGCGGGGCCGCGGCGCTGGCAAGGGCACCGAACCGACGGCGGCACTGTTCGTGCGCATCCCGACCGAGCACGCGCGGCGCCTGGACCGGGCCGCGTTCGAGCTGCGGGTTCCCAAGCAGAGCCTGATCTCGGAGCTCGTGGAGCGCTACGTGGACCCGGACTCGCCGGCGTCGCTGGCGGAGCTGCACGGCAGCTGGGATGGCGCTCGCCGGCGGGTTACGGTCGAGACGCTTGACCAGGGGGAGCTGACGGTAGGACACCACTCCTTCCGCCCCGGTATTCCGGAGGTGCTGACCGCGCAGGAAGCGGCGGAGCTGCTGCAGGTGCAGGACGAGGTCGTGCTCGAGTTGGCCCGCGCGGGAGAGCTTCCGGGCCGTGAGCTTGGCGGCGAGTGGCGCTTTGCGCGCGCCGCCTTGCTGCGGTGGCTGGAGACCGGCACCGCCGAACGGGACGTCAAGGGATAGGGTGCAGATATGCCACTGGTACCGATGGTCATCGAGCGCACGGCGCGGGGGGAGCGCGAATTCGACATCTACTCGCGCCTGCTCAACGAGCGCATCATCTTCCTGGGGACGCCGATCGACGACCAGGTCGCGAACCTGGTGGTCGCGCAGCTCTTGCACCTGGAGTCCGAGGACCCCGAAAAGGACATCTCGATCTACATCAACTCGCCGGGTGGCTCGATCTACTCGGGGCTGGCGATCTACGACACGATGAACTTCGTCAAGCCCGACATCGCGACGATGTGCGTCGGGGTCGCGATGTCGATGGGCTCGCTGCTGCTCGCGGGTGGCGCGAAAGGCAAGCGTGCGGCACTCCCGAATAGCCGCATCTTGATCCACCAGCCCTCGGCGGGCTTTGAAGGGCAGTCGACCGACATCGAGATCCACGCGCGCGAGATTCTCAAGGTGCGCGAGCGGACCGATGAAATCTATGCTCAACACACCGGTCGCTCCCAGGAGGAGGTCCGCAAGGACATGGAGCGCGACCGCTTCTTCACGGCCCAGCAGGCGCAGGAGTACGGGCTGATCGACCGCGTGCTGGAGAGCCACTAGCTCTACGGTCGATCGCCCGTCGCGGCCTGTGCGCCGAGCAGTGCGCTGGTGAGTTGATCGGCGCCCTCGCGCAACTCCTGGATGGCGCTGGCGAGGAGCTCGTCGGTAACGCGGATGCCCTCGCCGCGCTCGGCGGCGAGCAGTGCGGCGCGGCGCAGGACCTCTCGGATAAAGGCCGGCGTGGCGCCCGCGGTGTCGGTGATGAAGTTCGCCCTGTCGCGCAGCTCGAGCTGCAGACCCTCGCCATAGAGATCCAGTAGGCGGCCGCGCCCGTCGGCGTCTGGCAGTGGCATGTTGACCGCCAGGTCGATGCGCCCGGGACGGGAGGCGAGGGCCGGCTCGATCACGTCGGGACGGTTGGTTGTGAGCACGAATACGAGATCGGTGTCCTCGCTCAGCCCGTCCATCTGGTTGAGGAGCTCGAACAGCACCGTGGTGGGTTGGCCGCGCACGCGATTCTCGGCGACCAGATCGACGTCCTCCAGGACGAGCATTGCGGGGGCCAGCTCGCGTGCCATGCGGCAGGCCGGGCCCACCGCCCCAAGGGCATTGCCGGTCAGCAGCAGGACGGTGCGCTCGGGCATCAAGTTCGACAGGTACATGACCGTCAGCGTCTTGCCGGTCCCCGGCGGGCCGTGCAGCAGAATCCCGCGCTTGAGATGCCGTCCAGCCGCTCGCAGGGCCTCGGCGTGTTCGCTGAACGTCTTGGTGTGGCGCTCGATTCGCTCCAGCACCCCGTCTGGGTAGACGATCTGCCCGCGCGCGACCGCCGGTAGCTTCTGGACCTCGACACCCACGCCCCCGAAGGGCGAGCTCGAGAGCACGAGGATTCGTCCGCGGTAGGGGTTGTGCTCGGCCATCAGCCGCTCGATCTCGCCGAGCAGCCGTTCGGCGCCGCCGCGCTCGCGCGCCATGATCTCCAGGCCGAGCTCGGCCTGACGGGGTCCCTGGTCGGCGCGGCGCAGCATCAGCACGAAGGGCTCCGGGCCGTCGCTGATCAGCCACAGCCCAGCCGCTACGCACATGATCCTGCGCTCCCCGATGTCGAGCGGCTCGTACTCGATCGGTCCGGCGTCTTGCTGGTGCATTTCCCACGGCGCTCCGGGCGCGTGCTTGACGAGCTCCGCGAGTCCAACGCGGTAACCGTGGTTCATGGGCAGGCCGATCAGCTGCGCGCTGCGCTGCGGTGCGTCGAGGAAGACATCGATCGCCACCTGGAAATTTGCTCGCTGATACCCCTCCAGCGCGCGCGAAACGACCGGCAGACCGCTGATCTCGCCGCCGAGGTGCTCGCGTAGCCGATCACTCAAACCGTCCTCTGACTGCTCGGCGCTGAATGCTTGAGCCCACTCGGCGAGCTCGACCAGCGCCCGTGCGAGGTCCGTGGGCTTTGGGGTGTCCATCGAGCGCACGCTATAACAACTGACCCGCGGCTTTGCCTGCCCAGCGCCTGAGGGCTAACCTCGGCTTCGGTGTGGCTGCTAGGGGGTTTCGAGCCGCAGGCAGAGCGCGCTCTTGGCTTAGCCTTGAGCGAGCGGGCCGCGCAACGCGCGGAGGGCGACGCCGGGGTGACGCGCCAGCTTTGACCCGACGGCGAGTGCGAACGCCGTTAGCCCCAGCCAGGGGCGTAGGTGTGGTCTGACGCGCAATATCAATCCCTCGGCGTCGAGTTCGAAGACCATGGCGTCGCTGAGCTGCACGGGTCCGACGGCCATCTCGCCGACGACTGCGCGCGTGGCGCCCTGGCCGATCTGCTCGTGCCAGCGCAGCCCCCGCAGGCTGCCGTAGACGGCTGTGGCGAGGATCCGGATGTCGTCGTGCCCGCGAAACACCATTCGCCCTGAGAGTGGCGAGACAAGCTCGGCGTTGGGGGCGAGCGTGGTCATCAAGGCGTCGATGTCGTTGGCGACCGAGGCTGCCAGGTAGCGCGCGACCACATCGTCCATGCCCGCATTCTTGCAGGCCTTCGCGTCTGGAGGGTTGCTTGCTTGATATATTTTTCTATATGGAGTCTCCCGGCGAGGTGATCCGACGCAATCGGGCACAACTTGGTCTGAGTCAGCGCTCGCTTGCGTTGCGGGCGGGAACTACACAGGCTGCGGTCAGCCGTATCGAGCGTGGCCTTACGACCCCGACTTGGGAGACCTTGCGGGCGCTGATGCTCGCGATGGGCTTCGAGCCGGGGTTGCAGGCGAGGCGCCTGCGCGGCAGATGGGACGCGGCCCACCTGATGGCACTGCGCGAGCGCTCCCCGGAGGAACGTCTGGCGCTGGCGATCTCGGCAAATCGCTTGGCAGGGAACCTGCGCGAGGCGGGACGTGAGGCGGGCAGTGGATCCCGGCACGCCGCTTGACGCCGAGCAAATCCTCGATGCGCTGGCCAAGTATGCGGTCGATTATGTAATCGTCGGCGGTCTTGCGGTCCAGACCCATGGGCACATGCGAACGACTATCGACATCGATGTCTTTCCGCGCCCTGAGCCGGCCAACCTGGTGCGGCTCGCGGATGCTTTGAAAGCGATCGATGCTCGGGTCCTCAACCGTGGCAGTGAGGGGCTATCGATCGATGCCTCGATGCTGCCGCGGGCGACGCTGTGGCAATTTGCCACGCGACATGGCGCGATCGATGTATTGCGCGACGCCCCCGGCGTTCCGCCCTACGATCAGTTGCGGTCGCGCGCATTGGAGATTCAGCTTGGGGATAAGCGCATCGCTATCGCCGGACGCGATGACCTCATCAGCATGAAGCGCGCGAGTGCCCGTCCGGTCGATCTCGATGACCTCGCGGCGCTGACTGAGCCACCGGAGAACGTCTAGGGCAAGGCCGCCTTGCCGCCACTGGCTTCGAGCACGCCGGCGACCAGTGCGACGAAGTCTCCATAGAGGCTGGTGTTGGTCTGCCCCGCATCGTTGAGTGCCTCGACGGCGAGACCGATGCCGAGGGCGCGCAGGACGAGCGCGATGTCGGCGGCGGGCAGTGGTAGCGGCGTGGCGGTCTCCGCGGCGCGCTCGCTGATGCGGCGCTCGATCTCCAGACGCAGCATGGCCATGCGCCGGCCGAGCTGCTCGCTGAGAGCGGGGTGGCGAGCGGCGTGGATCATGAACTCCAGGTGCAGCAGGAACGTCTCGCGGTCCTCGCCGAAGCGCTGCATCCACTGGTCCGCCGCTGCGCGCGCGCGCTCGGCGAAGGACCCCTCGACGGCGCTTGCTTGCGCGACCTCCTCGATGCGCTGGGCCATGTACTGCTCGAAGACGGCGAGGAACAGCTCCTCCTTGCCGGCGAAGTTGGAGTAGACGGCGCCGTGTGAGTAGCCGGCGTGCTCGGCGATCTCCTCGACGGTGGCGGCCTGAAAGCCGCGGCGGGCGAAGATGCGGGCGGCGGCCTCGACCAACTGCGCGCGTGTCTGCGCCTGCTTTTCGGCTCGCGTGGGTCGCTTGCCGAGTGCTTGGGGGGGAGGCCCGTTGGGTGGGCGCGTCGGCTGCTCCACGCCTGGATGATGACAGCAACTCAGATTATGGATATCATCTGACTTCTGTTGTCCCAGACGACACGAAAGGCGGGCGTGATGGACGGAGTGCAGGAGCTTTTGAGCGAGCAGGCGCGCTACTACCGCGCCCGCGCGGGGGAGTACGACGACTGGTGGTTCAGACGCGGGCGCTACGACCACGGCGCGGAGGCCAACGCGCGCTGGTTCGCCGATGGGGCGGCCGTCGAGTCCGCTCTGGAGCGCTTCGCGCCGAGCGGGGATGTGCTGGAGCTTGCTTGCGGAACCGGTCTGTGGACGCAGCGGCTCGTGTCCCACGCGCGCAGCGTGACCGCAGTCGATGCCTCCCCGGAGGTCATCGAATTGGCGCGTGCCCGCGTCGGGGACCCGCGGGTCGAGTACGTGCAGGCAGATCTGTTCGCGTGGGAGCCCGAGCGCACCTACGACGTGTGCTTCTTCTCCTTCTGGCTCTCGCATGTTCCCGAGGAGCGCTTCGATGATTTCTGGGCGACGGTCAAGCGGGCACTCGCCCCCAAGGGCCGGGCGTTCTTCCTCGACAGTGCGCGCAGTGACCTCGCGTCCGCTGTGGATCACAAGCTGCCGGCGCCCGAGGAGCAGGTCATGTTGCGGCGGCTCGCCGACGGTAGTGAGTACCGTATTGTCAAGCGCTTCCACGAGCCCGGTGTCCTGCAGGGGCGTCTCGCGGAGCTTGGGTGGAGCGCCAAAGTCGAGATGACGCCCGAGTTTTTCGTCTACGGAGAGGCTACTCCGGCCCCTGAGCGCGCCTAAGCAAATCCCGTGCTGGTCACGCTAGGGCCGCGGCGGCGCGGCGGGCGACCGCGCTGGGCGCGAGTGCCTCTCCGTAGAGCAGGAAGTGCACGACGAGTCCATCGCACGGCAGTTGGTGGAAGATGTTTACATGCTCGCGTTCGACCGGGAAGGTGTCGGCCCGCCGCTCATGCTGCTGCATGGGACCAACAGCTCACGCAGCATATGGAAGCCGCTGCTGGCGCAGCTCACGCTCGAGCGCGAGGTCTTCAGCGTGGACTTGCCGGCCCACGGCCAGTCGCCGCCGAGCAGCTTCAATCCGCTCGATTGGGCGCAGGAGGTGGCGGCGCTGATCGACCGGCTGGATATCGGGCGCCCGGTGGTCGTGGGTCACTCCGCGGGTGGCTGGACGGCGCTCGAGCTCGCCAAGCTCGGACATGCGGGCGCGGTGCTCGCGCTGACGCCGGCGGGGCTGTGGCGCAGGCACTCGCCGCCGATCACCGATGCGATCCTCGCCATCAACTGGCGTCTTGGCCAGCTGCTGGGGGCGGGCGCGCTCGTGCCGCCGCGCACGCGGGTCGGGCGGCGGCTGTCGCTGCGAGCGATCTCGGCCCGTCCGGCGGACGTGCCGCCGGAAGTCGCCGCGGCGATGGTCGCGACGGTGCTCGCGTCCAAGCACTTCCCCGAGCACTTCAAGCAGACACGGCGGCTGCGCTTCTTGGATGGCCAGGAGATCTCCGCTGGCGTTCCCGTGCGCGTCGTCTGGGGCGATCGCGACCGGATCGCGCGAGCGCGGACCTCGCGCCAGGTCGACCAGTTGCCTGCGCACGCGCTCGTGGAGACCTGGGCCGGCTGTGGGCACATGGTGATGTGGGACGCGCCGCAGCGGCTGGTGGACGCGGCGCTCGCGCTGCCGGTGGGCTAGCCGCCGTCACAACGCGGCGGCCCGCTGTCATGTTGAAGTAGATGGAGGGGAGCCCGCCGACGGAGGACGACGAGACATTGCTGGCCGCCAGCGCCACCGGCGACCGTGGGGCCTTCGCGTCGTTCTACCGCCGCCACCTCGCGGCGGTGCTCGGGTTCCTGCTGCGCGAGACCGGCGATCGCGAGCTCTCCGCGGATCTCGCGGCCGAGGTGTTCGCGGCGGCGCTGCTGGCGGCTCCGCGCTACCGGCCCGAGCACGCGAGCGCGTTGCCGTGGCTGTGCGGGATCGCGCGCTACAAGGCGAGCGAGTCGCGCCGGCGCGGGCGCGCCGAGGACCGCGCGCGACGACGCCTGGGAATCCCGCGGGAGTCGCTGCAGGACGAGGATCTGGTGCGCGCCGAGGAGCTCGCGGCGCGGGGCGGCGCGGTCCTGGAGTTGGTCGACGGGCTCCCGCCCGCCCAGCGTGAGGCGCTGTGGGCGCGCGTGATCGAGGAGCGCGAGTACGAGCAGATCGCGCTCGACATCGGGACATCACAGGCCGTGGTGCGCCAGCGGGTCAGCCGGGCACTGGCGTGGCTGCGGCTGCGCGTGGATCAGGAGGAGACATGAACGAACGGCCCATCACCCCGCAACCCGAGGATGCCCGATGAGCGACTACTTCGAGCGCGTCGAGGCGCACCTGCTGGATGCCGTCGAGCGCGAGGCGCAGCTGCGCGGCGGGCGCTCCCGCGCAACCGCCGGAGCGCAGCGTCGGCAGCGCGCGCGCCCCGACGCGCCGCCGCGCGGCGGGGCACTGGGCGCCGCAATGAGAGCCATGCGTGGTGCACTGAGAGGTCCAGGGCGCGGGCTGTGGCTGATCACGGCCGTGCTCCTGCTCGGCGGCTCGGCGGCCGCGGCTGTGCTGATCTCCGCTGAGCGGTCGCGCTCGCTCTCGGGGATAGTGCCTCCGTACAACGCCCGCGGCAACCTCTCGGTCGCTGGCGGGCACTACGAAATCACGATCACACCTTCGCTGAAGGCGGGCACGATCGGCTGGTGCACCTCGATCCACTTCCGCGACGTACCGAGCCTCAGAGCGCAGGGCGGCGAAACCGGCGGGGGCGGCTGTCCAACCAGCACGCCGGCCCTGGGGTCGCCCCTCTTCGCCCCGAGCTCCGAACGCGGTCCGGGACTGTGGTACGTGCTGAGCGCACCGCGCGTCGCCGCTGTGCGCGTTGCGAACGGGCCGACGGTCCTGACGCGCGCCGATGCGCGACTGCCGTACGGCTTTCGTGCGGCGGTCTTCGAGCTGTCGGCGAGGGCGTTCGCGCACGGCGCGCCGCGAGTGACCGCGCTCGACAGCGCCGGCCAGGCGATCCCGGGCAGCTTCTACGAGGCCCCACCGCGGGAGCCCGCGCGCTACTGGCAGTCACCGCAGCGCGAGCTCCAGGGCCGCTGTCCGTTGACCGCGCGCCGCGGCTCGGGTGTGCGCCCGGGTCTCGGGGAAGTTCTCACCGCGATCGTGCCCGACCCGGGCATCATCGGGCATGGGTACCTCTCCTGTGTTGAGGTCGGCTTTCGCTTTCACCACGTGTGGCTCACCGCCGCGGTGCTGCTCGACGCGAAGCATCCCGGCGAGCTGCCCGCGGCACTGCCCGACATGCATCCCGTGCCCGGTGCGCCGGGCGTCCTGGACCGCTCGGGTCCGTTCCGGCCCGAAGGCTTCAGCGCGCGGCGTGTCGGGGACGCTTGGCTGGTCGTGCAGGGAGAAGCCAGCGTGAGTCAGCGCGTGCAGGCATTGCGAGCGCTGCGCGTCGGAGCGATCGACCTGCGCCCACCGCGACATGCACCGAGCGCGCCCGCGGGCGCTCCGTGCGCGATCGTTGCACGCCCGCTCGCTGGCCTGCGGGAGGTTTCGCAGAGCGCTCGGACTCGTAGCCGGCTCGACCAGGCACTCGCCATGCCCGCTCCTCGCGGCACGCTCGAACTCGCTGAATGTGCGCAAGCTGCCTTTTACTACCGCGACTGGCCACTGACGGCGACCGTGCTGCTAATCGCGGGGGGTCACGGACCGTCACCGCAACTGGCCGACAAACGGGCGGTCCCCGGGCATCCCGGCGTGTTCACGGTGCGCTCCGAAGAAGAGGGAAGCCTGGAGACCGTGCGGCGCGTCGGTGGGGCATGGTTGGAGGTCAAGGGGGGCAGCGGGACCGAACAGCAGCGCATCGTGCTCGAACGGCTCGCCGCGCGCACGCCCGCGCGCGGCGGGGGCTGATGCGGCGAGGTGAGTCGCCTCGGCGTGCGCTCCGATCGGGCGCACGTGGCCTGCCGGGGAGCGCGGCCTGCGCTCAACCGCCCAGCGGCGAGGGCGGTATGCGTGTCTCGCCGTGGACCTCGGGGATGAGCATCGCGACTTCGTCGATGAAGCACCACGACCATTCCTCCCCGGGCTCCAGCGAGCGGATGATCGGGTGCTGGCTCGCATGGTTATGCGCGCTCGCGTGGCGATTGGGGGAGTCATCGCAGCAACCGACGCGCCCGCACTCCAGGCAGATACGCAGGTGCAACCACTTGCCGCCACTAGCGAGGCAGTCCTCGCAGCCCGCGACGGACGCGGGTAGCTCAGTGATGTGGACGTGATCGAGGTGTGTGCAGGTGGCCATCGCGCCTCCTCCTATATCTCTAGGTTTGAGTAAAGGGCAGCCGCACGCGAAAGACGGTGCGGCCGGGTTCGGACTCGAGCGTGAGTGAGCCGCTGTGGCGCTCAACGACGATGCGCCGTGCGGTGGCGAGGCCGAGGCCGGTGCCGTGCCCGACGTCCTTGGTCGTGAAGAACGGGTCGAAGATCCGCGCGGCGGTCTCCTCGGGGATGCCGGAGCCGTCGTCGATGATCTCGACGACCGCGCAGTCGCCGTCGGCGCGCGTCGCGAGCGTGATCGTGCCGCGCTCGCCGAGCGCGTCGATCGCGTTGTCGAGCAGGTTCGTCCAGACCTGGTTGAGCTCGGAGCCGTGCACGGTGAGCTTCGGCAGGTCGCGGTCGTAGTCGCGCACGACCTCGATCGTGGTGTGCTTGAGCTTGTAGCCGAGCACCACGAGCGTCGTCTCCAGGCCCTCGTGCAGGTCGACTTCGACGAGGTCGCCGCGGTCCATGTAGGAGTAGGACTTCACGGCGCCGACGAGTGCGGACATGCGCTGCGTGGACTCGCACAGCTCGCCCGAGAGTCGCTCGGCGGTGAGTGTCGCGGCGATCCAGCGCAGCGCGGCCCCGGTCGTGGGGCCGGCGAGTGCGGCGACGCGATCGAGCCACTGCTGGTCGAGGCCGGCGGCGGCGAGCGGCTCGGCGATCTTCCAGGGCTCCGGCACGCCCAGGTCTTCCAGGCGCCCGAGCAGTTCCTCTTCGGCGTCGGAGGCGTCGAGTGCGTCGAGTGCGGTGGCGTTTGCGGTGCGCTCGGCGGCCTCCTGCTGCAGGTGCACGAGTTGCTCGGCGTCCTCGCGCTCGATGCCGCCCTCGACGAACGCTCGCAGCGCGGAGCCGATCGCGTCGAGCGCTTCGGTCAGCTGCGAGGCCGCGCGCCGCGCGGCGGCGGCGGGGTTGTTGAGCTCGTGCGCGAGCCCCGCGGCCATCGTGCCGAGTGAGGCGAGGCGCTCGCGGTTGGCCTCGACCGCGCTGATGCGACTGGCGATCGGAGCGACCTGCTGCATCACGCGCCGGTTGATCGCGGGCTGCGCGAGCGCGAGGCGGCGGAAGTCCTCGGGCTCGACGAGCGCGAGCCGGCAGGGCGTGCGCGCCTGCATCCGCACCGGCGAGGGGTTGCCGGTGAGCGCCGCGATCGCGCCCATCCAGGTCGGCGCGTGCTGAGTGCCGACCTGCTCGCTGCGGCCCTCGCCGACGATCAGCGATTGCGCCTCGCCCTCGAGCAGGAGCTGCAGCCCGCGGGGCTCCTCGCCCTGCTCGGAGATCACCTCGCCCGGCGCGGCGTGGCGCGTGCGCGCGAGCGCAAGCCACTCCGCAAGCTCCTCGTCGGGGAGCTCGTCGAAGAGATCGATCGTGCGCAGCTCCTCGAGGGTGATAGGTGGCCCGCCCGCCCCACGATCGGTTGTGGACCCCGCCGCACGCGCGTCGCCCGCGCGCGTGTGCGTGCCCGCGTCGCCCGCGCGCGCGGCGGGGGTGTCGCGGCCGTCGCTCGCATCCGCGCCGGGGGTCTCGCGCGCGTCGCTCACGCCTCGACCAGGTACTCGTGGATCAGCGAAACCGCCATCGAGCCCTCGCCGACGGCACTGGCGACGCGCTTGATCGAGCGCGCGCGGACGTCGCCGGCGACGAACACGCCGGGAATCGTGGTCTCGAGGATGTAGGGCTCGCGCGGCAGCGGCCAGCCGGCGGCCTGCGCATCGCGCCCGGCGAGGATGAACCCGCGCGCGTCGCGCGCGAGCACGCCGTCCAGCCAGTCGGTGCGGGGAGCGGCGCCGATGAACACGAAGCAAGCGTCGACCTCGAGGGTCTCCGCGCCGTTGGGGCCACGAACGCCCAGGCGCCGCAGGCGCCCATCCTCACTCTCAGCGGACACCGCCGAGGTGCCCGTGCGCACGTCGATATTGGGCCGCGCCGCGATCTGCTCGATCAGGTAGTGCGACATCGACTTCTCGAGCGTCGAGCGCACGAGCATCGTGACCTGCGCGGCGTAGCCGCTGAAGTACACGGCGGCCTGCCCCGCGGAGTTCGCGCCGCCGATCACCACGACGTGCTGCTCCGAGCAGGCGCGCGCCTCGGTCATCGCCGCGCCGTAGTAGATGCCGGCGCCGGTCAGCTCGGGGAAGCCGGGCGTGTCGAGCTGGCGGTAGGAGACCCCGGAGGCGACGATCACGCAGCTCGCGCTCAGCGCGCCGCCGCCGCTCAGCTGCACGAGCCGCGCGGAGCCCTCGACGCGCAGCCCGACGGCCTCCTGCACGGTCAGCAGCTCGGCGCCGAGGCGCCGCGCTTGGTCGGTCGCGCGCCGCGCGAGGTCCGAGCCGCTGAGGCCGGCGGGGAAGCCGAGGTAGTTCTCGATGCGGCTCGACTGCCCGGCCTGCCCGCCGGGCGCCTCGCGCTCGACCATCACGGTCTTCAGCCCCTCCGAGGCGCCGTACACCGCGGCCGCGAGTCCCGCGGGGCCGCCGCCGACGACGACGAGGTCGTAGTGGTCCTGCGCGGGGACGCCCGCGACGCCGAGGCGCTCGGCGAGCTCGAGGATCGTGGGGCGCTCCAGCACGGCGCCGTCCTCGAGCAGCGCGACGGGCAGGCGCTCGGCGTCGACGCCCGCGACCTGCAGCAGCTCGCGCGCCTCGCCGTCGCGTTCGACGTCGAGCCAGCGCGCGGGGACGCGGTTGCGCACGAGGAAGTCGCGCAGGTCGTGGGACTCCTTGGAGAAGCGGTGCCCGATCAGGCGCACGCCGCCGGCTTCCAGGGCCGCGCCGGCCTCCCACGTCGTGAGCAGGTCCTCGACGACCGGGAACAGCTGTTCCTCGGGCGGGTCCCAGGGCTTGAGCAGGTAGTAGTCGAGCGCGACCTCGTTGATCGCCGCGATCGCGGCCTCGGTGTCGGCGTAGGCGGTCAGCAGCACGCGCTTGGCGTCCGGCACGAGCTTGCGCGCCTCCACGAGATAGTCCGTGCCCGGCATGCCCGGCATGCGCTGGTCGGCGATCAGCAGTGCGACGTGGTCGCCGCGCGTGCGCAGCTCGCGCAGGATCTCCAGCGCCTCCGCGCCCGAGCTCGCGCGTAGGATGCGAAAGCGCTCGCCGAAGCCGCGCCGCAGGTCGCGCGCGACGGCCGCGAGGACCGCGGGCTCGTCGTCGACCGCGAGAATCGCGGGGCGGCGCGCCGGCTTGGGTTCGCGCGCCGCGTCGGTCGCGTTCGCGGACTCCGTGTCGGGGGCCGCTGCGGTCGTGTCCTGTGGTTGCACGGCCATCGTCTTGCATGACAGCAGATGGACGACGATTGTGAGGATTGGCCGGCTCCGCCGGCCCGGGTTGCGTAGGGGCGCAGTGCGCGGGCGCGGGCTAGGTGGACGTGCCGGCGCCCGGCGCGGGGAACTGCGCGGCCCACTCCTCCCGCTCGACACGCAAGCCGTTGCATACGTAGCTGATGACGTGGTACCAGCCGGCCGTCACCAGCAGCTCGATGATCTGGCGCTGGGCGGCTGCAGCGGCACGATGCGGCGGGCTGGTCGGGCATGGCGGTAGTCTGTAATACTTAAGTAGATGCTTAAGCAATTGCCGGCGCCGCCCGAGCGCGTCTTCCACGCCCTCGGGGATTCCACGCGCGTTGCGATGGTCGAGCGCTTGAGCCGCGGACCGGCGTCGGTCAGCGAGCTCGCGCAGCCGCTGCCGATGTCGCTCTCCGCGGTCGTCCAGCACCTCGCGGTGCTCGAGGGCAGCGGGCTGGTCAGCTCGTGCAAGGTCGGGCGCGTGCGCACCTGCCGCATCGAGCCCGCCGCGTTGCGCGGCGCCGAGGACTGGGTCGCACAGCGGCGCGCGCTGTGGGAGAAGCGCCTCGATCGGCTCGGCGACTATCTCGCCGAAACCGCGCCCGCGAGCGAGCGGGAGTCCGCCGGCAGCTCGCGGGTGCGCACACAGGCTGCGAATCGCCCGCAGGCGAACCAACGGGCCGGCGAAGCCGGCGATCAAGACCAAATCAAGGAGCCCCCCGGATGACCTCACGATCGACAGAGCACGCGACCTTCACGATCGAACGCCACTACGACGCCGCGCCCGCGCGCGTATTCGCGGCGTTCGCCGACCCCGCCGCGAAGGCGCGCTGGTTCGGGCCGAGCGCAGATGTCGAGCGCACGCTCGACTTCGCCGTCGGCGGCCACGAGCGCTTTACCGTCGACGGAGGCGGCGCGAGCTACACCTACGACGCGCGCTACGAGGAGATCGTTCCGGACACGCGGATCGTCTATGCCTACACGCTCGATCGCGACGAGACGCGCATGTCGGTATCGGTCGCTACTGTGGAGGTCGAGCCCGCTGGCGCCGGCACCCGCCTGATGCTCACCGAGCAGGGCGTGTTCTTGGATGGCGCCGACACGCCGGCCGAGCGCGAGCACGGCACGCGCGAGATGCTCGAGAAGCTGGACGGCGTGCTCTGACGCGCGCCGGTGAACGATGAGAGGTGCGACCGCCGCGAGTCGACAGTAGGAAGACCGCTAGTGAAACCTCGAGAAGAGGCTTGAACGTATGACCCCGGACAGAAGAGGCTGAACGCATGACCGAGCAGATGACCGACCGAAACCGCTGGATCGCGCTCTACGTGCTGTGCGTCGGGGTGCTGATGATCGTTCTCGACGCGACCGTCGTGAACGTCGCGCTGCCCTCGATCCAGACCGACCTGCACTTCACCCAGTCCAGTCTCGCGTGGGTCGTCAACGCCTACCTGATCGCCTTCGGCGGCCTGCTGCTGCTCGCCGGGCGCCTCGGCGACCTCGCCGGACGCAAGCTGATCATGATGATCGGCCTCGTCGTCTTCACCACCGCCTCGCTCGTCTGCGGGCTGGCGCAGAGTCAGGAGGTGCTCGTCGCGGCACGCTTCGTGCAGGGCATCGGCGGCGCGTTGACCTCCGCGGTGATCCTCGGGATGATCGTCACGATGTTCCCCGAGCCGCGCGAGCAGGCCAAGGCGATCGGCGTCTACGGGTTCGTCGCCTCCGCCGGCGGCTCCGTCGGGCTACTCGCCGGCGGGATCATCACGCAGGCGATCGACTGGCACTGGATCTTCTTCGTCAACGTCCCCATCGGGATCGCCACCGGGTTTCTCGCTGTGCGGCTGCTGCCCCGCGACACCGGCATCGGCTTCGCCAGCGGCGCCGACATCCCCGGCGCGGTGCTGATCACCAGTGCGCTGATGCTCGGCGTCTACACGATCGTCAAGCCCGCCGCCGACTACGGCTGGGGAGCCGGCCGCACGCTCGCCTTCGGCGCCGCCTCGCTCGCGCTGCTGCTCGCGTTCCTCGCGCGCGAGGCCACCGCGCGCCACCCGCTGATGCCGCTGCGGATCTTCCGCTCGCGCAACGTCTCCGGCGCCAACGCCGTCCAGGCACTGCTCGTCGCCGGGATGTTCGGCATGTTCTTCCTCGGCGCCCTCTACTTGCAGCGCGTGCTCGGCTATGACGCGCTGAAGATCGGCTTTGCCTTCCTGCCCGCCACGATCGTGATGGGCACGCTCTCGCTGCGCTTCTCCGAGCGCCTGATCATGAACTTCGGCCCCAAGACCACGCTGTTGCCCGGCCTCGTGCTGATAACGATCGGGCTGCTGCTGTTCGCGCGCGTGCCCGTCCACGGCAGCTACTTCGCCGACGTCTTTCCCGTCATGATCCTGCTCGGCCTCGGCGTCGGCGGCTCGTTCCCCGCGCTGATGACACTCGCGATGTCCGGCGCCACGCGCGAGGACGCCGGCCTCGCCTCCGGGCTGGTCAACACCGCAGCGCAGGTCGGGGGCGCGCTCGGCCTCGCCGTGCTCGCGACGCTCTCCGCCACGCGCACCACGCACCTGCTCGCCGGCGGCAGCTCGCACACCGCCGCGCTCACCGGTGGCTACCACCTCGCGTTCCTCGTCGGCGCCGGCTTCACGACGCTCGCCGTCATCGTCGCCGCCGTCGCGCTGCGTGTCGAGGTGCGTCCCACCGAGCAGGCCGTCGCCGAGGCGCAGGTCGAGGCTGAGCGCGAGCTGGTCGAGATCGCGTAGGTCGACCGGTTTCGCGCGTCTCGCCGGCCGGTTCGTCCAGCTGCGAACGCCGCCAGTCCGGCCGGCGGGGCGCGGCCTTGCCGCTCAGGCGATCGAGTGCTCGATCGCGCCGAGGCGCTCGATCTCGATGCGCACCAGGTCGCCCGCCGCTAGGAAGCGCTGGGGGTCCAGGCCGATACCGACGCCCGCCGGCGTGCCCGTGAGGATCAGGTCGCCCGGCGCCAGCGTGCACGTCTCCGCGATAAACGTCACGAGCTCCGGCACCGTGAAGATCAGGTTCGACGTGTTCGAGTCCTGGCGCAACTCGCCGTTGACCCACGTGCGCAAGCTCAGCGAGTGGGGGTCGGGGATCTCCTCGGCGGTCGTGATCCAGGGGCCGTACGGGCAGAAGTCATCCGCGCCCTTCGCGCGCGTCCACTGCGGCTCGCGGCCCTGCAGGTCGCGCGCGCTCACGTCGTCCGCGACCGCGTAGCCCGCGACTGCGCCGCTCGCACCCATCACCACCGCCAGCTCGCCCTCGTAGTCCAGGCGCCGCACCACCTCCGGGCAGCGCACCGCTGCGCCCGGGGCGGCCGCCGAGGAGGGGAGCTTCATGAACACGATCGGGCGCTCCGGGGGCTCGCCGCCGGTCTCCGCGATGTGGTCGGCGTAGTTCAGGCCGATCCCGAAGATCGCGCGCGGGGCGGGGACCGGGGCGAGCAGCGTGACCTCCGCCAGCGGCCACGAGGGTCCCGCCGGCTGCGAGGCCCCCGCGCGCGCGGGGGAGGGGTCGCCGAGGATGTCGAGGATCGTCACCGCCGCATCCGCGAACGCCTTGATTTGATCGTCCTCGACGATCCCAGCGCGCGGGGTCGAGGCATCGGGGGGCAGGAAGGTCGCCAGGCGCATCGCCGCCGCAGCCTAGCGGGCCGCGGGCGATACGGCGGCGCTCGCGGGTATGCTCGCCCGGCCCCATGGCAGGCCTGACCACACGCGAGCGCGCGCTGCTCGGACTGATCGCCGTCCTTGCGGTACTGGCCGGCGTCGCGAACTACGCGGTCTGGGCGCCCGTGCCGCGCTTCGCCATCGCCACCGTTGCGCTGGCCGGGCTCGCGTGGATCGTGTCCTTTGCGACCGAGCAGCTCGGCGAGCGCTTCGGGCCCGCTGTCACCGGGATGCTGCAGTCGACGCTCGGCAACCTGCCCGAGCTGTTCGTCGTGATCTTTGCGCTGCAGAAGGGTGAGCTCGTCGTCGCGCAGACCGCGATCATCGGCTCGGTCTTCGCCAACGCGCTGCTCGTCCTCGGGCTTGTGATCGTACTCGGCGCGATCCGCGCGCCCGACGGGGTCATGCGCTTCTCGCGGCGGCTGCCCAGCGACACCGCGACGCTGTTGCTCGTCGCGGTCTTCATCATCGTGCTGGTCGGGCTCTCGCTCGCCTCACACGATCCCGCCAGTCACCACGTCAAGGCGATCTCGGTCGTCGGCGCGATCTGCCTGCTCGTCGTCTACGTCTCGTGGGTCGTCCCCTACCTGCGCTCCGACGTCGCGCCCGCCGGGCAGAGCGTCGATTCTCGAGCCGCCGGCGGTGAGGGTGAGCGTGAGAATCTCGCGCCGAGTTCGAGTGACGCCGTGAAGGCCCCGCCGCGCGCGCCCGCGCGCGTTAACGACGAGATCGCCGAGACCGGGACACCGATCTCGCTGCCGGTGACGCTCGCGTTGCTGCTCGTCGCCGGCGTCGCGTCGGCGTTCGTCTCGGACTGGTTCATCAACGCCCTCTCGCCCGCGATTGCCGTGCTGCACGTCTCCCAGGCGTTCGCCGGCCTCGTGATCGTCGCGATCGCCGGCAACGCCGTCGAGAATACCGCCGGCCTCGTGCTCGCCTGGAAGGGCCGCTCGGACCTCGCGATCTCCGTCGTCAAGAACTCCGTCGCGCAGATCGCCGCGTTCCTGTTCCCGCTGCTCGTCCTGATCTCCTTCGCACTTGCCACCACGCTGACGTTCGCGCTCGCGCCCGTCTACATCGGCGCGCTTACGCTCACCGCGCTGTCGGTGTGGCAGGTCACCGGGGACGGGGAGGCCGTCGCGTTCGAGGGTTGGGCGCTCGTGGCGCTGTATGTCGTGCTCGCGACGCTGACGTTGTACGAGTAGCTACCCGCGCGTGAGTCCTCCGATCAACGCGCCCGCAATCCCCCCCGCGGTTGCCGCCTGTGCATTTCCGCTGCTTTCCTCGCCCTCCGCGGGTGAGATGAACATCGTCTGGATCGCCAGGCGCCCCGGGCCGGTGAAGCGGTTCCACGTGAGCTTGCCGCCGCCGCCCATCAGCCCCGTCTTCAGGCCCATCGTGACCGCCTCCATGCTGACCGTCGGGTCCTTGTAGAGCCACGCGCCCGCCTCCACGTCGAGCTGGTCGCCCGCGTCGAGCTGCACGAGGAAGACGTTGCCGTGGCCGTGCAGCCACACCAGCGCGTCGCCGTTGGTTGCGCGGAACTTGTCCATGAAGAAGCCCGAGCCGCCCAGCAGCATGTTCTGCGCGCCCTTGATCCGTTCGAAGCTGTAGTCCAGGTTGTCCGTCGCCGCGATGAACTGGTGCTCGCGCACGTCCAGGCCTTCCCCCTGGTGCAGGTGCATCGGGATGCACTGGCCCGGCGAGTCGCGCGAGAACGCGATGTGCCCCGCGCCCTTCGTGCGCGTCACGAAGAACTCCAGGCCCGCGATCTTGCGCTTGATCGCGCCCGGCAGCTTCTTCAGCTCCACGTCGACCTGAGTCTCCTTCCACAGCAGCACGTGGTGCTCGAACATCACACTCGTGCCGCCCACCACGACCTGCAGCTCGGGAACCAGCTCGCCGCGCACGTGGTAGGTCACGCCCGCGAAGCTCTCGTCGGTGATTGAGGTGGGGATTGGCTCGGGTAGCTGCATCGTCGTCGTTCTCCTGTCGTCGGTATCGGGTCGGGCCCCTCACTAGACGGCGCCGCGCGTCGCCGCATGTCGCCGCACGCGCATCGTGCACGCCGCGCCGGATGGGCCGCGCGCCGCGCGTGGACGCGCCTGGGCTGTTACGGCCCACGTGCCAGGGTGATCGGCCGCGGGGCTCACAACGTGAGCACTTGACAACTACACACCTATGCGCTTACAATCGTCCTTCCCTGTTGTTGAAACGGGGTAGTGAGATGTTTCTCGAATAGGTAAGGGTTTCTCCGGGAGAGGGACCGCATCCTTCGCTGAGGGAGCTGAATAGTGACGTCCTCGCGCAACCGCCGATCGGCGGGTCGTCCGCTGGCGGCCGCAGTCGCCAGCGGGTCCGCCTCGCTCCCGCATGGCGCGCATGCTCTCGGCCGCGAGCGGGTCACTGAGATTCAGCGCGCCCGGATCCTCACCGCGATGACCGAACTCGTGCGTGAGCGCGGTGTCGCGGACGTCGTGGTCGCGCATATCGTCGAGCGCGCCGGCGTCTCGCGGCGCACGTTCTACGAGCTCTTCGAGGACCGCGAAGACTGTCTGGTGGCGGCATTTGAGCACGCCGTGCACTGTGCCGCCGCGGTCGTGCTGCCCGCCTACGAAGGCACGGACACGGACACGGACACGGACACGGCGTGGGAGGACCAGATCAGAGCCGGTCTGCGCGCCCTGCTGGGCTTCCTTGACGAGCAGCCCGCGCTGGGCGGCCTGTGCGTGGTGGACGCGCTGGCGGCTAAACCGCCCGTGCTCGAGCGCCGCGCGCGCGTCGCCGAGAGACTCGTCGACGCTGTGCATCGCGGTGGTGCGGACCTCGGGGGCAGCGCGGGCCGTCGTCTGGGGCGGATTGTCGCCGAGGGTGTCGTCGGTGCCGTGCTCGGGATTGTCCACGCGCGCCTCTCGGAGCCCGAGTCCAAGCCGCTCGCGGGGCTGCTCAACCAACTGATGGCGATCGTTGTGCTGCCTTACCGCGGGCCCGATGCAGCCGAGCGCGAACTCAAGCGCCGGTCGCCGCGGCGCCGGCCCCGCGCCGTCGCGGCGACCGACCCGCTGCGCGGATTGGATATGCGCCTCACCTACCGCACCGTGCGTGTCCTGCTTGCCGTCTCTGAGTGCCCGCGGGCCTCGAGCCGCGAGATCGCCGATGCCGCCGGCGTCTCCGATCAGGGCCAGATCTCAAAGCTCCTGTGGCGCCTGGAGCGCCTCGGGCTGCTCGCCAACGAGATCGACAGTGCGGCGCGTGGGGAGTCCAACGCCTGGATTCTCACCGGCAAGGGGAGCGAAATCGAGTACGCGATTCGCGCCCGGATGGGCGCCGAGCCGGCTGACTGCGGCGCGGCCTCAGCCGTCGTCGCTCAGGGTCGAGGACTGCCTCGCCGGCAAGAGAGTTGACAACTACGCACACTCCGGATATAGTCGTCCTACCCTGGTCCTGTGTGACAGGTAACGGGGTGTGTCTCAACCCAGCAGGAGGGTCTCTGGGCCTGGCCTTTGGCGATTAGCCGCGACAGGTGCAGGGACGGGTTTGTATGGGAGTGACATGTCATTCGCGAAGGGAGCGTTTTCAAGTGAACCGAAAGCCATCGAGGGAGGCGCGCGGAATGAGGGCAGCAAATGTGTCACACGGCAGAGGGATGCCCGTGCGTCTGGTGCTGCTCGTTGCGCTCACGGTGGCCGGGGTGTGTGCGGGCGCGGCCTCGTCCGCCTTGGCGCTTTCCTCCGGTCGCGCGTACGAGCTGGTTAGTCCGCCGTTCAAGGGCGGCTTTGGCGCGACGCTTATCGAAGGCGTGCGTGAAGACGGCAATGGGGTCATCTACTACTCCCCGGGAGCGTTCGCCGGCGCGTCGGCGGGTTTCTCCGTGGGGCTGGACAGCGCCCGTTACCTGGCGACCCGCGAAGGGGCGGGATGGTCAACGGTTGCGCTCGTGCCGCCCTCCGCTCTCTCCAACGAAGTGATCGGTGATGCGGATTTCGCTCCATCACTGAGTCAGGAGCTCGTGCAGCTCCAGCTCGAAGACGTCGAAGACCCATCGCAGTTCGCGAACCGCATTCAGTTCTTCCTGCACTCCGTCGACACCCCGGAGGTCGGCACTGACTGGGCGTCGGTTGGCCCGATCATGCAAAGCCTGAACAAGGAACCTGTAACTGCTAACTACCATGGAGCAAGCAGCGACTTTTGCCATCTGATCTTCGAGATTGGTGGTGGTGCTATCGGCGTGCTCCCCGGGTCCGGAAGCAGCCAGCTCTATGAGCTCGTCAGCGGCTGTCACGGCGAACCGGCCGCCTTGCGCTTTGTCGCCCTGAATGACCATCAAAAGCTGTTTAGTCCGGACTGTACTTCGGAAGCGGGCGGTGAAGCCGCCTTCGAAAGTGGAGAGAGCTCGTTCAACGCGGTGGCCGCCGAAGGTAGCGAGATCTTCTTCACGACCTGCATTGCCAACAGCGGATCTGATCGCCAGCTGTTCGTGCGACTGGACGGCACGCGCACGCTCGAAATATCGAAACCGCTTGTGCCGAAAGCGCCTGCCGAAGCCTGCGGAAAGAGTGAAATCCCGTGTAAAGGCGCCGAAACGCGGGCGAGCACCAACTTTGCCGGGGCCTCGGAAGACGGGTCGCGCGTGTTCTTCACGAGCGAGGCGTCGCTGACAGGCGAAGCTGAAGACACGAGCCGCAATCTCTACCTGGCGACGATCGGCTGTCCCGAAGGCGAACCCGAATGTGTGGTGGCCGGCCGGACGGTGACCTCGCTCACGCGCGTCTCGCGCACGATCGACAAAGCCGAAGCCGCCGACGTGCAGGGCGTGGTGCGGGTCGCCCCCGATGGCTCGCGCGTCTACTTCGTCGCGCAGGGGGTCCTGAGCGAAGGCGCCAGGGGCCAAGGCGGCGCCCCAGTCCGCGGTGCCGACAACCTGTACGTCTACGAGCGCGACGCACACGATCCGGCCGGGCGCGTCGCGTTCGTGGCGGAGTTGTGCTCGGGGCAGGACGCCTCGGGTGAAGCCGAAGATGTCCACTGTCCCAACACGGCCGGCGACACTTCTCTGTGGTTTGAGACCGGCGTGTCCCCCGAAGCGCAGACGGCCGGCGTGGACGGCAGGTCCCTCGTGTTCTGCAGTTATGGGCAGTTGACCGCGGGTGACACCGACAGCGCCAAAGACGTCTACCGCTACGACGCCGAAACCGGCGTCCTCGAACGGATCTCCGTCGGTGAAGGGGGATACGACGGCAACGGTAACGACAGCCGCTTCGACGCCACGATCCTCGCGGGGCATCACGGCGGGAGCGTGTCCTTCCAGCACGAACTGAACAGCCGCGCGATCAGCGAAGACGGCTCGCGGATCGTCTTCACCACGAGCGAGCCGCTCTCGCCGCAGGCGGTCAATGGCCTGTCCAACCTGTACGAATGGCATCAGGGGCCGGAAGGGACCGGGGGCGAAGTATCGTTGGTTTCGGGCGGCAGCGGCGATCAGCCGGTCACCGACGGGGTGATCTCGCCTTCAGGCCAGGACGTCTTCTTCGCCACAACGCAGGCGCTCGTGTCGCAGGACACCGACGAATTGAGCGATGTCTACGACGCCCGCATCGGCGGCGGCTTTCCCGAAGCGCCGGCTCCCCGACAGCAGTGCTCGAGCGACGCCTGTCAGGGGCCGCTGACCAACCCCGCGCCGCTGCTCGTGCCCGGAAGCGTCTCGCAAGCGCCCGGCGAAAATCTCCCCGCGCCCATGGCGTCGCCGGTGACAACCAAGTCCAGACCGAAATCCGCGAAGTGCAAGAAGGGTCATGTCAGGAGGAAGGGCAGATGTGTCAAGGAGAAGCAGGCACGGAGTGCGAGCAAGCGCCATCGCGGGGGGGGCAAGTGATCATGCACGTCTCGCTAACGCAACGTCTCGCTGGTGTCGCGATCCTAACCATCGTGCTGATCGGGCTCGTGCGACTCGCGGATGCGCCCCTCGCCGGTGCAGCGACGCTATCGCCGTTCGGCATCACGAGCTTCACCATGCAGACCACGGCACCCACCGAAGAAATCGAAGTGCCATATAAAGCCATAAACGGCTTGAACGAAACCGGCGTCGAATTCATTAATAGGCCATATCAGTTCACCCAGGCAGGGGGACATCCCTGGGCCCTGACCACGACGCTCGAATTCACCACCAAGAAACAGATAACGACCGAGCATGAAGTGCTCGCTGAGCCGACCCAAGAGGCCAAGGACATCGTGGTGAACCTGCCCCCCGGCTTGGTCGGCGATCCGGTCGCGGTGCCGAGCTGCCCGTTGGCCCTGCTGGGCCGCGGCGAACGGTGTCCTGCGGACACACAGATCGGCGTGTGGCATATCTACCACGGCGCCGACAATCAGCTCCTCGCGCCGATCGTCAACGTCACGCCCGAAGCGGGCCAGTCGGCCGAGTTCGCCTTCGAGAACTCGACGCCGCTGCAGACGCCTCTGCTGGCAGGTCACCTCGTGCACACGGCGCAGGGCTATGGCCTGACCGTCGCCTCAAACAGCCTGCCCAACCTGGGCACCTACAGGGTGGAAACGACCTTCTGGGGAGTGCCCGGCGACCCGAGTCATGACCGCATGCGGGGATTGTTCTGTCGCAACCAGGACGCGCAGTACCCAATGGCGTGCCAAGGCGGAAACGAGCCGTTCGGCTCAACTGCCATTCCCTTCCTGACGCTCGGCACCGACTGCTCCGCCGGCCCGCAGACGGCGACGCTGCGCGTGGACTCCTGGGAAGAACCCGGGAGCGTCGGTCCCAACGGGGTCTACACCGAACAGTGGAAGACCGCGACGACGACGATGCCGGGGTTGACCGGCTGCGACCTGCTCGGGTTCGCCCCGCGCGTCGCGGTCGAACCCGACACGCTGCTCGCCGACGAACCGGTCGGTCTCGGCGTCGATGTGCAGGTGCCCCAGAGCGAGAGCCCCACGGCTGCCGGTACACCCGACCTGCGCGACGCGACGGTCACGCTGCCGGAGGGCGTGTCGGTCAGCCCCGGTGTCGTCGACGGCATCCGCGCGTGCAATGCGACCGGGCCGGAAGGCATCAACATCCCCCCGAAGGGAGCGTGCCCGCCAACCCCGAATCTGAAGAGACGGGACTCAGTGGCGAACTCCAGCTCGCGCCCGGACACTGTCCTGACGCCTCAATCGTCGGCACCGCAGAAGCGATCACGCCGCTGCTCCCCGAACCCGTCAAGGGTCACGTCTTCCTTGCGCGGCCGGGCTGCGGCGGAGCAGGGCAAGCGCCCTGCGGCGAACAGGATGCGCTCGACGGGAATCTCTACCAGCTCTACCTCGAACTCGGCGGCACGGGCGCGCTCGGCAACGCTGGGATCAATATCAAGGTAGCCGGCAAAGTCGAGGCGAACCCGGCGACGGGGCAGCTCACGACGCAGTTCCTCGAGAACCCCCAGACGCCGTTCAGCGAATTGAAGATCCACTTGAACGGCGGTCCCAAGGCATCGCTGGACAACCCCGCCGTCTGCGGGCCCGCGACGACGACCGCCGACTTTACGCCGTGGAGCGCGCCGGGTCTCACGCCCGAAGGGCTCTCGACGCCAGGGACGCCGGATGCGACGCCGTCGTCGTTCTTCGACGTCGAAGGCTGTGCGAGCCCTCCGGGACTGGCGCCCGGATTCAGCGCGGGTACCGTCAGTCCGCAGGCTGGCGCGTTCAGCGCGTTCACGCTCAACCTCAGCCGCCAGGACCGCGAACAGTTCCTCAAGGGCATCCAGGTACACACCCCGCCGGGGCTGCTCGGGATGCTCTCGAGCGTCCCGCTGTGCGAAGAACCGTTGGCCGACAGCGGTCACTGCCCCGAAAGCGCGAAGATCGGGACGACGCGCGTCGCCTCCGGCGCCGGCTCCCACCCGTTTGAAATCAGCGGCAACGTCTATCTCACGAAGGGCTACGGCGGCGCTCCATTCGGGCTGAGCATCGTCACCGACGCCGTCGCCGGGCCGTTCAACCTCGGCTTGGTCGTGGTGCGCGCGCGCATCGCGGTTGATCCCGAAAGCAGCGCGCTGACGATCACGACCGATGAAAGCGGCCCCTACGCGATCCCGCAGATCCTCGACGGGGTGCCGCTACGCCTGCAGCGGGTGACAGTCGACATCGACCGCCCCGGCTTCATGTTCAACCCGACGAACTGCAAGGCGCAGCAGATCACCGCGAGCATCTCCGGCAGCCAGGACACAACTGTCGCCGTGGCGAGCCCGTTTGCCGCGGCGAGCTGCAAGTCGCTTGCGTTCAAGCCAAAATTCTCGGTCTCGACGTCGGGGAAGACCAGCCGCGTCGGCGGCGCGAGCCTCGACGCGAAGCTCACCTACCCCGCCGGAGCGCTTGGCAGCGAGGCCAACATCACCAGAGTCAAGGTCGAACTGCCCAAGCAGCTCCCCTCGCGCCTGACGACGCTGCAGAAGGCCTGTACGGCCGCGCAGTTCGCGAGCGACCCCGCGGGCTGCCCGGCGGCGTCGGTTGTCGGCATCGTCCGGGCCACGACGCCGCTGCTGCCGGTGAAACTCGAAGGGCCCGCCTACTTCGTCTCGCACGGCGGCGAAGCGTTTCCGTCGCTGGTAGTCGTGTTGCAGGGCGACGGCGTCAGGGTGGATCTGGTCGGGTCGACGTTCATCAGCGGGGCGGGGATCACGAGCTCCACGTTCAAGACCGTCCCCGACGTACCCGTCGACACGTTCGAGCTGTACCTGCCCGAGGGTCGCTACTCGGCGCTTGCCGCGAACGTAGATCTCTGCCGCTTGAAGCTGAAGATGCCGACCGAACTCGTCGCGCAGAACGGCGCGGTCATTCACCAGTCAACGAAGGTCGCCGTCACCGGGTGCCCCAAGGCCAAGACCGCGCGACGGAGAGCCAAGCACGCCGGACACGGCAAGGGGAGGAAGGGCCGATGATCGTCACGCGCACTCGCAGGACGCTCCCACTGGTCATCGCTGTCACGGTTGCGCTGCTCAGCACCGGTGGCGCCCAGGCAGCCGCGCCGCCGGTCAAGCTCGTGCCCGACAGCTACCTCGGCTTGGAAGTGAATGCGACGACCAAAGCGAATGTCTGCACCGTCGAATCGAAAGACGCCTGCCAACCGGGAACGTTCAGCGCAGCGCCAGGCGCCTTTGAGTATTCTGAGGGAGTCGCCGTCGCGGTCGAAGACAGCAGCAACATATACGTCGCCGACTCGGGAAACGAGCGGATCCAGGAGCTCACGGACACGGGTGAATTCGTGCTGATGTTCGGCCAGGAAGTCAACGCGACGAAGGACGCCACACCCGGTGCCACCGCCGTGGAAAAGGATATCTGCACTGCGGCTTCAAAAAATGCCTGTAAGGCGGGCACGATAGGGGCCGGCACCGGTGCATTCTATAGTCCGGAGAGTGTCGCGGTCGATTCCGTTACCGGCAACATCTACGTGGCCGATTATGAAAATCACCGCGTAGATGAGTACACCGCCGGCGGCCAGTTCCTGCTGACGATCGGTAAGGATGTCAATGCAACGACGGGTGGGAACATCTGCACCGCCGCGTCGGGAGAGATTTGCCAGGCCGGCGTGAAAGCCCCGGAAAGCACAGAAGGGGGCGCTTTTAACTCCACGCCATCCTCAGGGGCCCCGCTCGCGGTCGGACCGGCGCCCGCGCATCTGCTCTACGTGGGCGACGAACACCGCGTGCAGGAGTTCGAAGCCAGCGGGAAATTCAAGGGGGAAATCTCGCTGACATCGATCTCATCTGCTCCGGAAATCTTTGTCAGCACACTTGCGGTTGCTGGGACGACCGGCGATGTGTATCTCACATATAGGAGCTATGGGGGACACGATAACACCGTTCGCGAGTTCGACCCTGAAACGGGAGTGGAAGTCAGTAGCTTCGTGATTCCGCCGGAAGCTGGGGGTGTGGTCGTCGCAGTACAAGCAATCGCGATTGACCCCGGAAACCGGCTGGCAGTCGAGACGATCGAAGAAACCGGCTCGTTTTATTCGTCCGCCGGCTCGCTTTATGAAGCCACCAACGGGCGCCTAATCACACGGTTTACGACCGGAGGAGCATCCGAGTTAGCTTTCAGCGAAAGTGGAGAGCTATATGTCGTGAACCCTGCTGGGAACGAGATCTCGAGCTACAAGCCAGTCTCGGTCGCCGAACTCATAACTAAGAACGCTGACTGCAAAGCCGGCGCCGAAGTAGAAAGCTCGGATACGTTCGACTGCACGCTGAACGGTGAAGTCAACCCGTATGACGTCGCTAGCACCGAAGCGTCGTTCGAGTGGGGCAGGACGTGCGCGTTTGGCTCGGCCACCGCCAAGCAGCCCGTTGCGACGGGCGAAGCGCCAGTTCCGGTGAGCGGCGCGATAACCGGAGTCCGCCCGAATGAATCCTTCTGCTTCCAGCTCGCGGGCGTCGATCAGAACGTCCAGTCGCCCGAACAGCTGACGGGTGGCGCCGCGTCCTTCAGTACGCCGCTCGCCCCGCCGCAGGTCGTCGGCCAGCCGAGTGCGGCGTTCCTCACGTCCTC
Organism: Solirubrobacteraceae bacterium; assembly: GCA_036501715.1. Lineage (GTDB taxonomy): Bacteria > Actinomycetota > Thermoleophilia > Solirubrobacterales > Solirubrobacteraceae > Palsa-744. The sequence goes on along the minus strand of DASXZV010000032.1, from coordinate 74,362 downwards.
CTCCGCCGTGCTCTCCGGCCAGCTCAACCCGGAGAACGCCGCCACAACGTTCCGGTTCCAGTATGCGAAGGCGTGCGGCGCCGGAGAAACCTGCCCCGAACTCTCGTCGGCGCCGGGGGTGGCGACTACCGCATCGCTGGAATCTGCGCTATACGGGGAGATCGGCGCAACCGGGGAAGCGCGGGGGCTGCAGCCTGCCACGACCTATCGCTATCGGCTGCTGGCGAGCGACGAACAGCTCGTCGGAGGCAAAGAGGTCGGGGGCGCGGTAGCGGGTCCGGAAGGGACGTTCACGACCGGGCCGGCGCCGGTGCCGCAGGCCGTGACCGGTGCCGCGAGCGCGATCGGCGCAACCGCGGCCGCTGTCTCCGGGACAGTCGATCCCGACGGCCAGCCCGCTGCGTACGCCTTTGAACTGGGCGTCTACGCGGGTGCCGCGACGCAGTACGGGGTCGTGTTCTCAGGTTCCGCAGGCGCGAGCACGACACCTGTGCCGGAGTCCCTCGCGCTGACCGGACTGCAACCCGGAACCGCTTACGCCTACCGGATCAGCGTCACAAGCGGCTATGGCACCGCGCGCGGCGAAGCGGTGACATTTACGACCGCGGGACTGCCGGCGGTGCTCGCCACATCGACCTCGCTCGCGATGCTACCGATCCCAAGCATCGCGTTCCCAGTGGAAGGCAAGCCCGCTAAGGGATCCACCGCGTGCAAGCGCGGCTACAGGCGCGCGCAAGGCAAGTGCGTCAGATCCAGGAAAACGACCAGAGCCCATAAGCGCAAGGCCGCCAAGGGCGGGAAATGAGAGGAAGGCAGATGTTCTCGAGGATACGCAGACGCTTGACCTACGCCAACGTCGCGATGACGCTCGCGCTGGTGTTCGCGATGAGCGGCGGTGCGTACGCCGCCGGCCGGTACGTGATCACCTCGACCAAGCAGATCAGCCCGAAGGTGCTGAAGTCGCTGCAGGGCAAGGCCGGTAAGGCGGGCGCGAATGGTGTGGCCGGTGCGACCGGGCCGCAGGGGCCGGCTGGCGCCAACGGCAAAGACGGCGTCAATGGCGCCAACGGCACTAGCGGGAGCAATGGTGTGAGCGTGACTGGCAGTGTGGAGCCCAAGGGCGCCAACTGCAAAGAAGGCGGCTCGAAGTTCGTGGCTGCCAGCGGCACGACGTATGCATGCAACGGCGCTACCGGGTTCACCGAAACGCTGCCTGCGGGCAAGACCGAGGTGGGGGCGTGGTTCATCTCGGGGCCGCCGAAGTACGCGCCATTTGAAACGACTATCGCACGTTCGTCGATTTCGTTTGTGATTCCGTTGGCCAGTGAACCCACCGCTCATTTCCTGAAGGAAGGCGAAGGCGAAACGGAGGAATGCCCAGGGAAGGCCATCAACCCGCAGGCGGCCCCTGGAAACCTGTGCGTGTATGAGGAAGGGGGGGTCGGGGTAGAAGGTGAACTCACGGTCAACGCGCACACCTATGGTGCCATTATGGCGCCGGTCACCGCAGTCCAACCGGGCGGGGTCGCGAGCGGCTCGTGGGCCGTCACGGCCGAAGAAGAATAAGCGCAAGCACCTGCACTCGTCCTGGGCGCCGTACCTCCCGTCAGAGGCGTCCAGGACGATGGGTGTTCGGCAATCGTCGGGAGCCAGCGAATGGGAGGTGCAGTCGGCGTCGTGGTGTCACAGTTGCGCGCGCGCCGGGAGGAGATCGTGCAGGCGATCCTCGCGCGCGTTCGCGAGGTGGCGCCCGACCCGCTCGCGCTCGGCGACGCCGAGTACGTCGCGGGGCTGCACGCCGCGGTCGCGTCAGCCGTCGACTACGGCCTGACGGGAATCGAGCGCGCGGAGGAGGCCGCGGAGCCCGTCCCTCGCGCGGCGCTGGCGCAGGCGCGACGCGCGGCGCGCGGCGGCGTGAGCATCGAGACGGTGCTGCTGCGCTACACCGCCGGCTACGCGCTGCTGGAGGGTTTCGTGCTCGAAGAGGCCGAGCGCAGTGGCCTGCCCGGCCGGCGCGGCACGCTCCGGCAGGTACTTCGAGCGCACGCCGCGGTGTTCGAACGCCTCACGACGGCGATCGCCGAGGAGCACAGGTGCGAGCTCACGCGCGTCGAGCGCTCGCCCGGCCAGCGTCAGCTCGAGCACGTGCGCTCGCTGCTGGGTGGCGGGCCGGCGCGGGAAGCCGACGACGGATCGCCGCCGGGCTCGCTCGAGCAGGGTCTCGGCTACGCGCTCGACTGCGAGCATCTCGCAGTAATCGCACGCGGCGCCCTGGCTCGTGAGCCTTTGCGGGAGCTTGCCGCGCGGCTGGACCGGCGGCTGCTGAGCGTCGCGCAGGGGGAGGAGACGATCTGGGCATGGCTCGGCGGGCAGCGTCGGCTGGAGATGCGCGAGCTGAAACGGGTCGTCTCTGGTGGTGGGCTCGACGTGGACGTCTCGCTTGCAGTCGGCGAGCCGGCGCGCGGGCTGGCGGGCTGGCGCCAGACTCACCGGCAGGCGCAGGCGGCGCTGCTCGTCGCGCTGCGTCGACCGCAGCAACTCACTTGCTATGCCGATGTTGCGCTGCTCGCGGCCGCGCTGAAAGACGAGGCACTCGCCCAAGCGCTGATCGACATCTACATCGTCCCGTTGGAGGAGGCGCACAGCGGCAGCCGGGTCCTGCGCGAGACGCTCGGTGCGTATCTGCTCGCCGAGTGCAACGCATCCTCCACGGCGGCTGCCCTGGGGGTCGTGCGCAAGACCGTCGAAAACCGGCTGCGCACGATCGAAGAGCGCCTCGGACGCTCGCTGCATCCGTGCCCGGCGGAGCTCGAGGTGGCGCTGAGCCTGGACGCGCTCGGCGCGCCCGATGCGCTGGAGATCTCAATGATTAGGTGAGTTTCACGCACATGTCCTAACGCGAGCGACCGCCTCGCGTTGTGCGTAAAACGGCGTGGTGAAGAGGGTCACATTGCCCTAGCGCGCGCCCGTCGAGAGCAGGTAGTAATTGGCTACGGTCTCCTGTCCCCAGCCGGGTCCAGCCGTGCAAGCTGCGCCACGACTGATGGCTTCGGAGATCGCCCGCTAAGAAACGCTACCGCAGAGGGGTATGCATGAAGACCATCAAGACACTCGGGCTAGTCAGCCTGGCGATCCTGGCAATCGGCGCGATGTCGGCCTCGGCCGCGTCGGCCTATGAATGGCAGATCAACGGTGCTGCGCTGACATCACCAGCCGCAGTCAAATGGACATCGACGATCAAATTCGAAAACACCGAAGAGGCGGACAACTTCGCTTGCACGATGGTCCACGCCGGCACGGTGGGCACGGGGCGAAAGGCGAAATCACCAGTATCACCAGCAGTGGCGGCGCCAAATCGATTCCTTGTACCGTGGAAAGATCGGGTGTTTGCCAGTCTAACGTCGAAGTGGAAGCCCAGGGGCTACCGTGGAAAACCGAACTGGTCGTCGTCAACGGTGTGCTGCGAAACAAGTACACGGCCGAACACCAATGGAAGGTGGTCTGTAAAACACTCGGCGAACCAAAACGGGAAAACGAGTGTAACGTGTCTCCTACGGTTGGGCCCCACAACGTCTCAGGCGGCGTCGAAGAGATCAACGACAGTAGCTCGGCCAGCACCGGGTGCTTCGACGATCGCGCCGGCGATCAGTTCATCACGCGCGGCACCGAAAAACTTGCATCGACAGCTGGAACGGTAAGCATTGCTCCTGCGCCGCTGGAGTGGCAGCAGGCGGGCAAGGGGCTCTTTGGGCCGATCACGTCGGAATGGTCGGGCAAAGTGAAGCTGGCTGTGTCACTTCCGAAATCTGGAAAATTTGTGATGGAATGCAGCGAGAAAGCCGAAGGCCCGGTCGGCCTTGGGAGTGTCGGGGAACTAACGACACTGCCCTTCTCCGGTTGCAGTGCCCAACAGTCCAATCTGACATGCGAAGTTAGCAAAGAACCCATGGTGGCCTTGAGTCTGCCTTGGCACACCGAACTGCAAACGATCGGCGGAGCGGTGCATGACGTGATTGTGAACAGCAGCAAAGAAGCACCCAAGCTCAAGGCGTCTTGCGTGTTCCTTGGGATAAGGGTGACGTATGAATGCTCCGGATCGGTCGCGCCGGCAATGACCAATGGAAGCTCCGGGGTCACGGCGACGTTCGCCGCCAGTGAAAAACTGGTCTGCACCGAAGGAGCCTGGGAAGGTTCAGGCTCGCTGGAAGGCGCGCAGACCGTCACGGCGAGTGGCGGCAAGCTCGAAGTCACGTGAGCGACGCCGTCGCGCCGGCGGCCGGCTCGCTCTGAGATCGAGCGGCCGCCAGCGGACGGGCATGGGCGGGGCGAATAGATCGCCCCGCCCTACGCCGCCAAGGCATGGATCGCCGGGACGGGGGCGGCGAGTGCCGCGGTATAGGGGACTCGGAGACAGTGCTGGGTCCTGCGCGGCCGGTGCAGCGGGGCGACGGGCCGACCGCGGCCTGGGGCATCCAGGCCTGGCGAGGAGGTTGCTGGGGCCTGAAGGCCTGGCGACGGGTCTATATACAGCGCCATGAACTGTGGAGACCTCGACCTAGAGACGTCATCGGCCGGGGCGGCCGCCGCCCGCGGACGCGCGTCTGGGGGCCCTCGTGCGAGCGCCCCCCCAATCGCCAAACCGCGCTAGACTTGTTCGACCTCGCGCCAGGCGGGGTTTTTCTTCGCCTGGGGCCAGGTGCCAACGCACACCAACCGACGCACGGGAAGAGTAGACGCAATGGCACGCGGAGACGTACGCATCGCTGTGACCCTCGCCTGCGAGGACTGCAAGCGGCGCAACTACCAGACGAATAAGAGCAAGCGCAACAACCCCGATCGCATCAGCCTGCGCAAGTACTGCCGCTGGTGCCGGCGGCACACGAGCCATCGGGAGACTCGTTAGCGCGGGAGCGCTGCTGTGGCTCGTGACCGCAAACGCCCAAAGCAGCGTCGGCAGCGCCGCACTACGCGGACCCCTGCCCCGACGCACTCCGAGTTGCAGCGCGCCGATCTCCCCGGAGCGCTCGAGCACGCCTCCGGCGACGTCGACGAGTTCGACGCCGCGCTCATCCGTGGTGCCGAGGGCGTGCAGGCCCCGCTCGAGGACGCGCCCCTTGCCGTCGAGGCCAATGGCGCAGACTCCGAGACGCTCGCGCTGGAGCCCGCCGGTAGCGCCGGAGGGGGTCGCGGTGGACGTGGGAACGGGCTCGCCGTCGATGCCGCCGGTGACGGCGATATCGAGGCTCCGCTACCGGCTCCCCCGAGCGAGCGCCGCCAGCCGCTGCCGCGCCGTGCCGTCGGCTTCTTGCGTGCAAGCTGGGCCGAGCTCCAGCGGGTACAGTGGCCCGATCGCCCGCAGGTCTCGCAGGCCACCGCGGTCGTCCTCGGCTTCGTCGCGATCGCTGGCGCTTACCTCGGCGCCGCTGACTGGCTCGCCCAGAAGATCGTCAACTTCATTCTCTAGCGCCCCGCTTTCCTTCAACCACCACCTCTGAGGCTGTAACAGGAGCCTGAATGTTTCGCTGGTACGTCGTCAACACCTATTCCGGACACGAGAACAAGGTCAAGCACAACCTTGAACACCGCGTCGTCTCGCTCGGGCAGCAGCGCGCCGTGCGCCAGGTCGTCGTTCCCACCGAGGCCGTGTCCGAGATGAACAAGGACAATCAGAAAGTCACGGTCGAGAAGCGCACGATGCCCGGCTACGTGCTGGTCAACATGGAGCTCAACGAGGACTCCTGGGGCGTCGTCAAGGGCACCCCCGGCGTCACCGGCTTCGTCGGTGCCTCCCAGGAGCCCGTCCCGCTGACTCAGGGTGAGGTCGACCGGCTCCTGCACAAGGAGGTCGCCACAGCCCCCCGCACCCGCGCGCAGTTCGCGATCGGCGAGACCGTCAAGGTGGTTTCCGGGCCACTCGCCGACTTCTCCGGCGAGATCTCCGAGATCAACGACGACGCCGCCAAGCTCAAGGTCCTGGTATCAATCTTCGGCCGCGAGACGCCCGTTGAGGTGCAGTTCGACCAGGTAAAAAAGCTTTAGGGCTCGCGTCCTCCAGCAAGGTAGATTGAGAAAGAGACCATGGCTAAGAAGGTTCTGACAACGATCAAGCTGCAGGCCAACGCCGGGCAGGCGAGCCCCGCCCCGCCGGTCGGTCCTGCCCTGGGCCAGCACGGCATCAACATCATGGAGTTCTGCAAGGCCTTCAACGCCCAGACGCAGAGCGAAACCGGGACCGTCATTCCCGTCGTGATCACCGTCTACGAGGACCGCTCGTTCACGTTCATCACCAAGACTCCGCCCGCCGCCGTGCTCATTCGCCAGACGCTACGCCTGGACAAGGGCTCCGGCGAGCCGCACCGCAACAAGGTCGGCAAGCTCACGCGCGCGCAGCTCGAGGAGATCGCCGCACGCAAGCTCCCCGATCTGAACGCCCACGACATCGAGCACGCTTCGCGGATCATCGCGGGTACGGCGCGCTCCATGGGCGTCGAGGTTGAAGCCTGATGGCCACGCACTCCCGCCGCCACGCCGAGTCGCGTGCCAAGGTCGACCGCGAGCGCGAGTACTCGCCACGCGAAGCGATCGCACTCGTCAAGAGCCTCGCCGGCGCCAAGTTCGATGAGTCCATCGAGATACACGTCCGCACCGGCCTCAACGTCCGCCATGCCGACGAGCAGCTACGCGGCACGATCGCGCTTCCCAACGGCCTCGGCCGCGACGTCAAGGTCGCGGTGTTCGCCCAGGGGCCCAAGGTCGCCGAGGCCGAACAGGCCGGTGCCGACGTCGTCGGCGGCGAGGATCTCGCCAAAAAGATCGAGGAGGGCTTCGACGAGTTCGACGTCGCGATCGCCACGCCCGACCTGATGTCGGTCGTCGGGCGCCTCGGGCGCATCCTCGGCCCTTCGGGCAAGATGCCCAACCCCAAAGTCGGCACCGTCACGATGGACGTCGCCAAGGCCGTCGAAGAGTCCAAGGCCGGCAAGGTCGAGTACCGCACCGACCGCACCGCGATCGTGCACCTCGTCATCGGCAAGGCCAGCTTCGAGGAGCACAAGCTGCTCGAGAACTACGCCGCCATCGTCGAAGAGCTGATTCGCGCCAAGCCCTCCGCCGCCAAGGGTCGCTATCTGTACAGCATCACGCTTGCCTCCACCATGGGCCCCGGCGTCAAAGTCGATCCCAGCCGCACCCGCGACATCGTTGAGGAGGCGCCTACACCACAGGCCGCAGCCGCCTGAACAAGCGCCACCCACCGGCAACCGCAGACCCCCGGCCGCGCAAGTCGCATAAGCCCGGGATAGGAGCCCACTAATGAATAGAGACCAAAAGGCAGCCGCGATCGCCGAGATCGCCGCCAACATCGAAGGGTCCCAGGCCGTGTTCGCGGTTGACTACCGCGGCATCTCCGTGCCCCAGATCGCGGAGCTGCGCGCCAAGCTGCGCGAGGTCGATGCCTCTTTCCGCGTCGTCAAGAACTCGCTCACCGAGCGCGCTGCGGACCAGACCGGCGCCGAGGAGCTCAAGCCGCTGCTCGCCGGACCCACCGCCCTGACCTTCGTCCGCGGCGATGCCGCGCTCGCCGCCAAGGCCGTCGCCGACTACGCCCGCCTGACCCAGCTGCTGCCCTTCAAGGGCGGCATCATGGAGGGTGCCGCCGTCGACGCCGAGCAGATCCGCGCGATCTCGCGGCTGCCCTCGCGCGAAGTCCTCTACGGACAGCTCGTCGGCGTCGTCGCCTCTCCCATCAGCGGCCTCGTGCGCACCCTCGGTGCGCTTGTCGGCGGCCTCGCCGTCGCCCTGGGGCAGGTACAGGAGAAGAAGGAGTCCGGTGAGATCCCCGCCGGCGAGCCGCCCGCCGCCGCGGAGGCGCCGGCTGAGGCCGCTTCCGCTGAGGAGGTTCCGGTCGAGGAGGTTCCCGCTGATGACGCTCCTGCCGCGGAGGTGCCGGCTGAGGCCGCTTCCGCTGAGGAGGCCCCCGCCGATGACGCTCCCGCGGCGGAGGCGCCGGCTGAGGTCGAGTCCTCCGCGGAGGACCCCGCCGCGCCCGCGCCCGCGCGCGCGGCGGGGTCCGAGTCCGCGACAGCGGAGACCGACACCCAAGCTGCGCCGGCCGACGAGCCGGCACAAGACGACAACCAGGCGGACGCCTCGGCTGAGGCCGAGACCGCCGAGGCGAATCCCAAGGAGGATTGATCTAGATGGCAACCAGCACACAGGATTGGATCGAGGAGCTCAAGGGCATCTCCGTGCTCGAGCTCGCCGAGCGCATCAAGGCGCTCGAGGAGGAGTTCGGCGTCTCCGCCGCGGCCATCGCCGCACCTGCCGCTGCGCCCGCCGGGGGCGGGGGAGACGCAGCCGCCGAGGACGAAGGCCCCAGCACCGTCAACGTCGTTCTCACCGGCGCCGGTGACAAGAAGATCCAGGTCATCAAGGTCGTCCGTGCCGCCACCGGACTGGGCCTGAAGGAGGCCAAGGCGCTCGTCGACGAGGCCCCCAAGCCCGTCAAGGAGGGCATCGAGAAGGACGAGGCCGACAAGCTCAAGCAGGAACTCGAGGAGGCCGGTGCCTCCGTCGAGTTGAAGTAGAGCGCTCACGCCCAACCCGCATGCCGCGCATATGGCGTAGCGAGGGTCTCATCGCAGCGACCCTCGCTACGCCCGCATTGCAGGCCGGACCCCGCCGCGCGTCTTTATCTACGCCTTAGCATTTGTGGCCACTTTCCGGTAGAATCGCGCCGCTGGCCGATAGCCGTAGCCGTCTCAGTAGCACGAAGCCGCGCCACATACGCGGTATTCAGGGGACGGGGTCCGTGAGTGCCGGCTGCCCCACTTGAGGGCGACGGTAGCCTGTGCTATCTTTACGGGTCGCGCGCGCTCGCGCTGTTTTTCTCGTCGTCGTGTCTCTCTCCCTCGAAGGAGTCTTTCTTGGCTGCTGTTGATGCTCTCCGGACGCGCCGGACTTTCGCGCGCCTGAACAAGCCCGTTGATGTTCCCAACCTGATCGATATTCAGCGCCGCTCCTTCGAGTGGCTGACCGACGCGCAGAAGGGTGGTCTGCGCGAGACGATCGACGACATCTCGCCGATCGAGGACTACACCGGCAACCTCGCCGTCCAGTTCGGCGAGATCTCCTTCGACGAGCCCGTCGCCTCGCTGGAGCAGTGCCGCGAGAAGGACCTCACCTATGCGCGCCCGCTGACGGTGACCGTCGCCTTCATCAACCGCGAGACCGGCGAGATCCGCGAGCAGTCCGTCTTCATGGGCGACTTCCCCTGGATGACGGAGCGCGGCACGTTCGTCATCAACGGCACCGAGCGCGTCGTCGTCACGCAGCTCGTGCGCTCCCCCGGGGCCTACCTGATGGAGCCCAAGGATCGCGAGAAGCAGGTCTTCATCGCCAACCTGATGCCCGCCCGCGGCTCTTGGCTGGAGCTCGAGATCGACAAGAAGGGCAAGGTCTACGTCCGCATCGACCGCAAGCGCAAGCTGCCCGTCACGGTCCTGCTGCGCGCGATGGGCTACGCGACCGACGAGGAGATCCTCAAGCTCTTCGAGAACTCGCTCTACATCCGCAACACGCTCGAATCGGATACCGAAATCACGCGCACCGAAGAGGGTTCGCTGATCGAGCTCTTCAAGAAGCAGCGCCCCGGTGAGCCGCCAAGCGTCGACAACGCCAAGGCGCTGCTCAACCAGCTGTTCTTCGACCCCAAGCGCTACGACCTCACGCGCGTCGGGCGCTACAAGCTCAACTCGCGCCTGGGGCTCGACGTCGACATCGACACGCGCACCCTCACCCACGACGACATCCTCTCGCTCGTCAGGGAGCTCGTCTCGCTGCCCAAGCGTCTCGGCATCCCCGAGGAGGGTGGCGAGATCGAGATCAAGGATTACGCCGCCGAGGCCCTGTCGATGCCGCGCGAGCCCGTCGCCGATCACCTCGATGAGTACGAGCACTTCGGCAACCGCCGCCTGCGCACCGTCGGCGAGCTGATCCAGGAGGCCTTCCGCATCGGCCTCTACCGCATGGAGCGCGTCGTGCGCGAGCGCCTCACGACCGAGGACGCCGACACGATCACGCCGCAGACGATCATCAACATCCGCCCGGTCGTGGCCGCGCTGAAGGAGTTCTTCGGCTCCTCGCAGCTCTCGCAGTTCATGGACCAGACCAACTCGCTCGCCGGGCTCACGCATCGCCGGCGCCTCTCCGCCCTGGGGGCCGGTGGCCTCACGCGCGAGCGCGCCCCGATCGAGGTCCGCGACGTGCACCCCACCCACTACGGACGCATGTGCCCGATCGAGACTCCCGAGGGACCGAACATCGGCCTGATCGGCTCGCTCTCGTCATTCGCGCAAGTCTCCGAGTATGGGTTCGTCACGACCCCCTACCGCGTGGTCAAGGACGGGGTGGTGAGCGACGAGATCGTGCATCTCGACGCCACGCAGGAGGAGGAACAGCTGATCGCGCAGGCCAACACCCCGGTCGACGCCAAGACCGGGAAGCTCAAGGACTCCGAGATCCTCTGTCGCACGCAGGCCGGGCAATATGTGACGGTCGGGCCCAAGGACGTCGATCTGGTGGATGTCTCCCCCGAGCAGATCTGGTCGGTAGCCACCGCGATGATCCCGTTCCTGGAGCACGACGACGCCAACCGCGCGTTGATGGGCTCCAACATGCAGCGCCAAGCCGTGCCGCTGCTCAAGGCCGACGCGCCGCTCGTCGGCACCGGCATGGAGCGCCGCGCCGCGCTCGACACCGGTGACGTCCTGCTGACCCGCAACGCCGGGACCGTCGAGTTCGTCGACGCCAACCAGATCGTCGTGCAGACCAGCGAGGGCAAGGACGAGTACGAGCTGCAGAAGTTCATGCGCTCCAACCAGGGCACGCTGATCCACCACAAGCCCCGCGTCGACGCCGGCCAGAAGGTCGACGCCGGCGACGTGCTCGCCGACGGCTCCTCGACCGACAAGGGCGAGATGGCGCTCGGCAAGAACCTGATGGTCGCCTTCATGTCCTGGGAGGGCTACAACTTCGAGGACGCGATCATCCTCTCCAAGCGCCTCGTGCAGGACGACGAGCTCACCTCGATCCACATCGAGGAGTACGAGATCGACGCCCGCACGACCAAGCTCGGCGAGGAGGAGATCACCCGCGACATTCCCAACCGCTCCGAGGAGTCGCTGCGCAACCTCGACGATCGCGGCATCGTCCGCGTCGGCGCCGAGGTCCAGTCTGGCGACCTGCTCGTCGGCAAGGTCACGCCCAAGGGCGAGACCGAGCTGACCGCCGAGGAGAAGCTGATCCGCGCGATCTTCAAGGAGAAGGCGCGCGAGGTCCGCGACACCTCGCTGAAGGTCCCCCACGGTGAGGGTGGCGTCGTGATCGACGTCAAGACCTTCAGCCGCGACGCCGGCGACGACCTGCCGCCGGGAGTCAACGACCTCGTGCGCGTGTTCGTCGCCAAGAAGCGCAAGATCTCCGAGGGCGACAAGCTCGCGGGACGCCACGGCAACAAGGGTGTGATCTCCAAGATCGTCGACCAGCAGGACATGCCGTTCCTGGAGGACGGCACGCCCGTCGACGTGATCCTCAACCCGCTTGGCGTACCGAGCCGCATGAACGTCGGGCAGATCCTCGAGACGCACCTCGGCTGGGCCGCGGCGCAGGGTTGGTACGACGACGGCACCGACGCCTACAAAGAGGCCAGCGGCGAGCGTAAAAACGGTGCGCCTCCGCGTGTCTACGTCTCCACGCCCGTGTTCGACGGGGCCACCGTGGAAGACGTCGACCAGGCGCTGGTCAAGTGGCAGGATGGCCACGAAGGCCGGATCCGCATGGACATCGACAAGAGTCGCCGCCCCGGCGAGCAGGCCTCGGGCAAGATGACGCTCTTCAACGGGCGCAGCGGCGAGCCCTTCGCGCAGCAGGTGACCGTCGGCTACATGTACATCCTGAAGCTCCTGCACCTCGTGGACGACAAGATCCACGCGCGCTCGACCGGCCCCTACTCGCTCGTCACCCAGCAGCCGCTGGGCGGTAAGGCGCAGTTCGGTGGCCAGCGCTTCGGCGAGATGGAGGTCTGGGCGCTGGAGGCCTTCGGCGCCGCCTACACCCTGCAGGAGATGCTCACGATCAAGTCCGACGACACCGTCGGGCGCGTCAAGGCCTACGAGGCGATCGTCAAGGGCGAGAACATCGCCGAGCCCTCGATCCCGGAGTCCTTCAAGGTGCTGCTCAAGGAGATGCAGTCCCTTGCGCTCGACGTCAACGTCGTCTCCGACGAAGGCCAGCGCGCTGAGATGCGCGACGAAGACGACGACCTGCTGCGCGCCGCCGAGGAGCTCGGCATCGACCTCTCCGGCGTGCGGGGTCCCGCACCGGGCGCCGAGGGCTCGGTCGATGGCGAGGAGGAGGGCGGCGATGACGCCGGCGAGGGCGAGCCGGTAGCGGTGTCCTCGACCGACGACGAGGCCGCGGAGGAGCTCGACGGCGATGCCGGTCTCGGGGTCGAGGAGCTGCTGGCATCGGGCATCGGCGATTTGGACATCGATGCGCTCGGCGACGGAGCGCTCGAGCCGGAGCTCGCCGAGGATGACGAGGAGGCCGCAGCCGAGCCCGAGTTGGCCGAGGGAACCGAGACGTAGAGGCGTCGCGGCCGCTCACACGCCGTCCGAGCGGCCGCGCCACCAATCGCAGACCTGCATCGCATACCCGTTTCACCCGCGAGCGAAAGCGCCACCAGATGATCGACATCAATAACTTCGACGCCATCGAGATCAGCCTCGCCTCCTCCAAGCAGATCCGCAGCTGGAGCTCCGGCGAGGTCACCAAGCCCGAGACGATCAACTACCGCACCCTCAAGCCCGAGAAGGACGGTCTCTTCTGCGAGCGCATCTTCGGTCCCACCAAGGACTGGGAGTGCTACTGCGGCAAGTACAAGCGCGTGCGCTACAAGGGCATCGTGTGCGAGCGCTGCGGCGTGGAGGTCACGCGCTCCAAGGTTCGCCGCGAGCGCATGGGACACGTCGACCTAGCCGCGCCGGTCAGCCACATCTGGTTCTTCAAGGGCGTCCCCAGCCGCATCGGCTACCTGCTGGACATGGCTCCCAAGGAGCTCGAGAAGGTCCTCTACTTCGCCGCCTCGATCGTGACGTGGGTCGATGACGAGGCCCGCCAGAAGGATCTCGAGACGCTCGAGGTCGAGGTCAACAAGGTGCTCGACTCCTACGCCGCTGAGCGCGAGGAGCGGGTCCTGGAACTGCGCGAGTCCCTGGAGCGCCGTGAGAAGTACCTGCAGAACGGCAAGCAGACGAACTTCTCCGACGAAGATCATCTGTGGGCCGACTCGCTCGACATCAACCTCAACAAGCTCTCCGACGAGGAGCGCGAGAAGCTGCTCAAGGAGCTGCGCAAAACCTTTGAGGCGGATATCGCCGACACCGAGGCTTACATCGAGGACGCCGCCGAGCGCATGCGCGGCGTCTGGGAGCTCTTCAAGACGATGGAACCCAAGCAGATCGAGCACGACGAGACGACCTTCCGCGAGCTCAAGGAGCGCTTCGGCTCGCCGTACGGCTTCGGCGAGTACTTCCGCGGCGGCATGGGCGCGGAAGCGATCCGCGACCTGCTCCAGCAGGTCGACTTGGAGGCCGAAAGGGTCGATCTCGAGGATCAGGTCAAGACCGGCAAAGGCCAGAAGCAGGCCCGCGCGGTCAAGCGCCTGAAGGTCGTCAGCGCCTTCCTGCAGTCGGGTAACAAGCCCGAGCAGATGGTGCTCGACGCCGTCCCGGTGATTCCGCCGGAGCTGCGGCCGATGGTTCAGCTCGACGGCGGGCGCTTCGCGACCTCCGACCTCAACGACCTCTACCGCCGCGTGATCAACCGCAACAACCGTCTCAAGCGGCTGCTCGACCTCGGCGCGCCCGAGATCATCGTCAACAACGAGAAGCGCATGCTCCAGGAGGCCGTCGACGCACTGTTCGACAACGGCCGCCGCGGGCGCCCCGTCACGGGTCCCGGAAACCGTCCGCTGAAGTCCCTGAGCGACATGCTCAAGGGCAAGCAGGGCCGCTTCCGCCAGAACCTGCTCGGCAAGCGCGTCGACTACTCCGGGCGCTCGGTCATCGTGGCGGGCCCCTACCTCAAGCTGCACCAGTGCGGCCTGCCGAAGATCATGGCGCTCGAGCTCTTCAAGCCGTTCATCATGGCCCGTCTCGTCGAGCGCAAGTCCGCGCAGAACATCAAGGCCGCCAAGAAGATGGTCGACTCGATGATCGGCGAGGTCTGGGACGTGCTCGAGGAGGTAATCCACGAGCACCCCGTGCTGCTCAACCGCGCGCCCACGCTGCACCGCCTCGGCATCCAGGCGTTTGAGCCGCTGCTGGTCGAGGGCAAGGCGATCCAGGTCCACCCACTGGTCTGCCACGCCTTCAACGCCGACTTCGACGGCGACCAGATGGCGGTCCATCTGCCGCTATCGGCCGAGGCGCAGGCGGAGGCGCGCATCCTGATGCTCTCCTCCAACAACATCCTCAGCCCCGCGCACGGTGCGCCGCTGGCGACCCCGACACAGGACATGATCCTCGGTGCCTACTACCTCACCTATGGGGAAGAAGCCGAGGAACTCGGTGTCAAACAGGAGTTGCTGCAGACCAACAAGTGGCCTGCTGGTGAACCGCGCCCGCACGTCTTCCGTACCGCGCAGGAGGCGGAGCTCTCCTACGAGGCCGGCGTGGTCACGCTGCACGACATCGCTGAGTTCCGTCCGATGGGACGCGATGGTGGCCACGTGCTCACGACCGTCGGGCGGATCGTCTACAACGACCGCATCGAGCGTGCGCTCGCGGAGGCGCTTGGGGACGAGTTCGACGCCTCCAAGTACGTGTTCGTCAACCAGTCGATGAAGAAGCGCGACACGACGCGTCTGATCGACATGCTCGTGCAGACCTACGGCGCGACGACGATCTCACTCGTGCTCGACGCCTTCAAGGACCTCGGCTTCAAGTACTCCACGCAGGCCGGCATCACGATCTCCAAGAACGACGTCGTGATCCCGCCGGAGAAGCAGTCGATCCTCGACAAGTACGACAAGCTCGTGGGCGACATCACCGGTCAGTACGACGATGGCCTAATTACCCAGGAGGAGCGCCACGAGGCGGTCGTGGAGAAGTGGAACGCCGCCACCGACGAGGTCGCGGAGGCGATGGTCGCCAACCTCGACACGCTCAACCCGATCTTCATGATGGCCAACTCGGGGGCGCGCGGCTCGTTCAAGCAGATCCGCCAGCTCGCGGGGATGCGCGGCCTGATGGCCAACCCGAAGGGTGAAATCATCGAGCGCCCGATCAAGGCCAACTTCATGGAGGGCCTGTCGGTGCTGGAGTACTTCATCTCCACGCACGGCGCGCGAAAGGGGCTTGCCGATACGGCCCTGCGCACCGCCGACTCGGGCTACCTGACGCGCCGTCTGGTGGATGTCGCACAGGACGTGATCATCCGCGAGCCCGACTGCGGCACCGAGGACTACATCGAGATGGCCGTCTTCAAGGACGGCGGAGACCCCAACGACGATCTCGTGGGTCGCTTCGCGGCCAAAGAGATCGCGACCAAGCGCGGCCGCATGCTCATCGAGCAGGGGGTCGAAATCGGACGCCCCGAGTTCGCCGAGATGGTCAAGGCCTTCCAGGACGACCACGACCGTGGCACCCAGATCACGGTGCCCGTGCGCTCTGTGCTCAAGTGCGAGGCGCTCAGCGGCGTATGTCAGGCTTGCTACGGACGCGCGATGGCGACCGGTCAGCTTGCACAGATCGGCGATGCCGTCGGCATCATCGCCGCCCAGTCGATCGGTGAGCCCGGAACGCAGCTGACGATGCGGACCTTCCACACCGGCGGCGTCGCCGGCGCGGACATCACGCACGGTCTGCCGCGCGTGGTGGAGCTCTTCGAGGCGCGCAAGCCCAAGGGACTCGCGCAGATCGCCGAGCAGGACGGGACCGTTTCGATCGAGGAGTCTGAGAAGGCCCTGACGGTCGTCATCATCGACGCGGCGGGGGAGGAGCACCGCCACGCCTTCCCGCGCCGTACCCGCCTGTTCGTGCGGGCCGGCGAGCAGCTCGTCGCGGGCAAGCAGCTCAACGAGGGCTCGCTGTATCCGCACGACCTGCTGAAACTGCGCGGACGCACCGAGACTGAGCGCTACCTCGTCAATGAGGTGCAGGAGGTCTACAAGTCTCAGGGTGTGGACATCAACGACAAGCACATCGAGTTGATCGTGCGGCAGATGCTCAAGAAGGTGCGCGTGGACCAGAAGGGCGACACCGAGTACCTGCCGGGCCAGTTCGTCGACCGCTTCGAGTTCGCGCGCATCAACGCGAACATCGAGAACGAAAGCGGCGAGACCGCGCAGTACGAGGACATCATCCTCGGGATCACCAAGGCCTCGCTGAACACCGACTCGTTCCTCTCGGCGGCCTCCTTCCAGGAGACGACCAAGGTGCTCACCGACGCGGCGCTGGAGGGCAAGATCGACCGCCTCAACGGCCTCAAGGAGAACGTGATCATCGGCAAGCTGATCCCGGCCGCCACCGGCCTGAAGCGCTACCGGCGGATCGAGATCGAGCCCTCCGAGCCGCTGCCGCGCGCGATCGACGAGGTCGGCCTGCTCGACCAGGACGAGATCGCGGCCGAGCTCGGTCTGCAGGGCGGCGACGCTCTCGGTGCCGGTTACGGCCAGGAGTTCGACGCCGACCTCGCCTCGCTGGAGAAGATCGGCGCCGGCGGCACCGATCCCGGCTTCGTCGAGGAGCTCGCGGAGCTCGAAGTGCCGGAGGAGACCGCGGACATCCCGGTCGAGGTTCCCTCCGACGCGCAGGAGTAAAAAAGCCTGGCGCGCTAGCCCGGCGCGCCCGCGAGGGCGCTGCCGGGCTCAGCGCTGTCGCGGACCTGCACGATCTCGACCCCCGCGGCCGCGAGCACGTCCTGCCCATCGAGCACCGCGTAGCCCTGGCGGTAGTAGAGCTTCGTGATCCCGGCGGCCGCGATCAGCTTCGCGCAGGGTGGGCAGGGGAAGTCGGTGACGTAGAGCGTCGCGTCGCGCGTCGGCAGCCCCGCGCGGGCGGCCTGCGCGATCAGGCGGGCCTCGGCGTGCGTCGCGGTGGAGAGCTCCAGGGCGACGCCTTTGTAGAAGTTGCTGCGCGGGTCGCCGGCGGCGTAGGCGCTCAGCGGATGCGGGTTGTGCACGTTGTGCGTCGCGTGCAGCGAGCCGTCGGCGAAGCGGATCGCGGCGCCGACCCGCCGCCACCAGTCGACGCTGCCCTGCGCTGCGGACTCCGCGGCCAGCGCGAGCTCGGCGAAGGCCTCCTCGCTCGAGACGGTGCGCTGCGGCTGCACCTCCAGCAGTTGCGCGGTGCGGGTCTTGTCCCAGCGCAGGAAGACGGTGTCGAAGCGCACGTCGCAGCGCGCGAAGAAGCGCTCGGCCAGCTGGTAGCTGACGTCCTCGGCGGGCATCGTGATGCGCGGTCCCGCGGCGGCGAGCGCGTGCGCGCCCTGCTCATCGAGTACCGCGACCGAGCTGCAGATCCCCCACGACCCGACGGCACTCGCGAGCAGCGCGGCGGGGAGCGCGCGGATGTCCTTCGCCAGCGGGCGGTACTCGGCGTAGAGCTCGGGGCCGACTACGAACAGGCGCCTATCGTGGCCGTGGCGCTGCAGGAAGCGGCGGTAGCCCTCGTGCAGAACCGGGATGTAGGCGAGGACGCAGTCCTCGCTCATCCACGCTTGAGGATCGTGTCGATCAGGCCGGGAAGGACCTCGGCGAGCTTCGGCCCGAGCCGCTCGCCGAGGTGCATGTAGAGCTGGCGGATGCGCTCGCTGGTCGTGACCGCGGCCTGGCGCTCGAGCACGCGGACCTCTCCGCAGAGCTCGAGCAGCTGCGCCTGTTCGGACTCGCTGTAGGAGTGGTCCTCGGAGAGCACCAGGACGTCGGGGCGCACCGTGCTGATCAGCGCCCAGCGCGCTTCTTCATCGGCCTTCAGGTAGATCACGTCGACGGGGCGCTGGTGGGCGAGCATCTCCAGGCGCTCGGACTCGGGCACCATCGGGCGATCGTCGCCCTTGCGCCGGCGGATCTTCGCGTCGCCGTCGACTCCGACGATCAGCACGTCGCCGAGCTCCTTGGCCTTCGCGAGGTACTTGACGTGGCCGAGGTGCACGAGATCGAAGGAGCCCGAGGTGAGCACCAGCCGCAGCCCGATGCCGCGCAGGTGCTCGGCGAGCTCGGCGAGCGACTCGAGCGTGGGGATCAGACGCTCCTCGAAGTTGACGTCGGAGCTGAAGATGCCGCTGGTGATTGCCATGGAGCTCTTTCTGGGATCGCGCCGTGCGCTGCCGCTAACGCTCACGCGGTGTCAGCGGCCTCGCGGCTGACGCGGAAGCGCACGGTCTGCGCGGGAGCGTCGTCGAGCGCGACGAAGTGGACGTGGAGGTGGGCGACGCTGCCCCCGTTGTAGCGCATGTCGCCGCTGCGCTCGACCGTCGCGACGGCCAGCGGCTGCAGGCGCGCCTGCAGCTGGCGCTTGAGCGCCCACAGCTCGGCGCCCGCCGCATCGGGCAGCTGCTCGAACCCGGACACGTGACGGTGCGGGACGATCAGGTAGTGCGCGCGCGTGCCGGCGTAGGGGTAGTCGTTCTCGACGACGTACCAGTGCGCGCCGCTGAGCTCGATGGCGGCGCGCCGCTGCGCGGTGAAGTGCTCGGGGCAGAAGATGCAGACACCGGCCTCCTGCAGCTCTTCCATATACCGGCGCTGCGCCTCGGTGCGCGCGGCGGGGAGGTGGTAGAGGGTCTCAGTGGGCGCGCTCATAGGTCCTAAATATGAAGGCGTGCTCGTTCTCGCGCTGGGGCGCGCTCTCCTGCACGCAGTGCCACTCGCTGCTGGCGAGCGCCGGAAAGAACGTGTCGCCGGGTGGCTCGTCCTGGATCTCGGTCGCGTAGACGCGCTCGGCGAGCCCGATCACCTGAGCGTAGACCGAGCTGCCGCCGATCACGAAGCAGCGCCGCTCACACGCCTGCAGGGCCGCCGCGAGGCTCGTGTGGACCTCGGCCCCCGCGGCGTCGAAGTCGGGGTTGGCGCTGATCACGAGGTTGCGCCGCTCGCGCAGCGGGCGCTGTGCGGCGGGCAGCGACTCGAACGTGCGGCGCCCCATCAGGACGGTGCCGCCGAGCGTCAGCTCGCGGAAGTGGCGCAGGTCGCTGGGCAGGCGCCAGGGCAGCTGCCCGTGGTAGCCGATGACCCCGTTGCGTGCGTAGGCGACGACGATCGAAAGCACGCGCGGCTCAGGTCAGCACGGGGATGTCGCGCATCGCGGGGTGGGGCTCGTAGTCGAGGATCTCGAAGTGCTCGCCGCGGAAGTCGTGGATGTCGCTCACCCGCCGGCCCGCCTCGGTCAGTTGCAGCGTGGGTAGTCGTCGCGGCTCGCGCGCGAGCATCTCATCGACGTGCTCGAGTTGGTTGACGTAGATGTGGGCGTATTGGATCCAGTGCACGTACTCGGCGAACTCGTAGGAGGTCAGCTGCTCGAGCATCAGGCCGAGCGCGGTGTATTGCACCATGTTCGAGGGAACCCCGATCGGGGTGTCGCCGGAGCGCTGGTTGTGGACGAGGTGCAGGCGCCCGTCGAGCACCAGCGCGTGCAGCCAGCCGTGGCAGGGCGCGATCGTGTTGCGCGACTTGATCCCGCGCTCGCGCCGGTTGGCCTGCGGGATCCAGGGGCTCACAACGGCGGTGCGGTCCTCCGGTAGGTCGCGGAGCTTGGTGACGAGGTGCGCGAACTGATCGAAGCCGGGGTCCTCGCCGTCGAGGTCGGTGGTGAAATTGTGGAAGGCGTGCCCGTAGGAGCCGGGGCCGAGGTCGCCGGGTTGCAGGCCGCGGCTGGCGCACTTCTCCTCGGTGGCCCACGCGCCCCACCAGTCGCAGCCGAAGGCCTCCAGCTCCTGCAGGGTGCGCGCGCCGTTGATGAACGCGCACAGCTCGCCGATCGCCTTCGGCGCGAAGCCGCCGATCGAGCGCTCGGTGATCACGGCGGCGCCGTGCGGCATCGGAAAGCGCATCTGGTAGCCGGCAAGCGCGAGCGCGTCCACGCCCTGCTTGGTTCGCACCCGCGAGCCGCTGTCGCGAATCGTCTGGAGCATGTCGCGGTAGGCGGTGCTGATCTTCCGCTGCGCGAAGGGCAGGTAGGCGGGCATTGGCTGGGTCGCGATGATAGGGCTCATGCCGCTACTTGCGCCCGGTCGCGCTGTTCGGGATCGATGACAGCGGAGTTTGACGGGAGTGTCGTCTCCCCTAGGATGGCGGAAGTCCAGATCACGGAAGGGTTTGCCTCACCGTCATGCCCGCGGTCATCTTCGACCTTGACGAGACTCTCTTGGATACGAGCGTGCTGCGAGCCGATCGCGACGCGCGGCGTTGGCGGCGGCTCGCCACACGTCTCGATGAGGTCAAACCGTATGCTCACAGGAAATCGGACGTCCAAGCGTCCGACTTGCCGGCACACGTGGGGGAGATGGGGTTTCAGGTTGGGGTCCTCACCCACAGCCCGCGTTGGTATGCGGAGCGCTTGCTCGACGCATTCGATATCCCCTATGACGCTTTGGTCACCGGGTCTGATGGCTATGCCCCCAAGCCCGATCCCAGCTCCCTGCGAGCCGTCGCCGACGCGCTCGGAGTGCCGGTTGAGGACTGCATCATGGTCGGTGACGACGCTGCCGACATCGGAGCGGCCCAGAACGCGGGCGCGGTCTGCATGGGCGTCGCCTGGTCGGGCGCGCCCCGAAGTCGTGGCGTCGATGCTGGCCAGACGTGGCAGTCGCTCGTCCGGATCGACTCCTCGACACCCTCGAGAACCCCGGTAGCCGCTTCCCCTTTGCGGAGGCGGTTCTGGGAGAGGACAAGCCTTTCTGGCACTGGGGCTCGCTCCTACGGCTCGGCGATCGCGTCTACGGTGCAGGGCACTACTACAAGCAGTCCGATCGGCGTCATCCTGGGGATAGGCTCTCACGGCTCATCATCCGCTCCAAGGATGACCCGCGTAGCGCCGCACAGGTCGGCAAGTTGCTCGCCGGTCTTGCCGCCACGCCCTGGACCGGTACGTCCGTCGATCTGATCGCGTCTGTTCCGCCCAAGCCGGACCAGGCCTACGATCGCTTCGCTCCCGTTCGCGCTGCCATCGCTGCGGCGACAAGCACCGTCGACGGTGGCGAAGTGTTACGCCAGCACTTTGACGATCCCGACTACAAGCACCAGCGCGCCGAGGATCGTCCCGAGCGAGTAGTCGGACGCTTCGCCTCGGTTGCCCTGAGCGGCGAGCGTGTGCTGTTGATCGACGATGTGATCACCAGTGGTGGACAGGTAGGGGAGTGCCGCCGTCAGATGCTCGATCACGGTGCGAGCAGCGTGACCACCCTGGTGCTTGGCGTTACCCAAGACGCGCTGCCACGCTCTTGCCCTGCGTGCCCCGGGATACTGCGTCTCAAGACCGGACGCTACGGGGACTTCATCGGCTGCTCGAACTTCCGCCGTGGCTGCCGCTACACGGAGCCGGCGCCGTCAGCGTGAACCACGTCAGTCCATGCCATGTGACGTGAGGAGCGTCTGCTCGTCGCGACCCAACTCCGGCCATTGACGCGCCAGCTCGATGGACCCGACAAAGTCGGCCAGCTCGTCGCGGCTCACGGGATGGGCTAGCGGCTGGTCGCCCAAGCGCGCGCACAATGCACGGGAATCGCGCCAAGCCGGCAGGATCGAGCACAACTCCCGAGCGGGACGCTCCAGCAGCACCCGCAGACCCTCGCTCGCGCCGTTCTCGTTGCGCGGAACCGGACAGAAAAGCGGTCGTCCCTGTGCGGCCGCAAAGCGTGCGGTGTGCATCGTGCCGCTGCTCACCCCGCTCTGCGCGACCACTACGGCGACCGACAGTCCGCTCTGCAAACGGTCGCGCGCTATGAGGTTGTGCGGTCGGGGCTGCTCGCCGAAAGGCTGCTCGGAGATCAATGCGCCGCCGGCGTCGATGATCCGGGCAGCCAAGTCCTTGTTCTCGGCGGGATAGATCCGGTCCAGCCCACCCCCCATGACGGCGATCGTGGGCGCTCCCCGCTCAAGGGCGGTTCGGTGGGCAGTCGTATCGATGCCCTTGGCCAGGCCACTGACGATGCCCCATCCGCTGTCGGCGAGAACCCCGGTCAAGCGCTCGGCTGCTGAGATCCCGAAGATCGTAGGCTCACGTGTGCCGACAACCGCCGCTAGCTTCTCGTATGCGAGCAGGCTCACATCGCCGCGTACATAGACCAGCGGCGGGGGGTCCGACAGCTCGCGCAAGCGATCTGGATAGCGCTCGTCGAAGAACGTCAAGAGCTCGACACCGGCTGTCGCGTAGTCTCCCAAGCGAGCTTGTGCTCGCTCGAACGCCTCGTCGAGTCCGGCCCCGTGGCGTTCAAGCAAGCGCTCCATTTGAGTGGTGTGAAGTGTCGCTCGCAGCGCCGTCGCCGGTCCGATCCGCGGCAGCGACTGCAGCGCGAGGAAGCCGGCGGGGGACCGGAGATCAGTGCTCGCTAGGGCCGTCACCAAGGCTCCGCCATAGCGAGCGTCTCATCGAGGGGGACGACCTGCCGATGTGCTCGATCAGTTGCATGGTCCCTGATGAACTCTAGACCTCGGCGAAGACAGCGCAAGGCGGGCCTGCGCGATGTGGGGCTCAAAGTGCTCCGACGCGGGGCAGGGAGGCCCCGCGCCCACCAGCTCCGTCTCCGCGCCACGTCACGCGGACGATCACAAGGTGGCACTTCCGTTACGCGGAGCCCGGGGAGCTGTCACGCCGGCCAAGGTCCCGCGCCCAGCGCGTGAGCTCCGCGACGTGCGTCGCGGTGATCCCGACCGCGGCGTCGGTGCGCACGAGCAGTGTCGGCGCCCCGCGCGCGGCGGCCCAGGTGTGGCAGGCGTCGTCGAGGCAGTCGTCGATCCACGCCAGCGCGCGCGCTCCGGCGTAGGCGTCGATCGCGTCGAGCTTCCAGTGTCCGCGCGTGGAGCGCTCGGCACCGCTCCCGCCGACCCCGCTCGTCGCCCGCACCGCGGGCGCGAAGCGCAGGAAGGGCAGCTCGGCGGGCAGCCCGAGCAGCGCGGGGAGGTATTCGTTGGCGCGCTCCTCCCAGCCGCTGCACCAGACGAGCTCGTAGAACTTGCCCAGCGCGAGCAGGTGAGCGGCCGCGGTGGACGAAAGGAAGTGCGGGATGCCGTCGATCGAGTGGAACGACCCCGCGACCGATCGAAGATCGGACGGCGCGTGTGGTGGGAAACCGAAGAGGGAGACAACTCCGTCGATGTCGACCAGCAGCAAAGGCCTTGTTAGGTCGGCATTAAGCGACATGTGCGTTACGAGCCCTTTAGCTCCGGCAGAGGTTATTGCGGCTAATCTGCCCGGATCGATGCGGGGCAGTAAAGCACTCTGCCGCCCCTGCCGATGGACCCTCGCGTTCGCGGTACCGCACGCAACACACAGACCATGACATTCGATCTCGGCATATTCCTCGCCCTCGCTTGCGCGTTCGTCGCGAACCTCGGCTTCTTCTATAAGTACCGCGGCGCCGGTGAAGTCCCGCGGGTCAGCGTGCGCCACCCGCTGCGCTCCGGGCGCGAGCTGTTCTCCTCGAAGTGGTTCACGCTGGGGATGATCATCGCGACGGCCTCCTGGGGCCTGCACGTCGCGGCGCTCGCGCTCGCGCCGATGTCGGTCGTGCAGGTCGCACTCGCCGGGGGCGTGGTTTTGATCGCGGTGATGGCCGACCGCCTGTTCGGCTTCCGCGTCGGGCGCCGGCAGTGGCTCGGGCTGTGGCTGACCGCCGCGGGCCTCGTGCTGCTGGGCCTGACGCTGCCGGCGATGCACGGCGCGCACTCGCACTTCTCGCCCGCGGTGATGATCTCCTTCGAGGCGGGGCTGTTCGGGCTGGGAGGCCTGCTGATCATGGGCCCGCGGATGGGCGGCCAGGCGGAGCACCACGGCGTGATGCTCGGCGCGGCCTCCGGTGTTCTGTTCGGGGTCTCGGATACCTCGATCAAGGCGCTCACGGGAATCGTCGGCGCGCACGGGGCACTCGGCGTGCTGCTGAGCCCGTGGCTGGCGGTCGCGCTGCTTGCTTCGGTGGTCGCCTTCTACGCCTCCGCGCGGGGTCTGCAGGATGGAGACGCGGTGCCCGTGATCGCGGTCACCGGCGCCGCCGCCAACATTGCGGGGATCGCCGGTGGGATCGTCGTGTTCGGCGACCCCCTCGCCGCCAGTCCGCTGGGGATCGTCTGCGAGGCGCTCGCGTTCGTACTCGTGATCGTGGCCTCGGCGTTGATGCCGGCGCCGGTGCGCGCGGCCGGTGTGGCCGCCGCGGCGTAGCATCGGCTCCGGCGCTGCTACCATCCCCGACCGAATGCCGACTACCTCTCAGCTTGTGCGCAAGGGCCGCGTGGCCCCGAAGAAAAAGCTCGCGACTCCCGGCCTGAAGTCGGGCAAGGGCCGCAAGAAGAAAACTGCGGCGCCGCAGCGGCGCGGGGTGTGCACGCGTGTGTACACGACGACCCCGAAGAAGCCTAACTCGGCCCTGCGCAAGGTCGCCCGTGTGCGCATCTCGGGCTCGATCGAAGTCACCGCCTACATCCCGGGCGAGGGCCACAACCTGCAGGAGCACTCCGTGGTGCTCGTGCGCGGCGGTCGCGTCAAGGACCTGCCGGGCGTGCGCTACAAGGTCGTGCGCGGCACGCTCGACGCGGCCGGCGTGAACGACCGCAAAAAGGCCCGCTCGCAGTACGGCGTGAAGAAAAAGTAGATGCCCCGCCGCGCAGCCGCCCAGATCCGTCCGGTCGAGCCGGACCCGGTCCATCGCTCCAAGCTGGTCCAGCAGGTCATCAACAAGGTGATGCTGGACGGCAAGAAGTCAACGGCCGAGCGCATCGTCTACGACGCGCTGGCACTGCTGGGGGAGCGCAGCGACAAAGATCCGCTGGAGACGCTGGAGGCTTCGATCAAGGCGCTCACGCCAACGCTCGAGGTCAAATCGCGTCGCGTCGGCGGTGCGACCTACCAGGTGCCCGTGGAGGTGGCCTCGCGCCGCGCGCGCACGCTGGCGGTGCGCTGGCTGGTCGAGTTCGCGCGCCAGCGTCGCGAGAAGACGATGGCGCAGCGCCTGGCCAACGAGCTGCTCGATGCGCAGTCCCAGCAGGGTGGGGCTTACAAGCGCAAGGACGACATCTACCGCATGGCTCAGGCCAACAAGGCCTTCGCGCACTACCGCTGGTAGGGCGTCCGTCTTTTTTGATCGGCCCCTTCGGGGCCTGGATGGGTAGCGCCCACGCTGGATAGCGGCGCGCCCGCTTGGCGGGACGGGCAATTTTTGTCCGTACCCCTTGAAAGATAATCATTTGGTACCTAATATTTCGGTACCAAATGTCTTCTTACAGCGCCGACCAGCCCAACCAGCCCGCCTCCGCGCGCATCGAGCGGCACGTGTGGGTGATCTCGGGCGTGTTGATCCTGGGGATGGTGATGTCGATCCTCGACACCACGATCGTCAACGTCGCGCTCAACACGCTCTCGCACGACTTGCACAGTCCGCTCTCGCAGGTCCAGTGGGTGATCACCGGCTATCTGCTCTCGCTGGCGGCGATCATTCCGGTCACCGGCTGGGCCGCGCGGCGCTTCGGCGCCAAGCGCGTCTACCTGACCTCGCTGGTCCTGTTCACCGGCGGCTCCGCGCTCTGCGGGCTGGCCAACACAACCACCTCACTCGTCTTCTTCCGCATCCTGCAGGGCCTGGGCGGCGGGATGATCATGCCGGTCGCGATGATGATCATGGCGCAGGTCGCCGGTCCGCTGCGGATGGGCAGGGTGATGGGAGTCGTCACGATGCCCGCGATGATCGCGCCGATCCTGGGGCCGGTCGTCGGTGGCTTGATCCTGCAGAACCTGCACTGGTCTTGGATCTTCTTCGTCAACGTGCCGATCGGACTCGTCGCGTTCATCCTCGGCTGGCGGATGCTGCCGCAAACCGATTCCGGTGCAGCCGGGCGTCTGGATGTGTTGGGGCTCGTGCTACTGCCGACGGGATTCGCGGCGAGTATCTACGGCGTCAGCGAACTCGGCTCCGGCGCGGCGCTGGGCTCGCCTGAAGTGATCGTGCCGATCGTTGTCGGGCTGGCCCTGACGGTGCTCTTCTGCATCCACGCGCTGCGCGTCGAGCGGCCGCTGCTGGATATCCGCATGTACGCCAACCGCGTCTTCGCCGGGGCCGCGCTGACGAACTTCGGCTTGGGCGCGGCGCTGTTCGGCGCGATGATCCTGGTGCCCCTCTACTACCAGGAGGTGCGCGGCGAGAGCGTGATCAATACGGGGCTGCTCACCGGACCGCAGGGGATCGGCGCGCTGATCGCGATGCCGCTCGCCAGCCGCCTCACCGCGCGCTTCGGTGGCGGCCGCATCGCGCTCGGAGGCGTCTCGCTGCTGTGCGTTAGCACGCTGCCCTTTACGTTCATCGGCGCGCATACCTCGATCGTGGCGATCTCGCTGGTGCTCGTAGTGCGGGGCCTCAGCATCGGCCTGTGCTTCATGCCCGCGATGACAGCGGCCTTCTCGGCGATGCGTCCCGAGCAGATCTCCGACGCGACCCCGCAGATCAACGCGCTGCAGCGCACCGGCGGCGCGATCGGCACCGCGATCCTCGCGGTTGTCCTGCAGCGCTCCGCGGCGGGCGCCGTCACGCCGGCTGCGCAGGCAAGCGCGTTCGACACCGCCTACTGGTGGGCGCTGGGGATCGCCGCGCTGTCGCTGATCCCGTGTCTGATGCTGCTGCGCGCCGAGCGCCCGCAGGCTGGCGCTGCATCCGAGCAAGCCGCGAGCTCCCCAGCGGTGGTCCCCGAGACCGTCGGCGAGCCGGTCGGGGTCTAGGTCGCCGCGGCGGGGCTGGGGGAGAGGATGGCCGGTTCCACCAAATCCTCCGGAGCCGGCACCGCCAAGTCGCGCACGGTGACGGCTTCCGTTGCGCCTGGTACTCAGACCCAGCTCCCGGGCGACTCCACGACTCCGCGCGAGCGCGCGCGCGGCGGCCGGGTTACCCGCGAGCAGCGGGTCGCGGAGATCGCTGAGCTCGGCCTGGCGTTTCGCTCGTTGTTCCGCAGTCTCAGGCGCCTGCGGGGCCGCGATACCCACCTCGCCGAAGGTGAGCTGAGCCACGCGCAGTACGAGCTGCTGGTGGAGCTCTACGAGCGCGGCGCGCTCTCCGCGGGGGAGCTGGCCACGGCGGCACAGCTCACGCCGGCGACCGTCACCCAGATGCTCGAGCACCTCGCCGCCAGCGGTCACGTCGAGCGCGCGCGCTCGGAGTGCGACAAGCGCGTCGTGGTCTCGCGCCTGAGCGCCCGTGGCCGGCGTGAGATCGAGGCTAAGCGCGAGCGCTGGCAGGGTCGCTGGGAGCAGGCTCTCGCCGACGTCGAGGGCGAGGAGCTGCGGGCGGCGACGCGCGTGCTTACACGCCTGCGCGCGGTCTTCGAGGACGACGTCGAGGGATAGCTCCAAGCTGGTCAAGACACTCCTCGTCGCTGCCGGAGTGGGTGCCAGCTGGGACGGCGCCGAGCGTGAGTGCGGCGCCCTGCAAAACGTGTTGCCGGAGCTCAAACCTCTGCTATAGTCGGCATCCGCCCGGGCGGAGGGGCAGTCGTGCGAACATTCCCCCCTCGCGGCGAATCAGCGAAACATGGAGACCTCGAGCAGATAGCACCGCGACCGGCCTGGATATCCAGCAGCGCGCGTGGGCCCGAGGGGCCTCTTTTTTTGCCCGCAGTTCGAGTACCGATGCGCCTATTCAGCTAAGCCGGCCCCCGTTTTCAACCACACCCACTCCACGCGATGCCACGTAAATTCACACTTTTGAACACCCGCAATATCGGGATCATGGCGCACATCGACGCCGGCAAGACGACGACGACGGAGCGCATCCTCTACTACACGGGGCGCACCTACAAGATCGGCGAGGTCCACGACGGCGCGGCGACGATGGACTGGATGGAACAGGAGCAGGAGCGCGGCATCACGATCACCTCCGCGGCGACGACCGCCGAGTGGAAGGGTCATCGCATCAACATCATCGACACGCCGGGCCACGTCGACTTCACCGTCGAGGTCGAGCGTTCGCTGCGCGTGCTCGACGGTGCGATCGCGCTGTTCGATTCCGTCGCCGGCGTGGAGCCGCAGTCGGAGACCGTCTGGCGCCAGGCCGACAAGTACCACGTCCCGCGCATCGCGTACATCAACAAGATGGACCGCATCGGCGCGGACTTCGAGCGTGGCGTGCAGACGATGATCGACCGCCTCGGCGCCAAGCCGGTACCGATCCAGCTGCCGATCGGCGCGGAGAGCGAGTTTGTGGGCGTAATCGACCTGGTGGCGATGAAAGCGATCGTCTACAAGGACGAGCTCGGCAAGGAGCAGGAGGAGCGCGAGATTCCGGAGCAGCTCGCGGCCGCCGCGGCCGCCGCGCGCGAGCACCTGTTGGAGGA
This sequence comes from Solirubrobacteraceae bacterium, assembly GCA_036501715.1. Taxonomy (GTDB): domain Bacteria; phylum Actinomycetota; class Thermoleophilia; order Solirubrobacterales; family Solirubrobacteraceae; genus Palsa-744. The sequence goes on along the minus strand of DASXZV010000032.1, from coordinate 45,780 downwards.
AGTCTCCCACTACGACGATGCACTGGTCGAGCTGATCCTCGAGGAGGCCGAGATTCCCGAGGAGCTGCTCAAGCAGGCGATCCGCAAGGCGACGCTCTCGACCAAGCTGACGCCGGTGCTGTGCGGCTCGTCTTTCAAGAACAAGGGTGTGCAGCCGCTGCTGGACGCGGTCATCGCCTACCTGCCCTCGCCGCTGGACGTGCCGCCGATCACGGGCCACGAACTGGTGCGCGGTCAGGATGCTGAGCGCGAGGTGCAGCGCCATGCCGATGACTCCGAGCCCTTCACGGCGCTGGCCTTCAAGATCATGGCCGATCCGTATGTCGGCAAGCTGACCTTCTTCCGCGTCTACTCCGGGCGCCTGGAGGCGGGCTCGCGCGTGCTCAACGTCAACAGCGGGCGCACCGAGCGCATCGGGCGCATCCTGATGATGCACGCCAATGAGCGCGAGGAGGTCCCCGAGGTCTACGCCGGCGATATCGCCGCGGCCGTGGGGATCAAGCAGGTCATCACTGGCGACACGCTCGCCGCCCCCGACGCTCCGGTGCGCTTGGAGAACATTGTTTTCCCGGAGCCCGTGATCAAGGTTGCGGTTGAGCCCAAGACGAAGGTCGACCAGGAGAAGATGTCGATCGCGCTCGGGCGCCTCGCCGAAGAGGACCCGACCTTCCAGGTGCGCACTAACGAAGAGACCGGCCAGACCGAGATCTCGGGGATGGGCGAGCTGCACCTCGAAGTGCTGGTGGATCGCATGAAGCGCGAGTTCGGCGTGGAGGCCAACGTCGGGCGTCCGCAGGTCTCCTACCGCGAGACCGTGCGCGGCACGGCCGAGAAGGTGGAGGGCAAGTTCGTGCGTCAGACGGGTGGTTCGGGCCAGTACGGCGTCGTCTACATCGACATCGAACCCGCGCCCGGCGAAGGCTTCGAGTTTGTCAACAAGATCAAGGGTGGCGCGATCCCCTCCGAATACATTCCCGCTGTCGCGAAGGGTGTGGAGGAGGCGTTGGAGAATGGTGTCAAGGCCGGGTACCCGATGGTCGACATCCGGGTGACGCTCGTCGATGGCAAGTATCACGACGTGGACTCCTCGGAGATCGCCTTCAAGGTAGCGGGCTCGCTCGCTTTCAAAGAGGCCGCCAAACGCGCCAAGCCGGTCCTGCTGGAGCCGATCTTCGCCGTCGAGGTCGTCACCCCGGAGGAGTTCCTGGGCGATGTCATCGGCGACCTCTCGCGCCGTCGTGGGCGCGTGGAGGGCCAGGAGCGGCGCGGCAACGCGCTTGCCGTCACCGGCCGCGCTCCGCTCAGCGAGATGTTTGGTTACGCGACCGACCTGCGCTCCAACACGCAGGGGCGCGCGAACTACACCATGCAGTTCGAGGGCTACGAGGAGGTACCCCCGAACATCGCGGAGAAGATCATCGAACAGCGTACGGGGGAACCGGTCCCGGCTTAAGGTCGGCGGGTGACCCTCCTTTTTAGTCAGCAGGCACGACGGTCCCTATTTAGATAGATTTCTCGGGTTGTCCCACGCGGCGTCGGTATCCGGGTGGCGGGCGACACAAAAAAGGCGATTGAGGAGCGAACACAAGTGGGCAAGGCGAAGTTCGAGCGCGACAAGCCGCATGTCAACGTCGGCACGATCGGTCACATCGACCACGGCAAGACGACGCTGACCGCTGCCATCACGACGGTGCTGGCCGAGAAGGGAGGCGCCGAAGCCCGCAGCTTCGAGGAGATCGACAACGCGCCCGAGGAGAAGGAACGCGGGATCACGATTGCGACCTCGCACGTCGAGTATCAGACCGACAAGCGCCACTATGCGCACGTCGACTGCCCCGGACACGCGGACTACGTCAAGAACATGATCACCGGCGCTGCGCAGATGGACGGCGCGATCCTCGTGGTCTCGGCGGCTGACGGCCCGATGCCCCAGACCCGTGAGCACATCCTGCTGGCGCGTCAGGTCGGCGTTCCCTACATCGTGGTGTTCCTCAACAAGGCCGACATGGTCGACGACGAGGAGCTGCTCGAGCTCGTCGAGGTCGAGGTTCGCGAGCTGCTCTCCGAATACGACTTCCCGGGCGATGACATCCCCTTCATCATCGGCTCCGCGCTGAAGGCGCTCGAAGGCGACGAGGCCTACAAGGCCAAGATCTTCGAGCTCGCCGACGCGCTTGACAGCTACATCCCGGAGCCCGTGCGTGAGCTCGACAAGCCCTTCCTGATGCCGGTCGAGGATGTCTTCTCGATCACCGGCCGCGGCACGGTCGCGACCGGGCGCATCGAGCAGGGCATCATCAACACGGGTGACACGGTCGAGATCGTCGGCGTGCATGACACGACCACGACGGTCGTCACGGGCGTGGAGATGTTCCGCAAGATCCTCGACGAGGGTCGCGCGGGCGACAACGTGGGCTGCCTGCTGCGCGGCACCAAGCGCGAGGAGATCGAGCGCGGACAGGTGCTGTGCAAGCCGGGCTCGATCACGCCGCACACCAAGTTCAAGTCCGAGGTCTACGTGCTCAAGAAGGAGGAGGGCGGCCGCCACACGCCGTTCTTCACCGGGTACCGGCCGCAGTTCTACTTCCGCACCACCGATGTCACCGGCGTAGCGCGCCTGCCGGAGGGTGTCGAGATGGTCATGCCCGGCGACAACGTCCAGATGGAGATCGAGCTGATCCAGCCGATCGCGATGGACCAGGGACTGCGCTTCGCCATCCGCGAGGGTGGGCGCACGGTTGGTTCGGGCGTGGTCACCGAGATCATTCAGTAGTACCGCCGAACGTCCCTCGGCCAGTGCCGGGGGACGTTCTTTTTTTTGTCTGTATCCGATACGAACGAGTCCTAGCGAGCCCCTGGGGGTGGCGCAGTCGGCAGTGGCCGGCGAGCCTGCTCCCTCTAGCAATCGAGATTTCACATGGCGCCAGCCAACCAAAACAAGATCCGCATCCGCCTGAAGGCGTACGACACCTCCGCGATCGAGTCGGCCGCGAAGGAGATCGTCGACACAGCTACGCGCACCGGCGCGAGCGTCTCCGGACCGGTGCCGCTGCCGACGGAGAAGAACGTCTACTGCGTGATCCGCTCGCCTTTCAAGGACAAGGACTCGCGCGAGCACTTCGAGATTCGTACGCACAAGCGCCTGATCGATATCCACCAGCCGACGCCCAAGACGGTCGACTCGCTACAGCGTCTCGACAACCTGCCCGCCGGCGTCGACATCGAGATCCGTCTCGCCACCTGATCTCGATGCCCGCGATTCTCGCCAAGAAGCTGGGGATGACCCAGATCTTCCAGGATGACGGCAGCGTTGCGCGTGTGACGGTGCTGGAGGCTGGGCCGTGTCCGGTCACAGCGATCCGCACGCTCGAGCGCGACGGTTACGAAGCCGTGCAGCTCGCCTTCGGTCAGACGCGCGAGAAGCGCCTGACCAAAGCCGAGCTCGGGCATCTGAAGAAGGCCGACGCGCCGCCGCTGCGGCACCTCGTCGAGTTTCGCGGGGAGGCCGCCGAACTGCAGATCGGCGAGAACGTCACGGTGGCCTCTTTCGAGGTCGGTGCTCGCGTCAAGATCGCCGGCGTCTCCAAGGGCAAGGGCTTTCAGGGCACGATCCGCCGCCACGGCTTCAAGAGTGGCCCCAAGTCGCACGGTTCGCACAACGTCCGCGCTCCCGGTTCGATCGGTGCGTCCGCGACACCGGCGCGCGTCATGAAGGGGATCCGTGGTCCCGGCCAGATGGGTAACCGTCGCGCTACCCAGAAGGGTCTGAAGATCGTCGCGGTCGACTCCGCTCAGAATCTGCTGTTGATTCGTGGTTCGGTGCCCGGTCCGCGCGGCGCGGTGGTGGAGGTGCGCAGCGATGCCTGACGCGCCAATTTTGGGGTCCGACTCGGCCGCGACCAAGCAGGTCGCGCTCGACGAGCGCGCGTTCAGCGCGAGCTTCAACGGTCCGCTGGTCCATCAGAGCGTCCGCGCCGAGCAGGCCGCGCGACGTCGTGGTACGGCGGCCACCAAAACCCGCGGGATGGTCTCCGGCGGTGGCGCCAAGCCCTGGCGCCAGAAGGGCACGGGACGTGCGCGCGCCGGTTCCAGCCGCTCGCCGGTCTGGACGGGCGGCGGTACGGTCTTTGGCCCGCATCCGCGTTCGTACACCTTCAAGGTCAACCGCAAGGAGCAGCGCGCCGCGCTGCGCAGCGCCCTCTCGCTGCACGCGGAGCGTGGATCGATCGCGATCCTCGACGCCGCCGCGTTCACGGCGCCAAAGACCAGCCAAGCACTGGAGCTGCTGGAAAGCTGGAACGATTCCACCCGTCCCGCCGGGCCGACCTTGATCGTGCTCGCGGCGGAGGAGTCGGCCGCGGCGCTCTCCTTCCGCAACCTCGCGCGCGTGTCGGTGCTCGCGCACGAGAACGTCGGTGTCGCCGACCTACTGGGGGCGGCCTCGCTGGTGGTCTCCCAGGCGGCGCTCGATGGCCTCACCGCACGTGCGGCCGGCTCCAAGGAGGACTCCAAGTCCACGGCCAAGAAGGCAGGCACGGAGGACTGATGGAGCACTCCCAGGTTCTGATCCGCCCGGTGGTCTCCGAGAAGAGCTACGTGCTCTCGGCGGCCGGCAAGTACACGTTCCGCGTGCACTCAAATGCGCACAAGACCGAGATCCGCCAGGCGGTTGAGGCGCTCTTCGACGTGCACGTCGTGAGCGTGCGTACCGCCAGCGTGAAGTCCAAGCCCAAGCGGCGCGGCAGCACGACGGGGCGCACGCGCAGTTGGAAGAAGGCCATTGTCGAGGTCCGCTCCGGCGAGACCATCCCGATCTTCCAGGGGCTCGAGGGCCTCTAGGCGGAGAACCAGCAAAGACCATGCCGATTCGCAAACCAAAGCCCACGAGTCCCGGACGCCGCTTTGCGTCCTACCCGGACTTCGCCGACATCACCAAGACCGAGCCCGAGCGCACGCTCGTCGAAGGGCTCAAGAAGAGCGGCGGGCGCAACGCCAACGGGCGCAAGACGGCGCGCCATCGCGGTGGCGGCGCCAAGCGTCTCTACCGGCGCATCGACTTCAAGCGCCGCAAGGACGGCGTGCCCGCGAAGGTTGCGGCGATCGAGTACGACCCCAACCGCTCCTCCTACATCGCGCTCCTGCACTACGTTGATGGCGAGAAGCGCTACATCCTCGCGCCGCAGCGGCTCACGGTGGGCATGATGGTTGGCTCCGGAGACGACGCCGACATCGCCGTCGGCAACTGCCTGCCGCTGGCGCGCATGCCGATCGGTACGGTCATCCACAACGTGGAGCTGCAGCCCGGACGCGGCGGGCAGCTGGCCCGCTCGGCTGGCGCTTCGGTGCAGCTCATGGCCCGCGACGGCGAGATGGCGACGCTGCGACTGCCCTCCGGGGAGATGCGCCTCGTGCGTGCGGAGTGTCGCGCCACCGTCGGCGTGGTCGGCAACGCGGAGCACCAGAACGTCAAGGTCGGCAAGGCCGGGCGCAAGCGCCACATGGGCGTGCGTCCGCAGACGCGCGGCGTGGCGATGAACCCCGTCGATCACCCGCACGGCGGCGGCGAGGGCTCGACCACCGCCGGTCGCCATCCGGTGACCCCGTGGGGCGTGCCCACGCTCGGGTACCGGACCCGCAAGAAGAACAAGACTTCGAACAAGTACATCGTGCGCGGTAGGCGACGCGGGAAGGGCAAGCAAAGATGAGTAGATCCAGCAAGAAGGGCCCGTGGGTCGAAGAGCGCCTGCTCGCGCGTATCGAGAAGCTCAACGAGGAGAACCGCAAACAGATGGTGCGTACGTGGTCGCGGACCTCGACGATCTTCCCGCAGATGGTTGGGCACACGATCGCGGTGCACGACGGCAAGAAGCACATCCCCGTGTTCGTCAGCGAGTCGATGGTCGGTCACAAGCTCGGCGAGTTCGCGCCGACGCGCCACTTCCGCGGGCACTCCGGTTCCGGAAAGGTTCGATGAGCGTGGCTGACGAGCAGGACCCGCAGGAGACGCCGGAGGCACAGGCGCCCGCCGAGGGCGAGGCGCAGGCGACCCCGAAACCTGCGGCCAAAGCTAAAAAAGCGGCGGCCGAGAAGCCCGCGGCGAAGGCCGAGGAGTCGGCGGCTAGCGCCGAGGATGCCGCGCCTGAGGATGCCGCGCCCGAGAAGGCTGCGCCCGAGGAGGCCGCACCCAAAGCCAAAAAAGCCGCGAAAGCCAAAGCGCCCGCGGCTGAGGGCAAGGCGGATGCGGAGCAGGCCGCCCCGAAAAAAGCGCCCGCCAAAAAAGCTGCGGCCAAAGCTGTTGCGGAGGCCGAGACGCCCGCTGCGGAGTCCAAGCCGGTGTCTGGGAAAAAAGGCGCATCGCTGGCACGCCGCTCGACGGTGCGCGCCCACGCGCGCTACGTGCGCACCTCGGCGCGCAAGGCGCGGATGGTCTGCGGGCACCTGCGTGGCAAGTCCGTTCAGGAGGCGCGCGCTATCCTCGCCTTTACGCCCCGCGATGTGGCGCGCGACTGGAGCAAGTTGCTCGAGTCGGCGGTGGCCAACGCGGAGAACAACCACGAATTGCTCGAGGACGATCTGATCGTCCGCGAGGCCTACGCCGACGAGGGGCCGACGATCAAGCGCTTCCGGCCGCGGGCTATGGGTAGGGCGACCCCGATTCGTAAGCGCACCAGCCACCTGACGATCACGCTCACACCGCGGCCCTAGCGGCGCGCAAGAGCTTCCAAGCGACCCAAAGTTACTGCGAGAGAGAGAGACGAAGAGCGAGAATGGGACAGAAGGTTCACCCAGAGGCCATGCGCGTGGGCTACATCCACGACTGGAAGTCCAACTGGTTCAACGAGCGCCACTTCGCCGAGTATCTCGCTGAGGACATCCGCATCCGCGAGCACATCATTCGCAGGCTCGCGCACGCCGGCCTCTCGGACATCACGATCCGCAAGGACTCCGGCGAGCTGCAGGTCAACATCCACACCGCCCGGCCCGGCATCGTGATCGGCAAGTCCGGTACCGAAGTCGACGCCCTGCGCCGTGACCTGCACCGCATGACGCAGAAGCAGATCAAGGTCAACATCCTGGAGATCAAGCGTCCCGAGCTCGATGCCAAGCTGGTCGCGCAGTCGATCGCGGAGCAGCTCCAGAATCGTGTCGCCTTCCGCCGCGCGATGAAGCGCGCGCTGACCAGCGCGATGCGCTCCGGTGCCAAGGGCGTGAAGGTGCAGGTTGCCGGCCGTCTCGGCGGTGCGGAGATGGCGCGCACCGAAAGCTACTCCGATGGCCGCGTCCCGCTGCACACGATGCGCGCCGACATCGACTACGGCTTCCACGAGGCCGCGACGACCTTCGGACGCATCGGCGTGAAGTGCTGGGTCAACAAGGGCGAGATCATGCCCGAGGGCTACACCGGCGCGGACCTCACCGACATGAGCGCCCCGGCTCCGCCGAACTCCGACCGCGATGGTCGCGGCGGGCGCGACGGCCGTGATGGCCGCGGGCGTGGTCGCGGCGGCAGCGGCGGGCCCGGCGGACGCGGGCGTGGACCTGGTGGTCCTGGCGGCGGTCGCGGTCCGGGCGGTCCCGGCGGCGGACGTGGTCCCGGCGGCCCCGGTGGTGGACGCGGACCGGGTGGCCCCGGCGGTGGTCGTGGCCCGGGTGGCGGCGGTCGTGGTCCTGGTGGTGGCGGCGGCGGTGGTCGCGGTCCGGGTGGCCCCGGCGGTGGACGTGGCCCCGGTGGGCCCGGCGGCGGACGTGGTCCCGGTAGCCGCAGCCCTGAGGTGACGCGCTGATGCTCTCCCCCAAGCGCGTCAAGCATCGCAAGCAGCATCGCGGTCGCCGCGGTGGTCCTTCGCGTGCCCAGGTGAAGGTCCAATTTGGCGAGTACGGCTTGAAGTCGCTCGAGCAGGGGTGGCTCACGAACCGCCAGATCGAGGCGGCCAGAATCGCGATGACGCGCAAGATCAAGCGTGGCGGCAAGGTTTGGATCAACGTTTTCCCGGACAAGCCGGTCACCAAGAAGCCGGCCGAGACGCGCATGGGCTCCGGCAAGGGCTCGCCCGAGGGCTGGGTTGCCGTGGTGAAGCCGGGACGTGTCATGTTCGAGCTCGCCGGCGTACCGGAGCCGCTTGCGCGTGACGCAATCCGGCTGGCCGCGCACAAGCTCCCCGTCAAGTCGAAGTTCGTGATGCGCGAGGACTAGAGCACGATGAATGCCAAAGACCTCCGCGATATGCCCGACAGCGAACTGGCCGAGCACCTCTCGACGCTGCGCAAGGACCTCTTCGGGCTGCGCTTCGCAAACGCCACCGGTGAGCTCGAGAACACCGCGGGAATCGCCCGCGCCCGGCGCGACCTCGCGCGGGCATTGACCGTCACACGCGAGAAAGAACGAAATGGCTGAGGAACAAGAGAACGAGACCCCAGAGCAGACCGCGCCGGCAGCGGAGAGCGCCGTCGAGGCGCCCGCGCCCGCGGCGAGCGCGGCGCCGGCTGAGCCCGTCGAGCAGCTCGCTCCCAAGGAGCGCCGGAGCAAGGCGCGCTCTACCCATAGCGGCAGCGCGCGTGAGCCGCGCTCTCCGGAGGAGCGCCACGCCGAACGCGACGCCGAGCGGCGCCGCAAGGCTGTGCGCCGCCGTGCGCGCCGGCTACAGGAACGCAGCAAGCGAGTTGCCGCTCGCGCGAGCGCTCCCAGCGCCGCGCCGCCCGCCTCCGCCGAGCGCGAGCAGGGCACGCGCAAGGTGCGCCAGGGGATCGTGGTCTCCGACAAGGCCGACAAAACGATCACGGTGCGTATCGACGTCGCCCGCCGGCACCGCCGCTACGAGAAGATCGTGCGCAGTTCGAGCACGCTGCACGCCCATGACGAGAGCAACGAGGCGCACGAGGGCGACACCGTGCGCGTGGTCGAGAGCCGCCCGCTGTCACGCACGAAGCGGTGGAAGCTCGTGGATGTGCTGGAGAGGGCACGCTGAGGATGGAGGCCCAGGCATGATCCAGAACGAGACCAGGCTGCGCGTCGCGGACAACACGGGCGCACGCGAGATCCTCTGCATTCGCGTCAAGGGCGGCTCGCGCCGTCGCTACGCGCATGTCGGCGACGTCATCACGGCCACCGTCAAGCAGGCCAATCCGCATGGGACCGTCAAAAAGGGCGAGGTCGTCACGGCCGTCGTGGTGCGCACCAAGAAGCCCTTCGGGCGCGACGATGGCACTTACATCGCCTTCGATGAGAACGCGGCCGTGATCATCGACGACCAGAACAACCCGCGCGGCACGCGCGTCTTCGGGCCCGTCGCCCGCGAATTGCGGGATCGCAACTTCATGAAGATCGTTTCGCTCGCGCCCGAGGTCATCTGATGAGCGCTCGCAAGTCTGCCAGCGCCCGCAACAGCACGGTGCCGCGCTCGATGAAGATCCATAGCGGGGATCAGGTCAAGGTGATCGCGGGTAAGGACCGCGGCAAGAGCGGTCGCGTGCTGCGCACCGAGCCGCGTCGCCAGCGCGTCTTCGTCGAGGGACTCAACATGATCAAGCGTCACACCAAGCCCCAGCAGGTCAGCGGCGCCAACACCAATGCGGCCGGTGGCGTGATCGAGCGCGAGGGTCCGATTCACATCTCCAACGTGATGCTGCTCGACCCCAAGGACAACAAGCCCACGCGCGTCGGTGTCGAGCGTGAGAACGGCAAGGCCTTCCGCGTCTCCAGGCGCACGGGCACGAGGATCGATTGATGAGCGCTGCCACCGCCGCACCCTCACGTCTGAAGGTCCGCTATCAGGAGGAGATCCGTCCGCAGCTCATCGAGCGCTTCGGCTACTCCTCCGCGATGCAGGTTCCAAAGCTCGAGAAGATCACGCTGAACATGGGCGTCGGCGACGCCAAGCAGGACTCCAAGGCGCTGAAGGCGGCGCAGGACCAGCTAGCGACGATCGCCGGCCAGCAGCCGAGCGTGCGCCGCGCGCGCAAGTCGATCGCGGCCTTCAAACTGCGTGAGGGAATGCCCGTGGGGGTGGCCGTGACGCTGCGCGGCGACCGCGGCTACGAGTTCCTGGACCGGCTCGTCTCGATCGCGATCCCGCGGATCCGCGACTTCCGCGGTCTCTACTCGCGTTCGTTCGATGGGCGCGGCAACTACTCGATGGGTGTGCGCGAACAGATCATCTTTCCGGAGATCGACTACGACACGATCGACCAGGTCCGGGGCCTGGACATCACGATCACGACAAGCGCCCCCACCGACGTTGAGGCTTTTGCGCTGCTCTTGGCGCTCGGCATGCCCTTCTCGACCTATAACCGCCCACCCGAGTTCGACCAGGGTGCCGCCACGCCCGCGGACACCGCTACGGATGCTTCGAGTGCATCCGCCGACTCCGATCAGGAGGGAACCGACTGATGGCCAAGACCTCGTTGCGCGTCAAGCAGGCGCGGACTCCGAAGTTCAAGACGCGCGCCTATACTCGCTGCAACCGCTGCGGGCGTCCCAAAGCGGTGTACAAGAAGTTCGGGCTGTGCCGCATCTGTCTGCGCGAGCTCGCCCACAACGGCCAGATCCCCGGGATGACGAAGTCGTCCTGGTAGAGACCTCAGAGGAACTGCAGAGCAAAACATGTCCATGACCGATCCCATAGCCGACTTTTTGACGCGGATTCGCAATGCGATCCACGCAGCCCACGAGACCGTCGAGATGCCGGCGTCCAAGCTCAAGAGTGAGCTGGCGCGGATTCTCACCGAGCAGGGCTACATCGAATCCTGGTCGGTCGGCCCAGCTCCTGGTGGCGCCACGGGACAGGTAATCGAGATTCACCTCAAGTACACCGAGGATCGACGCTCCGCGATCTCCGGTCTGCGGCGCGTCTCGAGGCCCGGCCGACGCACGTATGTGCAGGCGGGCAGCATCCCCAAGGTTCAGGGCGGGATGGGTACATCGATCGTCTCCACCTCGCATGGCGTCATGACCGGCCATGACGCGCGCGCCGCCGGCGTCGGCGGCGAGGTGATGGCCCAGGTCTGGTAGGCCCGAGGCACTGCGCTTATGTCAAGAATTGGAAGACAACCCATCCCCGTACCCGCCGGCGTGACCGTGGCGATCGACCCCGAGTCGGTCCGCGTAAACGGCCCCAAAGGCGAGCTCGTCGAGCGCGTCCCACGCGATATCGAAGTCGTCCACGAGGGCGAGCAGCTGATCGTCTCGCGTCCCACCAACCGTGGCGAACACCGCGCGCTACACGGGCTTACCCGCACGCTTGTCGCCAACATGGTTCAGGGCGTGACGGCGGGTTACGAGAAGCGCCTGGAGATTCAGGGCGTCGGCTACCGCGCGCAGCTGAAGGGCAAGAACCTCGAGCTGGCCGTCGGCTACTCCCACCCCGTGCCGATCGAGGCTCCGCCCGGAATCGAGTTCGAAGTCCCCCAACCGACGAGGATCGTCGTCAAAGGCATCTCCAAGCAGCTCGTGGGGGAGACCGCGGCGATCATTCGTAAGCAGCGCCCGCCGGAGCCGTACAAGGGCAAGGGCATCCGCTACGAAGGCGAGTACGTGGCGCGCAAGGTCGGTAAGCGGGCATGACCGTCCTTACCAAGGATCAGCGCCGGCTCAAGCGCCGCCGGCGGGTGCGCGCGAAGATCTCCGGCACGGCGGCGCGCCCGCGGATCTCCGTATTTCGCTCGAACAAGGGAATCTCGGCGCAGGCGATCGACGATCGCTCCGGTCGCACCCTGGCAGCCGTCAACTGGTACGAGCCCGAGTTGCGTGAGCTCGCCAAGGAGCAGCGCACGACTCGCAGCGGCACGCTGCTGGCGGAGCGTGTCAAGGCCGCTGGTATCGCCGAGGTCGTCTTCGACCGTGGCGGCTATCGCTATCACGGTCACGTGCGTGCCTTCGCGGAGGCGCTGCGTGAGGCCGGGATCACGGTTTGAGAACCCCGCGAGTGCCCCGCCACCGAACGTCACGCTTCCCACTGTCAGCCTTCTCCCGCTAACCTCTCGAACCTCGCTATGTCAAACATTCCCACAGACCGCTCCGTAAATCCCGCCGGCCTGGACCTCCAGGAGCGGGTCGTCGAGATCAACCGTGTCGCCAAGGTCGTCAAGGGCGGCCGGCGCTTCTCGTTCACCGCGCTGGTCGTCGTCGGCGATGAACGCGAAGTCGTAGGCATCGGTTACGGCAAGGCCAACGAGGTGCCGCTGGCGATCCAGAAGGGTGTGGAGCGCGCCAAGAAGGATCTCTTCCGCGTCCCGCGCCACGGCAGCACGATCACCCACCAGACCACCGGGGTCTTCGGGGCCGGGCGCGTGCTGCTCAAGCCCGCCGCTCCCGGTACCGGTGTAATCGCCGGCGGTGGCGTGCGCGCCGTGCTCGAGCTTGCTGGGATCCACGACATCCTCTCCAAGAGCCTTGGGACCCAGAACCCGATCAACCTCGTCAAGGCGACCGTCACCGGCCTGCGCGAGCTGCGCAAGCCCGAGGAGGTCGCGAAGCTGCGCGGACTGTCGATCAACAAGGTGCTCGGCCTCACCGACAAGCCCACCAACGGCGCCCCCGAGTCCGTCGCGGATGCGCCCGGCGACGGCGCGGCGGCAGCCGCCGATGCTGAGCAGGGCGCGCAGACCAGCGCTGAGACAGCCACTGGCGCTGAGACGGCCGCGACGGCTGAGACGGAGACAACGCCGGCCGCACCGGCCGCCGAGGAGACACCGGCCTGATGTCCGCGCTGACCGTGATCCAGCGCCGTTCGGCCAACGGCTGCAACCAGCGCCAGCTCGACACGCTGCGCTCGCTTGGACTACGTCGCATCGGACACGCCGTGCAGGTCAGCGACGGTCCGCAGGCGCGCGGCATGCTGCACGCGGTGCGCCACCTGGTCGAGGTTCAGGACGCAGCCGCCGCTGGCGGCGCGGAGCGCAAGACGACCGCTGGGGTGTCGCAGTGAGCCCCGAGGAGCGCGAGCAGCCGCAGCGCATCGGCCTGCACAGCCTCGCCCCGGCGCCCGGCAGTCGCCGGCCGCGCAAGCGCATCGGCCGCGGCGAAGGCTCGGGTACGGGCAAGACTTCGGGCCGTGGGCAGAAGGGCGCGGGCTCGCGCTCGGGTTCCAAGCGCCGCGCACGCTTCGAGGGCGGGCAGATGCCGATCCACATGCGCATGCGCAAGCTTCGCGGCCCGCACATGAAGAAGTCGATGCCTTTCGAGCCTTTCCGCACGCACACCCAGGCCGTGAACATCGGCGATCTCGATGCCCGCTTCGAGGCGGGCAGCGAGGTGACGCTCGAGCTGATGCGCGCCAAGGGCCTCGGTACACGCAAGGGCATTCCGGTGAAGGTGCTCGCCAAGGGCGAGCTCGGCAAGGCGCTCACCGTGCAGGCTCACGGGTTCAGCGCGAGCGCACGCGAGCGCATCGAGGCCGCCGGCGGCAGCTGCGTCGTGCTCGACGCCACGGGCGGTTCCTAGAAACTTTTCTGGGAAGACCTGCGCGCTGGACCGAGGCGCGGGTTAGAATCGCCGAGTGCTCTCCACCATCCTCAGCGCGTTTCAAGTTGCGGACATCCGCAAGAAGATCGGCTTCACGGCCGGGATGCTCCTGATCTACCGCCTGGGCTCGCACATCCCGGTGCCGGGAGTCAACCTCAACGCGGTCAACAACATCCAAAAACAGCTCGGCGGGAACAACATCCTGGGCCTGCTGAACCTGTTCTCGGGTGGGAGTCTCTCGCGGATCGCGATCTTCGCGCTGGGCATCATGCCCTACATCACCTCCTCGATCATCCTGCAGCTACTGCAGGTCGTGGTCCCATCGCTCGAGAAGCTCTCCAAGGAAGGCGAAGTCGGCCAGGCGCGGATCACGCAGTACACGCGCTACCTGACCGTTGGCCTGGCCTTCGCGCAGTCGATTGGCTACGTCTTCCTGTTCCACTCGCTGCAGGCGAACGCGGGGGAATCGGTCGTCACCAAGTTCGACGCCCCCCACATCTTCCTGATCGTCGTCTGCCTCACCGCGGGTTGCGTGTTGTTGATGTGGATCGGCGAGCTGATCACCCAGAAAGGCATCAGCAACGGCATCTCGCTGCTGATCTTCGCCTCGATCGTCTCGCGCCTGCCCGCGGGGATCCAGACCTGGTGGACGAGCCAGGATCAGGTCTTCAAGGTGATGATGCCGTTCCTCGTGCTCGCCGTCGTCGCCGCGATCGTGTTCGTCCAGGAGGGCCAGCGCCGCATTCCGGTGCAGTACGCCAAGCGCGTGATCGGGCGGCGCATGAGCGAGGGCGGGCAGACCTATCTGCCGCTGCGCGTGAACATGGCGGGCGTGATCCCCGTGATCTTCGCGGCCAGCATCATGGCCTTCCCGCCGACGATCGGCCAGCTCGTGCACACGCACTGGGGCCAGCAGATCTCTGACTTCTTCTCGCCCAGCGGCTGGCACTACATCGTGGGGGAGTCGATCTTCATCCTGGTCTTCACCTACTTCTACACCGCGGTGACGTTCAACCCGGTCGACCAGGCGGAGAATCTCAAGAAGTACGGCGGGTTCATCCCCGGCGTGCGACCGGGGCGCCCGACCGCCGAATTCCTCGATCGCATCCTGGCGCGCCTGACGTTCCCAGGTGCGATCTTCCTGGCGCTGGTCGCGGCGCTGCCGACGATCCTGCTCGACCGCACGCACGAGAATCTCCAGCTCGGCGGCACCTCGATCCTGATCGTGATCGGTGTGGCGCTGGAAACGATGAAGCAGCTGGAGGCTCAGCTCATGATGCGCTCCTACGAGGGCTTCTTGAAGTAGTCCGGTAGGCTGCTCGGGTGTCCGAGTTGAATCTCATCTTGCTCGGTCCCCCGGGGGCGGGCAAGGGGACGCAGGCCGAGCGCCTGCAGGCCGACTTCGGCCTCGCGCATATCTCTACCGGCGACATCCTGCGCGCGCAGGTCGCGGAGGGCACGAAGTTGGGGCTCGAGGCGCAGCGCTACATGAAGGCCGGGGAGCTCGTGCCCGATGCGGTGATCATCGGCATGATCACCGATCGCATCGGGGTCACCGACGCACGCGACGGCTTCCTGCTCGATGGCTTTCCGCGTAATGAAGCACAGGCGGACGCGCTTGGCGAGGCACTGGCGGGCTTGGAGCGGCGGCTGAGCGCGGCGCTGCTGATCGAAGTTCCCGACGACGAGCTGGTGCGGCGCCTCGCCGGCCGGCGGGTGTGCGTGAAGAACCCGAGCCACATCTACCACGTCGATCTCGATCCGCCAAAGCACGAGGGGATCTGCGATCAGGACGGTTCGCGCCTGATCCAGCGTGAGGATGACCAGGAGGAGACGATTCGCCGACGCCTGGAGGTCTACCACGGGCAGACGGCTCCGCTGATCGACTACTACGACCGTGTCGGGTTGCTGCGCCGCTTCGATGGGCGCCGGACTCCCAACGACGTCCACGACCATATCCGCGCGACGCTCGCGACGTTGCGTCTCGAGGACGAGCTGTGACCGGCGCCACTGTGGGCGCCGAGGAAACGGCGCGTCGCCCAAGCTAAGCTCAGACGCATGATCATCAAGAAGAGTCCGGCTGAGATCGAGAAGATGGCGGCGGCCGGTGCGATCCTCGTCGAGACGCTCGAGCTGCTGGAGAGCAAGATCCGCCCCGGCGTCAGCACCGCCGAGCTCGACTCCGCCGCCGAGCGCTTCATCCGCTCGCGCGGGGCGGTCCCGACGTTCAAGGGCTTCCGCGGCTTTCCGGGCTCGATCTGCGCCTCGCCGAACTCGATGGTCGTGCACGGCATCCCCGGGCGCTACCGCCTGCAGGACGGCGACATCATCTCGGTCGACGTCGGGGTCACGCTCGACGGCTGGGTCGCGGACGCGGCGCGCACATTCGCGGTCGGCGAGGTCACTGCGGCCACCGAGAACCTGCTGCGTGCCACGCGCGATTCGTTGTTCGCGGGTGTCGAGCAATGCCGTGTGGGCAACCGCATCGGCGACATCTCCTACGCGATCGAAGGAGTGATCGAGGGTGCCGGCCTGTCGGTCATTCGCTCACTGGTCGGCCACGGCGTTGGACGCAGCATGCACGAGGATCCCCAGGTTCCCAACTACGGGCGCCCGGGCAAGGGGCCGCTGTTGGAGGAGGGGATGGTTTTGGCGGTCGAGCCGATGACGACGGCCGGGCGGCCCGCCGTGCGTGTCGCCGGCGATGGCTGGGCGATCTTCTCCCAGGACGACTCGCTCGCGGCCCACTTCGAGTTCACCGTGGCGATCACCGCGGCGGGACCAAGGGTTCTGACACCGTGGCATCTCGGGGGCGCTGGCGAGGCCGCCGCGCCGGGCGCGGCTGGAGCGGTCGAGGCACTGGCCGAGCACGTCACCAGCAGCTGAGAGCGGTATCACTCCGGAGCAAGGCCGGGAGTGATACCATCCGTTGTCCTGCCCGCAGGCGAAGCGATTTGTGCGCGGGCGTATCCTCGACCAGGTAGCGGCGGCCGCCCCGGCAGCCAGAGCCGGGTCGCCGGACCAGCCGAAAGGGATCATGAAGGTACGACCGTCGGTCAAGCCGATGTGCGAAAAATGCAAGGTCATCCGCCGCCACGGGGCGGTGCTCGTGATCTGCCAGAACAAGCGCCATAAGCAGAGGCAGGGCTGATGGCACGCATCGCCGGAGTCAACCTTCCCCTCAACAAGCGCTCGGAGATTGGTCTGACCTACATCTTCGGTATCGGCCGCGCGACGGCCAACGAGTTGCTGGCGGAGGTCGGAGTGAGTCCCGACACGTACGTGCGCGATCTCACCGAGGATGAGGTTTCGCGCCTGCGCGATGCGATCGACCGTGACCTGACCGTCGAGGGTGACCTGCGCCGCGAGCGCTCCCAGGACATCAAGCGCCTGCAGGAGATCGCCTGCTACCGCGGCCTGCGCCATCGCCGCGGCCTGCCGGTGCGGGGTCAGAAGACCAAGACCAACGCGCGCACCCGCAAGGGCCCCAAGCGCATGCAGGTCGCCGGCAAGAAGAAAGCCGGTAAGAAGTAATGGCCGCTCCCAAGCGCGCTCGTGGGCGGCGCAAGCCCAAGAAGAACATCCCCGTGGGCCAGGCTCACATCAAGACCTCTTTCAACAACACGATCGTCTCCCTGACCGACGTCCAGGGCAACGTGATCGCGTGGGAGTCCGCCGGCGGCGCCGGCTTCAAGGGCTCGCGCAAGTCGACGCCGTTCGCGGCCCAGGTGACCGCCGACGCGGCCGCCCGCAAGGGCATCGAGCAGGGCCTGCAGAAGGTCGAGGTCTACGTCAAGGGCCCCGGCTCCGGACGCGAGACAGCGATTCGCTCGCTCTCGGCGGCGGGCCTGGAAGTAACCGGCGTCAAGGACGTCACTCCGCAGGCGCACAACGGCTGTCGCCCCCGCAAGCGGCGGCGAGTATGACCGGCGCTCCCCCGACAACGAGCAGGACGAAACTCAATGGCTAGAGATACCAGTCCACAGTGCAAGCAGTGCCGCCGCGAGGGGCAGAAGCTGTTCCTCAAGGGCGAGCGTTGCCTGACGGACAAATGCGGTGTCGAGCGGCGCTCCTACCCACCGGGCGAGCACGGCCGTGGACGCCAGAAGCAGAGCGAGTACCGCTTGCAGCTGCGCGAGAAGCAGAAGGCCCGTCGCTACTACGGGGTGCTGGAGAAGCAGTTCCACGGCTACTACGAGAAGGCTTCGCGCCAGCCCGGCATCACCGGCGAGAACCTGCTCGCGTTGCTGGAGTGCCGTTTGGACAACGTGCTCGTGCGCCTTGGCTTCGCGGCCTCGCGGCGCCAGGCGCGCCAGCTCATTCGCCATGGCCATTGGACGGTCAACGGGCGCCGCGTGGACATCCCCAGCTATCAGGTGCGTCCCGGCGAGGTGATCGCGATCAAGGCGGAGACCCCGGCTACGCAGGTGATCAGGGACGCCACCGAGCTCACCGGACAGATCCCGGCGTGGCTGCAGGCCGATCACGAGTCGCTGACGGCCAAGGTGCTGCGCAAGCCGGAGCGGCGCGAGGTCGCGGCGCCGGTGCAGGAGCAGCTCATCGTCGAGCTGTACTCGAAGTAGGAGCTTTAACGGTGTCGGCGCCGCTTGCGGCGAGGACACCCCGGAGCCGGCGTCCGTGGACGCTGGCGAGATCACAACGAGGTTAGGACCCTGATGCTCGACTTCCAAATTCCCCGGATCACAAGCGAGGCCGTAGAGCAGAACCGTGGCACGTTCACGATCGAGCCGCTGGATCGCGGGTTCGGATACACCTTCGGGAACTCGCTGCGCCGCGTGCTGCTCTCCTCCCTGGCGGGCGCTGCGGTCACGAGCGTGCGCATCGAGGGTGTGGCGCACGAGTTCTCCACCATCCCTGGCGTCAAGGAGGACGTGACCGACATCGTGCTGAACCTCAAGGGCATCGTCTGTCGGATGCACTCCGACGCGACCGAGGTGGAGGCGCCGCTGGTGGTCAGCGGACCGGGGGAGATCACCGCAAAGGACATCGACCTGCCGGCGGGCGTTGAGATCCTCAACCCCGATGTGCACGTCGCGACGCTCGAGAAAAAGACCAAGCTCGAGCTCTACATGACGATCGGCCGCGGCCGCGGCTACCGTCCGGCGGAGGAGAACAAGTCCCCCGATCAGCCGATCGGCGTGATCCCGATCGACTCGATCTTCTCGCCCGTGCGGCGTGTGGCCTACGCCGTCGAGCAGGCGCGTGTCGGCCAGAAGACCGACTTCGACAAGCTCACCCTGGACATCGAGACCGATGGCTCGATCGAGCCGCAGGCCGCGCTGCGCGAGGCGGCCGAGCTCTTGATCTCCCAGCTGGCGATCTTCACGGACGCCGATCGCATCCAGGAGCTGCGCGCCTCGCCCGGCGGTCAGCTCGACGGCCACGGCCTTGCCGTGGGTGGCGTCGGCGGTGCTCAGGCTGCGCTGCAGGGCGAGGAGTACGGCATCCTGATCGAGGAGCTCGAGCTTGGCGTGCGCTCCTACAACTGCCTCAAGCGTGCCGGGATCCAGACCGTTGGCGATTTGATCTCAAAGTCCGAGGGGGAGCTGAACGCGATCCCGAACTTCGGCAAGAAGTCGATCGACGAGGTCATCGAAACGCTCGAAGCGCGCGGCCTGCACCTCCGGCAAGACTAGACTCTCCTGAAGCCATGAGACACCAGAAGACCCGCAACAAGCTCAGCCGCGACTCGGCGCACCGCAAGGCGCTCTTGATGAACCTCACCAAGGAGGTCCTCGAGCACGAGCGGATCAAGACGACCGAAGCGAAGGCGAAGGCCGTCAAGCCGGAGATCGAGAAACTGATCACGCTCGCCAAGACCGACACCCTGCACGCGCGCCGGCAGGCACTCGCGGCGCTCGCGCAGGACAAGTTCGCGGTGCACCGCCTGTTCGTCGACGTCGCCCCGCGCTACGTCGAGCGTCCCGGTGGCTACACGCGGATTCTCAAGCTCGGACCGCGGCGCTCGGACTCGACGGAGATGGTCTTCCTCGAGCTGGTCTGAGGGCGCGCTGTGCGCGGCCCCGCTTCGAGTGAGGCGCGGCGCCACCGTACCCGGAGGGCACTGAGGTGGTCACCAAGCTCACCCTCGAGTACGACGGCAGTGAGTTCGCCGGCTGGGCGCGCCAGCCGGGGTTGCGCACGGTGCAGGAGGAGTTGGAGCGGGTGCTGCGCGCGGTCCTCGGCGAGCGCGGGCACGACGGCGAGCCGCTGGCGCTGACCGTCGCGGGGCGCACCGACCGCGGTGTCCATGCATGGGGGCAGGTGGCCAGCTACCTCCACGAGGCGGTCGATCCACTGCGCCTGAACACGCTGCTACCGGCCGACGTCGCGGTGCTCGCGGCCGAACCGGCGCCCGCGGACTTCGACGCGCGCTGGGCGGCGCGCAGCAGGACCTATTGCTATCGGGTGCTCGCGCGTCGTGCGCGCGGGGTCTTCACGCGCGGTGACGCCCTGTGGTGGCCGCATCCGCTGGACCGCGCGGCGCTGGATGAGTGCGCGCGCATGTTGATCGGCGTCCACGACTTCACGGCCTTCACTCCCACCGAGACCGGCCACACGCGCTTCGAGCGCGATGTCGTGCGCGCCGAATGGCGCGATGTGCCCCGCGACGCCCTGGCGGTGGGAGGGAGCGCGCTGGCGTGGGGCGAGCGCCTGGAGTTCTGGATCGAGGCGCACACGTTCATGCGCCACATGAACCGCGTGCTCGTCGGGACGATGCTCGAGGTCGCCCGCGGGCGGCGCAGCATGGATGAGTTCGAGTGTCTGCTGGAGGGCCGCCCCCGCGCGCAGGCCGGTCCGACGGCGCCCGCGCACGGTCTGGCACTGGCGTCGGTTACCTACTGAGCGCCGCGATCGCCGCGCCGCGCCGGTCGGCGATCGCTCCCTCCCATGCTGCCCCTATGCTGGGGGACGCGATGGCTTTGAACGTATTGCTGACAAACGACGACGGGATTGAAGCCGAGGGGCTGCAGGCGCTGCGCAGCGCGCTGGTGGCGCTGCCCGATGTGCGCCTCGCGGTGATTGCCCCCGACGGGAATCGCTCGGCGATGGCCCGCTCGATCACCACGCGACGCCCGCTGTGGGTCGAAGAGGTCGCGTTCTCCGACGGCAGCGTCGGATATGCGACCGATGGAACACCGGTTGATTGCGTGCGCCTGGCGAGCCTGGGGGTCGTGCAGGACTTCCAGGCGGAGCTCGTGGTCGCGGGCATCAACCACGGAGCCAACCTCGGCGATGACATCACCTACTCGGGCACCGTCGCGGCGGCATTGGAGGGCATCGTGCTGGGCATCCCGAGCATCGCCGTCTCGCAGCAGTCGCGTGGGCGGGCGCTTGACTACCGCTACGACGGTGGCTTCAACTTCGACCTCGCGGCGCGCTTCGTCGCGGGTTTGGTGGAGCGCCTGGAGGTGCTCCCGCTGCCGCAGCGGACGCTGCTGAACGTGAACGTCCCCGCGGGCGAGCCCAGCGGGGTCGAGGTCGCGGGGCTCGGCAAGCGCATCTACCGCGACGAGCTCAAGCTCGAGCGCGAGGAGGCCGGCCCGCCGCCGCGCCGGCGCTACTGGATCTATGGTCAGGACCCCGGCTTCCACGACGAGCCGGGCAGCGATCTGGCGGCGGTGGCGGCGGGACGGATTGCGGTGACCCCGCTGCACTTCGACCTGACCCACCATCCGGGTCTGGCGGCGCTGCGCGACTTCGACCTACAGGCGTTGCTGGCCTCGGCGGCGGTGGAGGCTAGCTGAGGTGAGCGGTCCCGGCGAGCGCGCCGCGGAGCTGCGGCGCACGCTGCAGGAGCACGCACACCGCTACTACGTGCTCGACGATCCGACGATCGGGGATCAGGAGTACGACGCCCTGCTCGACGAGTTGCGCGCGCTGGAGTCCGAGCATCCCGAGCTGCGGACGCCGGACTCGCCGACCCAGCGCGTTGGCGCGCTGCCGGTGAGCCGGCTGGAGAAGGTCGAGCACCTGGAGCCGATGCTCTCGCTCGACAACGCGCGCTCAGAGGAGGAGCTGCGCGCGTGGGTGGAGCGTATGCGTAACCACCTCGCGCGCGAAGGCTTCACGCAGCCGCGCTTCCAGTACGTCGTCGAGCCCAAGGTCGACGGTCTCGCGATCAGCCTCATCTACCGCGACGGCGTGCTGCAGCGCGGTGCCACCCGCGGTGACGGTGAGATCGGCGAGGACGTCACCCACAACCTGCGCACCATCGGTGCGATCCCGCTGCACATCGAGGATGCGCCGCCGCTGCTGGAGGTCCGCGGCGAGGTCTACATGTCGCTGAAGGACTTCGCGGCGCTCAACGAGCGCCGGGCCGAGCAAGGTCTCTCGACGTTCATGAACCCGCGCAACTCGGCGGCCGGCTCGATCCGCCAGCTCGATCCGACCCTCGCGGCTGAACGGCCGCTGTCGATGTGGTGCTACCAGGTGGGCGTTACCGAGGGGCTCGCTTTCAAAACTCACTGGCAGGCGCTGCAGTGGCTGCGTGAGCACGGCTTCCGCGTCAACTCCGACATCAAGCTCCTGGGAAGCGAGGACGAGGTCGTTGCGCAGTGCCTGGAGTGGCAGCGCCGTCGCGGCGAGCTGGACTTCGAGATCGACGGCGTGGTCATCAAGGTCTCCGATCTGCAGCTCCAGCGCCGCTTGGGGTCTGTTGGGCGCGACCCGCGCTGGGCGATCGCCTGGAAGTTCCCCCCGACGACGGCGGTGACGCACCTGCTCGATATCGGCTGGAACGTCGGCAAGTTCGGTGACATGCGTCCCTACGCGATCCTCGAGCCGGTAGCGGTCGGCGGTGTGACGATCAAGCTCGCGACGCTGCACAACGAGGAGGACTTGCGGCGCAAGGACATCCGCGCCGGCGAGGACGTGATCGTGCTGCGCGCGGGTGATGTGATCCCGCAGGTGGTATCGCCGGCGCCGCACGTGGTCGAGCACGAGCGCCGTCCGCCGCGCCCGCGCCCGCCGGCGCGCTGCCCGTACTGCAACACCAAAACGATCAAGCCGCGCGACTCGGTTTTCACGACGTGCCCGAACCGCCAGTGTCCGGAGCGCGCCTGGCAGTTACTCAAGCACTTCGTCTCGCGCGGCGCGATGGACATCGAGGGGCTCGGGGAGAAGCAGGTGCGGCTGCTGCAGGAGCGCGAGCTCGTGCGTGTGCCGGGCGACTACTACCGGCTCACCGCCGAGCAGCTCGTCGAGCTCGACGGCTTTGCGGAGCTCTCGGCGCGTAATCTCGTCAAGGCGATCGCGGACTCCAAGCAGCGGTCCTTCGCGCGGGTGCTGTTCGCGCTCGGGATCGAGGAGGTGGGGGAGGTCACCGGGCGCAATCTCGCGCAGCGCTTCCGCGATATCGACGCCCTGCTGCACGCCGAGGAGGAGCGGATTGCCGAAACCCCGGGCATCGGCGAGAAGATGGCCCACTCGATCCGCAGCCAGCTCGACGGTCAGCACATGCGCGAAGTCATCGCCGACCTGCGCCTGCTCGGGCTGCGCTTCGCCGAGGAGGGTCCGCTGCCCTCCGAAGGGCCGCTGGCGGGCAAGACACTTGTCTTGACGGGCACCCTGCCGGACCTCACGCGCGAGCAGGCGACCGAGCGCATCCAGGCGGCCGGCGGACGTGTGACGAGCTCGATCTCCAAGAAGACCGACTACCTCGTGGCTGGCGAGAGCGCCGGCTCCAAGCTCGAGAAGGCACGCCGTCTGCAGGTGCCGGTGCTCGACGAGGATGGGTTGCTGCGGCTACTCGGCGACTGAGGTCCGCCTACGGGCTGTCGGACATGGCCGGCGCCCTCACTGTCGGACACGGCTGGCGCCGTCACTGCCGGACGCGGCTGGCGCCTCTGCACGGTGGTGGCTCAATAGTTGGCGAGCGTGATCGTCATGTTGTCCTGCAGGACGTGCGCGGTTTCGGTGGCGATGCCGTCGTCGAAGAACGCGAACGCGAGGTACTGGCCGGCGGCGTCCTGGCAGTAGCCGACGAGGTTGGAGACGCCGGTGAGCGTTCCGGTCTTGCCCTGGCAGCGACCGGCGGCGGCGGTTCCGCGCATCCGTTCGGAGAGCGTGCCGCTGCGCCCGGCGACGGCCATGTCGTCGCGCAGCGTCGTGCCGAGTGTCGTTGGGGCGAGCTCGGCAAGCAGCGTGACGACCTGCTGCGGAGTGGTCTGATCTTCGCGTGAGAGCCCGGAGCCGTCGACGACACTCGGGTGCAGGCCGAGGCCGGCGAGCGTTTCGCGCACGACGCGCGCGCCGGCGGCTGTGGTGCCGGCGCCGCCGAAACGTGCGCCGAGGTCCTTGAGGAGGGTCTCGGCGAAGAAGTTGTCCGAGGGGGGTAGCGTCAGGCCGAGCAGCTGCGAAACGGTCGGCGAGGGCGCGGCCGCCAGGCGCGTGGCCCCGGCCGGTGGGGCGGTTGCTGCCCCGCTGCCGTGGCGTACCGTGACGCCGGCGGCCTTCAGCGCGATCAGCAGCTCGTGGGCGGCGTAGGCCGCGGGGGCGTGCGCTCCGCGGTAGGAGCCGGCCGCGCCGCGGTTGAAGGCGAGCGCGCTGAGCGTGCCTTCCAGGTAGGGGTCCGGCTGGTAGCCGCTCGAGGGCTCGCCGCGTAGGGAGTCGAAGTAGGACTCATCGCCCTCGACGGTGCCGGTGACGGTGCGGATCGCGTCGGTGTGCACGAGCTGGTCGACGAGCGTCGAGACCGAGGTCCCCAGGCCGCCGTACTGGCCATCGATGAATGCCGTTGTGCCGAATGTGGGGTCCCCGCCCCCGTGCAGATAGAGATTGCCTTCCCAGACGCCACCCGCGGCTAGATGGCCGCTGCCGAGCACGGTGGTTTCCAGGCGGGCGCCTGCCCCAAGGCGCTCGAGTGCCGAGGTTGCCGTGTAGAGCTTCTCGACCGAAGCCGGCGCGCGCATGTCCTGGGCGCGCTCGGAGAAGAGCGTGGCTTTGGTCGAGAGGTTCTCCACGAAACCGCCCGAGAGGCGCCCGGCGAGGGCGAGCTCGTGGCTCATGTGCGCCTGCAATACGGTCGTCGCGGTGCTCGCCGAGGCGCGCGTGAGCGCCGCGTGGGTACGCGCGAGTGCGCTTGTCGTGAGGAGACTGCAGGCGAGTGCTAGCGCACAGCAAACAGCGACCTTCCAGGGGCGGTGCCGAGGCACGGCGTACAATATTTCGCGGTATGGGTCGGGTTGTCAAGCTGGAACCGGCGGCTTCCCGGGACAGGCGCTCGCGGGCGTCCGCCTCCGGCGCTCGCACGCGCGCCAAGACCGCAGCGGCGTCGCGCCGCGGCGCGGGCGCGGCGCGACGCGGCCGACGGCGCCCCAGCAAGACCGCGCTCGTGCTCGGCGGGGGCGGCTTCACCGGCGGGGTCTATGAGATCGGGGCGCTGCGGGCGCTGGATCTGCTCGCGGTGAATAGCTCGGTCAACCAGTTCGACGTCTACGTGGGCACTTCGGCGGGATCGTTCATCGCGGCGCTGTGCGCGAACGGGGTGACGCCGGAGGAGATGATGCGCGTCGTGACCGGTCAGGGTCCGCAGCCCTTCCGCGACGTGGACCTCTCGGATCTGCTGCGCCCGAACCTGATGGAGCTCGCGCGTAAGGGCTCCCAGCTGCCGCTGCGACTGCTCTCGGTTGCCCGCCAGGTCGTCTCCCAGCGTGGGCAGATCTCGGTGATGGACCTCGTGCTGGAGCTCGCGGAGGGGCTGCCCTCGGGCGTGTACACGGGCGCGGGCATCGAGAGCTACCTGCACAAGGTGCTTTCCGACCCCGATCGGACCGACGACTTTCGCAAGCTGGCGAGCGAGCTTTACATCACGGCCACGGATCTCGACACCTGCGAGCGGATCGTGTTCGGCGGCGAAGGATTCGAGGCTGTGCCGATCTCGACCGCGGTGCGGGCCTCGGGTGCACTGCCGATGGTCTACGCGCCGGTGCAACTCGGCGGCCGGGAGCTCATCGACGGTGGGATCGTCTCCACGACGAACCTCGATATCGCGGTCGAAGCGGGCGCGAAGCTCGTGATCGTGATCAACCCGATCGTGCCCTACATCAACGACTTCGCCGAGCAGGTGCGGACGCTGCGCGGCCGTCGCGCGCGGCGCGTCTCGGACATGGGTTTCCCGCAGATCGGCTACCAGGCCTTCAAGCTCGTAGCGCACCAGCGCCTGCACGAGATGGCCTCGCACTGGGAGGAGCGCTACCCGGGTGTGGACATCGTGCTGATCGAGCCCGAACAGACCGACGAGCTGATGTTCCAGACCTCGATGATGAATTTCACCTCGCGCCTGGCGATCGCGCGGCACGGCTTCCAGTCGGTGACCTACCACCTCGCGCAGGAATACGAGCGCTACAGCGAGATCTCAAAGCGCCACGGTCTCGAGATCTCCGCGGCGCGTCTGCGCAAGGTCGTCAAGCACTTCGATGCCGAGGAGGCCGCGCCGGACTCGAGCGCGTGGCGCAAGATCCTCGAGGGCACCACGGGTGCGCTGTTGCGGCAGTCCGGGTCCGCGGGGTAGTCCCCGGCGGCGTCGCAAACGCGCGGCGCGATAATGGAGGTGGCATGGCGTTTGCTCCTCCGGCCCGTCACCTGTTGCGCGCAAAGGACCTCGCCGACGCACGCTACTTCGAGCCGCTGGGGGTCGCGGATCTAGCGCGCGCCGCGGGCCTCTCGCGTGCGCACTTCAGCCGCGAGTTCCGCCGCCACTTCGGCGAGTCCCCGCATGCGTACCTGCTGACTCGTCGCCTGGAGCGCGCGGCGGCGCTGCTGCGGAGCACCGATCGCTCGGTCGCCGACATCTGCTTCTCGGTGGGTCTGCAGAGCGTGGGCTCCTTCACGACGAGCTTCGCGCGCACCTACGGCGTCCCGCCGCTCGGCTACCGCGCGGCCTACCCGCCGGCGGCCGATCAGGCGCAGGTCCCGGCGTGCGTCCTGCGCGCCTACGGGCGCCCGCAACACCGCACGTTTCGAGAAGACAGCGGCTCGGTGCGGACCTAGCATGGCAGGCACTGCTCCAAACGAATCAGGAGGATCCGATGATCAAAATTGCCAACGCGCAACTGTGGGTCGATGACCAGGACGAGGCACTCGCGTTCTACACCGAGAAGCTCGGCATGGAGGTCCGCCTCGATGCCACGCTGCCGGAGTTGGGCAACTTCCGCTGGCTGACCGTGGGTCCGGCGGGACAGCCCGACGTCGCGATCGCGTTGATGGCGATCCCCGGCCCGCCGATGATGGACGCCGAGACGGCGGCGCAGCTGCGGACCCTGATGGCGAAGGGCTTCGCGGGAACGGTCTTTCTCACTACCGAGGACTGCCAGACCGACTATGAGCAGCTCAAGGCCCGCGGTGTGGAGTTCACCGAAGCGCCATCGGAGCGCCCCTACGGGATCGACTCGGGCTTCCGCGACCCCTCGGGCAACGCCATCCGTCTGACCCAGGTGCGGGAGCTGGCTGCGCTCTGAGTCACGAAGACTCTCCCGGCGCCGGGAGGCGGCCGTCGCCGGGAGCTAAGGTTGGAAGCTCACCCCTCCGCCCTCTGCCAAAGGAGACCCATGTCCCGTTTCGCCGCCGTGAACCTCTTGGACGTCGATGATTCCGTGGGCGAGCGGGCTCCGGGGATCGAAGGCCGGTTCGCGCGCAAGCACCTCGACTCACGCGACCTCGGCGTCAGCCACTTTCGCTATGCGCCCAACCTGCGCAGCCCGATGGCTCACAGCCATCGCGAGCAGGAGGAGGCCTACATCGTGGTCGCCGGGTCGGGACAGATACTGCTCGATGATGAGCTCCGTGGGCTGCGCCAGTGGGACGTGGTGCGCGTCGCGCCCGAGGTCGTGCGTGCCTTCGAGGCGGGCCCCGAGGGGCTAGAGGTGATCGCCGTCGGTGGCCCCAAGCCCGCGGACGGCGACGGGGTGATGGGCGCCGCCACGTGGCCTAACGGGCAGTAGCCGCGGCGCGCTGGCCGGCGCCTCGGCGTCCGTCAAGCGGGCGCGGCGCGCTGGCCGGCGCCTCGGCTTCTCTGTCAAGCCGGCGCCGGTGGGCCGGCGCTCAGCGCGGATCCGCGCGGTCGAGGTTCCAGTGACGCGAGGTGGAGCACATCCATAGCCAGGGCTCCTCGTCGACGGTGTGCGTGCGGGGGGTGACGTAGAAGCGTGTGATGGTGCGCTGGCCGCCCTCGTGATCGCCGTAGAGGATGTCGATGCTCATCCCGCTCCCGCTGAGGATCGCGTCGCGTAGCGGTAGGTACAGCGGATCCTGCGCGTCGCGCACCGCGGCCTGCCAGAAGCTGATGTCGCCGGCAGGCACGTAGAGGTCGCGCCCGAGCCTGCGGAAGTCCTCGGGCGGCGGCGGGTTCTCTTCGGCGCCCGCGCGTCGCGCCCAGATGTGCCACCCATGCAGGACCGCGAGACCCGCGGCGACGTTGCGCAGCGGCAGCGCAACGTACAGGTTCTCCGCGGACTGCTGCACCGCGGCGAGCCCGTCGCGCAGAACGAGCCAGTGGTCATCGGCGTATCCGACCTTCTGCGGTGGATCCTGCGGGCGGGCGTTGAACAACACGGGGCGCAGCCCCACCTTCAAAGACTGCTCGGAGATCCGTGCCGCACGGTTGGCGGAGCGGGTCGAGAAGAAGGTGGCGAAGGCCAGCACGAGCGTGCCACCGGCGGTGGCGAGCGATGCGATCGTGCTCGTGTCGGCCATCGCAGGCAGGCTACTAAGCGCGCTTCTTACAAGAGTGTTCAGGAAGTCTTTGCCTAGATGCGCTCTCATGAGGGGTAGAGATGTCGATCATCGATCGGACCACGACCCGCAGGCAGCTGTTGCGCACGGCGGGCGCGGGCGCGGCCGGGCTCGCGCTCACGGGTGCTGCGGGGAAGATCGTCTCCGGGGCGCTGGCCTCGCATAGCCCTGCTCCGCCGCGACCGCCACGCTGGCACAGCCGGCCGGACCTGCGGATTCCGGCCCTGTCCGTGGCGCGTAGCGAGGAGGGGGTGGCCACCGACCCGATCTTCATCGCCCCCTACAACGCCCCGGCCGGCCAGGCGGGTGCGGTGATCGTCGACAACAGCGGCCAACCGATCTGGGAGAACCCCCTCGCCGGGAAGGTCACGACCAACTTCCGTGTGCAGAGCTACCGCGGTAGCCCGGTGCTCACGTGGTGGGAGGGCAGCATCGAACTCGGACACGGCGTCGGCGAGTATGTGATCGCGGACGCGAGCTATCGCACGATTCGCCGCGTGCAGGCGGCGCGGGGCCTGCACGGCGACCTGCACGAGTTCGTCATCACGCAGCGAGACACCGCGCTGCTGACGAGCTACCTCGTTACCGGCGCCGACCTCTCCGCGGTCGGGGGATCGCGGCAGGGCACGATCCAGGATGCGATCTTCCAGGAGATCGATCTGGCCACGGGCAAGGTCCTGCTCGAGTGGCACAGCCTCGATCACGTCCCGCTCGAGGACTCCTATGCGGCGGTCGGGGCGGACTGGGACTTCTGCCACATCAACTCAGTGGATCTCGACGACGACGGCAACCTCCTGGTCTCCTCGCGCAGCACCCACACGATCTACAAGGTAGACCGCCGAAGTGGGGCAGTCCTCTGGCGCCTGGGCGGCAAGCGCAGCGACTTCAGCATGGGTTTCGGGAGCGACTTCGCCTGGCAGCACGACGCCCGCCGTCAGCTCGATGGGACGCTGACGGTCTTCGACAACGGTGCCACCCCCGCGGTGGAGCGGCTCTCGCGCGGCTTGATCCTGGACGTGGACGAGCGCGCGATGACGGTGAGGCTGCTGCGCCAGTACACCCACCCGCGGATCCTCGCGGGCAGTCAGGGCAGCGTGCAGTTGCTGCCCAATGGGAACGTCTTCATCGGCTGGGGTGAAGCGCCGCACGTCTCAGAGTTTCATCACTCCGGTCGCATGGTGTTTGACGCGGTGCTCGGTGAGAAGTACGAGTCCTACAGAGCATTTCGCCTGCCCTGGAGCGGCCTTCCGGCGGAGGCCCCCGCGATCGCAGTGGTCCGCGCTCGGCGCGGCTTGACGGCCTACGCGAGCTGGAACGGCGCGACCGGCGTGTATGCATGGCAGCTGCTGGCCGGAGAGCAGCCGGACGCTTTGCGGCCGGTGGCCAGCACACGCTCGCGCGGCTTTGAGAGCGCTCTCTCGACGGCCGCGAGCGGTCCGCACTTCGCCGTGCAGGCGCTCGACGCGGGTGGTGTGCCGCTGGGACGCTCGGCCACGATGGTTACTACGGCCAGCTAACCGCGCATCGGCCAGCTAACCGGGCATCGCTCCGCGCGCGGGGCGCCAGCGCCTAGGCGGCTTGTGCGAGCGCTTTGTCGATCGCGCTCAGCAGTCGCTCGGTGGTGGCGGCGTTGCGCAGTGCGATGCGCACGTGGTGTGGCTCGCCCAGCGGCGCGCCGGCGGCAACCAGCACCCCGGCTTGGCGTAGGCGTGTCGCGAGCTCGCTGCCGTCGAGCTCTGAGTGGGCGACCCACAGGAAGTTAGCCTGGCTGTCGGCGACGTCGAAGTGGCGCTCGCGCAGCGCAGCCGCGAGACGGGTGCGCTCCTCGCGAACGCTGTGCACGTGATGAGTCATCGAGTCGATGCCCGAGCGCAGTGCCTCCAGGGCACCGGACTGGGAGACCTCGCTGACGCCGAGGTCCGGTTCGAGCTCCGCCAGTAGCTCCTCCGAGCCGGGTCCGCCGATCGCGTAGCCGATGCGGATGCCCGCCAGGCCCCAGGCCTTGGAGAAACTGCGGAAGACCAGCAGGCGCGAGTTGTTCTCCAGCAGCGCCAGGGAGGCGTCGTGGGGCTGGGAGTCGGAGAACTCGACGAGCGCCTCGTCGAGCAGCACCGCGACACCCTCGGGCAGGCCCGCCAGCAGGCGCCCGAGCTCGCCGCTCGCGAGCAGCTCGCCCGTCGGGTCGTTGGGACTCGCGAGCGCCACGACGCGCGCATCGGCGCTTTGCGCGGCGCTCAGCAGTGCATCCACGCCACCGCCGACCGGTACCGCGCGGCCGTGGGCGCGGCGCGCCATGATCGGGTAGAGCGGGTAGGAGGGCCAGGAGGTGATCAGCTCCTGGCCCGGTTCGATCAACGCGCGCGTCGCGGAGCTCAGTAGCTCGGCGGCGCCGTTGCCGATGATCAGACGCTCGACCGGGACCTGATGACGCTCGGCCAGTTCGCCGCGCAGCTCCGAGCCGCGCAGGTGCGGGTAGCGCTGCAGGCCGCGGCGCGCGGTGAAGGTGATCGCGCTCGAGATGTTTGCGTGGGGGAGGTCGGGCCACGTGGTTTGAGAAAGGTCGAGCGTCGCGACGCGCGTGAGCGCTTTGCGCCGGCGCTCGGCGGCCTCCGCGCGCAGCTCGCGGTTGACCTCCTCCTCGGGGACCTCTTCGAATTGGCGGTAGTAGTCGAGCAGGCCCATGGCTTGCGAGAACGGGGAGCCCGCGAGGCTCAGCTATCTCGCTGGCTGTGGACGGCGGGGAGGCGCCAAGCGCGCGAGCAGAACATGGCTCACATGCCCCCGTTGCCGGAGATAAAGCTCGAGCCGGGGCCGTGGATGAAGATGAACCACACCATGAATCCGCTTGCGCAGATCGCGGCGGTGATCGCAAAGATACGTCCGACAACGCCCGAGCGCTGGTCGTAGCCGGCGGCGCGGCGCACGAGGATCCACATCTGGTCGAGCTCGCGCATTACTCGCAGCGCCCCGAAGAGCAACGTAAATAGTGCTACGAACGCGAGCAGAATGCCGAGGCTGACGCTACTGGTGAGGTAGTTGACCTGCGCGCCGACCCACAGGCATGCCGCCGGGATCGGTCCCCAGCAGAGCAGGCTGAGGAGTGTGATCGCCGCGAACAGCAGCTCGGCCATGTGCCTGTCGATGCGCCGCCGCGTGGCGCTGCCGCGCTTGGGCAGCTCGCGGAAGTGGACCGGGGCCGTGCCGGGGCGCCTGCCTGCGAAGAGGCCGCCGTTGTCGCTGGGATCGCTGCGCATCTATTGCTCCTCGCTGTACACGCTAGCGGGTATAGAGGGAGTCGAGTAGATCGGCGTACTTCTCGGCCACGACATTGCGCTTGACCTTCAGCGTCGGCGTGAGCTCGCCGCCGGCCTGCGTGAGGTCCTGCTCGAGGATCGCGAACTTCTTGACCTGCTCGACCTGGGCGTAGGAGGAGTTGACGCGGTCGACTTCGCGGGAGATCAGATCGCGGATCGCCGGCTCGCGCGCGAGCGCCGCGGGCTGCTCGGGGAGGTTGTGCTCGCGTGCGTAGGTGACGATTTCCTCCTCGTCGAGCGTCACCAGCACCACCGGGTAGGGGCGCTGGTCGCCGTGCATCACCGCTTGGGAGATCCAGCGGCAGCGCTTGAGGTCGTTCTCGATGTTCGCGGGCGTCAGGTTCTTGCCGCCCGCGGTGATGATGATGTCCTTCTTGCGCCCCACGATCGAGAGGTAGCCGTCCTCATCGATCGAGCCGAGATCGCCGGTGTGCAGCCAGCCCTCCTCGACCGCACCGAAGCTCGCGTCGGCTTTGTTGTGGTAGCCCTGGAAGATGTTCGGGCCCTTGATCAGCAGCTCACCGTCGGGCGCGATCTTCAACTGGACGCCGGGCAGCGGCCGCCCGACGGTGCCGAACTTGTGATCCTCGATCGTTGAGATCGTCGCGGCCGTCGCGGTCTCGGTCATCCCGTAGCCCTCGAGCACCGGCACCCCGGCGGCCCAGAAGAACTCGAGGATCTCGCGCGCGATCGGCGCGGCCCCGCTGGTCGCGCGCTGTACCCGTCCACCGAAGATCGCGCGCACGTTTTTGAAGAGCCGCTCCTCGGCCTGCTCAAAGGGCTCCTGCAGTTCTGGCGGGATCGGTTCGCCGCGGACCATCATGTCGCGCACCTTCCCTCCGAGTGCGACCGCCGCCTGCGCGCGCTCCTGCTCCTCGGGCCCCTGCGCGTCGATCGCGCCCTGCGCGAGCGCGTAGACCTTCTCGAAGACGCGCGGCACCGAGGGCAGGTAGGTCGGCTTGACCTCCATCAGCTCCGGCACGATCTGCTTGGTGTCGCCCCCGAAGTACGCGAGCGTGCCCCCGAGTTCGAAGACCGCGAGCTGGATCAGCAGCGCGTAGGAGTGCGCGAGCGGCAGGTACAGGTAGATGACCTCATCGGCTTCGATGTGCCCGACCTCGCCGATCATGTCCATCATCGCGGCGTAGTTGCCGTGGCTCAGCACGCAGCCCTTCGGGGGGCCGGTCGTACCGGAGGTGTAGATGAAGGTGTAGGGGTCCTGCGGAGAGATCGCGGCGCGGCGGCGCTCGAGCTCGTCTGGCTCCTGGTCGCGGCCGCGCTCACGGACCTCTGCGAGCGTCAGGGTTCCCGCTGAAGTCCCGCTCTCCTCCGCGGTGGGTGGATCGATGACGATCACCGTGCGCAGCTGCGGCAGTTGCTCGCGCACCGCGGCAATCTTGGCGAGCTGGGAGGAGTCCTCGCAGACGATCGCGCACGCGCCGGAGTCGGCGATTACCCACAGGCACTCCTCGGGGGAGTTCGTCTGGTAGATCGGGACCACGACGGCCCCGATCGCGGTCGCCGCGAGATCGGCGTAGGACCACTCCGGGCGGGTGTTCGCCAGGATGCAGACGCGCTCGCCGGGGGCGATGCCGAGCTCGATCAGCCCGAGCGCGATCTCTTGGACGATCTTGCCGAGCTGGGAGTAGCTGACGTCTTGCCAGGCGCCGTCACGCTTGAAGCGCACGGCTGGGTTTGGGCCGAACTTCGCGACGGCGTACGGGACGAGGTTCGCGAGCGTGCGCGCCTCGGTGACCGGCTTGGCGGCCGCGTGCCCAGCCGGACCTGCGGCCGGTTCCGCGGCCTGCTCTGCGGTGCTTGCCTCCATGGCGCTCTCCTCCTCGGGTGGAGCTGACGAACCTTGTGAGCATGAAGGATATGCGCTTCGTGTGGGCGGCATGGTGGTATCTATCTCGGTCATCTGATTCATTGACACCTGACACCAAAACCTACTGGAGTAGGAAAAAACTACCAGAGTATGAAGATGTCCGCTAGCAAGCCCAAGCCGGAAAAGCAGGTCCAGCGTGCCCGTGCAGCGCACCTCGGCCCCGAGCGTCGACGGCCGCAGATCCTCGACGTCGCCTTCGAGTTATTCCTCAGCAAGGGCTACAAGCAGACCTCGATGGATGAGATCGCCCGTGCTGCGGGCGTCTCCAAGCCGGTCGTCTACGCCTGCTTTCCCAGCAAGGCGGAGCTCTTCGGGGAGCTGCTCGACCGCGAAGAGCAGCGGATGCTCGCGCAGTTCGGTGCCGCGCTCGCCACCGGCACGATGCCGCTCGATGACCCCGAGGCGACGCTGACCGCGGGCTTCACCTCGATGCTGCGCGCCGTGACCGATACACCCGAGGCCTACCGGATCGCGCTGCTCGGCGGCGACGATGCGGAAGTCGCGATCGAAACGCGCGTGCGCCAGCGGCGCGAGCGTCACGCCGCCGCGATCGCCGCTGTCGCGCTGACCTGGATGGAGGGAAGCGTGCCGGCGCCACGCATCGAGGCGGCCGCGCAGTTCGTCGGACAGATGCTCGTCGGCATCGGCGAAGCCGGCATGCGGATGCTGCTCACGGCCCCGGAGCTATGGACGCCCGAGACGCTCGGGTCCACCCTGGGGCGCTTCGCGGCGAGCGGCTTCGCAGCGCTACTCGAGGGATGAGCCCGAGGGATGAGCCGCCGGGCGGTCGGCGCTTAGCCGCTCGCGGCCGCGGGGCGACTCAGCGAGGCCGCCCGCTGGCGGAGGCTGGCGAGGAACAGGCTCTTGTCGATGCGTCCCTTGAAGATCGGGACTCCCATTTCGGCGCACTTCGAGAGGACTTCCTTACGCTCGAGCCCGGACTCCCGGGCGAGCTCGGTCGGCGTCAGGTGATTGGCCATCGAGGTCTCCTCCTTGGGGGATAGGTGGATGCCTTACATATACCCCCGCAGGCGGACGATCACAAGTAAGTTTTCTGTGCAGGTTGGGGCCGTCGCGCGCACTCCGGTCCGCCTGCCGGGGCGGGCTTCGCGCTAGACCGGGTTGGGCACGTCGAGGAAGACGTGACGCACGCCGAAGCGCTCCGCGAGATGCTCGCCGAGGTGGCGCACTCCGAAGGTCTCGGTCGCGTAGTGGCCGGCCGCGATGAAGTGCACGCCCGCCTCCCGCGCCTGCGCCATTACGCGCTCGGCCGGCTCACCCGTAAGGAATGCGTCTGCGCCCGCGGCGATCGCGTCCGCGAGATAGTCCGCGCCGGCGCCCGTGACGATCGCGATGCGCCGCACCCGCGGCGGGCCGCAGTCGAACACCAGCGGCTCGCGCGCCGTCGCCGCGTGGACCCGAGTGAGGAGATCTGCGATCGGCAGCCCCTCGCCGGGAAGCTGGGCGAGGCAGCCGATCGGCTCGCCGCGGTGGGCCGCGAATGGCTCCCGGCGCTCGGCTCCAAGTGCGTTTGCGAGCAGCGCGTTGTTTCCCACCGCGGGGTGCGCGTCGAGCGGCAGATGGTAGGCGAGCAGCGAAATGTCGCCCGCGAACAGCACCCGCAGGCGCCGCGCGAGCGCCGCATCGATCGGACCGGGGCCCGAGCCCCAGAAGAGGCCGTGGTGAGCCAGGATCAGCTCCGCCCCCTCGCCGCGTGCGCGCTCGAAGAGCTCCAGGTGCGCGCTGACGCCGGTCGCGACCGTCCCGACCTCCTCGGCACCAGGCACCTGCAGGCCGTTCGGGCAGTAGTCAGCGAAGCGCTGCGGCTCCAGCAGGCCGTCCAACTCCCGCACGATGTCGATCAGCCGAGCAGGCATCGGGCGGTGACGATAGCGGTGTGGGATACTGCTGCCTGCGTCGGGGCGTGGCGCAGCCTGGTAGCGCGCGCCGTTCGGGTCGGCGAGGTCCCCGGTTCGAATCCGGGCGCCCCGATTGGTTAGTGTTTGGCGAAGGTCAACAAACACGGGCGAAAACCCCCGAAAACACGGGGGACCGGCGTCGGCCGTTTCGCCTGTGTTTGCGGGCTTTCGCCGGCCTCTTGGTAGCGAATCGGTAGCAAATCGGTAGCAGGCGGGTTTGGGAGGCGGGCAGCAGCGATTCGTGCCGGGGCGGCCTCGGAGGGCCGGCGTTCGGTGCGCGGTGCGACTCCGTGAGCGCTGTTGCCGGCCCCAAGCTCCTTGCGCCTGGGCGGCTTTGGCGAGGGCAAAGGAGAACGCGAGCCCGTGGGCGATGCCTAATGCGACGCTTTGGGCTCGAAGTGCTCGCCCATGATTGCGACGGCCGACCTGAAGGCGAGCATCAGGGCGACCTCCTCAGCGATCAAGTGAGGGGTTAGGCCAGAGCCATGACCGACGTTGCGGAGCCATACGGTCTTGACGACTGCGCCTAGCGGCGTCGGAACCTCAGCCCGGACGCCCACTCGCTCGGCTTTTTCCCATCCGTCGATGCGCGCCTTGAAACTCTCGACAGAAGGCGGCCAGCCCCCCGAAAGGTCGGGAAGCGGGGGGTTAAACACCCATTCCTTGCGATGCCTGCTCAAGTCAAAGCGCGCTGCCTCATGCTGAGCTTCCATGCGGGCAATAGCGATCGGATCGTGCTCAAGCTCAGCGAGAACACCGGCCTGTAGCACCAAGTCCTCCATGTACTCATCGCGCTCCGAGCCCGCCAACTGCCCGATCGTGCCTGCGTGATCGTCAACAAGCTCTTTGAATAGAGCATCTTCTTCTCGCCGAGTAACGAACTGGGCCACGATGCCGTCCAGAATCGTCAATGACTCCTTGCCGTCGAGCGCTTGAAGCTCGTCAAAGGAAACGACGACGAGCGGAAACCCAACCTGATCGGACACGCGCAGCTTGAAGTCCATCTTCAACCGTCGATGCGGGTCAACAGTTGCCCGAACCTGGCGATATTTCCCGCTTGAGCTATAGCCGCCGCCGATGCCGTCGAACTCGACCGAAAACAGCGGTCGGCCGTCGTCTGCGCAGAACGTATAGTCCACGTTGGTTGCGTAAAAGAATCGCCTTTGCCCGGCGGTCAACTTGTCGCTTGTGTCGAGCTTCACGAGCTTCGCCAGCGGTAGCTGCGGATATGGTCTGATCTTGGGGGACCAGCGCGCCTCCAACGCCAAGAACGCCTCTCGCTCGGCCTTGCTATCGAAGATCGACGTGGATAGCCGCATAGGCTAAAAGCCTACTCAGCGGAGCCGACGACGCGCAGGTGGCGAGGCGTCCATCGCGGCGGCCGAGCTTGGTGTAGGCGGTGGCCGATCAGGTAGCCGCCCGCTCATCTCTCATCGACTGTTGGAGCGTCGCCGAATCCGAATCAGGCCACGTCGGATAACGGCGCGACGCGATAGCTAAGCCTGATCGAACGCTTCGCTCGCTAGTAGCTCCTGCCAGTTCGGCAAGCGCGCGTTCGCGTGCTGCTCAGCGAGCGCGTGGAGGTCGCGGCCAAGTGAGGGCAACTCGGACAGACGCAGTGCCGGCGTATGTTCGCCGCTTTCGTTGAGGGCTTCGTAGAGCAGGTGCGCGCCGTGCAGGTAGACGGGCGGGGCCGCGAACTGCGCCGTGGGCTCGCCGCGGAGAAGGAGCCCGCGAGGGCTTCGTTCTAGGAGCAGATCGACGGCGTGTAGCGTCGGGTGCGTGCCTGCGCTGGACTCGTAGCGGTAGAGCAGGTCATAGAGGAAAGCGAGGTCCACCTTGCCGGCTCTCTGCTCGACGCTAGGTAGACCCTTCCCTCGATCGCCGAGTTCCCCAGCGACCTTTGTGCGCACAGCGGCGATCACGTTTGCCTCCTCGCGCTGCTCGGGCGTAAGCGCCGCGGCAGCAGCGTCGTGGAGCGCGGGCGCGTGCTCGTGAAGCCGCTTGCGCAAGCGGTCGAGGGCGGCGTGATTGTCCTCCATCCAGAGCTTCCAGTTGCGGTCTGGATCGTGCGCGAGCCAACGCTGGCAGACAAGGAACTCGAACATCGAGCGCAGCGGGCCGACCGCCTCAAGTACCTGGCCTGTATCAGCGAGCGTGTAAGCCGCGCGGAGGAAGCGGCGTTGCCGACCAACAAGGCCGATGATGGCGCTTCGATATGGCGGGAGGCGCCGACGCCGCAGACGGCCTTCGCTGCGCGGGATCAAGAAGTCTTCGTAGATGCGGCTCGCGTCGAGGAGCGCTCGGCCATACGAGCGCGCTTCCGCTTCCTGGTCCTTCAACTCCGACATATCGGCGAGCCTAGCCGCCGTGACCGAATCGGCAGCGTCACCGAGCGCTCGGAACTGTCCACGCTGGCAATTGCGACTGACTCGGTGTTTACGCTGACTCCCTGCTCGCGGCCTTCAATGGCACATGGGACTGGACGGCGATCGGGACGCTGGCGCTGGCTGTTGTTACGGGCGTCTCGCTGGCCTTTGCTTGGGGCTCGCTCAAGCAAACGCAGCGCCAGATTCAGCTAGGCCAGGAACAGCTTGAACAGACGCAACGCGAGATCGAGCTATCGCGTGCGGAGGTTGAAGAAGCCCACCGCCCGGTCTTGGTGCCTTTTCAGAAGTCGGGCGAACGCCTTACGTTTCGCGGGGGCGAGATTTTCGCGGGAGGCGGACCACAGGTGTCCGAGAACGATCCCGACCGACAAGACCTGCCGCGCTACAGCGCGATCTTTCTGCCGGTCGAGAATGTTGGCGTGGGGCCGGCGCTCAACGTCCGCGGCAAGTTCACGACTCGCCGCTTGCGCTTACTGGCGCCGAGTTTCGTGAACATATTGCGAGGGATCAAGTCACGATCCAAGGCGTGATTGAAGAATTGGCGCACGGCCTGTTGCGTGTTCGCACCCTTGGGGCGTGTCCAAGTAACTGCCTCGTCCCGAGTAAAGCTGTCGATTGGCCGATCGTGAAACTCTCGGATGAACTGCTTTAGCCCGTCGCGTGCCCGTGTCACTGTGGAATCGCGCCGGCCGGTCGCCTTTTCGCAATACTCCCCGTCCGGCCACGTCATCGTAACGCGGCTATCGTCGTGAATCGTGGCGCCTGCGAACTCAAGCACGGTCGGTGCCCGGTCACTGGACGGGTTATCGACCTCTTCGCGTAGTTCTTCCAAGCATTGAGTCTCTGCCTTGCGGAAGTCCTCCAGGTTGTCGTATGTGCCGACCCACTTCTGGCGTCCCTTGTAACGGACCCTGCCTCCCCACTTGGGATTGTGGCGCGTTCCGCGATTCTGCGGCATCAGTCAGCGCTCCCCTTGGAGTAGCGCTTGCGAAGCCATGCCTCGACCTCTGAGATTCGATAGCGGACGAGACTGACGGCGAAACTCAGCGCAGAGCCGGCGAGGATGAGCAGCGCCATCTTGGCCCATCGCGTCGTACCCCCAGAAGTCAGCGAGCCGATCCCGCGTGATGAGGTCGAGCCCGATCAGTGCGAAGGCGTTGTAGATCGACGCCGTAGGCCCAAAGCGAGCGGTGAGCAGGTTCGCCGCGACAATGGCGGTGAGATAGAGGGAGACGAGCGCCGTGACGCTGCCCCGTGTCTGTGCAGGCCCGCTCATGTCGGCATCTCCCACCGGAGCTTCTTGCCGAGAGGGTGTGTGTCAGACGCGGGTCGTCCGGGCCGGTTCCACTTTCCACCGCCGGCCGCTGCGTCAACGAGCGTGTCGACCATGCTCGTAGGCTCACGGCTCCGTCATTCGCTGCGTGGCTTCAGGTCGCTGCGTTCACCGGCCTGCGCCCTGGGGAGCTAGACGCGCTGCGCTGGAGTCGGGTCGACTTCGACCGCAGCAGGATCATCGTCGCTGAGCAGTTCAACGCGGCGACGCGCAGGTTCGATACGCCGAAGAACCATTTGCGGCGCGAGGCTCCGCTGACCGCACACGCCCGCTCTGCGCTTCTGGGTCTGCCGCGTGAGGGAGAGTTCTGCTTCGTCTCGCTACGTGGCGAGCACTGGACTCCGAGCTCCCGCGCGTACCACTGGAAGGCCGTCAGGGCCGCCGCCGGCTGGGAAGGAAGCCTCTACTTCGCCACACGCCATTTCGCGGCTGGTACATGGTCAACGAGCTAGAGATGCCCTCCGAGGACGTCGCGATCGCCCTCGGCCACCAAGACGGTGGAAACCTCGTCCGACGCCTCTACGGCCACCGCGACACACACCGCGCCCTAGACCGCATCGTTGGCGCCTACGCCTTGCGTGCAGAGAACCATCCCAAGCGGCGTGGATCATCAACGGTCGCATCGTCCCAGCAGAGCTTGTTCGGAGGCACTTATGTCTGACAGAAGTGCTAGTGTGTTTCAGCAGCGCGTCCGGTTTGCGCGCTCGGCAACCAAGCATCGCGTATCCAAGGAGCGCATCCGGCATGTCATCGCCCACTGCGGTCTCACCTTCAAAGAGTCCCCGCCTGCGCGAGAGGCAGGAGTATTCGACGACAGGATCGTCTGTCTCGGGGACGACGCCGACGGTATGGCGCTTGAGGTCATGGCCGTGGAAGGCTCGAAGGACGAACTAGTCGTGATCCACGCCATGGAGCTGCGCGAGAAGTACAGAGACCAGTACCAGGAGGCCAAGAGATGGCGACTCTGAGAACCCGCAGCGGGACGAAGCTCACCAAGAAAGTCGTTGATGCCCTAGCTGAAGAGGCCGAGCGTGGCTATGACCTCACCAAGGCTAAGCGAGTCCGTATGGGCCGTCCCGGCCTGGGTGACGGCGGCGAGTCGCCGCGTGTGCAGGTGCGCGTCGATCCAGACCTTGCCAAGGCGCTGCGCGCGCGTGCTCACAAGGAGCAGCGCTCCGTCAGCGAGGTCGCTCGTACGGCGCTACGGGAGTACGTAGACCGCGCTGCCTGAGGCCAGTCAGGGTGCAACTGCCGGGATGGAGCTTCATGATCTGAGAACTCCCCGGCCCCGTCGTGGACCGGGTCTTTTCGTTAACGGACACGCCCGGAAGCGAACAGTCCGCACACGAAACCACCCACACCCCCGAGAATCACCAGCAACCGCACCAACCACCACCAATCGCCCCGATATAAGCGAACACAGGCGAACAGCCGCGAATGGGAGCGAACAGGTGCGAATACAGCCCTGCTTTCCTGGGTCGCGGGTTCGCATGTGTTCGTGGCTGTTCGGTGCTTTAGTACCGGCGACCTGGTATCGGTTCGTGTTCATCGAAGGTGCTGCCGGAGTGCGAATTCCTTGCCGAATGGGCCTTCGTGAGGTTTTTGACTGCGGGTGTCTTGGGCTTCTGGGCGGGCGCGTCTTTGTAGAGCCATTGCGGCGGCCACCGGATTCTTTTGCAGAGCCATCGCAGTTCTTGTCCTGGGCCGCTGGTGCCTTTGGTGGGGTTGAGAGGCGCTGCTGGGTATCAAGGCAAGGTGTCGCTGTTCGGCTGCTCGGTACCCAGGTGCTCCTTGAGACCTGGGTGTCGTCGATGTGGTCGCGAGTCGGCGTGTCGTGGCCTGCTCGACGGGTAGTGATCGCGGTGGCTGGCTCATGTCGGCTGTGCTCGCCTGCAGACAATAAGCTATTGACAGCTTACTCGTTGAATGGCTATCTTTGTTTGCGTCGCGTGGTCGAGGGTGGCCGCGGAAAGACATAGGGTCTGGTTTGGGTCTACCCATCGTGGTCGACCTGTGAAGTGCTTACTAGGGTTTTGGGAGAGGGGCCGGGTCGTTCTCTAATGAGGGAGTTTCTTAGCGTGGTTTCTAATGAGAGACGCATGGTGGGGGTCGGCGCGGTTCGCGGGGTGCCCCTGACTAGATGCACCAGCAGTTTGCTGGCGCATCTCTCTCTCTCTCTCTCTCTTCGGGGCGGCGGCTAGAAGCTAGTTTCGCCCGTCGGGCGTTTTCGCGTCGTCCAGGCGCTCGGTGTGCTTGGGCGTGCCCATGTCGCGCATATGCGTCGTCTTCGTCGTCGCGTGTGCTCTTTGCAGTCAGCGCGTCGTTGCAAGCGCGTTCGCTGTGTGATGTGTGTGCGTGTAGGTGTGTGGTGTGATGGCGCGCCGGCTGCGCTCGCGTGCGGTGTCTGCTTCCCGGTCGGCAGCCGAGGATGGCGCGCGGCGGCGTGCGGGTAGCGAGGGGCACAGCGCGACGGGCGAGCGTGTTGGTGCGGGGCTGCCTGCGCGTAATGGTTTTCCGCGTGATCAGGTAACGGAGATCCAGCGTTCGCGGCTGCTGGTCGGTGCGGTCGGCGCGATCGAGGAGCATGGTTACGCACGCACGACGGTCGCGCAGATTACCTCGCGTGCGCGGGTCTCACGGCGCACGTTCTACGAGCTCTTCGAGGACCGCGACGCGTGCTTGGCGGCGCTGATCGAGGACGTCATTGAGCTCCTCGAGGGTGAGCTCGCGCAGGCCGGCCTGGATGGTTTGCCGTGGCGTGAGCGGGTCCGTGGCGGCCTTGAGGTGATCTTTTCGTTCTTCGACCGCGAGCCGGCGCTCGCGCGGGTCTGTATCGTGCAAGGGCTACGCGGTGGGCAGGCGGTCTTGGAGCGTCGCGAGCAGGTCCTCGCGCGTATCGCCCGCGTGCTCGATGAGGGTCGTGAATCGGGTGCGCGCGCTAGCGACTGTTCCCCGTTGACGGCGGAGGGTTTGGTTGGTGCGGCGTTTGGGATTGTCCATGCGCGGCTGTTGCACCGGGATCGCGGGCCGCTGGTTGCGCTCACCGGTGAGCTGATGGGCCTGATCGTACTGCCCTACCTTGGGCCGGCGGCAGCACGCCGCGAGCAGACCCGTGTGCCGCACGCGCTCGCAGCGGTCGGCGGTAGGCCGCCGGCGTTAGCGGCCGCCGAGCAGGACCCGCTGCGCGACGTCCCGATGCGGATCACCTACCGCACTGCGTGTGTGTTGCAGGGCATCGCTGAGCGGCCTGGGATCAACAATCGGCAGGTTGCCGAGCACGCTGGTGTCCAGGATCAGGGGCAGATCTCAAAGCTGCTGGCGCGCCTGGAGCGCCTCGGGCTCACCGCGAACAGCGGGCAGGGGCACGCTAAGGGCGAGCCGAACGCATGGGCACTCACACCACTCGGCCGGCAAGTCGCACAACGCCTACAAGTTCACTGCACCAACCAAAGCGACGCCGCATGACGGCCGCAAAACCCCAAGCAAGTATGCCGGTAATCCGTTGCGCCCGCGACTTCGGTTTTGTAAACGACGACAGGAGGATGCAGCTATGCGGACTGAACACCATGAACCTTTGGTCTGCACTGTGAAGCGCCTGGCGTTTCCCTCGCTGCGCGTCGTGGTGACGCTCGCGCTCTTGCTCGTCGTGCTCGTCTTGCCCTGCAGTGCGGGTGCGATCCCGCCGGGCCGGGTGTATGAGCAGGTCTCGCCGGCTTATAAGGGCGGCTTTGCCGCAGCCAATATCGAAGCTGTCGCCTTGGACGGTAACAGTGTGGCCTTCTTCTCGCCGGGCCAGTTCGCGGGGTCGCTTGCGGGTGTCTCCAATACCGCCGATGGTCTCGCCTATCTGGCTCGTCGTGGTTCCTCGGGTTGGTCGACGGTGCCGATCTCCGTTCCCGACTCGCTCGCGCCGTATGTGAACAACCACGACATCTCTCCCGATCTGCACACTGAGATGGTCCTCGCCAAGCCCGGGCCGACGGATGAAGCGGCGAACCAAGAAGGCAGCGAAGATGATCTGTTGCTGCATGACACCGAAGCTCCTGATCTCGGAGCGGGCTGGGAAGCGGTGGCACCACCGTTGAAGACGCTGACAGGCGGTCAGGTTGCAGCCGTGTCTGAGGGCGAGAGTGCGGACTTCTGTCACGTGCTGTTTTTCAGCAGCGGGAATGGCAGTAGCGCATCGCACCAGTTCGTCCAGCAGGCAGTCGGCGCGGAACAGCCGCTTTATGAAATCGACGGTGGGTGTGGCGGGGAACCTGCCGGGGTGCGGCTCGTATCGGCGACCGATGCGGGCAGGCCGCTGAGTCCCGGATGCGGCCCAGATCTGGGCATTCGCCTTTATAACTCGGGAGATACGAATCAGGCGAACGCCGTGTCGGCTGATGGGAGCGAGGTTTTCTTCACTACGTGCATCGAAGGTGACCTGTCTGACTATCAGTTGTTCGTGCGGCTGGGTGGTGCGCGTACTGTTGAAGTGTCGCGGCCGTTGGATGCGAAGTTGGAAGTCTGCGGTCAGAGTCAGCTTCCCTGTCCGGGCGCGGCCGCGCGTGGGAGCGCTGACTATGCGGGGGCCTCTGAAGATGGTTCGAAGGTCTTCTTCACCACGACGGCGGCGCTGGTTAGTAGTGACACGGATGGTGGGAATGACCTGTACATGGCGGAAATCGGATGCCCGGCGGGCGAACCGGGCTGTCCGGCGGCTAATCGCCGTGTGACCGGCCTCGTGCAGGTCTCGCACGCGCCGGACGGCGAAGCGGGCGGCGCGGTGGGTGTGGTGCGGGTGGCCCCCGACGGTGCGCGCGTGTATTTCGTCGCGACGGGGGACCTGTTGAGCACTGCCGCGCAGGCTGCGCTGGCTGGTGAAGGACGCGCGGTGCCCCAGGTCGGCGCGGATAACTTCTATGTGTACGACACGGTGTCCGAACAGATGTCTTTTATCGGCGATCTGTGCGCTGGCTATGAACTCTCCGGTGGCGCTCGGGACAGCCGCTGCCAGAGCAAGGGCAACGGGGCAAGCGACGTCCGGTTGTGGTCGGGCGGTAACACTGTGGAAGCACAGACGGCGGGAGCGGAAGGCCAGTTCCTGGTCTTCTCGACCTATGCGCAGCTGAGTGCGGGTGACATCGATGCCGCCAAAGACGTGTATCGCTATGACGCGGAAACGGGGTCGCTCGAGCGGGTGTCGCTCGGTGAAGAGGGGTATTCCTCCGACGGCAATGGGCCTTTTGACGCGACCATTACCGTGGGCTCCGATCTCGCGACCGTGCAAGAAAAATACGA
The DNA here is from genome assembly GCA_036501715.1 of Solirubrobacteraceae bacterium. Taxonomy (GTDB): domain Bacteria; phylum Actinomycetota; class Thermoleophilia; order Solirubrobacterales; family Solirubrobacteraceae; genus Palsa-744. Next base: position 1,440 of record DASXZV010000032.1, on the reverse strand, counting down.
GTTGGGTAATCGTGCGATCAGCGAAGACGGGACGCGCATCATTTTCAAAACCGCTCAGCCTCTTTCGCCGGCCGTGATCAATGGCCTAGCAAACATCTACGAATGGCACGAGAGCTCGGGTAGCGCCGAAGGCAGCGTCTCGCTGCTGTCGGGTGGGGTCGGGGAACAGCCCGTGGAAGACGCGGTCATCTCTCCTAGTGGCCAGGACGTGTTCTTCGTCACGACTGCGGGCCTGGTGCCGCAGGACACGGATGGCCTTGGCGACATCTACGACGCGCGTCTGAACGGCGGGTTCGGGCAGGTGCCGACGACGCGCGAAGCGTGCTCCAGTGACGCCTGTCAAGGTCCGTTGACGAATCCCGCGCCGCTGCTGGTGCCCGGCAGCGTCTCACAAGCACCGGAAGCCGGCGTACAGGCGCCGGCGCCGCCGAAGAGCTCCGCTCGTGCGAGGTCCGCGAAGTGTCGCAAAGGCTACGTGAAAAAGGGTGGTAGATGCGTCCGGGCAAGACCTGCGCGCAAGACGCGCAGAGCCAGCAAGAGCGAGCGGAAGGGCAACCGATGAGACGTCCGACCACCCACTTCCCTGCGGCCCGTACGGGCATGCTGCTGGCCCTCTGTTTGACCGTGGCGGCGATGCTCGTGGGCGCCACGGTCGCCCAGGCCAAGCCGTTTGGCATCTCAAGCTTCTCGCTGGAACCGATCGAACGCACGAGCGAAAAGCTCTCGGGCAACGGGCTCGAATATGAAAATGAGCCGTACGCGACACCGTTTACGCAGGCCGGTGGGCACCCGTGGGCGCTAACCGCCAAGTTCGCGTTTGAAACCGAAGAAGTCAAGACCGCAAGCGAAGGCATAGTGTTGCCTACCCACGATCCGAAGGACATCGTGAGCAGTCTGCCTCCGGGTTTGCTGGGTGATCCGATGGCTGTGCCGCGGTGTCCGCTGGCGCGGGCGACGGGCAGCGGTGAATTCTGCCCGGGTGCTACGCAGATCGGTTTCTGGAGCGCGCATCAGCAGGGCGGCCACCAGATCCTCGGTCCGATTGTGAATGTCACGCCGGAAGCGGGGCAGTCGGCTGAGTTCGCGCTGGAGAACCTCGTGAAGCTCCAGACGCCGTTGTTGACGGCGCATCTGGTGCGTACCGCGCAGGGGTACGGGTTCACGGTTGCAGGCATTAATACTCCGGCGTTGGGGATCCAGGACGTCGAATTGACGTTCTGGGGTGTCCCGGCAGACCCGAGTCATGACGCGTGGCGGGGCAGGTTCTGCACACGCCCCAGCAAAGTGGATCCGCTTGATTGTGGAGGTGGTGGTGAATCGGCGGGTGTCGCGGCGGTGCCGTTTTTGACGTTGCCGACCGATTGTGCTGCGGGTCCGCAGAGTACGGTGTTGCGCGCGGATTCTTGGGAGGAACCGGGCACTGTCAGGGAAGGCCAGTAC
>DASXZV010000031.1:0-10593 GCA_036501715.1 Solirubrobacteraceae bacterium | reverse complement strand
CCGTCGGGGCCCGCGTCCCACCGATCGTCCGTCCTGCCTTCGTCGATGGTTGGGAGGTAGGGCGGGTTGGCGAGGATCACGTCGAAGCGTTCGTGCGGCTCGATCCGGCTCGAGAGGTCGCCGCGGCGCGCGGTGAGCTGCAGCCGGTTCAGGCGTGCGTTTGCTCGGATGGCCAGTACCGCGCGTCTGCTGCAGTCGATCGCGAGCACCCGTGCGGCTCCTCGCTGGGCAGCGAGCAGGGCCAAGGCGCCAGAGCCCGCGCAGAGCTCGAGGACGTGTGCGTCCTTGACCGCTCCGAGCTCGCTGGCGAGCAACGCTGTGTCGCTTCGCGGGGCATAGACACCGGGTGGAACGATGATCGAGAGTGAGTCGAAGCGCGTACGAAGCACCTCAGCGAACCTCGAGCTCCTGTGTCGCTCTCCACAGCGCCGAGATCAGCAAGGGCTCGGGAGCCTCCGGGTCGAGCCGGACCTCGATCGCGCCGTCACGCTCGCGGGCCTCGTGCATCGTCAGGCACTCCGGAGCACGCATGCGTTGAAGCTCACCCGTGCGGACGTCCCATTCCCAGGTGTGCGCGCGACACGTGAGGATGCCATCTTTGAGATGGCCCAGGTGCAACGGCCACTGGCGGTGCGGACAGGCATCGTCAAACGCATGTATGTCCTGCTGCAGGCGCACCACACAGATCTCGCGTCCCTGCAGTTCCATCGCAATGGGGGTCGCTTGCTCGAGCTCCTCAGCGTCCAGAACGCGGTGCCAGCTCACACGGCTTCCCTACGTAGCGAGGAGCGCCCCGCGCTGAAACAGTCGTGCAGATGGCTGGAGAAAAGCGAGTGCAGATAGCGCCCCTCGACGACGCCTCGCGCGATCTCCGCAGCGGCCGCCGGTTCGGACTGGAGCACCGGCACAACGACCTCGTTGAGGGCCACGTCAGCGTGCCCCTGATCGGCATCGATGTGCAGCTTGTAGAAGAGTAGGACCTCGGGATCCTCGATGCCGGCCCGCGCGTAGGCGGCGAGATAGTTGCGCATCGAGCCTGGGGAGTCCGCCTCCACGAGGTAGATATAGCCATACATCCTGCGGCACAGCCGGCGGTGGCGCGCGAGCATCGTCTGGTAGTTCAGCCCGGCCAGCAGCTGCCAGCTCGTCTGCTCGAAGTAGTGGTCGTAGTCGCTGCTCAGCTCGAGCTTGTCCATCAGCTTCGCATACACGGTCGAGTGCATCTGGTCGTGCCGTCCCCAGCCGTACTCGTCGAGGATCAGGTCGATCAGCCCGGCCTTGGCCTCGCCCCGCAGCGACGGGATGACCATCGTCCAGGGATCGGGCTCCTTGAGAAAGAACAACGATCGCTGCGCCACGACCTCGCGCAGCTGCTCGAGCGTCGCTTGCTCGCGATAGAAGGCGCCCATGCTCGGGCCGCCGAACAGGTCTCGATCAAGCGCGAGATCGCTCAGCCACGCCCTGATCTCAGGGACCTCGCCTGGAGGCGGCTCCGGCAGCGGGGCGAGGCGAGCCAGCTGTGCCTCGAAGGCACGCTCGAGCTCTAGACGCACCGCGGCTAGGGTCAGGTCGTGCTCGTTCTCGCGAACAGCGTCCGCCGGTGACCAGCCCGCCTGGGCGCCGAGGATGTAAAGAGTGCGGTGCGCCGTGTCGAGCGCCTGGGGCTCTTCGCCCTCGAAGGCGTCGACGGCGAGCTCGTGAGCGCCTTCGATGAGGGCTGCCTGGCGTTGTGGTTGGCCTTCAAGGGCCGTGGCCAGGCGGGGAGTCATCAGCGCCTCGCTGATTGTTGTATCGAAGCAAGCGAGGTCGAGCTGGTAGGTCTGGGCGGTCCGCATGGCCCGGAATATGCCCGTCAGCGAGATTTCTCAACCATCGGGTTGGTGCCCCACGAACGGGGGTATTGCATCTGCTGTGGCTCTCGCTTACCCGGAAGCGCTTCCAGCGTTCGACTCGACCGCGTCGTGCGAGCGCTCCCAGGCGTGCTTTGACGGACATGTGAAGCCGTTCACCGTCGGCGTCGAGGAGGAGCTGATGCTGCTCGATCCGCTCACGCTGGAGTTGGCTCCCGTCAGCGCGCGGCTGCTGTCCGCCGCGGGCGGGGATCCGCGCTTTCGCGAAGAGCTCCCAGCCGCTCAGATCGAGATCCTCTCGCCGGTGTGTGAGAACGCCACGGAGATCCAGGAGGCGCTCGTGCGCGCACGCCGAGACCTCCTCGAGGTCGCTGGTGGCGCCGTCCGTCTCGCGGGCGCGGGGACGCATCCGTTCGCCCCCGCGGAGGGAGCGATCAGCACGGGAGACAGGTATGTGGGGATCGCCGAGGAGTACCAATGGTCCGCAAGGCGCGGTCTGGCGTGGGGTCTGCATGTCCACGTCGCGATTCCTGGCGCGCAGCGTGCGCTGGCGGTGCACAACGCGCTGCGGACACACCTTCCCGAACTGGCCGCCCTGGCGGGAAACTCCCCATTTCACGAGGGTCTCGACACCGGGCTTCATGCCGTGCGACCAAAGCTCGCGGAGGGGTTTCCGCGGCAGGGCATCCCGCCGGCATGGGACACCTGGCAGGCGTACGCCGACTTCTTGAGTTGGGGCTCGCGGACGGGGGCGTTCGCCGCGAACGGGCGCCAGCTGTGGTGGGAGGTCCGATTGCACCCAGGGTTCGGCACGGTCGAGGTGCGGGTGTGCGACCAGCCGGCAACAGCCGCTGAGTCCGCCGCCCTCGCGGCGGTGATCCAGGCATTGTGCAGCCGGCTGACAAGCGAGCACGACGCCGGAATACTCGCGCCCACGGCGCCACGAGAGCGCATCGAGGAGAACCGCTGGAGGGCGCTGCGTCACGGCATCGAGGGCACCCTCCTGGACTGCCGAACCGGCGAGACGACCACGACCCGCGAGCGAGTCACGGACCTTCTGAGGGGACTCGAGAGCCACGCCGAGCGGCTCGGTTCAGGAACGGCGTTTCAGGTGGCGTGGAAGATGCTCGAGGAGACCGGCTCACAGCGCCAGCGCAGGATCGCCGCCACCAACGGCGGCGATCTACGCAGCGTCCTGGATACTCTGGCCGCGCGGCTAGAGACCGAGCTGGCATTCGCGGACCTTGAGGTATCGGGGTGAGCACCACGAGCGCGTTCTGGCAGAGATGTCGTCGGTTGCCATCACGTCGCGCACGAGTAGGGCGTGCAGCGGATCGATCGCGTACTCGCGGGTGGCATCCCGAGACGCTCAGGACGCTGCGCTGGACCGTGACGAAGCTCGGGGAGTCAGCACCACAGGTGTTGACGAGCTGAGTGTCCCCAACTGCGGGACAGTCGGGTGTCAGTTGGCGTGCGTGTGTCCGGTGAGCAGCGCGAGCGCGTGTGGGATCGTCTCGAGGATCTCCCCGCCGGCCTGCTTGATGCTTTGAGGGTTTCCGGGAAAGTTGACGATGAGTGTCGATCCGCAGGTTCCGGCGATGCCTCGTGAGAGCATCCAGTGAGACGTGTGCAAGCGGGATGCGGCTCGCATCGCTTCGGCGATTCCAGGGATCTCCCGCTCGATCACCGCGCTGGTAGCCTCGGGTGTCACGTCGTCTTGGGACAGCCCGGTACCGCCGCTGGTCAATACGAGGACGCAATCGGGCGCGTCGATCCAGTGACGCAGCCGCTGTTCGATCAGCGCTCGATCGTCGCGGATGACCTCTCGCCCGGCGATCTCGACGCCGAGACGCTGAGCGAATTGCTGCAGCTGGATGCCGCTCAGATCCTCACCTGCGCCCTCGGACTTGGAGGTGCTGATCGTGATCAGCGCGGCTCGCGGCACCCGGTCAGTGCTCCTTGCGCTGGTAGTCGCTGCGGCCACCTCGCTTTTCGAGCAGCACGATCTCCTCGATGACGATGCCGCGCTCCATGCCCTTGGCCATGTCATAGACGGTGAGCGCCGCGACCGCGCAAGCGGTAATCGCCTCCATCTCAACGCCGGTGCGCCCCACCGTCCGGACCTCGCTGACCAGCTCCACTAGCCCCTGCTCCGCCTCGACCCGACCGCTGACATCCACGAACGTGAGCATCAGAGGATGGGCGAGCGGGATCAGCTGACCAGTCTGCTTGGCTGCCTGCACGCCGGCCAGTCGCGCCACGGCGAGCACCTCTCCCTTCGGGCCCGCGCCGGCCTGGACGGCGCGCGCGGTGTCGCCTGACATCCGCACCCGTGCCCGGGCGCGAGCTACTCGCTCGGTGAGCGGCTTCTCGCCGACGTCGATCATTCTCGCCTGGCCATTGGAATCGATGTGCGTGAGCCGGGCCTCGCTCACGACGGGGGCTCCGTGCCCGCTGCCCAGCTTGCGGGTGTGTCCTCGGTGTGCTCGCGCTTCCAGATCGGCGCCTCCGCCTTGAGACGATCGATCGCTTCGCGCGCTCCCGCGAACGCTTCGGCGCGGTGCGCGGCGGAGACCGCCACGATCACGCTCGGCTCGCCGAGCGGCACGCTGCCGACGCGGTGCTCGACCGCGGCCGCACGCAGCCGATGAATCGTGATGCACTCGCGCATGATGCTCTCGATGCGCTCGTACGCCATCTCGTTGTAGGCCTCGTAGTCCAGCCGCTGAACCTCGCGAGTGACGCCCTGGAAGATCACGATCGCTCCGGCTGCCGGGTCGCCCACGGCACGGGAGAGCTCCTCGATCTGGAGAGGCTCGTCGCTCACGCGCACGTGCAACGGGATATTCACGTTCTTCGTGCGATCGTCGCCCACTTGCCTAGCCTCCACTCAGGGGAGGGATCAGGGCGAGCTCATCGTCGGCGCTCAGGACGGTGTCGGGCGCCGCATAGTCACGGTTGACCGCCATGTGAACGGGTATCCGGGACAGCAGCTCACCAATCGGTGGCATGTGCGACAGCGCGGCGAGCGCGTCGGCGACCGTCGCCCGGGGCTCTAGCCGCAACTCGATGTGATCGATTCCGGCGTGTTCGCGCAGGATCGCGAACAGCCGCACCCGCACGATCATCGCACCTGCCGCGCCACCGGACTGGCGATGGCCGCCGTGTGCCCGTGGGGCGCTGCGAGGGACTGGGGCGGTGCTCATTGAGGATCTCCTACCCACATTCGCAGCGGTTCGATCTGGACTCTCTCCCCTACGCCTACCTTGGTCGTGTCGCCGGGAATCATCGCCAGGGCGTCGGCGTCGAGCATCGAGGTGAGGATATGAGACCCCTGCGCTCCCGTTGGCGTTGCGTGCCAGCCGTCCTCGTGTGCGCGCAGGCGGCAGCGGACGGCGTGCGCGCGACCCGCGGGCTTCTCGTAGTCGCTGTCCATGACCGCGGTGTAGCTGGCATCCTGCGAAGGGACCCCGAGCAGCGCACGCAAGGCGGGCGCGACGAGCAGTACAAAGGTCACCATCGCCGAGACCGGGTTGCCGGGCAGTGCGAATATGAGCGTTGAGCCCAAGCTGCCGAACCATGCGGGGTGCCCCGGCTTCAGTGCGATGCCCCAGAACACCTGCCGCCCGCCGAGTGACTCCAAGCTGGGCCTGACATGGTCGTGGGCGCCGACCGAGACGCCGCCGCAGATCACCGCGACATCCGCGCCGTGCACCGCCGCCGCGATCGCACGCGTGGTGGCGTCGGGCTCGTCGGGCATCGTGGTGCTGCTGATCACCTGTGCGCCGGCGAGGCGAGCGAGCGCACCGATCGTCACCGAGTTGGAGTCGCGCACCGTGCCCGGGCGCATCGGCTCGCCGGGCGCGATCAGCTCATCGCCGCTCACCAGCACCGACAGCCGCGGTTCGCGCGCGCAGGGAACCGTCTCGTATCCCAGCGAACCCAGGACTCCGAGCTCCGCCGGTCCGACCCACCGGCCCGCCTGAAGGACTGTCTGGCCCGCTTGCATGTCCTCCCCGGCGTGTCTTATGTCCTGATCTCTCGCGCACGGAGCGAGGACTTCGACGCACTCACCGCGCCGGCATGTGTCCTCAACCCTGACGACAGCATCGGCACCCTTGGGCACCATCGCTCCCGTCGAGATCGAGATCGCCTGACCGTCACCAACGGTGGCGCGTGCTCGAGACCCGGCCCTCGCCTCGCCGACGATGCGCAGCACAGACGGGCTTCCGGCGGTGGCGTGTGCGACGTCCTGCGCGCGTATCGCGAAGCCGTCCATAGCGGAGCTGTCGAAAGCCGGCACCGGCGCATCGGCGCTCACGTCCTCGGCGAGCACGCGCCCGAGTGCCTCCCAGAGCTCGACCTGCTCGGGTGGCAGGCGGCCGGCGGCGTCCAGGATAAGACGCCGCGCCTCGTCGATCTCGAGCGGTTCGCTGACCATCGTCGCGGGGCACTTTAGTGCGACACTCACCCGTGTGGCCGAGGAGCATGTGATCGTCGCTGTCTTGGCCGGGGGCCGGGGAGAGCGAATTGGTGGTGAGAAGGCGATCGCACCCTTGGCCGGGCGTCCGCTTATCTCACGCCCCCTCGCGGCAGCCCGCGAAGCCGGGCTCGAAACAGTTGTTATCGCCAAGGCCGCGACCGTGCTCCCGCCGCTGGCAGAGCGGGTGCTACACGAGCCGGAGAGTCCCCGCCACCCGCTGTGTGGCGTGCTCACGGCGCTGGATTTCGCCGCCAAGCGCTCACCCGCCCCAGCGGTGCTTCTGCTCGGCTGCGACATGCCGTTCTTGACGAGCGAGCTGATCGCTTGGCTGGCCGGTCTGTCCGGGACGGCGATGGCGCGCGTGGGCGGTCGTGCGCAGCCGCTGCCGAGTCGCTGCCTGCCTCGCCATCGAGACTCTCTGAGAGAGGCTCTCGTCGCACGACGATCGTTGCGGGCGGCGATCATGGCGCTATCGCCGCGGATCGTGCACGAGCGCGAGCTGGCGCGCTTCGGAAATCCCGAGCAGCTGTGCTTCAACGTCAACGATCCTTCAGAGCTGCGTGTCGCCGAACGCTGGCTGGCTCACGACGGGGAGGGAGTGTCCTGAGCCTCACCGGACACGCGTTCAGCGACGGCTCGCAGCTGTGTGAGCGACAGGTCCGAGCGCCCGGCGATCCAGCACGCCAGCGGCGCGGCAGTACGCTCGGAGGCATGCGCCGCCGTGCCCGCGAGCTCGAGCAGTTCTCTGATCTCCTGCATGGAGGGCCGCTGCACACCGGCCTCCCGGGCGAAGGAGGCGATCCACTCATCCCGTGTCACCACTCTTAGCTTAGAGACGTGTTTGCGCAAACACTCTTGGCGGCAGAGAGAATTGGGTAGAACCCCGGAGATGCTTGACCTGTTCGACCGTCCTTTGCGTGACCTGCGCATTTCCGTGACCGATCGCTGCAACCTGCGCTGCCGCTACTGCATGCCGAGAGACGTCTACGGTCCCGGCCACGAGTTCCTGCCCAGAGCGGAGCTGTTGAGCTTCGAGGAGATCACGCGCCTGACGCGGGTGCTGGCGTCCCAGGGCGTGGAGAAGGTTCGGCTGACCGGCGGCGAGCCGTTGCTGCGCCGCGGCCTGGAGGGACTCGTTGAGATGCTCGCGGGCGTCCACGGGATCACAGAGGTTGCGCTGACCACCAACGGGCTATTGCTCGCCGGTAAAGCCGGTGCGCTCGCGGACGCGGGCCTTGACCGGGTAACCGTCAGCCTCGACGCGCTCAAGGACGATGCGCTGCGCGCGATGAGCGACACCGCGATCTCCGCTACGCGCATCCTTGCGGGAATCGACGCGGCCACCGAGGCGGGTCTGCGACCCGTGAAGGTCAACATGGTCGTCCGGCGCGCCGTCAACGAGCACTGTGTGCTCGCGATGGCCGGGCACTTCCGTCACACCCCCCACGTGCTGCGCTTCATCGAGTACATGGACGTCGGCTCGACCAACGGTTGGACGGGCGAGGACGTGGTGCCAGCCGCCGAGATCCTTCAGAGCATCGGTGAGCGCTGGCCGCTCGAGCGACTGCAGCCCGCGCGAGATGGGGAGGTCGCCACGCGCTACCGCTATCGTGACGGCGCTGGTGAGATCGGGCTGATTCATTCCGTCAGCGAGCCGTTCTGCGGGAGCTGTGTCCGCGCGCGGATATCCGCCGACGGCAAGCTCTACACGTGCCTGTTCGCGCGCCGTGGTCACGATCTCCGTGCGTTGCTGCGCAGCGGAGCGAGCGACGTCGAGATCGCCAAGCGCACGCACCAGATATGGACCGGGCGAGGTGACCGCTACTCGGCCGAACGTTCAACCGCGCCGCCGCGAGCGGCGGGACTGAACGATGGCTCGAGGGTCGAGATGTCCTATATCGGCGGGTAAGCCACGGGCGCGCTCACAGGGGTCTCATCGCGTGCCCGGCCAGGCAGTGGCCACACGGCGATGTGCTCGAGGGGAATGTCGACGCGCAGTGTCTGCCCGATCCTCAGCTGCAGCGGTTCGCTGGTGCGCACCGTCAGCTGCAGACTGTCTTCCAGGAAGACAGTCAGCTCGCGGATGAAGCCGAGGTCCGCATCGTCGAGCAGGACGGCCGGGTAGCGTCCCTGTCCGGAAAGCACGATGTGCTCGGGGCGTACGCACCAGATCACCTCGGTCCCACCGGGCAGCTCGCCGGCGGGCGCCCCTATCTCTACTCCGTTGCTGAGGATGCGATCCGAGGCGATGATGCTGGCGCGATGGGTGTTGGCGATGCCCAGCAGCGCGGCGACCTGGGGAGAGCGCGGGGATTGAAAGACAGACTCGCGGCTGCCCGCCTGCAGCACTCGACCCTCCTCCAGGACAATGATCTCATCGGCCAGTAGCGCCGCCTCCTCGGGGTCGTGCGTGACGATCACGGTGCTCAGGTCGTTCTCGCGCTGCAGGCAGCGCAGCTCGCGGCGCAGACGGTCTCGCACCGGTGCGTCCAGGCCGCTGAACGGCTCGTCGAGCAGCAAGACCCCTGGTTCGATCGCGAGCGCTCGAGCGATCGCGACGCGTCGCTGCTGTCCGCCGGAGAGCTCATCGGGGTAGCGGTTCTCCAACCCATCGAGCCCCAGACTGGTAAGCCACCACGCCGCCAGGGCGGGCTGGGCGCCGACGCCGAAGGTGATCTGGCGCCAGACGGTGCGTCGCGGCAGCAACGCCGGCTGCTGAGGCACGTAGCCGATGCCGCGTCGCTCGGTGGGCAGGTCGTGCAAGGCGCGCGAGGCGGTGCGGATGTGTCCTGTCTCGGTGGCGGTCAAGCCGGCGAGCAGACGCAGAGTCAGGGTCTTGCCGGCGCCGGAGGCGCCAAGCAGCGCCAGGCGCGGGCTGCTCGCCCGGTGGGAGACCCGCAGCGAGAACGCGCCGAGGTGCTTGACAAGCGCGAAGTCGAGAACCGGCGGGAACTGAGAGCTGGCCGGTGGCGGCATCGCGGGCACGACGCGTCTGCGGCGCCGTCGTGGAGCCCGGACGCCGGCGAGCAACAAGACGCTCAGGGCGGCGGCGAGCGCGACCGCGATCGGGAGCATCGTCGCCGGCAGGCCCGTCTCGCCGAACTGCACGAACGTGAACACGGGCAGCGAGTAGGGATGGTAGGCGAGGATCACGGTGGCGCCGAACTCACCGAAGGAGCGCAGCCACGCCAGCAGCAACCCCGCGCCGATACCGGGCAACGCCGCCGGGACCGCGACCCGCCAGAACCGTGACAGACGCCCGTGGCCGAGCGCGGCCGCCATGTCCTCCAGCGCCGGGTCGACGGCAACGAACGCAGCGCGCGCGGCGATGATCAGAAACGGCGCGGCGACGAATATCTGTGCCAGGACGATCCCGATCCGCGTGTCGGTCAACTCGCCGTCGAAGATCCGTCCCGCGATCGTGTCGGGACCGAGGACGTAGAGCAGCAACAGACCGCTCATCAACGGCGGCAGGGCGAGCGGCAGGGCCACGAGCGCAGTCAGCAGCCGCGAGCCGAGCCCCCGCGCCCGGGCGAGCAGGTACGCGAGCGGGACCCCCAAGACCGCGATCGCCGTCGCGGAGATCGTGGCGGTGAGCAGCGATGTAAGCAGCGCCGATCGCACGCCGGGAGCGGAGGACACACCTGTGTGCAGGCGCGCCACGAACGCAACGATCGGCGCCAGCAGATACAGGGCGAGCAGCCCGCCGAGCCATGGCAGCGGGCTGCGCGCCCTGGCGAGCATCCCTCAGGGAGCGCCCGCGCCGACGGCGCCGCGAACGCCGCTCGGCACGGCCGCGGCTTCGCCGGTCAGCTTGGGCGAGAGCGGGTTCAGCCCGCTGCCGGTCAGCGTCGGCGCCCGGCTGTCTGCCAGCAGGTAGCGCACGAATGCTTCCGCGGCAGCCTGCTGGCTCGCGTGGTTGAGGATCGTGACCGTGTAGGCGGCGGTCTCTGACACCGGCATGAGGCTGACGGTGTGGATGTGCGCGACGTTCGCCTCGATCGCATAGAAGAAGCCGGCGTCGAGCTGCCCGGACTGCAAGCGCCCGACGAGCGCCGTCTCGGGAAACACCGGGAAAGAAGCGAGCTTCTCGGCCAGCGCCGGGTCGCCCAGCCGCTTGGCGGCGCTTTCCACAGCCTTGACCGTCAACACGCCCTTCGGATCGAGCTTCGGATCGGTGCGTCCGACCGTGATCCCGGGTTGCGTGAGCACCTCATACCAGGGCTTGCCGGCGGCGAGCTCCTTACCGAACCTGCTGCT
>DASXZV010000030.1:0-168532 GCA_036501715.1 Solirubrobacteraceae bacterium | reverse complement strand
GAACAGCGCGGTGTGGCCGGGTGGCTTGCCTCACCTGCGATGCGGGTGGTGCGGATTAGCGACGTAGCTCTGCCTGTAGCCGGGTTGCGAGGCGGACGGAGGCGTCGATCTCGACTTGGCGGATTGAGACGCTCTCGACGCTGACCCCGAATGGGACGCCGACGCGCCGGCAGAATGCGATCAGCTCGACGGCCGTAGCGACGGCTTGGTCGTAGGACGCTTCTAGGGTGTCCTCCGCGTGGCGCAGCTCGTTCTCGATCCAGCGCGGCACATCGACACCGAGCCACTGAACGAACTCCAGTGTCTTCACCGACCCGCAGACCGAGAACGTAAAGACGATCGGCGCCGGCTTGAGGCCACGAGTGGCGCACTCGTAGTGATAGTCGGAGACCAGGTCCTTCGCGGCGTTGACGTCATAGACGATCTGGGTGACAAAGAACGAGCAACCTGCAGCCTGCTTCGCAAGCAGACGGAGGTGCTCCGTGCCTCCGCGCGCGTGGCGCTCTGGGATCGCCACACCTCCGAGCAGGAGATCCGGGCGCACCTCACTCCGTAGTTCGTAGGCCCGCGGCAGAGAGGTCGCGACCGGCTTTTCACGGGACGACGCACCGACGAACACCGACAGCGCCTGGGTTGGGGCCTGTTCGCTGAGCCACGACTGAAGCTGTTGCTCTGGGTACTTGCTGACAGCGCGGTACACGATCGCGGGTACCTCCAAGCCGACGAGATCGCGAGCGAGGTAGTCGGCGGGATCCATCGTGGGCAGGAACGGAAAGGGCCGTTCCTCGGGATTGCGGTCGCTCTCATCATCAATGTCGTAGAGCACGAGGCCATCGATGCCCACGGGGCGCAAGCGCTCGAGCGTCTTCGCGGCGATCTGACGGGCGTGCTCCGGTTCGGTCGTCAGGCGCGGTGGCGTCAGCGCGAAGAGCAAGAACTCACCCGTTCCCTCCGCAATGCGCCGCTGCAGCTCCACGCGCCGAAGCGTAGCCAAGCGCCTGTGCACTACGACTTGGCGCCAGCGGTTGTGGCCTCCGCTAGCAGCCACGCAACGCGCTGTCCCGCCTGCACAAGAGTCGCGTCGAATGCTGCTCGGACGCGCCATCCGGCGTGAGTCGCCGCGACTCACGCGAATCAGGACGACCGTGCCGTAGCCGATCGCGCCCGGTCCAACACGCAGCACTGCCCGGGAGTGGCTTCACGGCGAGTTCTCGCCGCTCTCGACCCTCGCCCGTCGCTGACCCCGAACGCCCGCGCTCAGACCGGACGGACCCGCCTCGCTACGTCGGCAGGGCACCGTGCGGCAGATTCGGTCGCGCCGCTGCTTTGGGCGAGAAGCAGGTGAATCGAGCAGGGCTCAACGCGAAGACTCGCCGGTCGATGGTGCGCCGAGAAGACGCAGAACCACAGGCACACGCCATTCGTGGACGCCCTGCGCTCGCATTGCAGCGCCAATGGACCTGACGACAAGCAGGCCACTTCCTCGCAGCTTCCGAACTTCGCTTGACATAGGAGCAACGAGACTTGTGCCCCCTGCGGGCAGGCCGGAAAGCTAGGGTGGGCGGAGTCTGTGATTGCCGCTCAGGAGGTGGTCCAGCGCTTCTGCGTGGGTTCCAGCGGCCGGTCGTGACATCGGCGAGAATGGGGTCGAGGAAGGTGGCGGCCTCTGCGTGTGCTGTCCCAAGGTCGGCTGGTAGCCCGAGGCCTTCGGCGGCTCGGGCGTAGGGACTGTCCCGCGAGATCGGCGGCGGTGGGAGCACAGCGTGGAGGGGTTGGCGCTCGCGGCGGCTGAATGTCGTGTCGAGGCTCGCTCGTAGGCGGGCCGCGCGTGTGGGGCGGCGAGATCGGCAATCAGGAGGATGTCGATGAGGTCCTTGATTCGAGTGCTGTGCTGTTCTTGTGGTCCGTAGGGCCATCAAGCTCCCCGGAGGCGAGCAACGGCGTGAATAGCTGGATAGCGCCTTTGCCGGCGCCTGCGTTCGCTCAGTCGCCGACGCGATGGCGTTTGAGTCGCGAGCTGCCGCTCTAGAGGGCCAATGGCGCGAGCGCGTCGGGCGTGTCCGCACCAACTCTGCAACTGACCTCCTGCTCCACAGGCTTCCAGGTGCCCCCGTGCTCACGGCTGAGAGCGCGGCTGTGCTGCTAGGCCGCACCCTCAAGCTGGCTAATGAAGCGATTCAGCGTCTCGTTCAAGCCGGCATTCTGCGCCAGATCACTATCGGCCGGCGCAATCGCGCCTACGAGGCGTCGGAGATCATCGAGGCATTCACCGACCTCGAGCGTCAGCTCGCGAGTCCTGCAGGCGACACCCTCATCTCGCCGCCTGCCCGTACCATGCCGCGCCAGCGGCAGCGGCAGAAAAGGACTTAGCGAGCGGGGATTGGCTGACGCCGAGCGTTAGCTCGCCTCGTATGCTGAGCTGGCCAGCACACGGAGCTCATCGAGTTGGTCGGTCGCGCGCAAGGAATACTCGAGATCGCCCATGCCGAAGTGGCCGATGTCGGTCGTGTCACGCATCGTCTCCTCGTTCCACGGTTGCCATGCCTGCGGGTCCAAGCCTAGGTACACAATGATGCGCTGCTTTTGGGTCTCGGCTGTAAAGAACGACCGCTTCCCGCGGAAATAACCAACGTATTGCTTGCGCACGCGACGCGATACATCCGGGCCGAGCGTAAAAGCAAACTTATCGAGCTCCTCGAAAAGCTCGCGGATCAGGGCGCTCTTTCCGTCCAGATGGTGGTCGAGCGCATATTCCTGGCCTTTTGGCGGGGTAGACGGACCGACCACGGGTTTCTTGCCCGTGCTCGACGGAGACTCGTTGCCGGTCTGTACCGGAAGCTTGAAATCAAGAATGCGGGCAAGGCTGCGGCGAATGGCGTCTGGCTGAACGTTGGGCCCCTCTAGGCGAGAACCGATCGCCTTTATCAGCGCCTCAGGAGCATCGAGGGAGAGAGACTCAAGCGCCGCGCGGACGCGAGCGTCAGTAAAGACGCGCTCCCCAAAGTTGTCGAGTTCTCCGGCTTCGACAGCGTTGCGACTGATCAGAGCGAGCAGTTTCGCCTTCTCTGACGTCGAGTCCTTGTCTTCTGCGAGATCAACTTCGAGCAGCAGCTTACGATCCATCGCGACTGGCTCGTTGGTCTTGTAGACCGACCACCGAACTCCGTTCGTCAAGACACACCACAGCACGCCGTCGTTGTTGGCGTAGTTGATCGCCTGGGCCATGAACTTCTTGTCGTCCAAACTCTCGCCAAGACCCTTGGCCTCCACGTAGATACGCGGCGTGCCCGAAAGCTTGAGCGCGTAGTCGAGAAACGTGCCGTCGTACACCCTGACCTCGCGATCGACGCTGTCGATGTCCAGCGGGTCCCATCCCAAAGCCGAAAGGATCGGCTCGACGACGTGTGCCTTCGTGTTGGCCTCGTTCGCTGCCGAGCTCGCTTTGAGCTTGGCGGCCGCGTGAAGCGCTTTCGGGATCGTTTCGGCCACCGTCATTGCGGGGATCCTAATGCTGCGTGCTGTCGGCACGCGACGTGCGTGTCGCGACACCGCCCGGTAAAGGCAGCGTAGGCGAAGACGCCGCCATCAACCTCACGGCGCGCGCGGTCCGCGAAGGCGTTTTCCTCGATGGACACGCCCGCTTGCGCCAGTGGGTTCCGGGATCGCGTTGGTATTCTGTTGGTATGCGTGTTGCCATTGATGGTGTTGGGCGGCTGGTAATCCCGAAGGCTCTCCGGGATGAGTTGGGGGTGCACGGTCCGACTGACCTGGAGTTGACCGCTTCGAATGGGAGGCTCGAGCTGACGGTCGCCGATGTGCCTGCCCATGTTGAGGAGCAGGGGGGCTTTCCGGTGATCGTTACTGAGCGGCCGCTGGGGCCGCTGAGTGTCGCGGAGGCCCGCGCGGCGGTCGAGCGCGTGCGGCGGTGATCGCACCGGACTCGAGCGTCGTGATCGCGGCGCTCGCGCCGTGGCACGAAGCGCATTGGCCTGCTCGGGCTGCGCTCGGTGAGGGCGAGGTGCGGCTTCCCGCGCATGTCGGGTTCGAGACGACCTCGGCGCTCAGCCGGATGCCTGAGGGACGCCGGATAGCACCCGCGGTCGTTCTGGAGGCGCTGCAGCGCGGCTTCCCGCGCCCGTGGCTCACGATGGACGCCGAGGGTCTACGCGACGCGCTGCAGAAGGCCGTCGAGGCCGGCGTACGAGGCGGCGCTCTCTATGACGCGCTGATCGCTGCGACTGCGGCCAACCATGACGCTGAGATCGTGAGCGCTGACCGGCGAGCGCTCGCGACCTACCAGGCAATGGGCGTCGCGGCCACGATCATCGATACGTAGCGATCAGCGTCAAGCTCGGCAAGTTGAAGAAGCCCGTCACATACACGAGCAGCGTGGTGTTGGCGCGCAAGTGCGAAGCCAAGAAGCACTAGTAGATTGCTCGGTCCCCGCCAGGCTAAAGGATCGCCGAGGTGGGTGCGTATTGGCCTAGACCTAGAGCAGCTTTGCGATGCCGTTGACGGCTGCGCTGCCGAGCACGATCTCCAGCGAGATGCCGGCAACGCCGATCAGCGATGCAACGATCACGACGAGGATGTCTTCCAGTAGTACGCCCAACGACAGCAGCACTACCCCGAGCGCCGGCAGCGTGTCCAGGCCGGTGAAAGGCGGCGCCAGAAATGCTCCCACCGAGCCGCCGATCACCAGTAGCCCGAACAGGGCATCGCTGAAACGATGGTTGAAAAGGAACCGCAGTCGCGGCCGCGACAGATGCTCGAGTTTGCGGATCAACTTCATGAGCCCCGCGATGAAGCGCTGCTGCTTGCTCCCAGCGAGCTCGAGCTTGCGCCAGCGTTGGGGTAGCCAGATGCGGCGGCTTCCGGCGATCAGCTGAAGCGCCAGCAGTACCGCGATGATCTCGAACACGTGCGTCGCGCCGCCCGTCGGTAGTGGCAGCGCGGGTACACCCAGCAGCAAGACGAAGAGCAAGGCGAAGCTCTTCTCCTGAAACAGCTCGATGAGGCTGCCGAGGGTCTTCTCGCCCGTGCCACCCAGCCAGCGTTCGAGCTCGCTGCTGATCTGCGGTGGCGTCGACTCGGGTGACTCGGACGCAAGCCCGGGCTCGTGAGCCGCGCGCTTGGAGCGCGGCGGCATGGCCAAGCTACCTTAGCTCTGCTCGCGAGACAGTCTGATTCGGACGCAGAAGGCCGCGTGCTCGCCGCTGGCCGGCGCAACTCGCGGCCAGCAGTGCCGGACGGGGTCAAGGCCGACGCCCTCGGGGACGAATACCCGGGTGTGAGATACCCAGTTTCACGAGCTCCTCGGTGGTTCTCGCACGTGCTCGCGCTCGCTTGCGCCGGCGCGCTATTGGGCTTCGGATGCTGCGCGCCGGCGGTCGCCGCGAGGAAGCTCACCGCGGCCAACTGGGATGCCGCCGAACAGCGGCTGGTGCTCAGCGATGGTGTGATGAGCGAAGCGACAGGCGGAGGATTTGCCGGCGCCACCGCGCTTACGACGCAGGCGGAGAGTCTCGCGCTGGGGGCGATCGCTGCGCGTACGGACACGGCGCCCATCGCCTTTGACACTGCGGTTCCGATCACCGTCGTGCGCTTTGACGAGCTGCTCGTGGATCAGCTAGGGCTCAGCGATGTCGCCGAACACGTACAGCAGGTGGCCGCCGCGGCTGGGCTCGCACCGCCGGCGTACTTTGGCTCGGAGGTGGTCGCTCGCTATCTCGGCTTGCGCTACGACCATCCGGCCGGGGAAGACAAGCTCGAGCTCTACCCGTGGAACCAGATCACGCGCGCCGAAGCCGCCCACTCGTTTGCGGCGCTGCTCGGATTCGAAGCTTGGGTGCTACCCGCCGCCCGCGAAGTACTTGCCGGCTTCTCCTTGCCGCAGTACACAACTGCACAGCGTGAGGTCCTGCGGATCGCGGTGTCGAAGATCGGCATGCCCTACGTGTGGGGCGGCACGACCGACGGCACCGCCGACGGCTTGGAACACGGCGGTTATGACTGCTCGGGCTTTGCCTGGCGCGTCTACAAGCTCTCGGGCCTGCCGTGGGGCAAGACGATCCTTGGCCGCACGGCCGCCGAACAGGCCGGCGAAATAGCCAAGAGCAAGCGCATCCACCTCGCAGCTGTACAGCCCGGCGATCTGCTGTTCTTCGGCTCGGCGCATTTCGACTCCAAGGCCACGAATACCAACGTGATCCACGAGGCCATTGCGCTGAGCGGCCAGTGGGCGATCCACTCCTCCGGGCAGGGCGTGTACGTCTTGCCACTCACAACCGGCTGGCTTGCCGACAGCTTTACATGGGCCCGCCGGGTGCTCCCCGACGTCGGTGGATCGTCATCGGAATCCCATGCAGCGGGCGGACCGTGACCGTCGGATCGAGCACGATCTTCGAACCCGGCACGAAGTCGAAGCGGAAGCGCTGCGCGATCATTGCCGCAAGCAGCGTCGCGTTGAGCATCGCAAAGCCCTGTCCCACGCAGATCCGCCGGCCGCCGCCGAACGGCAGGTAGGCAAACCGCGAGCGTTCCTTGGGCGCATCGCCGAGCCAGCGGCGCGGGTCGTACCCGGCGGGATTCGGCCAAACCTTGGGGTCGCGGTGCGTGGACCAGATCGACACGAATACGAGCGCCCCCTTGGGGATGCGATAGCCGCCAACGACATCGTCCTCCTCGGCGACACGCTGGACGTGCCAGACCGGCGGGAAGATCCGCATCGCCTCTTGAACGCAAGCTGTTGTCCACGGTAGATGCTCGGCGTCCTCGAAGCTCGGCACCCGACCGTCGAGGACCGTGTCGACCTCGCTCTCCATTTGCTCCCGTGCCTCCGGGGTCTGTGAGAGCAGGTAGTACATCCAGGCCAAGCCATGAGCTGTCGTCTCGTGACCCGCGGCCACGAAAGTCATGAGCTCGTCGAGCACCTGATCGCGGCTCATCCGCTCGCCGCTTTGCTCGTCCTCGGCCTCCATCAAGAGGCGCAGCAAATCGTCGCGATCGCCGTGCCCATTGGCGAGGCGCTCGTCGATGATCGCGCGCCCGATGTCGGTGAGCACCGTCGCGCTCTGAAGTCCGCTGCGCCAGCGCCACGGATGCGTGACGCGCGCTGCTCGCTGGATCCCGACCCGTGGCAGGTACTGCCCGACGGCCACTCCGGTCGAGCGACCGACGGCTCCAGCTTGGTGCAGAGCGTTGGCTAGGGCCTCTCCGAATGCAGCGGAGCGACTGGTGAGGTCGTGCCCGACCAACGCGCGGCCGACCGTATCCAGGCCGATGTGCAAAACCTCGCTCGAGATCTCAACGCGCTCGCCGTCGCGGCGCTCGGCTTCCCAATGGTCGAGGGCGGCGCCGGCGGCGGCTGCCATGTGGTCGGCGAAGGGTGCCAGGTGGCGCTTGGCGAACATCGGCTGCACGAGCTTGCGCTGGCGCTGCCACAGCGCGCCGCTGCTCGTCACGAGGCCCTTGCCAAGTACCGGGTCGAGAATCTCGTACTGATTGGACTTGCGGTAGTTGTCTTGATTGGAGACCAGGACGTGGCGGACCGCCTCGGGTCCGCGGACGATGACTAGCTTCTGGACCGGGGTGTTGAGTAGCACGACGTCGCCATAGCGCTCGCCCATCGCCGTGAGCACTTCCAGCGGCCCTTCCTGGCGGCGAAACTGCAGCAGTCGTCGGAACACATCGAGGCCCTGCGGCCCCGGAGGAAGCGGCGCACTCGACGGGCGAGCACCGTTCGGATCGGTCACCGGCGGGGAGGGGCTGAGAAGGGTCGAAGTCTCAGCCATCAACAGGGGTTCGCGAGGGAAGTAGATGCATAGCCCTAGATCTTGGCACGCCCGTGATATTCGCTCTGGACGCTTGTTCGATAATCTCCCGCTGGCATAAGTGCTCCCTGCTAGTAGCCGAAGAAGAACTAGTACGCGCGCGTACTCAGTGCCAGGCTGGTAAACGCGAGTCTCGCAACCGTCCCGCGCGCGTCCAAGACCAGGATGCTAAGCCGAAGCGAGATATCCCTGCGTTCCAAGACGCACTCCGCGAAGTTCGCGATTGTCCAGCGCGAGCATGAGCAGCACGCGAGCGTAGTCTCGGTCGAAGGCGAGCTCGACCTCTCCACGGCTCCCCGTCTGAAGTGGGCGCTACTGGATGCGCTCGATACGGGCCACAGTCGGCTTGTCCTCGACCTATCGCTTACCACCTTCATGGACTCAACCGCACTCGGCGTGTTGGTTGGGGTCAAGCGCAAGCTCGACAGCGGCCAGCGGTTGGCTGTTGTCTGCGCCGGGCCCGATGTGCTGAAGATCTTCGAATACGCCGGTATGGATGAAGCGTTTGCGATCTTCTCGACCCTCGACGAGGCACTTGCCTTCGTGCAGGGGCATGCCGCACAGACCGGCTGATCGAGCGGATCTGCTGATGGGAAGCGACATACGCCAACGCCCGTCAGCCACTGGCCCGTATCGGCGTCTGATAGTGGCGATCCTGCTCGGTTGTGCGCTCGTGCTGCCTGTCGGGTCGGTCCTTGCTGCCAGGCCTCACGAGGTCAAGCTGGCGCTTGCCGCGAGCAGGTCACGGGAAACTGCTCGCTCCGAACAGCCGCCCGCCGACCCTCCCTCAGAACAGCAGGCTCATGAAGGCCATGAACGGCAGGATCCGGGCCATGCCGAACAACAGGGGCCAAGCCACCAGGAACCGGCTAACCCCGGCTATCAAGGCGCCGAGCCTCAAGCGCAAGCGCCCGCTCACCCAGAACAGACCCCCGCACGCTTTGAACCGCAGGCCTCCGCTCATACGAGCCCGCAGGCGGCCGGCCGCCCCGGCGTAGTGGGTGCGGGCCATGCCAGACCCCAAGGCTCCAGGCGCTCGGAAAGACAGGCCTCGGGTAGCTCCGGGCAGCGTGCTGCGGACGTCGGGTCGCAGGGCGCCGTGCGCCGCGAAACCCAGAGCCGCGCGCGCAGTCAGGCAAGCAGTCGGCAGACCGCCTCGCCACGCGCCTTGCACGGGCGGTCGGGAAGGACCGAAACGTCCAAGCAGGGCACCACCTCGGGCTCGTCATCGTCAGCCTCGGCTCCGGTCTCGAGCGCACCCACCCCCTCAACCACGACTTCCTCAGCTGTGCAGCAGCCTGCCACAGCTGTGCCTACCGCGATAGTTCCCGCTGCGGGAGTTCCTCCGGCTACTGCCACCGCCGAGTCCGCGATCGAAACGCCGCTACTACTCGCCGGCAAAACCCAGCCGCGGACGAGTAGCGGCCGCTCACATCGCGCGGGGCGGCACCGGATGCCCGTGGGCGCCAGAGGGGGACGTCGAGATCCCAGCGCGACGACGGCGGTGTCACGGTCGCTCGTGCCCGTGCGGGTGAGCAGCGCTACAGCGCCCGCTCGGCCTGCCCGGAAGAGCGCGCACGATCCACACAGACATCTGCGCTCCTCGCCGCTGGTCACGACGATCACGAGGATCGTCAACGTCGTCCCAACGCCGATACGAATCTTGATCGGACTGCTCTTCGCGCTCGCGCTCGTACTCGCGGTGCGCTCACGCCTGGCGGCGGTGAGCGCCCGGCGGCTGGAGGGCCAGCGTGTGCAGCTACTCGCGGATGTCGGCCTGCTGCAGACCGCGCTGCTCCCCGACGCGCCGGATCGGCTCGGGCCGGTGCGCACCTCAGCGTCCTACCGACCGGCTGACGGTCCGGGGGCGGGCGGGGACTTCTACGACCTATTCGCGCTTGACGACGGCCGGCTCGCGGTCATCGTTGGCGATCTCTCTGGCCACGGACGGCAGGCACTGCCACACACGGCGCTCGTGCGCTTCACCCTGCGGGCCTATCTGGAGGCGGGCCTGTCGCCGAGGCTCGCCCTGCAAACGGCAGGCGCTGTGCTGGAGCGCCAGCTGGGGGGGTCTTTTGCAACGGTTGTCGCGGCTACCTACCAGCCACGCGACCGTACCCTGGTCTACGCCTGCGCCGGTCATCCGCCCCCGCTTGTTCTGGGTTCACGCGCAATCGTGCCGCTCACCGTCAGCTCCTCGCCGCCGATCGGAGTCGGCATGCGGACTGGCACCCGCCAGACGGTGGTCACGGTCCCCGGCCGCTCGCAGATCTGTTTTCACACCGATGGCGTAACCGAGGCGCGAGTCGCGGGTGAGCTGTTCGGCACCGAGCGGCTGGAGCGTACGCTCGCGGACCTCGGCCCCGGTGCCACGGCCGCCATGCTCCTGGAGCGGGTCGCCGAAACGACCGACGCCCGCCCCGATGACATGGCTGCGTGCGTTCTGGGTGTCGAGGGCGGCACGGGCGCGCCGGCGGTGCTGATCGAGGAGCTCGTTGTGGATTGCGACGAGGCCACCTCCAAGCGGACCGAGCGGTTCCTCCTGGCCTGCGGAGTCGAGCGTCGCGAGATCGCCGAGCTGATGCACGCGGCTCGCCTTGCGGCGGGACGGGCCGGCAGCACGGTCCTCGAGCTGCGTCTCGCCGACGGGCCGCCGGAGGTCGTGCTGCGGCGCGACAACGTTGCTCAGCTCCACGCGCCGCGCGCGAAAGAGCTCGCCCAGGTGGGGGTCTCCTCGTGAGTAGCGGACCGGCACTCGCACCGGACGCCGCGATCGTGTTGGGGATCGCATCCACCGCGATGCCATTTGCCCGCACGCCAGAGGCCGAGGCCGAGCGCTGGCTGCGCGTTCTGCGCCTACACGGCGAAGCGGGGGCCGCGCTGCAGGCGCTTGGCGTCAGCGAGGGAACGCTTGGCGGGCCCGCCGAAGGCTCAGCTCGTGAGCAGGCCGATTCCGACGGCGCTGCCGATCGCGATGCGGTCGCCGAGGTCGCCCGAGCCGCCGTGCGCATCGCCGCTGGCCGCGGTGTAGAGGGGGTTGCTACGACCGATGTGCTGATGGCTGTGATGGAGGTCTACGGTGAGGACTTCGATCATGTGCTGCGAGCGCACGGCACCGACAGCAACGCGGTGCTCCAGCAGCTCGGTGACTTGCCGGCGGCCACTTAGATTGGAGAGATCCGCCGAACATCGAGGTCCGCGGTGTCCATGGCATCCTCGCGCGATGCGCTGACGCTGCACGCCCTCAACCGGGCGCTGATAGCGCGTCAGGGATTGCTCGATCGCATCGAGTTACCGTTGAGCGAGGCTGTCGAGGCCGTCGGAGCGCTCCAGGCCCAACACTGGCCGGCACTGCCCGTCGCACTATGGTCGCGGGTGCACGGATTCGCCGCCGCGGATCTATACGCCGCACTCGAGCGCGGCGAGCTGGTCAGCGGCACCCTGTTGCGCGCCACCTTGCACCTGGTCTCTGCACGTGAGCATCCCGCTTACGCCGCCGTGGTCGCTGCGACCGGCGCCGATGACTGGCGCCGGACCGCTTCCGCGCCGAGCGCCGAGGCGCAGCAGCTAAGGGCGGATCTGCTCGCCTACGCGCGGGAGACGTCCCGCAGTGGCGAGGAGTTGGCGGCGTTCATCGAGGCCTGGGTCGCGGATCGTCCCGCCGCGATCGATGCGGCCGAGCTCGAGCAGCAGCGCTCGCACAAGTGGCGTCCGTTCCTGCGCTGGAGCGCGCTAGTGCGTGCGCCGGCCGACGGTCGCTGGGGAGCCAAGGCGCCGGCGGCGCTACGTGCCGCGCCAGCATCCTCCGAGTCGCCTCCGGCAGCGGCGCTCGAGACTGTGATCCGTCGCCACCTGCGCGCGTTCGGGCCGGCGGGCGCCGAGGATGTGGCGGGTTGGATCGGATGCCGAGTGCCGCCCGTACGCGCAGCGCTCGAGCGGCTCGGCGCCGACCTGGTTTGCTTCCAGGACGAGCAAGGCCGATCGCTGCACGATCTTCCCGATGCTCCGCGACCCGATCCCGAGACACCAGCTCCGCCGCGTTTACTGGCCGCATTTGACAGCGTGCTGCTCGCATACGCCAGCGGACGCCGCGCGCGAATCCTGCCC
Organism: Solirubrobacteraceae bacterium; assembly: GCA_036501715.1. Lineage (GTDB taxonomy): Bacteria > Actinomycetota > Thermoleophilia > Solirubrobacterales > Solirubrobacteraceae > Palsa-744. Next base: position 156,593 of record DASXZV010000030.1, on the reverse strand, counting down.
GACGCCCACCGGGATGCGGTCTATGAACGGGCAAACCTGCGAATCCGGCCGAGCTTCACCGTCGACGGGCTGATCGCCGGAACCTGGGGGGTCGAGACGCGCCGCCGCGAGGCTACCTTGACGCTACGACCACTGGAGCGGCTCGCTCGCGGTGCTCGTAGCGCGCTCGTTGAGGAGGCGCAGCGACTGCTGCTGGCCTTGCACCCGGCGGCGATTGCGCACAAGGTCCTCCTCGAGCGCTGAATATGGGATGTGCACGGTGCCCGAGCCTCGTGCCGGCCCGCGGTCCTCTAGGGTCCCAGGCATGGATGTGATCGACGAGCTGCTCGCCAACAACCAGGCATTTGCCGACTCGCTGCCGACGCGGCACCTCGACGTTCGGCCGAGTCGGCGGCTGGCGGTCGTGACCTGCATGGACTCACGTTTGGACGTCTTTGCCGCGCTGGGTCTAGGTGAGGGCGAGGCGCATGTCCTGCGCAACGCTGGCGGCGTCATTACCGACGACGTGATTCGCTCGCTGGCGATCTCCCAGCGCCGTCTGGGCACACATGAGGTGATGCTGATCCACCACACCGGCTGCGGCATGCAGACGCTCAGCGACGATGAGTTTCGCGCCGAGCTACAGCAGGCGACAGGCATGGCGCCAGCGTTTGCGATCGAGTCGTTCAAGGACCTCGACGCCGACGTGCGTCAATCGATCTTACGTGTGCGCCGATCTGCATTTCTGGAGCACCGCGCGCACGTGCGCGGTTTCGTCTACGACGTCGACTCTCATCGCTTGCGTGAGATCGAGGTTGATGACGCCAGCTGAGTAGGCGTGCCGGCAGGTCCGTCGGTGCAAGCCCCGGGAGTCGCGTCGGGTGTGAAAGCTCAGGCGGCTACTGGCTGGGCTGCGGCGACTGTCGCGCCGGGACTCGAGAATACGATCGCCTCGTCCTCGATCGATCCAAACTTGAGGCTCAGGATGTCCAGCGGATAGTTCTGGTGCAAGCGCCAGGGCGCCTTTGATCCCTGTTTTGGGAATTTGTCGATCGAGCGCAGTACGTAGCCCGAGGAAAAGTCGATGAAGGGCAGTTCAGAGATGGAGGGGTCGCGATTCTGCGTCATGCACTGCTGGTGCCCGTTTGCCTCCATGTGGGCGAGCAACCGGCAGACGTACTCGCAGGTCAGGTCGCACTTCAGCGTCCACGAGGCGTTGGTGTAGCCGATCGAGAACGCGAAGTTCGGCACGCCGCTGAGCATCATGCCCTTATAGCTCATTGTTTCCGATAGCTCGATTTCGCGGCCATCGACCACTAGCTCCAAGCCCCCCAGGGCCAGCAGGTTCAGGCCGGTCGCGGTGACGATCAGATCGGCCTCCAGCTCCGCGCCGGACTCGAGTTTCAAGCCCTTCTCCGTGAACGTCTCGATGCGGTCGGTGGCCACGGATGCACGGCCTGCGCGGATCGCCTCGAAAAGGTCGCCATCGGGGACCAGGCACAGACGCTGATCCCAGGGGTCATAGCTCGGCTTGAAGTGCGTACTGATGTCGTACCCGGGTGGAAGCTCACGTTCAAGGCCCTTGCGCAGTACGGCCTTCATCACCGCGGGCCTGCGTCGGCTGACCTCGTAGCTCAGCATTGTGCGCAGCACGTTCTTCCAGCGCGCGATCGCGTAGGCGGCCTTGGCGGGCAGCGCGCGCCGCAGCGAGTTGGCGATGCGGTCTTCGCCGGGCAGCGAGATGACATAGCTTGGCGAGCGCTGCAGCATCGTGACGTGCGCCGCGGTCTGGGCCATTGAGGGAACAAGCGTGATCGCGGTCGCTCCGCTGCCGATCACCACCACGCGCTTGTCGGCGTAATCGATGTCCTCGGGCCAGTGCTGCGGGTGCACGATACGTCCACTGAAGCGCTCGGTACCGGGGAACTCAGGTGTGTAGCCCTCGTCGTAGCGGTAGTAGCCGGTACACATGAACAGGAAGTTGCAGCTCAGCTGCACGGTTTCCTGAGTATCGCTGCGCTCCGCCGTCACGGTCCAGCGTGAATCGGCCGAGGAGAACTCGGCGCGCAACGCGCGGTGGCCGAAGCGGACCCGCTTGTCGATTCTTCCGTCGCTCGCCGTCTGACGGACATAGTTGAGGATCGAGGGCCCGTCCGCTATCGCCTTGGCCTCTTCCCACGGACGGAAGGAGTAGCCCAGCGTGTACATGTCCGAGTCCGAGCGAATGCCTGGGTACCTGAACAGGTCCCAGGTTCCGCCAATGCAGTCCCGTGCCTCGAGGATCGCGTAGGTCTTCTGCGGACAGTTGGCCTGCAGGTGATGAGCGGCCCCAATCCCGGAGAGGCCGGCTCCGACGATCAGCACGTCAACATGTTCAAGCGACATAGTCAGGTCATCCAAACGTGAGGTGGCAGAAAGCGCAGTGCGTAGCCTAACGCCTCGCAGCTACCCCTCGGCATAGGCGCGCATCGCCTCCACGACCGGTGCCAGTCGCCGCCCGCGCGCGGTGAGGCGGTACTCGACGGTTGGAGGGCTCGAGGGGATCACGGTGCGGTCGATCAAGCCCGCGGCCTCCAGATCGCGCAAACGCTCGGAGAGCATCCGCGGCGAGATGCCGCCGACGGCGTCGGCGAACTCGCTGAAGCGCAGCGCCCCCGTGAGGGCGGCGTAGATGATCGAGAGCTGCCAGCGCCGCTCGAGGAGGTCCGCCGTTTGGCGGACCTCCAGCGGAACTGGCTGGCACCTACGAGAGCTGGTGCGCGACATCGCGGGTCGGCTCGAGCGCCCGGTCGAGGACCTCTTGGACGGTCATCACCGGATGGAAGGTCATCTGCTCGCGGACCTCCTTGGGGATGTCGTCGAGGTCGCCGCGGTTGCGCTCCGGCAGGATCACGTCGGTGAGCCCGGCCGCGTGCGCCGCGAGCACCTTCTGCTTGAGTCCTCCAATCGGCAACACACGTCCCTGCAGGGTGACCTCACCGGTCATCCCCACGGTGTGCTTCACGGGTCGCCCGCTGAGCAGCGAGGCCAGCGCCGTGACCATCGTGACGCCGGCGCTCGGACCGTCCTTGGGGATCGCTCCGGCGGGCACGTGGACGTGGAACTCGTGTCCCTCGAACGTGTGCTCGTCGATCCCGATCTCCTCGGCGTGGCCGCGTACGTAGGAGAGCGCGATGCGCGCGGACTCCTTCATCACGTCCCCGAGCTGGCCCGTTAGGACCAGGCCGCCGCCACCGCCCGAGCCGGAGCTCTTCATGGCGGTCGCCTCGACGAACAGCACATCGCCGCCCGCTCCGGTTACCGCCAGGCCCGTCGCCACGCCCGGGGTTGCCGTGCGTGAGGCCGACTCCTGGAAGAACTTCTGGCGGCCCAGCGCGTCGCGCACGGCCTCCAGGTCGATCGTCACGGGGTCCGCCGCGTGCGCGTGCGTGCGTGCGGCGGGGTCGGTTGCGGACTGCTCATTGGTCGTCGTCTTGGCCGGCACGACGCCGCCGTCGGTCGCGGGCTTCTGCTCTGGCTCCTCGGCCACGGGCTGACGCGATGCGATCTGCGTCGCGGTCTTGCGCAGCAGCGTCCCGAGCTCGCGCTCGAGGCTGCGCACGCCGGCCTCCCGGGTGTACTCCGCGATCACCAAGCGCAGCAGCTCGTCGGAGATCTCCACCTCGCCCTCGCGCAGACCGTTGCGGTCGCGCTGACGCGGCCACAGGTAGCCCTTCGCGATCGCGAGCTTCTCCTCGCTGGTGTAGCCGTCGAAGCGGATCACCTCCATGCGGTCCAACAACGGACCCGGGATCGTGTCCGCCACGTTCGCCGTCGCGATGAACATCACCTGGCTCAGATCGAGCTCGACGTCGAGGTAGTGGTCGCGGAAGGAGTGGTTCTGCGCGGGGTCCAGGACCTCCAATAGCGCCGCGGAGGGGTCCCCGCGCCAGTCCGCGCCGACCTTGTCGACCTCGTCGAGCAGGATCACCGGGTTCATCGTGCCGGCGTCGCGCAGCGCCCGCACTAGGCGTCCAGGAAGGGCGCCGATGTACGTGCGCCGGTGCCCGCGGATCTCGGCCTCGTCACGCACGCCGCCGAGCGACATCCGCACGAACTCGCGACCCAGGGCACGCGCGATCGACTCGCCGATCGAGGTCTTGCCGGTGCCGGGCGGACCGATCAGCGTGAGGATCGCGCCGGACTTGGGGTCGGCCTCGATGCCGCGGTCCTGGCGCAGCTTGCGTACTGCCAGGTACTCGGTGATGCGGTCCTTGACGTCCTCCAGGCCCGCGTGGTCGGAGTCGAGCACGGCGCGTGCGCCGACCGGATCTAGATGCTCCTCCGAGCGCTTGGCCCACGGGACCGCGATCAGCCAGTCGAGGTAGGTGCGGATCATCGAGGACTCGCCCGTCTGCTCGCCCATACGCTCTAGGCGTCCGAGCTCCTTCAGAGCCTGCTCGTTGACTTCCTCGGGCATCTCCGCAGCCTCGATCTTCGCGCGGTACTCGTCGACGATCGAGCCCTCGTCCTCGCCGAGCTCCTTGCGGATCGACTCCATCTGCTTGCGCAGGAAGTACTCGCGCTGCTGCTTCTCCGCGCCGTCCTGGACGTCCTCGCGGATGCGCTTGCGCACCTGCAGCTCGGCGAGCGACTCGCGCTGCAGCTTGACCGCGAGCTCGAGGCGGTCGGCGACGTCGATCGTGCGCAGTAGCTCGACCTTCTGCTCGTAGGAGAGGTTGGGGGAGTAGCCCGCGGAGTCCGCGAGCGGGCCGGGCTCGACGATCGCGCGCAGGAAGGCCGCGATGCGACCATCGTCGCCGCGCAGCTCGAGGATCTCCTCGACGATCGCGCGGTATTCACGCTCGAGGTTGCGGGTGCGTCCATCGGCAGGGACATCGTCGGGGCGCTCGTCGACCTCGACGCGCAACTCGCCACCGGGCCCGGTCTGGGCGGCACCGATCAAGGCGCGGTGCTGGCCGGAGATTGAAATAGCGCGGCCACCGCCTGGTAGGCGGATGTGGTCGTCGACCTCGGCGATCGTGCCGACCTCGAGGAACTCGTTCTCGTGGCGCGGTACGAGCACGACGCGCTCGTCCTCGCCGACCTCGACGGTGAGCGTGATCCCCATGTTGGGGAACACGACGGTGTCGTCCATTGGAATTAGCCGCAGGACTGGCCTGCGGTCGGCGTCGGCCTGGGGAGGCTGGCCTACACCGACCCGGGGCTCTGGCTGGGGCTTGCTGCCGTTGGAATCTGAACTTGAAGGCATCGGTATACGCTCCATATGAGCTTACGAAAGTTTAGTTAGTATAGCTCGCGATCGTTGCGTACGCAAGTACCTTGTGGATCAGCTCTCCGGCGGGCTCTCCGGTCCGTCGAAATTGACCTCCACGCGCTCCTGTTGAACGCGCTCCTCGGTCTCCGCCGAGGAGGTCAGGGCGCGCTTGTCCGCCTCGAGCAAGGGCTCTGAGAAGAAGCTGCGCGGCCACAGCCGCCGTGCCCGTACGACGTTGATCTCGGCTGCCAGAAGCGTGACCTGACCGCCTAGGTAGAGCCAGGCGAGTAGGCCGAGCACGAACGCGAACAGGCCAGAGGTCTCCTTGGCGTGGCGGATCACGTGCGCGACGTAGTAGCCGCCGACATGCTGCAGCAGCTGCCAGAGCACCGCACCGAAGATCACCCCTGGAATCAGATCGCGGGTGGCCACCTCCTTGGCGGTCAGCAGCCGGAAGGCGGAGAAGAACAGCAGCAGGTTGGTGCCCAGCGCGAGCAGGATCCCGCCGAGCAGCGAGATGGCGCCCGTGGTCTGCGCTGTCACGTAGCCGGCGGCCACGGTCGAGACGATCAGCAGCACGCCCAGGAAGGCCAGCAGCGCGAGGCCGCGCAGCCGCCAGGAGAGAAAGTTGGGCCGCCGTCTGCGAGGAATGTGCCAGACCTGGCTGAAAGCGTTCTGGGTGGCGCCGACGATGCCCAGGCCCCCGAGTGCTAGGCCGATGAGGCCGATCGTCAGCGCGGCTGGACTGCCCGTGAGCGAGTGGATATTGTGCTCCAGCTGGTCGCCGATGATCGGGAACTGCCCGAGCGCCGAGTGCAGCACGTCGGCCTGTGTTTGAGGACTGCCTTCGAGCACGAAGCCGAGCACCGTGACCAGCACCAGCAGTAGCGGGAACAGCGAGGCGAAACCGTAGTAGGCGATCAGCGCGGCCAGCTGCCCGGCTTGATCGTCGCCGAACTTCTTGATCACTGCCGCACCGAAGCTCAGCGGCGTGTGACGCTGCTGGAAGCGGTCGACTGCGCGCAGGCGCTCGCCGATGCTCATACGAATTGGGAGGGGGGTCTCTGGCTCACAGTGCACGACATCTCTGCGTGTCCACCCGATCAGCGTATGGAAGACAACCTCTGGGTGCCCATCTGCCGGTGGACCCGGTCGAGCAACTCGCGCTGGTGGCGCGTGCCAAGCGCGAGGTTTTGCTGCGGGTCTACGGCCACCGGTTACGTGGACAGGACCTCGAGGATTGCTATAGCCAGGCGACCCTCGAGCTGCTGAGCGCGATGCAGGCGGGACGAAGGTTTGAGGGACGCGCCCACCTGGCCAACGCACTCGAGCTGCGTTTCGTATCGCGTGTGCGAGACCGCCGCCGGGCGCTGAGCGGTCGCAGTCCGCTGTGCACAGCACTGGAGCAGGCGCTCCCGCTCGGCGTTGGGGTTGAGCACGAAGTCGAGGTGGAGGATCCGCGCGCCGAGATCCATCCACAGGTGGTGCGGCGGCTCGAGCTCGGCCTAATCATCAAACTCGCGGCGGGGTTGACCCCCGATCAGCGACTGGCTCTTGCCGGCGAGCTTTCAGAGTGTGAGCGAGCGGAGCTCTGCCGCCGATTGGGGTGGTCAGCCGAGAAGTACCGCAAGGTGGCGCAGCGCGGCCGTCGCCGTCTACGCGCCTTGCTGGAGGCACTCGAGGACGAGCGGCACGCTCCAGTCCCGCCGAAAAGTGGCTCCGACGGCGTAGACAACGGTGTCCCAATTGGCAGGTCAGGTCGGAATAGGGGATAGGGACTCACCTATGAAAACTCCCCATCACCCCCATAGGCGTGTCCCGCGGGACGCCGGCAGTCGATCGCAGACACGACTACACGGCGCTCCCGATCCGCGCGCCAGTGGCTGGGGGCCGGGCATCTCCCCGGCTCGGCCCCCAGCCAGGCGTGCCGCGCCAGGCGGGTGGATCGCCTGATGTTTGGGCACGGAACCTCACGGCGTGTCTACCGGGTGTACCCCGAGGACGATTTCTTGGGCGTTGAGCAGCCTGGTCTTGCGCAGGAGTCGCCTGATGGAGACTCATTCGAGGATGACCGCTTAGCAGACGGGGTGTCGCAGGAGCATACGTTTGAGCAGGACGCTTTTGCGCATGAAGGTACTGCTCCGGTATTCGTCGAGCCGAGGTCCGGATTCGCGCCCGCACGTGGGCGCCGCCATGCGGGCGTCGCGCTACTTGCGCTGGTCGCGATGGCGCTCAGCGCGATCGTCGTGCACACGCTGCGCTCCGGCCTGCAAGGGGGCGGTCGGAGATCTCCGACCGCCGGATCCGCTCGTGCACATAGTTCACCGATTCAAGCGATCACCCCTGGATCGACCGACACAGAAGGGTCTCGCGGCGGTACTGCACACGTCTACCCGGCCTCCGTGGGAGCGGATTCACCAGCCCGGCACGGGGATAGGCGACCGTTGCATAGAGGCGCCGTCATTGTTGGCAATACCACAAGGGCCGGTAGCGCGTCGGTGCCGGGCCCCGCCGTTCGGTTATCAATATGGCCGTCGCAGTCGGTGGCCGGTGCGGCGGCCGCTGCCGCGTCGCGGTCGGATGGCGAGCCCGAGACAGTGAACTCTGAGTTCGGGTTCGAACACTGAGCATGGCCACGACACCCTCACGGCCGGTGGTCACGCTCACTACACACCCACTGTGGCGCCTGCGCCTCGCGCGCGAGTTGCCGCGCCGCTTGCTTTACGGACTAGCGACGATGGGTCTGCTGGCGAGCGCGCGTGTTGCGATCGACCCGCCGCGCCCGCGACTGCCTGAGGCGCTGTTGCACCGCCCCGCGCCGCCGGATCTCTCGGCAGAGGGATTCGCGGTGCTCTTCACGCGCCGCTACCTGACATGGGAAGCGGGTGATCAACAGACTCGCGAAAACACTTTGACGCCATATGTCGGCGGTGGGCTGCAAGCGGGTGTGGGGCTGCAGCCACCGGCAGACTCCGAGCAGCGTGTGCAATGGGCGGAAGTCGTGCAGGAACGCGAACCGCAGCCGCACGAGCACGTGTACACAGTTGCGGCCCAAACCGACACGGTGGGGCTTCTGTACTTGACGGTGAGCGTGATTCGCACGAGTAGCGGCCTCGCGCTGGCGGACTATCCGGCCTTTGTGGGATCGCCGGCGGCGGGCTCTGCGCGTAGCGCCGAGCGCCTGCGTGAAGTAAGCGAACCGGCATTGTCGGCGGTCATAGAGCGGGCGCTACGCAACTACCTCGCGGGTTCGGCCAGCGAGCTCGCGGCGGACCTCACGGGAAACGCACAGGTCTCGATGCCGGGGTTGGGGTTGGACTTGCAATCGCTGCAGAGCTTGCGCTGGGCGCCCGGCGTCGGCGCCGTGATCGCGACAGTGCAAGCCGTGGACCGTCGGGGTGCTCAATACACACTCACCTACGAACTGGACGTGATGCGGGAGCAGGGTCGCTGGGAGATCTCCGCGATCCAAATGGACCCGGACACCTAGACATCGACAACGCGACAAGGAGATATGCGAGATGAAGATGGAGGCTATGAGGAGCAAGGCGGCTGCGCTGCTGTTAGTTGGTTTGCTGGTGAGTGGCTCGCTATATCTCGCGCTACTCGTGCCGGCGGCTGCACGTGGTGCGGTTGGCGCTGCGGCTCCCGTCCAAGCGGGGGAAGGGGAAGCGGGGGACACGCTTGAAGCGGCGGCTAGTAAGGCGGGCAGCACGGGTCGCAAGGTGGCGATGAGCCTGATCGGGTTGGCCTTCGCGGTTGCGGGAATCGTGTTGGCGTTCCGTCGCGATTTCAAGGAGGCTGCGGGCGTCTTTGCGGTTGGGATTGTTGCGGTGCTACTCGCGACGCCGGCGGGCCTCAACCTGCTGCAGGACACGGTCAGCTCGCTGTTCGGCTCGCAATGAGCGAGATTCGCTCTTATCGGAGCGTCTTTGATCTGGAGCGGCGCATCTACCGCATCGATCGCTTGCGCCTGAACCCCGGTGGCATTCCGGTGCGGGGCGTCGTTTACTGCCTCGCGATCTTTGCGCTATTCACATTAATGGCGCGTATGCCGCTGCTTGGGGATCTTGTGCGTGTGCTGCCGTGGTATCTGCGTGAGCTTGCGCTGCCGGTGGCGTGCGCGGGGCTTTTCACGCTGATTCGTGTAGAGGGCCGTCCGTTTCACCTCGCCGCTGTGGCTTTGCTGCGCCATATGTGTGGACCGCGCTATTTGGTTGGGATGCGCCCGTGCGGCGGTCCCGGACAGTGCTGGCGCCCGGGGGAGCTATTGGTTTTGCCAGATGGTTCGGAGGCGCGTTTGAGGCGTCTGCGCTACACAGGTCCCGGGGCGGTGCGCAGTCCCATCACCGGCAGGGTCATGGTGATCGAGCGCGGTACACGTCTGTGCCTTGGCTGAGCATCGCGTGCGTCCGCCGCTGAGCATGGTTTACGGCAACTGCGTCTTCGGGGCCGGCCTCGATGATGGTTGGGCAGCATTTGCGGTGCCGACAGCCTCCTACGATTGGCTCACCGAAGAGGGCAAGCGGGGGCGGTTTCGGGCATTGCTTGGTGCTCTGGAGGCTGCCGAGGCCGACCTCCAGATCGTGCGTGTCACACGCCGCTGGGATATCGAGGCCCCTGGCGGTGAGCTGGCTAGCGAGCGACTCCTCGACACCCCCGGCTCACATGAGGATGCGCGCCGGCGCTATGTGGCCGCGCAAACACTGCGCCTGCAAGAGCTCGAAGCGGAGCATCCGGTGCTGTTCATCCTGATAAGCCTGCGCGAGCCCGAGCGCGACGTTGCCTCCTACGTCTCGCGCGTGGCTGAGCGTCAGCCGCGAGAGTGGCTGCGAGATTTGCGGCGGTTGTTGGCCCCGCACGACCGGCGCCTGTTACGGGCGAGCGAGCTGGAGCGGTTGCGGGTGCGGGCCGATCAGGCCCATGCCCGGCTGGCGGACTTCCTGCAGGCCCGTCCGGCCAGCGCAGCTGAGCTGCAGTGGCTCGTTCGCCGTGCATACTGTCGCGGGCTCGGCGAGGAACCGGCGATCGACGGACTACACGAGCCGCGAGCCTTGATCTTCGAGCGCAACGGCGAGGCGTTGCTGGCACCGCTGGAGGGTGACGTGCTGCGCTGGATGGATGGCTGGGTGGAGCACCGCGGGCGCCTCCTGCGGATCGAGTCCGAGCTCGGGGTCAGCTGGCAGGCGCAACTCGTACTTGGTGCTCTGCCCGAGCAAGCCGAATTTCCAGGACCGCGCGTCGAGTTGATGTTCGCGGCAGCGGAGAGCTTGCCGTTCGGCATCGACCTGTCTCTGAACGCGCGCTTCCTACCCAACGAGCTGGCGCTGCGCATCGCGCGCAGGCGTATCCAGGACGCCGATCAGATCCTGCGTGCAGAGTCGGACGGCGAGCAGGGCGCGACCGATCTCGGCTTTCGGCGCACGCAGGAGGCGCGCGACCTCCTCACCTACCTGCAGTCTTCGAGCCGCCCACCGCTGTTGCGCGCGACGCTCGCGATCGCGATTGGCGCGCGCTGCGAGGCGGAGCTCGAGGAGCGCATCGAGATGTGCCGGCGCGCGTACGGCGAGATCCATCTGCACCGGCCGCTGGGCGAGCAACTGCAGCTCTTTTGCCAGCACTTGCCTGGGCAGCGCACACGTGTGGCTGGCTATGACGACACGCTCACGACAGAGCAGGTTGCGGCGATGATGCCCACCGCTAGCCACGAGGCCGGCTCGGCGGGTGGTTTCTACCTCGGCCATACGCTCTCGGCATCGGCGCGGCCGGTGCGCATGCATCTCCGGGAGGGCTCGGAGAGCGATCGCAATACGACGATCCTGAGTGTCGGTGCGCTCGGGTCGGGTAAGACGACGCTGGATCAGAAGCTCAAGTACGAGGGCTTTCTGCTGGGTGCGCGCGTCGTGGACTGCGACCCGAAGGGGGATCACCGCTTCCACCTGCTCGAGCAGGTGGCGCCGCACGTGGAGACGATTATCCTGCGCCCCGATCCGGCACTACGCGGGGTGCTCGACCCGTTGCGCGTCGCACCTGAGCACTTGCGCCAGGACACGGCGGTCTCGTTCCTACGCGATCTGCTGCCCGGTCGGGCCGAACCGGCTTGGGAGACGGCGGTTGTCGGCGCGGTCGATCGCGTGCTGCGCCGCGCGCGCGAGCCGACGTGCCTGGAGGTCGTGGAGGCACTCAATCAGGGTGATGAGACGGATGTGCAAGTAGCTAAGACGCTCGCGGTATACGCACGCTCGGGGCTCACGCAGCTCGGCTTCGCCGACCCACAGGTGCGGTTGCCGCCAGTTGGTCACCGCCAGGTCACCTATATGCGGATTCGTGACCTGCCGAGCGCGCAGCCCGGCGTGCCACGCTCCGAGCACTCGCAGTCCGAGCGCATCGGCGAGCAGCTCGTGCGGTTGATCGCGATGTTCGCGATGCATCTGATGGGGGCCGAGCGCGAGCGACTGAAGCTCTTCTCCTTCGACGAGGGCTGGCGTCTGTTGAAGGATCCAATCGGACGGGCCTTGCTGATGTCGCTGCAGCGCATGGGTCGCTCGGAGCTGGCGGTGCCGATCATCAGCACGCAACTCGTGACCGACACGCTCCTCGGCGAGCGCGAGTCGCTGGAGAACCTGCTGGGGGCCACCTTCGTCTTCGGCATGCGCTCCGAGACCGAGGCCGCTCGTGCACTCGAGCTCCTGGGCCTCGACCCGGAGGATCGGCGCATGCGTCAGACGCTGCTCGCGCTGGACGCCGGCCGCTGCCTGTTCCGCGACCACCACGGTCGGGTCGAGGCGATCCAGGTGGATGTCGTGCCGGAGCTACTGCGAGCTTTCTCGACCACGCCTGAGTCCGTGCGGGCGTGCTGAGCCGGTGCTTATGGTCGCGTCGACTGCGACCGGCGCTCACGCGCTCGACGCTTTGCCTGGGAGCGCTGACGTGGGTGATGACCGGCGCGCCGTGTGCGGAGGCGGCGCAGATTTACACATACGACGCCGGCGCGCCCGCCCACTCCAACGTCGTGCCGGCAAGTGGCGCTCACACGCGCCGAGGCTCCCCGCAAAAGACAGCGCCGCGACCGACGCCGGTCGCGCCCCGCAAGCCGCGCGGCCTCTCGGCGCGGGCGCCCAGCGCTCCGCCGCTGCTGTCAGCCGGCGCCACGGAAGCAGCGGACAGTCCCGGTGGCGATGCCTCGAGCTCGGCGCCCCCCAGCGGCGGCGATCCGCTCGTTGAAAACGGTCTCGGCAGCCCGCTGTGCGAGGAGCGGGCGAGCAGCCTCTCCGCGAGTAGCCGCCGCAACTGCATGACATCTGGCTTCGAGGCCGCAGGCGCGCCGACGGGGAACTACGCGCTGGATGTGCACATCGACACCGGGGCGCTCGGCTTCACGGTCTCGACGATCGAGCAGGACTACGTGATTGGGCTGGTTTGGATGGGACTGGTCTGGATCGTGCACACGCTGGTCGTCGCACTCGAGTGGTGCTTCACCCTCGACCTGCTCGACAGCTCGGCGATGGGCCGCATCGAGCGGGCGCTGCGCGATACGCAGGCGGCCTTCACCCAGCCGTGGCTGGTGCTTGCCCTGGCGCTGGCCTCGCTGGCGGCGGCCTACAACGGCCTGGTTCGTCGGCGCGTGACTGAGACCGTCGGTCAGGCGGCACTGATGCTGGCAATGATGGCCTGCGGCTTGTGGGTGATCATCGACCCCACCGGAACCGTCGGCGCGCTCGGGCGCTGGGTCGATGAGGCGAGCGTGGGAACCCTGGGAGTGGTTGTGGAAGGGACCCCCGGGGGTGGATCGCGCACGCTGGCGAACAGCATGGGCGGCCTCTTCACGGGCGTCATTGGCGCGCCGTGGTGCTACCTGGAGTTCGGCAACGTGCGCTGGTGTTCGGAACCGGCGCTGCTCGACCACCGGCTGCAGGGGGCCGCGCTGGCAATCGCCGCGGCGGCGCAGTCGCGCGGCGACTGTGCCAGTGGCAGGGAAGAGTGGGATACCGAAAGCGCTTGCGGCGTGCTGGAAGGCGAGCAGTCGCGAGCGCGCGCGCAAAGCGCGACGCTGCTCCGCGCGGCGCGGACCAACGGCGAACTATTCCTCGCGCTACCGGCGAATGCCGCCGCGCGCAACTCGATCAACGACGAAGCCTCACTGTTGCGCGCCTTATGCGGCAGCGACCACGCCACCGACTGTCGCGGTGAGACCGCGCCGGAGGCGGAATTCCGCACGCAGAGTGGGACACTCGCGCGGCTCGGCGGCCTGCTGCTGATCGCACTCGGTGCGCTTGGCATGCTGCTCCTGCTCGGCTTCATCGCTTTGCACCTCCTGGGCGCGGAGCTGATCGGCCTGCTCTACCTACTGCTGGCGCCGGCGGCCGTGATTGCACCAGCGCTCGGCGAGGGAGGCCGAGCGGCGTTTCGCTCCTGGGCGACGCACCTCGCTGGTGCGGTGACCTCCAAGCTCACGTTCTCATTTCTGCTCGGAGTGGTGCTGCTACTGACGCGCACGCTGCTGCAGATGTCCGGGTTTGGCTGGTGGACACGCTGGCTGCTCGTCTCCGCACTGTGGTGGGGCTCCTACAGCCAGCGCCGGCGGGCACTGGACTTCCTGCACAACGAGCGACCGCAGCTCGGCCGGCAGGGCGGCGGTGTGGATCGACATGGCTCGCACGCTGGGAACGACCAGAGCCACCGACACGCGACCCACGCGCGCCTGCTGAAAGGGCGCTTCGAGTCGCCACGCGCGGCGCTGGCGAGCGCGCAATGGGTGCGCGAGAAGCTCACCAAACCGCCTCCGCACGCAGAGCGCCGGCAAACGCATGAACGTGCACGTCGTGAACCCATGCGGACCAACCTCAGCGGGCAGGCGACGCGCATGCTCGCACTCGAGCACGAGCAGGCGATCGCCCAGATTGGTGAGGCTCCGCGGGTTGAGGCCGGGCTGGGGGAGAAGCGCTCCCAGCTCACGCGCGTACGGGCCGCGCATGAGCGAGCGCTCGCCGCCGGCCAGACGCACAGAGCCGCTCGTCTGGGCGTGCGCGCGCAGCGCGTCGAGGGGGAGATCGCGCACACGCAGGGGCAGTTGAACACGGCACGCGAGACGGTGGCCGCGGGCGCGTGGACGCAGCGCACGACCGGCCGGCGCCACACGCGCGCCGCCGTCGACGAGCGTGCTCGTTTCCTCGACGCCCAGGCGCAATTGCCGGCACGCGGCCGGGTCGGTCGTGTGCCGGGCGATCCGGCTGCGACCACAGCGCGACGCGACTACGCGGCGCTCGCGAGCCTCGCGGGAATCGTGCGCCCGCAGTACGAGCAGCTCGACGCACGTCGGCAGCGGGAGACACGCCTGCGGATCGATCGCGAGCTCGCGTTGCGCCGCGGGAGCTTCGCGGCAAGACGAGCCGCCGGCCGCACAACGCAAGCTGCTGGCCGCACAACGCGAGCCGCTGACCGCGTAACAACGCGAGCCGCCGGTCACGCAGCTGCGCGGACCGAACGCTCGCATCTCGACTCCCACCAGGGTCGCTTCAGGCCAGCGGCACGTGTATCCGCCGAGACGCCCGAATCCACCGTCATGCGCGATGCGCGCGAAGTCGCGCGAGGCCGCAAATCACGCCTGGGAGGCTGAGGTAGCGCGCTCACACATGCCCGGGGCGCTCGTCCCCACAGCTGGGGCGCACTCGCGCTCGGCGAGGGTCGCGCCGGCGATCCTCGGTCTCGCCGCCACGGTTGCGGTTGCTCTAACGCTGGGGCTCGCGGGCATCGCGACTACGGTCAGCGGGCAGCCGAGCGCGGGAGCGCAGGACAGCGGTGGAGAGGGCTTCGGTGTCTCGGCACGAGCGCAGGCAGAAATCCCACCCGCCTACCTGCACCTCTATCTGGCGGCGGCACGCCGGTATGGGCTCGACTGGGCGATCCTCGCGGGGATCGGCAAGGTCGAGTGCGATCACGGGCGCGACCCCGCGCCCTCGTGCACACGCGAAGGTGCGGTCAACTCGGCCGGTGCGGGCGGTCCCGCGCAGTTCCTGGCCAGCACCTGGGCCGAGTACGGCGTCAGCGTCGCCGGAAACCGTTCGCCGGACCGCTGGGACCCGGCGGACGCCATTTTCACAATGGCCCGCTACCTCAGAGCCGCCGGCGCCCCGCGCGACTATCCCCAGGCGATCTATGCCTATAACCACGCCTGGTGGTACGTAGCCGAGGTCGAGCGCTGGGCCGCGCGCTACCGCGCCTCAGCCACCGACGAGCAGGCTGCGGGCGCTGGGGAAACCGAAACCGAAACCGGAACCCGTTCGGACTTCGCCGGCCGCAGCACGGCTCCGGTGGAACTGGTCGCGGGTGCGCGCGCGGTGCTGGCGCCCGGCGATGGGCATCTGGCTCTGATTCCGCAGGAAATACCCCCGGTGGTGCAGGCGATGCTGATCGCGGGCAACGAGCTACAAGCGCTCCCCTACGGACCGGACGGTCATCCCAATCCGCTGGGGGCGCTCAGCGAGGATTGCTCGAGCACGGTCAACTACGTCCTCTACCGCGCCGGGGTTCGTCCGCTCGCGGAAATCGTGCGCGAGAACCCGCTGGCGCAGGACTACATCGACTGGGGAGCACCGGGCCCGGGACGGTGGGTGAGCATCTACGCGACCGCGGCGCCCACTCCCCACGTTTTCATGGTGATTGCGGGCCTCAGATTGGACACCAGCCACAACGGCACCGATGTCGGTCCCAACCGCGCGCAGGACGGTCCGCGCTGGCGCATCCTCGATCGCATTCCCGACTGGGCGCACTGGTCGGTACGTCACCCACCCGGGCTGTAAGGTGAGAAGCGATGGCGTCCCGCAGCGTCGACTACCTGCTGATCGGAGGAGGGCTCGCGAGCGCCAACTGCGCGCGCTGGCTACGCGAGGAAGGGGCAGAGGGCTCGGTGCTGCTGGTGGGCCGTGAGCCCGACCCCCCCTATAACCGCCCCAACTGCTCCAAGGGCTACCTGCGCGGCGCCGAGGAGCGCAGCGAGGCGTTCTTCCGGCCGCAGGAGTGGTGGACCGAGCAGAGCATCGAACTCCTGACACGCACCAGCGTGACCGCACTCGACGCCGCCGCGCGCGTCGCGAAGCTCTCGACCAAGGAAGAGGTCGAGTTCGGGCAGGCGCTGCTGGCCACCGGGGCCAACGTGCGGCGGCTGAACGTCGAGGGCTGCCACCTGGAGGAGATCCACTACCTGCGCACGCTCGGCAACGCCGATGCGATCCGCGCGAGCGTCGCCGACGCGGAGCACGTCGTGCTGATCGGCGGCTCCTACATCGGCTGCGAGGTCGCCGCCTCGCTGACCATGCTCGGCAAGCACTGCACGATCGTGATGCAGGAGGAGGTCACCCTCGAACGCGGCTTCGGTGCTCCCACCGGTCGCTTCTTCCACGAGCTGCTCGAATCGCACGGTGTCACGATTCACGGCCGCGACGAGCTCGAGCGCTTCGAGGGCGAGGGCCGCGTCGCGCGGGTCATCACCAAGAACGGCCTGCGGCTGCCCGCCGACGCGGTCGTGATCGGAGCCGGCGTCATGCCCGACATCCAACTCGCGCGCGGGGCCGGCCTGCAGCTCGGCGAGGGCGGCGGCGTGCGCGCCAGCGCGCAGCTACAGACATCCACCCCCGGCATCTTCGCGGCGGGGGACATCTGCGAGTACGACTCGCCGCTACGCGGCGAACCGCTGCGGATCGAGCATTGGGACGTAGCCTTCAATCAGGGCAAGACCGCCGCGCTCAACATGCTCGGCCGCGGCGTCGCACACGAGACCGTTCCGTACTTCTTCTCCGTGCTCGGCGACTGGGCCGAACTGGAGTACGTCGGGCCGGCCCGGCAATGGGACGAGGAGATCGTGCGCGGGGTGCGAGCCGAGGGCAACTTTACGACCTGGTACCTGCGCGAGGAGCGCCTCGTCGCTGCGCTCACCGTCGGGCGCTCGGAGGATCTCGACCAAGCCCGTCGCCTGCTGGTGAAGCGCCCCACGCTCGACAGCGCCCAGCGCAGCGCACTCGCCGATCTCGGCAGCGACCTCGATACCGTCGGGCGCTAGTACTCCCGGCTCGCCGCGAGGGCTCGTGCCGGTGGCTGTGGATCGCGCGAGGCTCGTGCCGGCGAGTCGTGGGCGGAGGCTCGTGCCGGCGGGCCGTGAATCACACGGGGCGCTGTAGGATGTGGCGGTCCATACGGTCGGTGGTCAAGGGAAGCCGGTGCAAATCCGGCGCGGACCCGCCACTGTGATCGGGGATGCCCCTCGCTGCAAGGCAGGTGCTTGCAGCCACTGATCGGCCTCCGGCGGATCGGGAAGGCGCGGGGGGTAGGCCCGTAAGCCAGGAGACCTGTCTCCGACCCAAAGCCCACAAGCCCTCGTGGAAAGGGGTTGGCTGCAATGCATAGATCTACTCGCGTCACACCCGTACGGCTCGTCGCACTCCTGTGTCCGCTGCTCGTCGTCTGCCTCTCGCTGCTAGGCACATCGGCTGCGCTTGCCGCCACGCCCGCGAGCGTCACCGTCAGGGTGCTCGGTCCGGCACCGGCCTACGAAGCGTTGACCGCTCCCGTGCAGGTCACAACGACCACGGCGCAGGTCATAAAGGACGGCGGCTCATGCTCAGGCACCAGCGCCGGCGGCGCGCTCGAACTCGCTACCAAAGGCAACTGGGAAGGGACCTGGAGCACCAAATACAGCGACTACGAAGTCACCTCAATCGACGCTCTCAGTTTTCCCTTCGAAGAAAACGCGCCCGCGAACTACTACTGGAGCTTCTGGCGTAACAACCTCTTCGCCGAAGTAGGCATCTGTGAAGCCGAGCTCGAAGCCGGGGACCAGGTGCTGTTCGTCCCGTCTTGCTACGGCTCGAGTTGTCCCCCGGAACCGTCCGGCCTGCTCGGTATCCAGGCGCCTACCAGTGCGGAAGTCGGCAAGCCCACGCTCCTCACTGTCGAGCGTTACAACGCCAAAGGTGAACCGTCACCGCTCGCCGGTGCCACCGTCAGCGGTGGCGGAGTGAGTGCGGAAACCAACTCCGAAGGCCACGCCTCGCTGACCTTTGCTGGTGATGGCAGCTACACGTTGCGCGCCAGCGGCCCAGCCGCCGAAGAACCGAAGTCGATTCCCGGTGAAGTTCTCATCTGCGCGCATGCCGGCAACGACGGCACCTGCGGCACAACCACGGCACCCGGCAAAAGCAATCCTCCGCTGGCCAATGACGAAGACCCCACTGTGCGCGCTCCGTACACCGGGCCCTACGCGCTCCTCGCCGCCGCCGGCATCCACGAAGGTCACGTGTACTCCACCCACAGCGCGCCGCGGGTGCTGGCTGGGAAAGTCAGCACCCAAAGCTCGGTGACCTCGATTTCGCTGCGGCTGCGACGCAGCTACAAGGGGCGCTGCTGGGCCTACAGCGGCTCGCGCGAGCGCCTGCAGCCCGCTCGCTGCAGGCAGGGCGACTTCTTCAAGGTCGCCTCCGGCGGAGACAGCTTCTCCTACCTGCTGCCGGCGCGACTGCCACGCGGCCGCTACGTGCTGGACATCCAAGCCACCGACTCCGCCGGCAACCACACGACGCTCGCGCGTGGCAGCTCGCGGATCGTCTTCTATGTCAAGTAGAAGCTCTCGCGGCGGGACGCGCGATGGTGCCGGAGCTCGCTTCCGGCACCGCGTCCCGCCGCTCGCGCTGGCTGCGACAACCGCGCTGCTCGCCGGCTGTGGTCTCGGCCCCGGCACGACGCCCAACGGTGTCCGGGTCGAGGTCACGCGCGAATTCGGAGCACACACGCTGAGTTCGTTGCGCGCGCCGAAGGTGCGCGGCCAGGAGACCGTGATGAGCCTGCTGCGGCGCAACCTCACCGTAGGCACGCGCTACGGCGGGGGCTTCGTCCAGAGCATCGATGGCCACAGCGGCGGCTACCAGGGCGGTTACCCGGTCGACTGGTTCTACTACGTCAACGGCGTCGAAGCCTCCAAGGGAGCTGCCGAGCGTGACGTCCACAGCGGTGACCGCGTCTGGTGGGACCTGCATGACTGGAGCCAGACCGACTACATCCCCGCGGTTGTCGGCTCCTTCCCCGAGCCGTTCCTGAACGGCGTCGAAGGGCTGCGGCTGCCGGTCCGCGTCGAATGCGCCGAACCCGAAGGAGATGCTTGTGCCACGGTCGGCGCGCGCCTGCGGGCAGCCGGCGTGCCGGCCGCCCGTGCTGCGCTCGGACCCGCCGGTGTCGGGCCCGACAGCCTGCGGCTGCTGGTCGGTACCTGGCCGCAGGTGCACCGCGAACTCGGCGTTCAGAATCTCGCGGGCGGCCCCGCGGCGAGCGGCGTCTACGCGCGCGTCGAGCAAGGCGGCAAGGCCATCGCCCTGCTCGATCCGCAGGGGCAAAGCGTCCGCACACTCACCGGCTCGGCCGGCTTGATCGCCGCGACGCGCTACACGGGCGAGGAGCCGGAGTGGATCGTCACCGGCACCGACTCAGCCGGCGTGGATCTGGCCGCGCACGCCCTCGCTGAAGCCACCCTGCACGACCGCTTCGCCGTCGCGCTCGCGCCGGGCGGCGCCGCCCTGGCCCTACCCCAGCCGGCGCCGTGATGCGCTCGCCGAGCAGCCTGCTCTACCGGCCGCTCGCAAGCCCCCTACACGCCACCCGTGCCGGCGTAGCGGCCCTCTGGGCGCTCGCGCTGATGGCCGCCGCACTCGTGCTCTACAACCCGCTGGGGCTCGCCGTGCTGATCCTCGCGGTGCTACTCGCTGCGCGCGGGGCCGGCGTCGGAGCGGCGCTTGTGCGCGCGCTGCGTACCGCCGCGATCATCGCCCTGCCGATCGTCTTGATCAACGTGCTCGTCTCCCGCGAAGGGCTCACCGTCTTTGCGCGCCTCGGCGACCTCGGTCCCTTTGGGCAGGGCAACCTCACCGTTGAGGCGCTTGTCTACGGAGCCATAATCGGGCTGAGGGTCACGCTGCTGGTACTCATTACCGCGCTCGCCAGCCTCGCGATCGATCCCGATGCGCTGCTGCGCATCTGCCGCCGCCTCTCGTTCCGCTCGGCCCTGACCGCCTCACTGGCCGTGCGCATGGTGCCGCTGCTTGCCGCAGACGCTCAGCGCCTGGCCGAGGCGCAGCGTACCCGGCCCGGCCACGCTACCGATCGGGGTCGCGCAGCCCGCAGAGCTGGTTCGGCCGGCGGCGCGCGCGCGCGCGTTGCGCTGCTCGGCGCCGTGCTCGCCGGCTCGCTGGACCGCGCGATGGACGTTGCGGCGACGCTCGAGGTCCGCGGCTTCGCCAGTGCCCCGCGGGCTCCGCGACTGCGGCGGCCGTGGTCGCGGCACGACCTCGCTTTCAGCGCCTCCGCCGTCGCGGTGCTTGCGCTTGCCTTGCTCGGAAGGCTCAGCGGCCTGGCCGCTTTCACGGCCTACCCGTTGCTGCACGTGGCGTTCAGTCCCGGTCTCCTCGCGCTCTGCGTCGGGCTTGCGCTCGCCATCCTGCTGCCCTTCCTCGACCGTCGTGGCATCGAGTTGTGATGCTGTCCTTCGAGCACGTCAGCTACCACTATCCCGATTCCGCGCGCGCTGCGCTGGAGGACGTCAACTTCGAGCTGGCGCCCGGCGAGTTCTGTCTGCTGGCGGGACTCTCCGGACACGGCAAGTCCACGTTGTTGCGCGCGGCGTGCGGACTGGTCCCGCACTTTCACGGCGGACGCTTTGCCGGGCGCGTCACGCTCGCCGGCCTCGACACCCGCGAGCACGGACCGGCCCGCCTGGGAACGTTGGCCGGGGCGCTTTTCCAGGACCCCGAGACACAGCTCGTGATGAGCTCCGTGCGCTCCGAGCTGGCGCTCGCGCAGGAGAGCCGCGGGCACGCCGCGGCCGCGGTTGCGCGTGGTATCGAGGAGGTCGCGCTGGCGCTCGGCATCGACCACCTGCTCGACCGCCCCACCCACGAGCTCTCGGGCGGGGAGCAACAGCGCGTCGCGCTCGGCGCGGCGCTCGCCGGCCGGCCACGCCTGCTGCTGCTCGACGAGCCCACCTCCCAGCTCGACCCCGTCGCCGGCGATGAGCTGATCGCGCTGCTGCGCCGCCTCAACGAGGAGTCCGACACGACCATCCTGCTTGCCGAGCACCGTTTGGAGCGCTGTCTCTCCTACGCCGACCGCGTGATTGCGATGAAGGATGGTCGCATCGTCCACGACGGTAAGCCGCGCGATTTTCTGGAGTGGGCCGCAGACGCGGACCCCGCGCTGCAGACCCCAGGGGCCAAGCTCTTCGCGCTGGCGGGATTGAGGCCCGCGCCCGTTGGTGTCAAGCAGGCGCGCGCCGAGCTGCGCCGGCGGGGGCTGCTAGGGGAGGATGCCGTGAGCGAGGCCGGGCTGACGGCGCCCAAGCAGCGCCGGATCGCTCGCCGCGGCTCAGCTTCGCCGGCGCTCGAGTTGCGCGGCGTCTGGCATGAGATCCCACGCGGCCCCGCGATCCTGCGCGGTGTCGATTTGCGCGTGCAGCCCGGCGAAAGCCTCGTCCTGATGGGACGTAACGGCGCCGGCAAGTCAACACTCCTGCGTCACGCCGCCCGTCTGATGAAGCCCACCCGCGGGCGCATCCAAAGCAGCGGGCGCGTCGCGCTGCTGCTGCAGAACCCCGGCGACTACTTCCTGCACGACCGCGTGGATCGCGAGGTCTCCCCGCAGGCGCTACTGCGCGCCGGCCTGCAGGGCATGGAGGACCGCAACCCCCGCGACCTCTCCGGAGGGGAGCGCCAGCGCCTCGCGCTCGCGATCGTCACCGACGTCGAGGACGGGCTCCAGCAGGGCGAGCCCGCCGTGCTTGCCCTCGATGAGCCCACGCGCGGCATGGATCGCCTGGCCAAGGCCGAGCTCGCCGCCGACCTCCACGCGCGCGCCGAGCGCGGCCAAGCCGTGGTCATCGCGACCCACGACCCCGAGTTCGCCTGCGCCTGCGCCGCGCGCGCCGTCCTGCTCGCCGAGGGCCGCGTGATCGCCGACGGCCCAGCCGCCGAGCTGCTGGCGGGTGGTTGGTACTTCGCCACCGAGACCGCCCGCATCCTCGGTGGCGCCGCCGCCGCGCTGGCGCCCGAGCAGGGCGCCGCGCTGCTGGCCTGCCGCGCCGCCGCGCCGGCAGCGGAGGGCGCGCCGCCCGGTGCAGCCGCGCCGACGGCAGCGGAGGGCGCCTCGCCCGGCGTAGCCGCGCGGACCGGCGAGCGCCCGCCGACCGTTCCCGCTCGAGGTATTGCCCGATGAGCTGGCCACTCGCATCCTTCCTGCTCGTCGGCCTCGTGCTCCTTACGGGCTGGTTCGCCCACGAGCGCGCCAGGCCTTCGGCACGCATGGTCGCCGTCGTTGCCACCTTGGCTGCGCTTGCGGCGCTGGGGCGCGACGCCTTCGTCGCCCTGCCCGAGGTCAAGCCGATCACCGCGATCACGCTCGTAGTCGGCTATGCCCTCGGCCCGCTACCCGGCTTCACGGTTGGGGCGATCGGAATGCTTGTGTCCAACATCATGCTCGGCCAGGGCTCCTACACCCCGTGGCAGATGGCCGCCTGGGGACTCGTCGGCCTCGCCGGCGCCGCTCTGGGCCGGCTCACCGGCAGGCGTCTCGGGCGTGTACCGCTCGCGCTCGCCTGCGCTCTCACCGCCCTGCTCGCAAAGGAGATCATGAACGTGTACACCTGGACCATCGGCGCTACCCACACACCCGCCGCACTACTGGCCGTCGCCGTCGCCGGGCTGCCCTTCGACCTCGTCGATACGGTGGCAAGCCTGCTCTTCGGCCTCGCCTTCGCTCCCGAGCTCGCGCGCGTCCTCGCGCGTACCCGGGCGCGTATGGACATTCGCTGGGAGGCCGCCGGCGCCGGCCTGCCGCTGTTGCTGGCGCTTGTGCTCGGCGTCGGCGGGACGCTGGCGCTGGGGGGGAGAGTCACCCGTGCCGAAGCGAGCTCCGTGCGGCCCGTGGCCAGCAGCGCCCGTGCCAGCCTTAGCCGCGAGCTCGGCTACCTCGCCGCAGCTCAGAGCTCTACCGGCGGCTTCGGCAGTGCCCCCGGCCAGGCCAGTAGCGAGCTCTACACCGCGTGGGCCGCGATCGGCCTGGCGGCGGGTGGACGCAATCCGGCGAGCCTGCGTCGCAATGGTCACTCCGTGCTCGACGCCCTGCGTGCCCAGGCCGGCACGCTGGAAGGCCCCGGCGACCTCGAGCGCACAATCCTCGCGCTGCGCGCCTGCGGCGCCCCGACCAGTGCGCTGGCGGGGAAAAACCTGCTGGGTGGTCTGCTGCACTACCGCGCCGCGGACGGCTCCTTCGGGCACCTCCTCAACATCACCGCGTTCGCGATCTTCGCCCTGCGCGCCGCCGGGCGCTCCGCGGAGGATTCGCTTGTGACTGGCGCCGGGCGCTGGATCGCCCACCATCAGGACAGCGACGGCGGCTACAGCTTCACCGGCGGCGGCTCGAGTGACGTCGATGACACCGCCGCCGCGCTACAGGGCTTGGTGGATGCCGGGATTCACAGCGGCGCGAGCGTCACCCGTGCTGTTTCCTTCATCGAGCACGCCCAGAATCTCGATGGTGGCTTCCCTGCTGCCCCGCACCAGGAATCAAATGCGCAGTCGACCGCGTGGGCCGTGCAGGGGCTTGCGGCCGTGGGCGCCAACGTCGAAGCCGTACGCCTGCGCCACAGCCGCTCGCCGCTTGCCTACCTGGAAAGCCTCGTGGCTCCCAACGGCAGCGTGCGCTACTCCCGCACGAGCGCGCAGACGCCGGTGTGGGTGACCGCACAGGTCCTGGCCGCGCTCGCGCTCAAGCCATTTCCGGTCGGTCCCGCAAGCTAACCGAAGCCCCTTGGGCGGATCAGCATTAGCCCCTTAGGCGGGTCGGCATGGGGCTGTGACCCTCTACCCTTCTCCTATGGGCGCCAGACTCCCACTACGTGCCGCGGGCCTCTGTGTCATCGGGCTAGCCGCGACCTGGACCCTGGCCGCGCTCGTGCCGATCGTGCACTGGCATGACGCGGTCGCGCTCAACGACTTCACGCAGCTCGGCCGACCTCGTATAGATCGGCTCGCAAATGGCTTGCTGGGACTGCTCGATCCGCTGCTCTACACCCTCTGGGCCTTGCTGCTGGTTGCCATCGCGCTCCTGCGCCGACGCCCCCGCGTGGCCCTTGCCGCGGCGATCGTGCTGCCCGCCGCGCCCCTGAGCACCGAGTTGCTCAAGCCGCTGCTGGCCCACCCTCACGCGCGGGCCGGCTATCAGTGGGTCGGCGCCGCCTCCTGGCCGAGCGGCCACGCAACCGCCGCGATGACGCTCGTGCTGTGCGCGCTGCTCGTCGCCCCGCACCGCCTGCGTCCCACGATCGCCGTGCTGGGCTCGGCCTTTGCCGTGGCCGTCGGCTTCTCGCTGCTGATCCTCGCGTGGCATATGCCCAGCGATGTGCTCGGCGGCTATCTGCTGGCTGCGCTGTTCGGCTCGCTGGCGCTGGCCGCGCTGCGCACCGCCGAGGCTCGTCGCCCCGCCGGCACACGGAGACGGGGACAGGCCTTCGCGTTGAGCGATCGCCCGCTGCCGCCGCGCTCGGCGGCAGCTCGTGGATTCCCCAACCGCTGGCACGGCGAGGATCTGCTGGCGCCCGCGATTATTGCCGTGGCTGGGACCCTCATGCTCGTGGTGGTCGTGCTCCTGCGTGCCACTCAGGTCGCAAACTTCGCCGATGAGCACCACTTGATCGTGCTCGCCGCGGCCAGCATCGCCGCGTTGGCGGCGCTGATCTGTTCCGCGCTCACGCTCGAGCTGCGCCGCTGAGCAGCAAGAAGCCCTTTCACGGCCGCTGCTGGGGCAGCGGGCCGGCGCCGTGTGCACCCGGGTCCCACAGCGCCTCCGCGCCCTCGTTGACGGCGCGCGCGAGGATGAAAAGCATGTCTGAGAGTCGGTTCAGATAGCGCACGACCTCGGGGTTTGCGTCCTCTACCGCCAGCGCCCGGCGCTCCGCGCGGCGGCACACCGTACGGCAGACATGCAAATGCGCCGTCGCCGGGCTTCCGCCCGGGATCACAAATGAGCGCAACGGCTGGAGCTTGGCGTTGACCTCGTCGCAAACCCCCTCCAGCCACTCGGTGTACTCCGCACCGATCCGCAGGCGCTTGCGCCCGGAGTCTGCTTGGGCTGCGCCCGAGTCATCGCCCGCGGAGGACTGCTCGGGTACGCAGAGATCGGCCCCCAGGTCCAGCAGGTCGTTCTGCACACGGTCAAGCCACTCGCGCAGGCGCGCCGGCAGATCGGGTTGTGCGAGCGCGACGCCGAGCACCGAGTTCAGTTCGTCGACGGTGCCATAGGCCTCCACGCGCGGGTGCTGCTTGGAGACACGGCTCATGTCGCCCAGGTGGGTCTCGCCGGCGTCGCCGAGCTTGGTGTAGATGCGGGTCAGGTTGACGGTCATGGCTTATGGCTCGTGCCGGTATTCGGCGGGCGCTCTTGATGATATTGACTGGGTTGCAGGTGCCCCTCGAGCGGTCGTTGCGGACCTCGATGAGCTCGCCGATGGTCTACCCGGGCGGCGCGTGTCCGCGCGATCGGATACGTTCCCGGCCCTCATATGCGGGTTGGCGTACCGAAGGAGACCGCCGCGGGCGAGCAGCGAGTAGCTCTCGTTCCCGAGGTGGTCGGCAAGTTGAAGGCCAAGGGCCTTGAGATCCTCGTCCAGCGCGGGGCTGGAGCGTCTGCGCTCTTGCCCGACGAGGCGTTCACGGCTGCCGGCGCCCAGCTCACCGACGACGCCGCCGAGGTCTGGCGGGCCGATGTGGTCGTCAAGATCGCGCCGCCGACGCCCAGCGAGGTAGGCCTACTGGGTCCCGGCTCGTTGCTCGTGGGCTTCCTCGCACCGCTGACCAACCCGGCCGGCACCCGCGCGCTGGCCGATGCGAAGGCGACCGCGCTGGCGATGGAGGCGATCCCACGCATCTCCCGCGCCCAGGCCATGGATGCACTCTCCTCGCAGAGCAACGTCGCCGGCTACAAGGCGGCGCTCCTGGGTGCCGAGCACATGGGGCGCTTCTATCCGATGCTGATGACCGCGGCGGGCACGATTCCACCCGCGAAGGTGCTCGTGCTGGGCGCCGGCGTCGCCGGGCTGCAGGCTTTGGCGACGGCCAAACGTCTCGGTGCGCGCACGACCGGCTACGACGTGCGTCCCGAGGTCGCCGAGCAGGTGCAGTCGCTGGGGGCGCAGTGGCTCGACTTGGGTCTGGAGGCCAGCGGCGAGGGTGGCTACGCACGCGAGTTGACCGAGGAGGAGCGCGCGCGCCAGCAGCAGGCCTTGACGGACGCGATCAAGGGCTTCGATGTCGTCATCACTACGGCGCTAGTGCCGGGGCGCCCAGCGCCCAAGCTCGTCACCGAGGAGGCCGTGCGCGGGATGAAGCCGGGGTCGGTCGTCATCGACCTCGCCGGCGAGGCCGGCGGCAACTGCGAGCTGACCGAGCCGGGGGAGACCGTCGTGCGTCACGACGTGACGATCGTCTCGCCGCTGAACCTGCCCGCGACGCTGGCCGAGCACTCCTCGCAGCTGTTCGCGCGCAACGTGCAGGCGCTGCTGGAGCTGCTCGTCGGCGAGGACGGCAAGCTGACCCTGGACTTCGAGGATGAGATCGTCAAGGGCGCCTGCATCGTGCGCGACGGGGAGATCGTGCATCCCGGCGCGCAGGCCGCGGTGGCTGGCGCCGACGGAAAGGAGACGGGGGCATGATCCTCGCGAGCGTCCTCACCACGAACCTCGCAATTCTCGTACTGGCGGGCTTCATCGGCTTCGTCGTGATTTCCAAGGTGCCCAACACGCTGCACACGCCGCTGATGTCCGGCACCAATGCGATCCACGGCATCGTGCTGCTCGGCGGTCTCCTGCTGCTGGGCCTTGCAGAACTCGACACGTTCAGCAAGTTCCTGCTGGTGATCGCGGTCACCTTCGGCACGATCAACGTAATCGGCGGCTTCCTCGTGACCGACCGGATGCTCGAGATGTTCAAGTCCAAGCCGAAGTCCAAGGCGGCGGCCAAAGACGATGCCGCGGGCGGGAAGGGCGACTCGTGAACAACACTCCGATCGCCACCAGCTTCCTGCAGAGCGAAAGCTTCATCTACGTCCTCTACATCGTCGCGTTTGCGCTCTTCATCCAGGGTCTGCGCGGGCTCGCCGGTCCCACGGGCGCGGTGCGCGGAAACCGCATCGCGGCGCTCGGCATGGCAATCGCCGTGCTGGCGACGCTGCTGAACCCCGGAGAGGGCAACTGGGGTCTGATCGTGCTCGGCGTGGCGCTCGGCACCGCGGTCGGGGTGCCGGCGGCGCGCAACGTGAAGATGACCGCGATGCCGCAGATGGTGGCGCTCTTCAACGGCGTCGGCGGCGGCGCCGTGGCGATCATCTCGTGGGTCGAGTTTCGCCACTACGGCTCGACCTACGGTTCGCACACGATTCGTGTCGCTGGACAGTACGGCACGCTGATCATCCACACCGGCGGGGTGCCGACTTACGTGGCGATCTTCTCCGTGTTCGCCGCGATCGTCGGCTCGGTCTCCTTCTGGGGTTCGAATATCGCCTTCGGCAAGCTCCAGGAAGTCATCCCGGGACGCCCGATCTCGTTCGGCTCGGGCCAGCAGGTCGTGAACCTGGTGCTCCTGCTCCTTGCGCTCGCCGCTGGCGTTGAGCTGATTGCCGGGGCGCACTCCGAAGCGCTATTCATCGGCATGTTGATCGTCGCGGCGCTACTCGGCAACGCCGTCGTGTTCCCGATCGGCGGCGCGGACATGCCGGTCGTGATCTCGCTTTTGAACGCCTTCACCGGGCTTTCGGCTGCCGCGACCGGCATGGCGCTGAACAACCCGGCGCTGATCGTCGCGGGCATGATCGTGGGCGCCTCGGGCACGATCTTGACGAACCTGATGGCGAGCGCCATGAACCGCTCGATCCCGGCGATCGTCGCCGGGGGCTTCGGCGGCGGCGGTGCTGTCGCGGGCGCCGAGGGCGCCGGCGAGCACGCCGGCACGGTGCGCTCCACCAACGCCGCGGATGCAGCCATTCAGCTTGCCTACGCGAGCCACGTCGTGGTCGTGCCGGGTTATGGGATGGCGGTCGCGCAGGCCCAGCACGCGGTGCGCGAGCTCGCGAGCGAGCTCGAGAAGCGGGGCGTGGACGTCAAGTACGCGATCCATCCAGTTGCGGGGCGCATGCCGGGGCACATGAACGTGTTGCTCGCCGAGGCCGACGTGCCCTATGACCAGCTCAAGGAGATGGACGAGATCAACCCCGACTTCCAGCGCACCGACGTCTCGCTGGTGATCGGCGCCAACGACGTGACCAACCCGGCGGCCAAGAACACGCCGTCCTCACCGATCTACGGGATGCCGATCCTCGAGGTCTCCGACAGTCATTCGGTGATCGTCATCAAGCGCTCGATGAACCCCGGCTTCGCGGGTATCGAGAACGAGCTGTACTTCGACCCGAAGACAGCGATGCTGTTCGGCGACGCCAAGTCGGCGGTGGCCGAGATCACCGCCGAGCTCGGCCCGCTCTAAACGCCGCACCGACCCGCAGTGCAGCGCGCTCGGGCCTCATCTCGCGATCACATTTGCCTGCTTGCCGCTGGTGATTGACGTATTGGCGCATCTTTATCTACCTAGGGTTGTATGTCTAGTAATTGTTCCCTAAACTCAACTGAGAGGGATGAACAGTCACGGTTCCGCACTGCAACGTGTAGTCGTTGCGGGGGCGGTGGCCGGTGTGCTTTGGGGAGTGGGTGCAGCCGGCCCGCCGCTCGCGCGAGGCGGTCCTGTGCGGCCCGCGCCAGCCCTTAATGGGAGTCTTGCGCAGACCCCGTTTGCCAGCGTTAGCGTCGTCGGGGGCGCACCGGCATCGATCACCGAATTTCCATTCCAGGTAGCGCTCTATGACCCACGTTTGGGCGATCCGCGCAATGGCTTCTTTTGTGGAGGGGTGATCCTCGACGCGCGACGTGTGGCAACGGCGGCGCACTGCCTCCTCGGCGAAGGCGGGCACCACAGCGCCCCTGCCGAAATCGAGGTGCTCGCGGGCTCCAGCGATCTCGACCCGCCCGAACCGGGGAGCATCGAGGATCCCGTCGAATCCGCGGTGATCGACCCCGCCTACTCGCCGGGGAGCAGCGACTACGACGTGGGTGTGCTGGAACTGACGCGCGCGCTGTGGAGTGGGGTGCCACCGACGCTCGACGGCCGTAGCGCGATCGCTCCGCTGACACCGGATATGGCCCTCGCGGGCCTCGGATCGGCGATGGGCCCCGTGGCGCCTGTCCAAGGGCTGGTCAGCGGCTGGGGCGATCTGAACGCCGAGCCGGGCGCACCCGCAAGCTATCCGCTGCGCTTGCATCGCACGCGCGTGCCGCTGGTTGCCAACGGGCTCTGCGAAGAAGCGTATGCGACGATCGAACAGGCGATTACGCCACGGATGCTCTGCGCTGGAGGCGTGCCGGCGGGAGGGCAGGGTCGTACCGACTCCTGCTACGGAGACAGCGGTGGCCCACTCGTGGCGGGCCCGGTAGGTGGCTCCCAGCCCGTGGGCGACGTCCTCCTCGGCCTGGTGGACTTCGGCAATGGCTGCGGGCAGGCCGGCTATCCGGGGGTCTACGTGCGGGTTGCGGACCCCGCAATCGCGAAGTTCCTGCGCGGCAACTCCGCGCAAGTCGCGGTCGGTGGCATTCGCCGCAGCGGATGCCTGCGCCAGCGTGGACGGCACGCCAGGCGCCGCGGGCACCGCCACGGCAGCGGCAACCATCGTTGCCGAGTATGAGCGACTGAGAGCTCGTGGCGCTCTGCGAGACTGCGGAGCGTGATCGGACGAGAAGACGCCCTCACAGCACTGGCCGGCGAGGAGTTCGACGTGCTTGTAATCGGCGGCGGCATCACGGGGGCGGGCGTGGCGCTCGACGCGGCGAGCCGTGGCTACAGCGTCGGTCTGCTCGAGCGTGCCGACTTCGCATCGGGCACCTCGAGTCGCTCCAGCAAGCTGGTGCACGGTGGTCTGCGCTACCTGCAGCATTTCGATCTTGGGCTCGTGCGCGAGGCGCTGCTGGAGCGCCAGCTGCTGGTCGCCCTGGCGCCGCATCTCGTGCGTCCGCTGCCGCTGGTCGTACCGGCGTTCGATGGCGTGCGGCCGGATCGGCTGATGGGTGTCGGGCTGAATCTCTATGACGTGATGTCGGTCAACCGCGAGCGTCTGCGTGGGCGTCGCGGCCGTCGTGGGCGCTCGGAGCGCACGAGCGCGCAGGGAACGACGCCGGCGGGCACCCTCGGCGAGGAGACGCAGGCCGCTCGAGGCGAGCAAGCCTGGAGCCCGGAGCGTCACCGCATGATCAGTGGCGAGGAGGTGCTGGAGCTCGTTCCGGCGCTGGCGGCCCGCGAGCCGAGCGGCGGCTACCTCTTCTACGACTGCCAGACCGACGACGCGAGGCTCGTGCTGACGGTGCTCGGCGAGGCCGAGCGCTTCGGGGCGGTCTGCGCCAACCGGGTGGGGGCCGTCGGCCTGCTCGAGCGTGACGGGCGCGCATACGGCGTACGGGCACTGGACCTCGAAGCTGGGCAGGAGTTCGAAGTGCGCGCCGCGAGCGTCGTAAACGCGACCGGGGTCTGGGCCGACGAGCTGCGCCCGCAGGAGCTGCACGACGAGGCGGAGCTGCCGCGCATCAGGCCAAGCCGCGGTACCCACATCACGCTCAGCCATGAGGACCTGCCGCTCGTCGGCGGCGCGATCGTACCGGCCGGTGAGGGCCGCTCGATCTTCGCCCTGCCGTGGCTGGGGCGCACGCTGGTGGGGACCACCGACAACGACTACGAGGGACCCCTGGAGCATGTGCAACCGGCGGCGCAGGACGTGACCTACCTCCTGGATGCGGTCAACGAGTTCTTTGCGACCGAGCTCGGTCCCGAGCACCTGACCGGCGCCTACGCGGGGGTCCGTCCGCTGATTTCCACGGGCGATCCCAAAAAGTCAGTCGACATCTCGCGCAAGGCCGAGCTGTATGAGACCTCCAGTGGCATGATCACGATCACGGGCGGCAAGTTGACCACGTGGCGGCGCATGGCCAAGCTCGCCGTGGATCGCCTGGTGGAGCGCGAAGCGCGCGAGGCGCCCTGTCGCACCCATGAGATCCCTCTCGGCCAGGCCGTCGCCGTGGCCGATCTGCCGCGTGTGGAGGGAGTGCCGGAGTCCTCCTATGCGGCGCTTGCGGCGCGTTATGGCTATGCCGCGCACGATGTGCTGGCACTCGCGGCCGAGCGTGGCGAGCTGGCGCAGCCG
Source organism: Solirubrobacteraceae bacterium (assembly GCA_036501715.1). GTDB lineage: Bacteria > Actinomycetota > Thermoleophilia > Solirubrobacterales > Solirubrobacteraceae > Palsa-744. The sequence continues at coordinate 125,044 of DASXZV010000030.1, read as the reverse complement.
ATCGTCTCCGGCCTGCCGGACCTGCTCGCGGAGGCCGTGCTCGCGGCCCGCCACGAGCAGGCGCGCAGTGTCGGCGACGTGTTGCTGCGCCGTACCCGGCTTGGGCTGTTGGCGGCGCGCGAGCTGACCACGCAGGCGCAGGCAGCCGAGGAGGGTTCACCGCAGGCGGCCGGCCCGGCGGAGCGGGTGGCCGCGGTGCTGGCGCGCGAGTTGGGTTGGAGTCCGGAGCGCACCAGCCAGGAGCTCGAGCGCTTCGCGCAGGAGCGCCAGGCCGAGGGAGTCGACCTGGCATGAGCCACGCGCGGGCCGCGGTCTATCGTGTCCACGCAGTCGAGCGGGAGCTCGAGCTGGGCGAGCGCCCGTGGCTGATGGGCATCGTCAATGCCTCGCCGGACTCCTTCAGCGATGGGGGGCGCTACCGGACGCTCGAGGACCGTGTGGCGCTCGCGCGCGAGCTCCTGACCGATGGCGCGGACATCATCGACATCGGCGGCGAGTCGGCCACGACCGGTCGCCCGCCGGTGGCGGTTGAGCAGGAGATCGAACGGGTGGTACCGCTGATCGAGCGCGTCGCTGGAGAGATCGATCCGGCGAGCCGCGCTGTCGTCTCCGTTGACACCTACAAGCCCGCGGTCGCGCGCGCCGCGGTCGCGGCGGGGGCACGGATCGTCAACGACGTCAGCGGCCTGCGCGACCCGGCGCTGGCAGAGGTGTGCGCACAGACGGGGGCCGCGCTGGTGCTCATGCATACCGCGGCGCCGCCGCGCGAGCGCCGCCAGGACCCGGATCTCTACGGGGACATCGTGGCCGAGACGCTCGGATTCCTCCGGGAGCGTGTCGCGCTCGCGCTCGCAGCCGGTGTGCGCCGCGAGCAGCTGATCCTCGACCCGGGACCAGACTTCGCGAAGACCCCGGCGCAGACGATCGAGCTGCTCGCCGGCGTGGAGCGCTTGCACGAGCTCGATCTGCCGCTGCTGATGGCGATCTCGCGCAAGGACTTCATCGGCGCGCTGACCGGCCGCGCCCCGCGCGAGCGCGCGGCGGGTACGCTGGCGGCACTCGCGCACGGCGTGGATGTGGGGGCGAAGATCTTTCGGGTACACGACGTAGCGGGCGCCGCGGACTTCCTGAAGGTGCGCGCCGCGCTCGCCGGCGGGCGCTCGCCGCAGAGGAGTCTGACGCTCGCCGAGGAACTGAGGCACGACCGAGTCGCCTAGTGTTCTAGGCTGCTCGTTGCAAAAGGGGTGCCGACCGCTGTCCAACGCGGTCGGTCGCCGACCACCCAAATCGCTAGAGACGAAGGAAGAGGAGGCAGACATCATGGCCGTACTTGAACGCTCGGAGCTGGAAGCCAGCCCGCTAGCCGATCTGCACGCAATCGCCGACCAGATCGGCCTCGAGGGGTTTCGCCGTTTGCGCAAGGCGGAGCTCGTGGACGCGATCCTCGGTGGCTCGGCCGGTGGCGCCGCAGAGGACACGCCGGATGGGGAGGAGCCGGCTGCAAGCGAGCGCCCGCGACGGCGGCGACCGGCGCGCCCGCGCCGCGCCCGCGCGAGCGCCGAGGATGAGGAGGAGAGCGAGGCCACTGGCGAGGAGCCAGCGGCTACCGAGGAGCCGGCGGCTGCCGAGGAACGCCAGGGCGAGACCACGCGACGACGCTCCTCGCGCACACGGCGTCCGCGGGCCGCAGCGGCCGCTGAGAGTGAGCCGGCCGCGGAGAGCTCTGAGCGCCCACGTCGCCGCGGGGCCAGCGGCGGACGCGAGGAGCGCGCGCCAGCTGGCGATCAGCCGGCGGACCGCTCGGTGGAGGGCGTCGTCGAGCTGCTTGGCAACGGTTCGGCCTTCCTGCGGGTCTCCCCGCCGGAGGCCTCCGACGACGATGTCTACATCTCCGCGGCCCAGGTGCGCCGCTGCGAACTAGTCTCGGGCGACAAGGTGAGCGGCCCCGTGCGCCCGCGCCGTTCCTCTGAGCGCTACCCGTCGCTGGCGCGCGTCGACACGATCAACGGGGACTCGGCGGAGTCGGTGGCCGAGGGCACGCGCTATGAGGATCTGCCGGTGGCCTATCCCGCCGAGCGCCTGGAGCTGGATTCCAGCGACGCGACGCTGAGTGCGATCGAATGGCTGACCCCGATCGGACGTGGATCGCGTGTGCTGATCGTGGGTGCGGCGCGCGCGGGCAAGACCGAGATGCTGCTGCGTCTGCGCGATGCGCTTGCCGGGCGCGAGGGCCTGGAGGTAATGGTGGTGCTGAGCGGCGTGCGTCCCGAGGAGATCTCGGCGTGGCGGGAGGATGCTGCGCCGGTGCTGCCGGCGGCCGCGCTGAACCTGGCGGCCTCGGCCGACCTGCAGGGCCAGACGGTTGAGCACGTCGTGGAGACCGCTAAGCGCGTGGCTGCGCGCGGGGGGGACGTGGTGGTGCTGATCGACAGCCTCGACGGCCTGCATCCGCATGTAGCGCGCAAGATTCTCGCGAACGCGCGCAACCTCTCCGAGGGCGGCTCGCTGACGCTGATCGCAACCGCGACGCGCCCGTTGGGCGGGGAGAGCACCGTGATCGCGCTGGACGTCACCCTGACGAGCACCGGCCGGATGCCGGCACTTGACCTCGCGGCCAGCGGCACCGTGAAGCCCGAGCTACTCGTCGGCGAGGACGGCGCCGAGGCGATCACCAAGGCGCGCGCCGCCGCGATCGAGGCGCAGCGGCGTTAGAGAGAGAGCGCGCGCGGGAGGGATGGGGGGCGGCTAACGTCTGTAGGCGACCCGGCCCCACGAGGGCTCGGGCGCCAGTTCGATCGGCTCGCCGCTGCGGGCCGATCCGGGATCGTTGGGCTGCACGTAGGCGAAGCTGCAGCTCTCCTCGACGAACGCGACGCTGAGCTCGCCCTCGTTGACACGCTGGTCGAGCCAGGCGCCGCGGAAGACCAGGCGGCGCAGCCAGTGCACCAGTGAGCGCTCGGCCGGGCCGACGAGCTCGGGCCAGCAGTCGTTGACGTGCTCCCCGAGCGCGGAGGCGGGGTCGTGGATCTCGCCGTTGACGGCGAGGTTGACGAGGTCTTCGAGCTCATCCTCGCCCAGCCGCCCGCCCACGAAGCCGAGCTTCAGCGCGGCCTGCTCGCAGCGCTCGGCGAAGTCCTCCTCGTTGAAGGTGAAGCGCAGCTCACCGTATTCGAGAACGAAGTCCTCACCCGAGTCGTAGTTTCCGCGGCGTGTCTTGTCCATGACGTAAATGCCGCGGGAGGGTCGTTCGGGCCCCGGGCCGTCGGAATCATAAGCTGCGTTCCTGCTCAGGTGGGGGCGGTGAATGGGAACTTGCACCGGCGGCGCTTCGTTCGCGGGGCACGGAGGCCCCGCGCCGTGCGACTGCGGCCCGCGGTCCCACCTGCGCGGATGCGCCCCAAAGGCAAATCCCTACGAGGGCCGTCCCTATACCCTGCGGGCTGATGGCGCGTCTATCTGAGCACGGGTTGCGACGGTCGGTCGGAGTTCCCGGCCTGTTCGCGACGGCCTACGGGAACGTGGGCTCCTCGATCTACTACGCGCTGGGGCTGGTTGCGGCGCATGCGCTCGGCCTCACACCGCTGGTCTTCCTGTTCGCGGGTGGGCTCTTCGCGCTCACCGCCAAGACCTATGCCGAGGGCGCCTCGATGTTTCCAGAGGCGGGCGGCTCCTCCTCCTTCGCGCGCCACGCTTTCAACGACTGGATCTCCTTCTTCGCCGGTTGGGCGCTGAGCCTCGACTACATCCTCACGATCGCGATCTCGGCGTTCTTCGTTCCGCACTACCTGAGTGCGTTCCCCGGCCTGCACGCGCTCGACCACAATCCCGGGGACATCGTCGGCGGGCTGATCGTCGCGGTGCTGCTGGCGACCCTCAACATCCGCGGCCTGGGCGAGTCGGCCAAGCTCAACTTCGTCCTCGCGATCCTGGATCTCTCCACGCAGGTGCTGCTGGTGGGGGTCGGGGTCGCGCTGGTGCTCGATCCGCACCTGCTGATCCACCAGGTCCAGCTCGGCAGCGTCCCGAGCTGGAGCGAGGTGATCTTCGCGATGTCGCTGGCGATGCTCGCCTACACCGGCATCGAGACCGTGGCGAACATGGCCGAGGAGTCACGCGACCCGGGTCGCGATGTGCCCAAGGCGGTCAACCTCGTGCTGTTCGCGGTGCTCGGGGTATATGCCGGGATCTCGGTGATCGCGCTCTCGGCGCTGCCGGTCATCCACCACGGCATCGGCTACAGCCACGCCCTGGGGCAATCCTTCGGCAGTCCGGGGTACGCCACCGCGCTGGGCGGCAGGTACCAGAACGATCCCGTGCTGGGGATCATCAACAACCTGGGCCTGCACGGCACCGTGCTGCACATCGCCGAGTACTACGTCGGCCTGCTGGCCGCCACGATCCTGTTCATCGCGACCAATGCGGGGCTGATCGGGATCTCGCGCCTGTCGTGGTCGCTGGCCGAGCACCGCCAGCTACCGGGCATCTTCGCGAGCCTGCACCCCAAGCACCGCACGCCGTGGTTCACGATCATCTTCTACTCCGGCCTCGCGGGCCTGTTGATCCTCTACGGGAACACCGAAGTGCTCGGCAACCTCTACTCGTTCGGGGCGATGCTCTCGTTCACGACGGCACACGCCTCGGTCGTGGCGCTGCGCATCAAGGAGCCCGACCGCGCGCGCCCCTACCGGATGCCGTGGAACGTGCGCATCAAAGGCGCACAGATCCCGATGACGGCGGTCGTGGGGGGCATCGGTACCTTCGCCGCGTGGATCGCGGTGGTGGTCTTGCACCCGGAGGCGCGCACGGTGGGGATCCCCTGGATGATCGTGGGGATGGTCGGCTATGTCGTCTACCGTCGCCGTCAGGGGCTGAAGCTGGGTAAGAGCTACCGCATCCCCCGCGCTGCGCGCCCGCCGGACTTCGAGGAGCTCGGCTACCGCACGGCGCTCGTGCCGATCTTCGGGGATGACGTCAGCGCGACGGCGCTGAGCAGCGCCGCAAAGCTGATCGGCGAGGACGGCGTGCTGTATGCGATTTTTGTGCTGCCGGTACCCAGCCAGCTCTCGCTGGAGGCGGGCCTCGAGGAAGAGGAGGCCCAGGGCCGCTCGGTGCTCGAGAGCGCTCGTATCCAGGCGCGCCGCGCGGGGATCAAGATCCATACCGGTCTGATCCGCACCCGCAACCCGGGGGCGGCGCTCGTGGAGGAAGCCCGCCGGGTGCACTCCGACGTCATCTACTGGTCGACCCTGCACGCGCCCGCGGGCGAGCGGCGCATCGGCCCGACCGCGGTCTACCTCCTCAGCAAGCGTCCGTGCCGGGTGATCATCGAGACCGAGAACCGCCCGAGCCGCAGCTCAGCCGGACGCTCCTAGGCCCACCACCACACGCGCGCGCTTGACGCCGCCCGCGAGCGACTCGCCCGTGCCGGCGGCGAGGCTGCTGAGCGGCTGCAAGGCGGAGGCGATCCCGGAGAAGCCCGGCGCCTGGGTGAGGCCGAGCGATTCAATGATGCCCGACAGGGTGTGGAATTCGATCGCCGCGCTCGGCTGGATGCCCTGCCCGAGGGCGCTTGCCGCGCTGCTGTAAAGGGAGCTGGAGGCGAGTGTGCTCTGCGGGCTCAGCGCTTCTTGGATCGAGGCCTGGCCGAGCCCGAGCACGAATTTGCCCTGGCCGTCGGCGAGCGTCAAAGCCAGTGGGAATTGCGGCAGCTTGACGGTGACGGCCGCTTCGGTGCCGGGGATCGACGTGGGGGATGTCTCTCCGCCCGCTTCGCGATAGGCGCTCGCGAGCTTGGCGACCGCCGCGCGCGAGAGCGCCGGGTTCTTGGAGGTGATGACGACGGCGGCCTGCAGGCTGAGGATGTTGCTGCCGCTCACGTAGATGCCGGTCGGACCGATCCAGCTGAGCAGGTCGTGTTGAACGTCGATCGCGGGTGAGTTGAGCGGCGCGAAGACCTTGGCGATGCTGAAGGAGCCGATTTGGATACCGGATGCGAGTTTGGCCAGGGTGCGCAGACCTTGCGCACCGCCGCCGAGCGCCTTGCCGAGGTCGCCGACGCCGAGCGCCAGCCAGGCGGTGCCCGGAAGTTCGCGCAAGATCTGCGCCCCACTCGGGCTCGATTCGGCGGTCTGCGAGCCCGAGGAGGAGGGCAGTGTGTCGACGTCGAGCGCGACCGAGTTCGCGCTCGGGATCAGCGAGGCGTAGATCTGGCTCGTTCCTCCCAACAGGCCGCGCAGCAGCTCGAGCAGCGATTCGCCGCTGCCCCCGGCCTTGACCGAGTGCGTCAACTCGTCGGGGTCGACATAGACGTTGGCCAGGCGCCCTGCCTCGGCTGTCGAGGTGAGTTTGGCGTAGGCCGAGGCGTGCGCCAACGACGCGCCACCCGTGGCGGTGTCGATCACGCTCTTCACGCCAGCTTCGCTGCCAATGACCGCGAAGCGGTGCACGATTCCCTCCGCGATCCCATCGGAGGCGAGCTCGAAGTTGACTCCGCGGTAGCTAACCGCGTGTGCGCCCGCGCTGTGCGCCTGGGCTTCCAGGAAAGAGCGCGCCTTGCCGACGTCGGTGGTGTCGAGCACGAGCGCTCCCTGGATGGAGCTCTGCCCGAGCAGGCTCGGCAGCCCGCCGGAGCCAAGCAGTGCGGCTTCCGCGCCGGAGAAGCCTTCTGAGAGGGCCTTGCTCAGCGCCTGCTGGAGAAGTTCTTGCGCTGCCGAGGCGCCGCCCTGAGTGCCGCTGGCGTTCGCGGAGCTGAGGAACACCCCGCCTTCGGGCCCGAGCCACGGCTTGACTTCGCTCTCGTACGCGGGCGCCTTGCCGCTGGGTCCCTGCAGCAGTTGCAGCAGCCCCGCAAAGGGATTGGAGCGCTGGGTAAGCCGCCGCCCGGCGGTAAGCGCGTCGGTCTTCAAATTACCTTCGGGCTGCACGACCGCGTCGATGTACAGCGGCGCCGAGCTCGGGACCACGGTGGCAGGGCTCGCGCTCGTGCCGCTGGGGGCACTGGAGCCACAGCCGCTCAGCGCAAACAAGGCGGCGGCGATGGTGGCGGCGAGCACGAGCAGCGGCCGTGCGGGGCGGGGCGGGAGAGGGCGGGCTGGGGACAACGCGGGGGGTCCTTTCTCGGTGGCCGGCGCGCGCCGGCGGCGCGTGGTGAGAGACACGACGATCGTATGCGCCGAGCAGGCGCACGCGCAAGTGCCATCCCAGATTAGGGCGCTGCAGCGCCGCTTGCAGCAATTGGGCCGGCTGGCGGCCGCCGGGCGAGGGAGTTCGAAAGTGCCTCTGAGCGGCGCTTTATAGACGTTTGGAGGGTCCAATGAAAGAAAAGTGGGGAAAAATGTGCAATCAGGGTTGCGTTGTGGGGGAAAGTGGGCTAAGTTCCCCGACAACGCGCAGGAACCGGGGTGGAGAGGCTCCTCCCACCTCTCCACCCCGGCTCTCGTGCAACACAAAGCTCAGGAGCCGACCCAGTGGCCTTCCGTGGGACCTTCGACCACACCCTCGACGCCAAGAACCGCCTCACGGTTCCGGCCCGCTATCGCGCGACGCTGGCGGAGGGCGTAGTGCTCGCGATGCCCGTCGACCTCGAGCCGTGCGTGGGCGTGTGGCAGCCCCAGCAGTACGAGCGCTACACCGAGCGCGCGCTGGCCGAGCTGCCGCCGCTCTCCTCGCGCCTGACCGAGCTCGAGCGTTTCTTCTACGGCAGCTCCCACGACGTGGAGCTGGATGCGGCCGGTCGCATCATGGTGCCCGGCTTCCTCGCCGAGCACGCCGGGCTGAGCAAGGACGTCGTGGTCGTCGGGGTCGGCGACCGCCTGGAGCTGTGGGACAGAGCCCGCTGGAACGAGCACCGACCGACGCTGCTAGGTGGCGTCGCGGAGATAACCGCGCGTGTCGACCATCCTTAGCGAGATGAGCACGGTGCATATCCCCGTACTCGCCGGGGAGCTAATCGGCCTGCTCGATCGTGCCGGCATCGGCGCCCAGCCAGGCCAGGTCGCGATCGACTGCACCTTTGGCGGTGGCGGACACGCGCGCCTGGTGGCTCAGCGCCTGGGGTCCAGCGGAACACTGGTCGCGATCGACCGCGACCCCGAGGCCGAGGAGCGCTTCGCGGAGCTCGCGCAGGAGCTCCCGTGCGCGGTGCGCTTCATCCGTGGCGGCTACGCCGAGGCGCTGGAGCTACTCGCCGAGGAGGGACTGCGCGCGGATCTGGCGTATTTCGACTTGGGCATGTCCTCGATGCAGGTCGATACGCGCGAGCGCGGCTTCTCTTATTCCTTCCAGGCGCCGCTGGATATGCGCATGGACCCGGCGCAGGAGTTCGACGCGCGTGAGCTGCTCGCGACTTGGGATCAACGCCGGCTGGCGGGGGTGCTGCGGGAGTACGGCGAGGAGCGCCATGCCGGTGCGATCGCACGCGCGATCGTGCGCCGCCGCGCGCAGGCGCCGATCGAGACGACGCAGGAGCTTGTCGAGATCATCAACGCCGCGATTCCAGCGCCGGCGCGTTTTGCTGGTGGGCACCCCGCCAAGCGGGTCTTCCAGGCGCTGCGCATCGCTGTCAACGATGAGCTCGGGCAGCTGGAGCGAGCGCTACCGCTCGCCTGGGATCTGTTGCGCGAGGGGGGCGTGCTCGCGGGTATCTCCTTTCACTCGCTCGAGGATCGGCGCGTGAAGCACTTCTTGGTAGACCGCGCGCGCGGCTGCATCTGCCCACCGGACCTGCCGGTGTGCGCGTGTGGGCTCGAGCCCGGGGCTCAGCTATTGACACGTCGCGCGATCGTGCCCTCGGCGGGCGAGGTCGCCCACAACCCGCGCTCGGCTTCGGCGCGCTTGCGCGCGGCGGTCAAGCTCGCCGACTCCGCACCGGGCGGTCCTGCACAGGCGCGCCCGGGGCCGAACGAGGAACGCTCCGGTCGAGCGTCCAGGCGCGGCGGCGCGGGAGGTAGGCGATGAGCCCGCCGCCTGCGACGGCAGCGGCGGCCCCGGCAGTCCGTCCCGGACGGACCGCACGCCCCGCGCGCAAGGCCCCCGCGCGTAAGGCCCCCGCTCCGCGGCGCGTATCGGGTCCCGCCAAAGGCAGGGCCGCGAGCAAGGGCACGGTCCGTGCGACGCCGCGCGGCGGTGCCGTCGCGCTGCCCGCTCCCGGTGGGATCGCGCTTGGGCTCTCCCAGGCGCTGGCCGGTATCTCCAGCAACCGCTGGCTCGATCGACTGATTCGCGGGCGGGCATGGATCGCGCTCGTGGCGTTCGCGCTGATCGGGATCGTGGCGATGCAGCTATGGGTCGTCAAGCTCGGCGTCGGTATCGGCCGCGCGCTCGAGCACGAAGGGCTGCTGCAGCGCGAGAACGCGGCGCTGAGCATCGAAGACGCGAAACTCTCCTCCGGTGAACGGGTAGAACAGCTCGCGGCGGCGCGCGGGATGGTCGTGGCGCCCCCGGGTGCGCTGCGCTTCGATGCCACGCGCGGCGCGCTCGACGCGCGTCTGGCCGTGGCGGCGCTCGCGAGGGGAGGCCAGGTGCAGACTTCCACTACCTTCACCGGAGCTGCGGACACGGCCAGCACCGGCGAAACGAACACTGGCACAGCGGCTGGCGAAGCTCCCGCGGCGGCTGCGAGTAGCGTGGGTACGCCTGCGGAAAGCTCTACGGAAGGCACAACGGCTACCGGCGCGAGTGCCACGACGGCGACCCCTGCTTCCGCAAGCGAAACGCCACAGAGTGAAGCGGCGGCCCCGGGCGCGGCGACCACGGAAGGCGCCACGGCCGAATCCACGCCTGCGCCGAGCACCGGCGGGGGCGCGAGTGCGAGCAGTGGCGAATCCACCGCGGCGCCCAACTCGACTGCGGTGGGTGCCGACGGTGGCACCCAGCAACCGGCTCCCGGGGGCTAGCGGCGCGCATGGCGGGTTTGCAGAACCGCGTCGGGTTGCTGTTCGCGGCGTTCTTCGCGCTACTGGTGCTCGCGGCGGGTCGGACGCTCTACCTCGGCGTGCTGCACAGCGCGGCGCTGCGCAAGGTGGCGCGCACGCAGCAGGTGACCGACGAATCGGTACCGGCGCAGCGCGGGACGATCACCGATCGCGATGGTGTGATCCTCGCGACCTCCGAACCGGCGGACGACATCTCGGCGACGCCCTACCTGGTCAAGGAACCGCTAAGCGCGGCAAACCACCTCGCGCCGCTGCTGGGCCGCTCGAGTACGCAGGTGCTGACCGATCTCAGCGAGCGCCGCGGCTTCGTCTACCTGGCGCGCGCGCTGCCGGCGGCGCAGGCACACGCGGTGCAGGCCCTGCACATCGCGGGCATCGCCGCGACGCCGACGATGCGACGCATCTATCCGCGCGGCGCGCTGGCCGGCCAGGTACTGGGCACGGTCAGCAGCGAAGGTCACCCGCTGGCGGGACTCGAGTTCTCGGATAACGCGCTGCTGCGCGGGCTGACCGGACAGCGGCGCGTGGTCAGCGATGCGATCGGTCAGCCGATCTCGATCACCGATGTCCAGCGCGAGCGGCCGGGGGCGCGGATCGCGCTGACGCTGGACGCAAACATCCAGCAGCGCACCGAAGCGGTCTTGGGCGCCGTGGGCCGCGTCTTCCATCCGGCCAACGCCACCGCGATCGTGATGAACCCACACACGGGCTCGATCCTGGCGATGGCCAACTGGCCGCAGCTAAATCCCAACGCCCATGCGGTCTCCTCGCTTGCGGCGCTGGAAAACCGCGCGGTCGACTTCAACTACGAACCGGGGTCGACGTTCAAGGTCGTCGCGGTCTCCGGAGCACTGGAAAGCGGCCTGATAACTCCGCAGACGAGTTTTAACATTCCCGATCAGATCCAGGTCGCCAACCGCGTCATCCACGACGCCGAGGAACACCCCGAAGAGGAGCTCACGACTGCCGAAATTCTCGCCCAGTCAAGCAATGTCGGAGCGATCAAGATCGGCGCGCTGGAGGGCGCGGATCGCTTCAACCAGTGGGTGCACAAATACGGCTTCGGGACACCGACAGGCGTGGACTTGCCGGGCGAGGAACGTGGCGAGGCGCTACCGCTGAGTCAGTACTCGGGCTCCTCGATGGGCAACCTGCCGATCGGCCAGGGCGAGCTGGTCACCCCGATTCAGATGGCCACCGCCTACGCGGCGATCGCCAACGGCGGCATCCTGCGCACGCCGCACATCGTGCAGTCGATCGACGGCCGCGCGGTGCGCGAACCGCAGGGACGCCGCGTCATCTCGTCGACGACCGCGGCCGAGCTACGGGAGATGCTGCGCGGCGTGCTCGCTCCGGGGGGCACCGCCCACGAGGTTTCCATTCCCGGATACCAATTGGCTGGCAAGACAGGGACGGCGAGCAAGGTCGATCCGCAGACCGGTCAGTACTCGGAAACTGCCTACGTCGCCTCGTTCATCGGGTTTGCGCCGGCCTCCAATCCGAAGCTTCTGTGTGCCGTGATCGTCAACGAACCGCAGACCGGCTCGATCTACGGCGGGACCGTCGCCGCGCCCGCGTTCGGGCAGATCATGGGGTTCGCGCTGCCTTACCTGGGGATTGCGCCGGGGTAGGGATAAGCCTGGCGTTAACTCCCTGTGTGTTAGTCGGAGACGTTTTCTCATGGAGCCTTCGGGCCCACGCTGACCATGGGGATCTAAATCGCCTATATATTCGAACTCGGCCATAGTACGGGAAATATCTTCCACTACGGAGGTCATCTCGTGTCACGAGTTAAACGGATCACGCTGTGCTTGTTGGCCATGTTCGTGCTGGGTGCCGTTGCCGCGTCGGCAGCCTCGGCGGCCTCGCCGGCATGGTGGGTCGCTGGGACCCTGCTGAAAGGGACAGAAGCGATTTCCGAAACCACGACTGTCACCAAAGCCTTTTCGATTACAGCCAACTCATACGGCGTCGAATGTGGGTCGGTAGCCCTTGAAGGCGCGTCCATTGAAGCCGAAAAAACCGCGAAATTCAAAGCCATTGCCTTCGGCGGCTGCAAAGTCCTCGAATCTTCATCTTGCACCGTCCCGACGACGATCAAAACAGAACCCCTTACGGCTACGTTGGAAGGCACAACCGGGCATTTCAAACTCAATTTCGCGCCCACGACGATGGGGAAACCGCTGGTAGTCATTAAATTCTCTGGAGCGAAATGTGCTCTCGAAACAGCCACACTGACAGGTACGATGGCGTGTAACTATCCGGGAGTGGAAACGGAAGCGATCATACATGAGCTCGAATTTACTGCTACGTCAGGAAGTCACCTAAAAGAAGGTAGCCTGGAAGTCAAACTCGCGGGTATCGACGACTTTTGGCTTACCCCCGAAAAGAAATGGTCAGTGCATTAGTGAAGTACTGCCGCATGTGATGCTGGGCTAGGGCGCGTTGCGCGTGTCGTCGGGATCGAGCTCGACGACACGCCGCCACGCATCGAGGCCGCAGACCTTGAAACTGGGCTGGCATTGGTCTACGACTTCCTAGACTGCCCAAAGCGACCGCGCGAGCGTGTCGCATCCTGGCATCCGACCGAAGGGAATATCTCATGCCCGTTGAGCTCATCGTTCAAGACGTCCATCCGACGCTGCGCCATGAGGAGCGCCAGGCGCTTGGTACGGATCTGCAGGGCATGCTTGTCGACCTCACCGACCTGGCGCTGATCGGCAAGCAGCTGCACTGGAACATCCAGGGTCCGCACTTCCGTTCACTGCACCTGCAGCTCGACGAACTCATCGACGCTTGGCGCGATCTCGGCGATCGAGTCGCCGAGCGAGCGGTCGCACTCGGTGTTGCTCCCGACGGGCGCGTACAGACGATTGCCGGTGCGAGTGAGCTGCAGCCGCCCCCCGCTGGACCCCTGCCCACCGAGGAGGCCATCGGCTATCTCACGCAGCGTCTGGTCGAGGTCATCACACGCGCTCGCAAGCGGATGGAGCAAACCGTCGAGTACGACGACGTCACCAACGATCTGCTGATCGAGGTCGTCGGCCAGATCGAGCAGCAGCATTGGATGGTCAGCGTCCAGCTGCGAGGCTAGATCGCTCGATCGGAGCGCGCATCACAGAACCCCAGGTCGCTCGGTCGGAGCGACATCACGGATATTCCCCGAGGAGGAGGCGACGATGGCCAAAGTGATCTATACGGCGGAGGCGCACGTGACCGGTGGACGTGCCGCGGGCCACGGCCGCAGCTCGGACGGTGCCCTGGAGGTCGATCTGCGCTCACCGGCCGAGCTCGGCGGCGCCGGGGGTGGCACCAACCCGGAGCAGCTGTTCGCGATCGGGTATGCGTCCTGCTTCGAGAGCGCCCTCGGCGTCGTGGCCCGCCGCCGCAAGCAGGACGCCGGCGATGTCGCCCTCGATGCGCGGGTGATGCTGCTGGCGGGCGAGGATCGCAAGTTCGAGCTCGCCGTCGCGCTTGATGTCACCCTGCCCTCGGTTAGCGATCCGGAGGCGGCCGTGGAGCTTGTGCGAGAGGCGCACGAGGTCTGCCCGTACTCAAACGCAGTGCGCGGCAATATCGAGGTAGCCCTTACTGCTAACGGTCATGCAGTTGGGTAGGTACTGCGAATCGCCGCTTACCCGTAAAAACGACAGGCGGAGCGTCGGAGGCTGAAACTAGACTCAGCTCGATGCCCGTACCGGAGCTGCACCGATGAGGCTCGCGGATCTCTTCCCAGCCGGCCTTGCCCTTGGCGGCGCCGGCGAAGAGGAGCAGGTCGAGATCTCGCGGTTGGCCTACGACAGTCGCGAAGTCCGGCCCGGGACCCTGTTCTTCTGCGTCCCCGGCGCGCGCAGCGATGGCCACGACTTCGCTGCTGCGGCCGTGCAGGCCGGCGCCGCCGCGCTCGTCGTGGAGCGTTCGCTCGGCCTTGGCGTGCCCGAGGTGCGCGTCGCCTCCGCTCGTGCCGCGATGGGGCCCGTCGCGGCACGCTTCAACGGCGACCCAACGGCCGAACTGGACGTCGTTGGCGTCACTGGGACCAACGGCAAGACCACGACCGCCTTCCTCGTGCGCGCGTTGCTGCAGGCCGCCGGACGGCGCTGTGGGCTGCTGGGCACGGTCACCTCGATCGTCGGCGGACAGGAGCGGCCCGCGGAGCGCACGACCCCCGAGGCGCTGGATCTACAGGCCGACTTCCGGGCGATGCTCGACGGGGGGGAGCGCGCGTGTGCGATGGAGGTCTCCTCGCACGCCCTCGAGCTGGGGCGCACCGACGGGGTCCGCTTCGCCGCCGCGATCTTCACCAACCTCACGCAGGACCACCTCGACTTCCACGGCACGATGGAGGAGTACTTCCAGGCCAAGCGGCGCCTGTTCCTGCCCACCGCGTTCGCCGCCGGTGTATCGGCCACATCCGCCGCCGGCGCGTCAACGTTGCCCGCTGTCGGCCTGTCCACCGCGCCTGCGGTCAGCGTTATCAACCTCGATGACCCCTACGGCCGCCGGCTTGCCGCAGAGCTGCCCGATGCACTGACCTTCGCGCTCGACCGCGACGCCGATTACCGCGCCCACGACGTTCAGGTCGACGTCGAGGGCTGCCGCCTGCGCTTGCAGACCCCGACGGGCGAGCGTGCGCTGCTGCTGCCGATGCGTGGGCGCTTCAACGTCGCCAACGCGCTCGCCGCGCTCGCCGCTGCGCACGCGCTGGGCGTCGACCTCGACACGCTTGTCGCGGCGCTGGAGCGCGGCGTGCGCGTACCCGGTCGCTTCGAGCCCGTCGAGGAGGGGCAGGACTTCGCGGTGCTGGTCGACTACGCCCACACGCCCGACTCGCTCGAGAATGTCCTGCGGGCCGCTCGCCAGCTGATCGCTGCGGGAACCGCGGGGCGCGTCTTGTGCGTCTTCGGCGCCGGCGGAGATCGCGACCGTGGCAAGCGGCCGCTGATGGGCGAGATCGCCGCGCGGCTCGCGGACGTCGTGATCGTGACCTCCGACAATCCTCGCTCCGAGGACCCCGACGCGATCATCGGCGAGATCCTGAACGGGACGGCGCGCGCGCGGGCGGTCGGGACGCTGCCGGTCGTGGTGCTTCCCGATCGCCGTGCCGCGATCGAGCGCGCCATCGCGACCGCGCAACCCGGCGACGTCGTGGTTCTCGCCGGCAAGGGTCACGAGCAGGGCCAGGAGTTCGCCGCGGGCAGGAAGGTGCCGTTCGACGACGCCGCCGTCGCTCGCGAAGCGTTGCGAGCGCACCGCGCTCCCGCCGCCGGAGCGGCCACGTGATCGAGTGGGGCGCGGCGCGTATCGCCGCCGCCGCCGGGGCGAGCCTGGTCCACGAGGGTCGCCAGACCCCAGGGGCTGCGGAGGCACAGGGCCCGCGGCGGGTGAGGATCGACTCGCGTGGCGTGCAGGCAGGTGACCTGTTTGTCGGGCTGCGCGGGGAGCGCGTCGACGGTGGTTCCCATGCCGAGCAGGCCCTGGCAGCCGGCGCGTGGGGCGTGCTGGTCGGTAGTGAGCACGCGGCGCGGCTCACAGAGCTTGATGAGGGCGGGACAGGCACAGCGCCCGCCGGGGTGGTGCTCGAGCACCGCGATCCGCTAGTGGCCCTGCAGGCGCTCGCGCGCGCCTGGCGACTTGCGCTGGGGGCCAAGGTGGTCGCGATTACGGGCTCCACCGGCAAGACATCGACCAAGGACATCCTTGCGGCGCTGCTCGAGCGGGAGCTGCGCACGGCCGCGAGTCCCGAAAACCTCAACACCGAGATCGGCCTGCCGCTGGCGGTGCTCGCCGCGCCCGCCGGCACCGAGGCGTTGGTGCTGGAGATGGCGATGCGCGGTCCCGGGCAGATCGCCGAACTGGTCGCGATCGCCGAGCCCGACGTCGGGGTGATCGTGAACATCGGTCCCGTGCACCTGGAGCTGCTGGGGTCGCTGGAGGCGATCGCCGCCGCCAAGGCCGAGCTGATCGCCGGCCTGGCGCCCGCTGCGACGATCGTCGTGCCGGCCGGCGAGCCGCTGTTGAGTAGCCACCTGCGAGCCGACCTGCGGACGGTCACGTTCGGGGACGGCGGCGATGTCGAGCTGCTGTGCGGTCCCGCGGAGGATCAGCGGGAGGAGGACGTCGGGGGTCTCCTCGCCGCCGCGGGCGTCGAGGAGCACGACCTGCCGGATCTCGCCAGCGGGGAGATCGCGATCATCGATCACGCCTCGGGCGGTGCGACGGGGCGGCCGATCGTCATGAAGCCGTCCTTCTCGCAATCCCATAACCTGCGCAACCTGCTGGCCGCGGTGGCCGCCGCACGCGCGCTCGGCGTCACGCCCAGCGGCGAGCTGAACGTGAGTTTCTCGGCGCTACGCGGCGAGCGCGTCGCCCTGGCGGATGGAATTGTGCTGATCAACGACTGCTACAACGCCAACCCAATGTCGATGCGCGCGGCGCTCGACGAGCTCGCGGCCACCGCTCCCGCGCGTCGCGTCGCGGTGCTCGGCGACATGCTCGAGCTCGGCTCCGAGCAGGGGCCCGGCTTGCATCGCGAGGTCGCCGCCTACGCGAGCGCCCGCGGGGTCGAGCTGCTGCTCGCCGTGGGTCCACTCGCCGCTGAGATGGGTGAGACCTTCTCCGGCGAGCTGCACGAGGCGCCGGACGCGGCGGCCGCAGCCGCGCTGCTACCGGGCCTGTTGCGTACGCAGGACACGGTGCTCGTCAAGGGCTCGCGTGGCGTGGGCCTGGAGGTCATCGCCGAGACGCTCGCCGACGCCGACGCCAGCGCGGAGAGCCCGGAGAGCGCGCGCTGATGGGTCGCATCCTGCTCGGTGGCACCGCGGCGCTGTTGATCTGCATCTTCCTGAGCCCCAAGTTCATCGAGTTCCTGCGCAAGCGCGAGTTTGGGCAGCAGATCCGCGAGGAGGGGCCCGAGGGCCACCGTCAGAAGGCGGGCACGCCGACGATGGGAGGCATCATCATCTTCCTCGCGGTCGCGGTCGCCTTCTTGATCCTGACCAACTACGAATGGCGCTCGGTGGGGGTCTTCGGCGCCGCGATCGCCTGCGCGCTGCTGGGGTTCGCGGATGACTACACCAAGCTCGTGCGGCGCCGCTCGCTCGGGCTGCGCGCGCGGACCAAGCTGATCATCACGATCGCGATCTCGTTGGGCCTGTGGTACGTCGCCCGCCACGAGGCGGGCCTCGCGAGCACCCTGCGTCTGCGATCGATCGACTACACGATCGAACTCGGTCCGTTCTACCCGGTGCTCATCTACCTCGTCGTCGCGGGTACCACGAGCGCGGTCAACCTCACCGACGGCCTGGATGGTCTCGCCGCGGGCTGCGCCGCGATCGTGCTGTTGGCCTACGTGGGTATCGCGTTCATCACCGAAGACTTCGATCTGGCGATGCTCGCCGGCTGCCTGGTCGGTGGCTGCATCGGCTTCTTGTGGTTCAACGCCTTCCCGGCCACGATCTTCATGGGCGACACCGGCTCGCTCGGCCTCGGCGGCGCAATCGCGGGGCTGGCGGTGATGACCAAGACCGAGGAGCTGCTGATCCTGCTCGGCGGGATCTTCGTGATCGAGGCGCTCTCGGTTGCGATCCAGGTCATCTACTTCCAGACACGCCACAAGCGTGTCTTCCTGATGGCCCCGATCCACCACCACTTCGAGCTGCGGGGGTGGTCGGAGACCAAGATCATCCTGCGCTTCTGGATCATCGCCGCGATCTGCTGCGCGATCGGGTTCACGATCTACCGCCAGAGCATCGGCTAGCGGCGATGGAGCCGTGGACGTCGATCTCGGGGCCGGCGCTTGACTAGTCAGGCACGCCCGTGAAGCCCAGGCCGGCGATACCCGCGGGGCCTTACCTGATCGTCGGGCTGGCGCGCTCGGGCGTTGCGGCTGCACGCACGCTGCGCGCGCTGGGGCAGGAGGTAATCGGGGTGGATGCCGGCGCGCCACCCGCGGCCCAGGAACTGGCGGAGGAGGGCTTCGAGCTGCACCTGGGCGAGGATGGTGTTGCGCAGCTCGATCGTGTGGGTGCTGTCGTCAAGAGCCCGGGGGTGCCGGCGCGAGCGCCGGCAATCGCGGCGGCGCGGGCGCGCGGCTTGACGGTGCTGGGCGAGCTCGAGCTCGCGTGGCGCCTGCTCGAGCAGGAGTTCATCGCGGTGACGGGCACGAATGGCAAGACCACGACCGTGGAGCTGATCGGGCACATCCACCGCGAGGCCGGTCTGCCGGTGGTCGTCGCGGGCAACGTCGGCGTTGCCCTGAGCGGTCTCGTGGGAGGCATCGAGAAGCGCGCGACGGTCGTCTGCGAGGCCTCCTCCTTCCAGCTCGAGGACACCCTCGCGTTTGCCCCGGAGGCGGCGGTCCTGCTCAACATCACCCCCGATCACCTCGACCGGCACGGCACGATGGCGGCCTACCGCGAGGCCAAGCTGCAGGCGTTCGCGCACCAGGACGCAGCGGACGTCGCGGTGCTGCCCTCCGCGCCGGAGGGCGAGGCGGTGTTCCCGCCGGAGCTGCTGGCGAGCCTGCGCGCGCGGCTGGTGCGCTTCGGGAGCGGTCCACAGGCCGACTGCGCGCTGCGCGAGGGGCGCCTGTGGTGGGGGGCACAGCCGCTGCTGGGGGTCGACGAGCTGCGGCTGCGTGGCGCGCACAACGTCGAGAACGCGCTGGCGGGGGCCGCTGTCTGCCTTGCGCGCGGGGTCGACCCCGCGGCCGTGTGCTCGGGGTTGCGCAGTTTTGCGGGTGTGGCGCACCGCCTGGAGGAGGTGGCGCGGCGCGAGGGCGTCCTGTTCGTCAATGACTCCAAGGCGACGAACATCGCCAGCACGCTGGTCGCGCTGGCGGCGTTCGACACGGCGAGCACGGGCGCGGCTGGCGGGGGCGCCCGTACTGACGGCGGCGCCCGCATTCACCTGATCCTGGGCGGTCGGGGTAAGGGCCAGGATTTCAGGCCGCTGCGCGTGCCCGTGCGGGCCAGCTGCCGCGCGGTGTACCTGATCGGCGAGGATGCCCCCGTCATCGCGCGCGAGCTGGGAGGGGAGGGTCCCGACGGTGTCGGCGTGCCGCTGCGTGACTGCCGCGAGCTGGAGCGCGCGCTCACCGCGGCCGCGGGCGCGGCCGCCGCGGGCGACGTGGTGCTGCTCTCGCCGGCCTGCGCGAGCTTCGATCAGTTCGCGGACTACGAGGATCGCGGCCAAGCCTTCCGCGCGCTCGTGGCCAGCTTGGGCTAGCGCAGCTGAAAGCGCCGGCAGGCTTCGGCGCGGCGACGTCGAAGTGAGCTCGAGATGTCATCGGCCTCGCGGGGCGCAAACGCCAAAGCCCAAGGACGGGGCGCTCACGCGCGTCGGCCCAAGTCACCTGCCGGCCGCGGCAAAGGCGGGGCGGCGAACTCGAGAAGAGCTGCACGCGGCGTCCAGCCGCTCGAGCAGCGCATCCTGCTGACCGCGACGCTCTGCCTGCTGGCTTTCGGCGCGGTGATGGTCTACAGCGCCTCCTCGGCGAGCACACTGCTGGAAGGCCAGGGCAACGGCAGCTCCTACCTCATCAAGTTCGCGATCTTCGGCGCCATCGGCCTGGCGCTGATGCACGTGCTGGCGCGCGATGGCGTTGCCAGAGTGCAAAGCATCGTGGCGCCGCTGCTGGTCGTCTCATTCGTACTGGTGTTGGCCGTGCACGTGCCGCACCTGGGGGTCAGCATCAACGGTGCGCGGCGCTGGATCGGTCCGAGCATCTTCCAGTTCGAGCCCTCGGAGCTGCTGAAGATCGCGCTGGTGCTCTACGCCGCGACGCTGCTCGCGCGCCGGCCGGGGCGCGTGCACGACCTGCGTGAGCTGGCCAATCCGCTGCTGATCGTCGTCGGGGGGGCCTGCCTGCTGGTGGTCACCGAGCCGGACCTGGGGTCGGCGATGGTGATCGCGTTCACGATCTGCGCGCTGCTGCTCGCCGCCGGGATCCCGTCGCGCAACCTGCTGATCCTGGGTGGCACGGCGCTACTGCTCGTCGGGCTCTACGCCCTCGCCAAACCCTACGCGCGCGCTCGCCTGACCTCTTTCGTGGACCCCTGGGCGCACGCCTCGGGCAGTGGCTTTCAGGCCGTGCAGGGGCAGATCGCGATCGGCTCGGGCGGGCTCTTCGGGGTTGGGCCGGGCCAGTCGGTGCAGAAGATCTTCTACTTGCCGGAGGCGCAGACGGACTTCATCCTCGCGGTGGTGGCCGAAGAGTTCGGGGTGCTGGGGGTGTGCGCGCTGCTGTTCCTCTACGGGCTGATCGGGTATGCGGGCCTGCGCGCGGCGAAGCGCGCGCGCAGCCTCTACAGCGCGCTGATCGCGGTCGGGATGACGACGCTGATCGTCTCCCAGGCGCTACTGAACACGTTCGCGGTGTTGGGCCTCGCGCCGCTCACCGGCGTGCCGTTGCCGTTCGTCTCATATGGGTCGAGCAGCCTGGTCGTGATGCTCGCCGCGATGGGCCTGCTGATGAACGTGGCCTCGGGCACGAGCGCGCACGTGCGCGCGGTCGGCGACACGGCGGCGCGCAAACCGGCAGGATTGGCCCGTGGCGCAGGCGGCGAGCAAAAGCGGGAGCGTGAAAGTCGTGATCGCCGCGGGCGGGACCGCCGGGCACGTGGTGCCGGCGCTCGCGGTAGCTGAAGTCCTGCGCGCGCGCGGCGCGGAGGTTGCGTTCATCGGCGGCGAGCGCGCGGAGGCCCAACTGGTGCCCGCCGCGGGCTATCCGCTGCATACGATCGCGGTCAGTGGCCTGAGCCGCCGCAACCCGCTGGCCGCGCTGCGTGCGCTGGCGCGTGCGGCGAGGGCGTTTCTGCGCACGCGCGCGTTGCTGGGGCGGCTGCGCCCCGATGTCGTGATGGGCGGCGGGGGCTACGTCTCCGGGCCGGTCGGCCTGGCCGCGGTCAGCCGCCGCATCCCGCTCGTGCTGACCGAGGCGGACAGTCACCTCGGCCTGGCCAATCGCGCGCTCGCGCCGTTCGCGCGGCGGGTGTGCCTGGCATTCGCGCTGCCACGAGCGGGTCGCGGCCGTGTGGGGAGGCGCTACCGCGTCACCGGTCGGCCGATCCCGCCGCCGCAGACGGACCGCGCGGCAGCGCGGGCGCGTCTGGGGATCGCGCGGGGCGAGACCTGCGTGCTGGTCTTCGGCGGCTCGCTGGGCGCGCGCTCGATCAATCTCGCGGCGGTCGAGGCCTTTGCGGGAGTGACCTTTCACGTGCTGCACGTCTGCGGACGCCGCGATTACCCCGAGCTCAGCGGTCGCGAGCGCCCGGCGGGCTATGACCTGCGCGAGTACATGGACCTGCGGGACTTCGCGGACGCGCTGGCCGCCGCCGACCTGGTGGTGGCGAGGGCCGGTGGGTCGCTGTTCGAGATCGCCGCGCACGGGCGACCGGCGATCCTCGTGCCCTACCCGCATGCCGCCGCGGACCATCAGAGCACGAACGCGCGCTGGATGGAGGAGGCGGGAGCGGCGGTGACGATCGCCGACGGCGAGTTGAGCGGGGCGCGCCTGGCGCGCGAGACCGCGGCGCTGCTCTCCGATCCCCAGCGCCTGCATGCGATGGCCGCGGCCTCGGCGCGGCTGGGACGCCCCGAGGCTGCGCGCGAGGTAGCCGAGGAGCTGTTGGAGGCTGCGCGCGGATGAGGGCGCTCCGGAGATGAGCCGGCCGTGGGAGGCGCGGCGCTTGCACTTCGTCGGTGTCGGCGGTGCGGGCATGAGCGGCTACGCACGCGCGGCCCACGCGCTCGGGGCGCAGCTCAGCGGCTCCGACGGCGCCGACTCCTCCTACCTGCAGGCCCTGCGCGCCGACGGGGTGCTGGCGGCGAGCATCGGCCACGACGCGGCGAACGTGCCCGCGGGGTCCGACGTCGAGCTGATCTATTCCAGCGCGATCCCCGCGAAGAACGCCGAGCGCGTCGCGGCTCGCGAGCGGGGCCTGCGCGAGCGTCCGCGCGCGGAGCTGCTGGCCGAGTTCACGGCGCTCAAGCGCACGATCGCGGTGGCGGGCACGCATGGCAAGACGACGACCTCCTCGATGCTCGTGCACGCCCTGCGCGCGGCCGCGGCAGCGCAGGGCTCCGGGGGCGAGCTTGGCGGCGAGGATGACTCGGGCGGGCTCTCGTGGCTCGTCGGGGGTCCGGTCGGAGGCGGGCTGGCGAACGCGCACTGGGGGGCCGGCGAGCTGCTGGTGGTCGAGGCCGACGAGTCGGACCGCTCGATGCTGAGCCTCGACGTCGAGATCGCGGTGTTGACCAACGTCGAGCTCGACCACCACGCCACGTTCGGATCGCTGCGCGAGCTGCAGGAGGCGTTCCGTGAGTTTCTCGCGCGCGCGCGCGGCGGGGTCGTCGTCTGGGATCGGCCCGAGTTGATCGAGCTCACGCCGAGACAGATCGAGGTCGTGCCCTACGACGTGCCGGCGCCGCTGCTGGCGGCGGGGGGCTCGCGCTTCAGGTGGCGCGAGCGGGAGGTACGCCTGCAGGTTCCGGGCGCGCACAACGCGCTCAACGCGGCGGCTGCGCTGGAGGCGGCGCTGCTGGTGGGGGCGGACCTGCCCGCGGCGATCGCGGGGCTGGGCGCCTTCGGCGGCGCGGGGCGACGCTTTCAGCCGCTGGGGCGCAGCCGCGCGGGGGCGCTGCTCTACGAGGACTACGCGCATCACCCGACCGAGGTCGCGGCGACGCTGAGCGCGGCGCGCACGTTGGAGCAGCGGCGGCTGGTGGCGGTCTTCCAGCCGCATCTGTACTCGCGTACGCAGCTGCTCGCCGGCGAGTTCGGTCGGGCGCTGGCGCTGGCCGACGTGGTCGCCGTGCTCGACGTGTATCCCGCGCGCGAGCGCGCCGCGGACCATCCTGGGGTCAGCGGGTTGCTAATCGCGCAGGCGGCCGCCGACGCCGCTCGCGGTGGGCCGGTCTACTGGCTACCGACCTTCGCGGATGCCACGCCGGTGCTCGAGGGCCTGCTCGGCGACGGGGATCTGTGCCTGGTGATGGGCGCCGGGGACGTCGATGAGCTGGGTCGCAAACTGGTGCAGGGGCAATGAACGCCTTAGAGCCGCCCGCGGGCGTGCAGCGCAACTATCCGCTCGCGCGCCTGGCGACCGTGCGCACGGGCGGCGCGGCGCGGCTGTTCGCGCGCGCCGGCAGCGAGGCGCAGCTCCTCGAGCTGCTGGCCTGGGCGCGCGCGGCGCAGACCCCGATCGAGGTCGTGGGCTCGGGCTCGAACCTGCTGATCGCCGACGAGGGCGTCGAGGGCTTGGTGGTCAAGCTCGACCGCGAGCTCGCGCGCATCGAGCGCACGGGGGAGGCGGGGCTCGAGTGTGGGGGTGGGGCGCGCCTGCCGGCGGTCGCGGCACAGGCCGCACAGGCGGGCCTGGCGGGCATCGAGTTCGGCGTCAACATCCCCGGCACCGTCGGCGGCGCGGTGCGGATGAACGCCAACGCCTATGGCGGCGAGCTCGCGCGCACGCTGCGGTGGGTGCTGGTCGCGACCGCCGCCGGGCTCGAGCGCCGGGTGCCGGAGCAGCTGGGCTTCGGCTACCGGCACTCCAACCTGGTTGCGGGTGAGGTCGTCGCGCGTGCGTCGTTCGCGCTGAGCGCGGCCGATCCGCAGAGCGTCAAGCGCGACCTGGCCGAGCTACGCGCCCGCCGCCACGAGGCCCAACCGCAGGGGATCAAGACGTTTGGCTCGACTTTCAAGAATCCCCCCGCCGCGGACCCCCGGGCCGAGGGTCGCACTGCGGGGCTGCTGCTCTCCGAGGCGGGCTGCAACGGGCTGACGCACGGCGGTGCGCGCTTTGCCCCCAAGCACGCGAACTTCATCGAGAACACCGGCGCGGCGAGCACGGCTGAGATCCTCGCGCTGATGGCCGAGGGTCGCCGCCGCGTGCAGGAGCGCTTCGGGGTGGAGCTCGAGCCCGAGGTGCAGACCCTGGGGCCGGTGCGCTTCCCCTGGTCGTAGGTCTATTTGTTGGGTTGGGATGGCCGGCGTGGCCCGGTTGTAGGGGTTCGCCCCCCGGGGTCGAAGACCCCTAGATGGACCGCTCGCTCAGCGCCCGACTCGGCCGCTCGTTGCTACCGGCGGGGCTGCTCGGCGGACAGCGCGCCGG
The DNA here is from genome assembly GCA_036501715.1 of Solirubrobacteraceae bacterium. Lineage (GTDB taxonomy): Bacteria > Actinomycetota > Thermoleophilia > Solirubrobacterales > Solirubrobacteraceae > Palsa-744. The sequence continues at coordinate 100,998 of DASXZV010000030.1, read as the reverse complement.
CACACGCGGACCCGCCCGCGCGCGGCGAGCGGGCGCCTCTCGCGGGCGAAGGGGCACGCGCGCCCGCGCGGCGGGGTTGCTGACTCAGGTTTGGCAGCGGCGGCGTCTACGCATCGCGCTGCTCGCGACGCTGGGTGCGCTGGCGCTGCTGGGAGGCGGCTGGCTGTTGCTGCGGCACTCCTCGCTGGCGGCGGTCGATCATGTGCAGATCGAGGGCGTGCGCGGTAGTGACGCGGCGCAGATCGATGCGGCGCTGCAGCGCGCTGCGCGGCACATGAGCACGCTGGATGTAAAGCGCGGCGCGCTCCTTGCGGCTGTCGCTCAGTTCCCGGTGGTACGCGACTTGAGCACGAGTCCGAGCTTCCCGCACGGGCTGCGCATCCACGTGATCGAGCAGCCGCCGGTCGCGGTGCTCACGGTGGGCGGGATGCGCACGGCTGTCGCGGCCGACGGAGTTGTACTGGGGGCGGGGCTGATCGCGGGGTCGCTGCCGAGCGTCTACGCCGCCGGGGTGGCGCCGCTGCCGGGAGCCCGCGTTGCGGCCCAGAGCACGCGCGCGGAGCTGAGCGTGCTGGGTGCGATCCCCGGAACGTTGCTCGGTTGGGTGCAGCGCGTCTTCAGCGGCCCCGAAGGGCTCACGGTCACGATGCGCGACGGTCTTTCGATCTACTTCGGAAACGCCACGCGCGCGCACGCCAAGTGGCTGGCGGCGGCGCGCGTGCTTGCGGACCCGAGCTCGGCGGGTGCGACGTACCTTGATGTGCGCCTGCCCGAACGCCCGGCTGCGGGGAGCGCTACGGGCAGCCTGAGCAGCAGCTCGACTGCGACGCAGGTAAGCGCCTCCGATCCAAGTGCGGCTGCGCTGGCGGCGACGCTCGATGAAGCCGTCGCGGGTGGCTCCAGCGCGAGCGCGAGCGCTGTCGCGCCCACCGAACCGTCGGCCGAAAGCCAAAGCCAGGCCGCAAGCGCCTCGCCGAGCGAAGCGGGCGCAGCCACTGCGCCCAGTGCCTCCGCGCCCGCGGCGGGGGAAGCACCTGCAAGCGCCGCGGAAAGCCCGTCCCCAGAAGCCTCAAGCTCACCTTCAGGTTGATGGCACTGTTTCGGGCTTCCTCGTGTGGTGGTTGAGAGTCGGCGGTTCTGCAAGCAATCCTGCAAAAGTCGTCGGTGCCGTTGACAGGGCGAAGTTCCCTGCATAACGTGCCCAATTCAAGAGGACGCGGGAAGCACACTTCCCAACCCTTAACTCTTACTGAAGACTTCGGACGGGATAAAAATCATGGAGAGCGGCGTAGGTAGCTATCTGGCGGTCATCAAGGTCGTGGGTGTCGGCGGCGGCGGGACCAACGCGATCAGCCGCATGGTCGACGCGGGGCTGCGCGGCGTGGAGTTCATCGCCGCCAACACCGACGCGCAGGCGCTCGCGATGTGCGACGCCGACATCAAGCTGAACATCGGCCACACCTCCACCAAGGGACTCGGCGCCGGCGCCAACCCCGAGGTCGGCTTCACCGCCGCGGCGGAGTCGCGCGACGACATCAAGGAGGCGCTGAAGGGCGCGGACATGGTGTTCGTCACCGCGGGCGAGGGCGGCGGCACCGGCACCGGCGCGGCGCCCGTGATCGCCGAGATCGCGAAGACCGAGATCGGCGCGTTGACCGTTGGCGTCGTGACGCGCCCGTTCGAGTTCGAGGGCACCCAGCGCTCGCGCCAGGCCGCGGAGGGCATCGAGCGCCTGCGCGAGGTCGTCGACACGCTGATCGTGATCCCCAACGAGAAGCTGCTCGCGGTCGTCGAGCGCCGCACCTCGATGCTGGACGCCTTCAAGGAGGCCGACGACGTGCTGCGCCAGGGCATCCAGGGCATCACCGACCTGATCACGATCCCGGGCCTGATCAACCTCGACTTCGCCGACGTGCGCACGATCATGCACGACGCGGGCTCCGCGCTGATGGGCATCGGCACCGCCGGCGGCGAGAACCGCACCGCGGAGGCCGCCAAGATCGCGATCTCCTCGCCGCTGCTGGAGGAGTCCGTGGACGGCGCGACGGGCATCCTGCTGAACATCACCGGTGGCAAGGAGCTCGGCCTGTTCGAGGTCAACGAGGCCGCCGAGATCATCCAGAATGCCGCCGACCCCAACGCGAACATCATCTTCGGCGCCGTGATCGACGAGGACATGGGCGACGAGGTCCGCGTTACCGTGATCGGCACCGGCTTCGATCACCGCCCCGGGCGCTCGGTGCGCCGCGAGCGCGGCGAGCGCGAGCGCCCCACTGACCGCGGTCCGCGCATCGGCGACCGTGAGCGCTCAACGCTTGAGATCAGCGACGACGACATCGACGTGCCGCCGTTCCTGCGCTGAGCGCGCTCGGATAGCCTGCGGCGGGTGTCCTCCGCGACTGCCAGCGCTCCACGTCGCACGCCCCTGTTCGACTGCCACGTGGCCGCGGGCGCGAAGCTCGTCGAGTTCGCGGGCTGGGAGATGCCGGTCCAGTACGCCGGCGTACGCGAGGAGCACATGGCGGTGCGCGAGGCCTGCGGGGTCTTCGACGTCTCGCACATGGGCGAGATCGAAACCAGCGGTCCCGGCGCGCTCGCGCTGCTGCAGCGGCTGCTCTCCAACGACGTCGCGGCGATCCCCCTCGGCGGGGCGCAGTACAGCGTGCTCTGTCGTGAGGATGGGGGGGTCCTGGACGACCTCTTCACCTACCGCCTGGGGGACGATCGCTATCTCACGGTGACCAACGCGGCCAACCACGAGCAAGACTTGGAGTGGTTCCGCCGCCACGCCGACGAGTTCCAGGCGCGTGTCGAGGACCGGTTGGAGGCGTACGCGATGCTCGCCGTGCAGGGGCCCGACGCGCGCGGGATCGTGCAAGCGCTTTGCGCGCAGCCGTTGCCCGCGCGCATGACGGTCGCTGAGGGTCAGGTGGGAGCTGCGCAGGCGCTCGTGTGTGGGACCGGCTACACCGGCGAGGACGGGGTCGAGCTGCTGCTCGCACCCGCCGACGCGCCTGTTGTGTGGAATCAGTTGGTGGCCGGCGGAGCCACTCCCGCGGGTCTCGCCGCGCGTGACACGCTGCGCCTGGAGGCCTGCTTTCACCTGTACGGCAACGATCTCTCGGTGGAGCGCGGTCCGCTTGAAGCCGGACTCGGGTGGTGCTGCAAGGAGGACACTGGCTTCATCGGCTCGCAGGCCGTGCGTGCCGTACGCGCGGCCGGTCCGGCCGAGAAGCTCGCCGCGTTCACCATCGATGGACCCGGGATCGCGCGTGGCGGGAACGCCGTGATCGGTGGTGGCGTCGTGACGAGCGGCACCCTCTCGCCCTGCCTGGAGGTCGGGATCGGCCTGGCCTACCTGCCCGCCGAGCACGCCGCGGTGGGCGCTGCGCTGCAGATCGACGTGCGCGGCCGCACGCGCGCCGCGACCGTTACCCGTAAGCCGTTCGTCGCCAAGCGAGCCTGAGCGGCTCGGACCCAAAGCAACCGAGCGCGACGCTAGGATTCCCGCTCACCGATGGCCGAGCCCACTTACCCCGAGGATCTTCTCTACCACGGCGAGCACGACTGGGCGCGCATCGAGGATGAGCACGCCACGCTCGGCATCACCTGGTACGCGCAGGACGCGCTCGGCGAGGTCGTGTTCTTCGAGCCACCTGCCGTGGGCACGACGCTGACCAAGGACGAGCCCTATGCCGAGGTCGAGTCCGTCAAGGCCGTCTCCGATGTCGTCGCCCCGCTCTCGGGAGAGATCGTCGCGGTCAACGATGCGCTCGCTAACGATCCCGGGCCGATCAACGAGGACCCCTACGGGGCCGGTTGGCTTGTCAAGGTGCGCCTTCGCAACCCCGCTGAGAGCGAGGAGCTGATGGACGCCGAGGCCTACCTCGCCACACTCGGCGGATAGAGGACCGGGGCCGGCGGCTAGGCTGGCAGGCGTGACCCGCTACACCTCCACAACCGACGCCGACCGCGTCGCGATGCTCGCGGCGATCGGGGTGAGCTCCGTGCAGGAGCTCTTTGATCGCCAGATCCCCGAGCCCGTGCGCCTGCGCCGCGCGCTGGATCTGCCCGCGGGGCTGCCCGAGCAAGATGTCTATGCGCACCTGCGCGAGCTGGCCGCGCGCAACGTCAGCGCCGAAGAGCAGCTCAGCTTCCTCGGCGCCGGCATGTACGACCACTACGTGCCGGCATTGATCGACATGCTGATGGAGCGCTCGGAGTTCCTGACTCCCTACACCCCCTACCAGCCCGAGATCTCCCAGGGCGGCCTGCAGGTGATGTTCGAGTACCAGACCGCGATCAGCGAGCTCACCGGGCTGCCGGTCGCCAACGCCTCCGTGTACGAGGGGGCGAGCGCGGTCGCCTCCGCGGCCTATCTCGCCAAGCTCCACAACGGCCGCCGGCGGATCGTCGCCAGCGCGGGCCTGCACCCGCACACGCTCGAGACTCTGCGCACCTACGCCCACGGATTCGGCGCCGAGGTCGTCGAGGTGCCACTACATGAAGGGCGCACCGATCCCGAGGCGTGGGCGGCCGCGATCGACGAGGAGACCTCAGCCGTGATCTTCGCCCAGCCGAACTTCTATGGCGCCGTCGAGGACGCCCGCGCACTTGCCGCTGCGGCCCGTCGTGGGCCCGGGGGAGGTGCGGATGGGGATGTCTCGGTCACGAGCCCCGCCGCGCGCGCATACGCGGGCGCGCGCTCGCGCGGCGGGGTCGATCCGGTGGTCATCGCCCAGGTAGACCCGCTCGTGCTCGGCATCCTCGCCGCCCCCGGCGAATGCGGCGTCGACGTCGCCGTCGGCGAGGGTCAGCCGCTCGGTAACCGCCTCGACTACGGAGGGCCCTCGTTTGGCTTCTTCGCCGCTCGCGAGGAGTACCTGCGGAGGATGCCGGGGCGCATCGCCGGCGAGACCCGCGACCTCGATGGGCGCCGCGGCTTCGTGCTGACGCTGCAGACCCGCGAGCAGCACATCCGCCGCGAGAAAGCCACCTCCAACATCTGCACCGCCCAGGCCCTGAACGCGCTGGGCGGGGTCGTCTACCTCGCCTGGCTCGGTCGTCGCGGGATCGTCGAGCTGGGGGAGCTGCTGCTCGCCCGCACTCACTACGCCCGTCAGATGCTTGTGGGCCTAGAGGGCGTAAGCGCGTTGCACACCCAGCCCGTGATCCGCGAGTTCGCGCTGCGCCTCGACGCCGATGTGGCCGCCGTGCGGCGGCGCTGTGCCGCGGCGGGCGTCAATCCGGGCGTCGACCTGCAGGCGCTCACCGGCCGCGAAGAGGACCGCGGCGGGCTGTTGGTGGCGCTCACCGAGCGTCGTACCCGCGCCGACATCGAGCGGCTCGCCGAGGTGCTCGGGGCGGCGCTTGCCGCCGAGCGCCAGAGCCAGGCGGTGGGAGTATGAGCAAGGCTACGCCGAAGGTCCCTGCGGCGGGCAGTGCTCAGGAGGAGCCGCTGCTGACGGTCTTCGAGAAGGGTGCCCCCGGCCGACGTGCCTTCCAGTGCCCCGCGCTCGACGTCCCCGCTGTCGACCCCCAGGAGCTGCTCCCCGCGGAGCTGCGCCGCGCCTCCCCGGCGCGCTTGCCGGAGCTCTCCGAGCCGGAGATCGTGCGCCACTACGTGCGCCTCTCCAAGCGCAACTTCGACCTGGACTCGGGCTTCTACCCGCTGGGCTCGTGCACGATGAAGCACAACCCGCGCCTGCACGAGCGTGTCGCCGCGCTGCCGGGCCACGCCCGCCTGCACCCGCTGCAGGATCCCGAGCGCGCTCAGGGGGCGCTGGAGCTGATGTGGAACCTCCAGGAGGCTCTAGGCGAGATCGCGGGCCTGCCACATGTCTGCCTGCAGCCCTCCGCGGGCTCCCACGGCGAGCTCGCGGGTGTGCTGCTCACGCGCGCCTACCACGAGGACCGCGGCGAGACCCGCCGCAAGGTGCTCGCGCCGGACACCTCGCATGGCACCAACCCGGCCACGGTCACGATGGCTGGCCTGGAGGTCGTCAAGCTCGCGACCAACGCCGACGGGGGCATCGACTTGGACGATCTGCGAGCCAAGGCCGACGCTGACGTTGCCTGCCTGATGCTCACCAACCCCAACACGCTCGGGATCTTCGACCCCAACATCGAGGAGATCGCGCGCATCGTGCACGGCGCGGGGGCCACGCTCTACTACGACGGCGCCAACCTCAACGCGGTCATGGGTATCTCGCGGCCGGGCGACATGGGCTTCGACATCGTGCACTTCAACCTCCACAAGTCCTTCACCCAGCCCCACGGCGGCGGCGGGCCGGGCTCGGGGCCGATTGCGGTTTCCGAGCGCATCGCGCCCTATCTGCCCGTGCCGGTGATCGTGCGCCGTGCCCGGCACGCACCGGCGCGCAACGGGAGCGCGTCTGCGCAGGACACGGAGTTGGTCGAGCAGGAGGTCTTTGACCTCGACTATGAGCGGCACAAGTCGATTGGGCGCCTGCGTAGCTTCCAGGGCAACTACGGCTGTTTCGTGCGCGCTTACGCCTACATCTGCTCGCTGGGCGCCGAGGGGCTGCGCGACGCTTCCGAGACGGCCGTCCTGAACGCCAACTACCTACTTGCTCGCCTGCGCGAGCACGACGTCGGTGGGGGACGGACGGCCGGCGATCTCCTGCCGCTCGCGTACGGCGAGCTCTGCATGCACGAGTTCGTGCTCTCCGGTGAGCCGATGAAGCGCGCCCTCGAGATCAAGACCCTCGATCTAGCGAAGCGCCTGCTGGACTTCGGCTACCACCCGCCGACGGTCTACTTCCCGTTGCTGGTCGAGGAGGCGCTGATGGTCGAGCCGACCGAGACCGAGACCAAGGAGACGCTCGACGGCTTCGCCGACGCGATTGCCGCGATCCTCGCCGAGGCCGCCGCGGACCCAGAGATCGCCCGTCAAGCGCCCTACACGACACCGGTCAGGCGCCTGGATGAGGTCGGGGCCGCCAAGCGCCCCGTGATTCGCCAGGCGTTGGCCTGAGCGTCGGGGCTCGCTCCGTTAGGGTCCCACGGCAACATGCGCATCTTCTCCGGCATCCAGCCCACCGGCACCAAGCACCTCGGCAACTACATCGGCGCGATCCTGCAGTACATCGCCGGGCAGGAGCGCGGCGAGGGGCTGTACTGCATCGTCGACCTGCACGCGATCACCGTTGCCTACGAGCCCGCCGAGCTGCGCCGCAGCCTCTACGACCTCACGGCGCTGCTGCTCGCCGCGGGCCTCGACCGCGAGCGCTGCATGCTCTTCCGTCAGAGCGACATCCACGAGCACACCGAGCTGTGCTGGCTGCTCTCGAGCGTCACTGAGCTTGGTCGCTTGCAGCGCATGCACCAATTCCGCGACAAGTCGCTCGCCCAGCGTGAGCTGGTCGCGGCGGGGTTGCTCATCTACCCGGTGCTGCAGGCCGCCGACGTGCTGGCCTACCGCGCCCAGGAGGTGCCCGTCGGGGAGGACCAGCGCGAGCACCTCGAGCTGATGCGCGACGTAGCGCGGCGCTTCAACACGCGCTTTGGGGCGGGCCGCGACGTGCTCGTCGTGCCCGAGCACCGGATCCCCGCGGTCGGCGCGCGCATCATGGACCTGCAGGACCCCACCTCCAAGATGTCCACGAGCAGTGGCAGCGTGGAGGGCACGGTCTACGTGCTCGACGAGCCCGCTGCGATCGAAAAGAAGATCCGCCGTGCCGTCACGGACTCCGGCAGCGAGATTTGCCGCTCTCCCGAGAAACCGGGCGTGACCAATCTGATTGACATCCTCGCCGCCGCACGCGGGTCCACGCCGGAGGCGATTGAGGCCGAGCTGGCCGGGGCGCGCGGCTATGGGGACTTGAAGGCCGCCGCGGCCGAGGCCGTCGTGGCGCTGCTGGCACCCGTCCGCGAGCGCTACGGCGAGCTGCGCGCCAACGAGGCGGCGCTGGAGGAGATACTGGCGGCCGGCGCTGAGCAAGCGCGCGCGATCGCCGCCGCGACGCTTGCCGACGTGCGCGAGTGCATGGGCGTCGGCGCCCCCCGTCGGGCGTGACCGCAGCGCACGCGCTCCCGTCGGGTGTGATCGCTACGGTGACGGCATGAGCATCGCCTCGTTGCAACTCGACCTCGATCTCTTCAGCGGTCCCTTCGACCTGCTGCTGACGCTGATCCTGCGCGAGGAGATCGACCTGCTCGAGCTCGAGCTCGCCGACGTCGTGCTCGCCTATCTCGACCACCTCGAGGCCCGCGGTGAGCTCGACTTGGAGACCGCCACCGAATTCATCGTGCTGGTCGCCGCGCTGCTCGAGCTGAAGTCACGACTGATGATCGCGGGCGAGGAGGACGAGCAGTTGCTCGAGATCGAGCCCGGTGAGGCCGCCGAGGAGCTGCTCGCGCGGATGCTTGACGCAAGCCGCTATCGCGCCGCCGCCGGCCACCTGCAGGAGCTGCTCGAGCGCGAGCGCGGCGTGCGCTTCCGCAGCGCCCCGCTCCCCGCCGTGTTGCTGCGCGCGCGACCCGAGCCGCTTGACGGCGTGCAGGACCCCGCGCTGCTCGGCGCGGCGATCGGCCGCCTGTTGCGGGTGCCGGCCCCGATCAGCCTGCGCCACCTCACGATCCCGCGGGTCACGCTCGGCGAGCGCCTCGCGCACCTGCGCACGCTGCTGGGGCGCGGGCGCTTCAATTTCGAGGATGCCATCGTCGACGCCGACCGCATGACCGTCGCGATCACTCTCTTCGCGCTGCTGGAGCTCTACAAACGCGGCGAAGCCGCCTGGGAGCAGCAGGAGAGCTTCGGCGAGATCGAGGTTCACACGCTCGCCGGGTCCGTGCCCGCCGGAGCGCTCGGCGCCGGAGCGGCCTGAGTGAGCGACGCCGCAGACGCCGAGACACCCGCGCAGGATCTGGCCGAGACGCCTGTGCGGGATCCAACCGAGACCCCCGCGCAAGATCCACCCGAGACACCCGCGCAGGATCTGGCCGAGCTGGCGCGCACGATCGAGGCGCTGCTGTTCCTCAGCAGCGACCCGCTCAGCGTCGGCGAGTTGGCCGAGGCGACGCAGGTCGAGGAGCAGGTTCTGGTCGCGGCGCTTGAGCTGCTCCACGAGCAGTACACGCCGGGGCGGCGCGGCATCCACCTGCGCGAGCTGGCCGGTGGCTACACCCTCGCCAGCGACCCCCTCGCCGAGGACGCCGCGCGGCGCCTGTTCAGCCGCCCGCGCGCCGCCACGCTCACGCCGGCCCAGGCCGAGACGCTCGCGATCGTCGCCTACCTGCAACCGATCTCGCGGCCCGAGATCACACGCATCCGAGGCGTCAGTGCCGACTCGGCCGCCGCCACGCTGCTGGAGCGGGGCCTGATCGAGGAGGCTGGGCGCTCCCAGTTCGGGGCCGTGCTCTACCGCACCGGAACCCAGTTCCTGAAGCTGTTTGGCCTGCGCTCCTTGGAGGACCTGCCCGACGTCGCGCAGTGGGATCCCACACCGGAGGAGCAGAGCGAGCTGCGCGAGCGCCTGCTGCGCGCCGGTGAGGCGCGCGCCGAGCGCGGGCCGGCTCCGGTCGAGGAGTAAGACCGCGGTGCGGTGCGGGGCTGCGCCTAAGCCTGGCTCGCGGCGAGCTGACCGCAGGCCGCGTCGATGTCACGCCCGCGCGTGAGTCGCACCGTCGCCTCGACACCGCGTTGCTCGAGGACGGCCCGGAAGGCGGCGATCGCCTCGCGGCTGGAGCCCCGGTAGCCGGCCAGGGCGTTGGGTATGCCGCCCGATCCCGACGTCGCTTGCGCGGGCGGTGTCGGGTTGTAGGGGATCAGGTTGACCTTGAACATCCGTGGGTCGCGTGCGCGCTCGACACGCCCGTGCGGGTCCGCGGCGCGCTTGCGCGTGATCGCTTCGCGGCCACGGCTGGGCGTGCTCACATGAATCGCCGGCGCGAGCAGCTCGGCGAGCGCTACGGCCTGCTCGTAGCGGTCGTTGACCCCAGCCAGCATCACGTACTCCACGAAGATGCGCCGCCGCTTGCGCGCGTAGAAAGCGCGGCAGGCGTCGAGCACGTCCTTCAACGGATAGCGCTCGTTGACCGGCATCAGCTCCGAGCGCAGTGCTTCGTCGGCGGCGTGTATCGAGAGCGCCAGGCGCAGCGGCAGCTCGCACTCCGCCAGCCGTTCGATGCCGGGAATCCAGCCGACCGTGGAGATCGCGGTGCGGCGATGCGCGATGCCGAGGTCGGGCAGCCGCTCGCAAGCCGCGAGCACCGCGTCGAGGTTCAGCAGCGGCTCGCCCATGCCCATGAAGACGCAGTGATCGACCGGCTCCAGGCGGCGAAAATGCAGGGCCTGGTCGAGGATCTCTGAGGCCGTGAGGTTGCGCGCGAAGCGCATCTGACCCGTCGCGCAGAACGTGCACGTCAGCGGGCAGCCCGACTGCGAGGAGAGGCAGATCGAGCGCCGACCGTCGCGGTAGCGCATCAGCACCGCCTCCAGCGGCCGCCCGTCGGCGGTCGCGAACAGGCCCTTGACCGTGCCGTCGCGCGCGTGCAGCTCGCGGCGCAGCTGCAGGCTCGAGAACGGCGCCTGTAGCGCCAGCGTCTCGCGCAAGGCGTGGGGGAGGTTGGTCATCGCCTCATACCCCGCCGCCCCGCGCGCCGTCCACTCCCATATCTGACGGGCACGGAAGCCCGGCTCGCCGTGGGCCTCGAGGGTCTCCTCCAAAAGTCGCAGGTCCATCGCTGGGTTGAAATGTAGACGTACCGCTCGCCAGGCCCCGCTGACCGGCCTACTTGCCTGCGCTCGAACGGGGTGTGCCCCGCATGGGGTACGGCTGGTTGCGCCACCCTCTTATCGTGGTGCGGCAATGCGTCTTGCCAAGTACCTCGCACATGCCGGTGTCGCTTCGCGCCGAGCCGCTGAGTCGCTCGTGGCTGCTGGTCGTGTCAGCGTCGACGGCGAGCTCGTGCGCGACCCCGCGCGCGACGTCGACGAGCGCAACCGCGTCGAGGTCGATGGGCAGCGGCTCTCCGGCTTCGAGGCTCTGGTCGTGTACGCGCTGCACAAGCCGGTCGGAGTGCTCAGCACCGCCCGTGACCCCGGCGGGCGCCCGACCGTCGTCGAGCTCGTGCCCGAGCGCCGCCGCCTCTACCCCGTCGGGCGCCTGGACGCCGACAGCAGCGGTCTGATCCTGCTCACCAACGACGGCGCGCTGGCGAATCGCCTGACCCATCCGCGCTACGAGGTGCCCAAGACCTACCGCGTGCACGTCGCCCGCGGGCCCGTCGGCGAGCGCGCCCTGAGCGAACTGCGCGCCGGTGTGCAGCTCGAGGACGGCCCGACCGCGCCGGCGCAGGTCCGGCGCCTGCCAGCCGCGGCCCGCACGGCGGACGGCGAGGCACTGGAGCTGACGATCCGCGAAGGCCGCAACCGCCAGGTGCGCCGCATGTGCGAAGCCGTCGGGCATCCCGTGCGCTCCCTGCAGCGTGTCGCACTGGGACCATTGCGCCTGGGAGACCTCGCGGTGGGGCAGCACCGGCGTCTGCGCGAGGCCGAGCTGCGCGAGCTCCGGGGGACGCTCTGACACAATCGCCCCCAATGCGCCTGTATGCCCTGCGCGGCGCCGTCAGCGTCGAGCGCAACAATCCCCAGGAGATCCTGGACGCGACCACCGAGCTCATGCAAGAGATCATGGAGCGCAACGGCCTCGCGCCCGAGAACGTCGTGAGCTGCATCTTCACGGCCACCAACGACCTCAACGCCGAGTTTCCTGCGGTCGCCGCGCGTGCGCTGGGCTTTGATCGCGTGCCGCTGTTATGCGCTCGCGAGATCCCGGTGCCACGTGCACTGCCGCGCGTGATCAGGGTCCTGATCCACTACTACGCCGCCGAGGATCACGAGGCGCGGCATGTCTACCTCGGGGAGGCCAAGGCGCTGCGCGCCGATCTGGAGGCCGCGCAGTGAGCGATCCCTGCCGCCGCCGGCGCGGGTACGGCTGCGGTGCCGTGCTGGGGCGGAGCTGACCCAGCGGGCACAATAGGTCGATGGCGATCGAGTTCTCAGAGCGAATTGGGCGGCTGCCGAGCTATCCCGCGGCCGGCGGCTATGCCGACGCGGCTCCGGCCGTGCGGCTGGCCAGCAATGAGTCGCCGTGGCCGCCGCTGGAGGCGGTGCGCGAGGCGATCGGGCGCGCGCTGGGCGAGCTGAACCGCTACCCCGACCCGACCAACTCCGTCCTGCGCCGGCGCCTCTCCGAGCGCTATGCGGTGCCGCTGGAGCGCATCGCGATCGGCAACGGCTCCTGCGACATCCTGCTCGCCGCCGGGGAGGCGCTCCTGGAGCCCGGTGCCGAGCTCGTCTACGCCTGGCCCTCCTTCTCGGTCTACCCGCACCTCAGCGCCGCCTCCGGCGCCCGCGAGGTGCGGGTGCCCCTTGACGAGCGCGAGTGCCACGATCTGCCCGCGATGCTGCGCGAGATCACCGTCGCGACGCGCCTGGTGATCGTCTGCAACCCCAACAACCCCACCAGTACCGCGGTGGCGCTCGCGGAGATCGCTGAGTTCCTGGATCAGGTGCCCCCGCACGTGTGCGTGATCGTGGACGAGGCCTACTGCGAGTTCAACCTGCTGGAGGACCCGGACGCCTCGCTGGAGCTGCTCGCGCGCCACCCCAACCTCGTGCTGCTGCGCACCTTCTCGAAGGTCCACGGTCTCTGCGGGCTGCGCGTCGGCTTCGCGCTGTGTGGCTCGGAGGCCTTCCCGAGAGCCGTCGACCAGGTGCGCCAGCCGTTCTTCTGCAACGCCGTCGCACAGGCCGCCGCGGCTGAGGCCCTGGCCCATCAGGACGCCGTGATCGAGCGCGTCGCGCGCACGGTCGCCGAGCGCATCTCCGTCGATGAGCGCCTGCGTGCGCTGGGCCTGCAGCCCGCCGATTCGCAGGCCAACTTCTGCTGGTTCGCGCTCGGCGAGGGACGCGAGGAGCAGCAGGTCATGCACGGCCTGCTGCAGCGTGGCGTGCTCGTGCGCGGAGGCGGAGCGCTCGGTCGTCCCGGCGCGCTGCGCGTCACCTACGGCACGGCAGAGGAGAACGCGCGCTTCCTCGATGCACTCGCCGAGGTTCTGTAAGCGTCGCGTGCTTGCAAGCCTGTGTGTGACGTTCGCGTCACAGCGCTCGACGGCGGGCTCCGCTTCTGCTACAAACCAATGAGACGATCATGACCACGTCGGCAACCGCATCTCTGTCACACAGCGCCGGGCAGGCCCTGCCCACCCCGGCTCCCTGCGCGTGGTCCAGCTCCTATCTCTCCGCCTGGCGATTTAGCTAGGCGCTCCGGCCTGCCCCCGTTCGCGAGCGGGTGCACCGAAGGCCGCAGAGGACCCAAGTGAGGGTCGAGCGCCATCTCCGCCGGGCATCTGGGCCCCTCGCGAGTCGCACTTGCGGCGATCCTCACGGAGCGAGCGCGAGTTCTCCGAACACGTAAGATTTCCATGGATTTTGAAAGGATGAATCGATGATGATTGTCATGAAGGAGACGGCCACCGACGAGGAGATCGCGGCGGTCGTTGAGAAAATCGAGCGCGCCGGGGCCTTAGCCCACCGCAGCCAAGGCGCGCGTGTGACCGTGATCGGCGCGATCGGCGACGTAGAGCAGGACGCCTCGGTCGAGAGCCTCGGCCTCGAGGGACAGCCGGGCGTGGACCGGGTCGTGCCGATCCTCAAGCCCTACAAGCTCGCCTCCGCGCAGATCCGCCACGGCGAGCGCACGGTGCTGGACATCGAAGGGCGCAAGGTCGGAGGGGGTAACTTCGCCCTGATTGCCGGGCCCTGCACGGTCGAGACGCGCGACCAGACACTGGAGACGGCCCGCATCGTGCGCGACGCCGGCGCCACCCTGCTGCGCGGCGGCGCCTACAAGCCGCGCACCTCCCCCTACGCTTTCCAGGGACTCGGGCAGGAGGGACTGCGCCTGCTCGCCGAGGCCAAGGCCGAGACCGGCCTGCCGATCGTCACCGAGTTGATGGACATGCGCGACCTCGACGCCGTCCTGGAGGTCGCCGACGTGATCCAGATCGGCGCGCGCAACATGCAGAACTACCCGCTGCTCGCCGAGATCGGCCGCTCCGGGCGGCCGGCGCTGCTCAAGCGCGGCCTCTCCTCGACGCTGGATGAGCTGCTGATGGCCGCCGAGTACATCCTCAAGGAAGGCAACCCCAGCGTGATGCTCTGCGAGCGTGGTATCCGCACGTTCGAGACCGCCTACCGCTTCACGCTCGACCTGATGGCGGTGCCGGTGCTCAAGGAGCTGACGCACCTGCCGGTGATCGTCGACCCGAGCCACGCCGCCGGACGCCGCGACCTGGTGCTGCCGCTCTCGCTGGCCGCCGCCGCCGCCGGTGCGGACGGCATCATCGTGGAGGTGCACCCAAACCCCGACGAGGCCATCTGCGACGGACCCCAGGCGCTGCCGACGGATACATTCGCCGACTACGCCCGCGCCGTCGAGCAGGCCGCCGCGCTCGCCGGAAGGGCGCTCAGCGCCGTCTGATGGTCCGCCGCCGGATGCTCTGCGACCGCGCGCGGGCACGCCGGCGGCGGGAGTCGACCCGTTGAGGGTCGCTGTCCTCGGTATCGGCCTGATAGGCGGCTCGATCGGACTTGCCGCAAAGCGCTTCGGCGCGCAGGTCTGTGGCTACGACCACGACGCCGAGGTCGGCGCGCGGGCGCTGCAGCGCGGGGCGATCGACTCGCAGGCGCCCGACCTCCATGCGGCGGTCGCGGGCGCCGACGCCGTGTTCGTCGCGACGCCCGTCGGGGTGCTCCCCGCGACGGTACGCGACGCACTCGCCGGCGCCTCGCCGGAGTGCGTCGTGAGCGATGTCGGCTCGACCAAGCGCCTGTTACTCGCGGCCGGGGCGGACGAGCGCTTCGTCGGGGGCCATCCGCTCGCCGGTGCGGAGACGGCCGGCGTCGAGTACGCCCGCGAGGATCTCTTCCAAGGCGCGACCTGGTACCTGACGCCCACTGCGGGCACCTCGGGAGTGCTCTACGAGCGCCTGCACCGGCTGCTTGTCGGTCTCGGCGCGCAGCCGACCGCGATCGACGCCGAGCTGCACGACCGCCTGATGGCGTCCTTCTCGCACTTTCCGCACGTGCTTGCCAACCTGCTCGTCGGACTGGGCAGCGCGCGGGTGGCCGGTGCGCTCGACGCCGGCGAGCGTCTGCCCGCCGCCGGTCCGAGCTTCCGTGACGCGACCCGCGTCGCCGGCGCCAATACCGCGATCTGGACCGATATCTACATCTCCAACCGCGATGCCCTGATCGCGGAGATCGATGAGGCCATCGGCCGCCTGGGGGAGGTCCGTGCGCACCTCGATGGCGGCGACGCAGCCGCCGTGGCTGCCTGGAACGAGCGCGCCCGCGAGCAGCGCGAAGCGCTGCTGGGCGCTGGGTTCGCCGGTGGCTCACCGCACGAACTGCGCGTCTCAGTGCCCAACCGCCCTGGCGTGATTGCCGAGATCGCGCTCGCGCTCGGGCGCGCGGGAGTGAACATCGTCGATATGGCGCTCGCGCCCTCAGCCGACAACAGCCAGGGCGTGATCGCGCTGTGGGTGCGCGGCGCAGAGCACCTACGGCGTACGCGCGAGCTGATCGACGAGCTCGGCTTCCCGGTGATGGTGGCGCCGTGAACGTACGCTTCGAGCCCTCCAGCGGCCTCATCGGCGAACTGACCGCGCCGGCGGACAAGTCGATCTCGCATCGCGCTGCGCTGCTCGGCGCGATGGTGCCCTATCCGGTGCGGATCGAGAACTACCTGCACGCCGCCGACACGATCTCCACGCTCGACGCGGTACGCGCGCTCGGGGCGCTCGTCGAGCTGCGCCCCACGGAGGTCGTCGTGCGTGGGGCCGGTCTCCGCGAGGCCCGCCAGCCCGAGGAGCCGATCGACGTCGGCAACGCCGGCACGCTGCTACGGCTCCTGCCTGGCTGGCTCGCCGCGCAGGAGGGTCGCACGTTCACGCTCGACGGCGACGAGTCGATCCGGCGCCGCCCGGTGGACCGCGTCGCCGAGCCGCTGGCGCTGATGGGCGCCGAGCTGCAGGCCACCGGCGGGCGCTTCGCGCCGCTGAAGGTGCGCGGTACGCGGCTGCACTCGATCTCCTACGAGCTGCCCGTCGCAAGCGCCCAGGTGAAGTCGTGCGTGCTGCTCGCCGCGCTGGTCGCCGATGGCGCGACGACCGTGGGGGAGCCGGAGCGCAGCCGCGATCACACCGAGCGGATGCTGCTGCGCGCCGGCGCCACGATCCACCGCAACGGCCGTCACGTCACCGTCACCAACGCCGACGAGCTCGAGCTCGAGCACATCGTGGTGCCCGGCGACCCGAGCTCTGCGGCGTTCCTGATCGCGGCGGGCGTGCTGGTTCCCGGCTCGCGCCTGCTGCTGCGCGACGTCGGCGTCAACTGGACCCGCACCGGCTTCCTGCGGATCCTGCGCCGCATGCAGGGCATCGTGCTCGGCGATCTCGAGGACGAATCCGGCGAGTTGATCGCGCACGAGCCGATCAGCGACATCGACGTCGCCGCCGGCGCCTTGGAGGGCACTTTCGTCGGTCCCGAGGAGGTGCCGCTCGCGATCGACGAGCTGCCGCTGGTCGCGCTGCTCGGATGCTTCGCCGAAGGGGAGACCGTCGTGCGCGGTGCGCAGGAGTTGCGCCTCAAGGAGTCGGACAGGATCGCGACCGTCGTCGAGGGCCTGCGCGGCCTGGGTGCGGACATCGAGGCGACCCAGGATGGCTTCGCGGTGAGCGGCACCGGAGGTCTGCGCGGCGGCAGCATCGAGGCGCACGGCGATCACCGTCTGGCGATGCTCGGCGCCGTTGCCGGCTTGGCCTCGCGTGAGGGCGTCGAAGTCCGCGGGATGGAGGCAGCCGCGATCTCCTACCCGGGCTTCGCTGAGGACCTGGCGTCGTTGACGGGCTGATGGTCGTCGCGATCGACGGGCCCGCGGGCGCCGGCAAGTCGACCGTCGCGCGCGCGCTGGCGCGCGAGCTGAGCTTCACCTACCTGGACAGCGGCGCGATGTACCGCTGTATCGCGCTGCTCGCCCTGGAGCAACCGGGCGCTGCGCCCGCGCGGCTCGCCGGCGCGGCACAGATCGAGCTTGGCGCGCGCGTGCTGCTCGATGGGCGCGACGTGAGCGCGGAGATTCGCCACGCCGAGGTTTCGCAGGAGGCTTCGCGCGTGGCCGCCGACCCCGGTGTGCGCGAGGTGCTTGTCGCCAAGCAGCGGGAGCTGCTCGCGGTCGGCGACTGGGTTGCGGAGGGGCGCGACATCGGCACGGTTGTCGCCCCGCACGCGGAGCTGAAGGTCTTTCTCACCGCGGCTGAGCGCGAGCGCGCACGGCGTCGTGCGCTGGAGAGTGGCGCCGCGGTGCAGCCGACGCTCGTCGAGCAGCGCCGCCGCGACGAGCGCGACGCGACCCGCGAGCACAGTCCGCTGCAGGCCGCGCGCGACGCGGTCCTGCTGGACACGACCGGCCTCTCCATCGAACAGGTCGTCGCGCGCATCGCGGCGCTGGTGCGCGGCGCGGCGAGTCCCGCCTGAGCGACGGCGGCAAGCCTCGCCTGAGGGACGGTCATACTCCTCGTATGACAAAGGTCGCCATCCTCGGGTACCCCAACGTTGGGAAGTCCTCGCTGATCAACCGCCTCACCGGTGGTCGCGACGCGGTCGTGCACGAGCGCCCCGGGATCACGCGCGACCGCAAGGAGCTCGACTGCGACTGGAACGGCCGTCAATTCAAGCTGATCGACACCGGTGGGGTCGACTTCCGCGACGAAGACCCCCTGGCGGGCTCGATCCGCGAGCAGGCCCGCGCGGGGCTTGCGGAAGCCGACGTCGCGGTGCTCGTGGTCGATGCGCGCGCTGGGATGCGCCCCGGGGACGAGGAGCTGGCCGACCTGCTGCGCCGCTCGCCGCTGCCGATGATCGTGGCGGCCAACAAGTGCGACGGTGTCGCCGATCTCCCGCTGGCAGCCGAGTTCCACGGCCTCGGGCTCGGTGAGCCGATTGCGGTCTCGGCCGCGCAAGGTCTGGGAACGGGCGATCTGCTCGACCGGATCGTCGAGCTGCTTCCAGAGGGGGACAGCGAGTCCGACCAGGACACCGTGCGTCTGGCGCTGATCGGCAGGCCGAATGTCGGCAAGTCATCGCTGATGAACCGTTTCCTGGGCGAAGAGCGCGTGATCGTCTCCGATCTCGCGGGCACCACGCGCGACGCGATCGACATGCCGCTGATGGTCAGCACCCCGGGAGGTACGGGCGAGCGCAAGCTGATCCTCGTGGACACCGCCGGCATGCGCCGCCAGGCGAAGGTCGCGGACTCGGTCGAGTACTACACCGCGCTGCGCTCCCAGCGCGCCGCCGAGCGCGCGGACGTCGCGCTGGTCGTCTGCGACGCTCGCGACGGCGTCACCTCCCAGGACATGCGGATCGCGGAGCTCGCGATGAAGGCCGGCTGCGCGACCGCGATCGTGCTCAACAAGTGGGACATACGCGAAGGTACGGAGGAGGAGCTCGATCACGAACGCGCCCGCGTGGCCTCCAAGCTGCGCTTGCGTCCGCGCGTGCTGACGACCAGCGCGTTGACCGGTCGCCACGTGCAGCGGCTGCTGGTCGAGGTGTTGGCGCTCGGCGATCGCATGTTCGGCCGCATCCCGACCCCCGAGCTCAATCGCTTCCTCGCCGAGGCGGTGCAGGCGCGCCAGCCCCCCGTGGGTACGCGCCGCGGCTCCAGCCAGCACCGCCTCAAGCCGATCTACATGACCCAGACCGGCGAGCGCCCACCGCGCTTTGCGATCCAGGTCAACTCTCGCGCGCGCGTGACCCGCGACTACGCCTACTTCCTGGAGAACCGCCTGCGGGCGCGCTACGGAATGGATGGGGTGCCGCTCGTGATCGACTTCGTCGAGCGCGGGCAGCGCGGACATCGCGAAGGGCCGCGCAGGGGGGCGCCCGCCCCCACGCGCTCGCATTGACACCACAAACCACCCTAATTCATCTAAACTTTCCGGACTTTTTCAGAGCCAGAGCCCCGATTTTAGATCGAGGTGGCCGGCGCGACCAATTTGGAGTTGACCAGAGCCCATGAGCAACCTGTCAGATAACGAGTTCCTGTTCACCTCCGAGTCGGTGACCGAGGGCCACCCGGACAAGATCGCGGACCAGATCTCCGACGGCGTGCTCGATGCCGTGCTGCGCGACGACCCCTACGGTCGCGTGGCGTGCGAGACGCTCGTCAACACCGGCCTGATCGTCGTCTCCGGCGAGATCTCGACCGACACCTACGTCGACATCCAGGAAGTCGCGCGCGAGACCGTGCGCCGCATCGGCTACGACAACGCCGCCTACGGTTTTGACTGCGACACCTGCGCGGTGATCAACGCGATCGACAAGCAGTCCCCGGACATCGCCCAGGGCGTCGACGCGGCCTATGAGACACGCCACGACAGCGACGGCGAGGACAAGCTGGATGTCGCCGGAGCGGGTGACCAGGGGATGATGTTCGGCTACGCCTCCAACGAGACCGACGAGCTGATGCCGCTGCCGATCTCGCTCGCGCACAAGCTCTCCAAGCGCCTCTCGGAGGTGCGCAAGGGCGAGGTGCTGCCCTACCTGCGCCCCGACGGCAAGACCCAGGTCACGGTTCGCTACCAGGACGGGCGCCCGGTCGAGATCGAGAAGATCCTGATCTCCACCCAGCACGCCGATGGCATCGACTCGGAGACATTGATCAAGCCCGACCTGCTGGAGCACGTCCTGCGACCGGTGCTGCCCGCCGAGCTCTACGACGAGAAGAAGCTCGCCAAGAACTTCCTCGTCAACCCCACCGGCCGCTTCGTGATCGGCGGGCCGATGGGTGACTGCGGCTTGACGGGGCGCAAGATCATCGTCGACACCTACGGCGGCATGGCCCGCCACGGCGGCGGGGCCTTCTCCGGCAAGGATCCCTCCAAGGTCGATCGCTCCGCGGCCTACGCAGCGCGCTGGGTCGCGAAGAACATCGTCGCCGCCGGCCTTGCGGACCGCGCCGAGGTGCAGGTCGCCTACGCGATCGGCGTCGCCCACCCGGTATCGGTGATGGTCGAGACGTTCGGGACCGAGAAGATCGGCCGCGCCCAGATCGCGGCGCTCGTCGCGGAGCACTTCGATCTGCGCCCCGGGGCTTTCCGCGAGGAGCTCAACCTGCACCGGCCGATCTATCAGAAGACCGCGGCATACGGACATTTCGGACGCGACGACCACGACTTCACCTGGGAGCGGACCGACCGCGCGCAGGCGCTGCGGGCCGCGGCTGGACTCGAGGGAGAGGTAGCGCGCTCGCACTGACGAGCTGGGCAGGGGTCCGGTGCGCCGTCTAGGGTGACGGGGTGTCGAGCGCGATCGCCCACGTCGAGCCCCTGACGACCGCGCGGGCGCTGCGCGGACCGTTCGACTACCGCCTGCCCGAGGAGCTGCGGGACGGTGTGGACGTCGGGTCGATGCTGGTGGTGCCCTTCGGCCAGCGCGAGGTGCTGGGAGTCGTCGTCGGCCTGGCCGAGCGCAGCGAGGTCTCCGATGAGAAGCTCCTGGCGCCGTTGCGCGCGCTGGAGCTCGGCGTCCCGATCGACCTCGTGGCTCTCGCCGAGTGGATCGCCGCGGAGTACTGCTCGACGCTCGCGCGCGCGTTGCGACTCGTGCTGCCGCCCGGTGCGACGAGCAGGGTGGGCGGGCGCCTGGGTATGCCCCGCCAGCGCCGGCGGACAGTGCGCCGCCCCCAGCACCTGCCGGTCGGGGTACTGCCTGCCGAGCCACCGCCGCTGACCGGCGAGCAGCGGCTCGTACTCGACTCGCTGCGCGAGTTGCTGAGCGAGCCGCAGATGCCTGGCGAGCCCGCGCGCAGGCTGCTGCACGGGATCACCGGCTCGGGCAAGACGGAGATCTACCTCTGTGCCACGGCTTGTGTGCTCGAGCAGGGCCGCGGCGCGATCGTGCTCGTACCGGAGATCGCGCTGACCCCCCAGATCGTCGGACGCTTCATCGCGCGCTTCGGAGACACCGTGGCGGTGCTGCATTCGCGCCTGACGCCCGCGCAGCGCCGCGAAGAGTGGCGCCGGCTGCGCTCCGGCGAGGCGCGCGTCTGCGTGGGACCGCGCTCGGCCGTGTTCGCGCCGATCGAGCGGCTCGGCCTGATCGTGGTAGACGAGGAGCACGACTCCTCCTACAAGCACGAAGGCGACCCCCGCTACGACGCTCGCGATGTCGCCGCCTGGCGCGCACGCGAGCAGCGCGCGCTGCTGCTGGTGGGCAGCGCGACCCCACGTCCGGAGAGCGCACACGGGCTGACGCGCCTGCGCCTGGCCCAGCGCGTCGACGGGCGGCCGCTGCCTCGAGTCGGGGTGCTCGACATGCGCGAGCAGGTCGACTGCCTGCACCCCGAGACCGCGCAGGCACTCGCCGAGGTGCGCCGCACGCGCGGCAAGGCGATCGTCCTGCTCAACCGCCGCGGCTGGTCGAACTTTCTCTCCTGCCGCTCCTGCGGTTGGGTCTGGGGCTGTCCGGAGTGCGACGTCGCGCTCGTGCTGCACCGCGCCGCGGGCCTACTGGCCTGCCATCACTGCGGCCATCGTGAGCGGGTACCGCTGCGCTGCGCCTGCGGCTCGACCGCGGTGGCGCGCCACGGCGCGGGCACCGAGCGCCTGCAGCACGACCTGACGGTCGCGCTTGGCGACGGTCAGCGCTTCCCGATCTTCCGGCTCGACGCCGACACGCTCGCCGGCGGCGGGGGGCGCGAGGCACTAGGCGCAGCCGGCGCCGGTGCGCTGCTGCGCGATTTCCAGGATGCCCCGGCGGGAGTGTTGATCGGCACGCAGATGGTCGCCAAGGGCCACGACTTCGCCGATGTGAAGCTCGGAGTGGTGCTCGACGCCGACGCGACGCTGCGCTTCCCCGACTTCCGCGCCGAGGAGCGCACGTTTGCGCTGATCGCCCAACTTGCCGGGCGCGTCGGCCGCGGCGGTGAGGGTCGCGTGCTCGTACAGACGATCGCCCCCGAGGCCCGTGCGATCACCCACGCCGCCCTGCATGACAGCGACGGCTTCCTCGCCGGCGAGCTCGAACGTCGCGCCGCGCTGCGCTACCCGCCGTTCGCGCACCTGATCAGGATCGTGTGCTCCGCCGCGGACGCGCGCCGGGCGCAGGATGCGGCGAGCGCGATCCGCGCCGAGCTGCTGGCCGATCCGCGCGCGGCCCGCGGGCCGGACGGTCAGCTCGGAGAAAGCGGGAGCATCCTTGGGCCCGCCACCCTCTTTCGCCTGCGTGGCCGCGAGCGCCGGATGCTGCTCGTCAAGGCCTCCGACCGCCGCGCGGCGGTGCGCGGCGTGGGCGCCGCGGTGCAGCGCGCGGCCGGCGAGCGCAGCCACGCGGGGGTCAGCTTCAGCGTGGACGTCGACCCTCAATAGAATCAGTCGGGATGAGCACCGACACCGAGAGCCAGGCAGATCTTCAAGAGGAGCCCGAGACCGAGGTCGAGGAGCTCGACGCCGAGACCCGCGCCCGCCGCGACGCGGCGCTGCGCCACGTGCGCAAGCTGGGTGACCCCGTGCTGCGCGCCACCGCGCTCCCGGTAGAGCACTTCGACGAGGAGCTGCGCGTGGAGGCCGAACGCATGGACGATCTGATGCAGGCCGCGCTGGGTGTCGGCCTGGCTGCCACGCAGGTGGGGATTCTGCACCGCGTGCTCGTCTACCGCGCCTACACGGACGACGAGACCACTGTGCTGGTGAACCCCGTGCTCGAGTGGGCCAGCGAGGAGCGCGAGTCCGCCGAGGAGGGTTGCCTGAGCCTGCCGGGCATCCACGTCGAGGTGGAGCGCGCCGCGCAGGTGCGGGTGCGGGCCCAGGACACCAGCGGCGCGGAGCTGCTCGTCGAGGCGGAGGGCCTGGAGGCGCGCGTGATCCAGCACGAGATCGACCATCTCGACGGCGTTCTGATTCTCGACCGCATCTCCCGCGAGGCGCGCCGCGACGCGATGCGCGCGCTGCGCGAAGCGCGCACAGAAGCTGCCCCCGCCTAGCGCCGGGTTCGACTTTGCGCACGGTCTACCTCGGAACCTCCGAGTTTGCCGCCACCGTGCTTGCGCACCTGGCGGAAGGTCCTCACCGTCCGGCGCTGGTCATCACGCGCCCCGACCGCCCCAGTGGGCGCGGACGCAAGCTCGCTGCGCCGCCCGTGGCCGAGGCCGCGCAGCGGCTCGGGTTGGCGCTCGCGCAGCCCGAGCGAGTCAACGAGCCCGACGCGCTTGCCACGATCGAGCAGGTCGCACAGCCCGCCGCCGCTACCACCGCCGCCGCTACCACCACCACCGCCGCCTCCGCCACCACCACCGGGCTCATACTCATCGTGTGCGCCTTTGGGGCGCTGATCAAGGAGCCGCTACTCTCCGCCTACTCGCCGCTGAACGTTCACCCGTCGCTGTTGCCGCGTTGGCGTGGGGCGGCGCCGATCGAGCGCGCGATCATGGCCGGCGACGAGCGGACGGGTGTCTCGATCATGCGTCTCACCGCCGGGCTCGACAGTGGACCGGTATGCCTGGCGGCGGCTGAGGCGATCGACCCGCAGGACACCTACGGCACGCTCGCCGCGCGCCTGGCGAGGCTCGGCGGCGAGCTGCTCGTGCGCGTCTTGGACGAATGGGAGGGCGGCCAGCCACCGCCGTTTGTGGAGCAGGAGGAAGCGCACGCGAGCTACGCCGAGAAGCTTGGACCCGCGGACCGCTTGCTCGATCCGCAGCGCAGCGCGGCGCAACTGGAGCGCGTCGTGCGCGCGCTGCAGCCCCACATCGGCGCGCGTCTGGCGCTCGCCGATGGCACGGCGCTCGGGGTGCACAGGGCGCGGGCATTGGCGCAAGCGCAGGAGCAGGAGCAGGAGCAGGAGCAGGAGCTCCCGCCACCTGGTGTGATTGCCGAGGCGGGAGGAAGACTGCTCTACGGGACGCGCGCGGGAGCGCTCGAGCTGCTCGAGGTGCAACCGCCCGGCGGGCGCCCCATGGACGCCACCGCTTACCTGCGCGGCCACAAGTTGTCCTCGACGTGAGCCGCATAGCGCCCGCGCGGGCCTGCGCTTACGCGGCGCTGCGCAAGGTCTTCGAGCGCGGCGCCTACGCCGATATCGCGCTGCGCGCGCAGGCAGGCGACCTCGATGCCCGCGACCGGGCGCTCGCGATGCGCCTCCTGTACGGCGCCGTGCAGCGGCGCGGCACACTGGACTATGTGATCGAGCGGCTCGCGGGACGCGCCCCGGAGCAGCTCGACGCGCCGCTGCTGGCCGCGCTACGCCTGGGGCTCTACGAGCTGCTGTATCTGGCGGGGGCGCCCGACCACGCCGTCGTCGCCGACGCCGTGGAGCTCGCCAAGAGTGGCGGCGGGCGCGGCCACGGACTCGTCAACGCCGTCCTGCGCCGCGCCACGCGCGAGGGGCGGACGCTGCTGGATCAGCTCGGCGAGGAGACACCCGAGCGGGCCGCGCTCGCGCATTCGCATCCGCTGTGGGTCGCGCGCCTGTGGTGGGAGCAGCTGGGCGCCGCGGACGCCCGCGCGCTGCTGGCATTCGACAACGAGCCCGGCGAGCTCGCGCTGCGCGCAAACACACTCCTCACGGATGCTCCCACGCTCGCGCGGGAGCTCTCCGAGCAGCAGCCGCCGGTGCAGACGCACAGCGATAAGCAGATCCCCGAGGCGCTCGTGGTGGAGGGCCATTTCGACGTGCATGGCTCGCCTGCTTGGGGCGCGGGCTCATTCATCGCGCAGTCGCGGGCCGCGATGTTGCCCGCGCGGCTGCTCGATCCGCAGCCCGGCGAGCGCGTGCTGGACCTGTGCGCGGCCCCGGGCGGCAAGAGCACCCATCTGGCGGCACTGATGGGCAACCGCGGCGAGGTCGTCGCGGTCGAGCGCAACCCACGCCGGGTCGCCGATCTCGGGCGCACCGTGAGGCGCCTGCGCGCGGAGTGCGTGCGGGTCGTGCACGCCGATGCCGCCAAGCCGCTGGAGGGAGAGGCGCCGTTCGATCGCGTGCTCGTGGACCCGCCGTGCTCGGGTCTGGGGACGCTGCAGGCGCGTGCCGACCTGCGCTGGCGGGTAACAGAGGCGCATGTACAGGAGCTGGTGCAGGCGCAAGCGCGGATTCTTGGCGCCGGTGCTGCCGCGGTCCGTCCGGGCGGCGTGCTGGTCTACTCTACGTGCACCATTTCCCCGAGCGAGAACGAGCGCCAGATCCTCACCTTCCTGGAAGCCAACCCCGATTTCGCGCTGGATGATCTGGGGCTCGCCGGTGGCGCCGGGCTCGGTTCGCGGCTGATGCAGGGCGCGGCGCTGATGACGCTCCCCCATCGCGACCGCACAGCGGGCTTCTTCATCGCGCGGCTGCGCCGAGCCTGAGAGTGGCATGGACGACGAGCGACCCCCATCGACCCCGAGCGTGGATCTAGGCCCGCTTTGCCCCAACTGCTCCGAGCCCTGGCTGCGCCCGACCAACTTGCCGGGGCGCTATCGCTGTGTCTATTGCATGCACCGCTTCGAGCTGGCGTCGGTGTGTCCGAACTGCGGTGAGCATTCCACGATCGTGCGCATGTCATCGACGGCGATCATGAAGTGCAACAACTGCGGCGACAGCATGCTCATGGCAATATGAGCGGGCATGGCTGGCGCTGCATCTTCCACTGCTGACATGGCCGCTTCTCCCAGAGACCTGCTGGCGGGGGTGCGTGTCGTGCCCTCGATTCTCTCGGCCGATTTCGGGCGGCTGCGCGAGCAGGTGGGGGAGGTACTCGACGCGGGCGCGCGCGTGATTCACGTGGATGTGATGGATGGGCACTTCGTGCCCCCGATCACGCTCGGGCCGCTGGTCGTCTCCGCGCTGGCCGAGCAGGTACGCGACGCCGGCGGGATGCTCGACGTGCACCTGATGATCGAGCGCCCCGAGCGCCAGGTCGACGAGTTCGTGCGCGCCGGTGCCGACTCGGTGACCTTCCACGCGGAGGCGACTCCGCACGCGGTGTACGTCGCGAACCTGATCCGCGAGGGCGGTGCCTGCGTGGGTATCGCGATCAACCCCGGGACCCCGGTCGCGGCGCTCGGCGAGCTGGCCGGGACGATCGACCTCGCGCTCTGCATGACGATCAGCCCCGGCTGGGGCGGGCAGCCGTTCATTGCGCGCTCGCCCGCGAAGATCGCGCGGCTGGCGGCGCTGCTCGAGCAGCACGCCGACGGCGCCACCGCCGCGGCGCTGGAGGTCGACGGCGGGGTCGACACTGCGACGGCCCCGCTCTGCCGCGCGGCGGGAGCGAGGCTGTTCGTGGCGGGTTCGAAGATCTTCGGGTCCGCGGACCCGGGTGCGGCCTACCGGGCGATCGCGGACGCGATCGCCGCCGTCTGAGGCCGCGGTCGGCAAGACCGCGCGGTGGGGGCTATGAGGTGACGGCCGGGCGGGCTGCGCGGCCGTCAGGTCCGCGCCGACGGCTGCTCAGCTGAGCAGCCGTGGGGGACCGCGTCGCGCCGCTCCCGGCTGGGAGACGCTGGCGGGGCGGCGCGCGAGCGCCTGGTAGACCTTGGTGTAGCCGACATCGAAGCCGTGGCGCGCGGCGCGCAGGTACAGGCGCCAGACGCGCAGGCGCTCTGCCCCGGCGAGGCGCTCGGCCTGCTCGAGGTGCTCGTCGAGGCGATCGTGCCAGTGGCGCAGCGTGTCGGCGTAGTCCTGCTGGAAGCCCTCGACGTGCTCGGTGTGCAAGCCCGCGCGCTCGAGCGCGAGCTGGACTCGCGAGTAGGGCAGCGGCTCGCCGTCGGGGAACACGTAGCGCATCGTGACGTCGTCATCCAGCGGGTCCTCCTCGGGGTTGGTGACGGCGATTCCGTGGTTGAGCAGCAGTCCCCCGGGCCGCAGCAGTCCGGCGAGGGTCTGGGCGTAGCGGTCGATTTGGCTGGCCCCGACGTGCTCGACCATCCCGATGCTCGCGATTGCGTCGAAAGGCTCCTCGGCGAGCTCGCGGTAGTCGCTCACGCGGATCTCGACGCGATCGCCGAGGCCCGCGGCCGCGACGCGCTCGCGTGCGAGCTGCGCCTGGGGACTCGAGAGCGTGATCCCGGTGACGCTCACCCCGTAGTGCGTGGCGGCGTGGATCGCAAAGCTGCCCCAGCCGCAGCCGACGTCGAGCACACGCTGCCCCGGTGTCAGTGCGAGCTTGCTCGCGACCAGGTCGAGCTTCGCTGTCTGTGCCTCCTGGAGAGTCTTGGCTCCGCGCGAGAAGACCGCGCAGCTATAGGTCATCGAGGGATCGAGGAACAGGGCGAAGAACTCGTTGCCGACGTCGTAGTGGTAGCGGACCGCCGCGGCGTCGCGCGCGATGCTGTGGCGCTCGCCTCCGAGCAGCAGCTCCAGGCGCGGTCGACGTGGGATGCCTCCCGGAGTCGCGGCCAGCACCGCGCCGAGCGCCAGCCGCGCACGGTCGGAGCGCGATAGCACCGGCGGCTCCCAATCGTCGACGACGAGAAAGGCTGCGTCGAGATCATCGACGGTCAGCGAGCCCTCGACGTAGGCCCGGAACAGTCCGAGCGCGCTTGGCGCGCGCAGGCAGTGCGCGAGCGCCGAGGGATGCTCGAAGCGGAACGTCGGCGCCGGGCTCGTGCTGGCCGGCACGACGCCGCCGTCCCAGAAGCGCACGGTGAAGGGTCGCTCAGGCAGCGTCCGGGCGATGCTGCGACGCAAAGGCAGGGAAAAGGGGACGGTCACTGGGTTCGCACTACAGATTGTAGGTTGCCACGCTGGCGGCCCACCATAGCGGCGCGTATCACCCGCTCGTGCTGCCCGACCCCCGCCGGTAGAGCAGCGCGAGCAGCAGCGCCAAGAGGCTCGTTGCACCGAGGTAGCCGAGCTCGGCGCGCAGGACCTGTTCGCTGACGGCCGGGACGAACATCCAGGCGACGAACGCGGCGGCGGCGATCAACCAGCAGGTCGCCGCCGCGCGTGCGCGGTTGCGCGCGAGCGCAGCCTGGTTGAGCGCGCCGGATGCCAGGTGCATGCCCATCCCCAGGCCGATCAGGGCGAGCCCGGCGCGTTTGTAGTTGTAGTGCTGGCCGAACAGCACGTGGCCCATGACGAACGGGCCGATCAGCAGCAGCCCGAGTGCGACGGCGGCGGCGAAGGCGGCGATCGCGAGCACGGTCAGCCGGATTGCGCGGGCGAATGCGGCGTGGCCTTCCTTGGCCTCCAGGCCCGTGAGGTGCGGCAGCAGCGAGGTCTGGATCGCCTGGAAGAGCTGCAGCGGCGCGCGCGCGATCAGCATCACGTTGAAGACGATCCCCGCGAGCGCGCGATCGGGGGAGGTCGCGTCGACGGTGAGGACGGCGGCGTTCAGCAGCATCTGCTCGGAGAGCATGATCCCGGAGACCCACAGCGCGAAGCGCCCACCGCGGCTCAGCGAGAGCTCGGTGTGGGACGCCTCCTGGACCCCCTCGGTGCCGGGCCCCGCGAGCGCGGCGGCGGCCTCGTCGACCGTGATCGGGGGGAGATCGGCGGTGGCCTCTGCGGTGGCGGGTGGTGCGGTTGTGCCGTCGCGTTCGTGTCCGCGGCGCGCGAAGGCGGCGGGCACGACAACGAGCGAGAGCAGCGGCGCGGCGGCGATGCCGAGCGCGACCGCGGTCTGTCCGCTTGCGATGCCCAGGGCGACGGCCAGCGCGAAGCAGATGCGCGAGGTGGACTCCATCAGGACGAGGCCGCCGTATAGCGCGAAGTACTCGTGCCCCGCGAGCCAGCCGCGCGCGAAGTAGCTGCCGGCGTAGGCGAGCGTGCCGAAGACGAGCA
Organism: Solirubrobacteraceae bacterium; assembly: GCA_036501715.1. Classification (GTDB taxonomy): domain Bacteria; phylum Actinomycetota; class Thermoleophilia; order Solirubrobacterales; family Solirubrobacteraceae; genus Palsa-744. The sequence goes on along the minus strand of DASXZV010000030.1, from coordinate 72,146 downwards.
CGTAATACAGCGCCGAGTAGCCGTTGAAGACATGGTCGACGAGCTCTCCGTGCAGGGCCAGCGCGACAGCGAGGAAGATCAGCGCGAAGCTGGCCTGAATCGCGATCGGGGTGCGCAGCGGGTGCTCGGCGTGCCCCTGCGCTCGGCGCTCGGCGATCGTGCGCGAGAGCAGCTGTTCGATCGGCCGGTAGATGACGGAGATGACGACGAACATCACCGACCACAGCAGGTCCAGGCGCTTGGCGTCCACGGGGCTGAGGACGTGGCTGGCGATCGAGAAGTACGCGAACGTGAACAGCCCGGTCGCGGCGATCCCGATCGAGAGGATCCGCGCGCCGCTCCCGTAGGAGCGCCCCTGCGTGGTGCCCCGCGCGCCGTCCGCGGGGCGGGCCTTCACGTCAGAGGCGGACAAGCAGCATCGTCCACGGGAAGGGCGAGCGGACCTCGACGACCTTCCCGTAACGCGAGAGCAGCGCGACGAAGCTCCGCCGCGACCAGTGGTTGAGGTGCCCCGGCGTATTGCCGAGCTCGCTCCAGTAGGACCCGCGCGCCATGTTGAGGGCGCGCCACAGCGGCTCGCGCGGCACGGAGACGAGCAGGTGGCGCTCGGCGCAGCGCGCCATCTCCGCGAGCGTGTGCTCGGGATCGGGGACGTGCTCGAGCACCTCGATCGCACACGCCACATCGAACTCGTTCTCGGCGAACGGCAGGTTCTCGGCGCGCATCACGATGTAGTCGAGGTTCGGCGCGCCGTGCTCGGCCCAGCCCGCCTGGATCGACTCCTCCTCGAGGTCGATCCCGACGACGCGCCGCTCCGGCAGGCGCTGCGCCCAGCGCTGCACGAGCACGCCCTCGCCGCAGCCGACGTCGAGTAGCGAGTGCGGGTCGGCGAGCGCAAAGAGCTCGTCGAGGGAGCGTTCGAAGCCAGCCATCATGCGGCGTACGACGGGGTTGGAGGAGCCGTACTTGTCGTAGGTATTGCCCGTGACGATTCCGTCGCGGGAGAGCGTGACGGCCTCGCTCACGCGCGCACCGCCTCGCGCTCGCCGGTCTGCCCAGTGGCATCGGGGCCGTCGGAGCCCTTTGAGAGGCCACCGGGGCTCTGCGCGGGGCTGGCACCGGTGGAGCCGCCGGGCGCTCCGGCTGTGGGCTGCGCGCCGCCGGGCTCGTAGTGGGAGGGCTCCACTCCCAGTTGCAGCTCGATGCGACGCACGCGCTCGAAGGTGCGCTGGGTCATCACGCGCTGGGCGGCGAGCAGATCGCCGATCACACCCAGCGCCCACAGCACGATCGCAGCGATGAACAGGACGGCGCCGAGGATCAGGGACTGCACGTGGCCCTTGCCGCTGCCCTCGGCGTAGGCGACGACGAAGCGGATCCAGACCGCAAGCGCTGCCACGCCGATCACGGCGGCTAGGCTCCAGAAGATCCGCAGCGGCTCGTACTGCGCGTAGATGCGGAAGATCGAGACCGCGTTGCGGCGCACGTAGGCGCCCATCGAGGGGAACAGACGCGACTCGCGCGTGACGGGGTTGGTGCGGATCGGCACGTGCTCGACCGCGACCAGCAGCTTGCCGGCCTGGATGATCGTCTCGAGCGTGTAGGTGAATTTTGAGACCACCTGCATCTGCAGGGCGGCCTCGCGGTTATAGGCGCGAAAGCCCGAGGTCGTGTCGGGGATCTGGGTCGAGGATGCCTGGCGCACTACCCACGAGCCGAGCCGCTGCAGCGCCTTCTTCAGTGCCGAGAAGTGCTCGATGCCACCGACCTCGCGGTCGCCGACGACCATGTCCGCGCGGCCCTCCAGGATCGGCCTCACCAGCCGCGCGATGTCCGGGCCGTAGTACTGGTTGTCGGCGTCGGTGTTGACGATCACATCCGCGCCCAGCTTCAGGCAGGTGTCGAGGCCCGCCTGGAAGGCGCTCGCGAGGCCCTTGTGGTTGGTCAGCGCGACGATGTGGTCGACGCCGTGGCGGCGCGCGACCGCGATCGTCTCGTCGCTGGAGCCGTCATCGACGATCAGCCACTCGACGGCGTCGAAGCCCTCCAGCGTGCGCGGCAGCTCGGCGAGCGTCAGCGGCAGCGTCTGCGCCTCGTCCCAGCAGGGGATCTGGATGATGAGCTTCACCGGTCAAAGCCTATCCCGTCGTGGATACGGGACTCTCGTTTCGGCACCCCGCCGCGCGTGTGCGCGCGCGGCGGGGTGCCGGGGGGGAGTGTTGGCGTGTGCGGGAACGGGGTGCCGGGGGAGGTCGGCGTGTGCGGGGCCGGGGTGCCGGGGGAGGGTCGGCGCGCGCGGGTCCGGGTGCCGGTGTGCACGGACCGGGGGTACCCGGGGGAGTGCCGGCGCGCGCGGGACCCAGCTGCCGGCATGCCAACGGGAGGCGCCCGGATAGGCTCTAGCGTCAATGGAAAGCGCCACGCTCTCCCCGCCGCCCGCGGGCTCCGCGCCGCGGGCGCACGCGAGCGCGGACGGGTCCTCGACCTGGGCTCGGCCCACCTGGGCGAAGCTCGCGTTCGCGCTGCTCTGCGTACTCGCGCTGGTCGGCTACTTCGCCTTCCCGACCTACCCGACCTACGACTCGTTCTACTCGCTGCTGTGGGGGCGCGACCTGTTGCATCTGCGCCTGCCCGACTTCAGCGTCTACCGCGGGCCCACCGAGCATCCGCTGGCGATCGCCTTCGGGATGCTCTGCTCGGTCTTCGGCCAGGGCGGGGCACGCCTGATGGTGCTGGGCTCGATCGGCTCCTTCGTGGCGCTCACGGCCGGCATCTACCGCCTCACGCGACTGTGCTTCGGGACGCTCGTGGCCGTGCTCGCCGCGTTGCTGATGCTGAGCCGCCTGTTCGACGCGAACCTCGCCGCGCAGGGCTACCTCGACCTCACCTACATCGCGCTGATCGTGTGGGCCACCGCGCTCGAGGTGGAGCGCCCGCGCCGCGGTACCCCCGTCTTCGTGCTGCTCGCCGCCGCCGGGCTGCTGCGCCCCGACGCCTGGGTGCTGGGCGGCGTGTACTGGCTGTGGTGCGTGTGGCCGGCGCTCATGCATGCCGCTCTGGCGCGCAGGGGCGGCGCGGAGGTCTCGGCGGCGCAGCCACCCGGGCCATCGCTGCGCAGGTTGCTCGGATACGCCGCGCTGGTGGGCATCGCGCCGGTCCTGTGGGTCGCGCTGGACGCGATCGTGACGGGCGATCCGCTGTACTCGCTGCACTCCACCGCCGTGCTCGCGGCCGAACTGGAACGCACACAGGGCTTCTCGGCCGTGCTCTCGGCGACGTGGCGCTACCTGGTGCGGATCGACAAGCTGCCGGTGGTCGTGGGAGGGATTGGAGGGGCTGTGCTCGCGCTGTGGCTCACCCCGCGTCGCTCCCGGGTGCCGCTGGCGGTCCTAGCACTGCTGCTGCTCATCTACGTCGGCGAGGGCGCCGGCGGCGCGTCGGTGATCGACCGCTACATGATGGGCTCGGCGGCACTGCTGCTGCCGTTCTGTGCGCTGGCGATCGGCGGCTGGTCGCTGCTGGTGCCCGGCTCGCTGCTGCGGCGTGTGTGGATGGCCGGCGGAGCGGCGCTGGTGCTCTACGGGGCGCTCGCCGCGGTCTCGGTCACGAGCTTGACCAACGCGCGCACGACGCTCTCCTACCACGACGACTTCCACGAAGGGCTCGCGACCGCGCTGCACGCCCCGGCGGTGCACGCCGAACTGACGCGCTGCCCGCTGCTCTCGCTGCCGGACAACAAGCTGATCCCCGATGCGCGCTGGATCCTCGACACGGCTAACCAGCGCGACATCGTGGCGCGCAGCGAGGCGCGCGCGGACGCCCAGAAGGGTGTGGATGGATTGCGCGAACGCATCGCCCGCGGCAGCGTCGCGGTGTACCCGCTGGGCGCCGCGGTCTTCCAGGAGGCGATCGTCGACGTCGGCGACGACCCGCGCGACCAGGTGCCGCTGCCGGGCTTCCGGCGTATCTACACAAGCCGCTACTACGCCGTCTATGGCAACTGCTGAGGAGCCGCCCGGTACGGTCGCGCCGCCGGCGAGCGTCGCCGCGGCGGGCGGCGGGACGGCGGCTATGGAGAACGGGCGCACCGCCGCCGCTGCCGCCGGCGCGCGCGGGCAGGCCACGCGGGACTCCAAGCGCGCGCGCCGCGCGGCCTGGCTGACGCTCGGGCTGATACTGGCCGTCGCGCTCGGACTGCGCCTGTGGGGGATCAAGCAGGGCCTGCCCTACTCCTACAACTCCGATGAGGACGCGCACTTCGTGCCGCGCGCGATCGGGATCTTCACGCTCGGCTGGAACCCGCACTACTTCGCCAACCCGCCGGCCTTCGCGTACCTGCTGCACTTCGTCTTTGCGCTGTGGTTCGGCGGCGCAGCCGCGGTCTCGCACACGTTCGCGAGCAACCCCACGGCGGTCTTCACAGTCGCGCGCGCGACGGCCGCGCTGCTGGGGACGCTTGCGGTGTGGCTGCTGTACCTGGCTGGCGCGCGCCTCTTCAACCGCGGTGTCGCGCTGCTCGCGGCGGCCCTCGAGGCGGTCGCGTTCCTACCGGTCTTCTACGCGCATCTCGCGCTCAACGACGTGCCGACGCTCGCGCCCCTGACGCTCTCGCTGCTCGGCGCCGCGGGCGTGCTGCGCGATGGGCGCGCGCGCTGGTACCTGCTCGCCGGGGTCGGGCTCGGCCTGGGGTGCGCGACGAAGTACACCGCGGGCATCATCCTGCTGCCGCTGCTCGCGGCCGCCGCCGCGCAATACATCGATGCACCCAGGCAGTTCTCGCGGGTACTCCTCGGACTGGCACTCGCGGGAGTCGCCGCGCTCGCCGCGTTCCTTGTCGCGAATCCCTACTCGGTGCTGGACTTCCACAACTTCGAGCAGGGGATCGCACACCAGTCGGCGGTCTCCGACGAAGCGCAGGGCAAGCTCGGCGCGCCGCACGAGAGCGGCATCGTCTACTACCTGTGGTCCTTCACCTGGGGGCTCGGCTGGATCCCCGCGCTGGCGGCGCTCGGTGGCGCTTTGACGGTCTGGTGGCGTGAGCGCCGGCTCGGCTGGCTGCTGGTACCCGCGCCGCTGCTCTACCTCGCCTTCATGGGCGGTCAGGGCCGCTACTTCGGCCGCTGGTTGCTGCCGGTCTTCCCGATCGTCTGCCTGCTGGCGGCGCTCTTCGCGCTGCAGTGCGCCGCCGTCGGGACGCGCCTGCTTGCACGCCTGTTCGACAGAACCCGCGTGGGGCGCGGGGCAGGAGGCCCCGCGCCGGCGGCCGCCGCGACGACAGGCAGACCCGCGCGGACGATCTCAATCGCCTGCACAGCGCTGGCCGTGCTCGCGCTCTGCGGGCAGGGCGTCATTTACAGCGTGCACTCCGGCATCGTGCTCTCGCGACCCGACACGCGCAACCTCGTGCGCGCCTGGATGGTCGCCCATATTCCTGTCGGCGCGCACATCGTCGTCGAGCCGCTCGTACCCGACGAGTGGGTCCAGGACGTCGGTCATCCGACGCTCAGCACCCCCAACGGCGCTCGCTGGATCAAGTGGTCCTCGCTGCGCTCCTTCATCAATGGCGCCGGAGAACTGCGCCCGCAGGACTCACATATCGTTGGCATCGAGAACTACGAGCGGACGCTCAGCCCGGCGTTGATCGGCTGGTACGAGCGCAACGACTACTGCTGGATCATCAGTGGTTACGCCGAGTCCGGGCGTGCCTTCGCCGACCCCAGCGAGGTCCCGCACGCGGTCGCCTACTACCGCGCGCTGGCTCGGCAGGCCGAAGTCCTCTACCGTGTCTCCCCCTACTACCCCGGCAGCGGCCCGGTGTCGTTCAACTTCGACTGGACCTTCGACTACTACCCGCTCGCCTACGAACGCCCCGGGCCGGAAATTACCGTATACCGCCTACGAGGCGGGAAGTGCGCTTGACGATGAGACCGCGAATTACGAGCCACGTCAACTCGGCGGCAAGCAAAGCGAGTGCGATAAGCGTCAGTAGATGGCCCAAAGTCACTGGCAAGCTATTACCTCTACTGAGGGAGATGGTCTCCGTAGAAGTACCATTTGCTGGGGGCAGAATCTCGAGCACGTCACCCCCTTCCGGGTCAACTCCTACCACCCTCGCGCCCGTCACATGCACTACTTCCGGGCCACCCCCGATGTTCGAGCCAACGAGTTGGCCAGCTCGCAGATGAACCACCTCTGAGATCTGATCGTGGTTCACGGCGGAGGGGGGGAAGTATACGGTCGTCGGTATCACTTCAGTGTTTGTCATCATCGGAACGGCAGTGGTGGTGTAGTCTTCCAGCAGCAAGGGCTGTCCGAACCCAGGGGGCTGTACATTTAGGTAAGAGCTCAGTATGAGTTCGCGGTTACCGGTGAGGGGAACCCCATTCAGCTGTTGGATCGCTCCGACGGTCGACACGAGTAGTACCGGAGCTAGTGTCCATGTCCAGAGCTTGATATGCGGGGTGCCGCTTTGTTTGACCAGGACAAGGACCGCAAGCAGCATGCCGCTCAGGCCCAGGAGCACGTAGCTCTCCAGACGGTAGCTGAACTGCAGTATGGTATACGGACGCGGGAGCGCCTCGATGATGCCCACGTGTGTCATCACGAGTAGCATCAGGATGGTTACGCCGGAAATAATCAGCAAGACCCTCATCCACACGCCGCGCGATCCGATGCGTAGAAGTATCGCTGTGCTCGTCAGTATCCACACGACGGCCAGCATGGGAAGCGAGAAGATGAGATACCCCGGGGTTGAGACAACAGGTGGGAAAGAAAATAGGTTTCTCGCCGAAACCCTGTGCATGGAGTTGTGGAGCATGGTCTGCCAATACCTGCTGCCACGCAGATACCCGCTGCCGATTATCGTGTGCGACTCATAGGCGATCGCCGGTAGCAGATACCAGGCGTTTACCAGCACGGCGGGAACAAGTAGGCTGGCTATCCGAATCACCCCGCGCCGCGTGAGCATATGGCGTGCTTGCGGAACGAGGACGAGGATCGCCAGACCTATCAACGCCAGGAACGTGGTACCCCACAGCAGTGTCATGTTGTGGCTTCCGGAGAATAGTACGCTGGCGCCCAACAGGGCGAGTGCTGGCCATATGCGCAGACGATCGGCGCGCAGGACACTGAGTCCCGCGGCCGTCATGAGCGGGATCATCGAGACGCCGATAAATTCTGGCCAATCTCCGCGGCCATAGACAATCGTGATGTAGGCGGCCGAAGTTATGAACACGAACCCCGGGGCATGCGCCTCCCAGCGTCCCAGGCCGACGATACGCGCCATCCAGTACCAACCTGCATACGCTGCCGCGAAGCCAATGCAATAAGTCAGGATGTAGGCCGTCAGCGGCGCATCGCCGAGAGCGAGTGACAGGATCCCAGCTAGGGCATAGAGAGTGCCACCGTAGAAGGCGTACTCGGGAAAGAACACCGCGCGGGAATAGTTGAGATATAGGCTCGGAAAGTGGTTGGCGCGGATCGCGAGGCTCTGATGCCATAGGTACCAGAGATGCAAAAGCCAATCTGAGCCCATGCTCGCGTTGCTGAACAGCAGCGGCCAGGCGAGCACGACGATCAGCAGCGTTGGCCCTCCGATGGTGATTGCCGATCGAGCCGCCGACCTCCACGGCCACCCAGTCGATCGCTTGCGAGCAAACGGTGAAGCGGGCAGCTCTGATCGGGGGGCTATCGCCCCCTCATCGGACGTTTGAGTCATCTTTTCGGGATGGTCCCATATCCCGCTCGAGATGCTTCTGAATCTTCCAAATCAGCATACGATGTCGATCACTTGACACTTTGCGGCGCTGCGAGTGTTTCCGACCGGGCCCCCGCCCGGCTCCGCCGGCGACACTACGGTCAGGCGAGGCCTCCGGCGTGGAGATATCCTTGGTCTCCAGCATGACCGCGACTACTGAGACCGACCTGCTGCACCTCGCGCGCGCCATCGAGCTCGCCGGGCGCGGGGTCGGGAGCGTCAAGCCCAACCCCGCCGTTGGCGCGGTCATCGCGCGCGACGGAGAGGTGCTGGGGGAGGGCTGGCACGAGCGCTTCGGCGCCGCGCACGCCGAGGTCAACGCGATCGAGGCCTGCGGGATGTCCGACCTCAGCGGGGCCACGCTCTACGTCTCGCTCGAGCCCTGCTGCCACGAGGGCAAGACTCCGCCCTGCACCGATGCGATCGTGCAGGCCGGCATCCGCCGGGTCGTGGTCGGCTCCGACGATCCGACCGAGAAGGCCGCCGGGCGCGGCCTCGGGATCCTGCGCGACGAGGGCATCGACGTCGTGATGGCCGACGGCGAGCTCGCCACGCAGGCGCGGCTACTCAACCAGGCTTTTCGCAAGCACGCCCGCGTCGGGCGCCCCTGGGTGCTGTTCAAGTCCGCGATGACCCTCGACGGCAAGGTCGCCACCCGCGCCGGGGACTCACAGTGGATCAGCGGCGAGGACAGCCGCGAGCTGGCGCACCAGTGGCGCGCCTCCGTCGACGCCGTCGTCGTGGGGATCGGCACCGCGCTCGCCGACGATCCGCGCCTGACGGCGCGGCCCGCCGGCACACCCGCCGAGCCCTCCGCGCAGCCGCGGCGCGTCGTCTTCGACTCACTTGCCCGCCTGCCCCCGAGCTCACAGCTGCTCGGAGCCGTCGCCCAGATCCCACTTACCGTCGTCGTCTCGCGCGCCGCCGCACGCACCGCCACCGACGCGCTCGAGGCCGCCGGTGCGCAGGTGCTCGTCGCGACCGGCGAGAACGAGCCCGCGCGCGTGCGCTCCGCGCTGGACCAGCTCGGAGCGCTGGGCGTGGCCTCGCTGCTGCTCGAGGGCGGCCCGCATCTCGCCGGCGCCTTCCTCGACGCCGGTGAGATCGACGAGATCCGCCTGTTCCTCGCGCCGCTCTTGCTCGGCGGGCGCACCGCTCGCGATCCGCTGGAGGGTGAAGGCGTCGAGCGCATCTCCGAGGCCCTGCGCGCGCTCACCTTCGACTGCGAGCGCGTCGGGGAGGATCTGCTGGTGTGCGCGCGGCTGCGCGAGTGGTGAGGCTGCTGTTGGACCCCGCCGCGCGTGCGCGCGCGCACGCGCGGCGGGGGGCGTCAAGAACAGCCGAGAGGTGGGGTGCAGCTTGTTCACCGGCTTGATCGCCGACCTCGGGCGTATCGAGGCCGTCGAGCACGACGCTGAGGGTGCCACGCTGCGGATCGCGACGGCGCTCGCCGACGAACTGCGCGAGGGCGACTCGATTGCGGTCGACGGGGTCTGTCTCACTGCGACAGGTGTCGTCGTTGGCGGCCCCGCCGTGCGCGCGAGCGAGGGCGCGCGCGCGAAGACGGGATCGGATGCCACGCCTGGAGAATTCGCTGCGCAGGCGATGCACGAGACGCTGCAGCGCTCCACGCTCGGAGCGCTCACAGTCGGCAGCCCGGTCAACCTGGAGCTTGCCCTGCGCGCCGACGGGCGGCTCGGGGGGCACATTGTGCAGGGTCACGTCGACGGTGTCGCGACCGTCGCGGAGATCCGCACGGAGGGCTTCTCGCGCGTCCTCGCGCTCGATATCGAGGCAACGCTGCGCCCCCTCGTAGTCGAGAAGGGCTCGATCGCGCTGAATGGCGTAAGTCTCACCGTCAGCGCGCTGCTCGAGCGCGGCCTCGAGGTCTCGCTGATACCCGAGACGCTGCAGCGCACCACGCTCGGCGCGAGCGCGGTGGGAGATGCAGTGAATGTCGAGGTCGACATTCTCGCCAAGCACGTCCAGCGACTGCTGGGCGCTCACGCCTGAGCCACGGCCCGCTACGGGGCAGGGGGGTTCGCTGATACTGGCCGGCCGGATAACCTGGTATCCAGGCATCGCCGAGCATCGACAGCGACCGCCGGAGGCCGAGCATGAGCGCGCCCAGGACGACCACCACCGCCAATACCGCCGCCGCCAGCCCCTTCGCCACGATCGAGGAGGCGATCGAGGAGATCCGCGCCGGGCGCATGGTCGTCGTCTGCGACGACGAGAACCGCGAGAACGAGGGCGACCTCACGCTCGCCGCGCAGTTCGCTACGCCCGAGGCGATCAACTTCATGGCCAAGGAGGGACGCGGGCTGATCTGCCTCTCGCTGACGCCCGAGCGCTGCGAGGAGCTCGGCCTGGAGCTGATGGCCGCCAAGAACGAATCCTCCTTCGAGACGCCCTTCACGGTCTCGATCGAGGCCCGCGACGGCGTCACCACCGGGATCTCCGCGCACGACCGCGCCCGCACGATCCAGGTCGCCGTCGACCCCGGCGCGCACCCCCGCGACCTCGTCCAGCCCGGGCACATCTTCCCGCTGAAGGCTCGCGCCGGGGGCGTGCTCGAGCGCACCGGGCAGACCGAGGCCGCCGTCGACCTCGCGCGCCTCGCCGGCCTGAACCCCGCCGGTGTGATCTGCGAGGTGATGAACGACGACGGCACGATGGCGCGCGTCGACGACCTCGCCGGCTACTGCGCGCGGCACAACCTGAAGATGATCACGATCGCCGACCTGATCGCCTACCGCCGCCGCCACGACAAGCTCGTCGAACGGGTCGCCGTCGCGCGCCTGCCGACCGCCTTCGGCGAGTTCGAGGCCGTCGGCTACCGCTCGCTGATCGACGACAAGCACCACGTCGCGCTCGTCAAGGGCGACGTCGCCGGGCGCCGCGACGTGCTCGTGCGCGTGCACTCCGAGTGCCTCACCGGCGACGTCTTCCACTCCCTGCGCTGCGACTGCGGCGAGCAACTCGAGTCGGCGCTGGCGATGATCGAGGACGAGGGCGAAGGCGTGTTGCTGTACCTCGCTCAGGAGGGCCGCGGGATCGGGCTGCTGAACAAGCTCAAGGCCTACCGCCTGCAGGAGGAGGGTCTGGACACCGTCGAGGCCAACCTGCAGCTCGGGCTGCCCGCCGACCTGCGCGACTACGGGATCGGCGCCCAGATCCTGGTCGACCTCGGACTTTCCTCGATTCGGATCCTCACCAACAACCCCAAGAAGATCCGCGGCCTCGAGGGCTACGGCCTGTCGGTCAGCGCCCAGATCCCGATCGAGCACGCCCCCAATCCGCACAACGAGGAGTACATGCGCACCAAGGCCCAGCGCATGGGCCACACGCTGCACCACCAGGGCCTGAATCTCGATGCCGAGATGCTGCGCTCCGAGCATGAGCACGACCGCGACCAGGAGCAGGACGGGCGTTGAGCGAGCAGCGCTTCGCGATCGCGATCGGTCGCTTCTACGAGGATCTAGCCGAGCGGCTCCTGCAAGGCGCACAGGGCGCCTTTGCCGACGCCGGCCAGCTGGACGTCGAGGTCTTCGACGTTCCCGGCGCCTTCGAGCTGCCGCTCGCGGCCAGCTACGCGGCGCGCTCCGGGCGCTACGCTGGCGTGGCCTGCCTGGGCGCGGTAATCCGCGGTGAGACCGACCACTACGACTTCGTCTGCGCCGAGGCCGCGCGCGGGACCATGCAGGTACAGCTCGATACCGGCGTGCCCTGTGCGTTCGGCGTCCTCACCTGCGCGACGATGGAGCAGGCGCTTGCGCGTGCCGGCGGTGGCAAGCGCGACCAGGGCCGCCACGCCGCCGAGGCCGTGCTGCGGATGGCCGCGCTGCGAGTGGAGTTGCTGTCCGGGATCACGCCTGTCGGGTAGCCGCGACCCATCGCGCTGTATAGATCCTTTACACTGATCCCTCGCTATGGCCAAGGTATGTCACAGCTGCGGCAAGGGTCCCGCTTTCGGGCAGAGCCGCAGCCACTCGATGGTCGCCACCAAGCGGCGCTTCGATCCGAACCTGCAGCGGGTCCGGATCATCGTCGGCAAGGCACCCAAGCGCGTCTACGTCTGCACGCGCTGCCTAAAAGCCGGCAAGGTCGTCAAGGCCCTCTGAGCCCGGCCTTCCGCCGAGCGACCCTGCCAATACATCCCGATAGTCGAACATCCGGGCATCCGTCCGCGCATCGCGTAACCTTCACCTGCGCTCCGCGTAAGCAGCTGGGACTCTCTCTGCTCGCGCCGCCGCCGGGCTGACAAGGATGATGCAGACCGCCGTGACCGACACCAACCTGGTTCGCTTTCGCGCCGCCGTCGCCGGTGCGCTCGCGCACCTCGAGTCCCGCCGCCAGGAGGTCAACGACCTCAACGTGTTCCCCGTCGCCGACGGCGACACCGGCGACAACATGGTGCTGACGCTGCGCGCCGTGCTCGCCGAGCTCGACCGCCTGCAGGGCGCGGACGCGAGCCGCACGATCGACGAGATCGGGCGCGAGGAGATCGTCCAGTCCGTCGCCCGCGCCGCCCTGCTCGGGGCGCGCGGCAACTCCGGCGTGATTCTCTCCCAGCTGATTCGCGGTGCCGCCGAGGAGCTCATCTCGCGCCCCGGCGAGCTGGTCGACGCGACGATGGTCGGCGCTGCCCTCACGAACGCCGCCGAGCGCGCCTACGGCTCCGTGCGCAACCCCGCCGAGGGCACGATTCTCACGGTCGCCCGCGAGATGGCCCAGCGGATCGCCGTCGACGTCGAGCAGGAGCCCGACCACGCGCGCCTCGCGCCCGACACCCCGCCCGAGGCGCAGGACCGCGCGATCGCCGCGGCGCTGGAGCGTGCCGTCGCCGCCGGGCAGGAATCGGTCAAGCGCGGCCCCGAGCTGCTGGCCGCGTTGCGCGATGCGGGCGTCGTGGACGCCGGCGGCTACGGCCTGACGATCCTCTTCGCCGGGGTCGTCGCGGCGCTGCGCGGCGATGAGGCGCCGGCGCTCGACCACTACGAGCCCGCGCGCATCCATCACCCCGAGCACAGCTCCGGCACCTACCGCTACTGCACCAACTTCGCCGTCACCGGCTCGGCGCTCGATCCGGAGGACTTCGTCGCGCCGCTCGAGGCCCTCGGCGACTCCGTGCTGGTCGTCGGCGACGAAGCGACGCTCAAGGTCCACGTCCACACCGACGAGCCCGAGCGCGCCACCGCCGTCTTCGCGGACGTCGGCGAGGTCTCCCACCTAGACGTCGCCGATATGCGCGCCCAGGTCGCCGAACGCGACGGGCGCCTCGCGGACGCCGGCACCGACGGCGACGCGCAGCCAGCTGTGCTCGCGCGCTGCGGCGCCGTCGCGGTCGTCAGCGGCGAGGGCCTCACGCAGCTGTTCGCCGAGCTCGGCGTGCACACGCTCGACGGCGGCCCGACGCTGAACCCCTCGACCTACGAGCTGCTCGCCGCGATCCACGGGGTACCCGCCGAGGAGGTGCTCGTGCTGCCCAACAGCCCCAACGTGATCATGGCCGCCGAGCGTGCCGCCGAGCTCTCCGACAAGCAGGTCCACGTCGCGCCCACCACCAGCCAGCAGGCCGGGCTCGCCGCCGCCCTCGCGCTCACCCCCGACCATCCGCTGGAGCAGAACGCCAGCGCCGTGCACGACGCGCTCAGCGGGCTGCGCACCGGCGCCGTCGCGCCCGCCGCCCGCGCCGACGCGCGCGGGCGCTTCGCGCCCGGAGAGGCCGTCGGCTTCCTCGGCGAGGAGGTCATCGCCTGGGGCGACCCCGCCGCGACCCTGCGCACCGTCCTCGCGGCACTGGCCGAGGGCGCCGAGCTGTTGAGCGTGCTCACCGGCGCCGAGGCCCCGCTCGCCGACGCGGCGCTGATCGCACTGCTCGACGGAGAGCTCGACGGCGTCGAGCTCGAACTGCGCCACGGCGGCCAGCCGGCCTACTGGTGGCTGCTCGCCGCCGAGTAGCGACTGGCGAACGGTTCATCATGGGGACCCCGATGTCCCCGATCGCGCTCACCCTGTCAGACCCGCTGGCGCAGGCCGGGGTCGCGCCTTGCGCCGCTGAAGCGGCAGACGAGGCCTCTGCCCTCGGGGGGCGCGCGTTTGCCGCCCAAGAGGAGCTGGGGCGTGCCGCGCTGCTGGCCGCGCCACTGCGCTGGCCGCGCCCCTCGCGGCTGGAGCAGCCACTCGGGAGCGCCGCCGGTGGGAAAGCGGCCGGCAAGCTGGCCGCGGGCCTCGCGACGCTTGGCGTGCAGAGCGTCGGCGCGCTGCTGGAGCACCTTCCGCGCGAGCGCCGCGCCGCCCGCGCCGTCGCCGAGCTCGGCCCCGGCGAGCAGGCCACGATCGCGGTTGAGGTGCGCTCGATCACTCGGCGTCCAGTGCGCCGCCGCGGGATGCGCCCGTTGGTCGAGGCGACCGTCTTCGACGCCAGCGGGACGCTGCGCGCGACGTTCTTCAACCAGCCCTGGCTCGTCGAGCGCTACACGCCCGGTACGCGCCTGCTGCTGCACGGCAAGGCCGGGCGCGGTGGGGCCTTCAGCGTCGCCTACCACGCCTCCGGCGGCGAGCTCGGTGCGGCCGATACGAAGGCCGGGGTCGCGCATTACCCCGCCGCCGAGGGCGTCAGCTCGACGCAGATCGCGGCGCTCGTGCGCGAGCACCGCGCGGCGCTCGCCGATGTCACCGAGCCGCTGCCGGCCGCGCTGCGCGTCGCCGAGCGCCTGCCCGCGCGCTCAGCCGCGCTTACCGCGATGCACTTCCCGCGTGCCGAGCCCGAGGTCGAGCAGGGGCGCCGGCGGCTGGCCTTCGAGGAGCTGCTGCTGAGCCAGCTCGCCGTGCTGCGCCGCCGCGCCCTGCGCGGCTCGGGGACCGCCGCCGAGCTCGCCGGCCAACACGAGCTGAGTGCGCGCTGGCTCGCAGAGCAGCTGCCCTTCGAGCCGACCTCCGAGCAGCACGCCGCGATGGCCGCGATCGACGCCGACCTCGCGCGGGCGCGCCCGATGCAGCGCCTGCTGATGGGCGAGGTCGGCTCCGGCAAGACCGTGGTCGCGCTGTACGCGCTGCTGCGCGCCGTCGAGCACGGCATGCAGGGCGCGCTGATGGCGCCCACCGAGACGCTCGCCGAACAGCACTTCGCGACACTGCAGGCGCTCGTACCCGCCGCGCTGCTCCCCAGCGCGCTGCTGAGCGGTTCGACGCCCGCGCGCCGCCGGGCCGATGTGCTGGGGAAGCTCGCCTCCGGCGAGCTCGCGCTGATCGTCGGCACGCACGCGCTGATTGAGGAGGACGTCGCCTTCGACCGCCTCGCGGTGGCGGTCGTCGACGAGCAGCATCGCTTCGGCGTGCGCCAGCGCGCCGCCCTGGACCGCAAGGGTCCCCCGGGGGTGAACGGGGAGCGCCTGGCGCCGCACGTCCTGCACATGACCGCCACGCCGATCCCGCGCACGCTCGCGCTGACCGAGTACGGCGACCTCGACGTCACGCGCCTGCGCGAGCTGCCGCGTGGCCGGCGGCCGATCGCGACCCACGTCGTTGCGAGCCCCGCCGCGCGCGCGCGTGCGTACGAGCGCGTCCGCGAGGAGCTGCGCGCCGGGCGCCAGGCCTACATCGTCTGCCCGCTCGTCGAGGAGTCCGAGCAGCTGCAGGCGCGCGCCGCCAGCGCCGAGTGCGAGCGTCTGCGCGCGGGCGAGCTGCGCGACTTCGAGGTCGAGCTGCTGCACGGCCAGCTGCGCCCGCGCGAGAAGCAGGCCGCCATGGCGCGCTTCGCCGCCGGCGAGGCGCAGGTGCTGGTCGCGACGACCGTGATCGAGGTCGGCCTCGACGTGCCCAACGCGACCGTGATGCTCGTCGAGGACGCCGAGCGCTACGGGATCTCCCAGTTGCACCAGCTGCGCGGGCGCGTCGGCCGCGGCGAGCACCCCTCCGTCTGCCTACTGATGGGGTCCCACCCGCCCCCGCACGGATCGCGCCGCCTGCAGGCGCTGGCCGAGAACCGCGACGGCTTCGCGCTGGCCGAGATCGACCTGCAGCTACGCGGCGAGGGCGAGCTGGCCGGGGTGCGCCAGCATGGCCGCTCAGAGCCCCGGATCGCAAGCCTGCCGCAGGACGCCGAGCTTTTGGAGCGCGCGCGCGAGTGGGCGCAGCGGCTGCTCGCCGCGGACCCCGCGCTGGCCGCGCCCGAGCACGCCCTGCTCGGCGCGGCGCTGGAGCGCGCGCTCGGCCTGGAGGCACACGAGCCGATCCCCGCGTGAGGGTGATCGCGGGTAGCTACGGCGGACGTCGGCTGCACGCCCCGCGCGGCCGCGCGACGCGGCCGACCTCCGAGCGCGTGCGCGAGGCGCTGTTCGCGAGCCTCGGCGAGCTCGGAGGGGAGGTCGTGCTCGACCTCTTCGCAGGTACCGGCGCGCTCGCGATCGAGGCGCTCTCGCGCGGCGCCGCGCGGGCCGTGCTGGTTGAGCGCGACGCCCGCGCGCTGGCCGCGCTGCGGGCGAATCTCACCGCCCTCGGTATCGGAGAAGACACTGCCGAGGTGCGTCGCGGCGAGGCGCTGCGTGCCCTGCGCACCGCACGCGAGCGCTCGGAGACATACGATCTCATCTTCGTCGATCCGCCCTACAGCCATGCGGGTGTGCTGGGGCGCGAGCTGGTCGCGGCGCTGCCGCCCCTGCTGGCGCCACGGGCGCGCGTGGTCGTGGAGTCCGATCGGCGCTCGCAGCCGCTGGAGCTCGGCCTGCAGATCGAGTTGCAGCGGCGCTACGGCGATACCGTGATCACAATCCACCGCCAACGATGACACCCGACAAGTCCATAGCCGTCTGCCCGGGTTCCTACGACCCGATCACCAACGGCCACCTCGATGTGATCCGTCGCACCGCGGCGCTCTACGACGAAGTCGTCGTCGCCGTCGTCAACCGCTCCGTGCGCAAGAGCCCGACGCTGTTCGGGATCGAGGAGCGTGTCGGCTTCATCGAGCGCGCGACCGCCGACCTACCGGGCGTGCGGGTCGAGCCCTTCAACACGCTGATCGTCGAGCTCGCGCGCCGCGTCGGGGCCAAATCGATCGTCAAGGGGCTGCGCGCGATCTCGGACTTCGAGTACGAGCTGGAGATGCACCAGCTCAACAGCCGCCAGGACCCCGAGATCGAGTCCGTGTACCTGATGGCGAACCCGCAGTACAGTTTCCTGTCATCGAGTGGCGTGAAGGAGCTGGCGACGTTTGGTGGCAGGATCGACGATCTGGTCCCGGTCGACGTTGCTCGACGGTTGCAGGAAGAGCTGACGCGCTGACGAACTTTGGATGCGGGTGCCCTAGCACCCAACGGAGGTAGCCCCCTATGGATGTCTTGGTACTGATCGACAAGCTCGACGACTTGGTGCACAACGCCAAGCCCGTGCCCCTGACCGATCAGGTGCGCGTCGACAAGGAGGAGATCTACGACATCCTCGACCAGATGCGCGCCACGATCCCCGAGGAGATCAAGCAGGCGCGCTGGATCGTCAAGGAGCGCCAGGAGATGCTGGCCGAGGCCAAGCGCGAGGCCGAGCGCATCATCAAGGAGGCCCGCGAGCGCCAGGAGCGGCTGCTCGGCGAGGAGGAGGTCACCAAGCAGGCCGAGCGCGCCGCCGAGGACATCGTCGAGGACGCCCGCGCCCGCGAGCGCGAGATCCGCCTCGGCGCCGAGGACTACGCCGATGAGATCCTCAACACGCTCGAGGTCAACCTTTCGAAGTTCATCGCCGCCGTGCAGCGCGGTCGCGAGCGCCTGCAAGGCAAGGACGAACCCGCCGAAGTGTCCTAGGCGCCCGCTGAGCGGCGTGCTGCGGCGTCCTCAGTCGCTCGTGTGCACAGCACACTTCGCTCCTTGCGTCCTTGCATCACTTGCTCAGCGAACGCCTAGGACGGACGCCACGCGAGAAGCCTTCGCGACCGCAAATGGATTGCATGGGATAATTAGCGCTCGATGAGTCCCACCGCCCGCTATCGGATGGAAGCCGCGCGCGTGCTGTTTGGCACGGGCATGTTCAAACCGGAGCGTCCGGATCGCGCGCTGCGCGCGCTCGGAACGCTGCGGCGTTGGGGGTCCAGCCCGGCCGCGGCCTACACGGTCTCGGCGATCCGCTGCCCCGAGCGCGTGGCGCTCGTGGACGAGCGCGGGACGCTGACGTTCGCCGAAGTGCATCGCCGCACCAACGCGCTGGCGCATGGTCTCGCGGCGGCGGGCGTACGCGCGGGAGATGGGGTGGCGATCATGTGTCGCAACCACCGCGGCTTCGTCGAGGCGACCGTCGCGTGCTCGAAGCTCGGCGCGAGCCAGCTCTATCTCAACACCGCCTTTGCCGGACCCCAGATCGCCGACGTGCTGCAGCGCGAGGCACCCACGGCGCTTATCTACGACGAGGAGTTCGTCGACCTCGTGCGCGCCGGCTCGGAAGGAATGCACCGCTTCGTCGCCTGGTGCGAGACGCCCGCGGTGGACGCGGGCGCAAGCCCGGACGCGGCGGCCGGGACCAACGGTGCGGGCGCCGCCAGCTCGAGCGCCGTGGCCGGCCTCGGCGACCCGCGCCTCGAGGATCTGATCGCCGCCGGCGATACGAGCAACCTGGAGCCACCGGCCGAGCACGGCCGCGTGGTGATCCTCACCTCCGGCACCACCGGCACGCCGAAGGGTGCCAAACGCAAGCAGCCCGACTCGATGGAGCCGCTGGCGGCGATGTTCTCGAAGATCCCGCTGCGCGCGCACGAGACGACAGTGATCGCCGCGCCGATGTTCCACTCCTGGGGCTTCGGGCATTTCACGCTGGCGATGCCGCTGGCCTCGACGATCGTGCTGCCGCGGCGCTTCGAGCCCGAGGCGACGCTGCGCGCGATCGCCTACCACCGCGCGAGCGCGCTGGCGGTGGTGCCGGTGATGCTGCAGCGCATCATGGAGCTGCCGCCGGAGACGATCGCGCGCTATGACCTCAGCTCGCTGCGGATCATCTCGGCCTCCGGTTCGGTGCTGCCGGGCGAGCTCGCCACGCGCGTGATGGACACCTTCGGAGACGTCCTCTACAACCTCTACGGCTCCACCGAGGTCGCCTGGGCGACGATTGCCACGCCGCAGGACCTGCGCGCCGCGCCCGGCACCGCCGGACGCCCGCCGCTGGGGACCGTCGTCAAGTTGCTCGATGCCGACGGTCGCGAGGTCGCGCCCGGCGAGCGCGGGCGGATCTTCGCGGCCAATGAGATGGTCTTCGAGGGCTACACCGGCGGCGGCGGCAAGGAGATCGTGGGCGGGCTGATGAGCACCGGCGACATGGGGCACTTCGACGCCGCCGGGCGCCTGTTCGTCGATGGCCGCGACGACGAGATGATCGTCTCCGGCGGCGAGAACGTCTTCCCACGCGAGGTCGAGGACCTGCTCGCCGACCACGAGCAGATCGAAGAGGCCGCCGTGATCGGCGTGCCCGACGAGCAGTTCGGCCAGCGTCTGAAGGCGTTCGTCGTGACGCGCGAGGGCTCCGACCTGGATGAGCCGGCGATCCAGGAGTACGTCAAGCAGAATCTCGCCCGCTACAAGGTGCCGCGCGAAGTCGTGTTCGTCGAGGAGCTTCCACGCAACGCCACCGGCAAGGTGCTCAAGCGCGAGCTGAGCGCGACCGGGTAGCGACCCCGGGCAGCGGCGTGCCGCGTCGCTAGCCTGAGAGAGATGCCCCCGCAGACCCACAACTTGGATCTCGCGAGCCTGCGCCTCGGCCCCGGCGAGGGCCGCCGACTCGACCTCGAAGTCCCGATCGAGCCATTCGTGCTGGGCGGCGAGAGCTACGCCGCCGAGCCGCCATCGGTGCCACTGCTGCTCGAAGTCTCGCGCATGGTGGGTCACGGGTATGCGCTACGACTGAGATTCGAAGCGGCGCTCGTAGGGTCGTGTATGCGCTGCCTGGCGCCCGCGGCGCCGATGATCGAGGTCGACGCGCGCGAGGTCGACCGTCCCGGGGGTGGCGAGGAGCTCTCCAGTCCCTACATCAAAGAGGAGGTACTCGACCTCGAGGCCTGGGCACGCGATGCGCTCGCGCTGAGCATGCCCGTGCAGGTCCTCTGCCGCGAGGACTGCGCCGGTCTCTGCCCCGAGTGCGCCGCGAATCTCAACGAGGCCGGACCCGAGCACCACCACGAGTCCGCGCCCGATCCGCGCTGGGCGAAGCTGCGCGAGCTGCGCCTGGAGTGAGCGCGGCCCTGCCCGGCCTGGCAGTGGCCTCACGCGGGGTCGTGCGGCCCGCTACTGATACCCTTGCCAGCCGATATGGCCGTCCCCAAGAAAAAGCAGTCCCACAGCCGCACCGCCAAGCGCCGCGCGCAGCACAAGATCACGGCGCCCGCGGTGAGCGAGTGCCCACGCTGCCACAGCCCGCGCCGCCCGCATCGGGTGTGTCCGGTGTGCGGCACCTACGCCGGGCGCGAGATCGTCACGGCGCACGAGACCCACGAGGGTCACGACCACGACTAGCGACGTCGTCGTCGCGGTCGACGCGAACGGCGCGGACCTCGGCCCGGCGGAGGTCGCGGCCGGTGCGGCACTGGCCGCGGGACAGGGCGCGCGGGTACTGCTATTCGGTCCCGCGGCCGAGCTGGTGGTGGCCTCCGTGCCGCTCCCGCCGCAGGTCGAGGTGGTCGACGCGCCGGTCTCGATCGCCAAGAGTGCGGACCCCGCGCGCGCGGCGCGCGCGACACCGCAGGCCTCGATCGTGCAGGCCGCGCGTGCCGTCGCCGAGGGCAGGGCACAGGCGCTCGTGTGCGCCGGCGGTACCGGTGCGGCGCTCGCGGCGGGCCTTTTCAACATCAAGCGCGCCGGTGGCATTCACCGCCCGGCACTCGCGCTGCCGCTGCCGATCCCGGGGCCCGCCGATGGCCGCGCGGGCGGGCATACCGTCACCCTGCTCGACGTCGGCGCCAACGCGCAGGCGCGACCGGAGCACCTCGTGCAGTTCGCGTTCATGGGCGCCGCGCTCGCGCACGTCGTTCTCGGTGTACAGCGGCCGCGGGTCGCGCTGCTATCCAATGGCGAGGAGCAAGCGCGCGGTGGGCCGCTGGTGCTGGAGGCCGCCGCCGAGCTGCGTGAGCGGCTTGCCGGAGATGGAGATAGTCCCACCGCCGGTGGTGGTGGGCTCCAGTTCGACTTCATCGGAAACGTCGAGGGCGGCGATGTGACCGGTGGCGCGGCCGA
This sequence comes from Solirubrobacteraceae bacterium, assembly GCA_036501715.1. Lineage (GTDB taxonomy): Bacteria > Actinomycetota > Thermoleophilia > Solirubrobacterales > Solirubrobacteraceae > Palsa-744. Next base: position 51,188 of record DASXZV010000030.1, on the reverse strand, counting down.
CGTGATCGTCACCGACGGGTTCACCGGCAACATCGCGCTGAAGTTGATCGAGGGCGTCTCCCAGACGATGCTCGGCGCGATCCGCGCCGCCGCCGAAACCTCCCCCCGTGCACAGCTGGGGGGGCTGCTGCTGCGGCCCGCGCTGCGTGCCTTTCGCGATGAGATCGACCCCGAAGCTCAGGGCGGGGCCTATCTGCTCGGACTGCGGGGGCTGGGAGTCGTGCCACACGGGCGCTTCACCCGCCGTGGCTTCGCGCAGGCGATCCTGCGCGCGGCGCAGGGCGCGCGCGAGGATGTCGTGGGCCGCACCCACGCTGCGCTTCGGGACGCCGGGGCGCTGCGTCGCGCGCCCCTGTCCGCCCGTGACGCTAGCCTCCCGAGGGAATGACTCATGAGCAGGTCTACGAGCTGATCCGCGGCCATCTCGCCGACGAGCTGGATGTCGATCCCGACGAGATCGTCGCCGAGACGCGCTTCAAGGAGGACCTCGCGGCGGACTCGCTGGACCTCTACACGCTGGTGCAGGAGCTCGAGGACAGCTACGGCGTGCACATCTCCGACGAGCAGGCCGCGGGCATCCTCACGGTCGGACAAGCCGTCGACTTCGTGCTTGCGCAGAGCAAGCCCGGCGAGGTGTGATGCAGGCCGATGAAGCTGCTGTACGGGTTGTTGGAGGAGCTTCCGGAGGAGCTTGGGCGCCAGGTCTTCACGCACGCCTCGTGGAGCGAGCGACGCAGCGACTCCTACGCGCGCCTCGCGTTCCTCGGCGACAGCGTGCTGGCGCTGGCCGTCACGACCCACCTGTACCCGCGCCTGGAGGCCGAGCGCTTCGGGGCGGGACGGCTCACGAAGATTCGCGCCCAGGCAGTTTCCGGGCCCTCCTGCCGGGCGGTCGCCGAACGGCTCGCGGTCCCCGAGCGGCTGCATGCGGCGGCGCCGCGGGACGTGCGTGCCAGTGCGCTGGCGCTGGGGGAGACCGAGCGCGTCCTCGCCTCGGTGATCGAGGCGGTGATCGGTGCGTGCTACCTGCATGCCGGTTACGAGCGCACCGCGGAAGCCGTAGTGGAGGCCTTCGAACCGGAGATCGAGCAGGCGCTCGAGCATCCCGTCGATTTCAAGTCCACGCTCCAGGAGGTGCTGGCACAGCGCGGGGAGACCGTCACCTACAAGGTCACCGCCGAGCACGGGCCGCCGCACGAGCGCACGTTCGAGGTCGAGGCGATCGTCGAGGGGCGCGTGCTCGGCAGCGGCGCGGGGCGCAGCAAGAAGCACGCCGAGCAGGAGGCCGCGCGCGAAGCGGTCGAGAAGCTGCAGGCGTCGTGATCCTGAGTCCGCATAGCGGCGCTGGATCTGCGTCCTCAGGATGGCGGTGTAAATGCATCTGAAGTCGCTGACGCTGAAGGGCTTCAAGTCCTTCCCGGACCGCACGCGCCTTGACTTCGGACCCGGCGTCAGCGTCGTGGTGGGCCCCAACGGTTCGGGCAAGTCCAACGTCACCGATGCGGTGCTGTGGGCGATGGGCGAGCAGTCGCCGCTGGCGGTGCGCGGGCAGTCGATGCAGGACGTGATCTTCGGCGGCGGTCGCGGCGTACAGGCGCGCAGCTCGGCCGAAGTGGAGATCGTGCTCGACAACTCCGACGGCACCGTCGCGCTGCCGGTCAGCGAGATCTCGATCATGCGGCGCCTGGACCGCTCCGGCGAGGGCGAGTATCGCCTCAACGGCGCGCGCTGCCGTCTGGTCGACGTGATCGAGGTGCTCTCCGACACCGGCCTCGGCAAGGAGACGCACTCGGTCATCTCCCAGGGTCGCGTCGAGGGGATCGTGACCTCCAAGCCCCGCGACCGGCGTCTACTGATCGAGGAGGCCGCCGGGCTCGGCAAGCACCGCAAGCGCCGTCGGCGTGCGCAGCTGAAGCTCGAGCGCACCCAGGAGAACCTCGACCGCGCACTGGACGTCGAGCGCGAGGCGCGCAGTCGCCTGCGCCCGCTCAAGCGCCAGGCCGAGGCGGCGGAGCTGCACGAGCGCCTCGAGCGCCAGCTACTCGAAGCCCGTCTGGAGCTTGCCCGCGAGGCGGTACGCGCGCGCCGCGCGGAGCTCGAGCAGGCCGAGGCGAGCGCCCACGCCGCGCGCGCCGCGCGCGCGGGTGTGGAAGGCGAGCTGGCGGCGATCGTCGAGCGCCGCGCGCTGGCCGAGCGGGCGCTGGCGGAGCGCTCCGAGCGCCACGACGCGCTTGCCGGACGCACCTTCAAGGCGTTCGCCGCGCACGAGCGCCTGCAACTGCGTCACGAGCACGCGGCGGCTGCCGCCGTCAACATCGAGGACCGGCGCGCTCGTATGCAGCGCGAGATCGACGGCCTGCAAGATCTGCTCGCCGCGGGCCCGGCAGATGGAGCGGAGCTCGGCGGACGGCGGATCGCCGAGCTGGAGGAGCAGCTGACCCAGCTCGACGGCGAACGCGAGCGTGAGCTCGAGCGCGAGCTGTTCGAGCTGGCCCAAGAGCACGAGCGTGCCGGTGCCGAGGTCGCGGAGTGCCAGCGCACGCTGGCCGCCGCCGGCACCGAGCGTGAGCAGGCCGAGGCCCGCGCCGAAAGCGCTCGCGGCGCGCTGCGCGAGGCCGAGCGCGAGGTTGAGGCTGCGCGCCGCGAGGCCGCCCGTATCGGCGCCGAGCTCGCGGCCGTGAACCAGTTCCTGCGTAGCCACAGCCGCTCCTACGCCGCCGCCGGCTCGAACGGGGGCCAAGACGCCGAGCCACCGCGCGCGCTCAGCGAGATCTTGAAAGTGCAGAGCGGATACGAGCTCGCGCTCGCCGCCGCGCTCGGCGCCCGCCTCGACGCGGCGCTCGTCGAGGACATCGCCGCCGCCGCGACACTGCTCGACCGCGCCGGCCCTGACGGCGCGAGCACGTTGCTCGCCGGCGCCGCCGCTCGTGTGGAGGGCGATTCCTCGACGGACGCACAGGACGGCGCCGAGCACGGTGGGCCGCCGGCGGACCGCGAGCCGCCGGTTCCGGGCGCACGGCGGCTGATCGAGCTGCTGCAGGGGCCCGCGGCAGCGCTGGAGCTCGCGCACCGGCTGCTGGCCGACACATGGGTGGTCGAGACGCTGCAGGAGCTTCCGGCGGACTTCGACGGGACGGCTGTCACGGCCGGCGGGCGTGTGTGGTTCGCGGCCTCCGGTGAGGTCCGTCAGGTCACGGCCGGCGGCGCCGAGCGCGTGTTGGCGCGCCGCAACGAGCGCGAGCAGCTGATCGCGGCGACCGACGTCGCGGCCGCCGCGGAGCACGCCGCGCGGGGCGTGGTCGAGAGCGTGCTGGCGAGGACGCGGGAGGCGGATGGCGCCCGCGAGCAGGCCGACGGCGTGCTGCGCGACGCCGAGCGCGCCCACGCGCGCGCACTCGAGCAGCAGCGCCACGCGGCATGGGTGATCGAACAACGCCGCGCGGCGCCCGATCAGGGGGCGCTGGCGGTGCGCCGCGCCGAGCTTCAGGGTGAGCTGGCGGCCGAGCGGCGCCAGTTCGAGCGCGCCGAGCGCGAACACTCCGAGCGCGTGCTGCGCCTGGAGCAGCTGCGCACGCAGCACACTTCCGACACGAGCCTGCTGCCGCTCGCCGAGCGGCTTGCGATTGCGCTGCAGGCAGCAGCGGAGGCCGTCTCCGAGCGCGTGCAGGAGCTCGACGCGCAGCTCGCCAGCCACAGCGCCGCCGGTGAGGAGATGGCGGGCGAGTTGCGCGCCTGTGCTGCCGCGGAGGCCGATCTGCAAGCGCGGCTGCGAGCCGAGGGTGAGGCCGTCACGGCGGCCGAGGTCGCCGCGCAGCGCCTGCGCGACCAGGCCGCCGAGGCGACGCTCGAGCTGCGCGGTGTCTGCGAGCGTCTGGAGCTCCCCGCGCCCGAGGATGGGGCTGGGCACCCGCCGCTGGAGGCCGAGCAGGAGCAGGCGCTGATCGCGCGCGTCGAGCGTCTGCGCCGCCGGCGCGAGCAGCTCGGGCCGGTGAACCCGCTGGCGCAGGAGGAGTACGCGGAGGCGCTCGCGCACGTCGAGGAGCTCGAGGGGCGCCGCGACGACCTGGAGAATGCGCTGCGCGAGCTGCGCAGCTTGATCCGCGAAACCGACCGCCAGATCCACGAGACCTTCCAGGAGACCTTCGAGGCGGCCGCGCGCAACTTCGAGCAGCTCGCCCGCGACGTCTTCCCGGGCGGCAGCGGCCGGTTGCGGCTGGTCAAGGACGAGATCGCCCCGCGGCCGGTGCTGGGTGGCCAGAGCGTCACAGCCGAGGGGCCGTCCGCTGGCGCGGAGCTGCCCGCCGCGGATGCCGAGGCCGCCGCCGACGCCGAGGCCGACGCCGAGGAGCTCGGGCAGGAGGCCGAGGAAATGCTGGGCGTGGAGATCGAGATCACTCCCGCCGGCAAGTCCTCCAAGCGCCTCTCGCTGCTATCCGGCGGGGAGAAGTCGATGACCGCACTGGCGTTCCTGTTCGCCGTGTTCCTGGCGCGTCCGTGCCCCTTCTACATCATGGATGAGGTGGAGGCCGCGCTCGATGACCTCAACCTCGACCGCTTCCTGGATCTGCTGCGCCGCTACGCCGATCGCGCGCAGTTCATCGTGATCACCCATCAGAAGCGCACGATGGACGCCGCCGACTGGCTCTACGGGGTTTCGATGGCGGGTAACGGCGTCTCCAAGGTCCTCTCACGGCGCCTGCCGCCGGCCGCCGAGCAGGCGCCGGCCCCGGTGCGCGAGATGGCCGAGGTCGCCTAGTGATGGCCCGCCGGCGCAGCGACTGAACCGGTGCCGCGCGACTGGAACGAGCTGTTCATCACGGGCGAGCCCGACGCCGCCGGGCAGGGGGCCGGGCAGGAGCGCGAGCCCCGGCGGGGCATCTTTCGGCGGCTGCGCGAGAACCTCTCGAAGACCCGCCAGGCACTCGGCGGAGAGATCCAAGCAACCCTCTTCCAGATCCTCGACGAGCACACCTGGGAGCGTCTGGAGGAGGCGCTGATCATGGCCGACGTCGGCGCCACGACGACGGCCGCGGTCGTACAGACGCTCGAGGCGCAGGCCGCCGACGGCTCGCTGAGCGGCGGCGAGGCGCTCTCGCAGCGGCTGATCGAGCTGCTGGCGGAGACGGCGCGCACCGGCGAGGAACGGATCGACATCCGCGCGCGGCCAACGGTGATCCTCGCAGTCGGGGTCAACGGGACCGGGAAGACGACAAGCGCGGGCAAGCTCGCGTGGCACCTACAGCGCGAGCTCGGACGCAGCGTGTTGCTCGGCGCGGCCGACACCTTTCGTGCTGCCGCGACCGAGCAGCTGGAAGGCTGGGCGCAGCGCGCCGAATGCGAGATCGTCACGGGCCCCGAGGACTCGGACCCCGGGGCGGTCGCGTTTGAGGCCGTCGCACAGGCCAACAGCCGCGGGATCGACGTCGTGATCATCGATACCGCCGGTCGCCTGCACACCCAGGAGGACCTGATGGGCGAGCTCGGCAAGGTCAGGCGTGTGATCGCGCGCCAGCTGGAGGGGGCACCGCATGAGACGCTGCTCACGGTGGACGCGACAACCGGTCAGAACGGCCTGCGCCAGGCGCGGATGTTCGCCGAGGCGGTACAGGTCAGCGGGATCATCCTGACCAAGCTCGACGGCACCGCGCGCGGCGGGATCGCGCTCGCGATCGCCCGCGAGCTGGAGCTGCCCGTCAAGCTGATCGGCGTCGGGGAGTCGCTGGAGGATCTACGCCCCTTCGACCCCGAGGACTTCGCGCGCGCGCTGGTGGAGAAGTAGCACCTCGGCTGCACTGCGCATCGCACGGCGAGGCGCGCGTGCGGTGCGATAATCGGAGATATGGACGCCGGAATCATCTGGATCGCAGCGGGCTGCGTGCTCGGGGTGGGGGAGATGCACACGGGCGGCTTCTTCCTCGCACCGTTCGCCATCGGCGCGTTTGTCGCCGCGATCGTGAGCCTGGCCGGCGTGGGGGCGCCGCTGGCGATCGTCGTGTTCCTCTTGGCCTCGCTGCTGGTCCTACTCACGTTGCGCCCACTCGCCCGGCGCCACCGCCGCCTGCCACCGCCGATTCGCACGGGCGCGGCCGCGCTGATCGGCAGCGACGCGACCGTGCTCGAGCGGATCGCCAACAGCGAGGGAGTCGGCTGCGTGCGTATCGGCGGCGAGGTCTGGACGGCCCGCAGCTACGACGAGGATGACGTCATCGACGCCGGTGAGCGCGTCCAGGTGGTCGAAATACGCGGGGCTACCGCGCTCGTGATGCACTGACCCCGGCCACCTCACTCGTGATGCATTGACCCCGATTAGGCACTAGAAAGGCACACCACCACCCATGGTCGCTCTCATCGTCATCGCCGTCGTCATCCTGTTCGCGCTCGTCGTGGCCGCGCGCACGATCCGCGTCATCCCGCAGGCGCGCGCCGGCGTCGTCGAGCGGCTCGGCCGCTACAGTCGCACGCTCGAGCCCGGCCTCACGATCGTCACGCCGTTCATCGATCGCGTCAAGCCGCTGGTCGACCTGCGTGAGCAGGTGGTCAACTTCTCTCCACAGTCGGTCATCACGGAAGACAACGTGGTCGTGGGAATCGAAACGGTCCTTTACTTCACGATCACCGACCCCCGCTCGGCGACCTATGAAATCGCCAATCCGTTGCAGGCGATCGAGCAGCTCACGGTCACCACGCTGCGCAACGTCATCGGTGGCCTCAGCCTCGAGGCGACGCTGACCGCGCGCGAGAACGTCAACACCGAGCTGCGGGTGGTCCTGGACGAGGCGACCGGCAAGTGGGGCATCCGCATCAACCGCGTCGAGATCAAGTCGGTCGATCCGCCCGCGGACATCCGGACCGCGATGGAGAAGCAGATGCGCGCCGAGCGCGACCGGCGCGCCGCGATCCTCACCGCCGAAGGCGAGAAGCAGGCGCAGATCCTGACCGCCGAGGGTGCCCAGCAGGCGGCGGTGCTGACCGCCGAGGGTGAGCGCCAGGCTGCGATCCTGCGCGCCGAGGGCGAAGCGAAGGCGATCGACACGGTCTTCAAAGCGATCCACGAGGGCCGCCCGACGCGCGAGCTGCTCAGCTACGAATACCTGCAGATGCTGCCCTCGCTCGCCGAAGGCGACTCCAACAAGGTGTTCGTGATCCCATCCGAGTTCGCCGAGGCCTTCGGGGGCATCGGCGAGGCGCTCACGCGGCGTGCCGGTGAGCGTGCCAGCGGAGAGCTGGCCACGGAGGGTGCTACCGGTGAGCTTCCCGCCGGTGGCGGCGAGCCACCCGCCGGCGCGCCCGCCGCGGGCGATCCTGCCGGCGAGCGCTGAGGGGCGGGCGGCGGGAATCGTGTTCGACTCGCTCGCCGAGAAGCTGCAGGCGACCCTCGCGGAGGTTCGCCAGCGCGGGACGCTGACCGAGCAGGACATCGACCGCGCGATGCGCGAGATCCGCCTCGCGCTGCTCGAGGCGGATGTCAACTTCAAGGTCGTCAAGCAGTTCACCGCGAACGTCAAGGAGCGCTGCCTGGGAGCGGAGATCGTGGGGCGCCTGAACCCGGGCCAGCAGGTCATCAAGATCGTCGCCGAGGAGCTCACGGCGTTGATGGGCGGCGAGGTCGAGGGCCTGCGCTTTGCCTCTAGCCCGCCGACGGTGATCCTGCTCGCGGGCCTGCAGGGTTCAGGTAAGACGACAGCCGCGGCGAAGCTCGCGCGCCATCTGCGCGAGGAGCACGGCTCCGCAGTGGCGCTCGCCGCGTGCGACACCTACCGTCCGGCGGCCGTCGAGCAGCTCGTCAAGATGGGCACGCGCGCGGGTGCGGTGGTCTACGAGCGCGGCACCGAGCCGGACCCCGTGGAGATCGCGGCGTGGGCGCTGCGGCGCGCGCGCGAGGATGGCAAGGACGTGCTGATCGTCGACACCAGCGGCCGGCTGCACGTAGACGAGGCGCTGATGGCCGAGCTCGTGCGTATCCACGAGGCGGTCAAACCGCAGGACACGCTGCTCGTCGTCGATGCGATGACCGGTCAGGATGCGGTCAACGTCGCCGAGCAGTTCGCGGCGGCGGTGCAGTTCGACGGCGTGGTGATGAGCAAGCTCGACGGCGATGCCCGCGGCGGCGCTGCGCTATCGGTGAAGGCCGTCACGGGACGTCCGATCCTGTACGCCTCTACCGGCGAGCACCTGGAGCAGTTCGAGCGCTTCCACCCGGACCGCATGGCGCAGCGGATTCTCGGCATGGGCGACGTGATGAGCCTGATCGAGCACGCCGAGCGCGAGTTCGACGAACGCGACGCGCTGGAGCTGCAGCGCAAGCTGCGCCGCAACGAGTTCGGCCTCGACGACTTCCTCGAGCAGTTGCAGGCGGTGCGCAAAATGGGGCCGCTCAGCAACCTGCTCGGGATGATCCCCGGCCTCGGCGGGGCGCAGCTGCGCAACATGAAAATCGACGAACGCGAGTTCGATCGCCTGCAGGCGATCATCCTCTCGATGACCCCCGAAGAGCGCCGCCGGCCGGAGCTGATCAAGGGCTCGCGCCGCCTGCGCATCGCGCGCGGCTCGGGCACCAACGTCCAGCAGGTCAGCCAGCTGATCAAGCAGTTCGGCCAGATGCGCAAGATCATGCGCCAGGTCGGGCGCGGCAAGATGCCCGACGTCGGCGCGCTCATGCGCCAGGCGCGCTGAACCGTCTAAGCTCTGTCGATCAACTGCGTGGCAACTAAGAGAGGAAATACGTGTCGGTAAGGCTCAGGCTCACCCGCGTGGGTGGCAAGAAGGACCCGATCTGGCGTGTCGTCGTCGCCGACCAGCGCTCCCCGCGCGACGGGCGCGTGATCGAGACGATCGGCCAGTACAACGCCCAGACCAACCCTTCGACGATCGTGATCGACGAGGATCGCGCTCGCAGCTGGCTCGCGCGCGGAGCGCAGCCCTCCGACACTGTTCGCAAGCTGCTGCGCATCCAGGGGATCCACGCCTAAGAGCTGCCCGCCCCGCGCCGCAGATGGTCGGCGAGGGTGACAGACTGGAGGCGGAATAGATATGGCGGTGGAGAGGGTAAAGGAGCTCGTGACCTACCTCGTGGAAGGGCTCGTCGACGACCCCGATGAGGTGTCGGTCGAGCAGTTCGAGGAGGATGACGGCACGGTCGTGCTCGAGCTCGCCGTTGGCGCGGATGACTACGGCAAGATCATCGGCCGCGGTGGACGCACCGCGCAGGCGCTGCGCACCGTCGTGCGCGCCTCGGCCGCCGGTGTCGAGCGCCGTGTGCTCCTGGACATCGTCGACTGAGACGCGCTGCGATGGCTGACGCCGGGGAGTCGAGCGCGGGGCCGAGTCCCCGCGGATCGTTGGACGCCGGCCGCGTCGGTCGTGCGCACGGGCTCGATGGCAGCTTCTACGTGACGGGCGCCCGCCCGCGCCTGCTGGCGGTCGGCGCGTCGGTCACGATCGCGGGCCGCACGTACGAGATAGTGCGCCACTCCGGCGTCGAGCAGCGGCCGATCGTACGACTGCGCGACGTCGAGGACCGCTCGACCGCGGAGGCCCTGCGCGGTCTGCCCTTGAGCGTGCCGCCCGGCCAGGCGCCAGCGCTGGAGGATGGCGAGTGGTGGGGGTACGAGCTCGAGGGCTGCGTGGTGACCGATGGCGCGCAGGAGCTCGGCACGGTCAGCGGGTTTCTGGAGCTGCCGTCGTGCGAGGTGCTCGAGGTGCGGCGCAGCGACGGTGGCGAGCTGCTCGTGCCGATGGTCAAGGACGCCGTGCGCAGCGTGGACGTGGCCGCCGGGCGGATCGTGGTCGATCTCGACTTCCTGGGCGGGGGATGACCCGGCGCGCACTCCAAATAGATGTCTTCACGCTCTTCCCGGACTGGTTTGAGTGGTTTGTGACCCAGCGCCACGTGCGCAACGCTGTTGCCGCGGGCAGTCGCCTGGAGTGCGTGGACATCCGCGCGCACACGCCGCTGGGCGGGGGCCAGGTCGACGACACGCCCTTCGGCGGCGGGGCCGGGATGGTCTTGCGGGTAGACGTGATGGACAGCGCGCTGCGGGCTCACTACGGCGTCGATCCGGTGGAGCTGAAACGCACGCGGCGCGTGATCGCGCTCGCGCCGGGCGGGAGGGTGCTCGACGACCGGCTCGCCGGCGAGCTTGCCGCCGAGCCGGCGCTGACGCTGTTGTGCGGGCGCTACGAGGGCCTGGACGAGCGGATCGTCGAGCACTTCGCCGGCGAGACGCTGTCGATCGGGCGCTACGTGCTCAGCGGCGGAGAGCTGGCCGCGATGGTCGTGTGCGACACCGTTCTGCGCAAGTTGCCCGGAGCGCTGGGGCACGCGGACTCGGCCGTGGAGGAGTCCTTCAGCGAGGCCTTGGACGGCGACCCGGAGTACCCCCACTACACGCGACCCGCCGATTACCGCGGGTGGCGCGTCCCGGAGGTCCTGCTTTCCGGTCACCACGAGCGCATCCGCGACTGGCGGCGCGAGCGCAGCCGCGAGCTTGGCGCGGCGGCGCGGGAGGCCGGTCGCTAGGAGCTGCGGCCCGCGGCGGCGCGGTCCGCTACCATTGCTGATCTCGCGCGGCCGAGTGGCTGCAGGATGGGGCCGGGCGCGAGCAAACCTCTTCTTTCTGAGCTATGAGTACCGTCATCGACAACCTCGAACGCGCACAGCTGCGCCGCGTACCGGACTTCGGCCCGGGGGATCGCGTCAAGGTTCATTTCCAGGTGATCGAGGGCACCCGGCGTCGTATCCAGGTCTTCGAGGGCGTCGTGATCAAGCGCCAGGGCCACGGTGCGCGCGAGACGTTCACGGTGCGCAAGCAGTCTTTCGGTGTCGGTGTCGAGCGCATGTTTCCCGTGCACTCGCCGAAGATCGAGCGCATCGAGCTGGCCTCGCGCGGTGATGTGCGCCGCGCCAAGCTGTACTACCTGCGCGACCGCGTCGGCAAGCGTGCGCGGGTACGCGAGCGCCGCTACACCGGACCGGAGGAGACGGTGCAGCCGGGGCTGTTGCATGAGCAGGAGCCTGCGCAGGCGACCGACGCCGAGGGCGCGAGTGCGGAGGAGGCACTCGCCGAGCCCGCGGTCGTGAACGGCGAGAGCACGGGTGGGAGCGAGACAGCAGTTGAGAGCCAGACGGCGGATGCGTCCGCCGGGGGGGACGCATCGGCGGCAGTCGAGAAGCAGCCTGAGCCCAGTGACGCTCAAGCGGCCGACGCAGAGCCAGCGGAACCCCCCTCCGATGCCGGTGGCGAGGCCGCCGGCAGCTCCGAGGCGTGACGCCTCTCCGCATGGCGGCTGGGGTGCGAGGGCGGCCATGGGTGTGAGGTCTGCAAAAAGGTTGGGCTCCAGCAAGGGCGGGGATCTGACCGGGGGCTCGAGTTCGACCGCGACTTCGGGTCAGGCACCTGGCAAGAGCTCAGCGCCGACGAAGGTCACGAAATCGACGACGAACTCGATCATCGAGCTGGTCGCGATCGTCGTGATAGCGGTGCTCTTGGCTGTTGGGATCCAGGCTTTCCTGGTCAAGCCCTACCGGATTCCGAGCGGCTCGATGGAACCGACGCTCGCCGTCGGCCAGCGCGTGCTCGTCAACCGCATCGGGACTGACTTCGGCAAACCACACGTCGGCGAGATCGCGGTCTTCCATCCACCTGAAGGCGCTGAGCACGAGCAGTGCGGTCCGGTGCCGCGCACCACGATCACCTATGGCGGGGCCGCCTGCGATCAGACGAACCCGCAGGAGGAGACCTCGGTGAATTTCATCAAGCGCATCGTCGCCGGTCCGGGCGATGTCTTGTATGTCAAGGAAGGGCACGCCTACGTCAACGGCAAACGTGAGAACGACCCCTACATCCGGGCTTGCGGTGGGGTCCAGGAGTGCAACTTCCCCACCCCGATCAAGATTCCGGCCGGCCATTGGTTCATGATGGGGGACAACCGTGGCGAATCCGACGACAGCAGGTTCTGGGGACCAGTCCCCACAAGTTGGATCATCGGCGAGGCCTTCGCCACCTACTGGCCCCCCGATCGCATCGGGACCCTCTAGTCCTGCCGTCCCGGCGGCCCCACGTGTGGGAAACACGCGTGCACGAAGGCGCGCGCGCCGCGGCCCCAGCGGCCGCCGACTGTTCGCGTTCGATCGCGCCCTCGAGAGGCGGCTCGTCGCCGGTGCCGATGAGGCCGGGCGTGGCTGTCTGGCCGGTCCGCTCGTGGCGGCGGCTGTGCTCTTCGACTACGACTCGGTTGGGACCCGCGAGACGCGGGCGCTGGCCGCGCTGAACGACTCCAAGCAGCACACGGCCGAGGCGCGCGAGGAGCTCTATCCGCTGGTGCTGCGCAGCGCCGCGCGCGTCACGGTCGTCTCGCGCTGTGTGCGCGGGATCGACTCCCGGGGTCTGCACAAGACGAACCTCGCGGCGCTGCACGACGCGCTGCTGGGTGTGACCGCCGGGATCCACGGCGAGATCGCGTGTCTCGTCGATGGTTTTGCGGTCCCCGACATCGGACGCCCGCAGCGCGCGATCGTCGACGGTGACGCCACGAGCGCCGCGATCGCAGCGGCTTCGATCGTCGCGAAGGTCACGCGCGACCGCTACATGCATCACGCCGACGTGCTGCACCCTGGCTGGGCCTTCGCCGAGCATGTGGGCTACTCGACGCCCGCGCACCGCGAGGCGATCATGCGCCAGGGTGTCTCGCCACTACACAGGCTCTCCTTTCAGTCGCTCGCCTATCAGCAGTTGGCGCTTTAGGTTTCCGCGCGGGGCACGCGCGCTGGTATCGACTCTGATCCGGAGTGTCACGAGTCTGGAGGGTTAGGCTTTGGGTATGGGGATTTCGTGGTTGTCAAAGCGTCGAGCGCCGAGAGAGCCGGCGGTGTTGATCGCTGACCCGCGTCTGGAGGACTGGGAGACCGTCAGCACTTTTGATGAGCAGACGACGGCAGTGGCGTGGCGTGACCAGCTCAGGGGGATGGGCCTTGACGCGCAATGCGCGGCCGACCATCCGCTTGACAGGTTTGGCCGCGGAGACATCTTTCTAGTCGTTCCGCCGGAGCAGTGGTCACGCGCGAGTGAGATCGTTGAGAACCTCGACTGACGCATGGCGGCCGGCAATCGAGGGCTGGCCGTTTAGCCTGTCGGCCTCCGACTAGTCCTTGAGGGTGTCCCATCACCATGCATTTTCGAGGTGGTCAAGAGAGAGCAGGCGTCCGGCGTCATCTACCACCACGCCGATCGCGTCGAATCGGATTGTGTGGGCTGTGGGGCGGTTGCGGGACTCGCTGTGCAGCCAGGCTACCGCGAGGCGCCGGATCCGCGTGCGCTGGCGAGTCTTCAACCACGCAAGTGGCTGCTCCTCGGCGCTCAGTTGCCAGCGTTTGCGTGCCCGTCTCGTCTTGACCTCGATGAAAGCGAGCGTTTGGCCGTCGAAGGCGACCAGGTCGATCTCCCCGTAGCGCGTGCGGGCGTTGCGGTCGATGACAGCGAAGCCGAGCCGCTCGAGGTGGGCGGCGGCGAGCTGCTCGCCGAGACGGCCGAGGATGCGGCGTGGGTCCTCGCGAGCGCTAGTAGTGCGCGTGGGGCTGGGCGAGCCGTTGGAAGCGAAGTGCATGACAGCAAAGCTAAAGCCACAACTGTGCCTTGACTGAGTTTTTTGTGTCAGGACTGTGACATATGTCTTATTGGGCGTATGTGCCCCTTGGTGATGGCATAACAGCGAGTGCTGCTGGCACGAGCCCCCGCTCGCGTGAGGGGCTTGACAAATGCCTCGCAGCTTGCTTATAGTAGTCCTGCCCACCGGCTAGTCATGTGCAGCCGGGCGCGTTTCAAACAAACATAGGGTCTGGTTTGGGTCTGGCCGCCTGTGGTCGACCCACGTGCTGGCAGGATCGTTGTCTTGGGAGAGGGACTGGGTCAGATCGATGAGGGAGTTGTCTTAGCGTGAGTTTGAGAGGGACAAACGTGCCGCGGATCCTTGCTCCTCGTGAGAGGACCGTTGCTAGATGCATCAGCAAGCTGCTGATGCATCTCTCTCTCTCTCTCTCTCTCTTCGCCTTGCCGGCTAGCCGGTAGGGCGCTTCGATCGGCGCATCCGCGCCGCCTGGACATTGCCCCCACGCGGGGTTGGTGGCTTCGTTCTCGTGTACCAATGCGGAGCTTGAGCCCCGCGGTTGGGTTCATCGACTGGGTGGCACGCGTGCGCGTGCCCGAGGAGGGATTGTGTCTATGAGGGTTCCCGTTCACCGTGCGCGGGCCGCGCGGGCCGTGGCTGTGCTTTGTGTCCTGGTGTGCTGCCTGCTGCTCGTGAGCGCCTCGGCGCAGGCGCTGAAAGTGCATACATTCGCCGGCTCGTTTGGCGGCGAAGGGTCCGGCAGCGGCCAGTTCAAGGAACCGGGTGGGGTTGCCGTGAACGACACCACGCACGACGTGTACGTGCTCGACAGGGGCAACGACCGCGTGGAGGAGTTCAACGCGACGGGCTCCACGGTCCTCGGTGAATTCAACGGGTCCGCGGCTCCGAGCGGTGTCCTGACGAACATGGTCGAGATCGCGATCGACAACTCGACCAACGCACTCGTCGATCCTTCCGCGGGCGACGTCTACGTGGCTGGTGAAGCGCAGTTTGCGGGGGAAAGCCGAAGCGTGATCTACAAGTTCAGCGAAGGGGGGGCCTATCTGGGGCAGCTGACAGCGGGGGCCAACGGCGTGGTGCTCCACCAGGTGACGGGCATGGCAGTGGATCCCGCCGGTACCTTGTGGGTACTGGAAGGGGGAAGTAGTGAACTTATCAGCTTCAGCGATGGGCTGGAAAACCAACGCCTTTCTGAGTCTGAGTTGTTTGGGTCGACGGAGTTGGCGGTGGATGCAGAAGACAATCTCTATACCGATAACAACGTCTATGAAGGAGAAGACATCGAGAAGGTCAAGTCCTCGGGTGAAGTGCTGATCAACAAAATCGATGTCGAACCGACCACCGGGATCGCGCTGGATCCAGTCAGTGGCGAGCTGTATGTGGGGAACGTGGAAACGGTGGCGGCATTCAGTTCGAGCAGCGGCACGCCGCTGGAGCGCTTCGGCGCCGGGCACCTGACGAGCGGCAGCGGCATCGCGGTCGACGCAAGCAGCGGCACCGTTTACGTTGCCGACTCCGCGGCGGATGACGTCGCGGTCTTCGACTCGATTGTGTTGCCCGAAGCCATCACCGGGGCAGCGACCGATCTGACCGCGACGGCCGGCGACGCCACGCTCAACGGAACCGTCAATCCAGGAGGCGAAGCGCTCACGAGCTGTCAGTTCGAATATGGGACCGAAGCGTCATACGGGGCGACGACGCCCTGCGTCCCAACCCCAGGCGCGGGTAGCAACACCGAAGCGGTTCACGCCAATGTGAGTGGCCTGCAGCCCGGCACCCTCTACCACTTCCGGCTCAACGCAGGAAACGCGAACGGGACTAGGCCAGGTGCCGATGAGACGTTCATCGCTCCA
Organism: Solirubrobacteraceae bacterium; assembly: GCA_036501715.1. GTDB lineage: Bacteria > Actinomycetota > Thermoleophilia > Solirubrobacterales > Solirubrobacteraceae > Palsa-744. Next base: position 35,712 of record DASXZV010000030.1, on the reverse strand, counting down.
GCGGCCCCGAAGGTTGACGGGGAGTCGCTCACTGACGATGCCTCCACGAGCGCCACTTTCTCCGGGCAGATCAACCCCGGGGGTCTGGATACGACATATCGCTTCGAATACGGCCCCAGCGCGTCCTACGGCATGAGTGCGCCCGTCTCGGGTGGCGATGCGGGCTCCGGCCTCGGCGATGTCAGCGTCAGCGTGCGCCCACAGAACCTGCAACCGCACACCACCTATCACTACCGGGTGGTCGCCAGCAACACGCTGGCCAGTGAAGTCGCCGGCGCCGATCAAACGTTCACGACGCAGAGCGCTGGCGAGGAGCTGGCGCTGCTCGATGGCCGCCAGTGGGAACTGGTCTCTCCGGCAATCAAGGACGGCGCGGGATTCGAACCCATCGGTGGCGAAGGGGCCGCGATCCAGGCCGCCGAAAGCGGCGCTGCGATGACCTATATCGCCTCTGCCCCAACCGAAGCGAACCCGGCCGGGAACATCACCCGCGTGCAGGTCCTCTCTGTACGCGGCGCCGCCGGCTGGTCATCGCGGGACGTCTCCCCGCCGCAATCCGAACCACCTGGAGTGCGTGGTGAGGGCCAGGAATTCAGGTTCTTCTCCTCGGATCTCTCACTTGGGGTCCTGGAACCGATTGGCGCCAGTGAAAACCTGCTCTCCTCTGAAGCCGGTGGGCGGACCGCCTATCTGTACGACACTTCGCATAGTGCCTACCAGCCGCTGGTGAGGACTTCGAACACCGCCCCCGGGAGCGAACTCAAGGGCGCATACGAACACTCACCTCGCTTTGTTGCCGGGTCGCCGGACCTAAGCCACGTGATCCTGTCCTCGCCGGAAGCGTTGACCTCGCCCCGTACCGAAAGCGGGTTGTACGAGTGGACGCAGGGCCGATTGCAGCTCGTCAACCTCCTGCCGGAAAGCGAAGGCGGCGAACCCGCGAGTAACGCATCGCTCGGCGATGAAAGCCACAACACAAGGCATGCAATCTCTGATGATGGCTCGCGCATCGTCTGGCGTGGAGATGAATCCCAGAGAGTAGCTCACCTTTACCTTCGTGACGTGTCGAAGGGAGAAACTCTTAGGCTGGATACGGTTCAGGATGGCCCTGAAGGCGGCACCTCGAATCCTATCTTCCAGTTGGCCAACAGCGAAGGGTCGCGAGTGTTCTTCACCGACTCCCAGCGATTGACGGCCCATGCCTCACCGGAAGGGGCAGATCTCTACGAGTGTGAAGTGATCGAAGTGGCCGGCAAGCTGGCGTGCAAGCTGACCGACCTGACAGATGAACACTCCGGCCAAAGCGCCGGAATACAGGGCACCGTTCTGGGCGCAAGCGAAGACGGCTCCGAGCTCTACATCGTCGCCAACGCCGTGCTTGCCCCGGGTGCCGCTCAGGGAGATTGCTTCAAGCCCAGCGGCATACCACCACCGCCCGGAACCACTTGCAACCTCTACGCGCTGCACTACGATGGCGCGCGCTGGACGACGCGTACCGTCGCAGTTCTCTCAAGCGAAGATGAAAGGGACTGGGAAGCTCAACTTGAACACCTTGGAACTGTAACCTCGAGGGTATCGCCGCACGGCCGCGATCTGGCGTTCATGTCTGACCGCAACCTGACCGGGTATGACAACCGGGATGCGAACAGCGGTGTGCCCGATGAGGAGGTCTACCTTTACGATTCAGAATCGGGCCATCTTGTCTGTGCGTCTTGCGATCCGACCGGTGCCGAGCCGGTGGGCAAGCTCGATGCTGTCGCGGCAGGAACGGGAGGGGAAGCACCACTCGTCGAGCGGCAGAAAAATTGGGAAGACCGTTGGCTGGCCGCAAATATCCCAGGATGGACAAGCGAGGACTCGGGCGGCACGGCGGTCTACCAGTCACGTTACCTCTCAGATAGCGGCAGGCTGTTTTTTAATAGCTTCGATGCGCTGGTGCCGCAGGATACGAATGGTGTAGCCGATGTCTATGAGTATGAGCCGGCGGGGATCGGCAGCTGCGCTGTCTCGAGTGTCACGTTCAGCGAAAGCTCCGGCGGCTGTGTCGACCTGCTGTCCTCGGGCGCATCCGATGAGGAATCGGCGTTCCTGGATGCGAGCGCCAGCGGCGAAGACGTCTTCTTCCTGACCAGCGCGCAACTGGTGCCGCAGGACGTCGATACCGCGATCGACGTGTACGACGCGCACGCTTGCTCGGCGGCGGTGCCGTGCTCCACGCAGCCCCCCTCCACGCCGGCGTGTACGAATGAGGATTCGTGCCGGCCGGCGCCTGCGCCGCAGCCGACGATCTTCGGCGCGCCGGCAAGTGCGACGTTCTCTGGCTCGGGAAATCTCGCGCCGCCCGTGGCCAAGCCGCTGACAAAGGCCAAACGCGGAAAGTCAAAACCCAAAGCGAAGGCCAAGAAGCGCGCCAAGCACAAGAAGCGTCGCAAGCACGCGGCGAGATCGAAGTCCACGCAGAGCTTGTCCGCAAGGGCGAGGCGCAACAAGGGGAGGGGCAAGTGATGCGAGGCAAGCTCAAGATGATCGGCAAGTACTTCGGCCTACTAGTGACGGGTGTGCTACTCGCCGCAACAATTGGCGTCCCGGTAGCGTCCGCCGAAGAAGGTCGTGCATGGTGGCATCTGACGTTGGGGTCTCACCCGACGTATCTGCCGCCGCAGGGCGAAGGCACGCTGATGGTGCTCGCGAGCAATGTCGGCGACGGGAGCGTGAAGGGCGAAAACGTTCCGGTGACGCTGACGGACAAGCTGCCGGCAGGATTGACCGCGACTTCGGTACAGGGCACCGCTGGTCTCCACGGTCGCCTTTTCGGCGTCGCGATGGAATGTGCGGGGACCTCGGTCGTGGTCTGCACGTTCACCGGCACCCTGCCGAACTACGAAGTCATTGAAATCAAGATCCATGTAAAAGTGGATGCGGGCGCGTCATCTGGTGAGCTCAACAGTGTTGGCGTGGTTGGCGGCGGTGCGCCCAGCGCATCCCTGAGTAGGCCGATCACGATCAGCGCATCGTCCACTCCGTTCGGTGTTGAAACCTATGAATTGACGCCCGAAAACGCAGATGGGTCGCCTGCTACGCAGGCGGGATCGCATCCATTTCAGCTGACGACCTCGCTGTACCTCAACGGCGGTCCCGAAACGACCGAGAATGGACGTGAGACGGTGGCGCAGCCGGCGTTGCCAAAGGATCTGAACTTCGCGCTGCCGCCGGGCCTCCTCGGCAATCCGAGCCCCTTTCCACGCTGCTCGGATACGCAGTTCGCAGCCATCCCTTCGATTGGCGCCAACGACTGTCCCACCAATACGCAAGTTGGCGTAGCCATCGTCACTATCTTCGAACCCACCGCGCTGGGGTACTTCACGATTCCCGAGCCGGTGTTCGAGCTGGTGCCGTCTGTTGGCGAGCCGGCGCGGTTCGGCTTTTCCGCGCTCGGCGTCCCGGTGATCCTCGACACTTCGCTGCGCACCGGCGGTGACTACGGGGTGTCGGTCAACGTCAAGAACCTCACCGAGCTCGCCGGGTTTCATTCCTCGCAGGTGACCTTCTGGGGCGTGCCCGGCGACCCGCGGCATGACTCCTCGCGTGGCAATGACTGCGTAGGCCTGTCGCGCCTGTTCGGTACCGGCGGGGGCTGTCAATCACCGGAAGACACGGTGGCGGCGCCACTATTGTCGTTGCCGACATCCTGCGGGAATCCCGCCAGCGAACCGCTGAGCTCCTCGGTGACGGTCGACTCCTGGTCGGACCCCTCCGCGCTGACCGCACCCATGATCTACCGCTGGCACGACAGCTTGGGTGCGCCGCTGGCGCTGGATGGCTGCAACCGACTGGCGTTCGAACCCTCGATCAGCGCCACCCCAGATGGGCAGGCGGCAAGTACCCCCACCGGGCTGACGGTCGGGGTGCACGTACCGCAAGAATCGATCTTGAGCCCGACCGGGCTTGCGGAGTCGAATCTCAAGAGCACGCGGGTCACGCTGCCACAGGGCGTGCAGTTGAGCCCGGCGGCCGCGGACGGGCTACTGGCCTGCTCGCTAGGGCAGATCGGCTTGGAAACGGCTGCCGTGCCGGCGTGCCCGGAAGCATCGAAGATAGCGACCGTTGAACTGACGACCCCGCTTTTGGAGCACCCGCTCGACGGCGAGGTCTATCTCGCGGCACAGGACGCGAACCCCTTCGGGTCACTGGTCGCCATGTATATCGTGGTAGAAGACCCCACAGACGGAATCCTCATCAAGATCGCGGGTGAAGTTGGGCTCAACGAACAGACCGGACAGGCTGTCGCGGTCTTCGAAAACACGCCGGAGCTGCCCTTCGAAGATCTGCGGTTGCACTTCTTCGGGTCGGCGCGCGCACCGCTGACGACGCCGCCACTGTGCGGCTCCTATATCACCAGGGCGTCGTTTGCGCCATGGTCGGGCAACGCGCCGGCGGAACCATCCTCGACGTTCCAGATCACCTCCGGACCGAACGGAACGCCGTGCGGGAACCCGCGGCCCTTCGCTCCAGGGTTCCAAGCGGGCTCGACGAACCTGCAGGCGGGTGGGTTCACGCCATTCACGCTGACGATGAGCCGCCCCGACGCCGATCAGACACTAGCGGGGCTCTCGGTGCAATTGCCGCCGGGGCTCTCGGGGAATCTCTCCAAGGTGCAGCTATGCGGGGAACCGCAGGCCTCCACCGGAGACTGTCCGGCCGGGAGCCTGATCGGGCATACCGTCGTCAGCGCGGGACTGGGCAACGACCCCTTCACGGTCGAAGGTGGCCAGGTGTTCATCACGGGACCCTACAAGGGCGCTCCGTTCGGGCTGTCGATCTTGAACCCGGCGCAGGCGGGCCCGTTCAACCTGGGCTACGTCGTGGTGCGGGCAAAGGTGGAAGTGGATCCCACAACCGCGGCGCTGCACATCGTCAGCGATCCGTTGCCGACGATTAAGGACGGCATCGCGCTGCAGATCCAGCACGTGAACGTGACGGTCGACAGGCCGGAATTCACGTTTAACCCGACCGACTGCAACCCGCTGAAGCTGACAGGCACGATGACCAGCAGCGAAGGCGCGAGTGCCAGCGTGGAAACGCCGTTCCAGGTCACCAACTGCGCCTCGCTCGCATTCAGACCGGGGCTCGAGGTCTCCACATCGGGGAAGACCTCCAAAGCAAAGGGCGCGAGCCTCGATGTGAAGCTGATCTACCCGAGTGGCCCCGCGGGGACACTGGCAAACATCGCGAAGGTCAAAGTCGAACTGCCCAAGCAACTGCCCTCGCAGCTGAAGACGCTGCAGAAGGCATGCACCGAAGCGGTGTTCGACGCGGATCCCGAAAGCTGTCCCGCGGCGTCCAGGGTTGGCGAAGCGACCGCGACGACGCCGATCCTCGCGGGGGGGCTCGCCGGTCCGGCGTACTTCGTCAGCCATGGTGGTGCGAAGTTCCCCGAACTGGTCGTTGTGCTGAAGGGCGAGGATGGGGTCACTGTCGACCTGCACGGTGAAACGTTCATCAGCAAGAAGGGGATCACGAGCAGCACGTTCAACACCGTGCCGGACGTCCCGGTTGGCAGCTTCGAGTTGAAACTGCCCCAGGGGCCCTACGCGGCGCTGGCAGCGAACGGAAACCTCTGCAAGAGCAAGTTGGCAATGCCAACCGAATTCGTTGCGCAGAACGGCGCAGTGATCCACCAGAGCGCGAAGATCAAGGTCAGCAACTGTCCAAAGGCGAGAAAGGTCTCGCACAAGAAGAAGGGCAAACGCGCGGGCGCTAAAAGCAAGCACAACGAGCGGCGTTCCAACGAGAGGAGAAAGAGGGGTTAGGCCAATGGCCACGGTGTCCTCCACGAGTCGCGACGCGCTGTCCGGTCGAGCAATCCATGGCCTCAGCGGCGATGCCACGGGTCGTGAGCAGGTCTGGGAGATCCAGCGTGCTCGGATTCTCGCGGCGATGACCGAGCTCGTTCACGAGCGCGGCGTCTCCGGGGTGGCGGTTGCGCATGTCGTGAGTCACTCAGGGGTCTCGCGGCGCACGTTCTATGAGCTCTTCACCGATCGTGGCGATTGCCTGCTGGCCGCGTTTGAGTATGCCGTCGAGCGCGCGGCAGGCGTTGTGCTCGCCGCATACCAGGCGGCCCCCGCTACAGAGGACGATGAGGCACGTGGCCGTTGGGAGGCGAGCGTTAGGGCGGGTCTCGGGGCGCTGCTCGGGTTCCTCGATGATGAGCCCGCGCTCGGCTGCCTGCTCGTGGTCGACTCGCTCGCCGGCGAGCGCAGCGTGATCGAACGGCGCGCGCAAATAGTCGACCTGCTGATCGACGCGGTTCACGACGGTGCGGCTGGCTCGCGCAATGGGATACGCACCCGCGGTGCCTCGGCCCGCGGGTCAGGAGACTGGAAGTCGGCTCGCCCTCCGCGGATCGTCGCCGAGGGGGCGGTTGGCGCGGTTCTCGCGGTCGTCCATGCGCGCCTGGGTGAACGCGATCCCAAGCCGCTCGGCGGTCTGCTCAATCATCTGATGTGCATGGTCGTCCTGCCCTATCTGGGCGTTGAGGGTGCCGCACGAGAGCTCGAGCACAAAGCCCCACGCACTCGCAGACGGGCGGTATCTACGCCTGACCCCCTGCGGGACTTGGATATGCGTCTGACCTATCGCACGGTCCGCGTGCTGCGGGCGATCTCCGAGCAACCGCGGGCCTCCAGCCGGGAGGTTGCCGACGCTTCCGGGGTCGCGGACCAGGGCCAGATATCCAAGCTCCTGTGGCGTCTGGAGCACATCGGGCTCATAGCCAACGACATTCGTAGGCAGGGCCGTCGCGAGTCCAACGCGTGGAGTCTCACGCCCAAGGGGCGGGAGGTGGAGCAGACGATCCGCTCACAGACCGGCCGCTGAGCTCGATTCGCTGCCAAATGGAGGATTGCACCTGGACACGTCGAGCGGTTGCCGCAGAGCGACGCACTCGGATTCTGGAGGCGATGGTGGACGTGACCTGTGAGGTGGGGTTTGCGGGCGCCTCGCTGACGGCGGTGTGCTCGCGCGCGAAAGTGTCGCGGGGGACCTTCTACGAGCTGTTCGACAGTCGTGAGGAGTGCTTTCTCGGGGTGCTCAACGATGGTTACAGGCAGGTGAGCGATCTGCTGCGCGAGGTGCTCCGCGACGCCGAGCGCTGGCGAGATGCGGCGCTTGTAGCGCTCAGCGGGTTGCTGTCATTCTTCGACGCCGAGCCGAGTCTGACGCGCGTGTGGTTCATCGAGTCGCTGGCGGCCGGTACCTGGGCACTGGAGCGTCGCGAGCGCAACCTCGCGGCCCTGACTCAGCTGGTTGTCGAGCACTGGCCCGCGCCCGCCGATTGCCCGACGCATCCGCTGGCGGCGGCGGGTGTGATGGCAGCCGTGATCGGCGTCATACAAGCCCACGTCGTGCTTGCGCAGCCCGAGCCGCTGCTCTCGCTGCTGGGTCCCCTGATGGGCATAGTCACCGCACCTTATGTGGATGTGCACGCTGTGGCCGCCGAGATCGAGCGCGGGCAGGCGCTTTCCCAGCAAATGCTGTCGGGGCGAGATCCATCGCGCAAGCCCCGTGCGGTTGCGGTGGAGGTGCCCGACGCGCTGCGTGACCCAAGAGCGCACCGTGCGCGGCAGTGTCTTCTGCATCTAGCTGCTCATCCGGGGGCCAGCAACCATAGTGTCGCGACGGCAGTTGGGGTGAGCAGCCACAGCCAGATATCCATGCTGCTCAGGCGCCTGGAGCGCTTGGGGTTGTTGGACAAGCGTGCGGGCCGCCCGGGCCACCCAAATGCCTGGTCGCTGACGCCTCACGGATGCCGGGTCGTGACGGGATGGGCGCAAGGTCAACGGACGTAGGAGTCACACATATGCAACGGTGATACGAAACCTCTATGACATCTTGACCGCCTCCCGGCTGCGATGTAGCTTCGCGAATGCGGCCAAGTTGATTGGTCGACGTTGACAGTGAACCTAAACAGGAGACTGTGATATATGAGAAGCAACTTGAGAGCGGTAGTCGTCGCGGCCCTAGCCATTTGTGCGCTAAGTGGTTTGGGTGCATCGAGCGCTACGGCGGCTTTGCCCGAATACGTCTCTAAAAGTGGTGGACATGAAGGGTCGCTGGATATCAGCATCCCTGGGGCGATAACGATGCATACCACAAGTGGTATCGAGATCCAGTGTAAATACGGGGCAATGGTGGCAATTCTTTCAGGGTCGACCTTGAGGGGTACTGCGAGGCTTGGCCAGTGTGAACTGGACTTCCTCGGTAAATATAGCTGCCGCAATGGAGGGACCGAAAGCGAAAATTGGATCTTGGCTCATTTGACGGGGAAATTAGGCTACATCGAAAAAGCCACCAAAAAGGTAGGCGTCGAACTTGCGGGTGAAACGGGAGAAACGGCGATTTTGGCGTCTGGTATCCACTGTGCTTTGTTGACCACGTCCGGGACGAGCATCATTGGGCATGTAATCGGCAAGATTGGACCTGTGAATACGCTAACCAACCATTTCACGCTTGAATATGCTGAAAAAGGAGGCATACAGGAAATCGGGAACTTCGAAGGTGGGCCACTAGAACAACATCTCAGCTTTCTATGGGAAGTTGGTAGTACGCCCGAACGGCTGGGTCTGCAGATGACGGGCTTCGCCGAACTGGTGGGGACTAATGGCGAAGGCGAAATCAAGGCGTAGCGAGTACCAGCAGTAGGTTGAACAACACGGGTTGGTAGGGCGCTCGCGCATTAGCATGGTGTGAGCGCCCTGCCGCCGTACTGCGCGATTTGACGATGTGCTAAAACCGAACCCCGTGAGCGCTCGCCGGCTCGGAACCGCTGGACCTGAGGTCGCCCCGCTTGGCCTCGGCTGCATGGGCATGTCGGGCATGTACGGGCCGGCCGACCGCGCCGAGAGCATCGCCACGATCCACGCCGCGTTCGACGCTGGGATCGACCTCCTCGACACCGGCGACTTCTACGGGATGGGCCATAACGAGCTGCTGATCGCCGAGGCTATCCGGGGACGTTCGCGCGAGGACTACCTGCTGAGCGTCAAGTTCGGCGCGCAGCGCGGACCGGAAGGCGCCTGGCTCGGCTACGACGCCAGTCCACCCGCGGTCAAGACCGCGCTGGCGCACTCGCTGACGCGCCTGGGTGTCGAGTACATCGACATCTACCGGCCCGCGCGCTTGGACCCCGATGTGCCGATCGAGGAGACCGTCGGCGCGATCGCCGAGCTCGTGCAGGCCGGCTACGTGCGCCACATCGGCCTCTCGGAGGTCGGTCCCGAGACGATCCGCCGCGCGGCGGCGACCCATCCGATCTGCGACCTGCAGATCGAGTACTCGCTGATCTCACGCGGGATCGAGGCCGCGATCCTGCCGGCGTGCCGCGAGCTGGGCGTCGCCGTCACTGCCTACGGGGTACTGAGCCGCGGGCTGATCAGCGGCCACTTCTCAGCCGAGCGCGAGCTGGCCGCCAATGACTTTCGCGGTCGTGCCCCGCGCTTCAGCGACGCCAACCTCGCGCAGAACCTGGCGCTGGTCGAGGGGCTCCGGGCACTGGCCGAAGGCAAGGGCGCCACCGTTGCTCAGGTCGCGATCGGCTGGGTGCTCGCTCGTGGCCAGGACATCGTTGCGCTCATCGGGGCGCGCACACGCGAGCGGCTGCAGGAGGCACTAGGCGCGCCGGCGCTCGAGCTCGACGCCGAGGACCTTGCGGCCCTGGAGCGCGCGATTCCACCCGGCGCGGCTGTCGGAGATCGCTACCCCGAGCAGCAGATGGCTGTGCTCGATAGCGAGCGCACCTAGCGCGTCTCGGTGAGAGCGATCCGGAGAGCGTTCGGGACGCTCCTCCGATGTGTGTCTGGCGCGCTACTACTGTGGCGTGACCGTGACGCCTCAGAAACAAACCCCGCGGGTGCTCTCGATCGCCGGCTCGGACTCCGGCGGTGGCGCAGGCGTGCAGGCCGACCTCAAGGCGTTCGCGCGCTGCGGCGTGCATGGGATGAGCGCGATCACTGCAATCACCGCTCAGAACACCGTCGGTGTGCGAGCCATCCACGCCGTGCCGCCCGAGATCGTCCTCGAGCAGGTGCGGGCCGTGCTGCAGGACATCGGGGTCGACGCGGTCAAGGTCGGCATGCTCGGGACCGCGGAGGTCACCCATGCGGTCGCGCGCGCGCTGCGTGAGCTACCCCCTGAGACGCCCGTAGTAGTAGACCCCGTGATGGTCTCAGAGTCCGGTGCGAGGCTGCTTGACCCCGCAGCACAGCGGGCTCTGATCGAGGAGATCCTGCCGCTGTCCACCGTCCTCACTCCCAATGTGGCCGAGGCATACACGCTTGCCGGCACGGCCATCGACACACCGCTGCCGGCAAATCCCGGAGGCGAGGGCGAATTGACGAACGACAGCGCCGAGGAGCTCGCGCGCGCCGTGCTGGCACTCGGGCCGCGCAACGTCGTGCTGACCGGCGGCCACCGCGCGCGCACGGTTGACCTGTTCCTCGATGCCGGTGGCGTTGCGGTCGAGATCCCCGGCGAGCGTCATCGCGATGGTGCCGCGCACGGCTCAGGCTGCACCCACTCGAGCGTGCTCGCCGCGCGGCTGGCGCTGGGCGACACGCCACTACAGGCCGCCCGCGCCGCACGAGTGCTCGCCGGTGAGGCCGTGGCTCAGGGTCTGCGCGACATCGGGGCCGGCGCTGGCCCGGTAGACATCCTCGGCGTGGAGCGCCTGCGGAGTGGCATAATCGAGGGGCGATGAAGCTGCTGCGGCTCAAGCCAGGGCATGGTGAGATCGTGCTCGCCGAGGGGGACGTCGAGGTGCCCGCCGAGGAGGCTGTGCTGATCGAGGCCTTTCGCCGCGAGCTCGACGCGGGTATGTGGGCTGCAGTCCCGACAGAGCGCCGCGATGGTCGCCGTGAGGCGGAGCTGGTCAAGAGCTTCGGCGAGGTGCCGCGCGACGCGGAGCGCGTGATCTTCTTCCCGCGCGCCGCCGGCGGCGCGCTCCAGTAGGAGCGCGATGCTGCTCGCGCTCACTGCCACCGCGATCGTGGTCGCGGCGCTGCTCTCGGAGCTGGCTCTGCCCCGCCTGCGCTCGCTTGCGGCTGGATCGCCGGTCGTTCGCCGGCTGCGCTCGCGCGGGCGGACACAGCTTGCCCAGCCGGAGTTCTATGACCCCGGCCGCGAGCTGCGCGCCGAGCAGCGCGCACGAGCGCTGTTGCGCTCCTGCGTCAACGAGGAGGAGTGGGAGATGTACCGCGACCTCGGCTTCTTGCGGGTCTGGGGCGGGCGGCGTGACGCTCCGAGCGCCTCCTACGCATACCTGATCTACCCACACCGGCCGATCGTGGCCTACCTGCCCAAGACCGGTGCGCTACTGAACGAGTACTGCGTCGCATTTCCCGATCACTCGCGCCCCTACGGCAGTACGCGCCTGCCGGATGCCGATGACGTGCTGGCGAAGTGGATGGCGCTCACGGCCGATGAGCGTCGGCTGATCGCCGACGCCAACATGCACCTGCCGGGGCGTCAGCTCGACCCCGAGCAGATACGCGACGATCTTGCGCTGCTCGCGCGCTGGGAGCGCGAGCGGATCGAGCGCGTCGGGCGCGGGCTGGGTAGTGTTCCCGCCCAGTGAGCAGCTTCGACATCAGACACCGCAGTCGCGCGCTGACCGAGGGCCCCGAGCGGGCCGCGGCGCGTGCCTACCTGCACGGGATCGGCTACACCGCTGAGGATCTCGCCAAGCCGATCATCGGCGTCGCGCACTCCTGGATCGAGACGATGCCGTGCAACTTCAACAATCGCGTGCTCGCGGCGAAGGTCAAGGAGGGCATCCGCGCCGCCGGTGGCACTCCGATGGAGCTCAACACGATCGCGATCTCCGATGGGATCACGATGGGCACCGCCGGAATGCGGGCCTCGCTGATCTCGCGGGAGCTGATCGCGGATTCGATCGAGCTTGTCGCGAGCGCCCACTGCTTCGACGCGCTGGTCACGATCTCCGGCTGCGACAAGACGATCCCGGGCACCGTGATGGCGCTCGCGCGCCTGGACATCCCCGGTCTGATGCTCTACGGCGGCTCGATCCGCCCCGGCCACTTCCGCGGAGAGGACGTGACTATCCAGCAGGTGTTCGAGGCCGTTGGCGCCTACGCCTCCGGAAAGATCACCGAGCAGGAGCTGCACGAACTGGAGGAGGTCGCCTCGCCCGGGGCCGGTGCTTGTGGCGGACAGTTCACCGCCAACACGATGGCGATGGCCTTCGAGGTGCTCGGCATCTCGCCCGCCGGCTCGGCGATGGTGCCGGCCGAGGATGGCCGCAAGCTGGAGGTCGCCGTCGGGGTTGGGGAACTCGCGATGGACGTGCTGCGCCGCGGTCTGCGTCCGAGCGAAGTCATCACCAAGGCAGGTCTCGAGAACGCGATCGCGGCTGTCGCGACGAGCGGAGGCTCCACCAACGGCGTGCTGCACCTGCTCGCCGTCGCTCACGAAATGGGAGTCCCACTGAGCATCGACGAGTTCGACGCGATCTCCGAGCGCACACCGCTGCTGTGCGACCTGCAACCCGGTGGGCACTACGTCGCGACCGATCTCTACGAGGCTGGCGGCGTACCGCTCGTACTCAAGCGCATGGCAGAAGCCGGCGTGCTCAACGGCGATGCGCTGACCGTCACCGGCCGCACGATCGGCGAAGAGGCCGCCGCGGCTCGCGAGACCCCCGGACAGCGGGTGGTGCGGCCGCTCTCCGAGCCGCTGAAGGCGAGCGGCGGCTTTGCGATCCTGCGCGGCAACATCGCACCCGATGGCTGCGTCGTCAAGCTCGCCGGACACGAGCGCCGCCGGCACGTAGGCCCGGCGCGCGTCTTTGACGGCGAGGAGGCCGCGATGGCGGCCGTGCTTGCCAAGCAGATCAAAGCCGGCGACGTTGTCGTGATCCGCGGCGAGGGGCCCGCCGGCGGACCGGGGATGCGCGAGATGCTCGCCGTCACCGCAGCCATCGTCGGCGAGGGCCTGGGGGACACCGTGGCGCTGATCACCGATGGGCGCTTCTCCGGTGCCACACACGGTTTCATGGCGGCTCACGTCGCCCCCGAGGCCGTCCGCGGTGGTCCGATCGGGGCGCTGCGCGACGGTGACGAGATCACGATCGACGTCGATGCGCGGCGTCTGGATGTCGGGCTTTCCGACGCCGAGATCGCGCAACGTCTCGGCGAGTACGCCCCGCCTGCGGGTGACGGTGCGCAGATCGAGGTCGCGATCCAGAAGTACGCAAAGCTCGTCGGGAGCGCCGCCAAGGGCGCCGTCGCCCGCTAGCTGAGTCGCGGCTTCGCCTGTGCCGCACGACCGGCGACGATCGGTCGGCTGGACAAGCTGGTTAGGACCGACCCTGCCGGTGCGATTACTCGCTTAGAAATTCATCCAGCAGCGCGTTGAACGCTGCGGGACGCTCGAGCATCGGCAGGTGGCCCGTGTCCTCGAAGACGACCTTGCGCGAGCCAGGGATCAGTTCCGCGAAGTGATTGGCATCGCGTGCGGTGATGACACGATCGTTGCTCCCCCACACGATCAACGTCGGGCAGGCGATCTCGCCGAGTCGATCGCGGAAGTCGTAGTCGAGGTTTGCCTGCAGGGCTTGGATGAAGCCCGGCTTGCCGGCGCCGCGGATCTGCTCGGCCGCGAGCGCAGCTGGTAGCCGGCTCGGATGGCTCGTCACCAAGCCGAGGGTCGCGTTGCGCAACCCGGGGCGGCGTGCGACGGTATCGGAGTGCGCGGCCGTCCAGCCGGCGTAGGCGGCGACGATGCGCTCGGCCCGTCGTAGTGCGGGTAGCGCGCGCATCCCCGCACGGTTGTTGTAGGTGCTGAGTCCCGCCGCGGAGACCAGGATCAGGCGCTCGACGCGCCGCGGGAAGTTGATGGCCAGCTCGGCCGCGACGAAGCCACCCATCGAGTTGCCGACGACCGCGGCCGCGTCGAGCCCAAGGGAGTCGAGTAGTGCGTCGAGCGTGCGCGCATAGCCGGAGATCGAGATCGTCTCAGCTGGCATCGGCGAATGGCCGAATCCGGGCAGATCGATCGCGATGACCCGATGCGTTTGCGCGAACACCGGGATCTGCTCCAGCCAGTTCGGCCAGGACCCCGAGAGGCCGTGCACCAGCAGCAGCGGCGGGCCCTGCCCGAGTTCAACGACATTGACGGGAGAATCGTTTATAATTGTCCAGTGCTGATGCTGATGCCAGTCGACGTCCAGCCAGGGAGAACGTCCCAGCGGTCCGTAGGGGAAATCGCTCGCGCCGGGCTTCGACGGGGAGGACACAGAGCTCATTAGGGGATAATGTATAGAGCAAGGGGTATGGCAATGCGGATCGCGGTAGATATCGACTCAACGTTGCATGACTACTGGGACGTGCTCTCGGAGATATCCGTGCGCCGTTTCGGAGTGGAGCTGCCCTATGAAGAGCAGCTGACATGGGGCCTCACGCGGCTGCGCCCCGAGCAGCTTGCGCTGTGCGTCAAAGAGAGCCACAGCGACGAGCGCATCCTTGCTGGGGTTCCATACCCCGGTGCCGTGGAGGCCGTGTGTGGCTGGCGAGCGCAGGGTCACACCGTGCACGTCGCAAGCTACCGGGAGGCCGACTGCCAGCAGGCGACGGCCGCGTGGCTGCGCGCTATCGGCCTGCCGTTCGACGACCTGCTGTGCTCCTCGCAGAAGGTCGAGGGCTGTGTGGAGCGGGGAGTCGAGCTGTTAATCGACGACTGTCCGATGAGCATCCGCGGTGCCCTCGAGCACGGGATCGTGGCAGCGACCATCGGCCATCCGTGGAACGAGGAGATCTGCGAAGAAGAGGATGTGATCTGCGCGCACGACTGGCACGAGCTCACGCGGCTACTCGCGCCGCTACTCGGCGAGCGTGCCGAAGTCAGCATGGCTGCAGGCCCAGCTTAGCTTTGACTCGGGGCCCGCTGAGTCGGGGCGGGCCGCGGTGCGCTGGCAGGCAGGGTAGAGACAGCGCGCGGCGAAGTACGAGCCGATGCAAGTAGCGGTTCCCAGCCGTCCCGCGGCCGATGACGAGGCCGCCGGTGAAGGGCCGGGCACAGAGGCCGACTGGCGGGCCGCCGCCGAGCTGCTGGAGGGTGATTTGCGTCGTCGCGACGCGGCTCCGCGCACCCGCCGGGCATATAGCGCCGACCTCGCTCAGTTCTTCCAGTGGGCCGTGGCGCAGGGGCTCACATCGGCGGACGTCGGCCCACGCGAGCTGCGCCGCTACGTGGCGCATCTTTCCGAGGCTGGGATGGCCCCGGCCAGCACCGCCCGCAAGCTCGCAAGCCTACGGGCGCTGTTCGCCAGCCAGCGCGAGCATGGTCGGATCGCGCACAGCCCCGCAGACCTCATCGCGACGCCCCGTCGCGCATCGCGCCTGCCGCGCGTGCTACGCGCGGGCGAGGTCAGCGGCCTACTGGAGAGCATCCCCGCTGGCGGGGCCCTGGAGATCCGCGACCGCGCGCTGTTCGAGCTTGCGTACGCCTGCGGGCTGCGCGCCGAGGAGTTGGTCTCGCTGCGGCTCGCCGATGTCGACCACGAGGGGGAGCAACTGCGGGTCGAGGGCAAGGGCCGCAAGACGCGCTTCGTGCCGATCGGGGAGGTCGCGCTAGCGGCGCTGCGGCTCTACCTGGAGCGCGCCCGCCCGGCACTCGAGGCGGCACCCGTAGCTGCGCGCGAGGGACGGCAGACTGTCGCACAGCGGGCTGGGCGGCCGCGTCCCACTGGGCGCGGGAGCGGCGCAGAGCATGCTCTGTTCCTGAGCAAGTCCGGACGCCCGTTGAGTACCAGCGACGTACGCCGGCGGCTGCGAGTCTGGACCGAGCGCGCCGGCGTCGCCGGCGGCGCCTCGCCGCACGCCCTGCGCCACAGCTTCGCCACGCACCTCCTGAATGGGGGCGCCGATCTGCGTAGCATCCAGGAGCTACTCGGCCATTCGAGCGTCTCGACGACACAGGTATACACTCGGGTAGAGTCCGCAAGGCTCAGAAGCGCGTATGCGCGCAGCCATCCTCGAGCCTGAATAAGCGGAGAAAGATCCTGGAGACCAACGTCAAAACGGTCGAGCTACGCGACCTGTGGCGGCGCTACAAGTCCGACGGTGATCGGCGGGCGCGTGAGCGCCTGGTGGTCGCCTACTCGCCGCTGGTCAAGTATGTAGCTGGGCGCACCGCCGCCGGCCTGCCTCCGCACGTCGAGGAGGCCGACCTGATCTCCTACGGCCTGGTCGGGCTGATCTCCGCGATCGAGCGCTTCGATCTGGGCCGCGAGATCAAGTTCGAGACCTACGCGATCACCCGCATCAAGGGCGCGATCATCGACGAGCTGCGCTCGATGGACTGGGTGCCGCGCAGCGTGCGGGCGCGTGCGCGTGAGATCGAGCGCGCCAACTCCAAGCTCGAGCATCGCCTGCAGCGCGCACCCACCGATGCCGAGCTCGCCGCCGAGCTGGGTCTCAGCGACCAGGAACTGCAGGACTCGCTGCTCGCGATCTCCCATTCCTCGATCGCGGCGCTCGATGAGCTGTGGAGCGTCTCGGATGCCAGTGGCGATCAGGTGTCCTTAATGGACACAATCGAGGACCCCGGAGCTCCGGACCCTGCACGCGCGCTGGACATGGGGGATATGAAGGACCGCATCGCCGACGCGATCGCCCGCCTGCCCGAGCGCGAGAAGCTTGTGATCGCGCTCTACTACTACGAGAACCTGACGCTGCGGGAGATCGGCGAGGTGCTCGGGGTAACCGAGTCGCGCATCTCCCAGCTGCACACGAAGGCCGTCCTGCGCCTGCGCTCGCGCATGCAGGGCGATACCTTCGACTGAGTCGCGCCTGCTCCACGGCCGACCTCTGGCACATATGGGCGCCCCGTTGTATGGTGGTTGCATCCCACATACACAGGGGTAGGAGAGGAGTTTCCCGCCATGCACGTAGCTGCGGATCGGATTCGCAACGTCGCCCTCGTCGGTCACCGCGGGGCAGGGAAGACCTCGCTGTTTGAGGCGCTTCTGTTCGAGGCTGGAGTTACGAGCCGGCTGGGTTCGGTGGTTGACGGCAACACGGTCTCCGACGCCGACCCCGACGAGCAGGCTCGGCAGATGTCGATCGCGACCGCATTGAGCTCCTTGGAGTGGTCAGAGCGCAAGGTGAACCTGCTCGACACCCCCGGCGAGCCGAGCTTCATCGCGGACGCCCTGGGTGCGCTGCGGGTCTGCGAGTCGGCGATCTTCCTCGTCAACGCGGTCATGGGCGTCGAGGTATCCACAGCGCGCTTGTGGGCGCGCGCGGCCGAGCTCGATATCGCGCGCATGTTGTTCGTGAACATGCTCGACCGCGAGCGCGCGGACTTCTTCCGGACACTCGAACAGCTCAAGGGCGCGTTTGGCCAGCACGTGGTCGCGACCGAGATCCCAATCGGCTCCGAGCACGAAGTCAGCGGCGTGATCGACCTCGTCGACATGAAGGCCTACCGCCAGGATGCCGACCACGCGGGCAACCCCCAGCGCCGCGGCTGGAGTGAAATCGCGATCCCCGACGAGCAGCTCGAGCAGGCAAACGAGTATCGCGAGAAGTTGATGGACGAGGTCGCGGAGGTATCCGACTCGCTCATGGAGTGCTACCTGGAAGGCGAGGAGATCTCCCACGAGGAGATCGTCGGCGCGCTGAAGGAGGGCACCAACCACGGTCGCATCTTCCCCGTCGTCTGCGGCGTCGCGACCAAGAACATCGGTACCACGCGCCTACTCGATGCGATTGTCGAGGACCTGCCCTCACCCGTCAAGCACGGTGCGCTGACGGTGGGGGAGATCGAGCTGGCTCCGGTCGCGGATCGCGAGCTGTTCGCCTACGTCTTCAAGACCCGCGCCGACCCCTTCGCCGGGCGGATCAACCTGCTGCGCATCTACCAGGGCACGCTGCACCATGACAGCCACGTGCTGAACACCCGCGCGCACGTCAAGGAGCGCGCCGGACAGCTGCTGAGCTTTGCCGGCAAGGAGGTCCTGCATGTCGAGGAGCTTGGGCCGGGGGATATCGGGGCGCTTGCCAAGCTCAAGGAGACGCGCTCGGGGGACTGGCTGGCCGCGCGTGACGAGCCGCTTGACATGCCGCGCCTGGCGCTGCCGGCGCCGGTGATGGCCTTTGCGATCGAGGCCGAGAGCAGGGGGGAGGAGGACAAGGTGTTCACGTCGCTGCGGCGCCTGCAGGAGGAGGACCCGACGATCGACCTGCACCGCGACCCGCAAACCGGCGAGCAGATCGTTGCCGGGCTCTCCCAGGTGCACGTCGAGGTAATCGTCGACCGCCTGCGCCGCCGCTTCGGCGTAGAGGTCAGCCTCAAGCCACCGCGCGTGCCCTACCAAGAGACGATCTGCGCCGTTGCAAAGGCCCACGGCCGCCACAAGAAGCAGTCCGGCGGGCGCGGCCAGTTCGGCGACTGCCACATCGAGATCGAGCCGCTCGGCGAGGAGGCCTTCAACGACCCGAACCACGCCGATTTCGAGTTCGTCAACCAGATCAAGGGTGGCGTCATTCCGAGCTCGTTCATCCCCGCTGTGGAGAAAGGCGTGCGCGAAGCGATGGATGCCGGCGTCCTCGCCGGCTACCCCGTAAAGGGTGTGCGCGTACGACTCTTCGACGGCTCCTACCACGCCGTCGATTCATCGGAGATCGCCTTCAAGCTCGCCGGCGCGGCGGCTATGAGGGACGCGCTCGAGCACGCCGAGCCGGTACTACTGGAGCCGATCATGCTGCTCACCGCCTCGGTGCCCGAGGGGTGCGTCGGGGAGGTGATCGGCGACCTCAACAGCCGCCGTGGCCGTCCGCAGGGGATGGAGCCGAGCGGTGCGATGACCGAGATCAAAGCCGAGGCGCCGATGGCCGAGGTGCTCGGCTACGCCCCCGACCTGCGCTCGATCACCGGCGGCCAGGGCGACTACACGCTCGAGTTCCTGCGCTACGAGAAGGTTCCCGCGCATCTTGCCCAGAAGCTCGTCGATCGGGCCGGCGCGGAGCGCGCCGCGGCGCACGTGTGAGTGTGCCGTTTAGACGGTGACCGTGTCGCAGACCCCGTGGGATACAGGTGCCTTTTGGCTCGCTAGCTCATCCAGGTAAAGGCGGATTGCCAGCTGGATTTCGCGCTCAGCCTCCTCGCGGCTACTAGCCGCCGAGAATACGGGTAGATCCAGTGCGCTCGCGCTCCAACTGCCGTCGGACGCTCTCTCATAGTTCACGCGGAAGGTGTTCATCGAAGATCCTTTAATCCGGTTCTCCTACGAATGTTAGCCAGCGTGCCGACCGGCACCTCGAGGTTATCCCTGCCACCGCCTGGGACGACGATTCTTCGTCCATCCAGATGAGCCCAGATTTCGTGTGAGCCCATGGTTCGCATCTGTACCCAGCCGGCATCGCGCAATGCGCGCTTGACATCTCTGTACTTCTTCGCCATCGGCTGAGCGTACGGCGCGTTTGGGATGGTTCGCTCGTTCGGCCCCAGTTGCGGGGGGTGGAGGCCGCCCACCGACTCGGGCTGGCCGGCATACCCGCGTGGACGATCTCAAGCCTACGCCGGACGCCGCGCGCGATCTGAGATCACCAGCAGCAGCGCCAGCAGCACGAAGTTCATCGCCACCGACGAGCCGCCGTAGGCGACGAATGGCAGTGTCACGCCCGTCAGCGGGATCACG
This sequence comes from Solirubrobacteraceae bacterium, assembly GCA_036501715.1. Taxonomy (GTDB): domain Bacteria; phylum Actinomycetota; class Thermoleophilia; order Solirubrobacterales; family Solirubrobacteraceae; genus Palsa-744. The sequence continues at coordinate 15,995 of DASXZV010000030.1, read as the reverse complement.
CGCGTGACGCCGCCGACGATCACGAACACCTGCATTGCCGCCACGAACGACAGGCCCGTGGCCAGCAGCTTGGAGAAGGAGTCGCGCGCCAGCATCGCGACCTTCAGCCCGCGCGCGACGAACAGCAGGTAGGTCAGTAGCAGCGCCGCCGCGCCCGCGAGGCCCAGCTCGTTGGTGATGACCGCGTAGATCATGTCGCTTTCGGGGATCGGGATCAGCTTCAGCAGCGACTGGTCGAAGCCCGTGCCGAGGAGGCCCCCGTCGGCTTGCGCGAATAGCGACTGCGCGAGCTGGAAGCTGCCGCCGACCTTCTGTTCATAGAGCGCCGGCTCGAACGGGTGTTCCCAGGCCAGCACGCGCGCATGGACGTGGCTGACGTGGGTGGCCACGAACCACGCTCCGAGCCCGAACAGCACCAGGCCGATCAGCGGGAAGGAGACACGTCCGGTGGCCACGTAGAGCAGCGCCAGGAACGCGCCGTAGAACATCAGCGAGGTACCCAGCTCGCGCGTCAGCAGCAGTGTCAGCATCGCCGCGCCCCACACCAGCAACATCGGCCCGAACTGCTTCATCGGGGGAAACGTGACGCCCAGCACACGCCGCCCGGCGGTGACGAGGATCTGGCGGTTGTCGCGCAGGTAGCTCGCCAGGAAGATCACGACCGCGATCTTCGCGAGCTCCGCCGGCTGGAAGGAGACGCTGCCGAAGTGCACGTTGAGGTATGCGCCGTTGACTTCCCCGCCGATTCCCGGCAGCCGTGGCAGTACCGTGATGCCGATCCCGACGGCCGCGATCGTGTAGCGGTAGCGCTCCAGCACACCCACCCCGTTGCGGCGCAGCAGCAGGATCGTCGCCGCGAAGAGGATCAGTCCGAAGACCATCCACTGCGCCTGCTGGCGCGCGAGCGTCGGGTTGATGCGGTAGATCATCACGATTCCGATGCTCGCCAGCACCGTTCCCAGCGGGAAGAGATAGGGGTCGGCGTCGGGTAGCGCGAAGCGGATTACCAGGTGCCCCACCAGGCACAGGCCGAGGAAAACCGCGCCATAGGTCAGCGATAGGCTCGAGGCGTGGTTGAGGGTCAGGTTGGTCGAGCCACCTGGCGAGTTCTTCTCGGCTTGGATGAAGATCGCCGTAAAGCCCGCCGTGACCAGCAGCGCGGCCGGCACCAGACCCAAAAGCTCGCGGTTGCGGGGGCTCAACATGATGCCGAGCGTAGCGAGGCGCCCGGCGTGCGCGCGCCGTGCCGGCCTATACCCTTGGACCTCTATGGATGATGAGCGCCCGCCCGCGTTGGGGCTCGGTATGTGGAAGCGCTTCGCGATTGCCGGCCTCCTGATCGTGCTGCTCAGCGGCGGTGCGACCGCTGTATGGACGCTGCGCACGACAAGTCAGCTGGCGGCCGAGATCTTTCCCAAGCTCAACCAGATCCACACCCCTAACGGGCTGATCACTTCGATCTACAGCGGCGGCCCCAAGACCTTCCTGATCCTCGGCTCCGACAAACGCTACGGCTCCAAGAACTCCGAAGAACGCCTGGCCGCGGCGCATAGCGACACGATGCTGCTCGTGCGCTTCGACCCCGAACAGGACCAGACCTCGGTGCTCTCGATCCCGCGTGACCTGCTCGTCTCGATCAAAACGCCCGAAGGGCGCGTCTACTACCCGGCGAAGATCAACTTCGCCTACACCGCCGGCAGCCTGCTGCCCGGACACGATGAGGGTGCCACGCTCGCCGCCGAGACCGTAAAGAAGGTGCTACCCGGCCTGAAGCTCAACGGCATCATCGACGTCACCTTCACCGGCTTCATCCGCCTCGTCGACAAGCTCGGCTGCGTCTATGTCAACGTCGATCACCGCTACTTCAACGAAAACATTGGCACCCCCGAAACGGACTACACCAACATCAACCTGCAGCCGGGCTACCAGAAGCTCTGCAACGAAAACGCGCTCGCCTATGTGCGCTACCGCCACACCGACTCCGACTTCGTGCGCGTCGCCCGCCAGCAGGACTTCCTGCGCGACCTACGCGAGCAGGTCTCACCCGAACTCGGCCAGATCGACACGATCGCCAAAGCCGTCGGGCGCGCGATCAGCACCAACTTCCCGCCCTCCTCGAGCGTACTGCTGGAGCTCACGAAGCTGATCGCCTTCTCCCAGGGCAAGCCGCTACGTCAGGTGCCCTTCCAGCGCAACAACGTCGATGACATGATCAACGGCGAATCCTATGTAACGACTACTCCCGAACTAGCTCAGGCGACCCTCAACGACTTCCTGAACGGCCACGAACGGCTGCAGCGACCGCCGAGTCCTCATCCGGCGAGTACGCACAACGGCTCACACCATCACCGCAGCCACAGCTCCAGCGCTCCCAGCGCCGCCTCGCTCGACCTGTACCCCACCCCGGCGGCCGACGAGGAGCAGGCGGTCAGCGCCGCCGTGCAGGTTCCCTTCCCCGTGCTCTACCCTCGACTTCAGACCGGTCCCGCGAGCCAGGAAAGCGTACGGCCCTACGCCCTGCGTGACCCCGAACACCATCTGCATCACGCCTACGTTGTCGTCTTCCAACAGAACATTCTCGGGGGCTACTACGACGTTGAGGGAACCGACTGGCTCAATCCGCCGATCATCGCGCACCCCGAGGAAACCCAGAGCCGCGACGGGCGCACCTACATGATCTTCGCCGACGGCGACCACATTCACATGGTCGCCTGGCGCCAAGGCAAGGTCCTCTATTGGGTCATCAACACGCTGCTGGAGGAACTCACAAACCAGCAGATGCTGAGCATCGCCGACTCCGTGCAGCCGCTGCGCTGAGTGCAGACACACTGCAAAGTCGAGTCCTCTAGTCGAGAGGTTCGGGATCCTCGCCGAGGCGCTAGCCGCGGGCGGCCGCGCGAGCCTGGTCGAGCGCGGCGTTGACCAGCGCGTCGGCGTGCGCGTTGCGCGCACGTGGGACGGTGCTAATCGACCACCGGTCGAACTCGCGCAGCGCCGCCATCGCCTCGCTGTGCAGCGGCCGCATCGCCGCGTGCTTGACCTTGTAGACGCCCTGCACCTGCTTCGCGATCAGCTCCGAGTCGCCGATTACCTCGACCTCGTTCGCGCCGAGGCTACGCGCGCGCTCGAGGCCCAGCAGCAGCGCGCGATACTCCGCGACGTTGTTCGTGACGCTGCCGAGTAGCTGCGCCCGCTCCTCGAGCACCTCTCCGTCGGGATCAGAGACCACGCAGGCCGCCGCCGCTGGCCCGGGGTTGCCGCGAGCGCCGCCGTCGACGTGGACGATCACCTTCATAGCTGAAAGTATTGCGACTGCTTGGGACGGTGCCCGCTCGTCGAGTGATTTCTCGTGTAGTTTCCACGCTGCTCGAATATTGACTGGGATCGGACACAACTAGGGGGCCGCAATGATCGCTTGGACTAGCCGTTTGCAACCGTCGTCCGAGCTTGGTGTGGCTGCGGGACCCGTAGTTACTCTCGCTCCACCGTGCCTAGGCGCGTGCTGGTCGTGGTCGCGCTGGCCTGTCTGGTGCTCGGTGTCGTGCTTCACGAGGGCCTTGGCTCGGTAAGCCGGCCGGCTCCGTCTGGAGCGCGCTCTCGAGCCGCCTCCTCACATGGTGGGCTGCTGGGCTTGCCGGTGGCGGCTCAGGGTCCGGTTTCGGCTGCATTGGGACGCGGTGAGGCGACATATCGGATCGCGGGGCTGGTCGCGCGCAATCCCGCGCAGCGGCTCTCGGCTCGGTTCGAGCGCTCTGGGGTCGCAATCACCGCAGGTTCCACGCGATTCGCCATCTCGCTGAAGGCGTTCGGGCGCGGGAGCGCGCTGGGAGCAATCGCAGTGTCCTCGCCGGTGGCGAGCGCCAATCGCGTCAGCTACGCGCACGGCTCGCTGAGTGAATGGTGGGCGAACGGGCCCCTCGGGTTGGAGCAGGGATTCGATATCGCACGGCGTCCCGCCGGTGCAGGCGCGTTGACACTCGCGCTTGCCGTGCCCCGCAGCGCGCGTCTGGAGCGCGGCGCGCTGTCGCTGCCCGGTGGCTTGCGCTACACCGGCGTGCACGCCACCGATGCCGGCGGTCGCACGTTGCCCGCATGGCTGCAGATGCGCGACGGGCGCGTCCTCCTGCGGGTGGACGATCGCGGGGCGCGTTATCCGCTGCGCGTAGACCCGTTCGTGCAGCAGGCCGAGCTGACGTCCGCGGACGCCGGCGCAGAAGACGATCTCGGTGACTCAGTCGCAGTCTCAGGCGACACCGCCGTCGTTGGCTCCCCGCATCAAACGTATCCCCAAGTCCAAAACTCGAACACCGACTCGGACCCGGGCGCCGCCTATGTGTTCGTGATGGGCGCCGGCGGATGGACCCAGGCCGCCAAGCTGACCGCTCCAGACAGCGCGGCAGACGGGCTCGGCTGGTCGGTTGCGATCTCGGGCAACACGATCGTCGTCGGCGCGCCCGGCATCTCGAGCGTGTCGCAGCCCTGTGACGTCAACCCGCCCGCGGACCCCGGCGTGGCGTACGTGTACGCGATGCCGGCCGGTGGGTGGGCGAACATGACCCCTACCGCCGCGCTGACCGCCAGCGACGCCTGCCCCGGTGACGGATTGGGCTGGTCGGTCGCGATTTCTGGCAACACGGTCGTCGCCGGCGCGCCCTGGGCGCCGACGGTGGCCGATGAAAACACCCCCGGGTATCCACCACTTCCAGGTCAGGGGGCAGCCTATGAGTACACGATGCCGCCGTCTGGCTGGGCGAGCATGACCCAGACCGCCGAGCTGACCGCCAGCGATCCCAGTGGCGAGGACGTGCACCTCGGCTGGTCGGTCGGCGTCTCGGGCAACACGATCGTCGTCGGCGATCCCTTCCAGCACGGTCAGGCCGGTGCCGCGTATGTGTTCGCGATGGGCGCCGGTGGGTGGGCCAGCATGACCCAGGCCGCCGAGCTGACCGCCAGCGACCCCAATCCCGGTAGCGACCAGCTCGGTACCGCGGTCGCTGTCTCGGGCGACACGATCGTCGTGGGCGCACCCGTCCACTCGACCGGCCCCAGCCCCGACCAGTTCGAGGCGGGAGCGGCCGACGTGTACACGATGCCGCCGACGGGGTGGGCGAATGCGACCCAGACCGCCGAGCTGACCGCCAGCGATGGCCAAGGCGCCCTCGGTTCCTCGGTCGCCGTCTCGGGCAACACCGTCGTCGCCGGCGCGCCCAGCCACCAGGTTGGCTCCAACGACGCCTCCGGCGCGGCCTACGTGTACACGATGCCGGCGGGTGGGTGGTCGGACATGACCGAGCCCTTCACGCTGTCCGCAAGCGACGGCTCCACGAGCGACAACCTCGGCCACGCAGTCGCGGTCTCGGGCAGCACAGTGCTTGCCGGCGCGCCTCGACACGTGGCGTCCGGAGCGACTCGGGAAGCAGGCGCGGCGTACGTGTTCGCGCCCGCAAGCGAAAGCTCGACTGGTGGCGGCACCACTGGTGGCGGAACCACTACAGGTGGCGGGAGCACAACCGGTGGCAGTGGGGGCTCGACGGGATCCACGCCCCCCAGCGCCAAGGTCGTCTCGATCTCCGGTGCCAGCGGCAAGCTCACCGTGACCCTCTCATGCCCGGCAGGCGGCACGGCCTGCGCGGCGGTAACCGTCGATGCCACGGTCAAGGAGCACCTCAAGGGCAAGAAGATCACCGCGATCGCCGCCGGCGCCAAGAAGAAAAAGGCGCCCACGACGAAGCAGGTCGTGGTCGCGAGCGGCAGCGTAACGCTCTCGGCGGGCGCGAGTCAGGCGCTTACGCTCACCCTCAATTCGACTGGGCGCGCACTGCTCTCGAAGTTCGGCAAGCTCACGACGATCGTGACCGTCAGCTCTGCCGGCAAGACGATCGACACTGCCACTGTCACAGTGCAGAAGGCGACCAAGCCGAAAAAGAAGAAGTAGGCCTGGCTGCCGAAGGAGCCCCGGGGGCAATTGCCTCCGGGGGCAGACGGCTTTGGCTGCGTTCAGGGGGTCGGGTGCGCTTAGGGTTGGGCTAGCGGGAGCAAATCTCCCGGCACCCTAGCCCTGCGGCGATCCCGCACGATGCGCCGCTGGCGCGCCTCGGAGTCCGCCGCCGCACCTCGCTGCGCGCGTCTGTCGGCCTCGCGACGCTCGACGATCACGGTGACATTCTCGTCGTCGCGGTAGTGCTCCACCATCTTTGGATAGAGCTCATCGGCGAGCGGCTTGGGGACTACGCAATAGATCATTTCGAGTACATCCTAGCTCAGCCGGCGAGCAGCGAGAGCTCACCGCGCTCGTCGGCGCTTGCGTTCGCCGCGCGGTCCTCGGGCGCCAGTTCGTCGAGCTCCATGCCTTCGGCGACGATTTGTGCGCCTGCAGCCTCGTCGCCAAGGTCGATCTCGTAGCGGTACCAGCAGAGCTCCCACGCAACCAGGATCGCGATCCGGCTCGGTGCGCCTAGCACCGGAGTGGCCTTCACCGATGCTGCGCCGAGTGAACGCGCGACGCCCGCGACACGACGCGGTGACTCGCCCACATTGAAGACTTCCAGCGCTCGTCGGACATCCGCATCCGCCGCAGAGGAGAGCGCCTGCGGTAGGTCTTCAGCGGCGGGCTCGCCTGCGGTCGGCTCGAGCTCTGTCGTGTGTTCGGCGGTCTGGCTCTCAGCGCCGCTGATGCCGGCCCACTCCTCGTCGATCCCGCTCCACGGTGGCTCGATCTCTGACCACTCGGCGGCCGGGTTCGCTGCGACCTCCGCGTCCGGCTCGTAGCCGATCTCCGCTTGGCTCGTGCCTCTGGCTGCGGCTCCGCGCTCGGCCACTGGCGCGGGCTCGCGCAACTGGCGCAGCCGGCCCAACAGCGAACGTCCGCGCTGCGGGCGCTGCGGACGCGGGTTCGCGAGTTGCTCCTCGACCTCCCGCCGCCAACCCTCATGCGTGGCGCGAGGGGTGCAGAGCTCGCACACCATGCGCCGCTGCCCGCCACCGAGGAACACGTCGGGGCGCTCGCCACGCAGCAGGCGCCGGCCGCACACGTCGCACGCTACGTCCGGGTGGAATGTCACGATTGTCCTTGCCGCCATCGAGATCCTTCAGGGTAGACCACGCCGCCATGCGGGGCGCGAATGGTCTCGCGATAGCGGTCCTCGGGCGTGGATTTGCTGGGGTTTTACGCGCGCCCAGTTCTGCACGGACGCATCCGGCCCAAGGAAGACCGGGACGCGGCGTCGAAGATCGCCGCCAGGATGGGTACCTCCACGACGTCTCCGGGCACCGTGACGCCGCGTTTCGTGTTACACGACCAGCGCGGTCAGGACGGGCCTTACTCCACCGCCGGGCGCTATCCGCGGCCGTGGCTCGCGCGCCTGCGGCGCGCGCTGCGCGAGCAGCGGTTCGCGCTGCACTACCAGCCGATCGTCGCGCTGCGCGACGGCGCGGTCTCCCACCACGAGGCGCTCGTGCGGCTCGCCGACGAACCCGATGGGCGACTGGTGGCGCCGGGCGCGTTCTTGCCCGCCGCCGAGCGCTACGGGCTGGTACGCGAGATCGATCGCCTCGTCGTCGCCCAGGTCGCGGCACTGCTTGGCGGCCAGGACGACAGGCGCGAGCGGCTAGAGCGCCCGCGGTGTGTAGCGCTCAACCTCTCTGCGCTGTCGGTCACCGATCGCGGGATGCTCGCCCACATCGAGCGCGAGTTGAGCCGCCACCGCGTCGACCCGCGACGCCTGGTGATCGAGATCACCGAGACCGCCGCCATCTCCGACATGCGCCGCGCGCGCGCCTTCTGCGAGGGCGTCGAGGCGCTCGGCTGCGCGATCGCGCTCGATGACTTCGGCGTCGGCTTCGGCTCCTTCTACTACGCCAAGCGCCTGCCCTTCAGCTACCTGAAGATCGACGGCGACTTCGTGCGCGACCTGCCCGCGTCTCGCAACGACCGGCTCGTCGTGAGAGCGATCGTCGACGTCGCGCGCGGCATGGGCCGCGAGACGATCGCCGAGTTCGTCGGCGACCAGGACACGCTGGAGCTGCTGGGTGATCTCGGCGTGGACTACGCGCAGGGGTTTCACGTCGGGCGGCCCGCGCCGCTGGCTGTTGCCTGAGGCGTCGCCCCGGTTGGCCGTGGCCTGAGTCATCGCCGCTGGCTGCTTCCGCTTGTGGGGTGCGCCATGGTCTAAGGCCCGCTTTACGGCCCCGCCGCGCGTGTGTGCGCGCGCGTGCGCCCGCGCGCGGCGGGGCCCCGGATTTGCATTACCTTTGCGCGCTAGCGGGGCTGCGGGAACTGCACTCGCATCGCCGCGTCCCATGCGCGGTCCGGGAGCAGGCGTCGCTGGAACACCGTGAGCCGTGCCGAGGGCGTCACGAGCACGCGCGCGGGTGCGCGGCGGCGCGAGATCGCCCTCTCGATCGCCTTCGCCACGACGTCCGGCCCGCCGCCCAGGCGGCGCATCGGGCCCTCGTAGACGCCAGTCGTGAGCGCGGCGACCTTCGCGTTGAACTGCTCGTAGGCGCCGTCGGCGGTGCCGTGCTCATCATCCAGGGTGGCCGTGCTTGCCACGGCGGCCTGCGCGAAGTCGCTCGTGATCAGGCCCGGCTCGATCAGGATCGCGTCGACGCCGAAGCCCCGCACCTCGAAGCGCAGCGCGTCGCTGATCGCCTCCAGCGAGTACTTCGTCGCGTGGTAGAGCCCGCCGCCGGGGAAGGTCACACGGCCGCCCATCGAACCGACGTTGACGATCTTGCCCCAGCGCTGGCCGCGCATGCCTCCCAGCACGAGCTGTGTCAGGCGAATCGCGCCGAAGACGTTCGTCTCGAACTGGCGGCGCACCGCCTCCATCGGCACCTGCTCGATCGGGCCGCCCTGGCTGTAGCCGGCGTTGTTGACCAGCACGCCCACCGCACCCTCGGCCTCCTCGACAGCTTTGACCGCGGCATCCATCGAGTCCTCGTCGGTGACGTCCAGCGCGAGCGTCTTGCAGCCCGCCTGCTCGAGGTCCGCAATCGACTCCGGGCGGCGGGCGGTCGCGTAGACCGTCCAGCCGGCGCCGGCCAGGCGTAGGGCCGTCGCGCGGCCAATGCCCGTCGAGCAGCCGGTGATGAGGACGGCCTTTGAAGTACTGGCTGGCATGAAATCCTCCTGGTCAGAATCTCGGGGAGCCGAGCTGGCGCTAAGACCGTAGCGGTCTGGGGTCCGAGCGTCGCGGCCGGGAGCAGCTTGGTCGATACCAAGTGCCCGGCGAGGTGCGCGCCACACGATTGGTCCTTGCGCTTTGCGTCCCTTTGTCCTAGCCTCGTCGGATATGGCTGTAGGTGCGGTTCCAACGACAGCCGAGGAGCTTCTGCGCATGCCCAGAGGACGCTGGCGTCGCGAGTTGGTGCGCGGAGAGCTGCGCGTGATGGAGCCCACCGGGATCGAGCACGGGCGCATCGCGCTGATCGCGGGAGGTGTTCTGCTCGCACACGTGCGTAAGACCGGGAGCGGTGTGGTGCTCGGCGCGGAGACCGGCTTCGTGCTGGCGAGCGATCCCGACACGGTGCGCGCGCCAGACGCAGCATTCATCTCTCAGGAGCGCTTCGACCGCATCGGCAGTACGACGAAATACTGGCCCGAGGCTCCCGATTTTGCGATCGAGGTCCTTTCGCCCGGCGATCGTCCCGGAGAGGTTCGGAAGAAGCTGCGCGAATGGCTGGCTGCCGGCACGATCGCGGTGGTCGTCCTCGACCCCGCCGAGCAGACCGCGACCGTCCACCGCAACAGGCGCGAGGCTTGGGTCCACGGTTCCGAGGACACACTCGACTTGAGCGACGCCGTCCCCGATTTCCATCCCACGGTTGCCGAGTTGTTCGGCTGAGCGACGAGCGCGTCCACGGCGCGATATGGTCGCGTCCATGCGCGCAGTCACCTTTCAGGGCCCCGGCGAGGTCCGCGTCGAGGAGGTCCCAGAGCCCGAGTTGGCCGGAGCGGGCGATGCGATCGTCAAGATCGAAGCCACCGGCGTCTGTGGCTCGGACCTGCACATTTACCACGGCCGCGTCCAGATCGAGCCGGGCTTCACGATCGGGCACGAGTACGTGGGCACCGTCATAGAGGCGGGGGAGGACGTGCGTGAGGTCGCCGTTGGCGACCGCGTGCTCGGCTGCTTCCAGACTGCCTGTGGGCGCTGCTATTTCTGCCGCCGCGGCTGGTTTCACAAGTGTGACGCCTCGCGCACCTTCGGCCACGGCGCGACGCTCGGCTCGCTGCAGGGTACGCAGGCCGAGTTCGCGCTGGTGCCCAGCGCCGACCTGGTCCTGCGGCGTGTACCGGAGGGCATGAGCGACGACGTCGCGCTATTCGCGGGCGACGTCATGGGCACCGGCTTCCACGCGGTGGTCGACAGCCGGTTGCAGCCCGGCGATGTCGCCGCGGTGCTGGGGCTTGGGCCGGTTGGGCTCTGCGCCGTGCAGGCCGCCCGCGCCGCCGGAGCCGCGCACGTGATCGCCGTGGACTCCGTGCCCGAGCGCCTGGCGATGGCTGAGTCCTTCGGCGCGCAGGCCGTGCACCTGCAGGAGGGCGACCCGCGCGCGGCCGCGCGCGCGGCGACCGCGGGTCGTGGGGTGGACGTCTGCATCGACGCCGTCGGGCATCCCAAGGCGCTCGACCTCGCGCTGCGCCTGACGCGCAAGTGCGGAACCGTGCAGGCGATCGGGGTCTACGCCGAGCGCGCCGAGGTGCACATGGGGCTCTTGTGGATCAAGTCGCTGCACATGTGTGCCGGCCACGCCAATGTGATCGGGCACGTGGACCGCGTGCTGGCACTGATGGACGCGGGGGTACTTGACCCCGGGCCACTCGTTACGCACCACATGAGCCTCGAGGATGCCCCGGAGGCGTACGCGCTGTATGACCGGCGCGAGGCCTTGAAGATCGTGCTGGCGCCGTAGGGCTCAGGGCGCGGTAGGCCGTGATTGGATCCTCGACGACGTCGTCGCGCAGCTCATGCCGGTTCGGCGACCTCTATCCCGAGGGTTCGCGCCGCACTGGTGAGGCGCGACTGGTCTAGCGCGAGCAGCGTGACCGTCGTCAAGGCCGCGTTCGCACGGATGGCGGCGAGCTTGCCGTAGCGGCGGGCTGCGCGACGTCCCTCGACCGACAGCAGGATGCTGCTGATCAGCTCCGTCTTGGCGCCACGGAGCTCGTCTCGCAGCGCGTGGCTCTCGCCTTGCGCCGCGCTCGGCGACAAGCCTGTCGATCACCGAGGCGCGCCCTGGCGCCGGCGTAAGCTGAGCCACCGGCTTGTGCACGCCTCCGCAGGCCTGTGGTTGCCTCTCCCGTCCGGGGTATTGACATGACGTGCACACTATGATTATGATGGGGTTGTCATGGCAGCCACATGGTGTTGCCAGACTGACATAGGGTCTGGTTGGGTCTGCCTCTGCGGTCGACCTTGGAGTGCTTGTCAGGGATTGTGGAGAGGGGCCGGGTCGTTTCGATGAGGGAGTGCTTTAGCGTGGTTTCTGGAGGGAGATACGTGTCGGGGATGTGCGCCGCCGCCCGCGGGGCGTTGACTAGATGCATCAGCAGCTTGCTGATGCATCTCTCTCTCTCTCTCTCTCTCTTCACTTTGTGGGCTAGCCGCTAGGGCGCCTCGGCGCACTGCTGCGCCCCGCCCGCGCTCCCCGCTCGTGGGGGCGGGGGATCTTGCGTTCCGGGGAGTCGTGTAGTGACGCGCGTGCGGGCACGTGAGACGCGGGTGCCGCGAGCGGGCGCGCGGCGGCGCGAGGCGCGCGAGCCGAAGCCGGAGGCGCGGCTTGCGGAGATGCAGCGCTCGCGGTTGCTGGCGGCGGCGGTGGGCGCAATCGAGGAGCACGGCTACGCGCAGACGACGGTGGCGCAGATCACGGCGCGCTCGCGCGTCTCGCGGCGCACGTTCTACGAGCTTTTCGAGGACCGCGAGCAGTGCCTGGCGGCGCTGCTCGAGGACGTGGTCGCGATGGTGCAAGGGGAGCTCGCAGCGGCGGGCGTGCAGGACCTGCCGTGGCGCGAGCGGGTGCGCGGGAGCCTTGAGGCGCTGCTCGTGTTCTGCGACCGCGAGCCAGCGCTCGCGCGGGTGTTCGTGGTGCACACGCTGCGTGGCGGCCCGGAGGTGCTGGAGCGCCGCGAGCAGGTCCTCGCGCAGCTGGCGGCGGTGCTCGACGAGGGTCGTGTGGAGGGTTCGCGCGCAAACGACCGCACCCCGCTGACGGCGGAGGGCCTGGTCGGCGCGGCGCTCGGAATTCTCCACACGCGCCTGACGCGCCGCAAACGCACGCCGCTGGTGAATCTCTCGGGCGAGTTGATGGGGATGATCGTGCTTCCCTACCTGGGGCCGGCGGCGGCGCGCCGCGAGCTGGCGCGCCCGCCACAGACACCCGTTGCGGCCGGTCGCCGGCGCGCGGCGGAGCGGGTGCTCTCTGAGAGCGACCCGCTGCAGGGCGTGCCGATGCGTCTCACCTATCGCACGGCGTGTGTGCTGCAGGTGATCGCGGCGCAGTCGGGCGTGAGCAACCGCGAGGTCGCCGAGCAGGCGGGTGTCTCCGACCAGGGCCAGATCTCGAAGCTGCTCGCGCGCCTGGAGCGGCTGGAGCTCTGTGAGCGCACTGGCAGCGGCCACCAGAAGGGCGAGGCCAATTCGTGGGAGCTGACCGCGCTTGGGCAGCAGGTCGCGCAGCAACTACGGGTGAGGGCAGCGTGATGGCCCTCGTGCCCGGAACACCGGCTTTTGCCAACAACGACAGGAGGATGCAGCTATGCGGACCGAACATGATCGACCTCCGGTTCGTATGGTGAAGCGCCTGGTCCCGCTCTGCACGGTGAGGCGCCTGGTGGTGCCTTCGCTGCGTGTTGTAGTGCCGCTCGTGCTTGCCGTCGTGGCGCTCGTGGTGCCGGGCAGTGCGGGTGCGATCCCGTCGGGCCGGGTGTATGAGCAGGTCTCGCCAACCTACAAGGGTGGTTTCGGGGCAGTCTTTATCGAAGCCGCTGCCCTGGACGGCAACAGCGTCGCGTTCTTCTCGCCGGGTCAGTTCGCGGGGTCGCTTGCCGGTCTCGCCAATACCGCCGATGGCCTCGCCTACGTGGCTCGCCGGGGCGCCTCGGGTTGGTCGACGGTGCCGATATCCCCTCCAGACTTGCTCGTTCCGTATGTGAACATCCACGACATCTCTCCCGATCTGCTCACCGAGATGGTTCTCGCCAAGTCGGGGCCGACGGTTGAAGCGGCCGCCCTTGAAGGCAACGAAGTCGATCCGCTACTGCACGACACCGAAGCCCCCGATCTCGGCACAGGCTGGGAAATGGCGGCGCCACCGTTGAAGACACTGACAGGCAGCCCGTTTGAAATCTCCTACGAGGGGGCGAGCGTGGACTTTTGTCACGTGCTATTGAACCATGCCGGAGAAGGCAGTGATGAATCGTTCCAGTTCGTCAAGCAGGCGGTCGGCGCGGAGCAGCCGCTTTATGAAATCAGTCGGGGGTGTGGTGGGGAATCTGCCGGGGTGCGGCTCGTATCGGCTACTGATACGAGCAGGCCGCTGAGTCCCGGATGCACCGCAGAACTGGGCATCGGGAGCTACGCCAGCATCGGGAGCACGCACGTTGGGAATCAGTCCAACGCCGTGTCGGCCGATGGGAGCGAGGTCTTTTTCACTACGTGCATCGAAGCCGGCCAGTCCGATCATCAGTTGTTCGTGCGGCTGGGGGGTGCGCGTACTGTTGAAGTGTCGCGGCCGTTGCATGCGAAGTTGGAAGTCTGTGGTCAGAGTCAGCTTCCCTGTCCGGCCGCGGCCGCGCGTGCCAGTGCGGACTATGCGGGGGCTTCTGAAGATGGTTCGAAGGTGTTCTTCACGACGGCGGCGCCGCTGGTCAGCGCTGATACGGATAGTGGGAACGACGTGTACATGGCGGAAATTGGATGCCCGGCGGGGGAGCCGGGTTGTCCAGCGGCCAATCGCCGTGTGACGGGTCTTGTGCAGGTCTCACATGCGCCGGATGGCGAAGCTGGCGGTGTGGTGGGTGTGGTGCGGGTGGCTCCCGACGGAGCGCACGTTTATTTCGTCGCGACGGGAGACCTGTTGAGCTCCGGCGCGCAGGCCACGCTGGCCGGTGAAGGCCGCGCGGTGCCCGAGGTCGGCGCGGATAACTTCTACGTGTACGACACGCTGTCGGGGCAGATGTCCTTCATCGGTGATCTGTGCGCTGGCTATGAACTCTCCGGTGGCGTGGAGGACAGCCACTGCCAGAGTAAGGGCAAGGAAGAAAGCGACGTCCTGTTGTGGTCGGGCGGTGACAGTGTGCAAGCACAGACGGCGGGAGCCGAAGGCCAGTTCCTGGTCTTCTCGACCTACGCGCAGCTGAGCGCGGGCGATATCGATACCGCCAAGGACGTGTATCGCTACGACGCGGAAACGGGGTCGCTGGAGCGGGTGTCGCTCGGTGAAGAGGGGTACTCATCTAACGGTAACGGGCCTTTTGACGCGACCATTACCGTGGGCTCCGATCTCGGGAGCGTGCAAGAAAAATATGAGCTAGGTAAACGTGCAATCAGCGAAGACGGGACGCGCATCATCTTCGAGACCGTTCAGCCTCTTTCGCCGGCCGCGATCAATGGCCTGGCGAACATCTACGAATGGCACGAAAGCCCGGGTAGCAACGAAGGCAGCGTCTCACTGCTGTCGGGTGGGGTCAGTGAACAGCCCGTGACAGATGCGGTGATCTCTCCCAGCGGCCGGGATGTGTTCTTCGTCACGACTGCGGGCTTGGTGCCGCAGGACACGGATGGGCTTGATGACATCTACGATGCGCGCCTGAGTGGTGGGTTTGGGCAGGTGCCGACGACGCGCGAAGCGTGCTCCAGCGACGCTTGCCAGGGTCCGTTGACGAATTCCGCGCCGCTGCTGGTGCCTGGCAGCGTCTCACAAGCGCCGGAAGCCGGTGTGCCGGCACCGGCCGCGACGCTTCCAAAGAGCGCCGCCCGTGTGAAGTCCGCGAAGTGCCGCAAGGGCTACGTGAAAAAGAAGGGTAAATGCGTCAAGGCAAAACCTGCGCGCAAGACGCGCAAAGTCAGCAAGAGCGACCGGAGGGGCAACTGATGAGACGTCCGACCACCCACTTCCCCGCGGTCCATGCGGGCGTGCTGTTGGCTCTCTGTCTGAGCATGGCAGCGACGCTCGTGGGCGTCTCGGTCGCGCAGGCCAAGCCGTTTGGCATCTCGAGCTTCTCGCTGGAACCGATCGAACGCACAACTGAAAAACTCGCAGGCAATGCGCTCGAATATGAGCTCGAATATGACAATGGGCCGTATGCGACACCGTTTACGCAGGCGGGTGGGCACCCGTGGGCGCTGACCGCCAAGTTCGCGTTTGAAACCGAAGAAGTCAAGAACTTCCAGCACGAAGTCACTGTGTTGCCCACCCATGATCCAAAGGACATAGTGAGCAGTCTGCCGCCGGGTTTGTTGGGCGATCCGATGGCTGTGCCGCGGTGTCCGCTGGCGCGTGCGACGGGCAGCGGGGAATTCTGCCCGGGTGCTACGCAGATCGGTTTCTGGAGCGTGCATCTGATCGGCGGTCACCAGATCCTCGGTCCGATTGTGAACGTTACGCCTGAAGTGGGGCAGTCGGCTGAGTTCGCGCTGGAGAACCGGGTGAAGATCCAGACGCCGTTGTTGACCGCGCATCTGGTGCGCACGGCGCAGGGGTATGGGTTCACAGTTGCTGGTATCGATACTCCGGCGTTGGGGATCCAGGACGTTGAATTGACGTTCTGGGGTGTTCCGGCAGACCCAAGCCACAATCCGTGGCGGGGCAGGTTCTGCACACGCCCCGAAAAGGCGGATCCGCTTGACTGTGGAGGTGGTGGTGAATCGGCGGGTGTCGCGGCGGTGCCGTTTTTGACGTTGCCGACCGATTGTGCTGCGGGTCCGCAGAGTACGGTGTTGCGCGCGGATTCTTGGGAGGAACCGGGCACTGTCAGGGAAGGCCAGTAC
>DASXZV010000029.1:0-40895 GCA_036501715.1 Solirubrobacteraceae bacterium | reverse complement strand
CTCCTTGGCCTTGTCGATCTGCTTCTGCTTGGGCATCGCCTCGATCGTGCGCATGTTGTGCAGGCGGTCGGCGAGCTTGATCAGGATGACCCGCACGTCGGTGGCCATCGCGACCATCATCTTGCGGTAGTTCTCGGCCTGCGCCTCGTCGCGCGAACGGAAGGTGATGCCGGTGAGCTTGGTGACTCCATCGACGATGCCCGCGATCTCATCGCCGAAGCGCGTGCGCACCTCCTCGATCGAGGCCGAGGTGTCCTCGACGGTGTCGTGCAGCAGCGCTGCGCATAGCGTCTCCGTGTCCAGCCGCATGCCGGCGCAGATCCGCGCGACGCCGACGGGGTGCACGATGAAGTCCTCGCCGCTCTTGCGCAGTTGGTCGGCGTGGTGCTCGCAGGCGAACACGAACGCCTCCTCGACGCGCTCGCGGTCGATCCTCACGGTCGAGTCGGCGGCGTGCTCGGAGACGATCGCGAAGAGATCGCCGAGTAGCCGCCGCTCGAGCTCGTTCAGCCGCTGCGAGCTCTGGGAGCGGGCGCTCTGCGGACGAGCGGCGAGCGGCTCCTTGACGGGAATCTCAGGATCCTGCGGGATCGCCATGCTTAAAGGGTAGGGGACCCGGTGGCCGCCTTGAAGCGGCGCTCAGGCGAAGAGCACGAGCTCACGCTCGGACTCGCCCGCGAGCGGCTCCGCTACGGGCGCGCGCTCGGATTCGACCGCCGCCGGCTGGGCGTAGCGCAGCACCAGGCGCGGCTCGCTGACCCCGCGCCACTCGTTGACCTCCAGCGCAAAGGTCGCATCGGCCGGGACCCCGTCCTGCACGGGTAGTTGTGTGCCCATGCCAAACGCGACCGCGCGGGCGCTGGCGGCGCCGGAGCGCACCGAGAAGCGCACGTGGCGGCCTTCTCCCATCGCACGCCTATCCGCAAATGTCGCGCCGCGCACGAGCAGTGAGACCGGCGGATTCCCAGCGCCGAAGGGTGCGAGCGCCGTGAGCTCTTCGGCCAGCTCGATGCTCAGCTCTGTGCCCTCGACGATCGCATCGACACGCTCGGAGCGCAGCGGCGGATCGAGCCCCAGCACCTGCTCGGCATGGGCGGCGAACGCCTCCCCGAAGTCCTCTAGACGGTCGCGCTCGATCTGCACTCCCGCCGCTGCGCGATGACCGCCGTAGCCGGCGAGGTGTCCCGCGCATGTCTCCAGCGCGGCGAGCAGATCGAAGCCCTCGATGCTGCGACCCGAGCCGCGACCGCTCGCGCCGTCGAGTGCGATCAGCACGAACGGCCGGTGGTGGCGCTCAGCCAGGCGCGAGGCGACGATCCCGATGACCCCGGGATGCCAGTCCTCGCCGACCAGTACGTACCCGGCGCGCTCCCCTCGCGGCGACTCGCGCAGCTGCGCGAGCTGGCGCTCGGCGTCGAGCACGATGCGCAGCTCGGTGTCGCGGCGCTCGTGGTTGGCGCGGTCGAGCTCCGCGGCGATCTGCTGCGCGCGGGCGCCGTCCTCGGTCAGGATCAGCTCCAGGCCGGCATCGGCGCGGTACAGGCGCCCGGCCGCGTTCAGCCGGGGCGCCAGGCCGAAGCCGACGGCACGCTCGTTTACCTTGGCGGGGTCGGAGATGCGCGCGACCGCCATCAGCGCGCGTAGACCCGGCTTGGCGGTGCCCGCCAGCGCGCGCAGCCCACGGCGTGTCAGCGCGCGGTTCTCGCCGAGCAGCGGCACGACGTCGGCGATCGTCGCGAGCGCCACGAGGTCGAGGTCCTCCTCCGGGTGATAGCCCGCGCTCGCGCCGCGCCCGTCTGCGCCTGTCGCGTGCGCGCGCCCGGCGGCACTCCACAGGCCGAGCGCGAGCTTGTGCGCGACAGCGGTTGCGCAGAGGTCGCGGCAGGGGTAGTCGCAGACCGCGGGGTGCACGATCGGCGCAGCGGGCAGTACGCCGTCGGCGCGCGGGCTGTGGTGGTCGGTGACGATCACCTCCATCCCCAGCTCCTTGGCGAGCTGCACCTCCGCGACCGCGGTGATCGCGCAGTCCACGGTCACCAGCAGGCGCGTGCCACGCTCGGCTAGGCGGCGCACGGTCGCGGGGTTGAGCCCGTAGCCGTCGTTGGCGCGATCGGGCAGGTACCAGTCGACATTGGCCTGCAGCGCCTGCAGCACCCGCACCAACACTGCGGTCGAGCAGATCCCGTCGACGTCGTAGTCGCCGTGAACCGTGATCCGCGTGCCGGCCCGCACGTGCGCGAGGATGCCCGCGATCGCCGTCTCGATTCCAGCGAACGCGCTTGGCGGGTGCTGCTCGTCGGCCGCCAGGAAGGCTCGCGCGGCCTGTGGCTCGGCCAGGCCGCGGCGCACGAGCACCTGCGCCAGCGCGCCGCTCACGTCGAGCTCTTGCTGCAGCCTGTGCACGTCGGACGCGGCGCAGGGCACTATGTCGAGGTGGCGGATCTCATCCATCGGCCCACCTTACGAGCCGCTTCGGACGCCGCGCTCGAGCGGGGCGGCTGGGGCTGTCGGGCCTTCAGGCGCCCGGCGAGAGCTTCGCGCGCTCGCGGCGCAGTCCCTCGACGTAGACCGCGGCAATCCCGATCAGCGCACCCGGAACGGCGTACAGCACGACCGCGATGTCGGTCGCCTTTTTGCTGGGAATGTGCAGCCCGGAGACCTTGATGCTGTAGATCGCCGCCGCGATCACGACCGCCCCGAGCAGCGCCCCGACGAAGGCCCCCACGATCCCGCCCCAGAAGTGGTCGGGCACGAAGATCGTGAAATGCCAAATCGCGAGGCCCATCATGACCCAGCCGAGCACCGCCATCAGCGAGCCCTCCCGTGACGTCGGTTGCGTGGTTTTTTGCGCTGTTTGGAGGAGTCCTTGAGCACGAGATCCTCCGGGGTGAGGTCCGCGGCGGGGTCGCTCGTGGTCGGCGCCGGTGGTGGTGACTCGGCGGCCGGCTTGCGTGCTGGGGCGCGCGCGCGCGGGCTGTCCTTGACGGGCACGGCACCGGTCGCGGAGCCTGTTCCGCGCCCGCCGCCGCCGCGCGCGGCGCGATTGCCGACGGGCGGGCGGGTGGCCCCCTCCCCACCGACCCCCTCGATGTCGAGGTCGCGCACGAGCTCGTCGAACTCCTTCTTGGAGAGGTTCTCGCCGGGCTCCTCGGGAGCGATCAGGCTGCCGCGGCGCCCGCGCTTGCGCTCCTTGGTGGGCTCCATGTCGACCGGGGCGCCGCCGATCGCGGTCGCGTAGGCCGGCACATGGCCGAGTTCGCCCACGATCCGCGCGCGACGGTTGCGGTAGGTGCCCTCGCGCTCCTTCCAGTGCGTCAGCACGGGCGAGGCGATGAAGATCGAGGAGTACGCGCCGGAGGCGATCCCGACCATCAGCGCAAACGCGAAGTCCTTCAGCGTGGCCCCACCGAAGAGCAGCAGCGCGATCACGGGCAGCAGCGTGCAGAAGCTGGTCGCCAGCGAGCGCGTGAGCACCTCGGACATCGAGCGGTTGACGATCTGCGAGAACGCGGCCCGGGGCATGCGCGGCACGTTCTCGCGGACACGATCGAAGACGATGATCGTGTCGTACAGCGAGTACCCAAGGATCGTGAGCAGCGCCGCGACGGTGGCCGTCGTGACTTCGCGGCCGGTGAGCGAGTAGACCCCGGCGGTGATCAGCAGGTCGTGCATCAAGGCGATCAGCACGGGGACCGCGTACTTCCACTCGAAGCGCAGCGCGATGTAGGCGGAGATCACCAGTAGCGAAGCGATCATCGCGATGATCGCGCTCTTGGCGACCGTCTGTCCGAAGGTCGGCCCGATCGAGGTGTCGGAGGTGTCGCGCAGCCCGAACGCCGAGTTCAGGGCCGGCTCGACGACCTTCGTGACCTGTTCCTGTTTGAGGCGTTTGAAGGAGATCTGGTAGCCGCTGCCGCCGACGTCCTTGTCACCGGTCAGCCTCTGGATCTCGGCGTCGCCGTAGCCCTTCCTGGCCAGTACCGAGCGGATCTGGTTCTCGCTGGCGGGGTGCACGAACGCGGTCTGGATGCGGGTGCCGCCGGTGAAGTCCATGCCGAGGTTCAGGCCCTTGCCGCCGATCGCCAGCGCACCGATCAGCAAGATCGTGCCGGAGAGCGAGAAGAACCACTTGGAGGCGCCCATGAAGTCGAAGCTCCAGCCGCGTCCGCGGCGGCGCGCGCCGAGCATCGCGGGATGGCTGACGAAGCGCGAGCGGCCCATCACGCCGAGCGCGGCCTGGGTGGCGAGCACGGCGGTGAACAGCGTCAGCAAGGTGCCGATGCCGAGCGTGAAGGCAAAGCCCTGCACCTGGGCGGTTGCGAGCGCAAACAGGATGAAGGCGGTCATGAACGTCACGACGTTGGCGTCGACGATCGCCGCGAAGCCGCGTTTGTAGCCGGCGGCGATGCCGGCTGTGACCGAGCGTCCGCCCCGGATCTCCTCCTTGACGCGCTCGAAGATCACGATGTTGGCGTCGGCGGCGATGCCGATCGTGAGGATCATGCCGGCGATTCCCGGCAGCGTCATCGTGATCGGGATCGCCTTGATCAGCGCGAAGAAGTAGATCCCGTACACGATCAGGCCGCCAACGGCGATGGCGCCGAGCACGCGGTAGAAGGCCAGCAGGAACAGGCATACGACCAGCAGCCCCACGATGCCCGCGACGAGACCCTGCTTGAGCGCCTGTTTGCCGAGTGTCGCGGACACCTGCGACTGGGAGATCAGTTCGAGCTTGATCGGCAGCGAGCCCGACTGGAGCTCGTCGGCGAGGTTCTGCGCGGAGGTGATCGTAAAGCCGCCGGTGATCTCCGAGCCGTTGGTGGCGTCGATCCCTTCGGGGTACTGGACGTAGTCGATCGAGGGTGCCGTGATGACCTGTTCGTCGAGCACGATCGCGAAGTGCTGCATGGCGTTGGCCTTGGTGACGCCCGGCAGCTGTGCGTTGAGGCCGCGTTCTGAGATTTTCTTGGTGACCTTTTCGAAGACCTTGCGCCCATTTCCGGCGAACCCGAAGGTGACGTCCGGCAGCCCGGAACCCTGTTCCTGGAAGCTCTGCTGCGGATTGCTGACGTCGGAGCCGTTCAGCACGGGTTCGTCGTTGAGCACGTAGAAGCTGTTGGGCGAGGAGTTGTGAACCTTGCCGTTCAGTTCTTCGGGGCGGGCCTGCACGAGCACGGTGCCGGGGTTGACGCGGACCGCCTTGGGCTGGCTGTCGGCCGGCGGTTTGTAGCCGTCGGCGTAGAGCTCGCCCTGTGTGTCCTGCGGCGGGCAGACCGGCTTGCCGCCGGCGCAGAGCATCTTTTTGTGCTTGGTGTCCAACAGATACCAGGCGCCGTAGATGCAGCCGTTGAGCTGCGCGGGGGTGCAGCCGGCGTCGAGCGTGGTGTCGCCCGAGCGGATGATCGCGGGGCGTTTGGCGGCGCGCAGCACGGCTTCATACTCGAGCAGCCCAGAGGAGACGCCGCCCGCTTCGGGGCCCCCGGTGACGGAGCTGGGGAACGTGCTCACCTGCTTGCCGTCGGGGCCGATGACGTTGGGCTCCCAGTCGTAGAAGTTCAACTGGGCGGTCTTGCCGACCTGTTCCTGCGCGCGGCGCGCGTTGCTGACGTCGGGCAGCGAGACGTCAATTTCGTGGGGGCCGGTGCGCTGGATTTCAGGTTCGGCGACCCCGAGCTGATCGACGCGCTTGCGCATGATGTCGATCGCGCGTTCGAGCGATTCGGGGGTGACCTGGGCGTGTGCGGTGGCGCGGCCCATGTAGACGAGCGAGACGCCGCCCTTGAGTTCGAGCCCCAGGCGCGTGGGCTTGAGCGCGATCACGGCCACCGACGCGGCCAGCAGGCCGGCGACGATCAGCAGGATCAGGACGTTGCGGCGGCGACTACCCATCGGCGTGCGCGACTCGCGGGTGCGCAGCAGCGCGCGCCGAGGGGCGGCGGGGCTGGACGGCGAGGAGTTTTGGAGACCCGATCACTACTGAAGCCTACTTGTCGGGGGTGAGCACGAGCAAGAGCCCACCCTCATCATCGTAGGCCGGGAACATATCGGCGCGTGCGGAGGCGGGTAGGTCGCGCTCGCCGTTGACGCGCACGGGCTTGCCCATCGCGCGCACACCCCACTCGAGCACGGTGCCGACGGGATCGTCGCCATTTGCGAACTCCAGGCCGAGGGCCTGCTCGACGGGCCGGCCGATCACGGCTTCCTCCTCCAGGCCGGTGAGCGCGAAGGCGTTCTTGCCGCAGCCGATCACGCGCCCCTCGCGATCGCAGACGAAGAAGGCGGCGTCGGGCGCGGGGTAGTAGTCGTCGAGTAGTTCGAAGAGGAAGGCGAAGCCGCACTTGGCGCAGCCCTTGGGCTGGCGGGTGAAGCCGAGGTTGCGGTCGATCTCGCTGGAGCGGTGGCCGCAGTTGGGGCAGATGAAGGGATGGGACATTGCACCCACAGAGTAGGGAAGCGGCTCGGGCGAGGCCCCCGTCACCACAACTCCCAGCGAGAGCCTAGAAAAGCCCTGGAGCAGCGCCGGACTCGACGGGCGCCGGGTCCGTCGGGGCCTCGAGTCCGAGGTGGGCAAAGGCGGCCAGCGTGGTGGCGCGCCCGCGCGGCGTGCGCTTGAGCAGGCCCTCGCGCAGCAGGTGGGGCTCGTAGACATCCTCAATCGTGTCCTGCTCCTCGCCGACGGCGACGGCGAGCGTGGAGAGGCCGACGGGGCCGCCGTCGAACTTCTCGCAGATCGTGCGCAGGATCTCGCGGTCGAGGCGGTCGAGGCCGCGCTCGTCGACCTCCAGCAACTCCAGCGCGGCATCGGCGGCGGCGGCGCTGAGCACGCCCTCCATGCGCACCTCGGCGTAGTCGCGCACGCGCTTGAGCAGCCGGTTGGCCACGCGCGGCGTGCCGCGGCTGCGCCGCGCGATCGCGTCGGCGCCGCCGTCCTCGAGGCGGATCTCGAGGATGCCGGCGGAGCGCTTGACGATCGCGGCGAGCTCCGTGACCCCGTAGTGCTCCAGGCGCGCCTGGATCCCGAAGCGGTCGCGCAGTGGCGTCGTGAGCAGCCCGCTGCGGGTGGTGGCGCCGACGAGCGTGAAGGGCGGCAGGTCGAGCGTGACGACGCGCGCACCGGCACCTTGGCCGACGGTGATCGGCAGGCGGTGGTCCTCCATCGCGGGGTAGAAGGTCTCCTCCAGCGTGCGCGGCAGGCGGTGGATCTCATCGACGAAGAACACGCTGCGCGGCTCGAGGGCCGTGAGGAATGCCGCGATGTCTCCCTTTCGCTCCAAAGCCGGTCCGGCGGTCTGCACGAAGGGCACGTCGAGCTCGCTGGCGATGATCTGCGCCAGCGAGGTCTTGCCGAGACCGGGGGGCCCGGCGAGCAGCAGGTGGTCGAGCGCCTCCCCGCGCGCCACGGCGGCCTCGATCGCGACCGTGAGCTGCTCGCGCAGGGCGTCCTGGCCAATGAACTCGCGCAGGCGCCGCGGGCGCAGCGAGCGCTCGAGCTCCTCCTCCTCGAGCTCGTTCTCGCCGTCCAAATAGGGGGTTTGGATGCGGGTCATGGCGTGCGCGCGGCGCGCAGCGCGCCGGCGATCAGCTCCTCGGCGCTCTCGCCCTCGGCGTCGCGCAGCAGCTCCTCGGCTTCGGCGGGCCCGTAGCCGAGCTCGAGCAGCCCGTCGCGGGCGAGCGTGCGTGGGCTTTGCCCGCGCCGCGCGGCGATCGCCGCGCTCGCGCTCGACGCGCCGGCGACGGCGGCGTCCGCGACGACACCGACCTTCTCGCGCAGCTCGACGATGATGCGCTCGGCGGTGCGCTTGCCGATCCCGGGCACGGCCTGCAGGCGTGCGGCGTCGCCGGCGGCAAGCGCCGCGACGAGCTCGCGCGGCGGTCCGCCGGAGAGCACGGCAAGCGCGACCTTCGGCCCGACGGCCTGCACGGAGAGCAGCATCAGGAAGAGGTCGCGCTCCTGCTCGGAGTGAAAGCCGTAGAGCGAGAGCGCGTCGTCGCGCACGATCAGATGCGTGTGCAGCGTCGTCTCCCCCCCCACGGCGGGCACGTGGCGCAGCGTCTCGGCGGAGACGGCGGCGCGGTAGCCGACGCCGCCGCAGAGCAGCAGGACGTGGTCGGCGCGACGGACGGCGACCTCGCCGCGCAGCAGGCCGATCATCAGGCGACCGCCGCGGCGAGCGCGCTCTCGAAGGGCGCGGCGTTGTGATGGCAGATGGCGACGGCGAGCGCGTCGGAGGCGTGGTCGGGCCGCGGCAGCTCGGGCAGTTCGAGCAGTGCCTGGACCATCCGCGCGACCTGATCCTTGGCGGCGCGACCGTTGCCGCACACCGAGGACTTGACGCGCTGGGGGGTGTAGGAGAAGCAGGGCAGGCGCCGCTGGCCAGCGGCGAGCATCGTGACGCCGCGGGCGTGCCCGACGGCGAAGGCGGTCTGGACGTTGGCCCCGAAATAGAGCTGCTCGAGCGCCATGACAGCGCAGGAGTGCTCGTCGATGAGCTCCAGCACGCGCTCGTGGACCATCGCCAGGCGCGCCTCGAGCGCGAGCGCGGCGGGCGTATCGATCACGCCGCCGTCGAGCGCGACGAGCCGGCCACGCCGGCGCGCGACGACGCCGTAGCCGACATTGGCGAGCCCGGGGTCGATGCCGAGAACGATCATGGGAAGGGATTCTGCGCGGGATGCCGGACGCCTGCCCCGCCGCGCGCGTACGTGCGCGCGCGGCGGGGCACCCTACGCAGCACCGAACGCACGCGAGCGCTGGCGCACCCGCCAGGGCGCGGCGCCGGAGGCCCAGAGGTCATTCAGCGCGACGGCGTCCTTGTAGGTGTCCATGCACTCCCAGAAGCCCTGGTGACGATAGGCGCGCAGCTCACCGGCGGCGGCGAGCGCTTCCAGCGGCGCGCGCTCGAGCACGCTATCGGGCTGCAGATACGCGAAGACACCGGCGCGTAAGCAGAAGAAGCCGCCGTTGATCCAGTGCTCGGAGCGGGGCTTCTCGCGGAAGCCGATGACGTGCCCGTCCTTGCCGCCGAGCTCGGTGATCCCGAACTGCAGCTCGGGCTGTACGACGGTCATCGTGGCGAGCGCGCCGTGGCGCTCGTGGAAGGCGAGCAGCCCCGCGAGATCGATGTCGGCGAGCCCATCGGCGTAGGTGGCGCAGAACGTGGGCTCCTCGGCGAGCCACCCCTGCAGCAGCTTCAGGCGTCCCCCGGTGGGCGTGTCGAGGCCGGTGTCGATGCACTCGACGGCGACCCCCGCGGGCCACTCCTGGGCGGCGGCGAAGCGCTCGATGAGCTCGCCGCGGTAGCCGGTGGCGAGCAGGAAGCGCCGAAAGCCCTGGGCGGCGTAGAGCATGATGACGTGCTCGAGGATCGGCCGCCCGCCGATCTCGACGAGCGGCTTGGGGATCTCGCGGGTGTGCTCCTGCAGGCGGGCGCCGCGCCCGCCGCAGAGGATCGCGACGGGAGGGAGCTGCACGTCGACCGGCGGGGCCTGCGCGGTGACCAGCGGACGTTGCGGGGAGCTCACCCGGCGATGCGCTCGAGCACGTCGGCGGGTACGTCGAAGTTGGCGTGCACGGCGGCGACGTCGTCGTTCTCTTCGAGCGAGTCGATCAGCTTCATCAGCTTCTCGATTTGCCCGTCGTGCTCGATCGGCACGAGGCTGGAGGGCCGGTAGGTGAGCTCGGCGCTGTCGAGCTCGACGCCGGCCTCCTCGAGCGCGCGGCGCACGGCGGTGAAGTCGGCGAGCGCGGTGACGATCTCAAAGACGCCTTCGTCTTCGGAGATGTCCTCGGCGCCGGCCTCGATGGCGACCAGTAGGTCGTCCTCGGTAATCGAAGACCCGCCCACCCCGGCGTCGACGAGGATCACGCCCTTCTTCTCGAACAGGTAGGCGACGGAGCCGGGCTCGCCGAGCGAGCCGCCGTGTTTGGTGAAGAGGTTGCGCACGTCGGGACCGGTGCGGTTGCGGTTGTCGGTGACGGTCTCGACGAGCAGCGCGACGCCGGCGGGGCCGTAGCCCTCGTAGACGACGGTCTCCAGCGCGTCGCCGTCGCCGCCATCGCCGGTGCCCTTGGCGATCGCGCGTTCGATGTTGTCCTTGGGCATCGAGGCGGCTTTGGCCTTGCGCACGGCGTTCTCGAGGGCGGCGTTGGAGTCGGGGTCCCCCCCGCCCTCGCGCGCGGCGACGGTGACGGCACGCGCGAGCTTTGTGAAGGCGGCGCCGCGGCGGGAGTCGACGATCGCCTTCTTGTGCTTGATGGAAGACCACTTGGAGTGTCCGGACATGGGTCTAAAGATAGTGTTTTGGTGGGCTCCGCTCCGCTCCGCCGTGGTTGTGGCGGGGCCCGTAACGCCGGCGAACGCATAGGATGGCGCCCTGATGAGTGCCGCGCTGGACACCGGGATCTTCAAGGCCTATGACATCCGTGGCCTCTATGGCGAGCAGCTCGACGGCGATGTCGCCGAGCAGATCGGCCGTGCCTTTGCGCGCGTGCTGGGCGCCCTGGAAGGCAAGCCGGTAGGCGAACTGCGGGTGGGTCTTGGTCGCGACATGCGCCTGACGGCCCCGGAGATGGTCGCGCGCTACCGCGCGGGCCTACTGGCGGAGGGCGTGGAGGTGCTCGACGCGGGCCAGGTGGGCACGGAGATGCTCTACTACCTGGTTGGCTCGCGGGGCCTGGATGGCGGGCTGATGTGCACGGCCTCGCACAACCCGAAGGCGTACACCGGCGTGAAGCTCGTACGCGAGGGGGCGCTGGCGCTCTCGGGCGACAGCGGCATCCAGGACATCCGCCGGCTGGTCGAGGCGGGATTGCCGGCCCCCGATCCGGGCGCGCGCGGCTCGGTAGAAGACGTCGACGTCTACGCGGAGTCTCAGGAGGCGGCGCTGAAGTTCATCGACCCGGAGGTCGTGCGCGCGCGTCGGGGTGGCCCGCTGAAGGTCGTCGTCGACGGTGGCAACGGCATGGCGGGCCCGATGGTGGGCCCGCTACTGGAGCGCCTGGGCGTGGAGCTGATCGAGACCTACTGGACGCCGGACGGCAACTTCCCCGACCACGAGCCCAACCCGCTGCTGCCGGAGAACCGCCGGTTCGTGATCGAGAGGGTGCGCGAGAGCGGCGCGGATCTGGGCATCGCGTGGGACGGCGACGCGGACCGCTGCTTCTTCATCGACGACACGGGGGAGTTCGTGGATGGCGACTTCCTCACGGCGCTGCTGGCGGAGTCGCTGTTGGGTAAAAACCCGGGCGAGGCGATCCTCTACGACGTGCGTGCCTCGCGCGCGGTGGCGGACACGGTGCGCCGCGCAGGCGGCACGCCCTACGTCAACCGGGTGGGGCATGCATTCTTTAAGACGCGGATGCGCAAAGAGGGCTCGCTGTTCGGGGGCGAGGTCTCGGGGCACTACTACTTCCGCGACTTCTACTGCGCGGACTCGGGCACGTTGCCGGCGCTGTTGATGCTGGAGCTGCTCTCGCGCGAGGGACGCAAGCTCTCAGAGCTGCTGGCACCGTACCGCGAGCGCTACTTCATCTCGGGCGAGATCAACTCGGAGGTGACGGACCAGCAGGCCAAGATGGCGGAGCTCGCGGAGCGCTACTCCGACGCGCGCCAGGAAGAGCTGGACGGCATCTCGATCGACTACGAGGACTGGCACTTCAACGTGCGCCCTTCGAACACGGAGCCGCTGTTGCGCCTGTGTCTGGAGTCGCTGCGCTCGCGCGAGGACATGGAGCGCCGCCGCGACGAGGTGCTGGCGCTGATTCGCGCATGAGCGCGCCGGAGCGGGCGGACGCCGAGAGCGCCGAGCCGGCCGAGTCCGCCACCCGCGAGCGACCCGCCGACGCCGACGCCGCGCGAGCCGAGGCCGCCGAGCGGGCCGCGGCGGCCCTGGCGCGCGCCGCGGAGCAGGGCATCCACTGCCTGGCGATCCCGACGCCGTTCGCGGTGGGCCGGGTGAATGCGTACCTGATCGAGGACGAGCCGCTAACGCTGATCGACTCGGGCCCGAACTCGGCGAAGGCGCTGGACGAGCTCGAACAGGCGCTGGCGGCGCGCGGGCACGCGATCGAGGATCTGGAGCTGCTGGTGGTAACGCACCAGCACATCGACCATTTCGGCCTGGCGGCAATCCTCGCGCGGCGCTCGGGCGCGCCGGTCGCGGCACTCGCGGGCCTGGATCGGCGGCTGGCGAATTTCCGCGAGGACGCGGAGCTCGACGACCGCTTCGCGGGTCGCATCATGCTGCGCCACGGGGTCCCGAGCGACGTGGTGACCGCCTTGCGGGCGGTCTCGGCGAGCTTCCGCGCGTGGGGCTGCACGGTCGGGGTGACGCGCACGTTTGCGGACGGCGAGGAGCTGGTGCTGCGCGACCGCACGCTGCGGGTCCTGCACCGACCGGGTCATAGCCCCTCGGACACGGTCTTCTGGGATGAGCGACGCTCGCTGATCTTCGCGGGCGATCATCTGCTGGGGCACATCTCCTCGAACCCGCTGCTGGCGCGCCCGCTGGACGCGGAGGGCGACTACGAGGGCCCCCGCCCGCAGGCGCTGGTGACCTACTTGGCTTCGCTGGAGCGCACGCGCGCGATGGAGCTCGAGCTGGTGCTCCCTGGGCACGGCGGCCCGGTGAGCGATCACGTCAAGCTGATCGATGAGCGCCTGCGCCTGCACGAGCGCCGCGCGGAGCGCATCCACCGCCTGATCGCCGAGCGCCCGCGCTCGGCGTACGAGATGGCGCACGAGATGTGGGGCAACGTGGCGGTCACACAGGCGTACCTCACGATCTCGGAGGTGTTGGGCCACGTGGACCTGCTGTTGAACGCGGGCCGCGCGGAGGAGCGGGAGCAGGATGGCGTGGTGCGCTTCGCCGCGGCGTGACGCCGCGGCGCGAGGCGCGTCTATTGCTCGAACTCGAGCGGCAGGCTCTTG
Organism: Solirubrobacteraceae bacterium; assembly: GCA_036501715.1. Taxonomy (GTDB): domain Bacteria; phylum Actinomycetota; class Thermoleophilia; order Solirubrobacterales; family Solirubrobacteraceae; genus Palsa-744. The sequence goes on along the minus strand of DASXZV010000029.1, from coordinate 27,966 downwards.
ACCTCCTTCTTGCGGTCTTTGCCGGACGTGGGGGTGAATCTGAGTACTAGGTGGGTGTGGAGCTTCCCGGCGCGCTGCTGGTGGATCGCGAAGCTCAGGATTTCCCTGCGCTTGGCGGTCTGGGCCTGCGCGCTGAGGCCCTTGCCGGAGACCTCGAGCTGACCGGCCGCGGGCACGAGCACCGAGAGGGTGAGCTTGCGGCCCTTGACCTTGTGAGCGGAGATCGAGAGCTTGCTCGGGCAGCCTTCGATTTCGATGGGCGTGCTGCGGCGGATCTCGGCACCGTTCTGAGCCTTGAATTCGGTGGGCATCGTGAGGCTGCTGTTGCAGAGGTTTCCGTTCGCGGCGAGGGCCGAGCTGGGCCCCTCGGGGAGGTTCAGTTCGAAGGTGCCGACGGGAACGTCGGGGACGGTCTTGAAGGTGCTGCTGGTGATCCCGGCCTTGCTGATGAACGTGGAGCCGACGAGGTCGACGGTGACGCCGTAGCCCTGCAGCACGACGATCAGGCTGGGGAAGGCTTCGCCGCCGTGGGAGACGAAGTACGCGGGTCCTTCCAGCGGTACGGGCAGGATCGGGGTGATCGCGCGGGCGTGGCCGATCACCGACGCGGCGGGACAGCCGGCGGGGTTGGCTTCGAACTGCGCGGCGGCGCAGGCCTTCTGCAGCGTCGTCAGCCGCGAGGGCAGCTGCTTGGGCAGTTCGACTTTGACGAGACTGATGTTCGCCTGGGTCCCCTGGGGGCTGCTGGGATAGCTCAGCTTCACGTTGAGGCTGGCGCCGTTGGGCCTGCTGGTCTTCCCGCTCGTGGCGACGACGAATTTGGGCGTGAATTTGAGGGTCGCGCAGTTGGTCGCCTGGAATGGCACGGCCAGCTTTGAGGTGGCCCCTTGGACGCTTGTGAGCATTCCGGTAATGCTCGTCGCGTCGCAGTCGGTGGGGTTGAATGTGAACCCTCCGGGGCGGTTGACGGTGACGTTGATGTGCTTGATCTGCAGGGGGATCCCGTCGATGAACTGCGGGATCGCGTAGGGCCCGGAGGTGTCGCTCGTGATCGTGAGCTGCGCGGTGTGCGGGTCCACTTCGATCTTCGCCCTGACGACGACGTTCCCGAGGTGGAACGGACCGGCGTCGGCGGGGTTGACGATCGAGAGGCCGAACGGCGCGCCCTCGTAGGGGCCGGTGAGGTAGACCTTGCCGCCGGTGACGGTGTAGGGGTTGCTGCCCAGCCCGACGCTTACGGTCGTTTCACCGATCAGGCTTGCGGGGCCGCAGGTCCCCGCGTTGCCCTGTGCTTCGGGGCAAAGCGCGACACCGGCAAGCGTCCCGGAGAGCCCGGGCGGCATGTGCAGCGCGATGCCCTTGAGGTCCTGGTTGCCGTCTTCGCGGCTCATCGTCATCGTGAATGGGCTGAACCCACCGGCCTGGATGCTTGTCGTACCCGCGGTCAACGAGGGGTCGAATGGCAGCGGGCTCTGACACGGCGCCCCGTTGGGCCCGCTGGTGATGTCGAACGACGAGGAGGACGGCACGGGCGCGGTCCCGGACCACGGCACGAAGGACGCCTGGGTCGTATAGGAGCCGCACAGTGCGGGCGTGCCCAGCGGCGCGCGCGATTCACCGAAGAAGTGCAGCCTGAGGTTTTCGAACGGCAGCTGCGGGGTGTCATCGAACGTCGAGACGAGCTGCCCGGTGCTGGGGTCGAGCGCGACCTGGCCGGGGAGCTTGACGAGTACGCCCGAGAAGGGGTCTTCGGCGACGATGTACATCGCGAGCAGCGTCGCGAATGGATTTTCGTCCTGGGTCGCCAGATAGACGGCGCCCTTCAGCGCGTGCGGCAGCAGCGGCGTTTCGATTTCGACGGTCCCGATCTTCGACGAGTTCGGGCAGAACGCGGCACCGAGAGTGGGCGTGAAGAGGTTCGCCGCGGGTTCCCCGGGTTCCTTGCCGAGATAGCCGACCTCGCCCTCGGAGCACGCCTGCAGCCCGTCGGCGCCGCCGGGGTTGACAGCGACTCCGGGGGGCAGCGCGACGGTCGTGTCTTTCAGCGTGGACTCCGCAAGACCTTCGGGGTTCAGCGTCGAGCCCTGGGGTACGTGCACCTGGACTTCGAGCCCGGTGGGGGTACTCCCGTCGGGGATGTCGGGAGCGACGCTGATTTCTGGCTGGAACTGCAGCCGGTTACAACCATCCAACCCACCCAACTCCTGCCTCAAGAACAACGGTGCCGCCAGTGGCGCGGCCGGATGGGGTTCGGCCCAAGAGGTCGCCTGCAGCGTCGTTTCCATCGGGCCGGTGCAAGTCGTTGGCATCGAGAGCAGCGGCGGGGGCTCATGCACTGAGCCGGTCGGGCATGCTTCGCCGAGCACGCACGCCCAGCCGCGGGCGCTGTCGTGGACGGCTTCGCCGGGGACGCCCCAGAACGTGACGCGGCTGGCGAGGATCCCCGTGATCTCGATCAAGTTATTCACGGTCAGCGTGACGCCGTAGTCGCCGCCGGTGCGCACGGAGGTATCGATGTAGATCCGTGCGCCACTGACTTCGAAGCCGAAGCGCGCCGGCTCTCCTGGTTCGGGGGTGAGGTTGAACACGGGCACGGTCTTCGCGTTAAGGTTGCCCCCGCTGCCGGGAACGTCGTGGGTTACGTTCGCGAGCCCAACCGCGGTCTGCGGTTCACACTTGTTGTGCGACCCTGCCGGGGTCTCTTCTTCGCCGGCGAACTGCGCCGCGGTGCACTGCGGTACGGGCGCTGGGTTACCGATTAGGCCGGGGGGCAGCTGGTATACATATTGTTTCACCAATCCCGCCGGCTGCTGGTTGACGATGCTCGGGGACATCACGCTCGTGTTCAAGTCTACGACGTTGGTGATCTGAAACGGGTGTATGCCTGCCTGCGTCACGGGCCCGCCGCCTTCTTCTTCGGCGAGCAGTTCGTAGTTTTCTACGCCGAACTTCGTTTCTTCTCCGATGTTGATGTGCCGCATCAGCGTCTTCTCGCCGGGAGCGCCACCGCCGGTCACGCTCACGGTGTTCACTTCTTCTGAGGAGGCCGTGGCACTGACTTCGACCTTGATCCACGCTTCGAGCTCTTCACCGGCAGGCAACGACGCGCCTTCAAACTTGCATACGACTTCCTGGTGGGTGGGAAGCGTGCAGGCCAATGGCCCACGGTAACCTGTCAGATTCTTCCTGTTACCCGCCAGGCCTTCCACTGCTGTCGCCTTCAACCCTGGCGGCAGCGCATCTTTCACCACTACCGGGTCCGCTTCCCCAGACGCGCTTGCATAACCACGATTCTGGACGTTCACAACGATCCTCCCAACCCCTTCCGGAGGGAGATTCGACGGCCACGAACCCGAGTTCAAGCCCCACCACACCGAACCCGCAAACGCAGGCGCAGCCGAGCAGACCATGAACGCCATAAGTACGACCGCTGGCACAAAGAGTCGTGTAAGCCTCCTGCCTGTCAGGCTCTCAAAGCAGGGCAAACCTTTGACTCCGGGCGTCACCGTCATCGTTGTGGACGATCGCGTTTGCATTCTCATCGCTTTGCCCCCCGGTCATGGCTGGCTTTCCTGTCCTGCTTGACACGCTTGCGCTTGACCTTCACGCACTTTCCATGGCTCAAGTGCCGGCCCTTGCGGCATCTGATGGTCTTCTTGGCGATGGTCCTCCCAGCAGGCGACACCAAGGGTTCGACGGTGACGTTTCCCACGCCGGAGAATGTCGCACTCGAAGGCGCTCCAAAGATCGCGGGCTGGCTCATCGGAGCGGCCCTACATGCCGCCGCCGAAGTGCATTCAGCCGGCACGACGGGCGGTGTCGGGGCACACGGCGAGCTACTCGTGCATTCATGGGCGTCATACACACTGACCCCCGTACCGACGTCCTGCGGCACGAGTTTTTCAGCCGTCAAGAAGAAAACATCGCTGCCATTCGCACTTGCATCCAGGAACGCGCTCTGTCCAAACGCCAGACCCGAGGAGATCAGCCCCACGCAACCCGTGCCTTCCTGCACCTCGCGACCTTCGACCTCGACAGTCCGCGAGGGCTTGTATACACCGCTCGCCATCGGGCCGCATCGCGCACTTCCCGAGCCGGCTCCTTCGGGCTCATACTCATACACGTCCTCGTTGCCGTTGATGTCCTGCGAAACCAGCGCATCGCTGCTGTTGAAGAACAAGCGGCCCGAATCCGATAGGTAACGCGATTGGTGCAGCGATTCACTCAGTCGATACGGGGTCCAGCCGGGAACATTCGCAGCCAGCCACTGCTTTTCACTCCAGACACGGTCGCCGCCGACCAACCCCGCTTCTGAAGTCTCGAGCCTGACGTACTGCATCCCCGCGGGACGACTACCCGTTGGGTTACATGATGCACACACCAGCTTACCTGTCTGGGCGTTGTACAGGTAGACCTCCTCGTCAGGCATGCCACTCCTCGCATCCCGATTGTCGTACCCTATCAACGGCCTGTCGGACATGAACGCGAGCCATACACCGTCAGGTGATACCCGTGCTGTGAGCTCACCTAGCGATGTAGGCATCGCCGCCAGTCCCCAGTCCGGCGAGTCATCACTGGACAGCATCGCGATGAAGCTCGTTACGCCGTCGTGGCGCACATACAGGCTGCAATGCTTACCGGCCGACAGGGATATCTCTTCTTTGCAGTCGCCTGGAGTCGCGCCTTCGGCTTGCACACCGTTCGCGGCAAAATACACGTAGCCGCCGTCTTCTTCACTGCTACCCACGACGTTCCCGAGCACCCCTGCCGCTTCGCCTGCACCGGGTTGGCCAGCGGACGGCACTGGCGTCAAATCGCTCAAGTCGCACTTTAGGTGCTTCCTGTTCGCTTCTTCAACTTCGACGATTTCGCACTCATACAAATTAGCGCCAGCCGCACTGTCCTTCGTCAACCGATCTCGATCGATGAAGAACACATCGGAGCCGTTCGCACTGGCGTCCTCAAAGAGCGCCACCGACGCAGTTCCTCCCGAACCGGCTTCGGGCAAGTCCAAACGAACCGTTTCATCAGTCAACGTATCGCGCATATACAGGTGTTCTTCAGTGCCCAACTGCAGGGAGAAGAAGACTCTCGAGCCATCGTCGGAAATCGCGTGCCTTCGCATTTGCGGACGCCCCAATTCAGCACCGGCGGCCAGGGCGCCCCCTTCGCTTTCAGGTAGCACACTCACAGGCTGCAACCTTTCCGTGACCGGCGCAGCGACCGACCACTCGTACAACCCGCCGTGAAGCGCCAGTGGCTTTTCGGTCAACTGCACACTTGAGCTGATCACCATGTCGCTGATATCAGGCGTCGCCCCAACGAAAAAAGCCTCACCGAGAGCAGTTTCCCCGCTTCCGCCAAACGGCTTCAGCGATGTGACGTCGTCTTCACCAGGTGCCTCCGTCAACACTGGTTCATAGCACGTAGCTGGCATCTGGACACAGGTCAAGTCGTGGCGCACATACGGCGTCCGTTCGGTCGGCTGCGGCGATGCCTCAGACATACCTTCGCTTTCGGGCTTCGAGAAACCCCCGATTCCTTCCGTGACCGCCATGCTCATGTCTTCTGAGAAGAAGCGATACTCATCGCCGTAGCCGCCATAGGCACCCGCAGCCACGCTGTGCGACAGCGAGACATCCTCAGAGGACCAACCGCCCGGCCCGCGCGAGGAAAGCACCTGCACCTCTCCACCATAGCCCTGCGCATCCGTTCCGACAGGATAAGACGCGAGATACGAGAAGGCATCGCCACTCGTCGCGGCCTGCAACAGACCCGTTTCGGCAATCGGTGCAAGCAGCGCGCTGTTCGCATTCTCCGGCGACACCAATTCCCACGCCCGCCCGTCGGGCAATACCAGAGCACCACCCGCATCCTGAGTCATAAACGAACGATCTTCGCCTTCCACGGATCCAACTGAGCTTTTAGCGACAAGCCGGTAGTGATATGTCGCATCGGGGTCTAGGCCCTGAAGATGAACAGAAACAATTTCACCGGTGGCACTCGATCCGAGATCGGCTTCCGTGGCTACCTGCCCATATACCCCCGCTGTGGTTCCATATTCGATCCGAACATTGGTATCGACGTTGTTGGGATTCACCTGCCCCTGTAGCGTGACACTCGACCCCGTAGCCCCCAACGAAGACTCGCTTTCGATCAGCGGCGGACCAAATGCCAGATCTACGCCCAAAGTCGGTTCGTCGATGAGTGTATTAACATCATTTGCGTTTCCCGCGACGAGCCGGAAATGATAGATCTTGCCAGCTTCCAGGCCGCTAATGGCAGCATTGACATCCACGGGTTGCGAACCAGACCCAATCTGCGCGGCGCTCTGCTGACAGGCGACAACATGTTCGTATTCTCCCGTCGCCTTCCCCCATTCAAAGCGGCAACCTGCTGTCCCTTCGTTCAACTCGACACCCGCGGGATTCACCGCGCCATTCAAGGTCGCCGTGGTGGGGGTCAAGTTTGAGGCCTTGATGGCACTTATATCCGGAGCGATCGCCCCAGGAAAGATCGCGACTTCTCCCCTCTTGGCAACCGTCGCGTAAACTATCTTGCCTGACGTCGAGGGATTGACGGCGAGGCCGACGACTGCCTCAGATTCGGCCTCAGTCCTATTATTACCCAGGTGACCAGCCCCAAATAATTCGAGGGCTTCGCAACCATTAGGTAACGCCGGTTCGCACACCCCGCGACGTGAAATAAAGTCATTGCCGTCGCTATTTTCGGAAGCGACATAGAGTTCGTTGGAGGACGAATCGGCAGCAAGGCCCTCGTCGCCCGGTATGTTACCCAGCTGAGCACCGCGTGAGTTGAACTTGACCGCTTCGGCTATGACAGTGACGTAGACGTTGTCTTCGGAGTCGACAGCTATACCCTTACCTTCCGTATAGCGACCACCCCGCCACGAGAGGACGAAATTTCCGGCCTGCGTGAACTCCAATATTTCATTAGCGCTTTCGAGTCCGACCCAAAGGTTGCCGGCAGTGTCCACGGCGATACCCTCAAACGGCAGAGCAAACTCAGATGCCGTATGGTGGAGTTGGCCGTTGGGAGTTTCCAGTGGCCCGTTGTCACCCCAAGTGCCAACCACTTCACCGGATGAGTCGAACTTCGAGACCAGCTGATCGCCGGTGTCGGCCACATACACGTCTCCCCGCGACCCACCAGAAGAGTTATCGACGGCAACGAAGAGGTCGCCTTTATCCAAGGCACCTGGCGAAGTGCCCGGGCTACCCGTCTTGCAGACATCGCCCGAGGCTGCGGTGCAGATGTTCTGTTCGGCTTCGGGAGCATCGACCTTGACCTTCGTTTCGTTGACTTCCTTGCCGAACATGAGGATGAATTCTCCAGACGCACTGAACTTCTCGATCCGCGAGTTGCCCCGATCTGTGACATAGACATCACCGGTGGAGTCATCGACCGCGACGGAAGTTGGGCCTGTTTCCCCGGCGGCCAATGGGTAGGGATTGGCGGGAGTCGATGTCGCAGCGCCAAACGAGCCGGCGAACAGATGCACCCGCTTGGCAAGTGCCGGACTAGTGGCAATGCTCATGCCTACAGTTGCGACCAGCACAGACACGATGGCAAGACCGATGCGGGTGCGGATCTCCGGCGAGAACACGCCGCCCACATTGTGCTGGCGGACGAGCCTTCCGAAGAAATCGGTCGCGGTGCGCGGCGTCTTCTTCGACGATAGCTCTGGGTCGGTCACGGTCGTGCCTTTCTCGTAGGTGTGGCGCATGTCGGCTCTGTCGTGGTTCTCAGGTAGTGGGGGCCACTCGTCCCCTTGCCGCCAAGCACATTCAAAACGCTGGTCGTTGGCCATTAGCGGATGGGGATGCTGCTTGCGCCTAGAGACACCCGGGCCGATGGTGGTGCACCCGGGCGTCGCGCAAGGTTGTGCATAGATCGTTATTCGCCGCCTGTCACCGCCCAGCTCCCGTTCGCGAACGCGGCTTTGTGTGGTTCTTGGGCGCTCTCCAAGAGCTCCGCTCCTGCGGTACCCGTTCCCAGTCCTTTTATCTGGGATATGGTTCCTGCCGACGGCGCCACTATGTACGGCGTGGGTGTTTCGATTTCCGAGCTTGCACCCGTGTAGACACAGAGAAAGCCCGCCTGTGCCTTTGGTTCTTCGACATTGCCTGGGCAATGTTCAATTTGATCCGAGCTGCTTGTTGCTGTGGGAAACCCAACCGGGTTGGACTGCACATGTTCTTCGTTGAGCGGAGCAGCGAGCGGAATCGTGAAAGAGACCGCTGCGCGCTCCCCGGCTTCGCCGGCAACTGCTGCGAGAGCTACATCGCCGGCATTACCGGCACCGACCGACCAGGCGCCGGTCTCAGTCGCTTCTGCAGGCAGCGTCCCACCAGCCGTCCACGGTGAGCCGTTCGCGCCCTTTGGCCCCTTTTCACCCGTAGCGCCTTTTTCACCAGTGGAACCCGTTTCGCCTTTGGTCCCCGCCGCGCCCGCCGGACCCTGCGGTCCGGGCGCTCCAGCCGAACCAGCCGCACCAGCGGTCCCTTGCGCACCGGCAGCCCCGGGCTTACCCGCCAGCGCCTTGAGCACCTTCGGGCTGATCTGTTTGGTCGAGGTGATCGCGTACCTGCCAGCCGCGTACGCGCCACCGCTCATCGCGAATACCAGCGCGAAGACGGCGACCACACCGGACGGCGTCACGCGAACCCTTCTGCGTATTGCTGAGAACATCGTTATCTCTCCTCCTGGGAGTCGAGCGTGGCGGCGCTCAGCGCTACGCACGCGGGTTTGATTGACAGGCGAGCAGGCACCCCAAGCGGGCTGTTACATGGGCGGCGGCCGATCGTTACGCGGACGCGGCCGATCGCTACGCGGACGACACTCATGCGGCAAACTCCCGTGGCGCGGTGCTCGGATGCGTGCTGAGCGCGCGCGCGACGTGCACCCCGGTTGGGGTCAACGTCCAGGAGTTCGGCTCCCCCTTGGCGCGGCCGGGGCTGACGTTCGCGATCAGGCCAAGGCGCTCCAGGCGCGCCAGCAACTTCGAGATCTGTCCCTGGTCCCCAATCCCGGCGTGGTCGGCGACCCTGCGATTGCTCGCGCCGGGGTACCTCTCGACACCTTCGAGTACCCGCGCGGTGCGATAGGTCAAGCGCATCGGCAACCCGGCGAGCGGATCGGGCGCCCCCAGGATCGCCCGCCGCGGCGGGCGCGCGCGCTCGGGTGCGGGCGGCGCGGGGCGCGTCTGCTCACGACGCGCCGCCGCGGGCCCCCGGTAGGGCAGGACGATCAATCCCGTCAGCTCGCCGAGCAGGCCGGCGAGCGCCTCGCGCCGCTCACGCGCCAGACGTGTGTGAAGGATCGCCAATATTGCACCGAGCACGCCTTCGGCGGTAAGGACACTGCACCGCGATGCGCTCTCCCTCTCCCGCTCGGTCTCCCGCTCGCTCTCGCGGCGGCCCTCGTCGATCGCCGCAATCAGCCTCTGCAGAATCGCCTCGCGACACTCGAGCACACGGCCGCCGCCGCGCGCGACGTGCACCATCGCGACCCGCGCGAGCACGGGCTCGCGATCGAGGAAGCAGAGAATCGCCCACAGACCGCGACGCATCCGCTCTTGCCAGGCCAGCGTGTCCAGGCCGCTGGCCTGCAACTCGCGCTCGACTTGCGCGACGGTATCGTCCAGAACCGCCGCGATGCACTCCTCGCGATTTGCGAACAGCTCGTAGAAGGTCCGCCGCGAAACCCGGGCGCGAGTCGTGATCTGCGCGACCGTCGTCTGCTCATAGCCGAACTCCTCGAGCGCGCCGACCGCGGCGGTCAACAACCTCATGCGCTGAAGCTCGACGACCGGTTCACGCACTCCGCCTCGCGCGACCGGCGCGTTACGCGCAGGCCGCGGTTCACCGGCCGCACGCACCGCGCGAGGAGCACGCCGATGCGCGGCCACACCTCCTACGTCACCCGTGCCTGTGTGGCTCCCCCGCGTGACCATCTAGAGCACCACCCAAGACTGTGGCGCGGCGTGCAGCCTTCCGGCGCCCGAGCAGTCACACTCAGAGCACACACGGCGAGGTACAGAAAAGCCTCCCCCCCGTGGGAGGGAAGGCGGGCGGCGCGAGCGCGCCGAGAGCGCTCGGCTAGCGGCTGACCCTAGATGACAAGAGAGAGAGAGAGAGAGAGAGATGCGTCAGGCTGCTGACGCATCTAGTAACGCGCCCCTGCGGGCACGCAACCATCCCCGGCACGTCTGTCCTGATCGAACTCACGCTAAACCCCTGCTCCCTCATAGCTTCGTGATTCGGCCCTCTCCCGAACTCACACCCTGCAAGCGCTTGGAGTTAACTCCAGAGCGGTTACGACCCAGCCCAAACTCTATGTGTGAAACCCGACGCCAAACATCTATAGACATCGGCGTCTACGCAGACTACCAGTGCCGTACACGCATGTCAAGCCTGCTCGATGTCGCCGAGGTGAGCGATGTTCTCGCGGTCCTGCGGCTCGGCACTTGCGGCGGTGGTGAACCAGGCGTCGAGGATCTCCTCCAGCTCGGCCTCCGAGCAGCCGCGCAGGCTGAGCGCGAGCACGTTGGCGTCATTCCAGCGCCGCGCGCCCGCGGCGGTGGCATCGCCGCAGAGCGCGGCGCGCACGCCGGGAACCTTGTTGGCGGCGATCGAGGCGCCGGTGCCGGTCCAGCAGCACACCACGGCCTGCGCGGCGCGCCCCGCGGCGACTTCGCGGGCGGCGGCCTCCGCGGCCCAGGCCCACGCGGAGCGCTCCCCGGCGTCCGCCGGCGCCAGCGCGCCGTGCGCGCTCACCTCGTGCCCGCGGCGCTCGAGCGCGCCGCGCAACGCGGCGGCGACTCCGAGGAGCTCGTCAGCGGCGATCGCGATGCGCATCGCGACAGTATCGACCCTCTATCTATAAACGTAATCGTGCGCTAAGGTCTATGACAGCTGGCTCGCGTATTGGTTGACACACACTTTGAGGGTGAGAACCGAGCGGGCGCGACGACGAAGACGGGAGGGTCATGGGGTCATCGATCGGGTCGCAGGCGATTTCGGCGCTGCTCTTTTCGGCAGGCGAGAGCGGCTCGAAGACGCGGCGGTCGGACGGGCGAGGAACGAGCTAGGACGATCTAGGACGATGGACAGCGCGACGGCAAACCCGCATCTGAACATCTTCGAGCCCTACCGCGAGCTGGGGCGCACGCACGAGGACCAGCTCACGCGCGCGGCGATGATCGTGCTGCGGCTGGTGCCACTCGCGCGCGAGACGCTGCTGCGCGCGATCGGCGAGCGCTCGCTGAGCGAACTCCCGGACTGCGCGGTGGACATGCAGGCGACGTACATCGTCGACGCCTCCGAGGAGAGCGCCGCGGGCGGCGCGGTCCAGCGCGAGCGTCTGGTGAGCGTCTTCCTGACGCCGGACACCGAACCGGAGGAGCCGATCAAGGAGGTCACGGACACCGACCGCGGCCAGCGCTTCGACGGCGTGCTGCGCTTCGATCCGGAGCTCGTGGTGCTGGTCGAGAGCAAGGTCTGCACGCGCTGGGCGCGGCGCAACGGGCACCGCGTCGCGGAGCTGAACCTCGGTAGCGCGCGCTTTGCGGAGCGACGCACGTGCGTGCTGCGCTGGCACGACCTTCTGGAGTCGTGGTGGCGGCTGGTCGAGCTCGGCCTGCTGGGCCCCGCGGAGCGCGCGCTGGTGCAGGACCTGCTGACCTACGCGCACCACGACTTCGCGCACCTGCTGCCCTTCGGCAGCCTGCGCCGCGTGGGCGTGGACCCGGTGCGGCGCAAGTGGCGCCTGCGCTCGCTGCTACGCGAAGCGACGGGCCTGCAGCCGGAGCGCATCGGCCTCGCGCACGTGCGCCTGGACACCGCGATCGGCACGGCCTCGCTGCAGCGCGCGGCCCTGGACCTGGACGGGCACGAGCTCGTGCTGCACATGTGGCCGGGCGAGCTCAAGCGCCAGGCCGAGCACCTCTACGGCGACGCGCACGCGGCGCGCCTGAGCGCGCTGCCGCGCGAAGCGGGCCCGGCGTGGCGCGTGGAGCCCCAGCCGCAGCTCGGCTTCCGCAATGCGCCGGCGCGCACGCGGGTCTACCTGACGTGCCGCCTGGACGCGGCGACCTACGCGCAGCGCTGGCAGGGCGAGGACTGGAAGCAGGTCGGCGCGCACCAGCCCGAGACGATCCTCTCGGAGCTGTGGCCGTGGCTGCTTAGGCGCCGCTACGCCTCCAAGCGCGACCGCGAGCGCCTGGAAGGGTTCCTGCGCACGCTCGGTCGCCGCCACGCGCACCTGCGCCCCAGCATGCACGTCGCGCGCTCGTGGTCCTTCGAGCAGGCCACCGCGCTCGACGACGACGGCCTGCTCGCGCAGGAGATCCGCGACGCGATCAACCACGTGCTCACCGTCCTCAGCGAGCCGCAGCTGCCACCCCCGGCGCGCGCCGCCGAGGTCTACTCGATCGCCAGCAAGCTCGCCGACACGAACGGCGCCGTGGAGGCCCCCGGCGATATGCCCGCGACGTCGAACGCGAACGAAGACGGAGATGAGCCCGCCGGCAAGCCGCGGACCGTTCGCCGCCGCACGGCGGGGACCGTCAACCGCGCGCTGGAGCCGCCGCGCGCCGAGCAGCCACGGCGTCGAGCAGCAGCCGGTGCACGCGCACATCGTCCGTGAGCTCCGCGTGGAAGGCGACCGCCAGCAGCGCTCCCTGACGCGCCGCGACCGCGTGCCCGTCGAGCTCCGCGAGGATCTCGACCCGCGGCCCGTGCTCGGCGATCCACGGCGCGCGGATGAAGACGCCGCGCAGCGGGCCGCCGTCGACGCCGCGCAGCGCGACGTCGGCCTCGAAGCTCGCGATCTGCCGCCCGAAGGCGTTGCGCTGCGCGCGCATGTCCATCAGCCCGAGATGCTCGCGGTCGAGCATGATCAGCCCCGCGCACGTTCCCAGCACCGGCGTCCCCCCCTGCGCCAGCTCGCGCAGCGGGTCCGCCAGCCCCTCGCGCGCGATGCCGAGCGTCATCGTGGTCGACTCCCCGCCCGGTAGCACCAGCCCTTCCAGCCCCTCGAGATCGGCGGGCGTGCGCACCTCGCGTACCCGCGCACCGAGCCCGCGCAGCATCCGCGCGTGCGCCGCGAAGCCACCCTGCAGCGCCAGCACCCCGATCGGTGGCGAGTCGGACAAGCGCCGTCAGCGACCGGCGCAGACCAGCGGCTGCGCTACCACCCGCGTTGCGCCAGCAGCTGCTCGTCGCCCAGCTTGGAGCTCTCCAAGCTCACCATCGCCGGTCCCAGCCCGCGCGAGGCCTGCGCGATGCGCGCGGGGTCCTGCCAGTGCGTCGTGGCCTCGACGATCGCGCGCGCACGCGCGGCGGGGTCCTCGGACTTGAAGATCCCCGACCCTACGAACACGCCTTCGGCGCCGAGCGCCATCATCAGCGCGGCGTCCGCGGGCGTCGCGATGCCCCCGGCGCAGAACAGCACGACCGGCAGCTTGCCCTCGCGCGCGACGCCGCGCACGAGATCCAGCGGCGCCTGCAGCTCCTTGGCGGCGCCCGCGAGCTCCTCCTCGCCGAGCATCGTCAGCCGGCGGATCTCGCCGGTGACCACGCGCATGTGGCGCACGGCCTCCACGATGTCCCCGGTGCCGGCCTCGCCCTTGGAGCGAATCATCGCGGCGCCCTCGCCGATGCGCCGCAGCGCCTCGCCGAGGTTGGTGGCGCCGCAGACGAAGGGCACCTTGAAGGCCCACTTGTCGATGTGGTTGGCCTCGTCGGCCGGCGTCAGGACCTCGGACTCGTCGACGTAGTCGACGTCGAGTGCCTGCAGGACCTGTGCCTCGACGAAGTGCCCGATGCGCGCCTTGGCCATCACGGGGATCGAGACCGCCTCCTGGATGCCCGCGATCATCTCCGGGTCGGACATCCGCGCGACACCGCCATCGCGACGGATGTCGGCGGGGACGCGCTCGAGGGCCATCACGGCGGCGGCGCCGGCGTCCTCGGCGACCTTGGCCTGCTCGGGCGTGACGACATCCATGATCACGCCGCCCTTGAGCATCTCGGCCAGGCCGGCCTTGACGCGGAATGTCGCCTCGTCGCGCATAGCTCGGAGGATAGCTGCGCGCCGACTCAGGTGAGAGGCAGACGGTGCCCGAGCGCGTCTTCCAGCCGTTCGATCAGCGAGCTGCCGCGTACCTCGATGACGGTGTCGAGGTGGTCGGTCAAAGCGACCTCTGGACCACCCTCGACGGTGATCCAGGCGACGGCTTCGCCGGTGCGGGCGCAGACGAAGGCGCCGCTGGTGCGCACCTGCGCCAGGATCCTCGCCGAGCGCCCCCCGCGGAACGTGAGCGTGATCCGCGGCGCGCGGGCGCCCGAGCCGATGCCCATCGCGGGACAGCTGGGCGGCGGGCCGGCGGGTTCGGCGAGCGACAGCGAGTCGACCGCGCGGGCGACGGCGCGGACCGTAGCGGGGCTGCTACTCGTCAGGCTGCGCGTGCGCGGGACCTGCCCGCGGCGCGCGGGCGCCAGCCGCGTTTGCACTGTCAGCCGCCGCGCGGTGGCCGGCACCAGCGAGCGCGCCGGACGCCGGCGGTGCCAGGCGACGACCGCGTCGACGCGCACCGCGTAGCGTCCGCGACCGGCGGCGCGCACGATCGCGACGAACACTTCGCGCAGGCCGGCCAGTGGATCGGCGACGGGGGCTTCGAGCGTCTCGGACCATTCGGTGGTCCGTCCGCGCACACCGCCATAGCCGCTGGAGACGACCCGGCGCGCGGGACCGTGGCGGGCGAGGAACGCGAGCATCCCAAACGGCCGCTCGGTCGCGATCCAGTACTCGTGCCGGTCGACAACTTTGGCGTGATCCTCGCTGTTGGCGGGACGGCCGAGTCGCGCGGCAAGCACCGCCGGCGGCCCGGCGCGGCGCCGCGCGCCGGGCGGCAGCGGCATGGCGGCCAGCAGTTCGCGCGCGACCGCCGTCGCGGCAACCCGGCTGTAGAGCGGCGCCCGCGGTGCAGGCGGATCGGACGTACCACCGGCCACCGCCACGAGCGCCAGCAGGCAAACGGCGAGCGTCACGCCCGCGGCGAGCGCGCGGGACCGCAGGGGAAGGGCGCGACGACACGACTGCATAGAGCATCTATTCCCTGTTCCAGCCGGCGCATGCGCCGGCTGGCCGGGCCGTGCATGCACGGCCCGGGGGAAGGCCGCATGCGGCCTTCCTTCAAAGATCTGAGAGCAGGCCGAGGTGATTACTTCAGCCGGAAGGCCTTGATGCGATCCTCGTACTGCGCGCTGTCGCGCGAGTAGACGCCGTAGGCCAGCGCCTGGATGAGGCTCAGCAGCGCCGTGTGCGAGCGCACGTAGGCGGGGCTGTTGGAGGAGTAGTAGAGCTTGATCTGCGCGAGCTTGGCGACCTCGGAGAGCGTCGCGTCGGTGACGGCGGCGGTGCGCGCCTTGCGGTGGCGCGCGAGCTTCATCGCGCGCACCACGAGCGGATGCGGGCGGCCCGCGGAGAGTCCGATGACGAGCGTCCCTTCGTCGATGCGGCCGAGACGGCTGAGCGCCTCCTGGGAGGGGCTCGCGACGACATCGACGCGCAGGTCCAGCAGCATCAGCAGGTGGCGCAGGTAGCTCGCGAAGAAAGCCATCTGGTCGGTGCCGGCGACCAGGACCTTCTCGGAGCTGACGATCGCGTCGATCAGCGCATCGACCGCAGCTCTGGAGACCTTGCGTGCGGTCTCCTCGACGTTCAGGTGGTCGGCCGCCAGGGCGCCCTCGAACTCGTTTTGGTCGAGCGAGAACAGCGGCGTGGAGCTGGCGCCCACGACCGCGGCCTGCGGTGTCGCGTGCTCGCGGCGATACTCCTCGCGCGCCGCCGCCTGCAGCTCGGGGAAGCCCTCGAACCCGAGCGCCTGGGAGAAGCGCACGACGGTCGAGCTGGAGGTGTTGGCGCGCCGCGCGAGCTCCTCCGCGGTCTGGAAGGCCGCCTCGTCGAGGTGGTCGACGATGTACTGCGCCACGTCCTTCTGCGAACGCGAGCACTCGTCGAAGCGCGACTGGATGTAGTTGGAGAGGCTCTGGCGCTCGCCCATCGTGCCGGCGCCGCTGGTGGTGCGAGTGCTCGTACGACCGCTGGACCGGGCGGGCTGTGATTCGATCTCGATCTCTGGGGTGGCAGTTCTCTTCATCGGCCCCCTTGTTCGACATCGCCGACTCGTACTCCTCCCGCGACGACCCTCAGATCGCGAATTTCACCCCCGCACCCTGCGGGCCGGACTCGCGAGCCCGCCTATCCACTGCTTGCGCCGGAGGGTCTTGCCCGCTGTTCAGTCGAGCGTCGCCGCGAGCGCCACGAAGTAATCCAGCGAGCGCGGGTTGGCCAGCGAGTCCACGCTGGCGGCCTGCTCCGGCGGCGAGCCCATCAAGATCCGCTTCACCGGCACCTCGAGGGCCTTGCCCGAGAGCGTGCGCGGCACCTCCTCGATCTGGCGCACCTCGTTGGGGACGTGCCGCGGCGAGCAGTCCTCGCGGATGCGCCGCTTGATCGCACGCTCGAGCTCGCCGTCGAGTGTCAGACCGGGACGCAGCACGACGAACAGGATCATCCGCAGCTCGCCCTCGCCGGCGCTACTCGGGATATCCACCACCAGCGCGTCGAGAACCTCCTGCAGCGCACCCGCCGCGCGGTAGATCTCGCTCGTGCCCATGCGCACCCCCTGACGGTTGATCGTCGCGTCCGAGCGGCCGTAGATTACGGCGCCTCCGCGCGGGGTGATGCGAATCCAGTCCCCGTGACGCCACACGCCGGGATACATCGCGAAGTAGCTTTCGCGGTAGCGCTCCCCATCGGGATCGCCCCACAGGAACAGCGGCATCGAGGGCAGCGGCTCGGTCAGCACCAGCTCCCCCACCTCGTCGGTCACGCTCGCCCCCCACGGGTCCCACGCCTCGACCGCACAGCCGAGCGCCCGGCACTGCAATTCGCCCTTGTAGACCGGCAGCAGCGAGCAGCCGCCGACGAACGCCGTGCAGACGTCGGTGCCGCCGCTGGTCGAGAACAGCCACACGTTCTGCTTGACCGCCTCGTAAACCCAGTCGAAGCTCTCCGGACTGAGCGGCGAGCCGGTCGAGCCGATGCTGCGCAGCGCGCTCAGGTCGTATTCGCACCCCGGTCGCAGGCCGCCCTTCTCGCAGGCCGAGAGCAGGCCGGCGCTGAGACCCATGCAGGTCATGCCGCTCTGCTGCGCCAGCGACCACATCGCGCCCAAGTCGGGGTGCGCGGGGCTGCCGTCGTAGAGCACGATCGCGGCCTCGGTGAAGAGGCAGCCGACGAGGAAGTTCCACATCATCCAGCCGGTCGTCGTAAACCAGAACATGCGGTCCCCCGCGCGCAGGTCCAGATGCAACAGGCTCTTCTTCAGCTGCTCCAGCAGGATCCCGCCGTGGCCGTGCACGATCGCCTTCGGCAGCCCCGTCGTGCCCGAGGAGTACAGGACCCACAGCGGGTGTTCGAAGGGCACCTGCTCGAACCGCAGCTCCGCACCCGCGCCGCGCTCCCGCAGCTGCGCCCAGGTGAGCGCGCCCGGCCAGCCCGCCGGGGCGCCAGCCTCGGCCTCAGCCTTGCCTTCGCGCTCGCCCTCGAACAGGTACGGGACCAGGACCGCGTGGCGCACGCTCGGCAGCTCCGCCAGGATCTCCCCCACGGCCGCCCGGCGATCGAAGTCCTTGCCGCCGTGGCGATAGCCGTCGACGGCCAGCAGCACCTTCGGTTCGATCTGCGCGAAGCGGTCGATCACGCTGCGCGCCCCGAACTCCGGCGCCGCGCTCGACCAGATCGCGCCCAGGCTTGCGCACGCCAGGAACGCGACCAGCGTCTCCGGGATGTTCGGCATGTACGCCACCACGCGATCGCCGCGCCCCACGCCCAGCGCGCGCAGCCCGCCGGCGACGCGCGCGACCTCGGCCGATAGTTCGCCCCAGGTGAGCTCCCGCAGGTCGTGCAGCTCGGAGGCGTGCAGCACCGCGACCGCATCCGGGTCGCGGTCGCGTAGGAGCATGTTCTCCGCGTAGTTCAGCTCCGCGCCCTCGAACCAGCGCGCCCCCGGCATCGCGCGCTCGCCGAGCACGCGCTCGTAGGGACGCGAAGCACGTACCCCGCAGAACTCCCAGATCGCCGCCCAGAAGTCCTCGATCTCGCTCACCGACCAGCGCCGCAGCTGCTCGTAGTCCGCAAACCGCCCCGGGCCGCCCTCGCGCTCGCCGAGCCAGCGCATGAAACCCGTCATCGCCGCACGCTCCCGATCCTCCGCCGCCGGCTCCCACAGCGGCCCCGCCCCCGTGCCCGTCATCCCACCACCCATCTAGCAAGTGATACAGCGTTGTTCGGATATAACGAAAACGTCAGTCTGACCATCATACGGTCGCGGCGCCTCGCTGTGCGCACCCCGCAGCTATGCTCAGGATTCGTGGCCACCTCCGCACAGCTGGACGCTCCCGCTCTGCGCAGCCAGTTCCCGGTTCTGGAGCGACTCGCATATTTCAACGCCGGCACGGACGGTCCGCTGCCGGCCGCGGCGACGCGCGCCGCCATCGCGGAGCTACAGCGCGAGGCCGAGAACGGCCGCACCCACCGGCACTTCGAGCGTCGTGCAGAGTTGAACCACTCGTTGCGCACCGTCTACGCCTCCATCCTCGGGTGCCCCGCCGAGGATATCGCCCTGACCACCTGCACGAGCGAGGGCTTGGCGCTCGTGATCGACGGATTGCAGCTGCGCTCCGGGGATGAGATCCTCACGAGCGCGGAGGAGCACCCGGGCCTGCTCGGCGCGCTCGCCGCCGCGCGCGACGTTCACGGAGTAGCGATCCGTCTCGCGCCGTGGGCCGCTATCGCCGAGGCCGTCGGGCCGCGCACGCGGCTCGTGGCCTGCTCACACGTCAGCTGGATGACCGGGCGCCTCGCCCCCGCCGCGCTCGCCGAGCTCGACGTACCGGTCCTGCTCGACGGCGCCCAGGGCGTGGGCGCCGTTCCCACCGACGTTCGCGCGCTGCGCTGCGCGGCCTACGCCGGCGCCGGGCAGAAGTGGCTGTGCGGCCCCGACGGCAGCGGCATGCTCTACGTGAGTCCCGAGTTGCGTTCCCGACTAGCCGTCAGCCGCCGCGGCTACGCCAACCTCGCCGACCCCGGCGAGGGCCTGCAAGCCGTCTTGCACGAGGACGCGCGGCGCCTGGACACGCTCTCGCTGAGCGCCGAGGCCGTCGCCTGCGCGCTGGCCTCCTTCGAAGTGCTCGCACACGCCGGTTGGCCGGCCATCCACGAGCGCGCACGGCTGCTCGCCGCCGAGCTCGCCGAGCAGCTCGCCGCGCGCGGGCGCGCGCTCGCCGTGGAGTCCGCATCCGAGCGCGCGGGCGCGACGCTGATCTCCTTCGCCAGCCCCGACCCCGTGGCCGAGCGCGAGCGGCTCGCCGCGCGCGGCGTACTGCTGCGCGACATCCCCGGGCGCCCCTGGCTGCGCGCGTCGGTGGGGGCCTGGAACGACGAGCACGACCTCGCGCGACTGCTCGATGCGCTCGACGGCTGAGCCGCCGCGCCGCGCGCAACACCGCTGCCCGCCTCACCCCCGCCGCGCTCGCGACGCCGGGATGCGTCTTAATGCCCCCTTAGCACGGTTTCCGCTTTGCTTTCCTCGGCCACGGTCGCGAGGCAGCGCGCACCGAGCGCCACGCCCGCCGGCCGTCGACCCGATCCCATGAGCGCCTCTCCACCCAAGACCACCGATCCCAGCGGCACCGACGCCAGCGCCAACGGCCACGTGAGCCCCGCCGCGGCCGTGCCGCCGATCGCGCCCTCCCCGCGCTCGCGCCGCCGGCGCCCGGAGCCGCCGGACCGCCAGGCGCTGCTGGGCCTGCTCGCGCTCGCCCCGATCCTCGTGCTCTCGGCGGTCCTCAACACGAACAAGCTCTCCCAGAACAACTACGCCAACGTCTTCTACTCGGCCGGCGTCAAGTCGATGCTCGGCTCCTTCCACAATTTCTTCTTCAACTCGTTCGACCCCGGTGGCCTGGTCACGATCGACAAGCCGCCGCTGGGGCTGTGGGTGCAGGCGATCAGCGCCAAGCTCTTCGGCTTCTCCCCCCTCAGCCTGCTGCTGCCCGAGGCGATCATCGGCGTGCTCTGCGTGGCGCTGCTCTACCTGATCGTGCGCCGCCCCTTCGGCGTGCTCGCCGCGCTCGGCGCCGCGCTGACGCTCGCGGTCTTCCCCGCCTTCGTGGCCTCCTCGCGCGATAACAACGTCGACCTGCCGCTGATCCTGCTGATGCTGCTCGCCTGCGGCGCCGCGCTGCGCGCGATCCGCGGCGGGGGCTGGCCGAGCCTGCTCGCGAGCGCCGTGCTCGTGGGGCTCGCCTTCAACACCAAGACACTCGCCGCGTACCTCGTCGTACCGGGCATCGCGCTCGGCTACATCCTCTGCGCCCCCGACCCCTTCCTGCGACGTGTGGGCAAGCTACTGGTCGCCGGCGTGCTGATGGGCGCGGTCTCCTTCGCGTGGATCGCCTACGTCGAAGCGACCCCCGCCTCCCGGCGCCCCTATGTGGGCGGCTCCATCCATAACAGCGAGACCGGCCTGACCTTTGACTACAACGGCTTCGGTCGCGTCGAAGGCGAGGTCGGCGGACCGGGTGAAATCTTCGTGCGCCTCGGCGGTGTCGCGCCCTTCTCGACCCACTACCACACCGCTCTGCACCTGCGCAGCGCGCGCACGCGCGCCCCCAAAACCGCGACCCCCAACCCGATCCTGCCCGACGGGCACTACGCCAACCCGACCCCCTTCGGCGTGCCGCCCGGCCCGCTGCGCCTGTTCGAGGCCGGCCTCGGCGACCAAGCCGGCTGGATGCTGCCCTTCGCGCTGCTCGGCATGCTCGCGCTCGCGCTCAGCGTGCTCTTCACCCGCGCCGCGCCCGCGCCCGAGGACTCCGAGACACCGTCGTGGTTTACGCGCGTGCGACGCGACCCGCGCACCGCCGCGCTGGTCGTGCTCGGCGGCTGGTTCCTCGCCGAGGCCCTGATCCTCAGCTTCTCCAAGGGCATCGTGCACCCCTACTACACCTCCGCGCTGGGGCCCGGCACCGCCGCGATGGTCGGCGCCGGCGTCGCGGCCTTCGTGGGCTCCGCCCGCAACCGCGACTGGCGCCTCGTACTGCTGCCGGCCGCGGTCGCCTTCACGGTCGCCGCGCAGCTCGTCCTGCTGCAGCGCGCGCACTACCTGCACTGGTACTACACGCCGCTGGTCATCGGCGCCGCCGCCGGGATCCTCGCGACCTTCGCGGCACTCCTGTTGCGCCGGCTCGCGGGCCCCGCGCTGGTGCTGACGGTGCTCGTCCTGACGCTCGCCCCAACCGTCTACGCCGCGACCACATGGTCGGTTCCCGTCGAGGGCACCTTCCCCGCCGCCGGCCCACGTGTCGCGGGCGCGCTCGGCCCCTACGGCGTCAACGCCCACGACGTCCGGGTCGACCGCGACCTGATGCACTACATCGACACCCACGGCCCCACCAAGCGCTGGGAACTGCTGACGGTCTCCTCCAACACCTCCGCCACGCCGATCCTGCTCGGCTACCGCGCGGGTGCGCTCGGGGGCTACAGCGGCACCGATCCCGCCGTCGACGGACCGCGCCTGGCGCGCATGGTCGCCCGCCACGAAGCCCGCTACGTGGTGCTCGGCGGCGCCTACTCCAGCCGCGGCGGCAACCTCGCCACGCAGGCCGTGATCCGCGCCTGCCACGAGATCCCCAACGAAGTGTGGCTGCACTTCCGGCGCTTCTCCGTCTACAGCCTCGTGCTCTACGACTGCGCCGGACGCGAACGCGAGCTCCCCGCGGGTCCGCCCCCGGCGGCCAGCCCACACTGACGGCGAGCCGCTACACCACCACCGCGAGCCCGCGGTGGAAGGCGCGCTCGAACAGTGCGCTCTCGCGGCCCGCCGCCCAGCGCGGCACCGCCGACTCGCCGTCCGCGAGCAGTCGCAGCTCGACGTCCCCGTTGCGCGCCGTCAGGACCGTGTCGCGCACGAGCTGATCGCGCGAGCGCTCCAGATCCTCCGCGAGGCGCAGCAGCACCGCGCAGCGGTCCAGGCGCGCGCGGTCCTCCTCCGTGAACAGCGCCCCCAGCGGGCCCGAGTCGGGCAGGCCCTTGCGGTGGTAGCGCGCCGCCTGCGCCACGATCGCGACCTCCGTCGGGGAGAAACCCGGCAGACCGCCGTTGAGGATCAGGTAGCGCGAGTGCTTGTGATGGTCGTCGTAGTCGACCGACATCCCGATGTCGTGCAGCACGCACGCCGCCCACAGCAGCTCGCGCTCGCGCGCCTCGCCCGCGTGCAGCCCCATGCGCGCGAGCTGGTCGAACATGCCCAGCGCCAGCGCCGCGACGTGGCGCGTGTGCGCGACGTCCATGTGGTAGCGCGCCGCGAGGTTCAGCACCGAGGCCCGGCGCACGTCCTCGAACAGCGGCGGCTGCCCCTCGCCGTCGGACCGCCCCTCCACCGGGTGCTGCTCGCCGGCCACGCTTGGGGTGAGGTAGCGCTCGAAGAAGATCCCCTCGCGCAAACCGGCCTCGGTGACCTCCAGGGTGTCGAAGCCGCCGGCCTCGAGTACTCCCAGCACCACCACCGCGCCCGCCAGGATCACGTCGGCGCGCACCGGCTTGATCCCCGGCACGCCGCTGCGCTCCGCGACCGGCAGCGCCGCCAGGCGCCCCACCAGCTCCTCCAGGACATCGCGCTCGATCGTCGTGCCCTGCACACCGTTGGTCGGCCTGCCCAGCGCTCGCTGCGTGGCGACCGCGAGGTTGCGCACCGTGCCGCCGATCCCCACGATGCGCCGCCCCGTGCTTTGCAGCCAGGGCGCCTGCGCGAGCTCGCCGGCGACGTGCTCGCGCAGCTCTTCTAACTGCCGGCGCTTGACCGGTTCGGAGCCCGGGAGAAAACGCTCGGTCATCCGCACCGCGCCCAGCCGCCAGGAGCCGGTCTCGCGAGCCAGGCGCTCGCGGACGCGCACCAACTGCAGCGAGCCGCCGCCGAGATCCAGCACACAGCCCTCGTGGAGCGTCGTCGAGTTGACCGCCGCGAGGTAGCCGTAGCGCGCCTCCTGCTCGCGCGTGAGCACCCGGATTGGCAGCGTCGTGCGCGCCCGCGCCCGCTCCAGGAAGTCCGCCGAGTTCTCGGCCTCGCGAATCGCGCTCGTCGCCACCGCATCCACCGCGTCCTGCTCCAGCCGCGCCGCCTGACAGAAATGCGAGAACACGTCCAGCGTCGCCAGCGCGCGACCCATCGGTCGCTCGCCGAGCCTGCCGCTGGCGCCCAGCCCTTCGCCGATCCGCACCGGCTCGTAGATCTCGTCGGTCCGTCGCCAGTAGCCCTCGGCCGCGGAGAAGACCACGAGCCGAAACGAGTTCGAGCCGAGGTCGATAACGGCGAGACGCTCCTTTGGCGGCATGCCATGAGCGTATTGCCCGCGGCGGAGGGCTCTTACGCCGACCGCCGGTACTTTCTGCGCAGACCGCCGCGCACGTGCGCGCGGGCGCGCGCCGCGTCTCAGGCCTCTTCGCAGGGCTCTTCGCTAACGAGCGCCTCGAGCACGTAGCGCGCGTCCGAGAAGATCTGCACGTGCGCGACCAGATCGTCCTTGAACTTCACCACCCACGTCGTCGGAGCGTTCTCGAAGGAGCCCGCCGGGCCGCTGCCGCTGACGATCCCCAGCGCCACCACCGCGTGACCCGCCGCGCGGATCTGCGTGAGGTGCAGGATCAACTCGTGCCAATGCCGCTCGACGTCCTCGACGTAGCGACGGATGCCGTCGTGCCCGCGGTAGGGCTCCCCCGCCCGCGTCACCTCCGCCGTCATCGGCTGAAAGACGATCTGCGGGTGCAGCAGCGCGAGCGTGCCCGCCAGGTCACGCCGGCTGAATGCCTCGAACAGGCGCGCGACCGCACCCTCCTTTGACACCGGGCCATCCGCCGCGGCGGCCACGTGCCCGCCGCGCGCCGGGTCCGCCACCAGCGCACTCGGCCCTCCTGGCGCCGGCCGCTCACTCAGAGCCGGCTCGGCGAAAGCTCCGCTCCCCATCCTAGTTTGCTTTGCGGCTCCCCCAGAAGGTGCCGTCAGCGCTTCCAATGCGCCATCTCCTTGCGTTGCTCTTCGCACATCTCTCCGCTTGGCTTCAGCTTCCCCGACACCGCAAGCGGTTCCGGCTCGTCGGGGCCCCCCAAGGCCTGGATCACAGAGTACCCGCGGCAGGAGTCCGTCAAACAGGCTGGGACCATCAGTAGATCGGCCGGCGCGCGCAAATCCGCAGGGCTGCAGGCGGGCTGTCAGCTCTCCACTACCGCGTCGGTCAGCGAGCCGATGCCGGCAAGCCCGCCGGCCAACTCCTCACTGAGGTCGTAGCGCGCGGCCAGCGCCTCCGGCGCCGTGTAGCTGAGCTGAGTCTGGTCTCCGTCGGCCCACACCAGGACCTTCAGCGGCAGGTCGAGGGCCGCCAGCGGAGCCGCGGCCATCACCGGCGTGCCCGCCTGCGGGCTGCCGAAGATGACGAGCTTCGTATCGCGCAACTCGAGTCCCGCCGCCTCGGCCTCGCCGCTGTGGTCGATCACTGCGAACAGCTTCATGCCCCGCGCTTCGATCGCCTCCCGCAGACGGGAGACCGTGTCCGCGACGGACCGGGGGCTGGGCTTGGTCAGGACTTCCATGTCATTCGGGGCAATGCTCGGTGGACTCACAGCCTCAGATTCGATGACGAGGACAGGCCCCATAAGGGAACGGTCAACGTCAACCAGGCACGAAAAAAACCCTACTCCCAAGACTCGCGCCGTTCAAGCTAGGGCTAACCAGCTAGAGCGACCCTCGCGAGCGCACCTTGACCGCCGGCCTGAACACGGCGAGGAGGATCACAGGCACGCCGACGCCCAGGAAGGTTAGGCGGCGTGGCGGTGTCTATAGGTAGAGATGGCAGTCCCGCGCCCGAGCACCCGACATTCGGAGGAACCATGAAGCGAACCTACGTTTTCCTGGCCGTCGCGTTGGCAAGCGCGGCGAGCGCCGCGACGGTGGCCAGCGCCCAGAGAAGCCTCCCGGCCGCGCACTCGAGCCGCGCTGCCACGGTGCAACTACGCCATACGAATCTCGGCAGCATCCTCGTCAGCAGTTCGGGCCGCACGCTGTACGAGTTCACGAGGGATCGCGCCCACAAGAACAGTTGCGCGGCGATCAGCGGGTGCTCGGCAGCGTGGCCGTCGTTGAAGGCGAGCGGTCGCCCGACGGCCGGCTCGGGCATCAAGGCTTCGCTGCTGTCCACGACCAGCGGCAATCAGGTCACTTACGCCGGTCACCCGCTCTACACCTACAGCGCAGACAGCGGCCCGGGGAAGACCTCCTACGTTGGCGTCAAGATGTTCGGCGGCGCGTGGTACGCGATCAACGCCTCCGGAGGCGCGGTCAAGTAGCTGTGACGGCGGCGACCCGGTGCCATGTGCTCAGGCGCCGGGCCGCACCCGGAGTCGGTGTTGGTCGGCGTGCGTCTCGTTTCGTCCGTCTCGTTTTCGCGTGCTTCGCTCGGTGATCTAGCTGCCGTTGGGAGACGGCGCGATCTCGCCGCGGCCGGCCTGTTGCAGGTCGGCCGGCAGGGGCGCGCCGACGGCCCTGGCGAGGACAGTCAGGCCGATGCGCCAGCGGATGATCGCCGCGCGCTGAGCTGCCTGCGTGTTGGGCAGGTCACTGAGCTCGCCGTCGGCGAGGCCCGCGACGAGCGCGCTCAGGTAGGCGTCCTCGAAGACGTAGGTGTTGGCGTAGCCGGCGTTGAGAGCACGTAGCTGCGCAGTTGGCGGATCGACCGCCGCGATATCGACTGCGTAGGCCGCGAACCGCTGCTCCAGCTGGCCCATGCGCCGGGCGGCCTCACCGGGTGCGATGCGTCGGTCGTGAAACGCCTCGAGGATCGGGTCGGCACCCCCCAGGAGCTTGTTGACCGCGAGCCGGATCGGCTCGACCTCGCCCATGTAGCGCCCGATCGCTGAGCGTTGCGCACGTTGCGTACGGGCTGCTGAGTCGGTTTGGCTTGCGCATCCGCCGAGCGCGACCGCAAACAAACAACTGGCGGCCAGCGCGCGGGCGTGCCGTGTCACACCCACGCGCGCTGCGCCGCGACGAGCCCCGGGCATCCGCGGGAGGGTTCAGTAGGCGTAGCCGCCACCGCTCGAGGATTCTGATTCTGAGGAGCTGCCCGTGCTCGGCGCGGGTGTCGCCGGCGTGCTGCTCGTGCTCGCAGGGGTGCCGCTGGAGCTGGTCGTGACGGCACTCCAGGTGCCTACGTCTTTGATGCCCTGGCCCTTGGTTTCACCGGCCTGCTGGTCCCCTGTGAACGTGTAGAGCGGCGTGCCCTTGTAGGTGACCTGCACGGTCCCGTCGGGGCGCTTCACGGTTCCGAGCGAGCCGACCTGCCCACTGGGTGCGCCGCTGGCTGGCGCGATCAATGGGTGCCAAACGCCGACACAGGCCGAGCTGGTGCAGATGAACTTGCCGTTCTGCTCGCCGCTGAGGTGATACAGCGTCATCCCCTGGCTGTCGATGAGGATCGTGCCAAGCGAGCTGGAAGCTGTCTTCACGACGACGGCGCTTGAAGGGCTGCTGGTTCTCTGCGCGGCGGGCTGTGCGCGGGTGGCCGAGGTGGTCGTGCTGCTCGATGAGCTGCTGCCGCAGGCGGCAATCAGGAGCGACGCGGCGATTGCTGGTAGGGACAGCTTCAGTACGTGGCGCATGTGTCCACTCCCTTGCTTGCGTGCGTGAGAATGAGGCTTTGAAGGACTGCCTCTGGTATCCAGAAAGACTCCGCCCCTGGCGTGTTCCTTCCACGCCGGAAGAAACGCCAGGGGCGGAACCCCGAGGTCCAGCGTCTACTACTTGACGGTGAGGGTGCCTTCCATCCCGGCCATGCGATGTCCCGGAACCGAGCAGAAGAACTTGTAGGTTCCCGGCTTCAGGTTCAAGCTCAGGGTCTTGGAGCCGCCCTGAAATGTAGGTGTCGCTCCCACCTTTTCACCGGACGCGGATTCGACCGTGACGTTGTGGCCCTCGGGGGACATGTTGGTGAAGTCGATCGAGACTTTGCCGGTCTTGGCAGTCAACGATGTCGTGTTGTATTTGAGTTGACCTGCGGCGTTTGCTTCGAGGCTCAGGTTTTCTGGTGTGCTCGATGACCCCGAAGAGCTTGCCGCCTTCGTGGTGCTCTGGGTCGGCGCGGTCGAGGCACCAGAGGAGGCCGGCCGGCCTTCGTCAAGCAGGTTCAGCGTGTTTTCGCCGTCATCCACGAAGTAGATGCCTTTGCCTTTCGGCGCGATGACGAAGCCAAACAGCGACCCCGCGCCCGTCTTCGTGTCGGCCGTCTGTACGGCTACCTGCTGGCCGGCGGGTGTAATTTCGACCATGTTGCCGTCACCGCCGTTGCTCGTGATGATGTTGCCATTCGGTGCGAGCACCAGGCCGAGCGGTTCCTTGAGGTGGCCGCCTTCGGTGAGGACGGTCCCGCCTTTCGCGGCGGGCGTCGTGCGCGTCATTGCTTCGGAGATCGCGAGGACCTTGTTGTCCTCGGTCGAAGCCACATACAGCGTCCCGTCGGAGGCGAGCGCGAGTCCAGTCGGGCCGAGCACGAGGGCTTCCGCTGAATCAATCCAGGGGATGCCCTTTGCGATCACCGTTTCGCTGATGACCTTCGGCGGCTGCCCTTCGCCCGATTCGAGGACTATCCGCACGACGTTTGAGTTCTTGATCGTGTGAATTCCCTTCGCAGCGCCGCCATTGAGTGCGTTGCTGACGAACAGGGTCGTCTTTGACCCTTCGCTGACGGCGGTCGAGTCCCACGGCCCCTGAATGTTCACTCCCGAGATCGTGCTCACGGGCTTGCCGCTTGAGTCAAGCACGATCAG
>DASXZV010000028.1:0-1506 GCA_036501715.1 Solirubrobacteraceae bacterium | reverse complement strand
AAGAACGCCGCGCCGGCAGTGGTCGCGGTCCACAACGCGCGCCCCTCGCCGCGGGTGCGCCAGCCGGTCTCATCGACGTGCACCGCGCCCTGATCGAGCACCTGGTCTTGCAACTGCAGATGCGGGCCGGCCAAGGCTTCTGAGGCACGCTGGCAGATCGCGTCCACGCTGCCGGTCGAGAGCGTCACGCCGAACAGATCGCGCGCGAGCTCCGAGATCGCGCGCCGGGAGATCCTGTGCCGGGCGGTCAACGTCACGATCGCCGCCTGCAACCGCGGCCCGAACGGCGACCCGGCGATCTGCTCAGGCGCCCGGGCGCTGGTCCGAACGCGGCAGTGCCGACAGCGCAACTGGTGCGTGCGATGCTCAGTCCAGATCACGCTGATCGGCGGTAACTCTGCGACCTGATGGCGGCCGAACCGCCTGCTCGGCCTGCGCTGCGCCTCGCCGAACCGACGCCCGCACCCACCGCACGCATCGGGGTAGTGATCGACGATCTCCTCGATCTGATCCTCGGGCTTCAGCTCGCGACCGGCACCCTGGTGCCCGGGCTGCCCACCCGCGTTGCGCCGCTCACCCTCCCGGCGCGCGAGCTCCTTCGCCCTCGCGCGCGCCTCCGCCCGCCGCTGCGCCCGTGACTTCGGTGGATCCATCGACGGTGGCTTGGAGCTCGTCCGCGAGTCCTGACGCGCCTGCTCCTCAAGCCGCTTCAGGCGATCCTCGTGCTGCGCAAACCGGCCCGCGAGATCGAGAATGAACTCAACACACGCCTCACGCCCGGAGTCATAGATCGCCTCCGCCTCCACGCGGTCCATGCCTGCAAGATTCGCTGCACCAAGCAGGAAACCCTGCCCCAGGCCCCGACGACTGAACGCTTACCGGAAAGCGGCGACTTGCAGCGGTTCTCGGTGACACCCCGAGACCATTCCATGAACGGTCAGTGACGCGTCGCACTCGGTGCTTGACTCATCGCATCAGCGAATGCGCCCTGCCCAACCCACGTCCCGCCCTCGGCTGGACTCCAACCAGGCCGACCCAACCGTCGCCCAGGCGCTCTATCAGATGAGCGTCAGCGAAGGGCTCGGGGGCACCCCGCCGACCGGCGCGTTCGGGCTCGGTAGACCGGCGCTCGGCGCGCGCGGCTGGCTGGTGGCGCGTCAGGGCTGGCTGGGGTTGGCCGGCGTGCTGGTGACCAGCCTCGTGATGTGCCTTTCGGCGGCGCAGACAAGGGTGCTGCTGCCCGCGTCGGTGCCCCACGTGCCGAGCTGGCTCGCGGGCCCGTTTGGCGGCGCCGGAGTCAGCCTCGGACTCGGGGGCATGATCGCTGTGTTCGCGCTGATGTTCGTCTCGTACGCGGCAATGTCGAGGGCCGCTGACCAGCTTTCGGGTCGAGCGGTGCTGATCTGTATCGCGGTTCTATACGCCGTGGCTCTGCTCGCACCGCCGCTGCTTTCAACTGACATCTTCAGCTACGAGGCATACAGCCGCATGGGCGTGCTGTACGGC
>DASXZV010000027.1:0-104864 GCA_036501715.1 Solirubrobacteraceae bacterium | reverse complement strand
CGACCCCACCCCACCTCTAGCTGCAAATGCATCTACCGTCGGGGTCTTCCCTCTATTTCTTCACCGCAAGCGCCAGAAGACTTTCTGGGCGCGGAATCTTTAGTTCTCCTTCCACCTTGCCGGCTTCACTTCCACCACCGGCGCAGCTTGTAGTGTTCGATGACGAATCGAACCTTGCGATTACTCCGTTGTTTTCTTCTAACCCGTTGGCCATACCAGTAGTGGTACTCAGACTGCAGGAATCTTCAACGAACACTGAGAACCGGGAACATTCGATTCTAAATTCCGGTGTCCCGGAGCCGCCGCTGATGATCCTGTCCCTAACGGTGCCAGAGGCTTCGTACAGTTCCGTCTTCCACGGAAGGTTGCTCACTTTGCCCCTGAGTCCACTAAGTTCACAATTCGCCAGCGGTGTACAGCTTCCCACTGAGTAGCTCGTAATCTTGCCCGCGCCGCCAGCTTCGACAGTGCCCGTCGTTTCGACTTTACATTTCTCGCCGACTGCACCAGCCGGGTATTTTGTGTCTGTTACGCTGACTTCCCCTTTAGCCTTCACTTCGATCGCACTGGTAACTTTGTTGAAGGCGGGATGCACTTCGAGTATGCGTAGCGGTCGGGCCGAGTCTTCGAGTTCCTGAGTGCCTTCAATCACACCGCTGCCTGAGACTTTGTTGGTACAGGTCAGTTTGCCGGCAAGCGTGGCCGTGACGGGAGCAAGGCCTTCGCCTTTGATGCGGCCGCTGATCGACCCCGTGCATTTGTCGGCGTATTTTATACCAGTCACGGTGCATTCGATCGTGTAGCCTGGGGCGCCTTTGCCGCTTTCGATGATGTTATCTCGCATTGTCCCCGCCGACGCATACAGTTCGGTATTCCATGGCAGATCCGCTGCTTCCATAGTCGGGTTTTCGCATGTTTTTGACGAGGAGGCGCATTTCGCAAAGGTCAATTTCGTCACTTTGCCCACGGTCCCGGGCCCGGATGACCCTTCACCGCTATCGTTGCATTCCGCTGCCACAACTTCACCAAACGGGCCAGCGATCGTCGCATCGAATTTACCCTTCCAAGTCGTCGGGACCGCTTCGGAGACCGGCGTTCCTCCGAGCTGCCATTGTGGGGTCACCGCGGAGTACCATTCCGGCGCCGCGAACGCCGAGCTAGCCGTCACCGCGCTGATGCTAAGCGTTACAGCAAACGCCACCAGCACTGCCCTGTAGATTGGCTTCATATGAACCTCCTCGTCCGTTTTCTTGTTAAAGAGTGATGTGGTGCGCTCGACCCTGCTGCTACTTCCTCTTTGGCTTGCTGGCCCCCCTGTGCCTGCTCTTTGTCTGCCTGGTTTTCTTTGTCTTGGCACAGCCGGTGACGCTGATCTTCGTGCTCTGATGGATCGTCATGCCGTTCTGCGCGACGAATTCAGTCGGCATCGCGAGCTTTGACCTGCACAGGTTCCCGTTTGCCGCCAGGGCTGAGTACTTGCCCTCGGGGAGCGTCAGTTCGAAGCTGCCGACGGGGACATCGGGCACAGTTTTGAACGTCGAGCTCGTGATCCCCGCCTTGCTGATGAATGTGGCCCCCACCAGGTCGACGGTGACACCGTAGCCTTGCAGCACCACGATCAGGCTCGGGAACGCTTCCCCACCATGGGAGACGAAGTACGCCGGCCCTTCCAGCGGGACGGGGAGAATTGGCGTGATCGCCTTGGCGTGCCCGATCAGCGACGCCGCGGGACAGCCCGCCGGGTTGGCTTCGAACTGCGCAGCGACGCATGCCTTCTGTAGCGTCGTAAGGCGTGCGGGGAGCTGCCTGGGGAGGTCGACCTTGACCTTGGCGATGTTCGCCTGCGTGCCCTGCGGCGCGCTGGGGAAGCTCAACTTCACCGCGAGGCTCGCCCCGCCCGCCCGTGAGGTGCGTCCCGAGGTGGCCACCTTGAACCCTGGTTTGAATGCCAGTGCAGCACAGTTAGTCGCCTGGAAGTGACTCGACATCTGGGCGCCCGTGCCCTCGATGCTGGTCAGCTCCCCGGTCACGCTCAGCGGTTCGCAGCTGGTGGGGTTGAACGTGAATTCCGGGCGATTGATCGTCACGTTGACCGTCTTTACCTGGAACGGGATTCCGTCCTTGATCGTCGGCAGCGCCTGGCTTGAGACCGTCAGCTGGGCGGTATGTGGGTCGACGTTGACGCTCGCCCTGACGACTTCGCTGCCGAGATCGAACGGTCCAGCCTTCTCGGGCACCACGACCGACAGGCCAAACGGCGCTCCTCCATACGGGCCGGTCAGGAAGACCTTGCCACCCTTGATGAAGAACGGTTCAGGGCCAGGACCAGCGCCGGCCGTCAGTTCACCGATCTGACTTTCCGCGCCACATGTGCCCTGCGCGGCCTGCGGTTCACCGCACAGCGGGACATGCGCGAGCGTCCCCACCAACCCGGGTGGCATCTTGACCGTGATCCCCGCGAGACCCTGATCGGTGTCTTCGCGGGAGAGCGTGACGCTCAAGGGGCTGTAGCCCCCAGCCTGGTTGCTGGTCGTGCCCGCCGTGAACGACGGCGCGAACCGCGGAGCCACGCAGCCTGTGATTTCGAACGCGCTCAATGGTGCGGCGTCTGGCGCGAGCGGCGAGCTCCATGGCGTGAGGCCGCTCGTCACTTCGAAGGACCCGCACGAGGCCGGGTTCGCCAGCGGCGCCCGCGAGCCGCCGAGCAGCTGCAGGTGCAGGTCGCTGAAGGGAAGCTCGGGGTTCTCATCGAACGTCGTCGTCAACTGACCGGTCACCGGGTCTGCCTGAACCTCGCCTTTGATCTTGACGAGCACCCCGTGCCCCGCGAGCACCAAGTACACGTCATACGGCCCTCCGGTGATCGGTCCCGATGGGGGGCCGCCGAGGTACAGGCCACCGGTCAACTGGCCGCTCAACGCGGGCGTTGTGAGCGTCGCCTCAGCGATCTTCGACGCGACCGGACACGCCACGGGCGCTTCGCTGCCAATCCCCACCTGCGCTTCGGTGCACGCCTGTAGACCGTCGGCAGCCGACGGGGAGAGCACGACACCGGCCGGGAACCGCAGCACCGCGTCACGAAGATCGGCCGTCGCGGGCTCCGCCGGTTCGGGATTCTGCGGAACCCTCACATCCACCGAGTACCCCGTCGGGCTGATCGCCTGCGTCTGTTCAGGCGCGACCGTGATCGACGGATCGAACCCAAGCCGTTCGCAGCCCGTGAACGGCCCCACCTTCGCTTCGCTCATCGATGGTTCCGCGCTCGCCCACGATTCCACGCGCAGGTTCGCCGCCAACGGCGCGGCCGTGCACTGCCCCGGGTTGACCAGGAACGGCACGGGATTCTGGCCGGCCGAATGGCCGCCGCCTCGGCATTCTCGTTCTTCTCCCGGACGCTGATTGCACACGAATTCTCTGCCGCGTTGCGCGTCGTGACTCGGGTCGGCGGGGACGCCCCAGAGCGTCAGCGACTGCCGCGTTATTTCAAACGGCGATACGACGTTCGTGACCGTCGCGCGGATCCTGTATTCCGGCGTCACCGAGATCACGATGTTCGCCACTATCAGTTTCCCGGCGATAAACCCGAACACAGCCGTCTCTCCCGGCGGCGGCGCCATGTTGAAGACCGGAGCGACCGTGATCGGGCTAAAACCAGGAGCCGCTGTAAACGCCACTTCGATCGTCCCTATCTGCGAATCCATCGGGCATGCTTCCAACGCCAACTGGGCCGGGGTGCAAGTCTGCACGGCCGTCGGGTAGCCGGCAAACCCGACCGGGAGTTCGACCTGCACGTTCCTCAGGAGCGCTTCCACGCTCCCGCCGCCGTTCGGCTGAAACGTGAAGCTAGTAGTCAAATCGGCGTGCGCGCCAGCCTGATCGCTCGACGTGCTCACCGCGAAGCTACCCGGTTCGATCGCAAACGCCGCCTGGGCAGCCACCGGCATCACGCACCCGCAGGCCAGCGCGCCCGCCACAGCCACCAGCAGCCCCGTGAATCGACTCATCCTCATCATGACTTCCTCCCGCTGCTCGCGTGAGCCGCCTTACCGGCACGCCTGGCAGCCTCCGTCTTGCGTCTCGCCTTCCGCTTCGACTTCTTCTTTAACCTCTTCTTTGACTTCTTCTTTGGGAGTTTCACCTTGACGGTGGGCGCCATGGGATTACCCGCACCCGTAAAGGACACGCTCGCTGGAGTGCTGAACAGCGGTGGTGGGCTCCCTACGCCCTGACAGCTCAAGCATTCAGGCGCCTGGGGTGACGACGCAAAGCCACCATCGATTCGGGCGTCATAAATATCCATAAATTCATCCGTGTCCTGCGGGACCAGTGGCGACTGCGTCGCGAAGAACAGATCGCGGCCGTCGACGCTCGCCCCGAGGAATGTCGAGGGAAATTCTGTCTGACCGGACGAGATCAGGTGCGTGCATCCCTGAACCAGTTCGCAGCCACCCGCGTCGTCGGCCTCCCACTCGTACACGTCCTTACCGGGTTCCCCCCCAAAACCGCTGACTTCGGTGCTGTTGACGTCCTGCGGCACGAGCTGGGCACTGGTGTTGAAGAACACGTAGCGCCCATCCGCGGACATCGGAATCAGCTTGGGCGTCAGATCGGCGAGCGCCCCAAACAAGTCCGATTGGGTGGTGGGGAGTGACGCTTCGCCCTGCGCCGGCGCATTGCCAGGGCCACAGGAGACGCACATCACGCTACCGTCGGCGTTGTCATACCGGTAGAACTCCCCGTGCCCTTGCCCGCGTGGTTCACCGGGGATCGATCCACTGAGAAACATCAGAAACTCGCCGTTGGGCGTTGTATAGGCAGACTGGATTGGACTTGAGAATTCGCCCGAAGGTCGGGTAACCGTAGCTATGTAGCGGATTGTTCCGGTGGTCGTGTCGTAGCGGTAGAGGTATTCTTCTCCAGACACGCCTTGGAGCGCGGGCGCTGTAGACGTCAAGCGGCCTGTCGCCCTGAAGTAGACCGTCGAGCCGTCTTCAGAGACGACGACCCCGGATGACTCTTCCCCAATGGCTTCCAGCAGGACATGGCCTTCAGCGGTGCCGGATTCTCCTCGGGAGATACGTGTGAGCTTACGTGTGTTGGTTTCGTACTCGTAGAGCTCGTTATCGTGTCGCCCGTTCGACGGTGCCATGTCATCGGCCGTGAGCGGGGTTTCGGTGTTGAAGAAGACCTTCGCCCCATCGACAGATGCGCCGTTGTAGCGCACGGGAAAAAATTCGGCCGGTATGACACCTGGCGCCGGCGCGGACACTTGGATCGTTTCGCTGCCGTTGACGCGCATGTAGAGGCGCGTAGGATTGACGATACTCCCAGCTTCTCCTTCATGTTCACAGGCAGGCGATGACGATTGGCCATGTTGTATATCGGGTGCGGTAAAGAATATCTTCGACCCATCGCTGGACACGGCATTGTGCGCTGAGTGGCGGTTCCCCCCTTCTCCAAAGCCGAGCATCGCCCCACATTCGCTGACGAGTGAGCCTTCGTTGTTGACGTTTACGAGCCGCAGATGTCCACCGGTCCACTCGTAAAGAGCGAAAGCTCCTTCGGCTGTGATTCCTTCTGCCGCGGGCAGCAGACTATGGTCCGCAGAGCCCAGCACGACATGGCTGAAGTCGGGAGACGCACCCAGCAATTGTGTAGTGAGGCCCTGCGGAACGCTAGCGAGGACGGTGTAAGGGCCGCCCACCGGTCCGACCTCATACGTCGTTTCCGATGGGCGATCCACGGCATTCAAAACGACCGGTTCATATTCGAGCCCGACCTGAGACAGATCGGGGGTAAAGAGGCCTATCTCACTTTGACTCTCTCCAGATGCGGGGGGCAGGGCGGACTTCATTTCCCACCCGGTCGCCGTGCGCGAGAAGACGGCACGAGATCCGCGCGTGTTGGGATTGGGGCCCAGTGGCACGCTTGTGCGGAGCGCGATCCGTTCGCCGTCGGGAGCGGCTATTGCGTTGTCTGTGCCCAGGCTGAACGTGAGATCCTGGGTGCGACCCTTGTCCGCGGGCGTGACCAGCTCATATGCGCGGCAGTCGGGGAGACTCGCGGAGGGGCCGGTGCGCAGCGCCGCGTTAGGACAGGTTTCGGCGAAGGCCGGCATGACGGCCGTAAGCAACCCCCCGGTCAGGACGCAAACCAGCGCGAGTGCCAGCCTGTAAAGATGTGACAGCAACGATGGCCTCATCGAGCCTCCGGTCGTATCGTGGATGTACTTGTGACTCATCGCTGACTCTCCTTGATCCCGCTCATTTGACGATCGATGCGGTTGGTTGCACCTGGGTTGCCTCACGGCGCGACCTCTTGGTTTGTTGTGCGCTTGAGCGCAGGTAGTTCACAGCTACTCATCGCGCGGCCTAAGTGGTGTGTCATCGCACCGGCTCAGGCTGGTAGCTGGGGTTGACTTGCAGGTGTTGTGCGAGCTGCCAGCCCAGCGGTGTGAGTGCCCAGGCGTTTGACTCTCCCTTGGTGTGCCCGTGCCCGCTATTGGCGGTAAGGCCGAGGCGCTCCAGACGCGCGAGGAGCTTTGAGATCTGCCCCTGGTCCTGGATACCGGCATGCTCTGCGACCTGGCGGTTGTTAACCCCGGGCCGTTCGGCGATGCCCTGCAACACCCTGGCGGTGCGGTACGTCAAGCGAATCGGGATATCTCGCAGCGGGTCGCCCGCGGCGCTCGCCAGCGCCGGCGGCCTACCCCCCGCCGCTAGGACCGTGCGGGGTGTGGGGCGGGTCTGCTCGCGGCGCGCCGCCGCCGGCCCCTGGTAGGGCAGGACAATCAAGCCCATCAGCTCGCCGGTGAGCGCCGCCAGCGGCTCGCGATCCCCGTGCAGCAGGCGTGCGTGGAGGATCGCGAACGCCGCGCCAACCAAGCCCTCCGCTGTCAATGGGGAGCAGTCGCTTACGCGCGAGCCCGATCCCCGGCCCTCATCGAGCACTGTGGCGATGCGTGTGAGGATCGCCTCGCGCCGCTCCAACACTTCCTGTCCTCCACGTAGTGCCTGCACTACACAGACCCGCGCGAGCGCGGGCTCACGGTCAAAAAACGAGAGGATCACCTCGAGGCCGCCGCGGACACGCTCACGCCACGGCAAACCATCCAGGCCGGCCTGTGCGAGCTCCCCTTCGAGGATTCCCACGACGTCCTCCAGCAGCGCCGCCAGGCACGCATCGCGGTCCTCAAACAGCTCGTAGAACGTGCGCCGCGAGACCCGCGCACGCGCGGTGATCTGCGCGACCGTCGTACGCGCATACCCATACTCCTCGATCGCGCCGACTGCACCCACCAGCAACCGAGCGCGCTGAATTTCACTCACCTGACCACGCGGCAAACCGCTACGCGCAGATAGCCGCTTGCCAGTAAGTGCGCCTGTGGCGCGGCGTCTCTCTCCCCCTGCACGCCTGCGCGCCGCCGATGGCACCGACGCCGGCGCGGATACCGACGATCCGACGAGTGAGCGCACCCGCCGCGCCATCAGACCGCCCTCCGCCAGTCCACCGTGCCACCCCAACACGCGCGCGTAAGACTTGGGCGGCGCGAGAACGCGCGACAGCCGAAGCTAGGTTTTAGCCTCGGCCCCGAAGAGAGAGAGAGAGAGAGAGAGATGACCCAGCAGAATGCTGGGGCATCTAGGTAGGGCCTCCTCGTGAACCGCGCAGACCCCCGTCATGTATCTCCCTGCAGAAACCACGCTAACCAAGCTCCCTCATCAGAAAACCGACCCGGCCCTCTCCCAAAAACCTTTTGTAAGCACTACACAGGTCGACCAGAAAGGCAGACCCAAACCAGACCATATGTCTGTCCGCGACCACTCCGTGGCCGACGTGACATGAACAAAAATAGCCACTTGATGGGCAGGCTGTCAATAGCTTGTTGTCTGTAGAGGCGCGTCCGCTGCATGAGGGTGACGCGCTGCACGACCCCGCCGGTCGTGGCCGGCTACAGGGCCCCAGCCCTGCGATTGATGTGACCAGAACACCGTCCGGCCGCGTGGAGGTCCGGCTGTCGGCAACGATGACCAGCACGGCGCCGCAGGCGGCGTTCGCCTGGGGAGAACCTGATCGGCTCGCCGTCGCGGCGACTCGCGCCCTAAGCCACCGGCAGCGGCTGCCGGCGCGGGCGGCCTAAGCCCTCGGTCGCATCGGCAGGCTGCGCCAGAGGGTCGGCAAGTAGCGATCCACTCGGTGCCGGCTGCTGGGGGCCGCGCAGCCTGCGCGCGGGCTCCGACGCCGGAGCCGCCGCCGGTGAGGGGCTGCGCAGCGCGACGATCATGCCGCCGACGAAGAACAGCAGATAGGGAACGTGCGGGAAAGAGAAGACGTCGAAGAGCGCGCTCGCGACGACGATCACGCCAACCGATGCGAGGCTCGCCAGCGCAAGCCCTGAGCGCCGCGGATCGGGCCCCCGGATGGTGCGGTGGGCTAGCAGCATCATCGCCAGCAAGAACGCGGCGTAGCCGACCAAGCCAAGCAACCCAACCGTGATCAGGACGCCGAGGTATTCGTTGTCGAGGATGCGGTACTTGTGGGGGTCATAACTCCCGTAGCCACGCCCGATCAGCAGGTGGCTCAAGATGTCCGGGCGCACCGCGTCATAGCGGGCCACACGATCGGTCGTCGTGTGCACCGTGTTGAGGTGACCGGGCTCGAGCTGTTCGATGACCGACCCCAGAGCTCCCGGGGAAGTCACGTGGACGAGCACGCCGAGCACCAGCCCCAGCCCCAGCAGCGAGCGGATCACGGTGCGTGGGCGGTAGACGGAGAGCAGCAGAATTCCGGCAGCCGGCGCTACGAGGCTCGTCTTGCGCGAGGTCGCAACCCCGCCGGCGAGCAGCAGCGCGACAGCGATGATGTAGAACACCCGGCGCCGCCGCGTGGACGCTTCGATCGAGCCCATCAGCGCGAACGGCAGAACCATCGCGAGCAGCGCCGCGAGCTCCAGCGGCTGGTCGGTGGGACCGAGCACGTTCAGGCGGCCGATCGAGTCCGGGATATCCAGTTCCGCGGGGGTCGTGACCGGCAGCACCTTTCCCCAGAGCGAGTAGAAGATGTTGTAGTGCGTGCGGTACTCGATGACCGTGGCGAGGGCAAGCACCACCCCGAGGCCGACCATCAAAGCCACGAAACGAGGCACCTCGCGGGGCCGCACGACCGAGGCGACGACCACGAAGAAGAGGATGTAGGAGAACAGCAGTGCGAGCTTCTTGGCCGACAGTCCGATCTCGTTCATGTTGGCCAGGGCGGCCCCGTTGAGCGCCACGCCCAGGCAGCACAGCGCGAAGAAGGCGAACAGCGCGAAGTGCACGCGGGTCAGGTTCAGACGCGGGCGCGCGGCGCCGCTGAGCAGCGCGAGGCTGCTGATCCACAACAGCACAAGCACGATCAGCAGCGGCCGGTCCAGATTGGCTCCCCCCGGCAGCTCGATCGACTGGAAGGGGACCAGAAACAGCATCGCCACGAACCCCGCCAAGCCCCACGGCAGTAGGCGCGTCGTATGGGGCCAGTCGTCACCGGCGAAGGACTCATCATCGAGTCTGTCGAGCTCATCCTCAGCACCAGAAGCGCCCACAGGGCGCGAGCCAACCGCGGCGCGTGCCACTAACACGCGACGACGACGCTGCTGGAACGCGTAGAGCAGGCTGCCGCCGATCGCGAGGACGAGGTCGAACACAAACGCCATCAGCTGCCACTGGACGCCGGGATCGACGAGTCCGCCGGTGCTCGGCCCCAGCGGTCGCACGATCGCGGCTTCTTCGTTACCGCGACGCTGAGCAGTCTCCTGTTCGGCTACGTGTCCGATCAGGACCCCACGCGCGGCATCGACAATTGCAATGGCCGCGCGCGCGGTTGGCGCTTGCCCGTAGATCGTAAGGACCGGGTTGGCACCGTCGACGTCGAGTAGCAGCCGGTAGGAATGGTTTACGTGTCGCGGATCGGGCGGCTGCGATCGGACTCCCACACTCTGGCGTCCGAGCAGCAGCGTGAACGGCCCCGAGGCCGCGACGCGCTGGCCGTGCAGGCCGATCTCACGACCGATCTTGCTGGTCGCTTCATCGCTCTGTAGATAGAGGTCGTATTGCACCGCGCTCTGCGCGGCGAGATAGGTGTCTGCTCGGGTCTGTGGTCCCAGGGTCGTCGGCGCCGAGCCGATCGCCGAGGTGTAGAGCAGCACCTTGGCTTTGGCGGCCCCGATCGAGAGGCTCCGCGCGTGCAAGCCCGGTGGGGAGAGAGACGGGCTATAGGCCGACAGCAGCGCCGCGAGGGCGGCCAGTAGGACAAGGAGAGCGACCGTCCGTCGGTGCGGCTGGAGGCTGCGTGGGAGCATCTGCTGTTCCCTGACTCGCCTGTGGTGTGCTCAGTCGCGCTCCCCGACGGGCTGCGGAACGGGCCTATCGGGGTTGCGTTGCATCGAGTTGGCCGATGACCCGACAGGCCGCTGAGCGGCCTCGCCGTAGCCATTGAAGCCATCAGCCAGCACGGCGGCATCGAAGTCCACCACTAGATTGCGCTCGAGTTGCTGCTCGTGCTCGTGCGCCTGGCGGCGCACTCCTTCGACGCCAACAAGGACCAGCCCGCCGAGCAGCAGGACACCGAACGCGGCGGCCACGACCACCGTCAGACCGGCACCGGAGCTGACGGTCCCGGCCTGGGGCGGACCGAGCTCGCGAATCGTGACGCGCTGGGAGCTCGGTGTGTTCATGCTTTTCTGCAGCGTGGCGACGTACTGCACCACGCCGGGATAGACGCCACCGGCTAGGCGCGCCGCGGCCGCAGCCGTCGGTGCCTGCACCGACGCCGTAATCAGAGGCTCATTTTCCTGCGAGAGAAATGTGAGCTTGTACTTGGCTTCCTGGGCCAGCAGTTGCGTGGAGCGCGCCTCGGAGGGCGTCACGACGTCAAGCTTCTCGCCACTGCCGCTGTAGGGACCTTCGGCGGTCATCTGGCTCACCGGGATCGCCGCGGCCTTGCCGATGTCTTCAAGCACCGCCTGGCTGGCCATGACCTGGGCGAAGACCGCTGCGCGAGCCGTCAGCGGAACCGTGTTCTGCACGAGGTTCGCCAGTGCAGAGTTCGGCGAGTCGACAAGGATCTGGACGGTCGCGGCGCCTTTGGGGCTCGCGTGCGTAGCGAGCTTTGCGCCGACGCCGGCGAGTACGGCCAGCGCAACGATCGCAAGCGTTATGAGCTTACGCGACTGAATGATCTTGAAGATTTCCACGAGTTCCATGGGGGGCGCCTCCGTCAAGGTGGTGTCAAACGAACAACGCATCCTGCTCGCGCCGACTTGCAGAGTCCGCGTCGCATTCGGCGACCTTCTCCACCGGTCCCAGCGCGGTAGGTGGTGTTGGGATGAAGGGGACCTCGGCGCGACCGAGCAGCGTACGCAGCGCCAGCCCGGCGCTGCGACGGCGAGCGGTGGTCTCGCTCGAGGCAGCTGCCCCGCTCGAGCCAAGCTCCAGGCCGCGTGCGCCGGCGGCTCGAATCAGGTGGCGCAGGCCGACCGCTCCGAGGAACAGGCCGCGATGGGGCGCAGAGAAATGCTTGCGCGCGTAGAGCTTGCGCGAGAGGGCGTCCTGAGCGACCAGCGCTGGGCGCACGCCGCCCTTGCCGGCATGGTGGCGAATCGTCATCAGCGGCAGGTGGTGGATGCCCCAGCCGGCGCGCGCGATCCGCAGGCACAAATCGGTCTCCTCGGAGTACAGGAAGAAGCGCTCGTCCAGGACTCCGGCACTGAGCAGCGCCTCGCGGCGGATCAGCATGAACGAGCCGGCTGTCCAGTCACACGGCTGCTCGCGCTCGTAGTCCCGGGCAGCGAGCACGCGCTCGCCGGCCCAAGCGGGATGTAGCGGCCAGCGCTCCGAGAAGAGCGCCTCGCCAAGCGCGCGCGCGGCGTTGGGGAAGCGCCTGATCGTGGGTAGGAGCCGGTCATGAGCGTCGATCTGGCGAACGCCCGCGAGGCCCATCTCGGGGCGCTCGTCGAGCGTGGCGATGAGCTCCTGCAGCGTCCCCTGGAGGATCTCGGTGTCGGGGTTCAACAGCAGCACGTAACGCGCGGAGGTGTGTTCAAGCCCGCGATTGTTGCCATAGGCAAAGCCACGGTTGGGTGAGCTCACGACACGCGCCTGCGGGAAGCTCGATTCGACCACCTCGCGGGTCCCATCGGTGGAGGCGTTGTCGACGACGATGATCTCGAGCGAGATGTTCCCAGCGCGGGCAAGGACGCTCGCCAGACAGGGCTCGAGCCAGCGCGCATCGTTGGCGGAGACGATCACGATCGCGAGATCCACGGTGAAACAACGGCGGCCCTGATCCGTTCCTTGCTCGTGAGCAACTCCCAACCCAGCGTCCTGATCATCTCGCCGGTTCGCAACGAGGAGGCCCACATCGAGCGCGTCGTGCGCGCGGTCGCCGGACAGGAGTTACCACCTGCCCGCTGGATCGTGATCGACGACAGCTCCAGCGATGGCACGCTGCGGCGGCTACGCGAGCTGGAGCGGGAGGTGCCCTTCCTGACGGTGCTACAAGCGCCGCCACAGGACACCGGCAATCCGGTACGCGACCGCCTCGCGCAGGCGATCGAGGTCCGCAACTTCAACATCGCTTTACGTGACGCCGACTGGAGCAGCTACTCGCACGTGATGAAGCTCGACGGTGACATCGAGCTGCCACCCCAGTACCTGCGGGTCCTACTGGAGCGCTTCGCGCGTAATCCTGACCTGGGGCTCGCGGGGGGCGTGCTGGTCGAGCCCAGGCCCGGTGCCGAGGCGCGCAGGATAGTGATTCCCGCCTATCACGTACACGGCGCCTTGAAGTGCTACTCGCGCGCCTGCTTCGCTGCGATCGGCGGGATCCAGGAGTGCCTGGGGTGGGACACCATCGACGAGACCTACGCGCGTATGCGCGGGTTTCGTACGCGCAGCTTTCCCGATCTGGTCTCCGTACACCACCGGCCGGTAGCGAGTGCCGACGGCGCGCTCCGCGGGCACGCGCGCCATGGCGAGTGCGCGTACATCGCGCACTACGATCCGCTGTGGGTGACACTACGCTCGCTGAAGGTCGCGCGCCGCGCGCCGGTGGGTCTCTCCGGAGCGGCCTTCCTCTACGGCTACGCGCGGGCCGCGGTGCGGCGCGTCGAGCAGGTGCCGGACGCCGAGTACCGTCGCTTCACGCGACGCGAGCTGCGCCGCCGGATGCTGGGCGCGGATCCCGGTGGGGCAATTTGATCGTCGGCGCGTCGACTGGCACACGCGAGCAACGAGCGTCGCGGAGCGTTATCTAGGCATGGTCTTCAAGGGCTTGATTGCCCCCGCGGCACACTCGCTCACCGGGGCCGGTGGAGCGAGCACTGCGCTGCAACGTGTTGCCAACCGTCCGATCGTCTGCCACGTGCTGGAAGCGATGGCGCAAGCGGGAGTTGCCCAGGTGGTGGTTCTGACATCCCCGTCGGAGACCGCCGAGCTGAGCGCATGCGTGCGCGTCGATGGACCGGCGGGGCTCGACGTGGAGTACGTGCCCTACGCGGAGGGGATGTTCGAAGGAGCCCTAGATGCAGCAGAGCAGTTCATCGGGGATGAGGCTTGCGTCGTACATACCGCCAATGGGATGCTGACCCAGCCGCTCGCACCGCTGCTCGGACTACTCGACACCGACAGCCCGGACCTCGTCGCGCTCGTGCACCGCCAGCCCGGCGCCGAGGGATCGATTGGCCTGACGGCCCGCCGGCTGCTGCGACTCGTGGGCGCACCCCACGAGGATCGCGATCTCGATCTCGCCGGCGCTTGCCTGCTTGGCCCCGGCGCCCTGCACCACGTGATCGGGGCGCGCGGGTGGCAAGGCCGAGAGCTCGACCTGGTCGCGGTCGCCGAACGACTAGTGGACGAGGGCGGAAAGCTCGGCATCGAGCGCGTCAATGGTTGGCACAGCAACACGGGCGAGGTGGTCGACCTGTTGGAGTGCAATCGGATCGCACTCGACTCCCTCGCACGCGAGGAGACCGGTGCCACGACGATCGCACTGCTCGGTGGGAGCGCGGCGGGCAACAGGATCGAGGGCTATGTCGAGGCGCATCCGACCGCGTGCGTGCAGTCGAGCGTGATCGTGGGTCCCGCGACGCTCGGGCCGGGAGCACAGGTACTCGACTCCTACATCGGCCCCTACACCTCGATTGGAGCCGACGTCCGTATCGAGGGGGCCGAAGTGGAACGCTCGATCATCCTCCCGGGAGCGCGAATCACCCACATCGGAGGGCGCCTGGTGGGCAGTGTCGTAGGCCGCGATGCGCGGATCTTCCGCGACTTCTCGCTGCCGCGGGCGCTGCGCGTCAACGTCGGCGATGGCGGCGAGGTCGCGCTGTGCTGAGCGCGACGGCGGCGCAGGACACGATCGCTCCCGCCACCCCCCGCCCGCGACTCTCCGGGGCGTCAACACCGCGCAGGCGCCTGCGCGTCGCAATGGTGCACATCTCGGACTTCCGCCTGGACTCGCGCATCCAGCGCCAGGCGCGGGCGCTGGCGGAGCGCGGCGACGAGGTCGACCTCGTGTGCGTGGGCGAGCGCGAGGAACTGAGAGTGGGCGAGGGCGTGATTCGCGTGCACCCCATCGCCGCGGAGAAGGCCGGTGGGGGTGCGAGCGCCTATATGCGCAGCTACGGCAGCTTCCTGGCGCGCGCCCTGTGGCGCGTCAGCGCCTTGGACGTGAGCCGGCGCTTCGATCTGGTGGAGGCGCACAACATGCCCGACCTGCTGACCGCGGCGGCACTAGGACCGCGCCTGCGCGGAACCCCGGTGATCCTCAACGTTCACGACACCTTCCCGGAGCTGTTCGCGACAAAGTACGGCCGCCCACCGGGTGACCGCCTGGAATGGCTGCTCAAGCGCGAGGAGCGCCTCAGCGCAGCGCTGGCCAGCCGCGTGGT
This sequence comes from Solirubrobacteraceae bacterium, assembly GCA_036501715.1. Taxonomy (GTDB): domain Bacteria; phylum Actinomycetota; class Thermoleophilia; order Solirubrobacterales; family Solirubrobacteraceae; genus Palsa-744. The sequence continues at coordinate 89,938 of DASXZV010000027.1, read as the reverse complement.
GACAGTCACCGATCAGGCCCGTCTGCGACTGGAAAGCCGCGGCGTGGGCGTAGGGCGCACAACGGTCGTGATGAACTCGCCCGACGAGCAGGTGTTCGGCCCACCGCGCGAGCCAGTGCACTGGCCAGTGGAGGGGCCGCTGCGCGTCCTCTACCACGGCGGCCTCGCGCCGCGCTTTGGCGTAGAGAGCACTATCCGCGCGTGGGCGCGGCTACGCGAGAGCGTCCCGCGTCTGGAGTTGCGCGTGTGTGGCTCCGGAGAAGATCGCGATCGCCTGGCGGCGCTGGCAGAGCAGATCGATCCGCAGCGCATCCACGTCACCCCGGAGCCCGTACCCTTCGAGCGGATTCCAGCCGAGCTGCAGGCAGCGCACATCGGCGTGGTGCCGACGCTGCACGACCGCTTCACCGAGCTGCTGCTGCCCGTGAAGCTGTTGGAGTACGTGCACATGGGATTGCCCGTCGTCGCCTCACGACTGCCCGGTATCTCGGGCTACTTCTCCGAGGGGGACCTGCACGAGTACACGCCCGGTGACCCGGAGTCGCTCGCACTTGCGATCGAGTCTGTTTGCGCGAACCCGGAAGAGGCTCGCCGGCGCGCGGCGCGCGCGACGGAGCGCCTGGTGGATATCGCGTGGACGCGGCAGCGCGAGCGGTATTTGAGCTTGGTAGACGAGCTCACCGCGGCTCGTCACGTGGGCTGATCGCGATTTCTTGACCGCCGGCCTGGCCGTCGGGACGAAGGACGCACGGCAACGGCTCTAGTGGCGAGCACCCCGACGGCTCTAGCGGCACCACGACGGCTCTAGTGGCACGACAACGAGCGGCCTGGTAGCAACTTGCTACCATATTGGGATGAGTAAGCAGATCGCCGTGCGTCTCCCGGACGATCTCGTCGAGTTCGTGGACGCGGCCGTCGCCTCCGGCGCCGCACGGAGCCGTGCCTCAGTCGTGACACGAGCGCTCGAACGCGAGCGCCGACGTGCGGCAGCTCGAGAAGACGCTGAGATCCTTGCGCGTACCGGCCCGGACCCCGAGCTTGCGGGGCTGGCAGAGCACGCCGCTGGCGTCCCCCCTGCGCTTGCGTGATGCGCCCGATCCACGTCGCGCAACTCGATAAGGCGCGACCGGTGCTGGTTCTCACCCGTGAGCTCGTGCGTCCGCACCTGACGACCGTCACAGTGGCGCCGATCACCACCACGATTCGTGGCCTTTCGACCGAGGTGCCGGTGGGCGCGGACAATGGGCTGGCGGGACCGTCGGTCGTGAGCTGCGACAACGTCACGACGATTCCAACCGAGGCTCTGCGAAACCAGATTGGCGTGCTGCTCGACGACCAGGAGCCGCAGCTTAGTCAGGCGATTCGCGCCGCGTTCGATCTCGATTGAGGCATGTCTCGAGTGAGCCTCGCGGATCCTCTCGGCCTTGCATCCCGCCCCGCGCGGGCACGCGCGCGTGAGGGGTCGATCTATCGAGTCGCTGGTCCCCTACGCGGCGAGCGCAGCAGCGAGACGCCCATCGGCCGCGCGCGCGTCGACCTGCACCCGCTCGAGCGCCTCTCCGGCGACGCGCTCGGCGAGTCCAACCACGGACTCGCCGTTGAGTAGCCGCGGGTAGATCTGACTGGCGGACGCGAGCGCGAGCCCGTCGATCCCGGGCCAGATCGGCGCGGTGCGGGGTTCGTGTCCAAGCGCATGGACGGGCTCCACGAGGGGGGCGCGCTGGACGGTCCAGTCGACGACGTCCTCGTGGCGGAAGTCGGGGGCGAGCTTGGCAAGCATCTCGGTGTAGCGGCGGTAGACCGTGTCGTCGTCCTCGGCGTACTCGGCGCTGTCGGCATCGCAGTACTTGGGTAGATAGGCGAGGCGCAGCCCGTCGGTGTGCTCGGTGCCGACGACGTGGGAGGTCTCGACGACGGTGGTGATGGGTGTGGGATCGCAGATGTTGATCGAGTAATAGGGCGTAAGCGTGCGGCGAAGCTTGAGGATCAGGCAGACCACGCCGAGGTAGCGGCTGGGGTAGGCGGCGAGCAGCGGCTGCAGCTCTGTGGGCAGCAGCCGACGCAGGGCGGGCGGCTGGAGCGTGGGGATCGTGAGATCGAAATGCTCGTCGCGACCGTCGACGCGAACGCCGGCGATGCCGCCGCGCTCGTCGCGGACGAGCCCTTCGACGCCGGCGCCGAGGCGGACATCGACGCCGAGCTCACGCGCGCGCTCGGCGGCGGCGAGCACAAGCGTTTCGTGGCCGCCCTGCAGGCAGCCCATGCGCTCGCCCGCGTTACCCCCGTCGCGGGCGGAGCGCATGCGGTTGGTGCGGGCCCAGAGGTAGGTGGCGGGCAGCTCGCCGTGGTGGGAGTTGAAGCGCGAGTTGAGCAGCGGCCGCCAGATGCGCTCCACGACGTTGCGCCCACAGTGGCGCGTGAGCCAGCGTTCGAGGGGCTCGCGCTCCAGTGAGCTGTAGTCGCGGCGCAGCTGGCACTGAAGCACGAACCAGGCGAGGCGCGCGCGCCCCAGCGGGGAGAGCGGCGAGAAGCGCAGGAAGTCGCCGATGCCGTTGAAGGGGTGCATCTCACCGTCGATGAAGAAGCCGACCCCGACGGGCGTGAAGCTCAGTCGATCGCTGAGCCCGAGCTCGTCGGTGAGCGAGATCATGCGCTCGTCGGAGGGGACGATCACGTGGTAGAAGCGGTCGACGCGGTGCCCGCCGAAGTCAAAGGCGCCAGCGAGTCCGCCGGGCGTGGGGGCGCGCTCGAGCAGCGTGACGCGCGCGCCGCCCTGGGCGAGGCGCAGCGCGAGGACGGTGCCGAGGATGCCGGCACCGACGACACCGATATGCGGCGCTTCGCTCCTCGTCGAGGGCTCTTGACTCATCGTCCCGACTCCCCGACTCAGCGCCCGCCGGCGATGGCGTGCAGCGTCGCGGTGGGGCGCTCTTCGGCGCGCGCAGCGATTTCCTCGCTGCCCAGCGGCGAGATCGGCGGCGGCTGGATGCGTCCGACCAGGTGGGCCGCCATCAGGCGCCCGTAGGCAAGGATCGTGGGCCGCAAGCTCATCTTGGAGGTACCCAGGCGCCGCGACCAGTCGTTGACGGTCGGGACCTCGGCGACGCGGGCGCCGGCGTTGTAGAGCTTGAGCAGCAGCTCGACGTTGGCGGCGAAGCCGGGCTCGCGGACGAGCAGATAGCCGTAGGTCTCAGCCGCACGCCGCAAGGTGCCCGCGCGGTAGACGCGGTAGAGCGAGGAGAGCGTGTGAATCTCGCGCAGGCCGCCGGTGTAGCGGAAGACGTTGGAGACGGCCTTGGAGGCCGCCAGGCGCCAGGGGGCGACGCCGAGGATACGCCCGCCGGGCGCGTAGACGGAGGCGAGCACGACATCATTGCCGGCCTGGAAGGCCTCCAACATGCGCGGGAGGTCAGAGAGGTCGGAGGTGTTGTCGGCCTCCAGCATGACGATCGCGTCGTCGTCCTGGGACTCGCCAAGCGCAGCGCGCAGGCCGGAGTTGATGGCAGTGCCAAGGCCGCGGTTGACCTGGTGGCGCACCACGGCGAGGTGCAGGGAGTCGCTGTGTTCGGCGATCGCCTCGGCGGTACCGTCGGTGGAACCGTCGTCGACGAAGATCACACGCGCACCGAGTTCGCGGGCGACCGGTGCGAGGTCGGCCATCAGCCGGGGAATATTCTCGCGCTCGTTATAGGCGGGAATGACAAAGCGGATCATCGGTTATCTCCTGGTTTCGGGCTGATGGCGTGTGGGGGCGGTTAGGAATTTTGATTGTGCTGCGTTTTGCGAGAACGTTTTCTAGGCCGCGATGCGAACGGGCCGGGCGGCCGGCATGTCGAGCAAGGTGACGGGCCGCGAGTGCGCCGCGGAGTCGCGCACGGCCAGCGCGGCGGCCAGCGCGCGGCAGCCGTCCTGAGCACTCACGGGCTCGGGCGTGTCGTCGAGAATGCAGCGAGCGAAAGCCTGCAGCTCGGCCTGCAGCGGCTCGACGCGCGGTAGCGCGAAGCGAATCGCGGCTCCCTCGGCATCGCCGCGGATGCGGGCCAGCTCGCTCCAGCCGGTGGGCGCGCCGGTCGACTCGGTAAACCAGACGTCCTGGGTCAAGTAGGAAGCACTCAACATCCCGCCCTCGCCGATGACCGTCATCTCACGACGCTTCTCGGGCGTGAGCCAGTTGACGTCGAGCAGTCCCTGCGGGCCATCGTCACCAAAGCGCAGCAGGCAGGAGATCATGTCCTCCTGGGTGGGGTGCACACAGCGGCTGCCCTCGGCGTAGATGCTCGTGATGTCGCGGCCGAGCACAAACTGCATGAGATCGAGGTCGTGCGTAGCGAGGTCGATCGCGACGCCTGTGTCCTGGATGCGCGCGGGCAGCGGCCCGACACGAGTGGCGTGGGCGCGGAAGACGCGCCCGATACGGCCCTCATCGATCAGCTCTGCGAGCTTGCCGACGGCGGGGTTGAAGCGCTCGACGTGGCCGACCATCAGCTTCAGACCGGCCAGACGCGCGGCGGCAGCCATCCGCAGTCCATCCTCCAATGCGGTCGCGATCGGCTTCTCGACAAAGACGTGCTTGCCGGCAGCAATCGCGTCGAGCGCAATCACTGCGTGCTGGGCCGAGGGTGCGCAGATGCAGACGGCGTCGACGTCGGCGCGCTCGAGCAGCCAGCGATAGTCGCCGACCCAGTCGATCGGGCGCCGCCCGATACGACCGCGAGCAGTCGCCTCGTCGGGCTCGGCAACCGCGACGAGACGACCGGCCGCGACCCGCTCCCAGGTCTCGACGTGGTAGGCACCCATACGTCCGGCGCCGATCAATCCGATGTTCAGCTCGTCCATGTGGCTGTGCTCCTTTGGATTCATACCGCGGCTCCAACGCCTGTCCCGGCGACGAGCGACACTGCCTCGCCGCCGGAAGGCGTTCCTGCCCCCAGGAAGTCGATGATCACGTCCGCAATCCGTTGCGCGGCATGGCCGTCGCCGAAAATCGGGGGGCGCTCGGCGGGCAGCGGACTACGTAGGGCGGCGGCAAAGGCATCGGGGTCGACGCCGACAAGCGTGTTCCAACCGGTCTCGACGGTGTCGGTCCACTCGGTCTCCTCGCGCAGCGTGATGCAGCGCACGCCCCACAGGTAGGCCTCGCGCTGGACGCCCCCGGAGTCGGTCGCGATCGTGCGGGCGCCGCGCTCGAGCTCGAGCATGCGGGTGTAGGTGACCGGCTCGAGTAGCTGGACCCCCGATGGTGCCTCCAGCCCCCAGCCCTCGATACGTGCACGCGTGCGCGGGTGCAGCGGCATCAGCACCGGCAGCGGCGAGCGCCCCAGGCAGGCGAGCACAGCGGCAAGCCGTTCGGGGCTATCGGTGTTGTAGTTGCGGTGCACCGTGGCAAGCACGTAGTCGCCGGCGCCTGCCGGCTTGATCTGCGAGCGCCAGCTTTCAAGGTTGTCACACAGCGGATCTCCGGTTACGTGGATCTCCCCCTGCACACCTTCGGCTTCCAGGTTGCGCTGTGCGCCGGGACTCGGCGCACAGAGGACCTGGGCGAGCCGGTCGGTCTCGATGCGATTGCCCTCCTCGGGCATGTCGCTACGGTGCGAACGCAGGCCGGCCTCGATGTGCACGAGCGGCACGCCCCTGGCGACAGCCGCGCGAGCACCGGAGAGCGTGGCGTTGGTATCTCCGCGAACGATCACCGCGTCCGGGCGTTCGAGTTCGATCAAGTCTTCGATCCGGACCCGGGCGAGGTCGACCTGCTCGTCGCGGCCACGCGAGCCAACGCCAAGGTTGTGGTTGGGACGCGGCAGCCGCGTGGCGAGAATCTGGCTCTCGGACATCGCGTCGTCGTAGTGCTGACCGGTGTGCACGAGGATCTCCTGAGCCCGGTCGGCGAGCGCCTCGCAGACGGGCGCGGCCTGGATGATCTCCGGGCGGGCTCCGATGATCGACAGAATGCGTGGGCGGATGCGCATCTTCAGCTCCTCTAGGCGGCAGCCCGGTCGGCGAGCAGGGGTAGGGCGAGCGGCTGGCCGCCGGCGCGCAAGGATGCCTCCGCGAGCTCGACGGCGGCGACGATCTCGATCCCAAGAGCAAGGCTCGAGCGCGGTTCCTCGCCGGTGCGAATCGAGTGCGCGAAGTCTTCGAGCTCCAGGCGCAGCGGCTCGGCGGGCTCCACGCGCGGAATCACGACGTCGCCGGTGCGATAGATCAGCTGGTGCTCGCCGAAGTTAGCCGGCGTCGGCGGCAGCATGTCCATGCCGCGGTCATAGATACGCACCGGTTCATCGGAGGCCGTGTCGTCGTATTGGACCATCCGCTGACTGCCGACGACGATCATCTGACGCAGCTTGCGCGGCGCGAGCCAGGAGATCTGCACGTTGGCGGTCTGACCCTCGGCGAAAGTCAACGTCATGAACGCCGTCTCCGGCACGCCCTGACGCAAGACACTCGAACCGGAGGCCGCGACCTCCACGACGGGCTGCTCGAGCCAGTACAGGAGGATCGAGAGATCGTGCGGGGCGAGATCGCAGACGACACCGTCGCCGTTGTACTTGCCCAGGTTCATGCGCGAAGAGGTGATGAAGTGCACGTCGCCGACCACACCGCTGCGAATCAAGTCGCGTACGGTGTTGACCGCGGGGCTGTAGATGAAGGTGTGGCCCGGCATCAGCACGCGTTCGTTGGCTGCCGCGAGCTCGGCCAGCTCGTGAGCGTGCTCGAGACGTGTCGCGAGCGGCTTCTCGACCAGCACGTGCTTGCCGGCTTCCAAAGCCCGCTTGGCGATGGCGTAGTGACTCTGCGGTGGGGTCGCAATCACGACCGCCTCGATCGAGGAATCGACAAGCACGGCGTCGAGCTCACGCATGACCCGCGCTTCGGGATGGCGCTGACGGAAAAGACGCAGCTGAGCGGGATCGCGGTCGCAGAGCGCGTCGAGCCGCAACTGGGAGCACTCGGCGACGTTGCGGGCCAGGTTCGGACCCCAGTAGCCGTAGCCAACTACCGCCGTACCCAGCGGCGCATCGCGCTGCACGAGACGGCCGCCGTTGCGGGCCGCAAGCTCCGCCAAGGTGGCGGCTTCTCCGCCGCCGGCCGCGTGGCCATTGCCGCTGCCGTTGCCGTTACTGCCAGTGTTACCCCAATTGCCGGTCATGACTCAGGCCACCCCCTGACGACCGAGCACGACTGGCACTGTCCTGACAAGAATGCGCAGGTCAAGCAGCAGCGAGGCTTCGCGGGCGTATGTGAGATCAAAATTCACCATTTCCTCGTATGTCCGTTCGTTGCGGCCGCTGACCTGCCACAGGCCAGTTAGTCCGGGCTTGACGTCGAAGCGACGCAGGTACTCGGCGGGATACATCTCGACCTCGTAGGGGATCACCGGTCGCGGTCCGACGAGCGCCATCCGGCCGCGCAGGACGTTGATCAGCTGCGGCAGCTCGTCCAGGCTCCAAGAGCGCAGAACCCGCCCGACGCGCGTAACGCGGTCGTCCACCGTGAGCTTGTAGAGCCGACCGCGCTCGGGGCTGCGGTCGTCGCCGATCAGGGCCTGCACGTACTCACGGTGCGGGGTTGCGTCGGCGTCGCTGTACATAGTGCGGAACTTGAGCATCGTGAACTCGCGCTGCGCGCGCCCGACACGGCGCTGGCGGAAGAGCGCAGGCCCGCGGGTGTCGACCCGGATCGCGAGCGCGATCAGGAGCATCAGCGGCGCGAGCACCAACAGCAGCCCGCCCGCGACAAGGACGTCCAGCGAGCGCCGAGCTGCTTCGCTCGCAAGGTGTCCCATCCGGGGAAGGCCTGCGGCTGACTCGGTGCGCGCCGGCTGGGACTCGGCACCAGCGCGCTGGTGCTCGGAGCCCGCGATGCGCAGCTCGGGGCGAGCGGTGCCCAACTCGATGGCCGCGCCGCCGTCGACCGGTGCCAGTGTGGCGCTGGTGAACGAGGCGGCCTCTACCTGCTGTCTGGGAGCAACGCTCATATGCTCGATCAACGCGCCCGCAGGGGTTCGTCTTCCGTGAATTTCCGGACTGCCTCGACGATCTGCTCCAGTTCATCGGAGCTCATGCCCGGGAAGACCGGCAGCGAGCAGATCTGCTCGGCCAGCGCCTCGCTAACGGGGCGACTTCCGGGGCCGAGACCGAGTCCGGCGTAGGCCCCGGTGCGGTGAATCGGCACGGGGTAGTGAATTGCGCTCGCGACCCCCTCGCGCTCCAGGTGCTCACGCAAGGCGTCCCGCGCGGCGCAGCGCACGACGAACAGGTGATAGACGTGATCGGCCTCGGCGAATGGCAAGTGCACCGGATCGACGAGCGGCGTTCCAGCAGCACTCGCGAGTCGCTCGCGCAGGGCGCTTCCGACCTGGCGACGCCCTTCGTTCCAAGCGTCCAGGCGCGTGAGCTTGCGCCGCAGGATCGCGGCTTGCAATGCGTCGAGGCGGGCAGTAGCACCGACCTCGCGGTGGTGATAGCGCGGGCGCTCGCCGTGCGAGCGCAAGAGCCGCACGCGGTCGGCGAGCTCGGGCACCGCGCTCACCACGGCACCCCCGTCGCCCCAGGCACCGAGGTTCTTGGCCGGATAGAAGCTGAAGCAGCCGAGCGCCCCCAGCGTGCCGACGCGCCGGCCGCGATAGCGCGCACCGTGCGCCTGGCAGGCGTCCTCCAGGACGTGGATGCCCGCTTCGCGGGCGAGCTCGAGCAGCGGGTCCATGTCGACCGTCGCACCGAACAGATGCACCGGGATCACGCAGCGCACGCGCGGATTGAGGCTGGCCGCCACGAGCTCGGCTGTAATCAGGTGAGAGTCGGGATCAACGTCGATGGGCAGCGGCGTCGCGCCGACCGCACTGACCGCCTCGGCGGTCGCGATGAACGAGTTGGCTGGCACCACCACCTCATCGCCCGGGCCGACATCCAGGGCGCGCAGCGCCAGCGCCAGCGCCTCGGTACCAGAGGAGACCCCGATCGCGAAATCGGTCTCGCAGTAGGCGGCAAAATCGCGCTCGAAGGCCTCGACGTGATGGCCAAGCGTGAAAGCCCCCTGCTCCGCGACTTCGCGGACCGCTCCCATGAGCTCCTCCAGCAGCTCGGGGTCGGCGTTGTCCATGCGTGTGAACGGAACCTTTGCTCCGCGCACAGGCTCATGTGTTGCGCTCGCGCTCGACATCGGCGATCAGCCGGCCGCGACTGCAGTGCAGGGCGCGCAGTTCAGACGACGCAGCTCCTGCTGCAACGCTTTGCGCCCACGATGGTGCAGACCATGGATCGAGCTCTCCGAGCGACCCATGTGAAGCGCGATCTCGGGCGGCGTCAGCCCGATCACGTGGCGCATCATGACCACGTTTCGCTGCTCCTCCGGTAGCGCGTCGAGCGCCGTGCGGAGGTTGCTGGCGGCGTCGAGTGCGCTCTCGTCGTCGTGGGCGTCGGCGCCATAGACCTCTTCAGCGGGGATCGCGCGGCGGCGGCGCAGGTGATCCAGCGCGGCGTTGCGAGCGAGCCGCAGCAGCCAGGCCGAGAAGGGCACGCCGCGGTCGTCGTACTTGCAGATCGCGGTGATCAGCTTCAGGAAGACGTGCTGCGTGAGGTCTTCGGCCTCCTTCTCGTCGCGCACGATGCTGCGTACGTAGCCGTAGACGTTGTCGGAGTAGCGCACATACAACAGCCGCAGCGCGTCGCGGTCACCCTCCTTGGCGCGTGCAATCGCCATGCGCACCTGACGCATCGCCTCCGGCGACTCGTCAAGCGTGGTACGGGCTCGCAGGCCGATCTGGCCCTCATCTGACTTCTTGGCATAAGTAAGCACCTGAGGCATCCCCCATCCTTGGTTCGAGTTCTCTCGTGCGGGAATCCATTCCCCGGCCACGTCGGTGTGTTTACGCGCCGGTGTCCGTGGGTAAATAACGCGGTCGGACTCCGGGCATTGATGATGCGCGGGCACCGGGGTACCCACAATCCCCCGCCGGTCGCGACCTGCGTTCAACGAGCTGAACGGTGTGATCGTTCATGCTTCGCGTATCCCCGAGCGAGGAGGACGATGTCGTGAGCGAGCGCCCCCACACCCACCGGCAAGTCGAAGACGAGGATCCCTACGAGACGGAGATGGCGCGCCACGGCGCGCCCAAGCAGCGCTTCCCAGCGCGCGAGACCGACCCGCGCCTGGCGTACGCGCTGGTCCACGACGAGCTGCTGCTGGACGGAGTGGCGCGCATGAACCTCGCGACGTTCTGCACTACCTGGGCGGAGCCCGAGGTGTTGAAGCTGCTGGCGGAGTCCTTCGACAAGAACATCGTCGACAAGGACGAGTACCCCCAGACGGCCGAGCTGGAGTCACGCTGCGTGCGGATGCTCGCGGACCTGTGGCATTCGCCGCATCCCGGCACAACACTCGGCACGTCGACGACCGGCTCCAGCGAGGCCGCGATGCTGGCCGGCCTGGCGGCGAAGTTCCGCTGGCGCGAGCGCCGCCGCGCGGCAGGCGTCGAGAGCGTGGAGCGGCCCAACTTCGTGTGCGGTCCAGTACAGGTCTGCTGGGAGAAGTTCGCGCGTTACTTCGACGTCGAGATCCGCCAGGTACCGATGGATCCAGGTCGCTACCTGATGGGCGCAGAGCAATGCCTGGAGCGCTGCGACGAGAACACGATCATGGTCGTGGCAACGCTCGGGCAGACGTTCACGGGCCTCTTCGAGGATGTCGCCACCATCGCCGCGGCACTCGATCGGCTGCAGGCGCAGGGCGGTCCCGATATCCCGCTCCACGTCGACGGAGCCAGCGGCGGCTTCCTCGCACCGTTCACGGCGCCGGAGCTGCAATGGGACTTCCGCCTGGCGCGTGTGAAGTCGATCAACGCCTCTGGGCACAAGATGGGCCTCGCGCCCCTCGGTTGCGGGTGGGCCGTGTGGCGCGAACGCGAGGACTTGCCAGAGGACATGATCTTCAACGTCAACTACCTCGGCGGAGAGATGCCGACGTTCAACCTCAACTTCTCACGACCCGGCGGTCAGGTGGTGACGCAGTACTACGACTTCATCCGTCTCGGGCACGAGGGCTACAGGCGGGTACATGGCGCAACGTACGAGACCTGTGCGCATCTGGCCAAGGAGATCGCCGAGCTCGGCCCGTTCGAGATCGTCCACGGCGGCGAGCCCCTACAGGGAATCCCGGCAGTGTCGTGGAAGCTCGCGGAGGGGCGTGAGCACGGCTTCAACCTGTTCGATCTCGCCGACCGCCTGCGAGCGCACGGCTGGCTGGTGCCGGCCTACACGCTGCCGGCCAACCTGGAAGAGCTCGCGATCCAGCGGATCCTGGTGCGCCACGGCTTCAGCCGCGACATGGCTGACCTGCTACTCGCCGACATGCGGCGCAGCCTGGAGACCTTGTCCAATCACCCGCCGCGCGTCTCGTTGAGCGAAGCGGAGGTCGGCTCCTTCAACCACAACGCAACCCCCGCCAAGCCCTAGCTCCCATCGAGTTCTGCCAGGGCGCGGAACGGCGCGGCGCGGGGCAGCGATAGCCGCTCAGGGAAGCGGCTGCGCGAACGGCTCGGCGAGCTCACCCTTCCAGTTGCGGAAGAACGCCTCCGCGCTCGCCGCGTCGAGCGGGCGCGCGAACAGGAAGCCCTGACCGCTGTCGCACTGCTCGTCCTTGAGTAGATCCAGCTCGTGCGACTGCTCTATACCCTCGGCGAGGGTCTCGATCGACATCGCCTTGCCGAGCTGCACGAGCGTGCGAATAAGGGTCTCCCCTTCGGGACTCTGAGTGAGGCGAGAGATGAAGGAGCGATCGATCTTCAGAGCGTCGACAGGGAACTGCTGCAGGTGCGAGAGCGAGGAGTAGCCGGTGCCGAAGTCGTCGATCGCAATGCGCACGCCCAGCTCCTTGATGGCGGTCAGGCGGCGCACGGTCTCCTGCGTGTCGCGCATGATCGTCGTCTCAGTGATCTCGATCGTCAAGGCCGCGGCATCGAGACCGCTCTCATGCAGGGCCTCGCGCACGTCGGCGACGAACTCGTCGGTATCGAGCTGCCGGGCGGAGACGTTCACCGAGATCCCAATCGGATAGCCCGCCGCTCGCCACGCGGCGGCCTGGCGGGTGGCCTCCTGCATGACCCACTTGCCGATCTCGGTGATCAGGCCGGTCTCCTCCAGCAACGGCACGAACTCGTCGGGTTGCACGATGCCGCGCGTGGGACTGTTCCAGCGCAGCAGTGCCTCCACGCCGGTCGGGCTCATCTCCTGAAGGTCGAACGTGGGCTGGTAGACCAGGAACAGCTGCTCCCTCTCCAGCGCTTCGCGGAGATCCATCTCGAGCTCCATGCGGTTCTGGACGGCATCCTGCATCCCGGACTCGAACACGACGAAGCGGTTCTTGCCATCCCACTTGGCGCGGTACATCGCGATGTCGGCGTCGCGCAGGAAATCCTCAGCGGAGGATCGGTCGCCCATCGCGATCCCAACGCTGGCTGTAACGGCGAGGCGAGCGCTATTGGACTCGTCGAGTTTGAACGGCGGCGCCAGCGCCTCCAGCATGCGCTCGGCGATCAGCTCGGGGCCGGCGGCCAGCGACATTCCCTCGGCGATCACGACGAACTCGTCGCCGCCCAGACGACCAAGCGCGTCGGTCTCGCGAATCGCACCCTGCAAGCGCGCGGCGACGGCCTTCAGAAGGCGATCGCCGGCGCCGTGACCCAGCGTGTCGTTGATCCCCTTGAAGTTGTCGAGGTCGATGAAAAGCGCCGCAACCGGCGCCTGGCTGCGACGGGCGCGCACAAGCATCTGCTCGATGCGATCCAAGATCAGCGTGCGGTTGGGCAGTCCGGTCAGGGGATCGTGCGTGGCAAGGAACGCCAGCTCTTCTTGGCGCCGCGAGAGCTCCTCGTGGGCCTTGCGGCGCTCCTCCTCAAAGGACTCGCACATCCGCACCAACGTGACGTCGAGGCTGCGCTGCAGCATCGCCAGTGCCTGGTCGAGCACCGCGGGCGCCAGCTCGAGCGCGACGGCGCGCTCGCGCAGAACGTCATCGGCGGCGTCGCGCCAGCGCAGGCAGCGCTTGGTGACCTCGTTGAGCGGCGCGGCGCGCTGCGCCGCGAGCTGTCCGAAGATGCGCCAGGACTCGCGTCCGACCTCGCGGGCCACCTCGGGGCCGTCGCCGGCCATCCATCTGGCGACCGCGATCGTCGAGACCGAGCCGACTCGCGCGAAACTGTCTTCGACCAGGGCGTCCAATACGTGGCCGGAGTCGGCCGAGCGTCCGAGCATCCGTGCGACCACGTCGTCGGTCCCGCCTTTCAAGGCTTCGCCGAGACGCCGCAATTCCCCCTCGAAGTTGGCATGCACGGAGCCCCCCTGCGCCCCTTGCGTCCCGCCAACCGAGGAGGCTGGACCCGGGATAGGCATACGTTCGGTAATCGACGGACACCACGGTTTCTTGAGCGGCCGGCGCCGCGACCATCGCGGACACCGCAGTTTCTCGAGCGGCCGGCGCCGCGACCATCGCGTTCGGCGCGCAACTTGGCGTGACTCGGGGGGTTTGACGATGTGACGGGCGTCATAAACAGCGTCTTGACGTGAAGCCTAGCTAGCAGCTAGGGTCTTGATTCTGCGCTGCTAGGCTCAGACAGGGGTCATAATCGAGGAGGAGAGGTCGTCATCGTGCACATCAGAAACCGCACTCGCCGTAGCTTGGCCGCGGGAACACTACTTGCGAGCGGGGCCTGCGCTCTCGCTTTCTCGCTGGGCGCCGCGGGCGCTTCGGGATCGACCGCCGCCGCATCGCGCACGATCTCGCTGAACGACACCGCGCACCTACACAAGACCTCCAGCCGCGGCCTCAACCTGTACGAGTCAGGTCAGGCCAGCGGCTCACTGGGCGGCACGCTCTCGCTGCACCTCGACGTCGTCTCCACCAACCGCGTGACGGCCGCGCTCACGGTCTCTCCGCGCGGCGGCACGATGACCGGCAGCGCATCGGGGAGCTTCCGCAACAACGGCCCCACGGCGAGCTTCTCCGGAACGCTGAACATCACCGGCGGAACGGGCAGCTACGCGCACGCCCACGGGTCGGGCCTGAGCTTCAGTGGCACCGTCCAGCGCTCAAACGACGCCGTCACGGTACACGTGAGCGGCCACATCTCCACCTGACGCGCGCTGGCACCGGAGACTCGATGCTCAACTTCAGAACCCTTACAACCGTCGCGGCGGCCCTGCTGATCTGCGGGGCCACGCCGGCGGTGGCGGCGGCGACATCTGAGCAGGCGACGCTCCATGCGTCGTTTTCACCCGACCAGCTGGGGAAGAGCACCACTATTGGCTTTGGCTTCAACGTCTCGACGACCGAAGGCCTCGCGCCGCCGCCGCTGACCGCCATCAACCTGCACATGCCGGCCGGCATGAACTTCACGAAGACGACGCTCGGCCTGGCGATTTGCAATCCGACCGCGCTCCAGGAACACGGCGTGTCCGGATGCCCCGCCAACTCTCGACTCGGCTTTGGCAGCGCATCGGTAGAAGTGCCCTTCGGCACAGGCTCCGGCCATGAGCTCCCAGAAATCCAGGCGCTGATGGGCCCGCCCCACAACAACAACATGGTCGTGCTGTTCTACGCAAACGGCCAGACCCCGGTCTTTGCACAACTCGTATTCGAGGGTGAAGTGCTGCCAGCGTCGGGGATCTTCGGCTCACAGCTAGCGACCCTCGTGCCGCCGATCCCGAGCGTCCCGAACGGACCTGATGTGTCGATCGTGAGCGTCCAGGCGACGATCGGACCGAGCCACCTGACGTACTACAAGCACGTCCACGGCAAGCTCGTGCCGTTTCATCCGGTTGGGATCGCGACGCCGGAACACTGTCCGCACGGTGGCTTCCCGTTCTCCGCGGAATTCACCTTCCAGGACGGCTCGCACGCCTCGGCGGCCACCACGGTCGCCTGCCCATCAGCGCGCCGGCACAAGTAAAGCCGCGCCGGACAGCCGCGGCGCGGTGGTCAGGCCCGTATCACAAGAGCGCGACGGTGCGGTAGGGGCATTGCGAACCCGCATGCCGACGATCCATGGCCGGGCGTCGCCGTGAGGGTTCCGACTTTCGGCGCCAGGCACCCTGTGTAGTAGAGCTGCGCGTCAGTCCTGCAGCGCGACCGCAGGGGGAACCCCAGCGGCGAGATACCCGGGGATCGCAACGATCGCCACCGCCGCTGCGGTCACCAGCGCGAGGCTGCCAAGCGCGATCAGGATGCCAAACGAGTAGACCACCGGAAAGTTGATGACGTTGGCAAGCGCGCGATCCAGCAGCTGCTGGCCGTAAAGGCCGAAGAGAGCACCACTGAGGCAGCCGACGCCAAGCAGCAGGAAGCTCTCGAGCAGGATCGTGCGCCACAGTTCCGCCCGCGGGAAGCCCTCGAGCTTGAGCTTGGCCAGGCGCGGCCGGCGCTGCCAGACCATGTTGCCCATCGCGGCCGCCATCGCGAGCACCGCGGCGATCAGGATCAGGGTCGCGATCTGCGTGAGGCGTTCCAGACCCTGGCGGCTGAGGGCACGCTGCTGGTTGGCGTGCTGCTGCGCCGTTTCGACGGTCAGACCCGAGCCCGACCCAAGCGCCTTGGCGATCTCCGCCCGGCCCCGCGCGGGCGACAGGCCGGGGGCGAACAGCACGTTGTAGGCGCTCACATCGGTGCTGCCCCATGAGCGCGCGTACTGATCGGCGTTCATGATGATCGCACCCGGCGCCCAGCCGATGTTCGTGGACAGCGCCGCCACGCGCAGCGTCGTCGGATTGGGTGTCGGCAGCGCGAATGGGTCACCGATGTGGAGGTGATGTTCGTCGGCGATCGCCTGCGAGACGATCACCCAGCCGCCCGCGCGTACCTCGGCGGTGGCGCGCTGCAAGTTACCTTCAACGATCTGGCTCGCCGGCAGCAGCGGTGTCGCTTCCGCCGGCGGGGCAATCACCCACACGCGCCGTTCGCCGATATCGAGCAGCCCGCCGCGGTAGAGGCGCACGGCGCGTACACCGGGCAGGCGCGCGAGCTTCGCCTGCGCGGTCGGCTTGAAGGAGGTGGTCTTCAGCAGGTTGTAGCTGCCGGTGGGCGAAACCCAAGCGTCGGTGAACGAGTTCAGATCGGTGGCGGCGTTTTCTAGGCCATGCAGAAGGTCGCCGTGCGCGGTCTCGATCGCGACGCTGCCGAAGACCGCGATCGCGCCGGTCGCGGCGATCGCGATCGCGCGGGCGCGACCCGCGCGCAGCTCCATCACCGCGACGTGCGGCACGGCGCTCGTGATCGCCGGGGCGATGCGCCGCACCAGCGCCAGCGTCGCGTCCAGCGGGATCGGCAACAGCAGCAGCAGCGCCGCTACGAGGAAGACCATCCCCAGGATCGCCTCCTTGGGAGCCGCCAGGAGAATCGCGGTTGCCGCCGCCAGGCAGACCACGCCGCCGATCGCGAGACGGCGATCGGCCTTGCCACTACCACCCTCCTTCTGCGTGATCGCGGCGAGCGGGTCGCGCGAGATGATGTCTTTCAGGGGGCTCAGGACCGCGACAGAAGCCGCGAGCATCCCGCCGAGGACCGCGATCGCGATGCTCTGGGCACCGACCACGCGCTGCGAGCCGACCGCGAACGCGGAGGAGAGGTAGCCGGGGTTCGAGTGGAACAGGTGAATCGAGAGCTCGTCGCCCAGCAGCAGCCCAAGCAGCGACGCGAGGATCCCGAGCACGGCGGCGTCGAACATCATCACGGCGATCACGGTCCGCGGCGTGTACCCGTCGCGGCGCAAGTCAGCGATCAGGCGCCTGCGCTGGGGCACCGTCAGCAGCATCGCGTTGAACGCGAACAAGAACCCGACGAGCGCGCTAATGACGGCGAACAGCGCGGTCGACTGGTTGGTCGCGGCAGCCGCGCGCGCGAACAGCTTTTCGTCGTAGTTAGCGGACTCGACGTTCAGGCGCCCGGCGGCGAGCGCCACGAGCGCGCTGCGCACCGCCGCTTCGCGTCCCCGCGCGGGCTGCACGAGGACACGACTGACGCGCCCACCAAGACCGGCGACTTCCTGGGCGAACGAGAGCGGGGCGACCGCGATCGGGCTCTGGATCAGTGGGCCGATTTGCTTGGCGTGCAGCTGCTCATAGAGCGCCGCCGGCTCGACCCGTCCACCGACTTCGAAGGTCGCTTCGTTGCCGAACTTCGTCACGCCGATCGTATGCGCCAGGGGCGCGGGCAGTACGACCGCACCAAAGCCCGCCACCGGCTGCAACTTGGTGTTGCGCACCAGCGCGCCGCCCAATTCGGAAAGGCTCGAGTCGACACCGACGAGCTCGACAGACTCGTGGCCCTTGGGGCCTACCGCGTTGGCACTCACTTCCAGCAGTGGCGCCGCCGCGTGCACACCGGGGATGTGGCGGACCTTCGCGAGCAAGCCTTCATCGAAGCCGTGAGAGTCACGCGCAACGAGCTGCAGCGTTGCGTTTCCCACGATCCCCTGCGAGAGCTGCGCGACGGAGCTCGAGAGACTCGAGCTCGCCACCTGAGAGGCGAACAGCAGCGCTACCCCGGCCGCGATCCCCACGATCGCAAACGCCTCCTGCAGCAGGCGCGCACGCACACGCACGCTGTACAGGTGCAGAACATTGAGGGCTTTCACCGCGCCACCTCCTTGCCGGCGCCGCTCACTGGGCGGCGGCCCGCACGTACGCCTGGTCGGGCTCGTAGTCGCTGAGCTTGCCATCGCGCAGCGCGTAGACCCTGTCGGCGTAGGCCGCGGCCTGCGGGTCGTGGCTGACGAGCACGATCGCGACCTGATGCTCGCGGCAGAGTTCGGTCAGGAGCTCGAGCACTTCGCGGCCGCGCTGGCTGTCGAGGCTGCCGGTGGGCTCGTCGGCGAGCAGCAGGCGCGGTTCGGTGGAGAGCGCACGAGCGATCATCACGCGCTGGCGCTCGCCCATCGAGAGCAGCTCGGCGCGGTGCCCGAGGCGCTGTCCCAGCCCAAGGCGCTCCAGCAGCGGCGCGATCTGGCGGTGCGCGTCGCGCCAGCGCATGCTCTTCAGCAGCTTCAGCACGGCGTTGTCGATCGCTGTCACGCCGGGCAGCAAATCGAAGTTCTGGCGGATGAATCCCAGTTCGGAGAGGCGAAAGTGAGAAGCTTCCTTCTCCGAGAGCGAGGAGACGTCGCGGTCGCCGATCAAGACCGCGCCGCTGGTCGGCTGCAGCAGGGTGGCGACCATCAACAGCAGCGTGGTCTTACCCGAGCCGCTGGGCCCGTACAGGGCGACCATCTCGCCGGGCTCGACTTTCAACGAGACGCCATCGACGGCCCGCACGGGCTCGCCACCGATGGCGGGGTAATGCTTGACGAGATCGCGCAGCTCTAGCAAGACAACAGGCCTCCTCCACGCCGTTTTACAGGTGTCGGGCAGACGACGACCCCTACGCCCCGGCGGCGCCCGTATGTGAGTTGAGCAGTCAACAGTCTACTTCACGCCATATGGCTCGTGGCCACGCGGTACTGGTGCCACCGCGACTGCGGCGTGTGATCCACCGGACGCGAGCGCCTCGATCGCTGTGGGCAGCACGACCTCGGCCCCCGCGCCGCGTTTGGCGGGCCCGCCGGGCGTGCGCGGCGCAAGCCGCCGCAGGCGCAGCCGCGTGCGGAAGACCAGCATCGAGAGCTGGGCCGGCTCGCCGAGCGCGTCGAGCACCGCGTGCGCCACCGCACGCGCGGCGGGCGCCGAGGCCTCCGGCGTGCACAGATAGAAACTCGCCATCGCCGCGAGGATCAGCACGTGGCCGCGGCTTTCGGGCAGCTCTTCGGCGGCCCGCAGCGCGCGCTCGGCGAGCAGCCGCATGCGTGTGGCCGCATCGAGCGAGGAGGCGTAGCAGCCGACGAGGCTGCGCTGCCCGGTGGCATAGTCCTCAGCGATGTCGACGAGGTTGTCCAGCAGCGAGTGCAGCGCGCCAATCCACGGGAAGTAGGCGCCCTCGATCGCGGCGATCTCCGCTTCAGTGACGTGCGTCTGTGCGGCTGCCGCGATCAGCGCGTAGATCCCCAGCGAGGAACCACCGGAGGCCGCGGTCTCCCACCAGCGCAGACCGCTGCCGACCGGCGTGGCCGCGCGCGCCCAGCGTTCGAGCGCGACATAGTCGCCCTGAACCTCGCCGGTGTTGCAGCTCTGGAAGGCCACGATCCGTTCCGCGGCACGCAGCGCGGCAGGCGCGACAGCGGCGTAGGAGGGCAGCTCGGCAAGCGCCGCGCGGCACTCGTCGACGGTGTCGGCGAGGTAGCCGCCGTCGTCGTGCAGGTGGTGGTGTTCGTAGTAGTCGAGGTGCTGTGCCTCGGGGTCGAGCGCCACGAGCAGCGCGCGGTGCAGCAGTTGCCCGTTGACCGCGGGGTCGGTGTTGGGCAACTCGGTGAGCATGTCGAGGTAGTTGTAGGCCGCCTGGAAGCTCGCCATCGCACGCGCCGCGGCGGCGCGGTGACGCGCGGGCACGAAGGCCGCGAACGCGGTCGCGCCCTCGATGTTGCCCCACTTGCGCAGCGCATCGAGTACGACGCGCTGCAGCAGCGGGTCGGGGATCTGCTGCGCGCGCGCCTCGCGCCGGCGGCGCTCTGAGCAGGTCCGTGGGAAGACACCCAGCCAATAACGGCGCGCGGCACCACCGAATGCGCCAACTAGCGCGATGCGACCGCTCTCTGTTTGACCCATCGGCACGACCCCCAGCTACTAGCTCCCCGATCGCGCCGACCCTGGCGCTTGACTTGATTATAGACGCTGGGACCGCGCCTTGTCTATCCAAGAGCGCTTCGGCAGGTTACCGCCATACGAAGACCAGATCCGCACACCTGCCTGCTTGGACCAACGCCTCACCTATCCACCGGTCGCCGACATTTCGCCCTGAGGGATCTATGCCGCCGAGCCGCCTTCGCTGACCCTGCGCGCACTGACGACGCGGCGCCCTCGGGGCGTGTCGTCTGGCTTGGGTGCCTGGCCCGCGAGCGGGCCAGGCACCCACACCCGCTAGCTCAGAGTCGAAAAGGTGGCCTGTCCCGCGTAGCGCACACCCGCCACGCTCGTGGCCACAAGGCGGAAGTAGTAATGCGTTCCCGCAGTGAGCCCTTTGATCGTCTGGCTGACTTTGATACCACTCGTACCCGAGCCGGCACTCACTTCGGCGGTCTTGGACCCATATGCCGTCGTCGGCCCGTATTCGAAGTAATAGCCGGTTGCCACCGCGCCCGGATTGACCGTTCCGTTTAGCATCGCTTCGGTTTTGGTCACACCAGTTGCACCTTCCGTGGTCGCCGCCTGCGGAACCTTCTTCGCCTCCACGGCGGGAGAAAGCACACCCCCTATATATTGAAAGCCAACGGCCGTGCATCGTGCATCGAGGGGTTCGACACACGAAATGCCTTGCACTTCTTCCCACGGCTGGACCGGGGCAAGTGACGACGGCATCGCCTCGAGGAGCCATTTAGTGCCGTTCCAAAACTCCATGAGGTTGGTTTCTCCCCCTTCGACACCACCGGCAACGCAATCCGTTGCCGAAAGGCACGATATTGCATTCAGAGCGTCGTTTGTATTCCCCGGATTGGGTGTGGATTCAACTTTCCAGGTTTTGCCGTTCCAATGCTCCACAAGCGTGTCGTACTCGGTCCGGCCGGCCGCCACGCATTCTGTTTCGGCGACGCACGACACGCCACGCAATTCCACGTGTGTCGAGCGTATTCCTTCAATTTCCGAAACGGGGGCTTCTTCTATGTGCCACGCGGAGCCATTCCATCTTTCAATCAATGCGAGTTCTTCCGTTTTACCTGTCGGACGATACGTCCTGACCGCCGTACAGGCGCTGGCAGACGTACACGAGACCTGGGCCGGAGAGTGTTCGCCTATCGTTCCGGGCAAGCTCGCAGTCGACTGGAGTTTCCATTTACCGCCGCTCCATTCCTCGGCCATGGGCAGCTCAACTTTCGAGCTGTTTTCATACCAGCCGACAGCAACACAAAACGTAGTCGACGGGCACGACACCCCTTGAAGACGGCTCAGGACCGCTCCCGTCGGATTCGGCGTGGTTTCAACCACCCATTCGCCGTTCCAGTGCTCCGCGTATGCGAATATCGTTGAGCTGGTCGAATAGGCCCCAACGGCATTGCATTTCGCCAAGCCAGCGCATGAGACGCCGAGAAGTTCACTCTCCAGCGCTCCCACGGGAGCCGGTGTCGTAACCAGTTCCCATTTCATGAGCAGTTCATTCCAGTCCTCGGATATACCTTCAAAGGATGGCCCACCACCCACGGCCATGCATTCCCCCGACGACCTACACGATACGCTTGTCAGCAAGGAGTTATGTAGGGCCGGTGTCGCTTCCGTCGACCAGAAGCTCGTCACAAATTCATGCCACTGACCGTCTGTGGTCCCCGAGCTGTTGGAAGCGATCAGTCGATAAAAGTAAGTAGTTTCCGGTTCTCCCGCCAAATTCACTGCTTCGCTCACCGACTGGTTCGTAGTGGTGGAGCCGGCGGATAGTTCTGTGGTTTTTGAGTACGGGGGTTTGCTGCCATATTCAAAATAATATTTTGTAGCCAGGCCCTCGGGGTTGACGACACCGTTGAGTGTCGCCTGGGTTAGTTTGGTTTTGGACGCAGGTTCGGTGACAGCGTAGACGAAGGGTGGATAGTCACCCAACGAGCATTCCCCCTTGTGATCGTCCCAAAGGCCCTGCACCCACGAGCCCCTTTCTTCCAGGTCATCGCTCGTGGCACATAGGTCAGCGACCTCGTAGCCTTCGGCTGAATACCACTCCGCGTTTGTCGAAGGTTCGACCTGGGGGTCTGTCGCACTCTCGGCGAACTCGTGGGAAGCCACCATCGATACAACATTGCCGGCGGTTTTGGTCGCATCGAAATTCAGACATCCCGTGAAAGGTTCATCTCCGGGGTAGGCGATGAACGTGTAGCTCGAGCCAGAACCATCCACGCCGTGATACCCACAAAAGCCTTCGTCAAATGATGCTGCATATGTGGATCCCGGCGCCGGGATCACAACGAACTGGCTGTTGAATTCGCGCGTCCACGACTCCGCTTTAATTGCCGCCGCAACCTCTTCCTTGATCTTCGCATCGTTGACGCCAGTCGGCGCCGCCACGCGTTCGTCGACATACGAGCCCACCGTTAGTTTGCTGGAAACACGACCCGTCGCGTCGAAATACTGCGTGAGCGTCGACAGCCACGCAGAGCCAGAGACCGTTTCATACATGTGCGTCAGCTGACTTTTAACCGCAAAGTTAGGGGCTTCCAACCATTTTTTGCCCCAGAAGATGACATGCACCACGGGGCTATGCTGAACCCCGGACCCAACGTGATAGAGCAGTGGTGAACAAGCCCCCCCACAGATGCTTCCTAAATCGGAATGCACTTTGTTCGACGTCGCACCGGGCAGCTGCCGCACACCTGCGGCGAGCTTGCGGCTTGCAGCCGGAGTCGCGAAGAAATGAACGGCTTTGCCGCCGACCCACGACGGCACTGAGGCATCAGGACCCAAGCCCTTGTGAGCAGGACCAACGCCGTGCACGCTCGGACCTTCTACCAGGGGAGCCGCACTTACTACCTGCGGTAGAACATAGACCGTCAAGGCGACGAGAAAAAGCATTGCACAGCGCAAGCGCCCAAACCGCCGATCAATCTCCCTTCGGCCTCTGGCGCCCCCCTGAGAGCCGCTGAGCCCAACGACCCCTACCAATGTACCATCGCCGTCAACGCTACGCATGAGCACACCTCTCCTTTATCGATCACGCCTCAGACTCGCCTGGCCTCCCAGCGACCAGCGTGTTCCGTAGCCGTCAGTCTCCGGCTATTGCCTATGGGCCGGCCGATGCTTCCGTTTTAGTGACTTGCGGGCAATCTTCTTGCCGCTGTAGGTTAATAGGTGATGGACAGTTCGGTCAAGAGTTAACACATGGTCTCGCCGAGTTCAGACGTATCACCCGTATGATCGTTGACCACCCACTCCTCATTGACATGAAGGTTCTCCATAGATGAAGTTTTGCGCTGCTGACTAGCCAAGCGCCCCAGCACCTGGATCCCGTAGGGAGTAAGAGCCCAAGCGTTCGGATGCCCGGGTGGCGCCGAGCGCTTGAGGAGCAGGCCACGAGCGCGGAGCCGAGCCAGCAATCTCGAGACCTGCTCGGGGCCCCTGATGCCGACGGCCCTCGCGACCTGCCGGTTACTAGCCCCGGGGTGCAGTGAGATATAAGACAGACACTCGCGGGCTCGATGCGCCCGCGGGTCACTCACTGCGGCCGGTATCTCGAGCGCTTCACCGCCTGCTGAGACCGGCGGGAGATGCCGCTCCGCGAGTATCTTGCTCACCAGCATCTCACTACGCTCGATCTCCGCGGTCCACGCCTGCGCATCCAGGCATACGGCGGTAATCAGCCCCATCAAGGGGGCGAGCAGTGCAATCAGTGGCTCTTCACTCTGCGCAACCACCCGCGTCCGGACGATCCCCTGCACTGCCTCTATCACCGCGGTGCCCGCCAGCGGCGTCACCTGCATGCCCTGCGGGGGTGGACAGCATTCCATGATGTCGCTCGTAAGCGCTGCGATGTGTCGCTCGCGACGGTGCAGCGCCCATGATCCCGCCGCGAGCGTCTCCACCAGCCACACGCGGGCCAACCTGGGCTCGGTGTCAAGCAGCGCGAGCAGGGCAGCAAGCGCCGCGCGCACCGCGTCCTGCCAGTCCCGCTGCCGCTGAAAGGCACCGACTATCAACGAGCGAACGCGCTCGTGACCTGCGTCGATTACCGCCAGGAAGCACTCCTGCAGACCCTCGAAGGCCTCATAGAAGGTGACTCGGGAGACTTTCGCCTGCGCGCACACGGCGCCTACTGTGGTATCGGCAAACCCGCGCTCCCCGACGATCTCGATCATGGCCTCGAGGATTCGCGCGCTCGGCGTCGCGGATCGCCCGAGACCCTGGCGCTGCTTATTGCCGCTCAAGGCCGACGCCAGCGATCAGTGCCTGTCGCAGTGCGAGGCCTCGGGATGTGAGCGTCCACGCGTTGGGTGCGCCTTTGCTTTGCCCATCCCCAATGTTCTCGATCAGGCCCAAGCGTTGCAAGCGCCGCAAGAGCTTGGAGATCTGCCCCTGGTCGGCGACGCCGGAGGCTTGCGCCACCTGTCGATTGGATGCGCCGGGATGTGAGTCGATCGCATGCAGCACGCGGACAGTCCTGTAGGTAAGACGCATCTGGAGGTCCTGCGGAGGAACGCGCGATGCCCTGGGCTTGGCTGGACGAGCGTCCGGTGCTCGCCGCAACTCGGCACGCGCTGCTTCGGCGCCAAAGTAGGGCAGCACGACGATGCTCATCAGCTGGTTCGCGAGTGCCAGCAGCGATGGGCTCTCCGGCTTATCGAGCATGCGACGATGGATGACCGCCAGGACCGCGCCAACGACTCCCTCTGGGGTCAGCGGCGAGGGATCGCGCTGCACGCCAGGCTCGCCTCGCGCCTTGTCGACCGCGATGGCAAGTCGGTCGAATACCTGCGCACGGCGCTCCAGCAGACGGGGGCCGGCACTGGCGGACTCGACAATGAGCAGATGTGCACAGAGCGGCTGTTCGTCCAAGAATGCAAGCAGCGCCACCAGCGCCCTCCGGGCAGAGTCCCGCCAATGCCGTCCGCCGCCAGCCGCGACTATGACGCACTCGGCGACAACAGCCAGCGCCTCCTCAAAGGCAGCTGCCAGGCAATCTTCGGCGCTCGCGAATAGCTCATAGAATGTCCGCCGGGAGACCCTTGCGCGAGCGATCGCTGCTCCCACTGTGACTCCAGGGGCACCATGCTCCGCACACACCTCGTACATAGCCGCAATGATGCGAGCCCGCTGAATGTCGGCGATATCGCATCTTTCCACGTGTCGCTCGGACTTTGAGCTCCGCACGCGAGCCGCTCCTCGGCACGAAGGCGCGTGTCCTCGCTGCGCGTCCGGGCTCACCCGACCAGTACAGTGAGACCGCCCACGAGCCTCTTCCCGTGCTTGGGGATGAACGTGAGCTTGACATGAGCCCGCAGCTTGCGCCCTCGGTGACGCCTGAGCAACGCCCTCTCGGTCTTCGAGACGGTAAGCCCGACCGTCACCGTCCTCGCACCCTTGACGCTCACCGCGGTGCGCGTCAGGCCCTCGCCACTCGCTACCAGCTTCCCGGCGGAGGGAACCCGAACGAGAACCTTCACCTGCGAGCCCTTGACGTCGTGCTTGACGATGTCCAGCACGGGCTTGCAGCCGGTGACGGCGATTTGCGTCTGCTGGTGCAACACGACACCGTTCTGTCCGACAAATTCAGTCGGCATCACTAGGCTGCTCTTGCAGAGGTCCGTGTTCGCTGCCAGCGCGGAGTATTGTCCCTGCGGCAAGGTCAGTTCGAAGTTTCCTACGGGAACGTCGGGGACCGTCTTGAACGTACTGCTCGTGATGCCGGTGTGGCTGATGAACGTCGAGCCCACGAGATCGACGGTGGCACCGTAGCCCTGGAGTACCACGATCAAGCTGGGGAACGCTTCTCCACCATGCGATACGAAGTACGCAGGACCCGTCAGCGGGACGGGCAGAACCGGGGTGGTCGCGGTTGCATGCCCGACAACCGACGCCGCTGGGCAGCTCGCCGGGTTCAGGTTGAACGTCGCCGCTGGGCACGCCTTCTGCAAAGTCGTCAGCTGCGAAGGCAACTGCTTGGGGAGTTCCACTTTGACACGCGCGATGTTGGCGTCAAACGGACCCGCGGGATAGCTCAATTTCACCGCGAGGCTCGCGCCTGTGGTTTTCGACGTTTTTCCCGACGTGGATGCTGTCAGCTGCGGCTTGAACGCCAGCACCGCACAGTTGGTCACCTGCAGCGGCACCGCGAGTGCGGCCGAGGACCCTTCGCTACTTCCCAAGCTGCCGGAAATCTGAAGCGGACTGCAATTCGTCGGGTTGAACGTGAAGTTCGGCCGGTCGATCGTCACGTTCACGTGCTGAATCTGAAGCGGAATGCCATCGAGGATGTGCGGGATCGCGTACGGACCCGCTGAATCGGTGGTGATCGTCAAGGCCGCGGTGCTCGGATCGACTTCGATCTTCGCGCGCACGACCACCTGGCCGAGATCGAATGGTCCGGCCTTGGCAGGGTTCACGATCGACAGGCCATAGGGCGCACCCTCATAGGGGCCGGTGATAAAGACCTGCCCACCGGTGACGGTATAAGGGTTGCCGCCGAGACCGACGCTGATCGTCGTGTGCCCGATCAGGCTTTCCGGACCACAGGTACCCGCATCTGCCTGCGCTTCCCCGCAGAGCTTCACGCTGGAGAGCGTGCCCATCAGCCCGGGCGGCATCTTTAGCTGCACCGACTGCAGGTTCTGTTCGCCGTCCGCCCGCGACATCGTCATCGTGAAGGGGCTGAACCCACCCGCCTGAATGCTCGTTGTACCGGCCGTCAACGACGGTCTGAACGGCAGTGGATCCGAGCACGGCGCTCCCTGCGGGCCGCTGTCGATCTTGAATTCCGAGGAGGCCACGACCGGTTGATCGACCGACCAGGGTTCGAACGCCGCGGTCGTGGTGTAGCCGCCGCACAGCGCGGGTGTTCCCAGCGGCGCGCGCGAGCCGCCGAAGAAGTGCAGGCTGAATTCTTCGAAGGGAAGCTGCGGGGTTTCCTTGAACGTCGAGACCAGCTGGCCCGTCACTGGATCCGGCGTGACCTGCCCGGCGAGCTTGACGAGCACCCCAGCCTTGGCGTCTTCGGCCACCACATACAGGGCAACCAGCGACCCGAATGGGTTGGCGGTCTGAGCGGCCAGATAGACGGCTCCCGTGAGCGGATCGGGCAGCAGCGGCGTCTTGATTTCAACCGTCCCGACCTTCGCCGCTTCCGGACAGCTCGCCGGTGCATCGCGTTCGAGTCCGACCTGTTCCAGTGAGCACGACAGCAGGCCGTCAGCCGCCGCCGGGTTCATTGTGATGCCCGCCGGCAACGTCACACTCGTGTTCCTAACGGTTGCCTGCGCGTCGCCCGCCGGGTTCAGGCCTGCGGTCTGCGAAACATGGATGCCCACCGTCAGCCCCGTCGGGCTGCTGCCCGCCTGCCCATCCGGCGTCGCCGTGATCGTCGGTTCGAAGGTCAGGCGATTGCAGCCGCCCAAGCCGAGAACCCGCCCCTGGGGATCCAGCAAGCTGGTTTCCGCGGTCTCCTCGACTGTTGGGTCCGTCCAGGAGTCGGCAGCAACGGTCGGCTTCCACGGAGTCGCACAGGACGTGGGCAGCGTCATCAACGGCTGGTAGCCGCTTTCTTCAAGCGGTTGGCAGGGCCCGCTCCCAAAGTTGCCCGACGCCAGGCAGTTCCAGCCACGCTGTCCGTTGTGGCGCGGATCGAATGGAGTACCCCAAAATGTCACCTGGCTCCCAATCAGAGCAGCGGCCTGGGAGATGTTTTTGACGGTCACTACGACCCCGTAGTCACCCCCGGTGCGCACGGACGTATCCAGGATGACGGGGACGTCGAGCACGGAAAAGCCGAAGCGCGCCGGCTCGCCCGGGTTTGGTACCAAGTTGAACAGCGGTACCGGAACAACGATCGGGTGGGGACGCAGACCACTCACCAGGGTTGTGTTCGCAACGCCGATGACCGTGTTCGGGGGACACAGATTCGCCCCGCCGCCTGTAACCGAGAAGTCGACACTCGAGCACCGCGGAACGGCGTTGGGATTGCCGATCAAGCCAGCCGGCAAGTCAAACCGCAAATCCCTCGCGAGCGCCGGGACCCTTTGCAGCCCTGATTCGAGATTCTCATCGAGGTTGAGCGTGCTAGTCACTTGAAATGGGTGCGAGCCGGCCTGCGTGTCAGTCACTCCTCCCACGTCTTCCGGCGTCAGTTCGAGCGATTCCACGCCAAACGGCGTAGTTGCATCGGCCGCGCCGACGGTGAACATCCGCGTCGACGCGAGGCGCGCTGCACCACCACCTTCCACGACCTCTTCGTTGAGAGCGGATTTCGCACCTTCCGTCACCCGCACCGTCAGTTCAACGACCACTTGTTCATATGGGGGTATGTTTTGACTGAAGGTACAACTCACAGCCGCCAGCGAGCATTCACCGGGGCCCAGCGAGCCCACCAGTCCCGCTTGGCTAGTGATCCCGGTCGCCACCACGCCCGTGGGCAGCTTGTCCGAGAGTGTGATCGGCACGGCAGATCCGACAGCTTCGGCATCCCCCAAGTTGGTTGCCGACACCACAACCCGGCCGACACCGCCGGCGGGAAGGTCCGTTGGCGCAACGGTCGCACCAACGTGCCACCATGGCACTTCGCCTGCGGCGAAGACCGGCGCGGCGCCTACGGCCGCAAGCACCAGGCACCCCAACGCGAGCACGGCCAACCTCTTCACGATCGCAAACCCATCCAGTCTCATCCTGCTCATCGCTAGCGCCTCCCCTTGCCAGCCAAGCTCTTCTTGGCCGTCGGCTTCGCCATCCCGTATCTCTTCCTGGCCCGCAAATCGCATGTGGCTCGTTTCCGTTTGGGCTGCTTCGTGCAAGCCTTCAAGGCCGCGGCGCGCTTCTGTGCACGCGTCAACTTCCTGTGCGAGGAGCCCTGCCCTGACACCGGCTGAGCGACGTTGCCCGCTCCCGAGAACGTCGCGCTCGGCGGCGGTCCGAAGATCGCCGGCTGAGGCGATGGTGCCGCCTTGCACCCATCCGAGGTCGTGCACGGCGGCGGCGACACCGGCGCGCTCATACAGGGCACAGCCGTTGAGCACACATGCGCGTCGTACACGTCATAGGAGCTATCGACATCGCCGGAGACAAGCCTGGCCGCAGTCAGGAAGAAGACGTCTTCAGCTTCGCCGCCCCCCGGGCCCTTGCCGCTCGCGTCGAGGAATGCCGAGCCTTCGGCGGAGGTGCCCGAGGAGATCAGCGACACACAACCACCCGCACTCGTGCAGCTGCCGATACCTTGCGGCTCATACTCGTAGACATCCTCCGCGTCGTTTGTGTCCTGCGAGACCAGCCCATCGGAGCTGTCAAAGAACATCCGCCCATCGTCCGCGAGAACGCGCGACTGATAGCCCACTCCCAAGCTCAGCCGTTCTTCGACCAGCGTCCAGCCGGGAATGTTCCCGGCCAACCAGTGACCTTGCCAGATGCCGTCCGCGTCGGCCACGAGCTGGTGACCCGGAGTGGCGCCTTCGTCGAACACTCCATTTGGGCGCGCGCCGGTTGGGTTGCACGAGACGCACCTCAGCTTGCCGGTCGTGGCGTCGTATAGGAAGACCTCTTGATCCGGTTCCCCACTGCTCGCATCGTGGTTGTCATACCCAGTCAGGCTTCGCGCGGACATGAATGCGAGATACCGCCCACTCGAGGACACCCTCGATGTCAGATACTGCTTCTCACCAGCGTCACGACCAGACCAGTCGCCCGCTTCTTCGCTAGACAGGACCGCTACGAGCCTTGCGGGCGACCAGGCCGACCCGGTCTTGGACTCCACATACAGGTTGTCCATGCCGGATTGCGCCCCGCTCGCCAACTTGCCCGTGGCCACGAAATAGACGACCGACCCGTCTTCGCTCGCGCCGACGACCTCTGACTGCACATTCGCTGCTTCACCCGCGTTCTGGTCGATGGATAGATCCGTCAACCCACCGGTGACCGTGTCGTACACATACAGGTCCGAGGGGCCGTTGGTATTAGTTTCCACTGGTTCGAGCTTGGAATCGAGTGTCAATGGCTCCTGGTCGGTGAAGAACACCTCCGAGCCGTCGGCGCTTGCGATCTGGAATTCCGACTTCTCAGCCGGCGGGACTTTCACCCCCGGAGCCGGCGCATCCACTTGGACCGTTTGAGCCGTTGCCGTGTCACGCATATACAGCGGTCCGGACTCTGGTTCTGTGATCGTAGAGAAGAAGACCCGCGAGCCGTCGCTCGACACCGCATTCCTCGTGTTCTGGCCATTTTGATTGCCTAGCCGACCGAATTCGCTCACGAGATTGATGAGCTGCAGCTTGCCTTCAGACCACTCGTAGAGATTCCCAACCGGCCCGCTCGGAAGAGATTTCTGCACCGCGTTTTCCGTCAGCGCATAGGGAGAGCCAAGGAGCACATGCGACAGGTCTGGTGTGGCGCCCACTACCCTGGTGGTAATTTCATTTTCTTCGCTTTCAGGTTCACCGCGATGGGCGGCCAACGATACATAGCCTTCGCTGTTGTCGTCGCGCAGATACGGTGTGCGTCCGGGCAGGTTGGGCAACAGCGGAAAGTCGCTGAGCGGTTCGACGATCGCATGCGAGAGATCAGAGGAGAAGTAGCGATATTCCAACCCAACCAGTTTCGAAAGCGCCTTCTGATTGGGCGGCGTAACATCTTCGGATGACCAGCCCCCTGCGTGGCGCATGGACAGCACCTCGGTGACGCTCAGCGGATCTGAGTTGCCACGTACGCCGGACCCCACCGGAGCAGTCGCGTAATAGCCGATCCCATTCCCTTCCGCGGACGCCTGGATTAGGCCGCCGAAGTCCGGCCCTCCCCCAATCGGCTGGATGAGCGCGCCTTCCTTGTTCGACGGCGATGCCATTTCCCACTGGCGGCCGTCCGGCAGCATGAACGTGCCACCGCTGGTCTGTGTCGTAAAGGTCTCATCTGGCCCACGCACGGTTCCGAGCACGTTGCTCGCCACGAGCCGGGCGTGATAGGTGGTTTCCGCTAGCAGACCTTGCACGCGAACGGACACCGACTCCGCGCTGGTCCCTCCCCCCAGTTCGCCGGCGGGTACGGGGACACTTTCACCGTATGACACGCTGGTCCCGTATTCGAAGTGATAGGTCGTGGCCGCACCCCCCGGGTCGACCTGTGCGTTGAAAAGTGCGCCGTTCGCGGAGATGTCCGAGACGCTCTCATCTGAGATCGCCACCGGCTCTGGCGTTGTGAAAACGCGGTCGAGACCCTGATTGGAGCCATTTGCGTTTGAGGCCTTCAGCCGGAAGTGATATCTCGTGAGTGGTTCGAGCCCTTTGAGCTCGGCGCTCACTGCAACGGGACTGCTACCCGAACCGGGCGTGGGCGAGCATGGCGCGGTCTGCCCGTATTCGGTGCTCGTGCCGTATTCGAATTCGCAAGCGGCTATGGGCAGGCCATCGGGGTCGACCGTGCCAGTGACGGTCACCGCGGTTTCGGCGAAGCTCGACACCGATCCAGTGCTTGCATCGGGTACGACGAAAGCCGTGAAAACATCGATTTCCTGAGTACTGGCATTTGCCGCGTAGACCGTTCCGGTTGCGGCGTCGACCGCTACACCTTCGCTCGCCTGCAGCTCTTCGGACCCGAAGCTCTCGACCGGGGAGCCGGAAGGCTGGTAGGCCGCGATGCTCGTGCCATGGTCGACGTAGACGTCGTTACTGGAGGGGTCAACCGCCACGCCGCTCGGCGATTCGCTGTCCAATCTTTCGTCCAGCTCTTCGCCCGTTGCGGAGAACTTCGTCACATACGTGACTGCTTCGAAGATGTCGTGTGTGATGCCCAGATAGAAGTTGTCTTCTGTATCCAGCGCAATACCTGTCTTACCCACACTGATCTCGTCCGCGCTGCTGCCGCCTTCGGCTCGGACCTTCGGCTGCACAGACGACTGGTATTCGTTGGCCAGCGCATCGCTGAACCTGAGGATCGTGGGAAAGACCGTTCCGATTTGGACCCAGAGCTCTCCCTCGGAATCGACCGCTACGCCGTTGATTTCACTGGACCCCGCGAACGACGCGCTCGTCACGTCTCCGATGTAAGCGCCGGTCGCAGAGAACTTGTCGACCACGCGGTGGCCGTAGTCGACGACGTAGACATCGCCTTTGGAGGGATCGAGCACATTCGCCGAGTTGTCGACCGCGATCAGGCCCGCCCTTTCTTCCCATTGGAAAGCTCCCGTGGGCGAGGCGCTGCCGTCAAACTGCCCCAGGTATTTACCCGATGATTCAAACATCTCGACTCGCCCGTGGCCTCTGTCCGCTACGTACACCACGCCAGTCGATTCCTCAACGGCCGGCCAGCCCGGATTCGAGAGCGGTTCGGGGTTGGCCTGGGTGGAGGTCGCGCTGCCGAACGAGCCCGCAAACACATGCTCTCGCTGGGCCAGCGCGGGAGCAGCCCCCAGTAGCAATGGCGCGCCAAGCGCGCCACACAGCACAATCAGGGTTCTCAACTGGGACCAGCGAGCAATCATCGAACCACTCCTCCTCGAAGTACCCGGCTCCTCCCGGACCCGGTCGTGGCCCTGATCCTTGCCTCGGGGGGTATGTCGCGACAAGCCCGCCTCTAGAAACTTCTAGGTTGTGAATAGCAAAACAGTAGTGTACGAATCCTCATGTGTGCTAGGGTTGACAACGCTGATGGGAGCCGGAGTGGCGATTGGGTCGGAGCGCGCTGCAAGCAGGCACGCCACGGCGACCGAGCGGGGGACAGCAGCTCTGCGCTCGCCGGTCACATGGGCGCTGTTGGGTCTCATCGTGCAACGACCGAGCTACGGCTACGAGCTGGTTCAGCGCTTCGAGCGCACGTATGGCGAAGCACTCGAACTGTCAAGCGCCTCGCAGATCTACACGGCGCTCGACGCACTCGAGCGCCGAGCGCTGATCGAGCGGTTCGCGCTCGACGCCGTGGAGGCAGCCGGACGCCAGCCCAAGCCGCACTACCGCGTCACCGCAGAAGGCATGTGCGGCTATCGAGAGTGGCTCGTCTCGCAGGTCCACGACGAACGCCGTCGCTCACGACTGTTCGCGCTCCAACTGGCGCTGCTCGCGCCGCAGGAGGCACTAGCGGTACTAGATCGCTATGAGCAGGCATGTCTGGCAGAGGCCAGCGGAACGCCCGCCGCAGGTGCTGCTGGCGAGGGCTCCGCGGGGGTGCTTTCGCGACTCGTACTCGAGGACGAGCGCCTGGCGATCGAGGCGCGGCTCGCATGGATTCAGTATGTGCGGGTGCAGCTCCAAGCGCTTCTGCCCTCGCAGCGGAACCCCATGCAATGACATTGCTTGCGCTGGAGCGGGTCAGCCGCCGCGACCGGCGCGGGGCTCACGAACGCATGCTGCTGCGCGAGGTGTCACTGGCCGTCGATTCCGGCGAGCTGGTCGCGGTCTGGGGACCACGGCACTGCGGACGCTCCACGCTGCTGCGCGTCGCCGGCGGCATCGAGCCCCCCGATGCGGGCACCGTGCGCTTCGCCGGGCGTGCCCTGGAGGGCAGCGACGGTGCGCTCGGCCGCGGTATCGGCTACTGCAGTCGTGGCCGGCCCAGCGGAGAGGCGGGCGGGGTGCTCGACGAGCTGCTGATGACCCAGCTCGCGTGCGGGGTACCACGGACGCAAGCGCGGGCACGATCTCTCACCGCGCTCGAGCGCGTCGGGGCTGCCCTCAGCGCGAGTCGCGTGCTACGCGAGCTTGACGGCGCCGAGGCGATGCGCGTCGCGATCGCCCGCGCACTCCTGCTAGAGCCGGCGCTGCTACTGGTCGACGACCCCATCAGAGGGGTCGATGTGGGCGCGCGCGACGCGATCCTCGCGCTGTTGCGTTCACTCACCAACGAAGGCATCGCCGTGCTGCTCGCGACGGACGACGCGACCGGGCTCTCGGGCGCCGATCGCGCTTTGTCGCTCAGCCGCGGTGAGCTGCGCGGACTCGCCAGCCCACGGCTCGCGCCCGTAGTGCAACTGCGCCGCGCGAGTGGCTGAGCTAGCCCTCTCGGGCCACAGGGCACACTGAGTAGCGTGATGGCGATGCTCGAATTCGAGAAGGTCGTCAAGCACTACCGCACGGCGCGCGAGGAGGTGCGTGCGGTGGATGGCGTGAGCCTGCAAGTGCAGGCCGGCGAGTTAGTCGCGCTGCACGGTCCCAGTGGCTCGGGTAAGACCACGCTGCTGCTGCTGGTCGCGGCGCTGCTGGCACCCGACACAGGCACGATCCGCTTCGCCGGTCGGGACCTCGCGCACCTCTCCGAGCGCGAGGCTGCCGACCACCTGCACCGTGACGTTGGCTTCGTGTACCAGAGCTCGCAGCTCATGCCGCGCGTGTCGGCGCTCGAGAACGCTGCCATGAAGCTGCTGCTCGGCGGCATTGGGATGCGCGAGGCACAGAAGCGCGCAGAACCATGGCTGCGGCGGGTCGGCTTGGGGGAGGCGCTGGGGCGCACGCCCGAGCAGCTCTCCAGCGGCGAGCGCCAGCGCGTGGCGATCGCGCGCGCGCTCGCCGGTGAGCCACGCCTGATCCTCGCCGATGAGCCAACCGGCAACCTCGACAGCGCCCGCAGCGACAGGGTCGTGGAGCTCTTGCGCTCAGTCGCCCACGACCGCGGCGCAGCCGTCTTGCTGGTGACTCACGATCTCGACGCCGCGCGTCTCGCCGATCGCCGCTGCGCACTGCGTGACGGCAGGCTCATCGAGGAGCCGCCCGCTGGACCCACGCCTCCTGCCGCCATGGACGACCCACAGCCGGCGCGCACCGGGGGATGAGAGTGTCACGCCCGCATTCAGCTATCACACCCGAAGAGGCGCCCCCTCGCGCGGGATTGCCCGACGCCCAGCGACTAATGCGGCCGGGGACGCTGTTCTACTTCTACCGTCGCCGACTGCGCGTGCACGCCGTACAGGAGCTACTCGCAGGCCTCGGAGTGACAATCGGCGTGGCGCTCGTGTTTGCCACGATTGTCGCGAGCGCGAGTGTCTCGGGCTCCGTCGCGGACGTCGTCCGCGCTGTGATCGGCCCTGCCAGCCTGCAGTTGCACGCGCGCAGCGCCGGGGGATTCGACCAGCGCCTGCTCGCGCGCGTGGAACCCCTTGCGGGCGTCAAGCAAGCCGCACCGCTGCTGGAGCAGACCGCAACGCTTACCGGCCCGGGCGGTCGGCGCGTGACCGTCGATCTAGCGGGCGCAGACGCCAGCCTCGTGGCACTCGACGGCCTCCTGCACACACTCCCGACATCGACCCTCTCGGCAGGTGGGATCGGTCTCAGCCGCAGCACCGCCGAAGCGCTCGGTATCGCGTCCTCTGCCGGGAGCGCCGGTACGCCCGTGCGCCTGCAGTTGCGCGGGCGGGCCACCTCCTTGCGAGTCTCGGCCGTCCTCGGCCCGGAAGCGTTTGGGGCCCTCTCACAGGCGCTCGTCGCGGTGATGCCATTGGCTCAACTGCAGCAGCTCGCTGGTCTTCAGGGACGGATCACGCGCATCCTCGTGCAGACCCGTCCGGGCCACACCCGCGCCGTGCGTCAAGAGCTGACAAGGCTTGCGGGCAGGCACCTCGACGTCACGGCAGCCGACCGCGACGTGAGCTTGCTGCGACAGGCCCTGCGCCCCTCCGATCAGGCAAACGGATTCTTCGCCGCGATCAGCGCGCTGCTCGGGCTGCTGTTCGCGGCGGGCGCCCTGCTGATAACGGTGCCCGAGCGCCGGCGAGCAATCGCGGATCTACGCCTGATCGGCGCGCAACGCAGCGCGATCGCGCAGATGCTTCTGTTCCAGGCCCTTTGTCTCGGGACGATCGCCTCGGCGGTCGGGCTGCTCGGTGGCTATCTGCTCTCACTCGGCGTCTTTCATCAGTCGCCGCGCTACCTCGCCGAGGCGTTCACACTCGGAACTCGCACCGTCGTGGGCACACAGCCGCTCGTGCTCGCATTCCTCGGTGGGGTGCTCGTGACCTGCGCAGCGTCGGCGACACCGCTGCTGGACCTGCGCCGCGGCCGCGCACTCGACGCCGTATACCGGGGCGAGGGTGTGCCGGGCAACGCGCTTTCCAGTAGGGCGCGGCGCTGGCTGGCGCTCGTGGCGGTGAGTCTGCTCATGGCGGCCAGCATTCTGTTCGCCGCCGCGGTCGCGCTTGCGCTCCTGGCAAGTGCGCTGCTGGCGCTCGCAACTGTCGCCATGGTGCCGCTGGCGCTCGCCGGCGTGCTGCGCCTCGCGCAGGCTCTCGCAGAGCGCTGGCAGCGGCTTACGGTCCTGCCCGTCGCGCTACGCTCGCTGCGCTCCACGACGCTGCGCGCGCTCGCGCTTGCCGCGACTGGGGCCGTTGCGCTGTTCGGCAGCATCGCGCTAGGCGGCGCACGCGGCGATCTGCTGCGCGGGATCCATGGATTTGCGCACAGCTACGCGGCCGACGCGAGTCTCTGGGTCGGTACCCCAGGAGATAATCAGGCGGTCGTGGACTTCCGCGGGGATGGACTCACACGGCGCCTCACGCGACTGCCTGGAGTCGCCGGCGTGCGCACCTTCCAGGGTGGCTTCCTCGAACTGGGGGACCGGCGTGTGTGGATCCTCGCGCGCCCACCGGGTGCCGAGCGCGAAGTGCTCAGCACCCAGATCCTCGAAGGTCACACAGCAACCACCATTGCACGCCTTGGCGCGAGTGGCTGGATCGCGCTTTCACGCCAGATAGCCGAAGAACACCATGTGGGGCTGGGCGACACGCTGATGCTGGCCACCCCAAGCGGCCCGGTGCACATGCGGGTCGCGGCGACAACAACGAATCTCGCGTGGAGCCCTGGCGTGATCTTCATGGGCACCGCCGACTACCGTCGCCTGTGGCATAACTCGGCACCGACGGCGCTTGCCGTGGCGCTCGCGACGGGGGCGAGCGCCACAGAGGTGAAAACCGAGATCACCCGGACACTCGGGCCGGCCAGCGGCCTGCAGGCAACGAGCGCACTCGAACGCGAAGCCAGCATCAACACGCTCACCAGCGAAGGACTCGGCCAGCTCGGCGAGATCTCCACGTTGCTGCTGCTCGCCGCGATTCTTGCAATGGCGGTCGCGCTGGCATCGGCGATCTGGCAACGACGGGCCTCGCTCGCCAGCCTGCGGCTTGCCGGC
This sequence comes from Solirubrobacteraceae bacterium, assembly GCA_036501715.1. Classification (GTDB taxonomy): domain Bacteria; phylum Actinomycetota; class Thermoleophilia; order Solirubrobacterales; family Solirubrobacteraceae; genus Palsa-744. The sequence continues at coordinate 53,102 of DASXZV010000027.1, read as the reverse complement.
GTGCGGCCGCGCCGGCTGCGACGTGTGCTCCTGACCGAATCGACCCTGATACTCAGCGCGGGCTGCGTGACCGGGGCGCTGGCAGGCATCTATGGCCAGATCGTGATCGATAGCTACCTGGCGCACGTCACGGGCTTCCCGGTAGCTAGCCTTGACGCGGGCCTCCGTCCGCTCGAGATCTTGGCGCTGGTAGTTGCCGTCGTGCTCGCGGTCGTGGCCATCCCCGGCTACCTGGCCTCGCGTGTCCCCCCGTCGCTCGCATTCGATGAGTAGTGCTCTGACGCCGCCGCGAGCAGCCACCGCGTGCATCGCACTCGTACTCGCGAACCTGCGCTACTGGTGCGTCATCGCACCGCTCACGCGCTCGCAGCTCAAGCGCTGGGAGGCGCGCGCGCGCGCGATCCCCGATCCCACTGCACAGATGCTGGCGTGCGAGAAGCTTGCAGACGAGCGCTTCAACATCGAGGCCGCAACGACTTTGGCTACGCTCGCGCCGCGCGGGCTCCGTGCACACGTAGTCGAGGCGATCGTGGCGCTGCAGGTCGCATACGACTACCTGGATGCGCTGACGGAGCAGCCACTGGGGGACCCCATCGACGACAGTCAGCGACTCTTCGCGGGCTTCATCGCGGCATTCGACCAGAGCAGCTCACGTGACCCAATAGACGCCCGGGCAGAGCCGGACGGTGGCTATCTGCTGGAGCTCATCGCAGCAGCGAGCGGCGCCCTTGCGCGACTCCCGGCCGCGGAAGCGGTTGCAGGGATCATGCAGAGGACCGTGGAGCGCTGCGCGCACGCACAGATGTTGACCCACGCGGCCGCGCACACGGGCACCGAAAAGGCAGAGCGCTGGGCCCGGCAGCAAGCGCCCGGCGGTTCTCTTGACTGGCCTGAAGTGCTTGCCGGTACGGCTGGGTCGGTGCTCGGCCTGCACGCTCTCATCGCAGCCGCGGCCGACGGCGCAACGACGCACGAGGAGGCCGGACTGCTCGACGCGGCATACCTTTCGATCGCAGCGCTCACGATGCTCGATGGGCTGATCGACCAAGAGCACGACCTGAGCAGCGGGGCCCTCGTGTATGCCGAGCTATACGACAGCCCGGAGCAGATGGGGCGAGCCCTGGCAGCTGTCGCGCGCGACGCAGCCGACCGCGCTGCCGTCCTGCCGCACGCCGCCCATCACACGATGATCCTCGCTGGCGTCGTGGCCTACTACGCATCGGCCCCAGCTGCCAAGGAGCCACATGCGCGTCTGGTTTTCGCCTCGGTGCGTCACGAACTAGAACCGCTGCTCACCCCAACACTCGGGCTCATGCGGACTTGGCGGCTTGCCAAGCGCCTACGGCAGCTGATGTTATTGTCATTGACGCTCGTTATCAGCACCAGAGCTGGTCGGCGGGTGTTGGAGGCGGGTGGAGAGTGAGCGCAATAGCGGCAGGCGGTATATCTAGGCGGTTGCAGTCGGTGGTCCTCGCGGCACTGGCCGCAATGTGCATCGCGATGGCCAACACGGCAGTTGTGATCGCGAGCGCGCTACGTGCCAGCGACACGGCGCACCTACGCTATGTATCGGCATCGGGATCCTCACTGTTCGAGGACGGCAGAGCTACCGGCACGCTCCCGGGCACCATGCGGGTGCATTTCGATGTCGGCCCGACGATGAGCGGGACCTTTACGATCGACGCACGCGGCGGCTCCATCAATGGTCACGGTAACGCCAGGCTGCACGGGGCAGGCGTCTATGAAAGCTTCCATGGGACCATCGTCGTGAGCGGCGGAAGCGGCCGCTACGCGCACGCGCACGGCACCGCGCTCCTGTATGGAACGTTCGACCGCGAAAACTACGCCTTGGTTGTGCAGACCTTGGGCACACTCTATTTCTGAATGCCATGCGAGCGAGCCTCACTCGCCAAACCACCGCTCATTCCCGAGTGACAATCCGTACCCGCGTGCTCGGCAAGTTTCAGCTCCATGCCTGCCTGCTGGGAGCCTGCTTGCTCTGCATGGGCCTCCTATCGACGCCGATGCCGGCGGCCGGCGCCGCGCCCGTGGCTCGTCTCAATGCGTCATTCGCCCCGGAGCGCCTGGGACGGCGAAGCACGCTTGACTTCGGCTTTGGCTTCTCGGCTCCGCTGGGTGGGGTGCCCCCTCCGCTGACTGGGATCGAGTTGCGCTATCCAAGTAACCTCGGAATCGGGCTGAGCGGACTTGGGCTGGCGTTTTGCACCTCGACGACGCTGGAAGCCTCGGGTCCGGCGGACTGCTCGACAGAGTCCGTCATGGGTCGCGGCCAGGCACTAACCGGGATCGTGCTTGGTGCAACCACGATCCACGAGCGTGCTCCGATCACGATCGTGCGCGCTCCCGACAACGAAGGCCGCCTATCGCTGCTCTTCTATTCCGAAGGCACGACTCCCGTCAACACGCATACGATCTTCTCGGGCCTACTCCTCCCAGCTTCCTCACCGTTTGGCGGCCTTGTGAGCATCGGCGTACCGCTCGTGCCAACGCTTCCGGGGGCACCCTATATCTCGGTCCTGAAACTCCATGCGACGATCGGTCCGATCGGCGTGACCTACTACGAACGATCCGGCAACGTGACGCTCGCATATCAACCGCGGGGCATCCTGCTTCCGAAAAGCTGTCCACGAGGCGGCTTCCCGTTCGCGGCCCAGTTCACCTTTGAGGACGGGAGCAACTCAAGCGCTACGACGGCAGTTCCGTGTCCACGGCAGCAAAGTGGACGAAAGGAGTGAATCAGGCCACGCAGCTCGGCTGGGCGCCATCCAGGAGGCTGGTAAAAGTCGCCGCAAGCATTCTCACCTGCTCCTTGTCCAGCTTCTCGAAGAAGTGACGCCGCACTCCCGCACCATGCGTCGCTTGCGCCTGCCGCACCAGGGTGGCGCCGCGCGCGGTTAGGCAGGCATTGATCGCGCGCGCATCCGCCGGACACTGCTGACGCTCCAGCAGCTCGCGCTCCTCCAGCCCATCCACAACCCGTGAGACCCGGCTCAGGCTGAGACCCATGTCCTGGGCAAGAATCGTAAGCCGCAGTGTGCCCCGCGGTGCCACCGCCAAGCGCCCTAGCAGGCCAAGCGCACTGAAGCTCAAGCCGTGCTTCGCTTCCAGTTCACCCTCGAGCTCGCGCGTCAGGCGGCGACTAGTCTCAAGCAAGCCCGTGAACGCCAGCGCCTGCTCAGCCGAGAGGCAGGCCACGCCCTCCGCGCCGAGGAAGTACCCCGCGCGTGTTGCTACCTCACCAGCGAGCATCGCGGACATGGGACTTAGAGCGGGTCCACGGCTATCAGAACCGCATTGCCCGCGGGGTCACGCGCCAGCAAGCCAGTCTCGCGCAGCTCATACGCGATCCCGGCGCGTCGTGCCCGCTCACGCACCGCGCGCACCTCAGTGACACCCGGCAGGTAGATAGTCCAGTGGCGCAAGCCCACGGCATCGACCGGGGCCGGCGGTACACCACGGCCGGCCCAGGTGTTGAACGCCACATGATGGTGGTAACCACCCGCCGACACAAACGCAACCGTCCCGAGATCGATTACCACCTCGAAGCCAATGACCTCCGTGTAGAAGCACAGCGCCGCCGCCACATCACCGACGTGCAGGTGCACATGCCCCACCCGCAGCCCCAATGCCGCGTCCGGCACAGGCGGCTCGTCGACCACAAGCTCCAGCAAGCCGTTGAGGTCGAGCGGCTGTGGACCACCCGCAAATAGGCTCGGGTCCCGGATGTCGGGCCAGTGCCCACGCGGGCGGTCCGCTGCGAGCTCCAGTCCATTGCCATCCGGGTCCGCCAGGTAGATCGCTTCGTGCGTCCCATGGTCCGAAGCCCCCTGGAGCGGCGTGCACGCCGCTGCCAAGCGCGCCGCCGCGCGCGCCAGCTCCTGGCGCGATGGGTATAGCAGCGCCACGTGGTAGAGACCCGCATGACGCACCGTCCGTCTGGCCGCGCAGTCCCCAACCAGAACCAGCACATCCTCCCCACCGACACCCAGCGCTGCCCGGCCGCCCTCGCGACCGTGCACCCGCAGGCCAATCGCCGCCGTATAGAAGGCGACCGCACGCTCTAGATCCGTCACCCTCAGCTCAACCGGCCCCAGCCGCGTCGCCGCCGGCAACACCGCCGACGCGGCTGCCTTTGTGGACTCCAGTGTCGAGGAAGTCACGCTTAACCTCTTTCCTCCAAGTTACTTGCTAGCGCAAATATAACATGGATGCATGCACCTGTCTACGGTCGCCCTGGGCTCGGTGCCATGGTGGAGGTCGCCATCGCCGTCGCCGCAGTCGCCGCACCCGTCGCCACGCGCCGCTCGAGCGCCAGTGTCAGCCCCGCGAGCAGGCTCGCCGCAAGCATCAGGCGCCAGGCGCCCGCGAAGTCCTGGGCCGTGCGCGCCGTGCCCACCACCGCAACCAGGATCGCGGCACCCAGCGCCGAGCCGAGCTGACGGCCGGTGACCTGCACGGCGATGCCCGTCGCCAGGCGCTCCGGCGGGAGTGTGGCCGCAACCATCGTAGTCAGCGAGGGGATCGTCAGACCCACGCCGACGCCGCCGATCATCATGCCAGGCAGGAAGTCCGTCGCGTAGTGTCGCGCGGCACCAAGCCGCACAATCCACCACACCCCCCCGAGCGCGAACAGAAGCGCTCCCGCCAGGCCGACACGGCTCGGGCCCAAGCGCTTGCCCAGGCGCGCCCCGGGTACCGAGCTCGAGGCCGCCAATGCCGGCCCCGGTGCGATCATCAGGCCCGCCGCCAGCGTCGACTCACCCCAAATGCCTGTCAGGAACAGCACGCAGGCGAGCAGCATCGCCGCGAATGCCGCGAAGAACAGCACCGAGGCCACCGTTGCCACGCTGAACGCGCGGACCGCCAGCAGCGCCGGCTCCACGATCGGCGCCGGGTGGTGCGCGATGCGCCGCACGACGATGCCGAACAGCAGCAGCGCGGCGAGCAGCAGTCCCACGATGCGCGCACTACCCCAGCCCCACTGCTGACCCTGCACAATCGCAGCCACCAGCGCGGCCACGGCCACCGTCAGCACGCCCGCACCGAGGAAGTCCGGGGTACTGGACTCGGGGTGGCGCACCTCGCGCAGCACCCGCCAGCCCGCCACCAGCGCCGCCAGCCCGACCGGCACGTTGACCAGGAACACCCAGCGCCAGCTCGCCTGTACCAGCAGGCCGCCCAGCGGCGGGCCCGCCGCCGCCGCGATCCCGCCAACCGCCGCCCACGCCCCGATCGCGACGTGCCGGCGCTCCGCCGGGAACTCCGGCAGCAGCAGACCCAAGGACGCCGGCATCAGCAGCGCCGCGCCAAAGCCCTGCACCGCGCGCGCCGCCACCAGGAAGCCAATCGATGGCGCCGCCGCGCACGCCGCCGAGGCAGCCGTGAAGAGCCCCACACCCAGCAGGAACGAGCGCTTGCGACCGAATGCGTCAGACCAGCGCCCCGCCACCACCAGGAACGCCGCGAACACGATCGTGTACGCGTTCAGCACCCACGAGAGCGTCCCCAGACTCGTACCCGCGAAGTCCAGCCGGATCTGCGGGAACGCGATGTTCACGATGAACAGGTCCAGTCCCGCCATGAACACGCCCGCCACCACCACCATCAGCACCTGCCATCTGCGCTCCATCTCGCGACCGCCTTTCAGCGCCTGGGTTGCATGACGAGATGCACCATAACAGAGTAAGTTGCGTCAAACAACTTTTAGTGTTGGCAACTGCTAAAGTGCCTCTGGGATGCTGGGCAACGACTACAAGGGACAGAACTGCTCGATCGCGCGCGCGCTCGAGCTCGTCGGGGAGCGCTGGACGATCCTCGTCCTGCGCGACGTCTTCCTCGGCGTGCGCCGCTTTGACGCGATCCAGGGTCACCTCGGCGTCGCCCGCAACGTGCTCGCCGCGCGTCTGGACCGCCTCGTCGCCGAGGGCATCCTCGAGAAGCACCCCTACCAGCAGCGCCCCCCGCGCCACGAGTACCGCCTCACCGAGAAGGGCCTCGACCTGTGGCCGGTGATCGTCGAGCTGCTGCGCTGGGGCGACCGCCACGCCGTCCCCGCAGCAGGACCGCCGATCCTGCTGCGCCACCGCGACTGCGGTGGGCTCATGGACGAGTGGCGCATCTGCGAAAACTGCGGCAAACCGCTCGGCCCGCGCGATGTCCGCGCCGAGCCCGGGCCCGGCGCCGCCGCCGCGGCCTGAAGGCCGCCGTGGCGGGGCACGGAGGCCCCGCCCCACTCGCCGCCGCAGTTTGACCCGCCCGCGCGGAGGCGCCCCAAAGCCTTACCGAACTTTCAGCCAAGGCTCACGTTCCTCCTACACAAGCCGCGGATGCTGCCCCCATGAGCTCCACCGAAGGCGCCATCACTGGCGCTCCCACACGCGCCGGCGCCCGCCCCACCCCGCACGCACGCGCACTGGCACTCGGGCGTATCTGGCCCGAGCCACTCGCGCTCGCGCTGCTCGCCGGCTTGTTGAACTTCTGGGGTCTAACCCGCAACGGCTGGGCCAACACCTATTACAGCGGCGCCGCGCGCTCGATGGGCGCCAGCTGGCACAACTTCCTGTTCGCCTCCTTCGACCCCAGCGGCGTCATGACCGTCGACAAGCCGCCGCTGGCGCTGTGGGTGCAGACGCTCTCGGTGCGGATCTTTGGCTTTCACCCCCTCGCGCTGCTGGCCCCGCAGGCGCTGATGGGCGTCGCGACCGTGCTGCTCGTCTACGACCTCACGCGCCGGCGCTTCGGACGCCTCGCGGGCTTCCTCGCCGGCCTAGTGCTCGCGCTCACCCCAATCACGGTGGCCATCTCGCGCCACAACAACCCCGACGCGCTGCTGATCCTCTGCAGCGTCGCCGCCCTCTGGTGTGCTCTGCGCGCGCTGGAAGGCGGGCGCGGCCGCTGGTTCGTGCTCGCCGGCGTCTGCGTCGGCCTGGGCTTCGAGACGAAGATGCTTGTCGCACTCGTCGTCCTACCCGGGATCGCCGCTGCGTGGGCCTGGTGCCGACCGCCGCTCGGCGGGTCAGCGGTCGATGGAGCGCGTGCCGGGGAGCCCTCTCTGGAGCGTGCCGGGGAGCCTTCGCTCGAACGTGCCGGGGAGCCGCCTCTGGAGCGTGCCGGGGAGCCTTCGCTCGAAAGACCCCGCCGCGCGCGCGTGCGCGCGTACGCACGCGCGCGGCGGGGTCCGCTCGCGGGTGCCGCCGCCATGCTGCTCGTCGGCGGCGCCTGGCCCGCGTTGGTCGAACTGACGCCCGCCAGCGACCGACCCTGGATCTCGGGCACCGCGGACAACACCGTCCTCTCGCTGATCTTCGGCTACAACGGCCTCGGCCGCATCGAAGGTCAGAGCGGCGGCCCGCAGGCGCTCGGCGGCTCGAGCGTCTTCGGCGGCTCCACCGGCCCGCTGCGGCTGCTCAACGAAGCCCTCGGCGGGCAGGCCGGCTGGCTGCTCGGCTTCGCACTGCTCAGCGTCCTGGCGATCCTCGCGGCCTGCCGCCTGCGCCGCGCCGATCCCCGCTCCGGCTGGCTGCTGCTCGTCGGCGGCGCCTTCCTGAGCACCGCCGTCATCTTCAGCTTCGCGCACGGGATCTTCCATCCCTACTACGTCTCGCTGCTCGCCCCCTTCAGTGCCGCCCTCGTCGGCGCCGGCTTCGCCGAGCTGCGGCGCAGCGGCCTGCGCGCGCGCATCCTCGCCGCCCTCGCCGTCGCAGCGGGGGTCGGCACCGAGCTGGCCGTCCTGCACGACTACCCCACCGAACTGCGCTGGCTGACCCCCACCCTGATCGTGCTCGGCGCGCTCGCCGCCGCACTACTGCTGCTCGGCGCACCACGCCTGCGCCTCGCGGCACTCCTCGGCGTGCTCGCCCTCCTGCTGATCGCACCCGCCACCTGGGCCGTGCAGACCCTCGGCCACGCCACCAGCGCCACCTTTCCCGCCGGCGGCCCCGCCAACAACCCGGCCGGCGGCTTTGGAGGAGGCGGTCCCGGCGGAGCGCCGCACGGCGGCGCCATCCCCGCAGGCCCCTTCGCTGCGCAGCCCGGTGCCGGCTCGCCCCGCACCGGACCACCCCCGGGATCGCCCGGCGCGCAGCACACCCCCGGCGCACCCGGTACCGCCGCCGGAGCCCCCCAGGGCATACCCCGCAGCGGCCTGCCCGCGCTGTTCGGCAACGGCAATAGCCGCGCCGGAGCCAGCGGCGGCGCGGGCGGCCTCTTCGGCGGCACCAGCCAGACGCTGACCGAAGCCGTGCGCTACGCCACGCACCACGGCGGCGGTACGGTCGCCGTCGCCAGCCAGTCCGAAGCCGCCACGCTCGCGATCGATGGCGAGCGCGTCGCCGGGATCGGCGGCTTCTCCGGCCGCGAGAGCGAAACCAACGCCGCCTGGCTCGCGCAGGAGGTCCGCGCCGGGCACATCCGCTGGGTGCTCACCGCCAGCAGCGGGTTTGGGGTCGGCGCCGGGTCCGGCGGCCACGATCAGCGCGTCGGCTCCACCCACGCGATGGCCGCCGTCGCCGCGACCTGCAAGCGCGTGAGCGGCGTCAGCGGGCTCTATGACTGCGCCGGGCGCGCGCGACAGCTCGCGGGAGCAGCCACCCGCTAGCCGGCCGCGGCGACGGCGCCACCCACGCGAGTGCACTTGCCATGATGGGGTGGGTGAGCACCACCACACCCGGTCGCAGCGGCGCCGCGAGCCGCCTGCCGCAGATGCGAGCGGTCATGCGCGAAGGCGAGCGCGTCACGCCGCTAGAGCTGTTCTTCGATCTCGTCTTCGTGCTCGCGCTCACGCAATGCACGACGCTGATCGCACACGAGCCGACCTGGTTGGGAGTCGCGAAGGGGACGATCGTGCTCGCCGTGCTCTGGTGGTCGTGGGTCGGCTACGCCTGGCTGACAAGCGTCGTCGACCCCGAGGAGGGCGCGGTGCGGATCGTGATCTTCGCCGCCATGGCCGCACTGCTCGTCGCCGCGCTCTGCGTGCCGGGCGCGTTTGGCAGCGACGCCCTGCTGTTCGCATGCGCCTACGCCGTCGTGCGCGCCGCACACATCCTGCTGTTCGTGCTCGCCAGCCGCGAAGACCCCGACCTGCGCCGCTCGGTCAACGGGCTCGCCGCCAGCACCGTGCTCGGCGTCGCACTGCTGCTCGCCGCCGCCTTCGTCCGGGGAGCACCGCAGGGCGCTCTGTGGATACTCGCCGTAGCGCTCGACGCCGGCGGGCCCTATCTCTTTGGGGCCGACGGCTGGAAGCTCGTCCCCGGACACTTCGCCGAGCGCCACGGCGCGATCGTGATCATCGCGCTCGGCGAGTCGATCGTCGCGCTCGGCGTCGGAGCGCAAGAGCATCTCGACGCCGGGATCGTCGCAGCCGCGCTGCTGGGCGTCGTCGTCGCCGCGACGCTGTGGTGGCTGTACTTCGACGTCGTCGCGATCGCCGCCGAGCGCCGCCTGACGCGCGCCTCCGAGGGTCGCGAACAGAACGAGCTCGCGCGCGACTCCTACTCCTACCTGCACTTTCCGATGGTCGCCGGCATCGCCCTGATCGCGGTCGGCCTCAAGCAGACGCTCGAGCACGTCTCGCGCCCGCTCGCGCCGGTGCCCGCCGCCGCGCTGCTCGGCGGCGCGGCGCTCTACCTGCTCGCGCACGTCGCCTTCCGCCTGCGCAACATGCACTCGCTCAACCGCCGCCGCCTGCTCTGCGCGCTGGCGCTGCTGGGGCTGCTCCCCGCCACGAACGCACTCGCGCCGCCGTCGCTGGTCACGCTCGCGGTCCTCGCGGCCGTGCTCACCGCCCTGATCGCCTACGAGGCCCTGCGTTTCGCCGACTCGCGCGATCGCATCCGTCATAACCCGCCCCCGCCGCGGTCGCCCGCGAGCTGAAGCCTTGCGCGCGCGCCCGCGGCGGGCGCTCCGTCCGGTCTGCGCTCAGTTCACCTTCGCCGACTTTGCCCCGCGGCGAACCGGCGCCACCACGCGCCGGCGCGTCGAGCCGCGCGCCAGGATGCGGCTTGGGATCACCACCTGCGAAGCCGGCGCCTCGCGCCCCTCGATCAGCGCTGTGAGAATCTCGATCGCCGCGGCCCCGATCTGACCGGGGTACAGTTCTACCGTCGTGAGCCCCGGCCGCGCCCACTTGCTCGCCGCGCTGTCGGAGCAGCCCGAAACCATCAAGTCGTGCGGAACCGACAGCCCCCGCGACTGCGCCGCCAGAATCGCCCCCAGCGCGACGCGGTCGAGCGTCGAGTGGACCGCGTCCGGCCGGCGCGAGCGCCGCAGCAGCTTGACCGTCGCCTCGAACCCCGCCCCCTCGGTGAGGTCCTCACGCGTAATAATCGTGTTGATCGGTTCCTGGTGGTGCTCGGCGCACCATTCCTCGTAGGCCGCCAACGAGTCGATCGAATACGACGTTGTCAGCTGGCTGCCCAGCAGTGCGATCCGCTGCGCTCCGCGCGCCGCCAGATGATCGAGAATCGCGCGCGTCAGCGCGCGGTGGTCGCTATCGACCCAGCAGCCCCGCTTGGAGCCCGGCACACGGCCGGTCGTCACCAGCGGCGTGCTCCGCTTTCTGAGGCTCCCGAGCAGCGGGTCGCGCGCTACCGGGTCGACCACGATCGCACCGTCGACCGGCATCCGCAACCACGCCTCCGCGCGCGTCGCTGAGGCCAGCATCAGCGCGTAGCCACAGTCCAGCGCCGCGACGCTGGCCGCGCTGATCAGCTCCACGAAATACTCGTAGTCCGAGACCGCAAAGTTCCCTTCGCCCGTCTGCGCGACCGCCATTCCGATGAGGCCCGTGCGGCCACCCGCGAGGTTACGTGCCGTCGCGTTGGGGTGGTAGCCCAGCTGCTCCGCGACGTCCATGACGCGCTGGCGCGTCTCGGGTGAGATGCGCCCCTTGCCGTTGAGTGCATGGGAAACAGTCGTGGGCGACACCCCAGCGCGTTCCGCCACTTCCTTGATCCCCACGGCCCTGCTCATTCCTACCAGCTTTCGGAGTCGAACCGACAGTTGACATAGCGCCCCACCACAGCAGTCGTTGCCCCTCGCAGCCGGCTCGACCGATCACAGGAGGATAACCGTGAATCAAACACCCTTGACAAGGAAAAGCGCTTTTGCAATACTATTCGAGTAGCTGCAAAGAACGATTCACCCGCCGGCCGCGGCGCACAAGACTACGATAGAGGGACAGGCAAACACACACGCACTAGTGCGGAGGCAGATAGGAGCAAGCGATATGGCCAGCTCGGCGCAGGTGGATCCGACGATGTGGACGAGCCTTTTGCACGCCGGGCTGGCCGGCTCCTTTATGGGACTGCCTCATGTTCCGCCGCAGGCCCCGGCACTGCGCGAGAGCGGAGCTCGCGCCGCCATCTACGGACTGCCGTTCGACTCCACCTCGATAGGGCGCAGTGGCGCCAACTACGGACCGCGCGGCATCCGCGCGCTCTCCTACCACTATCTCCCCTACTGCGCCACGTTTGACTTTGACCTCGGCGAGGCCCTGCACCCGTGCGACTGCGGCGACTGCGGCGTCATTCCGGGCAACGCCGCGCGGACGTTCGAGCGAGCGCAAGCCGATATCTCGGAGATCCTCGCCGCCGGAGTGCTGCCAGTCATGCTGGGCGGGGACCACTCCGTGACGATCCCCGCGGTGCGCGCGCTGCGCGAGCACGCCGCGGATCCCGGGCTGGTGATGCTCGACACCCACCTCGACACCGCACTAGAGGTCAGCGGCGAGACGCTCAGCCACTGCTGCCCGATCGCGCGCGCCGTCGAGGCCGGCTTCGATCCCGCCAAGATCGTGCTGCTTGGCATCTCCGGGTGGTTGAACCCAAGATCCGAGCTCGACTACTGCCGCGAACACGGCATCACCGTGATCTGGCTCGAGCAGATCTGGGAGCACGGCACGGCCTGGGCCATACAGCGCGCACGCGAGATCAGCCGCGCCGCCAACGACGGCGTCTATCTCTCCTTCGACGTGGACTGCCTCGACGCCGCACACATGCCCGGAACCTGCACTCCCACCTCCGGCGGACTCTCGAGCCGCGAAGCGATCGAACTCGTCCGCGGCCTCGCCCACGGCGGCTTGCTCGGCCTCGATGTCGTCGAGGCCGCCCCCACACTCGACAACACCCCCGCCACCGCGCTGATGGCCGGACGCATCGCGGTCGAGGCGATGGCCTTCCACGCCGGCGCCGGGGAGCGCACACCAGTCAACACCGCCGCGCCCTCCGCACCGGCCTAGAGCCCGCTCGCTGGTCGGGGCGGCGCCGCTGCCACACACGGACGGTGCTAGCCGTAGTAGCGCGCGATTACCTGTAGCTGACTGAAGAGGTCGTGCGCGATGAACAGGACCACGATCAGCACACCGCTCACAGCCCCCCAGCGCCGCCCCGCACCGCGCGTGGCGAGTGCCAGCGCAACGCCAAAGAGCGGTGCCAGCGGCAGCAGATAGCGCGGCTCCGGAAACCCGGCGGCTTCGGCGGGAAACCACTGATAGGAGCTGATCCCGATCAACACCAGCAGCCCGAGGACCAGCGCGAAGTAGACGCCGAGCTCGGCGACCCGCGGTCGAAAAGCCCGGCGGCGCTTGAAGACCTCACGCGCGCACAGCGCCGCGATCGCGAGGACCGGGAGCAGCGCGACGCTTTCCACCCAACCCGGGAAGAAGGTGTCCTCGAAGCCGTACTCCCCAAGCAGGCCCCTGAACCAGAGGTATCGCAGCGGTGAAATATCGGCGAAGTCGACATGCATGCCAGGCAGACGCGGCAGGTAGAGCTGCCAGAGGTAGCTCAGCTCGCCGCCAAGCGAATGGCTGGCCGTCGCGGCGATCACACCCGAGCTGATCCCCAGCGTGCGATGGTGCGAGAACAGGTTGACCAGCACGTACACCAACACCGGAGTCGCGGCGATCGCGAGCGCCGGCGCCAGCATGCGCAGCGCGGCACCCACCCCGACGGTCGCCGAGGCGCGCCGGGCCAGCAGCGCCAAACCCAAGACCACCCCCGGCGCCAATCCCAGGAAGTTGAGCTTGGTCAAGAAGCCGACCGCCGTCAACACGCCGATCGCGATCGCCAGCCCCGGCGTGAGACCACGCCTAAAGCCCCGCGCGAGGCAGTAGAAGATGACGGCCGACACCGCACACAGCATCGCGTCCGGGGTCACCGCCCCGGAGATGAATCCGAGCATCGGGAAGAACGCCACGCCCAGGCCGGCGACCGTCCACGCCCGTGGCGTCGAGGGCAGCGCCTCGCGCAGGAACAAGAAGACGAACAGCGCGCTCACGCCGGCCATCAGGGCACTCACCAGGCGCATCAGGGCCAGCTGGTCCAGCACGCCGCCGCTCGCGCCCAACTCGTAAGGGATCGCCTCCAGCGCGTAGTAGAGCGGTGGTTGGGAAGCGGCGTCCCCAGCGGCGCCAACCCCCAGTTGCGAGCTCGTCACCGCGCCCGCGAGATCACTCTGGAGCTTTTGCTGCGCGGCCCGGGAGGCGATGGTGCCGTGCTCGGGCTGGAAGGTCACGCGACCCACCTCCAGATCATCAAGCGCCAGCAGCTCGTCGGAGGCGTATTCCTCGCTGCCCGAGGACGGCAGGCGATGGGCTCGCGCGAGCTGCTCGACGTAGGCGAAGTGAGCCTGCTCGTCGGGAACCTCAAACGGCGGAGATATGAACGACCAGCTGACCGCGTTGAGGCAGGCGACCAGCGCGCACAACCACGCCGCGCTGGGCACCCCGCGCAGCGCTCGGCGCAGTTGCGCGCGCCTGCTCATCGCGACTCTCGCAGCGTCAGCCACGACGCGAGCACGATGCTGCTCGCCATCAGGCTCGCCACCAGAAGAGCTATCCAAGTGCCGGCCCAGGCGCGGCCGAGACCCAGGCGCCGAGCCGTGGAGTGCGCGAGCGACCACCACGACGTGTTCCCCGCTCGCAGGTATTCGATCGCCATCCGGCCCTGCAGGAGACCGACGCTGGTCCGTGTGGCGCCGCGCCGCGGGGCGAGCACACCCAGGAAGTACACACGTTCCTCGGCCCCCGTGAACGCGAAGCAGACGGTCGTATTGGGCACCGTGCGATCCAGCGGTTCGACGGGGATCGTCACGACCTTGCCGAGCCATCCCGGTGCGCTCTCTCCGTGCGCAACCACCGTCTGGCCGGCGCGCACGGTGACCGCCACGCGCGGTCCGGCAGAGGATTCCAGCGAGAGCCGGATGGCCGAGGTGTGGGCGGGCAACGTCTCGCCAGCCTGGCAACCGCTGCCCGCTCCCGGCACGATCGCAAGAATCGTATTCACCTGCTCGATCGCGCTCGGTCGCGCGAGGATCGCCGGCGGGTGGGACAGCACGAGCGCGAGCGCAACGGCAACCGCGGCCAGTCCCCCCGCGAGTGCGACGCGCGCGCCCCGCATTACCGGCGCAGCAGTTCGGTATGGGTGACCGTGGTCATAAGGTCCGAATGGCCGGTTGGCGGCCGTTCGGTCGTGGGAGCTCACGCGCGGGAACCCGCTCTTACTACCGTCTCTGCCAGCCTTTGTCAAGTGATTTGAACCATCCGGACCCTTACAGAGCAGGCTGGGAGCGCGCCGCGGCCTAGATGTGCTCAGGCCGGCAGGGCCGAGCTGAAGCAGCCCGCCGCGGGCAGCCCACAGGCGAGTGCCTGCGCGAACTCGAAGTCCACGCGCCGTGCGACCGTCGGGGTCCGCGCGAGGCGCACGACGCCGACGCGATACACGCGCACCCCGCGCAGCAGGAACACATCCTCCTGTGGGGCGCCGTCGGGATTGACCCAGCTCAGTCCCCGCGCCCCCAAGGGAACCGTGACCGGCCATCGCGCGCCGGAGCCGTGACAGCGTGCGCCCGCGGCCAGTTCGAAGAACGCGCGCGCCTGGCGCGGCCCGGAGAACACGAACACGTCGGCGACCTTGTCAAAGCTGGGAGTCCACCAGCGCAACTCGTAGCCGGCAGGCCAGCCCCCAGCGCTCGAGCGCGTGGCCCGCAGCGTCTGCGGGACGTCGTCGGACCACATGTCCGCGGGCGAGACGATGCCTGCGGCGTAGCGGCGACTGGCTCGCGGCGTCGCCGCGAGCAGCGCGGCGCGCAGTTCGACGAGCCGGCCGAGCCCGACGCCGGCCGGTTCCGGCAGTCCGTCCGGCACACACCAGTTCGAAGCGCCCGCCGCACCGCTGCCATGACCGAGCCCGACGGCACTCAGGACGCTCGTCCGGCTGACAAGTAAGCCGACGCTCGCGGCACCCAGACAGAGCATCAACAAGGCAAGCCGCAGCCGTGAGCTAAACCACCGCATATTCGAAGGCATGTCTCGCTCGTCGTGCACACAACTCATATCGAGCGGCCCAGCGATGGCCTTGAGCGCATCTACCGGCGTACCAGTCGGAGACGTCTGGATGCTTCTGCGCGCGCGGTAATTAACGCATCGAGCGCGGCAAATGGGACGGGACCCACAAACGTAGGAGCCCTCCGTCGGCGAAATCGGCTTCAATCTAGAGGAAATCTTCAAGCTCGCGGAAAATCGGGACGAGGAGCCAATCGGTACAGGGATGAGCACGACCACTGGAACATCCGAGGCTCCACGCGAGGTACCGGCGCTGTTTACCCGCAAGGCCACCGGCCTCGTGCGTGAAGGGCGCACGCGCGATGCGCTCTTCTACAACGTGATGTGGTCGAGCGTCGCGCTGACGTTCGCCTTCTACTGGCTGTTCCTGGGCTCCTACCGCGGCTCGAACGCGATCATCGGCATCCTGATCGCGGCGGCGCTCGGGCTGCCCGGTGCGGTGCTCTACGCGATGCTCACCCAGGTGATGCCGCGCAGCGGCGGGGACTATGTCTTCAATAGCCGCGTCCTGCACCCCGCGATTGGCTTCGCCGCGAACTTCAGCTACTGCATCTGGGTGGCTGTCGCCAGCGGCATCTACACGACCTACATCGCCAGCTACGGCATCGGCGCCTTCACGCGCACGATGGCCGGCTTCACCGGCGCCACCGGCTGGCTGACCTTCGGACACTGGTTCTCGACCGACTGGGGGCTGTTCATCACGGGGACCGTGATGCTCCTAATCTCGGCCGGGCTGTTCGTGGTCGGCGGCACGCACCTGTTCTTCCGCGTGCAGGTCTGGTGCTTCGGCCTCTACGTCTTCGGCGCGATCGGGCTGCCGATCATCGTCGGCTTCCTCCAGAGCCGCGCGGGCTTCATCCACGACTTCAACGCCTACGCGGCCAACCTCGGGGTGCCGCATGCGAGCTCGGCGCTCGCGGCCTCCGCGGCCAAGGGTGGCTTCACCCCCGCGAAGTTCAGCCTCGAAGCATCGATCCGCTCGACCTCAGTGTTCTGGTTCATTTTCGGGTTCATCTACTCCAGCACTTACTTCGCGGGCGAGATCCGTCTGCAGAAGCACACGCACCTGAAGTCGATGCCGGGCGCCGTACTGGTCGCGGTGGGGGCGCTGCTGATCATGACTCCGGCGCTTACGCACGTCGCTAGCTACACCTTCAACGGCGAGCTCGGCGTGGCCAGCCCGGCGGCGTACGGCTTCACGGCCGGCGCGCCGGCGTACCCTGAGCTGATGGGCATCGCCTCCGGCAGCGCCGTGTGGAGCGGCCTGATCATCCTCGGCTTCACCGCGGGTCTGTTCATCTGGCTGCCGCAGACGATGCTGCTCGTCAGCCGCAGCATGTTCGCGTGGTCGTTCGACCGCGTCATGCCCGAGCGTCTCTCCTGGGTCGAGCCGCGCTCGCGCTCACCGCTCGTCGCGCTGGCGTTCATCTTGCTGATGGTGATCGCGAGCACCGCGGTCTACTCCTTCACGACCTGGCTGACGACGCTGACGGTGCTGCTCGGGATCTCCTTCACGATGGTCTTCACCTCGATCGCCGGCATCCTGCTGCCCTACCGCCAGCGCGCGCTGGTCGCGGCCTCGCCTTACGCGCGCCGCGTCCTCGGCATCCCGCTGTTCACGCTCGTCGGAGGGATCGCGCTGCTGGGCTTCGCGACGGCGATCGGCATCCTGCTGTGGGATCCGGGCTCGGGGACGAGCCTCGCCAAGAACCCCGGCAAGCTCGAGCTCGCCGTGCTCGTGTACGTCGTGGGCTTCGCGATCTACTACACCTCCAAGCTGATCCGCCGCCGTCAGGGCATCGAGCTGGAGCTGGCCTACCAGGAGCTGCCACCGGAATGAGCCGCGGCCGCTTTGGGCGCCGTCGTGGCGCGCATGCGAACGGAGAGGCAGCCGCCGCAAGCGGTCTCACCACGGCAGCGGGCCGCTCGCTTCACGACACGAGCGCGCGTGCGACGGTGCCGACGCGCCTGTACTACGCCTCGGACATCCACGGCACGGAGGGCCTGTGGCGCAAGTTCCTGAGCGCCGCCTCCGCGTACCGCGCGGGGGTGATCGTGATGGGCGGCGACGTCGCCGGCAAGGTCGTGGTGCCGCTGCTCGAGAGCAGCGGCGGCTACGTCCTCGAGCTCTTTGGCCAGCGCGAGCAGCTGCGCGACGAGGAGCATGTCCAGGAGGCCGAACAGCGGATCCGCGCGAACGGGATGTACCCGCATCGCATGAGCTCCGCCGAGGCCGTGCGCGTCGGCGAGCTGCCCGAGGAGGAGCGCGAAACGTGGTTCGCGCAGGTGATGATGGAGACCTTCGATCACTGGCTCGCGCTCGCCGCGGAGCGCCTGCGCGACAGCGAGGTGCGTTGCTTCGTGATGCCCGGCAACGACGACCCGCCGGGCATCGAGGACTCGATCGAGCGCGCCACTCGCGTGGAGGCCTGCGACGAGCGCATCGTCGAGTTCGGCGGCTACCCGATGATCTCTCTGGGCTACTCCAACCGCACCCCCTTCGACTCCCCGCGCGAGCTCGACGAGGACGAGCTCTACCGCCGCGTCGAGCAGCTCGCCGAGCAGCTGGAGCAGCCGGCGCGCGCGATCTTCAACCTGCACGTGCCGCCGTATGACTCGACGCTCGACACCGCGGCCGAACTCGACGAGAATCTCAGCGTGGTCACGATCGGCGCGGAGGCGAAGTTGATCCCGGTCGGCTCGACCGCGGTGCGCGAGCTGATCGAGCGCTACCAGCCGCTGCTCTCGCTCCACGGTCACGTGCACGAGAGCCCCGGCGCGACACGGATCGGGCGCACGCTCTGCATCAACCCGGGCAGCGCTTACCACACGGGCCGTATCGCGGGCTGCCTGATCAAACTCGAGGGGGAGCGTGCGCGCCATCAGTTCGTCACCGGCTGAGGGCATCCGCGAGTCGCTGCAGGAGGAGGCGCGGCGCCTGCTCGTGGCGGCCGGCGCCGCGGGTGTGCCGCTGCGGCTGCTGGGCGGCATGGGTATCCGCCTGCTGCTCGGCGAGCGCCTCGATCCTCACTTCCAGCGGGAAGTGGAGGACCTCGACTTCATCACGACCCGCCGCGCGGGTACCGACGTGGAGCGGTTGCTGGCGGCACAGGGATGGGCGCCCGAGCGGCGCTTCAACGCGGTCAACGGCCGCGCGCGCCTGCTCTTTGGAGAGCCCGCCGGGGAGCGCCGCATCGACGTCTTCGTCGGGAGCTTCCGCATGTGCCACGAGCTGGCGCTCGCCGAGCGCCTGGAGCTGCGCGAGGAGACCCTGCCGGCGGCCGAGCTGCTGCTCACGAAGCTGCAGATCGTGGCGCTCAACGCCAAGGACCGCGGCGATCTCTACGCGCTGCTGCTGGGCTGCGCGGTCGCCGACGACGACGGCGAGAGCAGTGGACCCCCGGGCGGCGCTTCGCTGCAGGAGCAAGCGCGGGCAGGCGGCCCCGCAGCAGTGGAGCACCCGGCGGGTCCCGCGATCAACGCGAGCCGGATCGCGGCGCTGGCCGCGGAGGACTGGGGCCTGTACCACACGCTCGAGCTCAACCTCCTGCGACTGCGCGAGGGATTGGTGGATACGAGCCTCGACGCCAGCCACCGCGAGCGCATCGAAGCGCGCATCGCCGCGCTCGGCGCGGCACTGCAGCGAGCCCCCAAGTCGCGCGGCTGGCGGCTGCGTGCGCGGGTCGGCGAGCGACGTCGCTGGTATGAGGATCCCGAGGAGATCGCTCGCTGAGCGATGCCTGCGTGCCGGCCCGCGCCGTCGCGCCTAGAACATCCGTGCAAGATCTCAGACAAACAACGACATCGTCCTCTATTCGGGTTATTCTGATCGCGCGCTGGAGACGGCCGGGGAGCCCAAGAGGGAGTTACTGGGAACTGCCGTGCCGAATCCCGCGGCCGAGCGCGCGTGGGTTCCAATGAGTAGGTTCGGCAGCACCCGCGCGCGGGAGGCACGAGGACCCGGAGTTTGTCGACCCGGGTCCTCGTTTTTTGCACGCCCCCGGGTAGGCTTCGGAGCGTGCCTGCGCCGTGCATCGACGAGCTGCTGCTGGCCGACGATCCACAGCGCTGGTCGCAAGCCGGCTTCGCGGTCGCCGACGGCTGCTGCGCGCTCGGCGCGGTGCGGCTGCGCTTCCTGGAGAGCACCGACGCGCGGGGAATCGTGGGCTGGTCGCTGCGCGACATCGCGAGCACCGAGCTCGACGGTCTCCCCACGACCCACTCCGAGCGCCCGTCCCCCACTGTCGGCGCTCCCGCGGGCGACTCCCCGCGGGCCCATCCGAACGGTGCGCTGGCAATCGACCACGTGGTGGCGATGTCGCCCGCACTCGATCGCAGCGTCGCCGCGCTGCAGCGGGCCGGGCTGCGCCTGCGACGGATCCGCGAGCAGCCGACACCGGCGGGCGCCCCCCGCCAGGCGTTCTTCCGCCTCGGAAGCGAGATCCTGGAGCTGATCCAGGTGCCCGACGAGGCCCTACCGCGCATGGGCGGCGTCGCGAGCGGGGCGCGTTTTTGGGGGCTCGCGCTGCGCGCGCGGGATTTGGAGCGCACGGTCGCGCTGCTCGGAGACCACGCGGGGACGATCCGTGCGGCGGTCCAGCCGGGGCGGCGCATCGTGACGCTGCGGCGCGCGGCCGGCCTCGCGCTGCCGGTGGCGTTCATCAGCGAGCCCGAACGATCCTGAGTCCGTGCGTGTTCGGGCTGCCCCGCGCGGCCGCCGTGAGCCGCTAGGGCCGCTCGCCGGCCAGCTCGACGGCCATGCGCCGCAGTAGCTCGGTGACTTCGGGCTCGCGCTCCGCGCCGTGGTCGGCGAGCAGCGCCTGCAGCTCCTCGCGGCGGGCGCTCAGAATCTGATCCGCGGTCGCAACGCCAGCCGGCGTGAGCTGCTCGCCCGCGGCGGGCGGAAGCTGCTCGTTTACTGTGAGGAGGCGATGCTCGCGCAGCTCGCCCTCGACCTCGGCGACGCGCGTCGCATCGATGTCCATTTCGCGCGCCAGCACGTGGGTGGCGGGAATGCCGATGGTGGCAAAGCGCGATAGCGCCCACACCGCGCCGCTACTGAGGTCTACGCCCGCCCGTTCGGCGACGTGCATGTTGAAGTTGCGCCGGCGCTCGCGTCCGATGAGCAACGACAGCGCCCGGTCGATCTCCGCCAGCGAGTTGCCGTCGCAGGGGACCGCGAGCGTGCGCTCCAGGCCCTGCGAGGCGGCGGCGCTGGCGCGCAGCGGGCGCTCGCGCAGGCACAGGCTGAGCAGGAATCCGACAGCGGCCACGCCGGCGGCGACAAGGAAAACGGGGTGCAGGGCCTGCACGTAGGCGTGCTGGTAGGCAGTGCGCGCCGCGGCGGGTAGCTGCGCGACCTGCGTGCCCGAGAGCCGCGCTCCGTGCGCGAGCTCAACTCCGGCGGCGCCGAGTCCAGCGTGCGTAGCGCCGGCCGCGTGCGTAGCGACGGAGGAGGCGAGCAAGTTGTGCAGCGCGCTGATCAGACCGGTCGAGAAGATCGTCCCGAAGACCGCGGTGCCCAGCGAACCGCCAATGCCACGGCTGAGGGTCACGCCGGAGGTGGCCGCGCCAAGCACGCTGAAGTCGACGGCGTTCTGCACCGCGAGCACCAGCACCTGCATGACGAGGCCGAGGCCGAGACCGAGCACGAGCAGGTAGGCATCGACGGCCGCTGTGGAGGTGTCCACGTGCAGCGTCGAGAGCAACAGCAGACCAATAGTCATGATCGCGGTGCCGAGCACCGGGAAGATCTTGTAGCGCCCAAAGCGCGAGATCAGCCGCCCGGAGAGGATCGAGGTGAACACCAGCCCACCCATCAGCGGGATCAGGCGCAGCCCCGAGCCGGTCGGGCTGGCCTCGTAGACGGTCTGGAAGAACAGCGGCAGGAACGTGACGGCGCCGAACAGCGCGAAGCCGACGACCATCGAGAGTGAGAAGGCCACGCGGAAGACGGCGTCGCGCATCACCGCGAACGGCAGCACCGGCTCGGCGGCGCGGCGCTCGACGAGCAGGAAGACGCCGAGCAGCAGCACGGCGAGCGCGGCGACCACGACGACCTGCGGCGAGCCCCACGGCCAAGTCGTCCCTCCCAGCGAGGCGACCAGCACGATCGCGCTGACCGCCGCCGCGAGCGTGGCGGCCCCGAGATAGTCGATCACCGGCTGCGTCGTGCGCTCGATGGTGGGCAGCGTCGCACCGAGCACGAACAGCGCAATCAGCCCGAAGGGCAGGTTGACGTAGAAGATCGCGCGCCAGGAGACGTGCTCGACCAGGAGGCCTCCCAGCAGCGGCCCGGCGACGCTGGAGACTCCGAAGACGGCGCCGAAGAGGCCCTGGTAGCGGCCGCGTTCACGGGGCGAGACGACGTCTCCAACTGTGGCCTGCACCAGCACGATCAAGCCGCCGGCGCCGAGGCCCTGCACGGCGCGGAACGCGATCAGCTCGGTCATCGACTGCGATAGCCCGCAGAGGGCCGAGCCGGCGAGGAAGAGCAGCACGGCGCTCTGCAGCACGCGCTTGCGCCCGAGCAGATCGCCGAGCTTCCCGTACAGCGGCGTGACCGCAGTCTGCGCCAGCAGGTAGGCGCTCGTGACCCACGAGAGCTTGGTCAGGCCGCCGAGGTCGCCGACGATCGTCGGCAGCGCGGTCGCGACGATCGTCGAGTCGAGCGCGGCCAGGAACATCACCAGCATCAGGCCGGTGAAGATCACGGCGAGCCGCGGGGCGCGCTCGGTGCGCGGGGGAGCCGAGACCGCGGTTGCGCTCAAGCCGCCGGCGTCCAGCCAGCGGGGAACGCGCCGGGAGGCACGTCACCGGGGTACTCCGGGAAGTGGCGCAGGGCGATCCTTTCACCGGCGCCGCCCCGGAGCAGCGGGCGCAGGTCGCCGACGGTCAGCAGTACGCGCAGCGTGGCGCCGATCTGCAAGTCCGCGGCGTTGGGCTGCTCGCCGCCGATCACCCCATCCGCGGCGAGCGCCTCCACGTGGGCAAGCTTCTGTGCAAGTCCCGCGAGATCCTCCTGCAGGCGCGCCGCGGTGATGCCGTGGTATTTCCATGTGCCGCGCACGAAGCGGATCGCGAAGTCGGTGCCGGCACCGTCGAGCGGCCCGGCACCGCCAAAGGTGCCCATCGCCTCGGGACGGAAGTGCAGCGCGCCCCACGACATCCGCCGCCCTAGGTCCTGCAGCTCCTCATCGCCCCAGCGCTCGGCCTCGCGGACCTCCTCGGAGGGGTAGAGCGCCGGCGCGGGCGCGAGCTCCTCCAGGCGCGCGAGGATCGCGCGCGAGCCGTGCACCGGCTCGCCGTCGACGAGCATGCCCGGGACGGTGTGGTTGCCCGCGCCGTAAATCGCCTGCATCCGCTCCACGTGCTCGCCGGGCGCGAACTCCACGCGCTCGTGCTCGAGGCCCTTCAAGCGCAGCGCCGCGGTCGCGGTCATGCACGGGTGCGACGGCGGGATCACGTGCAGGACGAGCGCGGGTGCCATGCCGCTGTGAAGCCTACCCGCTAGCGCTCGTCCTGCTCGCGTCCGCGGATCTCCTGCCAAGCCGAGCGGGCCTGCTTGAGGGCGTCGAGCACCTGCCGGCGCACGTCCTCGGCCGCGAGCGCCGCATCCCGCAGTTGCGCGCGCGTGCGCGCGCCCTGGGTCAGCACGTTGAACGACCACAGCCCCGTGTCGAGCATCCTGGCGGCGCGCTCGAGGTCGGCGAGTACCGCGTCGCGCAGCTCGCTGCCGCGCAGACCATCTTCGATGTGCCGAATGCGCGTGCGCAGCGCCACGTCGTAGAGGCCGACGATCGCGTGCGCGGCGATCATCGGCTCGGGATCGCGAGGGTCCACGTCGGCCACAGCCGCGAGCTCCTGGTTGGCGACCTCGACGAGGCGGCCTTGGAGCTCGAGCCAGGCCGCGTGCAGCGACGGCGTCGCGGCGACCATCTCGGCGAACAGCGGCAGGAACATGTGCGCCTCATCGGGGAGCTGGTCGAGCTCCTCCAGGTCCTCGCCGAGCGCGCGCAGCATGGCCTTCGTCGGCGACTCGCCGGGGGCGCGCTCGCGCAGTGCGAGCGCCAGCCGCTCGATCGCCTCGTCGGTGCGATCGAAGACCAGCGACTCCTTGGTGGGGAAGTAGTTGTAGACGGTCTTCTCCGAGACCCCCACGATCTCGGCGACCTCGGAGACCTTGACGTGGTCGAAGCCGCGCACCACGAACAGCGTGGTCGCTACATCGGAGATCTGCTGGCGCATGCGCCGCTTCTTGCGCTCGCGCAGCCCGTCGTGCGGGTGGCGGCGACGCTCCCAGCGCTCCTGCGTGGCGCGTGCCAGCGTAAGGGCATCGGCCATCTCCCGCCCGAGCTCGCGCTCCAGGAGGCGGTAGATCGCGCCCTCGCCGATCGAGCCCTCGAAAGCCTCGTGATCGTCGAGCAGATCCGCGTCGGCGGCCTCCCCAGATGCCATCCCCATATCCTAGTGCAATAAGTTCAGTTGCAAAAATATTTTAGTTACTGTAGGATTGTTGAATGATCAACTCCAGCGCAGCCTCAATCGAAGCCGAAGGCCTGACGAAGCGCTTCGGGAAGTTCACCGCCGTGCAGAACCTCGACCTGCACGTGGACACCGGAACGGTCGTTTCGCTGCTCGGGCCCAACGGCGCCGGCAAGACGACCATGGTGCGGATGCTCGCGACGCTGCTGCGTCCCGACGCCGGACGGGCGCGCATCGCTGGGCACGACGTCGTCTCCGAAGCCGACCGCGTCAGGCAGGTGATCTCGCTCACCGGGCAGTTCGCGGCTCTGGACAAGAACCTCACGGCCGTCGAGAACCTCCGACTGATGGCGCGCCTGCGCGGCCATCGCCGCAGCAGCACCCGCACGATCGTCGAGGAGCTGATCGGGCGCTTCGACATCGAGGAGTTCCGCGACCGCCTGGTCAAGAACCTCTCCGGCGGGCAACGTCGCCGCGTGGATCTCGCGGCGGGCCTGATCGACCGACCCCACCTGCTGGTGCTCGACGAGCCAACCACGGGCTTGGACCCGCGCAGCCGCCAGGTGGTGTGGTCGACGATTCGCGAGCTGGTCGCGGAAGGAGTGACGCTGCTGCTGACGACCCAATACCTCGAAGAGGCCGACGCGCTGGCCAACCGCGTCGTGCTGATCGACCACGGCCGCGAGATCGCAGCGGGTACGCCGGCGCAGCTGAAGGCCCAGGTGGGCGAGCAGCGCGTCGATGTCGTAGCGGCCGACGGCGCCGCGCTGCAGCGACTTGCCGATGTGCTCGCCGAGCACTTCACGACCACGGTGACGCGCGAGCAGCGCACCGTCTCGGTACCCGCGCCCGGTGACGCCGCCGACCTTGCGCGCGTCGCGGAGACGGTCCGCGACAGCGGTATCGCGGTCGATGAGATCGCGTTGCGGCGCCCCACGCTTGACGATGCATTCCTCGCATTGACGGGCCACACGACCGGCGCGGATGCAGAGGACCCCGAGGCGATCGACCCCCAGAGAATCGACCCCGAGGCGGCTCCACCGGAGTCGCTGCGCGCGGAAGGGGTCGCGCAATGAGGACCCCCGACCCACAGCAATCGCGGCACCCAAAGGAGGCCCTATGAGCACCACGACGATCGCCCCCAACCGCCAGGGGAACGCAGCGGGACGCTATGTCCGCGACACGCTGCTGCTCACGGCGCGCAGCCTGCGCTCGATCCCACGGGTCCCGGAGCGCCTGCTGGACGTGACGATCCAGCCGATCGTCTTCATCCTGCTGTTCCTGTACGTGTTCGGCTCCGCGATCCACGTCACGGGGATCAGCTACAAGGACTACCTGTTCCCGGGCATCATCGGCCAGTCGCTCGCGTTCGGGATCATCGGTGCGGGAGTGGCCACCTCCAACGACATGACCGAGGGCGTGATCGACCGCTTCCGTTCGATGCCCGTCAGCCGCCTGTCGATCATCACCAGCCAGGTCATGGGCCAGTTCTGCGAGGCGCTCCTGGGCATGGTGATCGTGATCGTCTTCGGCCTGATCCTCGGCTGGAACCCGCAGCTCACTTTCGCTCACGGAGTCGAGCTGCTGGCGCTGATGACGCTCGGCGTCTTCGCGTTCACCTGGATGGGCGTGCTGCTGGGGATGCTGGTGCGCTCCCCCGACGCGATGCAGGGCGTCGGCTTCATCGTGATCTTCCCGCTGGCCTTCATGGCCGGCACCTTCGTACCGATCGCCGGCATGGATCTGGTCCCGCGCACGATCGCTCACTGGGACCCGATCGCGGCGCTGGTCGCGACGGTGCGCGAACTGACCGAGGGCGTGCACTCCAGCGGCTCCTGGCAGCTGGATCACCCGGCGGTTGCGATGATGCTCTGGTGCGGAGTGATCCTCGCGGTCTGCGTGCCGCTGGCGTTGCGCCGCTTCAACCACACGCTCGCCAGCTAGAGGGCGATCAACACGATCCCGCTGAGGGCGGCCACGACCCCGACCGCCTGCGTCGGGGAGAGACGCTCACGCAGCGCGACCACACCGAGACCGACCGTGAAGACCGGGAACAGCGAGCCGAGCACTGAGACGAGCGACAGCTGACCGCGCGCGGTGGCGGCGGTATAGAGCAGCGTGCCCGCGACCAGCAGCAGACCGGGGAGCGCCAGCAGCCCGACCTTGCGGTTCGGCCTCAGATCGGGCAGCTCGCGTCGGGCCCACAGCACGAGCAGGACCACCATCCCGAGGCGGGCGTCGAAGAGCGCCCAAGCGCGGCCGTGAGCCGAGGCCAG
Organism: Solirubrobacteraceae bacterium; assembly: GCA_036501715.1. GTDB lineage: Bacteria > Actinomycetota > Thermoleophilia > Solirubrobacterales > Solirubrobacteraceae > Palsa-744. The sequence continues at coordinate 26,981 of DASXZV010000027.1, read as the reverse complement.
CGGCAACGCCGTGAGGAAGACCCCGAATGCCACGGCCGAGCCCGCTGCCCAGATCGCGCTGAGCCGCGGGTTGGGATAGTCGGGTACGCCCTCGCCGCCGGCTGCGGGGCGCCGCGCCGCGAGCACCGCGCCGCTCATCGCCAGCGCCAATCCGAGTACTTGTACGGGCCGCAGCGAGTCACCGCTCGCGATCCCCCACGCCACCGGCACGATCGCGCCCAGCGCGCCGATCGGCGCGACCACTGACAGGGGCCCGAGCTCGGCGGCCTTGTAGAAGCCGATCAGCCCGCCCGCATTGCCGACACCGGCGAGGAGCGCCACCCACACGTCGGCGCGCGGCAGCGAGCGCCCGCCGGCGAGCACCAGATACAGCACGCAGACCCCCAGGGCCGCAAGCTGCGAGATCACCAGAACCGAGGCCAAGGTGTGCCGGCGGACCAGCTGCGGGCCGAGGAAATTGGACACTCCGTAACAGGCCGAGCACCCCAGCGCGAGCGCGATCGCGAACATCGGTGTAGCGTACTTTCATGCTCTCGCAGTGGCCGGAGCTTCCGTATGCACAGTGGCGCGCGACGCGCGACACGCTGCACGCGCACACCCAGGTCCTCGGCAAGCTGGCGGTGAAGCTTGCGCCACCCGAGCCGCAGCTCCAGCACGCCGCGCTGCGGCTGACGGCGCGCGGCTGGGAGACGCTTCCGCTACCCGCACCCGATGGTTCCGGGGCGTTCGTCGCCGCGCTTGACCTGAGAACGCACGAGGCAGTCATCGAGCACAGCGGTGGGGACTCGCGTCGTGCCGCGCTAGCCCCGAACCGACCGGTCGGCGCGGTCACGCGCGAGCTGCTGGCCGCGATCGGCGAACTGGCAGGCGCCGTCTCGATCGACCCCACGCCACAGGAGGTGTCGTGGAGCGTGCCGCTGGACGAGGACGACGAGCACACTCACTATGACCCCACCCAGGTCGCCGCCTACTTCGCCGGCGCCACCCACGCCGCGCTGGTCCTCGCGGCTTTCCGCGCCCCGTATCGCAGTCGCTGCACGCCGGTCAATGCGTGGTGGGGTTCCTTCGATCTCGCGGTGAATCTCTTCTCGGGGTTGCCGGCGCAGCCGCCGTCAGAGGACTTCATCATGCGCAACGCGATGAACGTCCAGGAGGTCGCCGTGGGTTGGTGGCCCGGCGACTCGCGCTATGAGAAGGCGGCCTTCTATGCCTACGCGCACCCGGCGCCGAAGGACTTCGCGGCGGCAACGCTCTCGCCTCCGGCTGCGCGCTGGGAAGAGGCTCTCGGCGAGTACGTCCTGGACTGGGATGACATCCGCTCCAGTCCAGACCCGCATGCGCTCGCTCTCGACTTCGCTCGCTCGGCGTTTCGCCATGCCTGCACTGTTTGCGAATGGGACCCGGTACTCCTCGCGAGCGCCGAAGGTCAACCGCCGCCCATCACCTGAAACCAGGGCCCGGCGGTTCTCGATCTCGACCGGGCCGGGCGGCATCGCAGGAGGCGGCGTGACGATCACAAGCAGACCCGCACTCTCTTCATCTTGACAATGGTGTGTATGGTGCTAATATAAATAGCATCATGCTAGAAGGCATCGACCATTCAGATCCCACCCCCCTGCACGACCAAGTCGCCGCGCAGATCAGGCGGGCGATCGCCGAAGGCGAGGCCCGGCCCGGGGAGCGTCTGCCGCCCGCCCGTGACCTCGCCGCGGTTATGGCGGTCAACACCAACACGGTGCTGCGCGCGTTGCGCGCGCTGCGTGAGGAAGGTCTCCTGGAGTTCCGCCGCGGACTCGGCGTGCGTGTCAGCGGCACCCCGCAGCGCGGTGCCGTCGTCGCTCGCGCACGTGAGCTCGTCGGCTTCGCGCGCCAGCAGGGCTACCAGCGCGAGGAGCTCATCGCGATCATCCAAGGCATCCGCTGAAACATGCCCGCGCTGCTCGACGATCGGCCTTCATCTGAGATTCCGGCGGGCGTGCCTGTTGGACCTGACCAGGGCGTCATCGAAGAGGCGCGGCGCAGACAGCGCTCGCGGCGACTGCGCGTATCGCTCGCCGTGCTGTTGACGCTGGCGGCTGCGGGCATATTGATTAGCGCCACAACGGGTGGCAAGGCGCCAGCAGAAGCGCCTCTGCATCTGCCGCCGGAACCGTCGCCGCTGGCAAGCCACGTCGGGGCGACCTCGCAGCCGATCAGTGTCAGCTTGTCCCCAAACTTGGAAGGCGGACAGGCCGGCTGGTGCGTGACCATCTTCGATAAGAGCGGCGGGGGCGGCGGGACCTGCGGACCGCTCCCGACCGTTGGCCATCCGCTCCTGGCAAACAGCTCCGGGTGGACTCACGGCGAAAGCGACATAACGACAACCGAGATCACCGCGCCACGTGTCGCTTACTTCCTGGTGAACGGCACGCGGCGAGTCGCAACCAAAAGGTTGCCGGGACTTCCCTACGGCCTGCGGGTCGCGATCATCCACACGCCTCTTCGTGGATCGGTCAACCGGCCTGCGCCCCCTCGTGGATCGGTCGATCGGCCGGCCCTCACCGAGTCACCAACCACGGTTCCCCTCGACGCCCGCGGCAAGCCGATCGCAGAATCCCGCGATTATGGAGCCGTCTGGTTTCGAGACTGGAATCGCCCCGCCGTCCCACTCAAAGGACCATGCCAATTACAAGCCTCCGGGCTCGGGGGCATCACCGCCGAGTGGGGACAGGTGGCCACAGCCCTACGCTCATATCCCGCACAGATCGTCGGGCGAGGCTTCCTTTCCTGTATTGACACCGAGTACTACGTTGCCGGCCGGGGCATGCGCGCAGCGGTACTACTCGACGCGGCCGATCCCGGACGCATCGTGCCAGCCGCGATACCGGGCCTCCTCCCGATCCCGCAGGTCCCCGGCCTCTACAACGGCAGCGGCGACTATGCCTTCCGCGGGCCCATGACCGCCAGACGCGAGGGCAACGCCTGGGTCGTCGTCGCAGGCGGCGGACGGAACGCCGAGGAAGCGCGCATCCGGCTGCTGCGCCACCTCACGATGACGCTGTCGTCGTAACGGGTTCGTTAGCCGTCTGAGCGGGGAACGAGAACGAGCTTGCCGGTGACGTGACCGGCCTGTCCCTCGCGGTGGGCTGCGGCGACGTCGTCGAGCGCGAATGCGCGAGCGCGGACCTTGAGCTTGCCCTGTTCGACGAGCGCGGTGAGCTGCAGGCGGGCGGCTTGGCGCAGCTCGGTTCCGGGGTCCGCGCCGGGGCCGCCTCCGAGCAGCTTGATGCCGGCTTGGACGCCGCGGGCAAACGCGGCGATCGAGGCGACGCGGTCGCGATCGGCGACAAGCTCGAGTGAAACGTCGACGGCCTCGTCGGTGCCGATGCAGTCGATCGCGGCGTCCACGCCATCCGGAGCCAGTGCGCGCACGCGGTCGGCGAGATCCGCACCGTAGGTCGTGGGCTCGGCGCCGAGCTCGCGCAGGTACTCGTGGTTGCGCTCGCTCGCGGTTGCAATGACGCGCGCTTCGCGAGCGACGGCGAGCTGGACGACCATCAGCCCAACCCCACCAGCCGCGGCGTGCACCAGCACCGTCTCGCGCGCGGCGACGGCGGTCGCGGCGAGTGCATGGGTGGCGGTGGCACCAGCCAGCATCAATCCCCCGGCTTGCACCCAGCTCATCGCGGCCGGCTTCGGGACGACCGCCGAGGCTGGCACCACGAGCTCGTCGGCGTAGGCGCCGTCGACGCGGAAGGCGATGATCTCGTCCCCCACGGCGACCGGACCGGCCGGGCCGACGGCTTCACTGCCGACCTCGGTCACGACGCCGGAGGCCTCGAACCCCAAGCGCATCGGTAGCTTGGCGTCGGCTCCCATCGAACCGCTGTAGCGCTTCCAGTCCACGGGATTGATGCCGGCGGCCCGCACGGCGAGGCGAACCTCGCCGGCCCCCGGCTCCGCGACGGACTCCGCGACTACCGCGAGGACCTCGGGTCCACCGAACGCGGTTGCTACTGCGACACGGGCCATGCGGTCCACCCTAGCCCACGGCTCCCACGCCAGTCCGCGCGACGTGGCGGAGGCGCCCAAGCACGTCGGTGGTGGGGGCGACCTTGGCGTTCTCGTAGTCGGATAGTCGCGATGCGGACGTGCCGGCCGCGCTTGCGAATTGGCGCAGCGTCATACCGGCCTGGGCCCGCCAGGAGCGGATTTGCGCGGCGTACTCGGCGCGACCGCGCAGCGCGACATCCTCACGGGCGTGTCGAATTGCGTTGGCGATCAGCGCGTCGACACCGTAGTGCTCGCCCCAGGAGACCACTGTGTCGGCCGTGCGTGCGGCGGGACCCCAGGGTTGGTCCCGAATCGCGTCGACAAGACGCCCCCAATCCGACAGCGCGCCGCGATCGATGACCGTCTCGATCGCCTCGGCGGGCCACTCATCCATCGGCGCGGTGGAATCGAAGTCGAGGTTGCGAAAGCGCATGGTCAGCGCACCATTCGCTGCGCGAGGTCTGCGAGCACCGTGGTGACCGTTGACCAATCGTGCCAACGCGGGTCCAACGCCTTGTAGCTCGCGAGCTGCGTAGTTACCTCGGCGTCTCGCGGTCGCGGGTCTGCCAGCTGCCTGACGAGCTGCGTGGCAACTGCCTCGGGGCGGTCGTTGATATCGGCGTAGTACTCATCGATGCCGCGCAGGACGCCAGCCGCCTCGTCGAGCCCGATGCGGTCCGCGAGCGCCGCGACGTCGAGGTAGTCGCGAGTCTGGTTGCGATTCAGGGCAAGCCACGCCTTGATCCGCAGGATCTCGGCGGCGGTCGGTATGACACGCCGCTCACCTCCCACCTCGATCTCGGTGCTCTCCAACGGTCGGCTGCGAAACAGCTGGCGCACACCGGTCTCGATGCCTCCGAGCTCGCCCAGGATGATCTTCCCAGGCTGCGCCTTGGCCGTCGACCAGTCTCCCAGCGCCTCCAGGTGCTCCAGAATCGAGTCGAAGCGCTCGGCGAGATCCGCGACCACGTGATCGTGATCGAGCGACTGCCGGTGGTGAGCGTGCAGTGCCGCCGCGGAGCCTCCGACCAAGACGGCGCCGGGCACCAGCGCCTGTAGCTGCGCGGCCTTCTCCAAGACCTGCTCCAGCGAGGGCTCCATACGTGGAGATTATCAGATCTGATAACAGTCATTTTCGACTCGACCGCACCAGAAGTCCTCGCCGCCCGCGGCGCACCCGGCTCTGTGCTGTCACAAATGAGCGCGTCGTGCAAGGTAGTGGTAGTGGGCTCAAACGACGATCCTCGCGGCGATGACGAGTTGCTGCTCGCGACCGCCACCGGCGATGGCGCGGCCTTCGCGGCGTTCTATGGTCGGCACGTCGCCGAGGTGCTGGCGTATCTGGCGCGCCGCGTGGGCTCCGCGGAGGTCGCGGCGGATCTCGCCGGCGAGACGTTCGCGGCGGCGCTGCTGGCCTGCGAGCGCTACCGCGCGGCCGAGGCGCCGGCATTGGCGTGGCTGCTCGGGATCGCGCGCAACAAGCTGCGTGAGAGCGCCAGACGCGGGCGCGTGGAGGTCGCAGCCCGACAGCGCCTGGGGATACCGAGGATCGCGTTCGAGGACGAGGACATCCTGCGTGTGCAGGAACTGGTGGGCGTGGGCGACACGGCGCTGGAGCTGCTCGAGCAGCTCCCCGACGCGCAACGCGAGGCGGTGCGCGCGCGAGTCCTCGACGAGCTGGACTACGAGCGGCTCGCACTGAAACTTGGCCACTCCCAGCAGGTGGCGCGCCAGCACGTCAGTCGAGGACTGCGACGACTGCGAACCCTGATGGAGGAGAAGTCATGAGCGATCACCTCGACCAGCTGCAACAGGCGTTGAGCGATGCCGCCAGGCGCGAGTACGGCTCTCGTGTCGGCGACCGCGGGCCCCGGCAGGAGGCGACGGTCCCGGCGGGCGGCGATGGTTCCATGGCGCGCCGTGCCTGGGGGCGGTCGTTGCGTCGCTGGCCTCCGTTCGCGTTGGTGGTCCTGGCGCTAGGAGTCGGCGCGACGGCTGCCGCGGCGATCGCGGTGCTCGTCGATCGCGGCTCGGCGCCTTTGAGCGGGACCGTGCCGAGCTTGCGCGCGCTTCACTATGACGTGCCCTTGACGCCGGACCTGGAGGCCGGCGACGCCGGCTGGTGCAGCGACCCGCGCTTCTCGATTACCGGTGTCCGCTCGCCTTATTCGGGCGGCGGGACGTGCGCGCCGTCGTACCGGCCGGGCACTCCGATCCTGTTGGCCGGCGGGGAGCCGATCAGCAACGCGCGGAACCTCTTGAAGTCCTCGCACACCCCGGCGACGGCGCAGCAGGATCACACGAACCTATTCTGGGCGGTCGTCACCTCGCGCGTGGCAGCCGTCCGCCTGAGTCCGCGGCACATCGTCTTGGCGCGACGCGACGACCGGCTGCCCGCGGGGTGGAAGGCAGTTATCGCGTTTGTATCCGGGCAAACCGACCCGGTCGCACTGGACAGCACCGGCCACGTGATTCGCGAACCACCGGGCGGCGCACTGCCGACGACCGCGAGAGTGGCGACGCGCACTGTCGAGGCCGGCAGCCGCGCGACGTCGAGCCCGTGTTCGATCCACGCCCCTCGCCTGCTCGACGTGACGGCCTCGTGGGGAGTCCTCGCGACACGCGTGCCGAAGCTGGGCTCCAGCGTGACGGCGAACGCACTCTTCAGCTGCGCGCGCAGCTGGTATTCGATCAAGGGCTACACCGAAGCGCCCTCGGCCGCGATCCTCCTCGGCGCGCGCGACCCGCACGGCGCAGCGCCCGCACTACCGGGTCTCAAGCCGACCGCGCAGCCCGGGATCTTCCTCGAGGACGGCGGGGCGAATGGGCCACTGCTTGCGAGACGCATCGGGCGCGCATGGCTGGTTGTACAAGGGCCGTCCACCTCGATCGACGCGATGTTGCTCGGCGCGCTGCGCATCGGAGGCACGGCCGTTGGCTCTCCGGGCCAAGGATAAGCGCGCCCGGATATTTGCTTAGGCCATTGCACCAACCCAGGTGCCATCGCCTCGACCCGTCTCAGCTATCTGGCTCTATGACACCTCCCGGGAAGCGAATGTGACCGACGGATGGATTGCCTCCCCGTACGCGGCGCGGCTGCGGCCAGGCGAGCGCATCCACCTTCTGGAAGAAACTTTCATAGCTTTGTCCACACCCGCATGGCCCTCGGCACGACTGGGCAACAGGGCTATATGAGCCCCACCCCACCAGATCGACCGCGACAGGCACGGTTCGACCCGACGCGGCTGGGCTGCGTCCTACTCGGCACGGCCACGCTCGCGCTCGCCCTCGCGACGAGCGCCGCGGGAGACGCCAGCCACGCCGGCTGGCCGAAGATCGACGGCAAGCTGATCATCAACAAACAGAACCTCAACGAGACGATGCACGGAGATCGTGACCTCCACAACGAGCTGCTCGGCGGCAACGGCGATGACACTATCTATGGGGGTCAGGTCGGGGACGTGATCTGGGGCGACTACGAGCCCTCTGGTCAGCCCACGACGCAAGTCGATCGCATCTACGCGGGCAACGGACCGAACTTCATCTACACCAGCCACGGCACCAACTACGTCTACACCGGCACCGGCCGCACCAAGGTCTACGCGCACTTCGGGCACGGCGTCATCCATTGCCAGTCCTCGCGCGTGATCGTCTACACGACCCACCGCGGCGGATACCGGTTGATCGGGTGCGCGCACATCTTTCGCTAGCGCGAGCGGCCGCCCGTGACCTAGCCGCGCAGGGCGACCAGCTCAGCTGGGAGCGCTAGCTTGCGCCCGTTCGACCCGCGCACCCAAGGATTTGGGCCCGAGCTCACCGCCTCCGATATCGATGGATGCCCTAACACCCAAGTCTCTCGCCAGCAAAGCGACAGCACCCTTGATGATCCACCCGTCATCCATCAGATAGAGACGCTCAACCAGCCGGTCGTAGGCAACTGCCGCCGCAGCTGCGGTAGCTGCCAACAGCTGCTCTTCGCAAGAGCCTTTAGCCTGTCCGTCAACGCTTCGCCGGAACGCAACCGGCGTCGCGTAAGCGCTCATTGCAGCGTGCTTCCGCCAACCAGCGCCGGTGCACGCTCGGTATCGGTCCAAGCTTATGCCCAACGAAAAAGACCGTCCTGAAGAACGGTCGCGGGTTAGTGACATAGCGGGGGCCTGCATCGTCCCTCTGCGCGACCGCCAGGTAGCCGGGGACTATGCGCTAGTGGCGTGACCGTACCAGCCTCATGATCACGTCTCCGCACGGCCCAGGAGATTTCGGCAACCGGGGACCGAAGCGTCAGTCATAGCGATCACGCACCGGCGCTGCACCATCCGTGGCCCATCGCCACCGAGTCGGAGAGGATCAGCGCGCTACCGTCTACGCCTACTGGGGCCGTAGGGATCCCATCCATCAAGGAATGGTCGTAGCTCCTCAGGCTGCACTAACTCCGGTACAGCTGGTACGCGCGTGGTGCTGTCTGCAGCGGGTCGCGCGTATCGGCATAGCCGCGTGCCCACGCTATCCACTCCCGCGTCTCGGAGGTGTCGGGATAACTAGATTCTGCAGCAGAGCAATAGGCGCGGATACGCTTAGCCTCGCTCCATCGGGCGAGCTCACTGCGTAGGACTTCGCCGCGGTGGTGCTCAGCGTGCCGCTCACGCGCTTGCCTCATCGCCGCCTCCCAGGCCTGCTCCTGCTCGGCAGCTTTGCGTTCGGCCGTCTGGCGACGCTGCTCGTCCTCGACAGCGCGCGTCTCGATCTCGCGCAGTAATTCGGGAAGCAGCTCCTCAAGTGTCATCGATTTGCGATCGGCCCACTTCGCAGACCGCTGGCTGTATCCCGTTACGAGCTCCATCTGCAGACGCCCGGTGGCATTCGCCTCATACGCATCCAACACTCGGGAATCCCACGTGTTCGTGCCACGGAAGTCACTCCAGTTGCGCTGTCTCCAGTAAGTCCGACTTTGCAGTCCTTCCTCCTTGATCCGAACGGCGGCTGAATAGTCATCACCAATAACGATGACGATGTGGCCGCGATGCGCACCCTGCCACTCTGAGCGATAGCCGTACCGGTCTCGCTCCTGAGCCGAAGCGACCTGCACACCATAGCCACGCTGCTCGGCCTCGACAATCAAACCCTGCAAGATGCGCAACAGGCGCGGAAGTACGGCACGCGAGACTTCATGACGCTCAGAGTGGTCGCGAAACTGCCGCACGACCGAGTGGTAGCGAGCGACCTTCACTGGCACGGGGACTGGTAGGACCTCACCGACCATATCGCCAGGGTCATCGACCAACTTAATCATGAGCTCCTCTGTGGAGGCCTCTTCCACCGTGAGCCGCTTGCCCCTAGGCACCTTCCCGTACTGCTCGGCCAGCCACGCCCGATTCGCATAGTCAACACCGTCACGGCTGTACCAGTTCCTGCGAGGTACGCGAAGCGAACCGCCTGCGGCAATCACATCGTTGACAAGTTGCTCCGTAACCGACGTATTCGCCTGTCTTGGGATCGGCGGGTTTGGCCCATCTGCCCGCTTGAGATATGCGAGACCAGCCGTGGTGATCGCTGCCGACCATGTCGGCCCACGGCCTGAAGTCGTCACCAAACCACGATTACGTAGTGCAGCCGCCGAAATGCGATGCGAGTCGCCATCCATAACCCCCTGCGGGCTACCCTGGGCGATCCAGCGCAGGACCTCTAGCTGCTTCTCGTTCAAATGCCTTGAATGTGCCACTTAGCTCAGCCTGTTCCGTGCTCCAACCATCGAGCCGGGATCAGCACCTTCGTAGTCAAGCTGGACCATGATACGACTCGGTTGGGCCGCCTTCTGGCCGGATACAATCGAGCGCACGATGCGCACATTGATCCTCTGCGTGACGGATGGCATGGCTGTCGAGGAGCGGCGGGCATGAACGCGGTTGCTGCCGAGGAGATGATCGAGCGTGCCGGCCGTGCCCTAATCGACGCAGCGTCGGGGCCTGCCAAGGTGATCCTGTTCGGCTCACATGCCCGTGGCGACGCGGATGAGGGCAGCGACTTCGACTTCTTGGTGATCGAGCGCGAGCTTGGCGATCGCCTCGCGGAGGCTGTCAGGCTCCGCCGCGCTCTGCGGGGTTTCGGCGCCCCGGTGGATGTGATCGTGATGGATGAGGCGCTTGTCGAACGGCGTTCGAAGGTAAGGGGCACCATGGTCGATCGTGCATTGCGCGAGGGTCGCGTTGTCGCCCAGTCCTGAGCAGGTCGAGTACGCGAAGATGCTTCAGCGCCTGGCGGCAGGAGACCTCTACGCCATTCGGAAGCTCGCTGACGACGCCAACGTTGACGACTACATCATCGGATTCCATGCACAGCAAGCCGTAGAGAAGGCTCTCAAGGTGGCGCTCGTGCTGGCAGGTTCGGAGTTGCCACGCACGCATGATCTTGAGTTGCTCGGGGAACAGGTCGAGGCGGCAGGCACGAACGTACCCGACGAGCTATCGGACATCGATTGGCTGACGCCCTGGGCGGCCGAACTCCGCTACGACGAGCCGATCACACTCAATCGAGCAGCCGCGCTCGCACTAGCGCAGAGTGCCGTCGGCTGGGGGACATCGCTGCTTGAGGACTCCTGAGTAGCGCGCGTGCCGTCCTCTGCGCGCAATCTCACGCACGAGTACGCGCTGGCGGCGTGAGGGAGCGTCCACGGCCCAGCGTAGACTGGGCTTATGGACCGCCCCAACCTCAGCGGCTAGAAGCGCGGCACGACGATCACGGTCGATGTCAGCGGTTTCGGCAGAAGCGTACGCGAGGTTGACCGGGGTCTCCCACGCCTAGACCGGCAGTTCGGCAAATTCGGCAGCTAGCCGGAACCACTCTGAGCATGGCGGTGATGTCGGGTGCGTCTGCTAACGATCCAGGATCGGCCCAGGACCACGATCTAAGGAGCATGACCTATGGCCGACGATGGCCAGCAGCAGTCGGGCGGCGCACCCGACCCCGAGGTAGCCAAGTCGCTTCGCGGCAGCGGAGCGTGGATGGCTGTCCAGCAAGGCGCACAGGTAGTAGGCGAGCCGGGTGGTGGCATCGGCGGTATCGCGCTGGCCGTCCAAGTCGCCAAACAATCTAAAGGTGGCCCGTCGAATCAATCGAGCGGAGGCAATGGCGCGGCTGGCGGAGAATCGAAGAAGTAGCCGGAAACCGTGGCTGTCATGGACGAGCCCATCTGCGTCAAGTGCGGAGATGAACGCGAGCCGACGTGGGTGTATGCCGATTGCCTGGAGGCGGCGCAGCAACGTAGGTCGTGAGCGAAGTAGTCGCAATCATCTCGGTCTCGGCGTCAGCGGTGGTTGGCATCGGTGGTGTTGTCGCGGCGGCTTGGGGCAGTTCCCGCGAGCGACGCTGGCAATCCCGCGAGGAGAGAACAGTCGAGCTGCGCACCGTGCTAGACGGCGGCGGATCACTAGTTGCGGAACTGCTGCTCCTCATCGATGAAGCTCATGCTGAGGTCAGGCGCAATGGAAAGCTCGGTCCCGAGTCTAAGACCAACCTCGAACGTGAGGCACGCCTGATTCCAGACCACGACTACGCCAGCGGCTGCGACGGCTACAACACAGATCGTTTGCGGCCTTCCGATCTCGCTATGCCTCAACGTCGAGATGCGTCGTCTTGCTGCTGTCGCGTAGCTCGCGCATGTCAGGTTTGCTGGGGTAGCAGCGGGTCGGCGGCAATCAATCCGAACATCTCGTCATCGGCTTCGATCTCGATGCGCCATTCAGCGACAGCGTCTGGCACGGCGCTCTTGAAGTTGAGACCGACGCAGCTGGCTGAGACACGTTCGGCAAAGTACGCACCGCCGACGCAAGGCCGCTGGCTTCATAGCGAGGCTGCCAACCGCTGGGCGCGTCGGCACCGAGCGTGATGTGGGCTAAGTCTTTGCCAACCTTCTTCTTGAGCGATGCGAGGTGCGGCGGTGGCTCATACGGCTTCCAGTCGCCGCCGTCGAACCAATCGACGGCGAACATGTCGTCTGGACGTGCTTTCGGCCACCCATCTGGCGTGCGAGTGCGCCAGATGAAGTCCAACAGCGCACGCGCGCGTTGATTGCGAACGCTTCGAGCGCTGCCGCGTCATATGGATCGTGCATCCGCTGATGCCCGTTGCGACGTAGCCCGTCGAGAAACGTTGAGAGGACCAAGACCTGCCGTAGCCGCCAGTAGACATCGTGGCTCAGCCGCTTCAACTCATCGTCATTGCGATATCCGGACACGCTCCGAGTCTACGCTCGCCATTCGACGGGATGGCCCCGGCGCGTCCAGTCTGCTCAGGCAGCTAGGCAAACCGGCCATCACTCCAGATACAAGAAAACCCCGCATTTGCAGGGCTTTCTTGAGTAGCGGGGGCAGGATTCGAACCTGCGACCTTCGGGTTATGAGCCCGACGAGCTACCAGACTGCTCCACCCCGCGGCGGATCCACCAGTCTAGCAAGACGCAGCCAGCCAGTCAGTACCTGAAAGGCCCGTCACGGCACACGGACCACTGACGTGCCCCCCGCTGCGGGACAACCGGCCACCCAAGCCCAAACCCACGCGCACGGACGCGCTCCACTCCCCCACCCGCCTCGCGGAACGCCCAGTCCCACGCCAACCCCTAGATCAACGGCCGCGACCTACCCGCCTGGAGTCCCCAACCTCAGCAACCCCTTTACTATCCCCCGCCCATGCGCGTCGCGGTCGTCGATATCGGCACCAACTCCACTCGCCTGCTGATCGCCGATGTCGAGCCCAGCGACTCCGGCACCGCGGTCACCGACCTGCTGCGCCAATCGCGTGTCACGCGCCTCGGCGCCGGGGTCGACTCCGGCGGCGAGCTATCACCCGAGGCCATCGAGCGCACCTACGCCGTGCTGGGCGACTACCGCGAGTTGATCGACGAGCATGGCTGCCAGGCCAACCTCGCCGTCCTCACCTCCGCCGTCCGCGACGCATCCAATGGCGCCGACTTCGCTGCCAGCGTCCGCCGCGACTACGACCTCGACGCCCGCACGCTCTCCGGCGATGAAGAGGCTCAGCTGACCTTTCTCGGGGCCATGAGCGACCGCGAACCGGATCCCGAGCCCACCGTCGTCATCGACATCGGCGGCGGCTCTACAGAGTTCGTCGTCGGCCACGACCACACCGCCGGCTTCCACATCTCACTGCAAGCGGGGGTCGTGCGCATGAGCGAACGGCACATCCATAGCGACCCCCCCTCGCCCACCGAGCTCCAGAGCCTCGCTCGCGACACCCGCGCCATCTTCCTCGAGGGTCTGCCCCCCGAGGAGCGCGCCCCCGTCACCAGCGCGATTGCCGTGGCCGGCACAGCCACCTCCGCCGCCGCCATCGACCAGGAGCTGGAGCCCTACGACGCCGCCCGCGTGCACCGCTACCCACTGCTGCTCGCCACCGTCGAGCTCCTGCTCGCGCGGCTGGCCGATATGACCGAAGCTCAGCGCCGCCAAGTCGTGGGACTGCACCCGGACCGCGCCCCGACCATCGTCGCCGGCATGGTTCTACTAGCCGAGGCGATGCGGGCTTTCGAGCTCGAGAGCGTCGAGGTCTCCGAGCACGACATCCTGCGCGGTGGCGCCCTCCGGCTCGCCGGCAGCGGTTAAACCGCTACAGAAATCGGCGTTTCCAGGCCCTCCTTGCGAGGCACGCACGCCTGCTCCATCCTGAAATATTTCCATTCGTTGGGGTTGCGTCGTATTCCGATATGCGATACACTGAGTCGGAGTCAGTGTAAGACCTCGTGTCCTACACGATTCAGCCGGTCCATAGATCTGGGCGAACATGTCGAGCAATCGACACTCCCGCCGTCCAGGTCACCCTACCCCCAAGGCCTTTGAGGTACGTACCCCTGCCTGTCCCTCGAGGCCGACCTGAGGAGGCCGCCCCCTGCCGGGCGGCCTCCTCTTTTTTCAGAGGTCCGATCCCGCCCAGGCCGCCGTTGAATTCACGCCAGCCAAACTGGCGCGATCCTCGTAGCTCTCAGGCTAGATTTGATTTGCGCGGATACGCCACGCCCGGGTCGGTCAGCACATTGACAAGCGCCGGCCGGCCCGCCGCGAACGCCCGCTCCAAAGCTGGGCGCAGCTGCTCGGCTCGCTCCACCAGCTCGCCCTCTCCTCCCAGCGCCTGCACGACCGTGTCATAGCGTGTCCCCGGCCTCAGGTCCGCGGCCACCGAGTACCCATACAGGAACTCCATCGGATGCTTCTCCAGGCCCCAGATCCCGTTGTTGCCCATCACACCGACGACATTCACACCATGTCGCGCCAGCGTGTCGAACTCCATTCCAGCGAACCCAAACGCCCCATCCCCCAGCAGCAGCGCCACCTGGCGCTCCGGATGCGCCAGCTTCGCCGCCAGCGCATAGCCCGGCCCGGTCCCCAGGCAGCCGAACGGGCCCGGGTCAAGCCAGCAGCCCGGGTTGAAGCTTTCGATCATCCGACCCGCATAGGAGACGAAGTCACCGCCATCCCCAATCACGATCGCGTCGCGATCCAAGACCTTGCCGAGCTCCGCGTAGAGCCTCATCGGATGCAAGGGCGCCCTGTCATCCTCGAGCTCCACCAGCTCCGCCGCACGACGCTCGCTCTCCGCCTCCCTCAACTCCGCAATCCAGGGCTCGCTATCCAAGCTCCCCTCGCCCGCCGCCGCGCATAGGTCGCGGAGAGTCACATCCAGCGCGCCGTACAACTCAGCCGTCGCTGTCCGGGGGCGGCCAACGGCTGATCCCGCCGCCCGCGCCAACCCGGAGTCGATCGTCACGATTTGGGTCTCCTCGCCAAAGGCCGCGCCGAAGGCCAAGCGGAAGTCCATCGGAACCCCGATCACCAGCGCGACATCCGCCTCCCGCAGGGCCTGCCCACGAGTGCGTGCGAAGAACAGCTCGTGGTCGGCCGGAACGCAACCGCGCGCCAGCCCATTGAGGAACACCGGTATACGCAGCCGCTCCACAAGCTCTTGCAGCGCCGTCTCCCCGTGCCCCCAGTAGAGGTCCGTGCCCGCCATGATCACCGGGCGTCGCGCGCCCCGCAACAACTTCCCCGCCGCTTCGATCAGCGATCCCTCCGCCCCGCTGGGAGTGCCTGCAGCGCTGGAACGCCCCCCGCTGGCCGACCCGGGTGCCGCGACCTCCGGAGCCTCCATGAACACATAGTCCAGCGGCAGATCCACAAACGTCGGTCCGCCATGTGGCTCCAGCGCCGCCGCAAACGCCGCGTCCACCAGCTCCGGGATTTCCCCCGCGCTCCCCGCCGTGCGCGCCAGCTTCGTCAGCGGGCTCACGAACGGCACATGGTCGATCTCCTGTAGCGAACCCTGCCCCCAGCGACCGGCCGGTGCGCGGCCCCCCAGCACAACCATCGGCGAGTGGTTGGCCTGTGCGCTCGCAATCGCGCTCATGCCGTTCGTCACTCCCGGCCCCGCCGTCAGTGCGCAGACCCCCGGTTCGCGCGTCACCTTCGCCCAGCCCTCAGCCGCGAACGCCGCCGTCTGCTCGTGGCGCACGTCGACGATCTCGATTCCCTCCGCCCGGCAGCCGTCGTACACCGAGAACAGGTGCCCCCCCGAGAGCGTGAACAGGCGGCTCACCCCGTGCGCCCGCAATCGCCGCGCCAGCAGCCGTCCCCCATGGAACGACTCCACCCCGCTCTCCGCCGCTGCAGAAGTCTCCGCCGCCGTCATTCTCTCCCGCGACTCTATCCGTCGCAGCCAACGCGAGGATGCCCGGGGTGGGACTCGAACCCACAAGGCCCCGTGGGCCACCGATTTTAAGTCGGCCGCGTATACCAATTCCGCCACCCGGGCCCGACGACACAGCCCGCAGTCTATATAGCCGCCAGCATCGACCCGCTGTTTCCGTCTCACGTGGACCGCCACCGCCGTTTAGCTCGCGTTAGGGGGGATTGCCTATCGTTTGAGCTGGCCCTACCCCTAGATTCGACCCGCAACTAACCGACTGCCGTGGTGTCTTTAAGGGTAGGAATCCCAGTAGCAAGCCGCGATTGGACCACCGTGGAGGTCTCCGCCCTAAAAACCACCGTTCCAGCCACCGCTCTGCGGGGGCCCTCGCCGCTGCTGCGCCTGCAGTCCGACGAGCGCCTCATCGCACTGACGCGCCGCGGCCAGCACGCCGCTTTTGAGACGCTTTTCTCGCGCTACCACTCCCGCCTACTGTCCTTCTGCCGGCATATGCTCGGCTCACGCGAGGACGCCGAGGATGTCCTACAAGAGGTCTTCGCCGCCGCCTTCAACGCCGTACTCGCGGACGAGCGCGCGATCAACGTGCGGCCCTGGCTCTACCGAATCGCGCGCAACCGCTCGCTCAACCACCTGCGCCGCGCCTCCGCGATCGGCGTCGACTCGATGGACATCCACTTTGCCGACCAGGGCCTCTCCACAGGCGACCAGGTCATGCGACGCGAGAGCTTCCGCCAGCTGATGGGCGACGTCCAGCAGCTTCCCGAGACCCAGCGCACCGCGCTGCTGCTGCGCGAGATCGACGCGCTCTCCTACGACCAGATCGCACTTGCCATGGAGACCACCGTGCCCTCGGTGAAGTCCCTGCTAGTGCGCGCCCGCATCTCGCTCGCCGAGGCCGCCGAGGCGCGCAAGCTCAGCTGCGAGGAGGTCCGCTGCGAGCTCGGCGAAGTCGCCGAGGGTCTCATCAAGATCACGCCACCCGCGCGCCGCCATCTACGCGACTGCGAACGCTGCCGCACATTTCGCAAGCACCTCAAGGACAACAACCACGCACTCGCCGCCGTGCTGCCCGTCGCGCCCCTACTGCTACTCAAGCGGTTCATCCTGACCAAGCTCGGCGTCTCCGCCGGAGCCGGACACGTCGCCGGCGCCGGCGCGGGCGGCGCGACCGCCGGCGCGGGAGCGACAGCCGGAGTAGCCGCCGGGGCCGGCGCCGGAGCCGCCGGAGGCACTAGCGCCGCCGGCGGACTCATCACCGCCGGAGCCGGCGCTATCGCAACGAAGGCCGCCGCCACCATCGCCGCCGCCGCACTCGTCACCGCCGGGGCCGTCGCCGCCGATCACAGTGGCAAGAGCTCCCTCCATCGTCACCGGCACACCTCGAGCGCTGCCGTCTACTCCGCCGCCACCCGGCCCGCCGTACCGCTCGTCGTGCGCTCCACTCCCCAACCGCTCACCACCGGGACGCACACCGTCGCGAGCGTCGCCTCTGCCCCCGCACACCGCCACCACTCAGAGCACAAACTCCTAACAACCACACCAGCCCATACGCACACACCCCCAGTTGCCATCACCCCGGTCGAGCCCACCGAGGTGGCCCCCAAGCCCGCCGCCACGCCACCCGTCGTCGAGGTCACCACCGAGACAACCGAACTCACACCCACCACGACGACACCCCCGCCGGCCACAACCCCGCCGCCCGTGGCAAGCACCACCACCACCGGTACGACTGGCCCTGCGCCGACGCCCGTCACCACCACCCCAACAGAACCCGCGCCAGCGCCGGAAACCGAAGTCCCCAACCCCGCCGGCCTCGAAGAAACCGGCGCCCCGCAACCCACGGCCGCGGCCACTGAAGAAGAACCCGCCGCCGGCGCCAGCGCCACCACCCCCGGGCCATAGACGACACGCCCGGCCAGAGGAGCGCCCGCGGCGCCCGCTGTCAAGACGCGCGCTATTCCAGCGCAAACGACGTCAGCGGACCCGCCAAAACGCCCTTGGTGCCCACCAGCAGCGGTGAAGTCACCTGCCGGTTCCCCGCGACCTCGCTCAGCATCGAGATCACGACCCCCCTGCGCGCGCCCAGCCGTTCAGGCAGCAGCAGCACCTCACGCCCATACATCGCGCGTCCCTGCACCGCGACCGTGTAGAAGACGTTGTAGACCGCATACTTCGAGACCGAATCCACCTGCGTCCAGCCCTCCCCTCGCAGCTTGAACTCGCGATTGAGTGCCGCCAGCCGGTGGATATAGCCGGTCGCATAGAGCGCGAGCGCCGCGCTCGGCTCCCCCCGGTATGGCGCCAGCGCAAGCGGCGCAACCGCGAAGGAGTCCTGCAGCCGGCCCGCCAGCGGACGCCGTACCGACACGTAGCCCCCAGCCGTCGGGTTCACGCGATAGAGGCCCGCGTAGCGGAAGCTGAAAGGCACCGCCCCACTATGGGAGAGCCGCGGAGGCTCCAACCGAGCCACCGCGCCCGCCGCAACTACGACCAGGAAGACACCCACCGCCAGAATCGATCCGCGCGGCGCCCATGAAGCCCGACGCCAGCGCGGCGCGAGCAGCTCACCGAGCGTCGGCCCGTACTCGCTCCTCAGAGGCACCGCCGGCATCGCGACCAGTCTATGAGGCGCTGCCCTCACAGCGCATACCTCCTCAGCACCGGCCTCCCCGCCATCTGCGGCCAGCCACCTGAGCTGCCCTCAGGTCCGGCGTCTGCCAGCGGCTCAGTCAGCCAGGCCGATGACCTTCAAACGTCGCTGCAACGCGCGCGCCGCGAACTCGCGCGCATCGCTGACCCGCGCCCCAAACAGCTCGAGGTCCTCTTCCGACTCCGACATCCACTTCGGGCGCAGGACCCCCTGCGCCGCCGGACCGACCTCGGCGAGGGTGCGGCCGATCGCCTGCCGGTAGCGCTCGTCCGCGCGCGCCATATCGCGCAGGAAACGCGCCCCGAACGCCACGTGTCGGTGCTCGTCACGGGCCACTTTCGTAAAACCCTCCACAAACGCCGGCAGCGTCCCGACGTTTTCGTTGTAGGAGATGATGAAGTGCTGACCCGTCAGCGCCAGCATGCCCTCGATCACCATGTGGTAGATCGTGACCGCCTCCACCAGCGCCTCGGTGTCCTGTGGCTCCTGCGCCAGGCGATCCACGCGCCGGCGCAGCAGCTCGTCGAAGAGCACTCCGAAGTCGCTATTCAGGTGCTCACTGGTCTCCGCCAGACGACCCTCCAGATCATCGGCCTGCAGCACCCCGACCTCAGAATAGAAGCGGTCGAAGAACGCCACGTGGCGCGCCTCATCGGCGATCTGCGTGCAGAGGAAGATACGCATGTCCTCGTCCGGGCACGCCCGCATCATCGGCCCGAGCTCAGCGGCCACACGCTGCTCGCCGACGAAGAACGAGCTCAGCCCGTACATCCGCGCGTAGCGCTCCTCCGCGTCGATCCGCTCGTGCCAGTCGATGCGGTCCTGCGTGAAGTCCAGGTCCTGCACCGCCCACTGCTGACGCTCCCACAGCGAGTAGAGCTGGCGGTAGTCGAGTAGCTCGACGTGCCCCGCGTCAGTGGACTCCGAAAGCGCCGGGTCGCTGGTCTCGCGGAAATCCTCCCGCTCGGTCAGGCGCGCCGTGCCTCGAAGCTGTGCGCCACCATCCGACACCGCCCCAGCCTACACCATCATTGGCCGCATGGCCAGGACCAGCACGGGGGTGTGTGAGGCGTACCGACAATCGGCGACCTTCTCCTCAGACGCCGCCACGCGCTCTTTCAGAGCGCGCTCCGCGGCATCACTCGCCAATCGAGAAAAGTGCCTCCAGATCATGCTGTGAATAAGCCTGGAATGCGACCAGCGTCTGCGTCCGCGCCACGCCCGCCAACGTCGTGATCTGGCCCGTGACGACCTCCGCGAGCTGCTCGTGGTCGGGCACCCTCACGATCGCTACGAAGTCCCACTCGCCGGTGACCGAGTACGCCTCCGCGACGCCCTCGATGCCGGCCAGCGCACTCCCCAGCGACGACAGCGCGTCGCGCTCGGCCTCGATCAGGACCACCGCGTGCGACATCGTCATCGCTGCACCCCGGTCGCGCTCATGGCGTGTGCGTCTCCCCGGGAGCCAGCACGACGACCTCTCCCGCGTCCGCCGCTTCGACCTCCGCCTTGAACGCCTGCGCGTCGGTCTCGATCGGCGGAAAAGTGTCGTAGTGGCATGGGATCACCTGTGCCGCCCCGACCAGCTTCGCCGCCTCGACCGCGTCATGGCGGTCCATCGTGTAGTGCCCCCCGATACACATCAGCGCCACATCGATCCGCTCGCGCCGGCCAGGAAGCTGCAAGTCGGAGAAGAGACCCGTGTCGCCGAGGTGGTAGATGACCTTGCCGCCGAAGCCGATGACCAGCCCAGCCGGCGTACTCGGGGTGCCCTTGGGCGTCAGCGAGGTGTGCCACGCCGGCACCAGCCGCACCCAGCCCCAATCGAGCTCGATCGTCCCCCCGATGTTCGGATCGTGGACCTTCTCCAGCCCCTCTCCGGAGAGCTCGTTCGCGAGCTCCACGATCGCGACGACCTCAGCGCCGCTGCGCTTGGCGATCGAGACCGCGTCTCCAAGATGGTCGCCGTGCCCGTGCGTCAGCAGGACCGCATCCGGTTCGAGATCCTCCGCCGCAACCGCCGCCTTCGGGTTGCCCGAGAGAAATGGATCGATGAGCACCGACGTATCGCCGTCTTTGAGCTCGAAGGCCGCGTGGCCGAGGAAGCGGATTTCCATACTTACTCTCCTCCTGATCTCTCTCTGGATAGCTCGTGCGCCAGCTCAAAGCCTACGGCGACACCCACGAACATGCCGAGCCTCGTCTGCTCGGCCACCAATGTCGCGACGGCGCGCCTGCGCTCCTCGTCGTTGGGCTCGCCCGCCGCGCGGGCGACCTCGGCGTCGTGCGCCGCCCCGAACCAGCCGCCCTCCTGCAGCGCCTGCGCCAGCACCCGCTGCAGCGCGGGCGCGGCGTGGGTCACGACCTCCTGCGCGTGGCGCAGCCGCTCGGAGTCCTGGAGCGCCTCGACCGCAGCGTCCACCTCCGCGGCGGTGTAGGTGCGATCGGGCAACTCGCGAACCATCATAGGGGCGCCCCTCAGGCGCCCCGCGTCTGACTGACGCCGTAACCCAGCACGAGTCCGACGAGGCCGCCGGTCACGCCAGCCAGCCAGCTCGCTTCGGGCAACACGAGCACGAAGGGCAGCACCAGCAGGACCAGCGCGAACACGGCAGCGCCCAGCAAGTCCCCGTCGTAGTAGCGCCCGGCACGCGCTGCGAGCAGATCCGGCACCGCCCACGCGGCCAGCAACCCGAGCGCACCCGCATTCGCCCCGAGCGCCAGCGGCAGCGGATAGGCCGCCAGCTCCGCCAGCGCCCCGGTGGCACCTGCGCCAAAGAACACCGCGAGCACCACCGGCGCGCCGTGGCGGCGCTCCAACAGCCATCCAAACACGCCGACGGTCAGCAGCGCGCAGAAGGCGTACACGTACAGCGATATCCCCGCGTTGAAGCCGAAGATGTAGGCGAACTGGTAGGTGAAGAGCTTCCACCAGTCTCCGCGCAGCGGACCGATGACGACGAGTTTCGCGATTCCCAGGTAGCTGCCGCTGGTCAACACCATCAGCACGCAGCCGGCCACCACCAGCGCGATCGTCGCGTACGGCGGAGTCTCCCCGCGCACTCCCGCGATCTCACCGCGCCGCAGCCGACCCAGTGGGGGAATCGGGATTCGCGGCCGATGCGAGGGCCCGTGCTTTTCGCGCTCGCGTGGAAGCTTTGGGGCACGCCGGCGCAAGCGGCTGCCGCAATACGGACACTCCGTGATGTACGGACTGACCTCCGATCCGCACTGCTTGCAAACCACGAACAGATCGGCACCCGAAGACATCGCCGATCCATTCTAGGCCCGCCGCGGCCTCGCCGGAGAAGGCCCGAGTAGATAGAGTCCACAGCCATGGAACTCGGCTACGACAAGAAGCTATACATCCTCGCCTTCGACCATCGGGGCTCCTTTCAGAAGAAGTTCTTCGGCATCGAGGGCGAACCGGACCCAGAACAGACCGCGATGATCGCGGACGCCAAGCACCTGATCTACGAGGGTCTGCTGCACGCGGTCGCCGACGGCGCCGACCCCGCCATCACCGGGGTACTCGTCGACGAGCAGTTCGGCTCCGACGTGCCCGAGCAGTCACACGCGCGGGGTTTGCGGCTCGCGATGCCCGCCGAGCGCTCCGGGCAGAACATGTTCGACTTCCAGTACGGCGAGGATTTCGGCGCGCACATCGAGCGCTTCGATCCCGACTTCACGAAGGTGCTCGTCCGCTACAACCCAGACGGCGATGCCGAGGAAAACAGCGAGCAGCTGACCAAGCTGCGGCGCCTCTCGGACTGGCTGCACCAGCACGAGCGCAAGTTCCTCTTCGAGCTACTCGTCCCCGCCGAGCCTGCCCAGTTGCAGACCGTCGGTGGCGACGGCGAACGCTATGACACCGAGTTGCGCCCCGCGCTCATGCGCCGCGCCATCGCGGCGGCCCAGGACGCCGGCATCGAGGTCGACATCTGGAAGATCGAGGGCGTCGACGAGCGCGCCGACTGCGAAATGCTCGTCGACCAGGCTCGCAGCGGTGGACGCGACGGCGTCGTCTGCGTGGTGCTCGGCCGCGGCGCCGACGACGCCAAGGTCGACCACTGGCTCGCTCAGGCCGCGCCCGTCGACGGTTTCGTCGGCTTCGCGATCGGACGCTCAATCTGGTGGGATCCGCTCAAAGCCTATGTCGAGGGCAAAATCGAACGGATCGTCGGTGCCCGCCAGATCGCCGCTAACTATCAGCGCTTTATCGATGTCTACGAGCGCGCCGCGGACAAGACCACTGCAGGTTGACGGTCGCCCGGCGCGCGCTAGGCTCTGAGGTATGTCAGCCATGCGTATGAGACAGAGCGTGGCCGAGATCGAGGAGGCCTTCGCCGAGGAGATCTCGCTCGACCGTCACCGCCGCGACTCACTGCGGCGAACCACCGAGCAGCGCGCCCGCAAGCGTCAGGCCGAGCGACGCAACAAGCACGGCTCGATCCGCTTTGTCCTGCTCGTCTTCGCGCTGATCATGACTGCCGCGATCGTCACGGTCGTCATGTTCCGCACGCTCTACCTGCTGCTCGGCTAACGCGCCGCTCAGCGACCGCCCTCGCCGAGGTCGCTAAGCGCGTCGTCCACCTCGGAGCGAACCTCATCGGTGGTCTTGCCTTCGCCCTGCTGGCGTTGGATCTCCAGATAGATCTCGGTCCGGAAGACCGGTACATCAGCTGGCGCTTGGATCCCGATGCGCACCTTCTCGCCTACGACCGACAGCACCGAGACCTCGACATCGTCCCCGATCATGATGCTCTGATTCGACTTGCGCGTCAACACCAGCATGCGCCGCACCTTACCTTTCGCCGGCAGACATTCGCCACTAGGCCCCCATCCCAGCAGCGCCAAGCATAGACCGACGATCGGCGACGGGACAGCGCCCGCACAAACCTCCGGGCCCAAATCCAGCCCTGCCCCGAGCTCTCCAGCCCACGGCCCTCCACGCAGCCGAAGGCATTGGAAAGGTCTTCCATATACAGAGAACGCCGCCGAGCTAGACATTCTGCCGCGCCACGCCAGGAATCCCACCGCGACCATCACGGAGGGCAGCAAAATCAGTGCAGGAACGCTCCGGGCGCGGTTTGCGGCGGGGTCAGCACCGCTCCACCGCGCGCCGGTCGCACGCACCCGGGGACGATGCGCTAGTCTCCCGGACCGTCCATGGCACGAAAGTCCCTGCGTCCCCAACTGAACCAAATCCGCGCCTGGGTGCGCCAGGGCCGTACCGACGCCTGGGTCGCCCACCAGCTCGAAGTCACCGTCCAGGAAATCGAGCAGTTCAAGCGCCAGAACGACCTCGCAAGCGGCGAGGAGGCAGTCGAGGGCGCCGCCACCCCAGACTTCGCCGATGAGATCGACCTCCGCGCCGAGGATGACGCGCTGATCGCCGCCGAGCTCGAGGCCGCCGCCCGCGAGGCCGAGCGTGAGCGTGCCGAGGCCGAGCGCCTCAAGGCCGAGCGCAAGGCGAGCGAGGACTCCGAGGAGGACGAGGAGGATGAGCGTCCCTCCCGCCGGCGCGGTCGTCGCGGCGGGCGCGGCCGGCGCTCCTCCACACGCAGCACCGGTCCTCTGGAAGGCACCTTCGACCACGGCGAGGAGGGCTACGGCCTGTGGCTCGATCCCGCCATCCAGGACAACCCGATCTATGCTGAGCACTGGGCCGGCCACCGGCCGATCGAGGTCCTCGTCGAGGAGGACCAGATCATTATCAAGCGCGCCGGCGACGACGACTAGAGCCGAGGGCTCACGGGTTGCTCGCCCGATTGCCCAGCAGTGCCGCCTGAGACTTTTGAAGTACGTGCTCAGGACTCGCTGAGAACTCGCCGGCCGCCGGCGTAATCTCCAGCCTCGCGCAAGTAGCGCGCAAAAGCCGCGTCGACCACGACACCCGAGTCCCACGCCCACGGATCATCCGGGGCCGCCGTCATCGCCGCCTGCAGACACCACGCCGTTCCACGACCGTAGAGCTCCACCAGCTCATCCGCGGAGAAGCGGCCACCGAGTCGCCGGCGCAGCTCCGCGACAAGCATTCCCGTCACGCGCTCCAATACCACCCGGCGCTCCGGCTGAGCTTGCCCCAGCCGGCGTTCGCCCTGCTGCCACTGGTAGATCGCGTTCTCAAAGCCCGCCATGGGAGGCGAGGCTAGCACCACCCACTATCGACCAAGCCTGCCGTTAGCTCGCTCTAGATCTCCAGTGGCCGCACCCACCGACACCGGACCTACCGCCAGCTTTTTTAGTTGTCGGGCAGACCACTGAGCACGTAGGTCTGCTCTCCCGGGCGCACCATTCCCAGGCGCCGTGCCTCTTCGACGAGCGTCCCAGGACTCGTCAAGGCAGCGTGCTGGGACTCGAGGGATAGGTGCTGGCGCTCGAGCGTCGCGACCTGCGCGCTGTCCTGTCGCGCCTCTTTCCACGTGGAAAGCAGCGAGGTCCCAGCACTCGCATATAGGTACAGCAGCGCCCCCAGCACGCACAGCATCGCCAGGCGACCCAGACGCTCCCACTGCACCCGCGGCCCGGGCATTGGACGCCTGCCGGCCCCCGACGTCCCACGGGCCCTGCCAGGGCCGCCAGCGGCCGCGGAGCGCCGCGCGGAGCCCGCGGGGGGACGTACGCGCGAAGAGGAGGAGGTCGAGGGCACTACGCCCTGCATTCGCGCTCCGCGCCGGACCTCCTGCCCCGCTCGGCCCAACCAAGGCACTCCGCTACGCGCGGGATGTACTCAGACCGGAGGACTCAGCCACGAAAGGCCGCGCGACCGGGGAACTCCGCGTCGGCACCCAACTGCTCCTCGATGCGCAGCAGCTGGTTGTACTTCGCAACCCGGTCCGAGCGCGAAGGCGCGCCGGTCTTGATCTGACCGCAACCCGTCGCTACCGCGAGGTCCGCGATCGTCACGTCCTCGGTCTCTCCCGAGCGATGGCTCATGACCGCCGTATAGCCCGCCTCGCGCGCAAGCGCAATCGCGGCGAGCGTCTCCGTGAGCGTCCCGATCTGGTTGACCTTGATCAGAATCGAGTTCCCCACCCCCAGCTCGATACCACGCCGCAAGCGCTCGGTATTTGTCACGAACAGGTCGTCCCCGACGAGCTGCACGCGCTCGCCCACGCGCTCCGTGAGCGCCTTCCAGCCATCCCAGTCCTGCTCATCCATGCCGTCCTCGATCGAGACAATCGGATAACGGTCCGCCAGCTCCGCCCAGTAGTCCGCCAGTTCCGCCGCGCTCAACGTACGCCCCTCGTGCTCGAGGACATAGGCCCCGTCGCGGTAGAGCTCGCTGGTCGCCGGATCCAGCGCGATCGCGACATCTCCGCCAGGCTCGTACCCGGCCGCCTCGATCCCCGCCACCAGCATCCGCAGCGCATCCTCGTTGGAGTTCAGGTCCGGAGCGAAACCGCCCTCATCCCCACCCGCCGTCGAGAGACCACGCTCGTGTAGCGTGCGCTTGAGCGCCTGAAAGACCTCGACACCAACGCGCAGGCACTCCGAGAAGCTGCTCGCCCCCCACGGCACGATCATGAACTCCTGGAAGTCCACTTTGTTGTCCGCGTGCGCCCCACCATTGAGAACGTTGAGCATCGGCACCGGCAGCACCCGCGCCGCCTCGCCCCCGAGATAGCGCCACAGTGGCAGGCCCTCCTCGGCCGCCTGCGCGTGCGCCGCCGCCAGCGAGACGCCGAGGATCGCATTTGCGCCCAGCCGCGACTTGTTCGGGGTCCCGTCGAGCTCGATCAAGGTCCTATCCAAGCCCTCCTGGTCAGAGGCGTCCAGCCCGCGTACCGCGGCCGCGATCTCACCGTCAACACCGGCCACCGCGCGCCCCACGCCCTTGCCACCCCAGCGCTCGCCGCCGTCGCGCAGCTCGGTCGCCTCAAACTCACCCGTGGAGGCCCCCGAGGGCACCGCCGCGTGGCCGCGTGCACCCGAGCGCAGTCCCACCTCCACCTCCACGGTTGGGTTACCCCTACTGTCGAGAATTTGGCGTCCGTGGACCCTATCGATCTGGCTCATCGATGAAATCTCTCAGCAGGCCTCGCAAAGAGCGACCGGCGACGGCCGCCGCCTTGCCCGCACATAGCGTCCAGCCGCGGTCCGCAAGCAGTGGTTATTCCGTACCGGCCGCGCCGGGGGTGCCAGCCGCGCCGGTCGGAGTGGTCTTCGGCGCTTTGTACTCTTTGCAGTTTTTGACCACGTATCCGGCGCGACATTCGGTTTTCCCCTGCCACTTTTTCTGGAATTCCTTGCTGAATTTTTCGAGCGACTTCTGCGCACCCTGCGAGGAGAGCTGCTGTTTGATGGTGCTCTTCACCTGCGAAAGCGCCTGCTGACTCGAGGCGTGGGTCCCCTTGACTTCGAAGATGTAGAAGCCAAACGGTGTCTTGACAGGACCCGATAGCGCGCCCTGCTTGGCCGCGAAAACCGCTTCGCTGAGCGCCTTCTGCTCCTCGCCCTTGACGACACCCGGCAGTTCGCCGCCGCTGTTCTTGCTCGTCGGATCGATCGATTTGCTCTTCGCAACACTCGCAAAGCTCTTACCCGACTGGATTTCGCTCTTCGCCTGCTGCGCCGCCGCTTCCGT
>DASXZV010000026.1:0-114824 GCA_036501715.1 Solirubrobacteraceae bacterium | reverse complement strand
CTGCGGTCGTGCTCACCGCCCACGGGGATCTCGCCGCCGGGATCGCGGAGCTGGCGATCGCCGCGGCGGCGCTGATCGGCTGGTGGGCGACCGACCGCTTGACGGAGCCGTGGGCCGGGCGGTCGCTGCTCGTCTGCCTGACGGTGCTCACCGCTGTCGGTGGCTTTGCCGCCACCTCGCATCGCGACACCAGCGTGCTGGCGCTGGCCATCGTGAGCATGCTGGCGACCGGCGTCGACCTCCCACTCGCAGGCGTGCTGGTCGCATTCCTGGCCGGCGTACTCGCCGTCGAGATCGGTGCGATCAGTTACGCCAACACCGATCTCGGCACCGTTCTTGGGTATCCGGCGCTGCTGGCCGCGCTCCCCTTCCTCGGCCGCTACCGGCGCGCCTACCGGACCCAGGCCGAGCAGGCTCAGGCGCTGCTCGCCGAGACGCGCCGGGCACAGTTCGAGGCTGAACGCGCGGCCGCGCTGACGGAGCGCTCGCGGATCGCCCGCGAGATCCACGACGTGCTCGCTCACTCGCTCGGCGCGCTCGGGATCCAGTTGCAGGCCGCGGAGGTGATGCTGTCCGAGCACCACGACATCGACCGCGCGCTGCGCTCGCTGGCCGGCGCGCGGCGGCTCGTCGACGAGGGACTGACCGAGACCCGGCGTGCCGTGCGGGCACTGCGAACCGATGCACCGCCGCTGCCGCAGGCACTGGCCGCGCTGGTCGACGACCGCGGCGCGTTGACGGTCAGCGGTGAGCCCTACGCGCTCAGTCCGGCCGCTGGCCTGGCACTCCTGCGTGTCGCCCAGGAGGCAGTCACCAATGCCGCCAAGCACGCCGCCGGTCGACCGGCGACGATCGCGCTCGAGTACAGCGACGCGGGCGTGGAGCTACGGGTCGAGAACCCGTTGCCGGACAACGTGGTAGCCGAGCATCCCGACACCTCCGGCGGATACGGTCTCGCCGGAATGCATGAGCGTCTGCGGTTGATCGATGGTGAGCTCCAGGCCGGCCCGTTGGGTGGGTACTGGGTGGTGCAGGCACAGGTGAGACGTTGAGCCACGTGGATCCCTCACAGCCCGATCGTCTACGAATCGTGATCGCAGACGATCAGACCGTCGTCCGCGAGGGACTGCAGATGGTGCTCGACGTGATGCCCGACCTGGAGGTGGTCGCCACCGTCGCCGACGGTGAGCAGGCGCTCGCGGCGGTGGCCGAGCACCAACCCGACGCGATCCTGCTCGACCTGCACATGCCGGTGCTCGATGGTGTCAGTACGACCGAGCGGCTGACCCGCGAGCACCCCGAGGTGGCGATCGTCGTGCTCACGACCTACGCCGATGACGAGACGATCATCGCGGCGTTGCGGGCGGGGGCCCGCGGCTATCTGACCAAGAACGCTGACCGCCGCGAGATCTCCCAGGCGCTGCACGGTGCTGCCGCGGGCCATACGATCCTCCCGCCGGAGGTCACGACGATGCTGCTCGCCGGTGTCGCGCCCGGACAACGGGCCAAGTCGGCGGTCCCCGGTGAACTGCCGGACGGTTTGACCGCGCGCGAGGGGGAGGTGCTGAAGCTGCTTGCGGCGGGCCTCTCCAACGGTGAGATCGCCAACGAGCTGTTCATCAGCGAACACACAGTCAAGACTCACATCAACCACGTGTTCAGCAAGACCCGCTCGCGGGATCGAGCCCAAGCGATCCGCTACGCACACGAGCACCAGCTCACCTAGGCAACGGGTGGCACAGTCGTCTTCGAGCAGCCTCCTTCGCCGCCGATCGGCTCTACCGTGATCGAAGTCGCCTACGCTCCACGACCACGTCGCAATTCAGCTGATCAGGAGATCGCAAGGCGTGTCGCGTCAGACACTGAGCCAGCCGCCGTTCGTGTCGTAACCTCTGACCTGCGGCTCGCTGAACGGGTGCGCGCCATAGGCGCAACAGTCGGATCATCCGGGCCGTTTCGGACACGGATTGAAGACGTCTGATGGTGCCTACTACGCGCTACGCCCGCAGCGGCGATGCAACGATCGCCTATCAGCTCGTGGGCGAGGGCAAGTTGGACCTGTTGTTCCTGCCGGGGTGGATCTCCCAGATCGAGCAGTTGTGGGATTCCTCCGCCTTGCGTCGTTTCCTCGAGCGCCTAGCCGTATTCAGCCGTCTGATCTTGTTCGACCGCCGCGGAAGCGGACTGTCCGGCAGCGTCGGTGAGCCGTATACCCTGGAGCAGGAGGCACGCGACGCGCTCGCGGTGCTCGATGCGGTGGGCAGCGAGCGGGCAGCGCTATTTACTTACGGCTTGGGCGGACCGGTCGGCGCGCTGCTCGCCGCCGATTGCCCGGAGCGCATCGGCGCGCTGATCATGTATGCGTCTATCGCGCGCGTCTCATGGGCTCCGGACTACGACTGGGCGATGACCGTCGAGGATCGCGCCCAGTGGACCGAGCAGACCGTCGCCGCCTGGGGCGAGCCCGACAGCCCCGGGCTTCCGGTGCCGGCACCCTCGATGGCCGACGACCCGGCGTTCGCAGTATGGTTCGCGCGCCTCCAGCGTCTGGCTGCGAGCCCGAGCCAGGCCCGTATCCTGCTGAACGCCGCAACCCACCTCGACGCGCGCGATGCGCTGCCCCGCATCCGCGTTCCAACACTGGTCATGCATCGGTCCCGTGACAGCGCCTGGGACCCACGCCACTCGCGTTACCTGGCTGAGCACATAGCCGGCGCACGCTATGTGGAGCTGAAAGGTGTCGACTCACTCCCGTTCGTCGGCGACAGTAACGCGATCGTGGAAGAGATCGAGGAGTTTCTCACTGGTGGGCGCAGTGGCGGGGAGCTCGCGCGAGCGCTGCTTACGGTGATGTTCACCGACATCGTGAATGCGACAGCGCGCGCCGCGGTGCTCGGCGATGGCCGCTGGCGCGATCTGCTCGCGGGCCATGATGCGCAGGTGCGCGAGCAACTAGTTCGCTTCGGGGGTCGTGAGGTAAAGACCGTGGGCGACGGCTTTCTGGCGACCTTTGAGGGGCCACCGTCGCGGGCGTTGCGCTGCGCTCTGGCGATCACCGGCGTGGCACGGGAGCTCGGGGTCGAGATTCGCGTGGGTGTGCACACAGGAGAGTGTGAGCTGATCGGTGACGATGTGGGTGGCATGGCCGTTCACATCGCATCGCGCGTCAACGCGCTCGCCGGACCCGGCGAGGTGCTCGTCTCAGGCACCGTGTTCGGAACAGTCGTGGGCGGCCCGTTCGCGTTTGAGGACCGCGGCTTTCACGAGCTCAAAGGCGTGCCGGGACGCTGGCCGCTCTTCACGCTCCGAGGTTGAGGGTATGGGCCAAACGGCATGGAGTTAGACGAGAGGAGACCTATGAGTATCGCGTTTCCAGGAGAGTCAATCGAGTACCGGACGGCTCGTAACCGGCTGCTGGGGCAGGAGATCGAGCTGCG
Organism: Solirubrobacteraceae bacterium; assembly: GCA_036501715.1. Lineage (GTDB taxonomy): Bacteria > Actinomycetota > Thermoleophilia > Solirubrobacterales > Solirubrobacteraceae > Palsa-744. Next base: position 111,387 of record DASXZV010000026.1, on the reverse strand, counting down.
CCGTGCGACGGAGGCGGTTGCCTCCGCTAGGCGCGAGCTCCCGCCCGGCGGAGTCGTACCTCGGGACTACGTTTTCCAGGGGACGGGAGTCGACGGCACACCGACCGACGTGAGGCTCTCAGAGCTGTTTGCGCCGGGCAAGAACTCGCTGGCGATCTACAGCTTCATGTTCCCGCGCGACCCTGGCGATGAGAGCGCCAGCCCGCCGAGCGGTGAGACGTCTCTCCTGCCACTCACCGAGGGACCATGCCCGTCATGCACGGCGCTGCTAGATCAGCTCGATGGTGCCGCCGAACACGCAAGTCAGCACCTGAATCTGGCGGTCATCGGGAAGGCGCCGCTACCACGGATACTGGCGTTCGCGCGGGAGCGTGGCTGGCGCCGGCTGAGGTTGTTGTCCTCGGCTGCGAATAGCTACAACCGCGACTACCACGCCGAGACCGCGGAGGGGGCGCAAAGGCCGATGCTGAGCGTGTTCCATCGCTATGACCAAACGATCCGCCACTTCTGGAGCTCGGAGCTCTTCTACGCGCCCACGGACTCCGGACAGGACCCCCGCCATGTCGGCACCCTCGAGCCCCTCTGGAACCTGTTCGACCTGATACCCGAGGGACGCCCGTCCGACTGGTACGAGCAGTTCAGCTACTAGGTCTTCGGTTCTTGGTCCGTGTCGCTCGGATCAGTCGTCGAGCAGCTCGAGCACGCGGTCGACCGGCCGCGCAAGCACCGCGCGGTCGCCTCGAACCACGATGGGACGCTGCACGAGCGCCGGGTGCGCCACCATCGCGGAGATCAGCGCGTCGTCGTCGAGCGCACCTGTGTCGAGCCCGACAGCGGTCGCCTCACGTGCGCGTAGGAGCTCGTGTGCCCTTGCGCCGGTCTTCGTCAGCAGGCTGCGCAGTTCGGGTTCGGTCAGTCCAGCTACGTGGTACTCGACAGTGTCGAAGTCGATGCCACGCTCGGTCAGTAGCTGCGCGAGCGCACGGCATGTCGTACACGTGTTCACGTCGTAAACGGTGAGCGCAGCCACGGATCGCATGTTAGGTCTCCGTCGGGTGCGCATGCGTCGATGGCTTTGAGCGGTAGCGCTTCAACGCGATCACGGCCCAAAGCGGCTTATCCTCGTCCGCCTCCCCGACGGTGCGTCACCTGCTGCCCACCATTCACCGATGCAATGAGAGAGGATCACGCTATGAGCCAGGGCACCGACATAGAGTTGCTGCACCGAGCGTGGGAGGCGATGAGTGTCGAGGGAGACCTGAGCGTCTTGGAAGGAGCGCTCGACCCGGACGCGAAGTGGCGCGGCGTCGAGGATGGCCCGTGGATATGCGAGAACCGCAAGATGATCCTCAAGGTCATGGAGCGCAATCTGCACGGTGGCCTCGTCGGGCGGATCGAGGAGACAGTCGAGGTTGGCGGGCGGATCGTCGTGGCGTTCCGTCCCGAGCAGCCACGAGATGACGGACGGCCGCTGGATCAGGGCATCGCCTACGTCGTTGTCACGATGCACAACGGGCGCGTGATCGAGCTAAAGGGCTGCGCCGACCGAGCCGCCGCCATGACCTATGCGCAGACCGGCACGATCCGCGCGGGGTAAGCCTCGCTTCAGGTCATTGGCCAGCAGCAAGTCGATGCGCGGGCGATGCCATCGCGGGATCGCAGCGGACCTCATCCAGCGGACGGTCCTTGGGGCCGGTTGCGGCGTCGCATCCATGTGAAGACTGGGTTTGGGCGGACGTTTCGCGACTCTTGACCAACGAGCCGGTAAGGACGATGGCGTCGATCCGCCGCGCGTAGCGACCAGCTAGCGTTGGCCCCTCGATCGGCAGAGACGATAATAGATCGCTTGACGACATGTCGATCATCGAGCTATGATGCGAAGATGGAACTGCGCACACCAAGCTATTTCGCTCTAGCAAGCCTCATCGATGGGCCGCTACACGGATATGGCATCGTTCAGCGTGCCGCCGAGATCTCGGATGGCAAGGTGCGACTCTCGACAGGCACGCTATATGCCCTCCTCGAACGAGCGATGGCCGAGGATCTTGTCACGGCCGGTGAGCCCTACAGGCAGGGAGGGCGCAAGCGTCGTGACTACGCGCTGACGCCGGCTGGGCGGATCGCGTTGGAGGCAGAGGCGCGCGACCTCGAGCGCGCTGCGTGGCTCGTCACACGACGACTACGCGCGACGGCCACGGCGGTGATGGGTAGATGAGTCGAGAGGGCTTGGCGGCCATCGCGCTGCGCGCGCTGCCGCGAGAGGTTCGCGTTTCGCAGGGAGACGAGATGGTCAGCACCCTGTTGGACTCGAGCGCGGGGTCTCGCGCGAGATTGGCCCGCGAACTAGCCAATCTTCTACGTATCGGAATGCGTATGCGCGCAGGGCAGACCGCGCGTATGGGCCCACAACGACTGCTCGCCGACAGCTTTTGTCGGGGAGCGATCCTACTGATGACACTCGACCTCAGTACGTTGCTCTCTCAGCGACTCGATGGGGTGGAGGACCCCTTGCTCTCGTGGACATCGATCTGCGTGCTCGGCGCGATTCTCGCAGTTGCACTGATCGGCGCGGAGCGGCTTGCCGGGGCTGCTGCGCTTACGTGGACGGCGGCGAGGCTCCCAGAGCTCGTAGCGCACAATCACACATTCAATGGAATCGCGCCCACAGCCGTTCCACTCATCTGCTTCAGCGTCCTGATCGTAAATCCCCGTCGACGGCGACTGGACCTGCGTCGCCTCGCTTGGCTCCTAGCGCCAGCCGTGCTCGTGGCGGCGTATGCTCCGCGTGGCGGCAGTGGGCCGATCGCCGTGATCGTGAGTCTCGCCGCGATCCTTTTTGTATTGGTGGCGGCGTTGAAAATCCCAACCGACCCTAGGCTCGCTATTGCCTGTGCGCTTCCCGCGACATATGTCAGTCTTATGGTCGTCGGCGCACCTGCGTTGCCGGCTTTGCTGCTGTCTCTCGGTGCGCTGCTAGTGCTGGGCGTGGCGATTGTCCGGCTTTGGTGCCTACCCGAGGGCTTCTAATCCCTTCAGCGTCTCGGGGCCGGTCTCTCTCATAGGTGAGACGCCGCGACGGATCGGCCGCGACGTCTCACCGATCGGAGCCCGAAACAGTGCGCAAAGCGTCCGTGCCCCGGGCTAGCGCCGACGTGCGAAATTGTCCGACGCTCGCTAGACCTCGCGGACGAGCTCGTAGGTGAGGGAGGCGAGGCCGTCACCGATGGTCCGGGTGTCGAGGAGGCGCATGGGCTTCTGCTCGCGGGGCTCGCCGAAGGCGCTCGCCGGCCCCGAGCACGACCGGGTAGACGACCAGCCGCAACTCGTCGAGGAGATCGTGCTCGATCAGCGTGCGCCCGAGCTCATAGCTGGCGTAGACGAGGATCTCGCCATCTAGCTCCTGCTTCAGCTTCGTGACCTCGTCGACCACGTCGCCCTTGAGGACCGTCGTGTTGCTCCAGCGGGGCTGTTGGAGGGTCGAGGAGACGACGTACTTGGGCAGGCTGTTCAACCTGTCCGCCCACTCGCCACTGCGGGATGACCAGCGCTCTGCGAACCACTCGTCGCTGCGCCGACCCAGTAGCAGGGCCTCCGCGTGTAGCGCCTCCTCGAGCGAAACCTTCGCCCACTCTTGGAGATCCTTGCCCCCAAACTGGCTGAACCAGCCGCCGAGCCTGAAGCCCTCCTTACCGTCCGGATCCTGGACCACTCCGTCGAGCGAGACGTTCGTGCTGATCACAATCTTTCCCATTTCGGTTCTCCGTTCGTTGGCCTATTGGTTGTTGCATTTGTTGAGGCGTCTGCCGCGCGGAAAACTGAGCGACGAGTTTCGAGCCGTCTCGACGTCATTAGTTGTGATGCGTGCGAAAGCAAGAGTTGATGCGAGGATGCGGACGTGACCGAGCAGACCCTCGACCGTGCGCGCGGCGGCGATCAGGACGCATTCCGCGAACTGACCGATCCATACCAGCGCGAGCTGCAACTGCACATCTACCGAATTGTCGGCTCGGCTCAGGACGCCGAGGACCTGCTCCAAGAGACGCTGCTCGCCGCTTGGCGCGACCTCGAGCAGTTTGAGGGACGCGCGTCGCTCCGTGCCTGGCTGTACCGGATCGCCACCAACCGCTCGCTGGATGCCCTGCGGGCCAGCCGGCGCCGCCCGGGAGAGGACCGGATGACCCAGATGCCCGAGCCGACACGGTGGAACGAGCCGGTGTGGCTCGAGCCCTATCCAGACTTGCTCCTCGAGGGGATACCGGACGAGGCTCCCGGACCGGAGGCGCGCTACGAGACCAAGGAGGCGATCGCGCTGGCATTCATCGTCGGCCTTCAGCATCTCCCGGCCCAGCAGCGCGCGGTGCTCGTGCTGCGCGACGTGTTGGGCTATCGCGCCGGAGAGGCCGCCGAGATACTCGAGACCAGCGAGACATCGGTCAACAGCCTGCTGCGCCGCGCGCGTGCGGCGTTCGAATCCCGCCTGCCGGCCGCCGGACGCGATCGAGCGCCACTCCCGGAATCCAAGCTCGAGCGAGACATCGTCGGCCGCTTCGCCGAAACGGTCGAGCACGGCGACATCGACGGAATGGTCGCCCTCCTGACCGACGAAGCGTGGCTCACGATGCCGCCCCTGCCGCACGCCTATCAGGGACGCGATGCAATCGGCGCGTTTCTGCGTGGCGCTGAGGAGCGCCGCGGGGCTCCGATGCGGTTGGTGCCGGCGCGCGCCAACGCACAGCCGGCATTCGGGTGCTACCTCTCGGCGTCCGAGGCCGACGTCGCGCGTGCGTTCTCGCTACTTGTGCTGACCCTCGAGGGCGACCACATCTCTGCCATTACGTGGTTCGCCGACAGCAGTGCCTTTCCGCAGTTCGGCCTGCCGCGGATGCTGCGATGAGCGGTCGCCCGGCATAGCGCGCGCGGCACATCAGTTTGAGTATGTCCTTCCCCAGCCGAGCGAAGCTCCTTGCGGGAGCTTGCCGAACACCTTGCTCAGGTGCCACTCCACTGTGCGCGGGCTGAGGAAGAGCTGGGCGCCGATTTCGGGGTTCGTCTGTCCGTCGGCGGCTAGGCGCGCAAGCTGCGCCTCCTGCGGGGTCAGCTCGTCGAGCGTCTCAACGGTGCGCCTGCGCACCGTCTCGCCGGTGGCCTGATCTCGGCGAAAGATCACAGGGCCACCTTTATGCTTGTGCGAACACAGCTGCGAGTCGGGTGAGCCCTCCCTGAAGGACATCCGACTGCAGCCGGATGTCTCCGCCGATGAGAGCCTGGATGAGCAGGCCGTCGAATGCCGCCAGAACCAAGGCCGCCGCATTATGGCCGTCGTCGTCGTCTCCAAGCTCGAGAAGGCTCGCGACTTCCTGGCGGCTATTGGAGTACTCGTCACCCAATATTTGGCGCAGCTGGTGATCGTGCGGCGCGGCAGCGATCGCGCTCAGAAAGGCGCTGATGAGGCCGCGGTGGCGACGGGCTCCTTCCTGCAAGATCTGAGTTGCATTGAACAGACGCGATGCTGCGTTGCTCTCCGGCAGGCCAGCCAACTCCGCGGTTAGCTCGGCCAGCCAGCGTTTGAAGCCCTCGGCCATGGCGTGAGCTATGAGAGCGTCCTTCGAGCCGAAGTGATAGCCGATCGAGGCGAGGTTTGCTTCGGCTCGATCGGCAATCTCTCGCGCCGTGATCTCGGAGATGGGCAGGCTCGCGAAGCATCGGAGTGTCCCCTCGATGAGCGCGTTGCGGTTGCTGCGCTGCGGCACAAGCACAGCGTAGATGGCCGCGGTGGGAGGCAGCACTCGAAACTAAACATTGGTATAGATTCGTAGATCTCGTGAGGACAGGCGCAGCACATCCATCCGTCGACCGCGCAGGTTGGCCAAATCCCGCGTTCTGGGAGCCGCGCTGGCTACTAGGCCGCAATGTGCAGCGTATAATCGCGTCGCTGGATCCGGAGCGGGACGATGCAGAGATCACGCATCTCTCTCTCGAGGTCCTGATGCCTCCGATGCTCGCCCATATCGGCTATGCGAGTGCGGGAGCCCGCACGGTCGCCGTGCCGCGCGTAGCGGAGCGCATTCTGCGTGCTGGCGCGGGGGATCAGGTTGTGCGTCCGCGGGCACGCGACGCCGATACGCTCACGTTCTTCGGGGAGCTTATGCGCCGTGGGCATCGCAGCACCGCAGGCCTAGCGGCGTGCGAGCGAATCCAGATGATCCACCGGTCGGTCGGTGGGGTGCTCAATGAGGATCAGGTGTACACGCTGTGCATGCTGGCTTTCTTCGGCGAGCGTCTCGCCAAGACACTAGGGCAGTCGTTTTACACAGACGTAGAGAATGATGCCCGCCGAAACTTTTGGCTTGGCGTTGCCCGGGGCATGCGCTTGCGCGCTGTGCCGGACACTCCCGCCGAACTGGTTGCATGGATGGAAGACTACGAGTCGAGGCATTTTGCGTTCGCGCCAGAGTGCCATGCCGCGGCGGAGGCACACATTCGAGGTGTCGAGGGCTGGTTTCCCGGTCCGCTCAGACCGCTCGCGCGCGTGGTCGTCGTAGCGACTATGGACGATCGCCTGCGAGACTGCCTTGGCTACGAGTCCCCGTCGCCAGCGATTCTCATTGCGTTGCGCACTGCATGGCGTAGCCTAGTACTGAGTACGCCGGTGCGGCCCGTTCGGCTTGACAGTTCGTGGGTGAAGTCCTTCAGCCGCCTCGGCCCGAACCCTGACCTCGAGCACATCGGAAACGACACCTACGCGACGCTCTCGGAGCTAGATCAGTGATTTCATGTCGAGAAGCTCAGACTGGCTCCGCTCACCAGGTGAAGGGCCACGACAGGCGCGGCCCACCGACACCAGGAGACCAACATGCCGAAGTACCTGCTTCTCAAGCACTACCGCGGCGCCCCGGAGCCGCACCACCCTTTCCCGCCGATGGACCAGTGGGCCCCGGAGGACGTGGAGGCGCACATGGCCTTCCTCAAACACGTCAGCGAGCTGCTCAAGGAGAACGGCGAGTATGTCGACGCGCAGGCGCTCACGCCGGCGCGCACCTGGGTCCGCTACGGCGGCCCGGACGCCGCGCCGGTCACCACTGACGGCCCGCTGCCCGAGACCAGTGATCTCGTGGCGGGCTGGTACATGATTGACGTCGAGTCGTACGAGCGCGCGGTGGAGCTCGCGGCCTACGTCTCCTCCGAGCCCGGCCCGGGCGGGGGGCCGCTGTACGAGTGGATCGACGTCCGGGAGGTCATGTCCGGGGCACCCGCGGACGACTGACCTGGGCGTGATCGACGAGCCGGCGCGACGGCTGGACGAGGGTGCGCTGCGCGGGTTCGGGCGGGACCTCATTCCTCAGGTGCTCGCGAGCCTGGTCCGGCGAGGCGAGGACTTCGATGCCGCCGAGGACGCGCTGCAGGAGGCGCTGCTAGAGGCGCTGCGGGTGTGGCCCGAGCACCCGCCGCGCGACCCGCGCGCGTGGCTGGCGACGGTCGCGACCCGGCGGCTCGTCGACGCGCGCCGCAGCGAGGCCGCCCGTCACCGCCGCGAGGAGGCCATGTACGCCGAGCCGCGGCCCGTCGCCACCGAAGAGGGCGACGACACCCTCTTCCTGCTCTTCTGCTGCTGCCACCCCGACCTCGCGCCCGCCTCCCAGGTGGCGCTGACCTTGCGCGCCGTCGGCGGCCTCACGACCCGGGAGATCGCCGACGCCTTCTACGTGCCGGAGGCGACGATGGCGCAGCGGATCAGCCGCGCCAAGCGCGCCCTGCAGGGGCGCCGCCTGGACCAGCCCGGCGACCTCGCCGTCGTGCTGCGCGTGCTCTACCTCATCTACACGGCCGGCCACTCCGGGCGGGTCGACCTGGCCGGCGAGGCGATCCGACTCACCCGCCAACTCACCCTTGCCACCGAGGAACCGGAGGCGCGCGGGCTGCTCGCGCTGATGCTCCTCAACCACGCCCGCCTGCCGGCGCGACTGGACTTGGAGGGTCGCATCGTCACGCTCGACCGACAGGATCGCGGCCTGTGGGACACGCGCGAGATCGCCGAGGGCGTGCGTGTCTTGCAGTCGGCGCTGAGCATGCAGACGGTGCAGCGGCGCCCCGGCCGCTACCAGGTCGAGGCCGCCATCGCCGCCCTGCACGACGACGCGGCAAACGCCGAGGAGACCGACTGGCCGCAGATCCTCGCCTGGTACGACGACCTGCTCGCCCTCGCCGAGGACCCGGTGCGTCAGGACCCAGCCGCGGTGCTCGGCCGCGCGGTCGCGGTCGGCCACGTACTCGGCGCCGCCGCCGGGCTGCGCGAGACCGACCGGCTGCGCGAGGTGCTCGGCGAGCGGCACCGCTGGCACGCCGTCCGCGGCCACCTGTACGAACTGGGGGAGGAGCTGCCCGCCGCCGCCTCGGCGTACACCGAGGCCGCCGGCCGAGCCACGAATGTCGCCGAGCGCGACCACCTCGTTCGCCAGGCGGCCCGCGCTCGGGCGATTACAGTCGGGCGCATGACGATCCGACGCATGGACCACGTGGGTGTCGTGGTCGACGACCTCGCGGCCGCGACGGCATTCTTCGTCGAGCTCGGACTCAAGCTGCAGGGGGAGGGGTCGGTCGAGGGTAGTTGGGTGGATCGCGTGGTGGGGCTCGAGGGCGTTCGGGCGGAGATCGCGATGCTGGAGACCCCGGACGGCCACGGACGGCTCGAGCTGTCGAAGTTTCTCGCCCCGTTGGGCCGGGATGGCAACCGGCACGCGCCGGCGAACACCCCGGGCATCCGCCATGTCGCATTCGCAGTCGATGATCTCGACGCGGTCGTCGCTGGCTTGCGAGTCCGCGGCGCGGAGCTCGTTGGCGAGGTGGAGCGCTACGGCGACAGGTATCGGCTCTGCTATGTCCGCGGCCCGGAGGGGATCATCGTCGAGCTGGCGGAGCGGATCGGCTGAGGGCTTCGGCCGCCGTCGCAGATGAATGAGACGGCGCAAGCAGTGCGATGTCTCATCGCTGTGAAAGCAGCCATCTCATTGAAGTGAGACCGCTGGCGTCTCATCTCGATGAGACCGGTCATCGCAGGGGCGCGCGTAGGGTGTCGCTTATGCACCCGATCACCGAGCGCTACGGAACCTGCTCATGAGCGACCTCTGGAGCGCCGTCAAGGACCTGCCGATCGCGATTGAGTCGTCCTCGTTCGAGGCGCTTGTGCCGAGCGGCCCGACCGGGCTCGAGGACCACTCGACGACGCAGCTGCGACTGCGGGGCCGTGGCGAGGAGGGCGTCGGCGAGCAGGTCGGCATGGGGGAGGCCCAGGAGAGCCTGCGCGCGAGCGACTTCCCGCTGACCGGCGAGTGGGCGACGCTGGCCGGCTTCCTCGCCCACGTCGACGCGATCGACATGTGGCCCGAGCCGCCCGAGTACGAGCTGCAGCGCAACTGGCGGCGTTGGACGTTCGAGTCCGCAGCGCTCGATCTCGCGCTGCGGCAGTCGGCGACGAGCCTGCCCGAGGTCCTCGGCCGTACGCCGCAGCCGGTGAGGTTCGTCAACTCGTTCGGACTCGGCGATCCACCGGACATCGACAAGGTCGCCAACCGGCGGGCGCTGCGCCCGACGGTTGGCTTCAAGCTGGACGTCGCGCCATCGTGGACGCTGGAGATCATGAACCGCGTCGCGGCCGTCGCGGGTCTCGCGACGATCGACTTCAAGGGCCAGTACGGCCTCGAGGTCGAGGACGAGGCGGCGCTGCTGGCGATGTACGAACGCACCCTGGCCACGTTCACCGAGGTCATCTTCGAGGACCCGCACGACCACCCCGCGGTGCTCGAGCTGCTCACGCCGATCGCGGATCGCGTCTCCTACGACGCGCCGATCACGAGCGTCGCGTCGATCGGCGCGACCCCGATCAAGGTACGGATCGTCAACGTCAAGCCCTGCCGCGTCGGCCGCCTGCAGGAGCTCAGCAACTTGTACGCACACTGCGAGTCGGCCGGCATCCAGATGTACAACGGCGGCATGGGCGAGCTCGGCGCCGGCCGCGGGCAGGCGCAGCTGCTCGCGTCGCTCTACCATCCCGGCGCGCCCAATGACATCGCGCCATCCGGCTACAACCTCGAGGATCCGCCGCCCGGCCTACCACCGAGCCCGCTCGATCCTATGCCGGACCGCGGCTTTCGCCGCCGGTAGCGCCGCGTCAGGCGGGCTGCCACAGCTCGATTCGATTGCCTTCGGGATCGGTGACCCAGCCGAATCGGCCGACACCCTCCATGTCTTGCGTCTCTTCAGCCACGTCGGCTCCCTTCGCGCGCAGTTGTGTGAGCATCGCGTCCAGGTCGCGGACGCGGAAGTTGATCATGATCTGCTGCGCACGGGACCCGAAGTAATCGGTCTCGGACTCGAACGTCGCGAACACCGTTGGCCCCGCTTGCTGACACCAGAGGCCGTTCTCATCGGCGTCCAGGCCTAGGCAATCCCGATACCACGCGCCCAGGGCCACCGGGTCGGCGGCGCGCATGAAATATCCACCGATTCCAAGCACACGCTCCACGTCGCCATCTTTCCAGGAGCAGCACCACACCGTCGCCCGCTCAAGGTCCAGCAGGCGCTCGAGCAGATCTGCGTGCATTCCTAGATCGAGATCGCCGACCGCACAGCGGCCGTCAAGGGCACACAGCGACGAGATTCGCGAGCGCTACCCCAGGTGGTCGCGGCGGCGTGTCAGGTAGGCAGTCTCGGCGGTGTTGCCCGCCAGCTCGATGGCTTTGTCGTAGGCCGCGCGTGACTGCTGGCTGCGGCCCAGCCGGCGCAGCAGGTGGGCGCGGGTCGCATGATAGGCGTGATAGCCGGCCAGCTCGTCCTCGAGACCGTTGACGGTCGCCAACGCTACCTGTGGGCCGTCGAGCTCGGCGACTGCGACGGCCCGGTTGAGGACGATGATCGGCGAGGGGTCGAGGCGGACGAGCTGGTCGTAGAGGGCGAGGACCTGCGACCAATCGGTGTCGCGGACATCGCGGGCGGAGGTGTGTACAGCGTTGATCGCGGCGAGGATCTGGTAGCGACCCGGAGTCACCCCGGCGGCGGCAGCAGCTAGGCGCTCGCGCACCAGCCGGTGACCCTCGGCTACCAGCGTCGCGTCCCAGGCCCCGCGGTCCTGCTCGTCGAGGGCGACCAGTTCACCGAGCGCCGAAACCCGGGCTGTGCGGCGGGCCTCGGTGAGCAGCATCAGCGCGAGCAGCCCGGCTACCTCGCCGTCTCGCGGCAGGAGGGCGCGGATCAGGCGCGCGAGCCGGATCGCCTCTGCGGTCAGATCGTGACGTACGGGATCGGTGTCGGGGCCGCTCGCCAGGTAGCCCTCGTTGAAGACGAGGAAGAGGACGGCGAGAACGCCTGAGACACGTGCCGGGAGATCCTTTGCGGATGGCACCCGATACGGGATGCGAGCTGCCTTGATCTTGACCTTGGCTCGGGTGATACGCCGCCCCATGGCGGCCTCCGACACCAGGAAGGCACGGGCGATCTCGGGCACAGTCAAACCGCCGACCATACGCAGCGTCAGCGCTACGCGGGTCGCCATGGCGAGAGCGGGGTGACAGCAGGTGAAGATCAGGCGGAGCCGCTCGTCCTCGACGGCGCCGAGCGGCTCGGGCGGGTCGTCGTCGTACAGCATCAGAGCCTCCTGCTGCTTGTCGTCGCGCTTGTGCTCGCGCCGGAGCCGGTCGATGGCCTTGCGGTTGGCGGTAGTGGTGAGCCAGCCGCCGGGGTTGGGCGGTACGCCGTCGGTGGGCCACCGCCCGACGGCGGTCGTGAACGCCTCGGCCGCGGCCTCTTCGGCGATGTCGAGGTCGCCGAACCGCCTGGCCAGGGAGGCGACCACCCGCGCCCACTCCTCGTGGTGGACCCGCGTGATCGCCTCCCGGACGTCGACCAGGCTCACAGGAACGGCCGTACCTCGATCTTGCGGTTGCAGGCCTTCGACCCCTCGGTGGCGAGCTTCAGCACTACGTCGAGGTCGGGAGCCTCGATGATCCAGAAGCCGGCGACGTACTCCTTGGACTCCACGAAGGGCCCGTCGGTGATCACCGCTTCGTCACCCCGGTTGTCGATGACGGTGGCCGGGTCGGGCGACCCGAGGCCGCCGGCAAAGACCCAGTACCCCTCGGCCCGGAGCCGGTCGTTGAACACGTCGATGGCAGCGTCCTCCGTCGGGGTGTCCGGGCCGGTGCCGTCGTCGATCACAGAAACCAGGTATTGCATCGCGGATCATCTCCTGTCATTCGGGGTGGCCCCTTGTGGACCGCCGCTCACCCCTTCTACGAACACCTCTGCCCCGATCCGACACCGCCTCGCGGAATTTCTTTCGAGGACCTTTCGGAACCTACCGTTGAGGGAGGGCTGCTGACGCCGGCAAAGGGCCTCGAATGGCCGATCGCGAACCTCTCCTCTCTACTTCCAATTTATACCGGATCGAAGGCCCTCATGAGGCCGCGATTCATGCCGCATAATCGCCCGTCGCATAGCGGAAGAGAAATCTCAAGCGGGTTGCGCGGGCAACTCAGACGGAGGTGAACCGGATGGGTGATGACGTATTGGATATCCAAGAGATCGACCGGACTCAGGTTGCGCTGGCGGGCGGCAAGGGGGCACTTCTGGGAGAGCTCATGCGGATCGAGGGGGTGCGGGTGCCGCCCGGGTTCTGCATCACGACGGAGGCATTCCGGCGGACCGTGGCTCAGGCACCCTCGATCGATGCACAACTCGATCGCCTCTCCTGCGTGAAGCTCGCGGACCGAGACGGTGTGGCCGCGCTCAGCGGCGAGCTTCGCAGAGGGATCGAGGAGATCGTCCTTCCCGGTGACCTGGTGGAAGCGGTCGCCGGCGCGTTGGTGCGGTGTGGCGAGAACCTCGCCTACGCGGTCCGCTCCAGCGCCACCGCGGAGGACTCGCCAACGGCATCCTTTGCGGGTCAGCACGACACCTACCTGAACGTCACTGGTCTGGGGGCGATCCTGCGAGACGTCCGCCGCTGCTGGGCCTCGCTGTTCAGCGAGCGGGCCGTGACTTATCGCTTGCGGGGTGGTATCGAGTACCGGCACGTCCAGATGGCCGTGGTCGTGCAGCAGATGGTCGTGCCGGTCGCCTCGGGGGTGCTGTTCACCGCCGACCCGCTGACCTCCAACCGGAGGCTCGCCGTTGTGGAGGCCGTCCGCGGCTTGGGCGAGGAGTTGGTCTCGGGACGGGTGAGTCCGGACGTCTACACGGTGCGCGATGCTGCGATTGTCGTGCGGACGATCGCCAACGGGCAGCCGGCGTTGCAGGATGGAGACATCCTGGCGCTCGCACAGCTGGGACGGCGGATCGAGGAGTTCTTCGGGGGTCCCCAGGACATCGAGTGGTGCCGGGCTGAGGACGGGCTTCGGATCGTGCAGAGCCGCCCGATCACGACGCTCTTTCCCATCCCCGAGGTCGGAGATGGCAAAAACCACGTCTACGTGTCCGTGGGACACCAGCAGATGATGACGGACCCGATTAAGCCGCTGGGGCTCTCGTTGTGGCAGCTCACCACTCCGCGGCCGATGTCAGTGGCGGGCGGCAGGCTCTTCGTCGACGTCACCGAGATGCTCGGTGCGCCCACAACGCGGGCGGGGCTACTCCGTGCCATGGGGGGGTCTGATCCACTGATGGGCGATGCACTGCAAACGATCGTGGAGCGCGGCGATTTCGTTCCGGCGCGCCCTGACGAGGAGCTCACCGGGGTGTTCGCCCTCGTCGAGCAGGAACCGCTCGATGCCGACCCAGCGCTCGTGACCGAGCTGATCGAGCGAGGGCAGGCATCGACGGCCGCGCTGAAGCTGACGATCGAGGCGACGTCCGGACCGGAGCTGATCGACTTCATCCTGGCGGACCTTCAGGAGCTGAAACAGGTCCTCTTCGATCCGCGCGGCCTGGAGGTGATCACCTCCGCGGCGGAGGCCGGTCGGTGGCTGAACGAGCACATGCAGGAATGGCTGGGGGAGAAGAACGTGGCCGACACGCTCACGCAGTCGGTGGCTGGGAACGTGACCTCGGAGATGGGGCTCGCGCTGCTGGATGTGGCAGACGTGATCCGCCCGTTCCCGGACGTCGTCGCGTTCCTGCGGGATGTCGATGATGAGGACTTCCTGGAGAAGCTGCCGGCGCTCGCGGGCGGCACCGAGGCGCGCGAGGCCATTGAGGCTTTTCTGGACAGCTACGGCATGCGGTGCGCAGGTGAGATCGACATCACCCGGACACGGTGGAGCGAGCAGCCATCTGCCCTCGTGCCGATGATCCTCGCTCATGTCAGGAACTTCGAACCGGGCGCAGGTCCGCAGCGGTTCGAGCAGGGACGGCGAGAAGCCGCGATGAAGGAGCAGGAGCTGCTGGCCCGGCTGCGCGAGGAGCCCGACGGCGAGCGGAAGACGGGGGAGACCAAGCAGATGATCGACCGGGTCAGGACCTTCGCCGGGTACCGCGAGTATCCGAAGTACGGAATGGTCAGCCGCTACTTCGTCTATAAGCAGGCTCTGCTGCGCGAGGCGGAGCGTCTGAAGCGCGCCGGCGTGCTGCGCGAGGCGCAGGACATCTTCTATCTGACACTCCACGAGTTTCACGACGTCGTGCGCGACCAGGAGGTGGATGGCGAGCTCATCCAAGCGCGCAAGGAAGCGTTCAACACATATCTGTCGCTGACGCCGCCGCGCGTGCTGACCTCGGAGGGCGAGGTCCTCGCCGGGAGCTACCGGCGTAAGGATCTTCCCGCGGGCGCACTCGTGGGTCTCCCGGTGTCTGCCGGAGCCGTCGAGGGGAGGGCGCGGGTCATCCTGGACATGGCGCAGGCGGACCTCGAGCCGGGCGACATCCTGGTCACCACGTACACCGATCCCAGCTGGACCCCTCTGTTCGTGACGATCGGCGGCTTGATCACCGAGGTCGGCGGCCTCATGACCCACGGTGCGGTGATCGCGCGCGAGTACGGGCTGCCGGCCGTCGTGGGGGTGGAGCGCGCCACCCGGCTGATCCGCGATGGACAGCGGATCCGGGTACACGGGACCCACGGATACGTCGAGGTCCTGGGCTAAGTCGGGCGGGTGACGATCACGAGCAGTGACTTGCAGACAGCGAGGACCGTCGGGCGGCTGACTCCACGTACTTGCTATTGACAAGCTCACTTGCTTTTTGCAAGTATCAAGGGCCCACCGGATCAACCCACCAAAGGAGCAACCGTCATGCCTACGAACATCTTCGTGAGCTACCCGACCGCCGACCTCGATCGCAGCAAGGCCTTCTACACCGCACTCGGCGCGACCATCAATCCGCTCTTCACCGACGATAACGCCGCCTGCCTGGCGTGGGAGGAGAACATCTACTTCATGATGCTGAAGCGCGAGTTCTTCGCCACCTTCACCGATAAGCAGATAGCCGACCCGGCAACCACTGCACAGGTCCAGAGTGCGTTCACTCGCGACTCCAGGGAGGAAGTCGACACGGTGATCGAGGCGGGTCTGGCCGCCGGTGGTTCCGAGCATGGACCGGCCCAGGACCTCGGTTTCATGTACAGCCGTGACCTGGAAGACCCGGACGGCAACGTCGTGTCCTTTCTGTACATGGAGCCGCAGGCGGCAGAACAAGGCCCGGAGGCATATCTCGCCGAGCAGGCCCAGGTCTGAGTGGCCGCCCGCAGCTACGGGCAGTACTGCGGGGTCACCACTGCCGCCGAGCTGCTCACGGAACGCTGGGCGCTGCTCATCATCCGTGACCTGCTCGTCGGTCCGCGTCGTTACACCGACCTGAAGCATGGCCTGCCCAAGATTCCGACGAACATCCTCTCCGCACGCCTGAAGGAGCTACAGGAGGGCGGGGTGATCCGCCGTGTCCCACTTGCACACTGCGGGCTCGTCTATGAGCTCACCGAATACGGGCGTGAGCTCGAGCCAATCGTGCTGGCATTCGGCCGGTGGGGATTCCGGTCGATGGGCGAGCCCAAGGATGACGACATCGTCACCGCCGACTCGCTGACGATGGCTCTGCGAACCGCGTTCAGGCCAGAGCTCGCTTCAGTGTCACTGGATTTCCAGATCCAGGTGGGTGCCGTCGAGCTGCGTGCTCAGGTCAGCGATGGCGAGCTGAAAGTGGTCCAGCTCGCTCCGCCGGCACCGCCGGTGGGAGGCTCGCTGCCCAGCAGCGAGCCTGAGCTGCGGTTCGCCACGGGCCCCGGCATCCGCCACCTGATTGCGGGCACGCTGACGCCTGTCCAGGCCCTAGAGCAAGACGTGGTCACCATCCTGAAGGGCAACCTGAAACTACTCGCGCGATTCACGGAGCTCTTCCGGATCGACGCTTGACCGCGCTCCGGTCGCGCATTGGCCGTGCGCGGGTGGGCGGTCGTCACGCGGTCGATTTGCGCACGCGCGCGAGCTCTACGCCGCTCTCCGCGGCGCCGAGGCGCTGCGCGGAGACATACCCTGGGTCGCCGTTGGCCGGCGCGTGGGTGACGTGCTCGGCGAGCTTCGCGCGGAGCTCTGCGGGCGCTGTGCTGCACTCGCAATGCGGGCAGCGAATCTCGACGGTCACCTCGCGCCCGCAGTCCCGATGACTGACGCTGACGGGACCGCCGGCGTTCCCCCAGGTCCATCTGTCGCCCCAGCGCATCAGCGCAAGCAGGGCTGGGATCAGATCTGTGCCCTTCTCGGTGAGGTGGTACTCACTGCGCTTGGGTCTCTGCTGGTAGATGTGGGTCTCGAGGATGCCGTTGGCTATGAGCGTCTCGAGCCGGTCGGCGAGGACATTGGCAGAGATCCCGAGATCCGCTTGCAGCTCGACAAAGCGCCGAATGCCGTAGGCGATATCGCGCAGGATCAGCGGCGTCCACCACTCGCCGGCGACGTCGAGCGCGTGCGCGATCGAACACGGGTGACCGCTTAGTGCGGTTCTCTTCATCAGGCCGTCGACTATATCGCTTGCATAAGCGCAGCGACCTTGGTACCGTCACTCCTGTGAAGAGAGCGACTAACGTGGGCGCCACCGGAAACCCGCTGCGCGGAACGACACTCCAGGATCAGGACGGAGCCGACGTCGCGCTTGAGGAGCTCTGGCGTGACCGCGCCGTCGCACTCGTGTTCCTGCGGCATTACCTGGTCGGCCCGATGCCGTACATGCAGATGCAGAGCCTGCTCGACGCACTCTGGCCGAAGGGCACCCAGGCCTATATGAAGGCGGGCTACTTCCGCGAGCTCGACGACCACGCGATCGAGACGATGGCTCGCTTCCATCAGAACGCGACCTCCCCAGCCTCGGAGATCCACATCCAGCACTTCGGCGGCGCGATCGCCCGCGTCGGCGAGGACGAGACCGCCCACCGCGAGCGTCGGGCGCCGTTCGTGCTCAACGCGATCGCCACCACGCACGAGCCGGGCGGGAGTCTGGAGACCCACATCGATTGGGCACAGTGTTTCTATGCCGAGATCGAGCCGTCGCTGACCGGCGGCGCCTATATCAACTTCCTCTCCGCCGAGGGGGAGGAGCGCGTGCGGGCGGCCTACGGGGCCGAGAAGTTCGACCGGCTGCGGGCGCTGAAGGGCCGCTACGACCCGACCAACCTGTTCCATCTGAACCAGAACATCCCGCCGTGGGAGGCGGGCTGAGCAGAGGCGAGCTTGAGCGATTGCCGGGGCTGGGGCGCCAGCAATCGCTCAAAGCTCAGCTACTGCGACGCCAGGTAATACCGTCCTGCCAAGCGGTTGCAACGACAAGCGGAAGGGCCACATGGCGCTCTCAAGCTTCTCCCAGAATGGCCGATCGGCTACCGGAGGACACCGCCAGCCTGCACGTTGCTGGGTCCGGTGTTGCCACTCTTGGTCGGGTCGAAGTCCGACCGGCGTTCGCGGACGGCCGCCACGGCCTTGGCGACCTGGCCATAGAAGGCGTCAACTTCTTCCGTCTCGGCCGCGCTGGCGACAGACGCACGTCGGTCACATAGGACGCCTGCCCGCCAAATCCGCTCGATGGCTCGAGTTGCGGTGATGTCGGTCAACGGATCGCCGGACACCAGTATGAAGTCCGCGCGCTGGCCGGGGGCGATTCGCCCGCGGTCGGCGAGGTTGAACACACTCGCCGAGGCGGCGGTCGCGGCGGTCAGCGCCTGAGCGGGCGTCATGCCGCAGCGGACGAGCAACTCCAGCTCCCGGTGCAGGCTTGCCCCGAACACGGTGCCGGGGTTCGGCGCGTCGGTGCCCGCCAGTATCGTGACGCCCGCGTCGACCAGGCGGCCTACGTTCTCCTCGGCACGGGAATAGGGCGGCATTCCCTGCCTGCGTCCTGCTGCGCCAGAGGTCAGCCGCCGCGCCCATGCGTCATCCAGTGTCTCGGCGATTCGCGGGTCCCCGGCCACAGCGGCCCCGCCCGGTTCACCCAGGACGTTCTCGATGGTGGCCAGCGTCGGGCCGACTACGATCCCCGCCGCGGCGATGCGCTGAGCCAGTGCCTTATCCAGCTCGCCGTCCACGGGCACATGCGCGACGACATCGACGCCGGCGGACACCACCTCGCGCACCCCGGCCACGGAGCTGATGTGCGCGACGACCACGAGTCCGCGACTATGCGCGGCCACGGTCAACGCTGCGATCGTGTCCGGGTCCAACGACGGCCACCGACCGCCTGGGCCGAAGATCTTCAAGTAGTCCGAGCCTTCGGCGACGCGGTCCGCGACGAACTGCTCGGCCTGCTCAGGGCCGGTCAAGGTCGGGAATGGGGCGTACATCAGCGAAGGATGCCCGCCGGGCGCAGTTGCACCGATCCCCACGGAACGCACGTCAGCGACGTCCGACCGTATGCCGGCTTGTTGCTTGGCTGCGGCCACCACGTCGGGCTTGCTGAACATGTCCAGTGCAGTGGTCACACCGAAGATGAGCGCCTGCGCCAGAGCGCCGGACAGCAGGTGGATGTGCGAGTCGATCAGCCCCGGCAGGATGGTGCCGCCCTCCGCGTCGATCACCTCGTCGCCGTCGTGAGCCGTGGACCCGATCGCGCAGTCGGTGATGATGCCGTCGGCGAACCGGACTGACGTCCAGCTCCGCAGCCGGACGCCGTCAAAGACCCTTGCGTTGACGATTGCAGCTGCTTGCGAGGGGCTCACGCCGGGAGTATCCCTATCTCGGGAAGCGGAACCCCCTTGCAGGCGCTTCTCCTGCATCTCCGCTTTCTGCTTTCTACGGTCCCCGTCGCGATGTCTCGCAAGGCCGCCCGGTGAAGTTGCAACAAACGCTTAGGGCGCCTCGCCGCACGCAATGCGTCTACGTAAGGCGCAATGCCAGGGTCAAACTCTGGGAGCCATCGCGCGCGCCATGCCTCATGCGAAAGCTCCGCCACGCGGCTACCTCCCTCCGGATGGTCTAGGCGTGGTACCACTCGACGGTGGCGGCTCCCTTTGAGCAGTCCCCGCCTTCCCCGTGACCGGGAAAGCCGCTGCCGTCACCGAAGCACGTCCAGCCGGGTAGGCCGTAGAGCTTCCAGCGGAACTGGGAGGCCGGACCTTCGGGGTTGCCGATAAACGTCACGCCAACGCCCGACTCCATTGCCTGCACCATGGTCAACGCTTGCGCGCACGACACATTGCGCGTCTGAATCAGGATCGGGTAGCCGCGCTTGAAGTTCCTGAGCGTCGGGACCGCCGGGCAGTTGTGGTTCGGCGGAGAGAAGGCGGTCGCTCGCCCATGCTCGGTGAGCAGGGCCGTGCCACCGAGTAGCGCCACCGCCACGATGAGGACCGTCAGCCGTTTCACGACGGTTGGACTCTATCCCACCGCCAATTCAAACTGACCCACTACCATCCAACGGGTAGTGCATCAGTTTGGGTTTTGGCTAGTGCTGGAGCGGGTTTCGACGTAGGCTCGCGGTCGACATAGCCAACGGCCCCGACGCCGGGCGGTAACCCGACGCCGGGACCTGACACAAGGAGGGATTAGCTCCCCATGTCTGATGCAAGTATCCCGTACTCCGGTGAACGCCTAGACCAGCTCGAACTGATGGTGCTGCACATGATGACCGGCGACGAGCTGCCGATCTGGGCGGTGCCCGACCTGGCGCGCGAGTTGCAGGACCCCGAAGGCGTCAGCGACGCCATACGCGGCCTGCGTACCACCGGACTCGTCCATGAAACCAGCGATGGCCACGTCTTCCCGACCCGTGCGGCCGTCCGCATGGTTGAGATCACCGGCAAGGTCGCCTGAATGCTGCCTCGGTGCCACGCCGCAGGTATGGCGTGGCACCGCCTCTCGGTCCGACCAAACGTCCGTTCATGGCGCCGGCGGCACACCTCCTGGCCCTGGAGAACCTCGCCGCTTCCAGGTTTCCGCTTGCATGGCCTCCCACTCAACAAAGATTCGAGGCCGATGTTCCACGTCGCGCAGTTCTCGGATCAGCCGCTCGCTGGCCTTCCAGAGCTTCTCCACGTATATACCCAGCAGCTCGGCTGCCAAGTCTCGGTCGAGGACGCGGCGGTTATAAAGGCAGGCAATCTCCTCGACCATGTTGGGAAGCCTCATCTGTTCCGCTTGTTTGCCCTCCGTGAGGGCGTTCAACTCCGTGGCGGTCCATTGAGACCAGCGTTCCTGGTGCTCGGCGGTGGCTCTCAAGTTGTCGAGCGTGTTCAGCAGGTCAGCGTAGGCAAACACGCGCTCACGGCGCGCTTGGTGGTGGCTGATCCGTAGTTGCGCCGCCGCACCAGCGAGCGCTACGACAGCCGAGATGGCGATGACATACTGCGCTATATCAGCCCAGCCAGCCAAAGACAGCGCTACGGGCATGTGCTCAAGCTTATGCGCATGAAGGCCGAAAGGCTGTATGATCAACCCATGTGCGGCGAAGGTGTCTTGATCAAATAGCATTGCTGTAGCTCGCTAGTTCAGCAGCGCAGCGATCTCCTGCATCGTCCAGACACGATCAGAGACGCCCGAGGCCATAGCCGGGGTCCGTGGGTACGGGTTGGAGAGCGTCTTATGCGGCCGGGCGAGGTTGTAGGCCATGAAGTGCAGAGCCACTGCTGCGGCGTGGCTCTCTAGTTTCTTTGAGAAGGCGTTGGTCAGCCGTGTGAATCGGCGCATGTGCATTCTCATCGTGAGGTTCTGCCGCTCGATGTAGCTCGTGCTGACCTTTGCAAGATCGGGGTTGCCGAGCTGCGGCTTGACGCGCATACCCGTGCAAGCGGGCGGGCTATAGCGGCCTGGCGCGACGCTGGTGGACTGGTACTCCTTGACCACCTGCGCCCAATCCACATCCCCAGCGAACACGAGCCCCACAGCGCCCTTGTAGCTCGCGTGCGCGTCCGTTGAGAGCTGGATGCGGTAGCGCAGCCGGTCACGCAGGTCGTCAAGGAACGCGATGCAGTCGGTGGTCTTGCGTTCGCCAATTAGCCATGAGGGGACCAGCTTCGATTCAGCGTCGATCGCGACCCAGCACCAGACATCGCCGACGCCGAACTCGTCCTTGCGGTCGTCTGGGACGTTCTTGGCCTTCGAGCCGACGAAGCTCCAGATCTCGTCGCACTGGACCTCAGTGCAGCGCAGATCGCGCAGCGTGCGGTCTTGGAACTCCGTGCATACGCCACCCACGTCTAGCAGCAGCTTGGACACGGTGTTGAAGGCGCATCCCGCCATACGCGCTGTAGCTCGCATGCTGTTCCCCTCCGCGAGCATCCCGAGGATGGTCGCCCGCTTCTCGATCGACAGCCTGTTCATATTGAACATTATGCGTGAGCGATCGGACGGAATGCTTGAGCGGTCATGGACCATAGATGACTCGACTAAATGGCCAGCTTGGTTGCAAAGATCGCCAAAACTCCTAACAGGGGCGATATAGTGATAGGCAGAAGTGCCGTCGGCGGGGCTCGGACCCGCACGGACCATAGGGAGCTTTTCAAGGAGATCCCGGTCCACCCGCTTGAAAGGCGGGCGTGTCTACCAGTTCCACCACGACGGCAGGGGCACTGCGCGTATGTGTTAGCCCTGGCCCGATGACCACGCTCTCCGGTTTCTAAGGCGGGAGGTGTGGCCATCGGGGGTTCTTGTTCGCCGGTCGCCCCAGGTGGCAGTAAGGACCGGTCGACTAAATATTCCTCATGCGCCATCCCCCGACTCAAGCGCGGGAGCGCTCGCAGTCGCCGCGACAGTTCGCTGCGCCGGGCGACGTTTCGGTGGACCGCCAAGCCCACGCGCATAGTTTTCGCCGGGTACCGTCGGCTTGTACACCCCGCGTCCGACGTTCTGTAGGTAGCCGCGCGTGCGTGCGTTGCCAAACGTCACCTTCCAGCGCGCGGGTTTCGCCAGCGCAAGCGCTATATAGATCTTGTCAGCGAGCGCGAAATCTGCGCCTTCGCGGCCGTTCTCAACTGCCGCCTGTGCAATCACGGTGACGCGCTCGATGTCGGTAGATGCTCCTACACGCGAGAATCGGGCCTGGAGAGTCGCTGGATCAAGCGGGCTCGATCCGTTCTCATCGTCACCGCCACCATCTCCTGCGCCGCCGTCACCTAGCTCGCCTACGCTCGCGGGTCCGATTTCGCCAATCAACTCAGGCAGCTCACTAACGAACCCCGAGAACCGCTCGAACTCGTCAACATCTCCTTCAAAGGTGAGCCCCACCGGACCCGGCAACTCGATCGTGATTTTCATGCGCGGCAGCCTATCAGACGCTAGACCAGACTTTAAGCCCCTCAAGCCCTTTGGGCGTACGCGGGCAGAATTAGCGCCAGTTAGTGGGAGTTGTCCCAGCGGGCGCGAGCGGCACGCTTTGCGGCGTCGCTGCGCTGCTCAGGCGTCATGCTCGCGGCTCGTGCCTTGCCACCCTTCAAGCCGCCTTTGCGGCCCAGCTCGACCACTGCGGGGTCCTTGCCCTCGTCGGGGTTGGCATCCTCGGCCTCGCCGGTCGCGAGGTCCACGATCAGCTTGCCGAGCTGGTTCGGGTCGCGTGGGCGTTTGCGTGAGCGGTCCGGCATAGCTTGAGGGTACCAGCGCCTCAGCCGGCGATCAGCTCCAGCTCGGCGAGCCGCGACAGGGCAGGGGACGCCCACAGATGCTCTCCGTGCCGGATCACGACACGATCAGCCGCGAGCGTCTTGACGGCCGCGAGAGTATCCGGGCCAAGCAGCCGCTCAAGCGCGTGCAGTTCGCGCTCGCGTGCAAGCACCAGCCGCACAACCTCGCGCTGGATCTCTCGCTCGCCCGACATGACCGTGAGCGTAGATCGAGAACCCCTCGATTAGCAGGGACTTTCCAAACTGACGCACTACCATCCAACGCTCGATAATGTATGTTATGTCAACTAGAAGCGCAGAGTGCCCTGCCTCCGTTCCTCCCGAGCAGGAGCTTGCGCAGCACTCGCCTACACGCTTGCTCTGCGCGCCTGATGTCCAAGCATGGTCCGGCGCGGGTCATATTGTTCGATCATGGCGCGCACCCGGCTGTACCGCGAGGGAAAGCTCGCGCTTGAGGACTTTCCGGTCGAGGACATCTCCGAGCACCTCCGAGACGAGGATGCATGCGTGTGGTTGGACTATTGCGACCCAACCAAGGCGGAGCTAGCGACGATCGCCGAGGAGCTTCAGTTGCACCCGTTGGCGGTCGAGGATGCGATCAGCGCACACCAACGTCCGAAGCTTGACCGGTACGACACGCATCTGTTCCTGAGTGCTTATGCCGTGAAGCTGGATACCGAGTCTGGTGAGCTGAGCACTCACGAAATCGGCGCTTTCATCACACCGCGTGCACTTGTCACCGTCCATATGGACAAAGGTGCCCGGCTCGACTCACTGCTCGCTCGCTGGGATGCGTCTAAAGAGCTTGCCAAGCACGGCGTGTCGTTCCTGCTCTGGGGTCTATTGGACGACATCGTCGACGGGCACTTCGAGGCGGTGCAGTCGCTTGACAGCGAGATCGAGGCGCTGGAGGACCTTCTGTTCGATGACGCGCCGCGCAATACCGAGGTTCAGCGTCGGTCGTTTGAGTTTCGCAAGAGCCTGGTCCTACTTCGACGTGTGGTGCTGCCGATGCGCGAGGTCGTCAACTCGCTGATGCGCCGCGACTTGCACGTTCTCGATGAAGAAATGGCCCCTTACTACCAAGACGTGTACGACCATGTGCTTCGCGCTACTGAGTGGACGGAGTCGCTGCGCGACCTCGTGAGCACAATCCTCGAGACGAACCTCACGATCCAAGGCAACCGGATGAACCTCGTGATGAAGAAGGTCACGAGCTGGGCGGCGATCATCGCCGTCCCAACGGCAATCACCGGCTTCTACGGACAGAACGTGCCTTATCCCGGTTTTGCGGCTCATTGGGGATTCTGGTTTTCGACGGCACTCATCATCGTGCTGTCAGGTGGCCTGTACCGGGGCTTCCGACGTCGCGATTGGCTCTAGCCCGGGACGCCAGAGTGAAACTGCTGAGCTCCGTGGTCGAGCCGGAATATCGATCAGTCTCTTAGGCGGCGCCTTGCTTCATCTATGACGGTGCTGCCAACGGCTCGGTTGATGTCGATGTCGAGCGTTGTCATTAGACGCGCAAGCATGTGATAGTTCCCGATGACGAGCAGCAGCTCGACGATCTGGCGAGGCGGGAAGCGATCGCTTACGGCGGCAAACGTCGCATCGCCAACGCGTGGCAGCTCGAGCACCTCAGCGGCAAAGCAAAGGATGGCTTGTGCGTCAGGGTCGAGACACGCGGCTTGAAGGTCGCCTCGCCCCACGGCTGAGATCTGCTCGTCGTGGATTCCGAGCGTCTTTGAGATGCCAACGTGTTGCACCCACTCGTACTCCGCACCCGTGCGCGCGGCGACGAGCAGGATTACCAGCTCACGCAGCTTGGGGTCGAGCTCCAGTTGCGTGAGCAGGACGCCCGCGAAACCCAGGTATGGAACGAAGGCTGAATCGGCCTGAGCGAGCATCCGAAAGATATTGAGCGGTGGGAGTGCGTCGAGCGCCTCGCGCACCCCTGGCGATGCGGCCTGCGGGTCGACGTAAGGAAGTCGGGCCATCGGCTCAGCGCAGGGCAACCAGCCCGCCATCGACGGGCAGCGAGTGCCCGGTGATGTAGCTGGCTTCATCGGAGAGTAGGAACACGACTGCGTAGGCCACGTCCCATGCGGTTCCCTGACGTCCGAGCGGAATTGGGCGCTCCGCGCGGCTTGGGTCGGCCTTGCTGGCCAGGCGCCCGAGCGAGGTGTCGATCAGCCCAGGAACGACGATGTTGACCCGGATCTTGCGTGGAGCGGCGTGCTTGGCCAGCCACATGCACAACCCGTCGAGTGCCGCCTTGGAGGAGTGATAGGCGACGACCTCGTTGGCTGGCATAAGTGCTGCAATTGAAGAGGTGAGCACGATCGCGGCGCCGTCGGGCATCACGGCCAGAGCGTGCTTGCAGGTCAGGTAATGGGCGCGGACGTTGATCTGAAAGACCCGGTCCCAATCCTCCGCGCTCGTGTGATCCAGGCCCCATCCACCGACGATGCCCACGTTCGCGACGAGTCCGTCGAGGCCGTCCATGCCGTCTCGAGCTTCAGCGACCATGCGCTCGATCTCGGTCGGCTCACCGACATCGGCGACGATCGTGACCGCTGCCGACCCCTCCGAATGCACCTGGCGGGCCGTCTCCCCTGCCGCAGCTGCATCGAAGTCAGCGACCGCGACCTGTGCCCCCTCTCGGGCAAACAATCGGCTCATCGCGCGACCATTGCCCACCGGGGGGTCCTCGAGGCCATAGTCCTGCTGGCCGGCGCCGACCACGAGGATCTTGCGCCCCGCGAGGCGCTCGCCGCCGAGAGCCGCCCCGTATGCGTTGAGCGGTGCCGATACACGAAGTGTTGACATCCAAAGCCTTTCAGCGGCGACGCTTGGAGAGACGATACTAAGCAGTATTGAATACCTGACAGTATCATAACTCTATGTCCGCGGATACAAAACAGCCGAAGACGCGCTCGCGCCCGACTCGCGCCCAGACGCGTGCGCGTCTGTTGCAGGCCGCTGGCGAGGTCTTCGCCGAACGTGGCTATGACCGCGCCTCGCTCGACGACGTTGCCGCCGCTGCGGGTTTGACCAAGGGCGCCGTCTACTCCAGCTTCTCCGGCAAGGATGAGCTCTTCTATGCCCTGATGGCTGAGCGCATCGACGAGCGCCTCGGTCTAGTCGCAGAAGCCGTCGATCGCCAGAACACCCCGGAGGCAATGACGTCAGATGTTGGAAGCGGATTGGTGAGATTGATCTCCAGCCAGGCTGATTGGCACCTGCTCTTCATCGAGTTTTGGACCCGCGCTGTGCGCGACGCAAGCCTCCGAAAAGAGTTCGCTCGCCATCGACGCGCAGCGCGCGAGGTCATTGCGCGCTTCCTCGAACAGCAGGCGACCGAGGCCGGCGTGGACCTACCAGCCCCTGCCGATCAACTCGCGGTCGCCGTGCTCGCGCTCTCCAACGGCATTGCCATCGAGCAACTCGCAGACCCAGACAGCATCGATCCGTCGACCTTCGGCGTGATCCTCAGCCTGATACTCCATTGATTGTGGGCACCAACGTCGCATCACACCCGACGCTCGGCAATAACTCGCGTTGCCCAGGCACGCGCCCGCGCTTTCAGCAATCGTCCGAGGAGCGCGCGGTTCTTCGCCACCCAGTCATAGACCCGAGAGGTTGTCTCTGGAAAGCATGAAGCAGTCCGCGCGATCGGCGTCCCCCACGGCAGCGCATCGAAAACGATGGGTACACCCGCGCCACCGGAGTAGAGCATGCCTTCGGGGTCCAAGAGATGCCACGACCGCAGATGCTCTTGACGCGCCAGACCGCCGAGTAGCTTCTCCCCCTGCGCGCTCTGGATAGTCACGGGGTTGAGGCGTCTCGCTCGATCCCACCTCAACAGCATCGCGAGTACCACCTTGCAGAACCCGCAGTCGCCGTCATACAGAACGATGAGGTTGTTCACCTGGATATTGGCGCTAAGCGGATCGAGCTTCCCACGCTCGTTTGGTCTGCCGCATGAGTGCCGGGTAGACGATGAGGTGCCGGAATGGTCCGATCAGAGCCATGTAGGCCCTACCTAGCTTGCCACGCGGCTTGACGTAGACACCCATCTGCCCGTGGTAGAGATTCTCGCCCTCTTGCACCCAGGCAAGGTGCATGACGGCGTGCACTGTGCCATTTGATATCTCTGCAGCCCACTCATCGTCCGTCCGATAAACGGGTATGAAAGTCGTCGAGCTAACGGCAATCGGAGGCGTGGTGGTGTCTCGCAGATTCTCAGGAACGCGAGTGCGCAGGGTCGTCTCGGTGCAACCAGGAATTGGGAGCTTGCTGGCAACATCGTCCCATCTAAACAAGGCTCCCAGGTGATAGCGCAATGAAAAGAGCGCGCGCGTAGCCCTTGATGACTCTCCGCGGGCCGGGTCCAGAGA
This sequence comes from Solirubrobacteraceae bacterium, assembly GCA_036501715.1. Classification (GTDB taxonomy): domain Bacteria; phylum Actinomycetota; class Thermoleophilia; order Solirubrobacterales; family Solirubrobacteraceae; genus Palsa-744. The sequence goes on along the minus strand of DASXZV010000026.1, from coordinate 83,973 downwards.
GGTCACGATCTCAACCAGGGTGGCGAACTCCTCCACTCCCCCCTGCGCTGGTAGCTGCCAGACATCGAGGAGCTCGAAGTCATGCGCGACTTGTGCAATGACCCAGGGATGTTCTTCATGCCTGCTGTTCGGAAGCCTCATCTCAACCTCCACTTTGGTGGTGTACGTCGTTTCACTCGCCGGCCCGACCGGCTGCTTCTACGGAGACCGGAACTCCGTCCAGCCCGAGTACTCCTGCGGCGGCACGGGAGGCAAACAGCTCGTCATACGGAGCTTGTCCGGCCAACTCGATCACGGCGCCCTCCACCGCACCGACGAATGCAAGTGCCACCGTTCGCGCGGGCGGTCCCGGCGGAATGGAACCCGCTGTGCGCCCCGCCTCGATCAGTCGAACGCAGCGCTTGACGAGCGTTTCCGAGATGCGCTTTACCTCCCGTCCAACCGGGTGCTCCTGGCCGCTGAACTCGAGCCGTAGCGCGATCGCCACGCGCGCTACGTCGCGTCTACAGAAGACCGCATGGCCGCGTGCGAGGGTGATCAGCGCGAGCATCGGATCCGGCTGCTGGGCCACCGTCTCGCCCACCTCCTGCCTCCACGTCTCGTCCACCCAAGCGAGGACGGACAGCGCCAGGTCCTCCTTGTCTTCGAACTGGTGGTAGAGGGCGCCACGGGTGTAGCCGGCCTCACGTGCTACCTCAGCCAGAACGAGGTTCCCGTACCCGTGGCGGGAGATGCCTCGCGCTGCCGACTCCAGCAGTGCGCTCCGCGTGCGGGCACTGCGATCGGCCTGGGTCGGGCGCTCGCTAGCGGAGTAATGCTCCTCTCCCCTATGCCTGCGTCCCCGCTCATCTAAGTTACGTACAGACATGAATGTATGCTACCAGAAGCTTTCGCGACCACTTCACGATCCCTACACGCACACGCGCGATATTTAGTGGCGTGAATCCCAACGCGATCATTCTCTCCCCACACTTCGACGACGCCGTGCTCTCGTGCTGGCACGTACTGGCGACCGCCGGCGAGGTCCTTGTCGTGAACGTCTTTGCAGGCAAGCCCCCCGTGGGAACGCTTGGCTGGTGGGACCGTCTCGCTGGCGCTACGGATTCAGCCGCGATGGTCCAAACGCGCATCGAAGAGGACAGCCGCGCGCTTGCGCTCGCCGGCTGTACCGCTGTCAACCTGCCGTTTCTGGACGGCCAGTACCGTCAGGCCGATCAGCCACCGGGCGAGATTGTCGAGGCGCTGCGTGAGGTACTCACGGCGGACACCCGGGTGTATGCGCCGGCGAGCGTGGGCCACCACCATCACGACCACGCCGCGGTACTCATGGCGGCGCTGGCACTCCACGCCGAGGGCGCCGAGGTGACGCTGTACGCCGACCTGCCTCACGCCACGATGTTGTTGGGGTGGCCCCGGTGGGTGCCCAACGGCAACTCCTCCTCGGAGGCGGATCCAGCCGGCGAGCAGTGGGCGAGCCAGCTCAAGGCCGCTGGCGTCCCTGACGAGCGGCTAGTGGCCAGGACGCAACAGCTCTCCGCAGCGGAGCATGCGGGCAAGCTCGAGGCGCTGTTTACCTACGACAGCCAGATCGCTTCGCTGCAGCAGCTAGCAGGATCCTCGCTGACAGATCGGCAGACGCTCGGTTTTGAGGTCACCTGGCAGTTAGGACTAGTGACGTAGCGTCGCCCCCGGATGGTCGACCTCGGCGAGGGCACGCTCGCGGAATCGTGTGCCGATCTGCTCGTCCGCGACCGCTGCGGCCATCGTGTCGATCAGCGCCTGCGCACGGCATCTGTGCTGCTCGACATCCTGGAGCCTGCCGGTGGCGGCGGCTGCGCGAGCAAGCCCGGCTTCGATCTGCCAGCGCTCGGCCAGCAGCCCCTCATCGCCGGCCGCCTCGGCGCTGCGGGTGAGCATCTGCACCACCTCGGTCCAATCCCCCCGCGCCTCGGCGCAGCGAGCCAAGGCACGGGCGGTGCTCACGATCGAACGCCGCGCTCCACTGTGCTCCCAAGCCTTTAGGCGGGCTCCCAGCAGCTCCTCAGCGCGCGCGACTTCGCCGGCCGCGAGGTGCGTCTCGGCAATCGCGATGTAAGCCGGCTCACCCCAGAAATCGACTTTCCCGGGCGGAGCGGTGACTTGTTCTGCGATCTGCTGCGCGCGCTCCGCCAGCGCACGCGCCCGTGGCTCGGAGCCCTCGAGCCGCGCCGCCGAGGAGAGCGCTCCGAGACAGCGGAAGATCTGCCCACGTGCTCGATTGCGTTCGGCGGCAGCCAGCCCGCGCTCCAGCACAGCCGTGGCCTCAGGGACTGCGCGCAAATCCAGGAGCGGGATCGCAAGACCCGCCGCAGCCCAGCCGAGCCAGTCCGCGTCGGGCGTGTCCGCACACGCGACCGCCTCGCGGGCAGCGGCCAGCGACCCCGCGTAGTCGCCCTGGCAACGCGCAATCCAGCTCGCGGTGTCGTAAAGCAGAGCTCCAGCAGCGAGATCGCCGAGGCGCTCGTTGATAGCCAGCGCCTCGGCGATGCGCCGCTGGGCCTCCTGCCAGTCACAGCGCTCGAGCGGCACGTAACAGGACTCGCACAGCGTCCACTGCAGGTACCACAACTCGCCACGCGCCCGATGCGCTCGCTCGAGCTCTGCGCAGAGCTCCTCCAGGCGCCCCACATCGCCGAGCTGTAGCGCCGTGAACTTGAGGCCGTCCATTGCCCGGCTGATGGCGGTGCCATCGCCGCTGCGGCGGGCGATTGCAAGCGCACGCTCACCCAGCTCGACCGCCTCGGCAAACTCCAGCTCGTTGGCTAGTACCAGTGAGAGGCGGTTGAGCGAACTGACCTTCCCGGGCTCATCACCGAGCTCCTCGGCGATCCGCAGCGCCTGTTCGTGGCAGCGTCGCGAGGCTGGCGGGTCGAGCACGTGCCAATGTACCCCCAAGGCGTTGTGAATGCGCATCTCACTCCCGAGGTCCTTAGCCGCCCGTGCACCATCGAGCGCATGCTCGAGATCGGCCAGCACCCGATCGTGCTGGCCGAGCATCTGGAACGTCCAGGCGCGAGCGATGTAGAGACCCCGGATCGTCTCCTCGGCAGCGGCAGTCATGCCGAGCATCTCCCCCGCGATGATTGCTCCTTCCAAGTTCTCCAGCGCGGTCTCTTCGGCATGGACCCGTTCTGCGACCGCCGCGGCGCGGCGGTAGTAGTCAAAAGCCTTGCGCAGCTCGCCGGCGGCACGGTAGTGATATGCGAGTGTGCCGGCGCGCTCGTCGGGGCGATCGCTGGGCGTACTCTCGAGCGCAGCCGCAATCCGTCCGTGAAGCGCTGCCTTGCGAGTGGCCGAGAGCTGCTCGTAGATCGTCTCGCGGAAGAGCGCATGAGCGAAGCTGAACCGTCCGACCGACTGTGGCACCTCGACTAGAACGTCCGCGTCGATCGCCTCCTCGACAAGGTCGATCAAACGATCGCGCGTGTGCTCCAGGACAAGAGCGAGCACGTCGAGCTCGAAATCGCGCCCCGCAACAGCGGCCACCGATAGCGCCTGGCGGCACTCCTCCCCAAGGCCACGCAGGCGGCGCAGCAGCAAGTCCCTGACGCTGTCGGGCACCCCAATCGCCGCCGTATCCCAATCTGTCTCCGTGCCGACGTCGTGCAGCAGCTCCTCGATGAAGAACGGGTTCCCCTCGCTGCGCTGCGCGACCCGACGCACAAACCCACGCGGCACCTTGCGCCCGGCGCGAGCGGCGATCAGCTCGGCAACCTCGGCCTCACCGAGTCCCGACAGCGATAGCTGCTCGAGTGCACGCGCGCGGCGAAGCTCCGCCAGGGCTTCGGTGAGCGGGTGTCCGTGGCCGACCTCAACGGGCCGGTAGGTCGCGAGCACCATCAGCGGTGCGTCTTTCGCCGAGCCTGCGAGATGGCGCAGCAGCAACATGCTCGGCTGGTCGGCCCAGTGCAGGTCGTCGAGAAACAGAACCAGCGGGCGCAGATGCGCGGCCTCGGCCAGCAGTGAGCAGACGGCCTCAAACAGGCGGAAGCGTTCCTGCTCGGGACCGAGACCCCTCGCCGGTTGGGAGGCGCGGGCGTCCTCCAGCCCCGGCACGATCGCGGCGAGCTGCTCACGTCGCGGGGTGATTTGTACAGCCAGCTCGGCGGGTGGACAGCAGGCTATGTAGTGGCGCAAAGCCTCGACGAACGGCTGGTAGGGAACCAACGGCTCTTCGTGGCAGCTACCCGCCAGGACCGTCGCGCCGCGCTCATGTGCGGCGCGCGCGAACTGGCCCACCAGCCGCGTCTTGCCGATCCCGGGCTCCCCTGCGAGGGCCACGACGCGCAAGCCCTGCTCGCGCACCGTCCCCCACGTCGTCTCCAGTGCGCCCGTGGCAGAGGAGCGGCCGATGAACCTACCGCGCTCCTCCTTGGCCAGCAACGCTGGCAATGGGACACGCTGCTCGGTCGAGGGCTCCCAGACCACCTCGCAAGCGGGAACCGGCTCGCTGACGCCCTTCAGCGCAACCGCCTCCAGCACACGGAATGTGAACCCGCCGCGCGTCCCGACAAGTCCACGCACTAGCTCCGAGGCGAGGATCTGACCTGGCGCGCTGGCATCGCAGAGTCGCTTGGCGATCACCACCGGCGTGCCAAAGTAATCGCCCTCGTCGCGGATCGGCTCGCCGACGTTCAGGCCGACCCGGACCGCGAACGCAAGCTCGCCATTGGCGCGTGCACGATGGACGGCTTGCTGCATCGTGATCGAGCACGCAACAGCGTCAACCGCGCTCGCGAAGGCCACCATCAGCCCGTCGCCGAGGTTCTTGACCTCCTCGCCCCCGTGCATCCCCGCCGCCTCGCGCAGCAAGCCAAAGTGTGCGCGGCGCAGGCGCTCGCCCTGCTCGTCGCCTAGTCGCTGCAGCGTCTCTGTCGAGCCGACCTGGTCGGTGAACAGCAGCGTGACGGTACCGGTCGTTCGCTGCGGCGCCACTGTGGAGGATGCGACCGGCGCTGACGGTAAGGCGAGCTCCACTGGGTTGGGCAGCGGCGTCGCACGCGGCTGGGGTGGGGCGTCGCCTTGGCGGATCCGCTCAACCAACTGGCGCGTGGCTGGTGAGGGCACGATCCCGAGCTCAGCAGCGAAACGGTCGGCGAGCCGACGATAGGTCGTCAGCGCCGCCGAGCGATCCCCATTTGCCGCCAAGCGGGCGATCAGTTCGCGATGGGCCTCCTCGGAGAGCGGGTCGAGCGCGACTTGGCGGCGTGTGAGCACGACCGCCGCCGCTAGATCACCGGCGGCTTGCGCAGCGCCGGCCATCTGCTCCAGGAGCGCCCCCATGCGGGTTCGGTGTTCCTCGCGGCGCTCATAGACCCAGTCGTCGTCGAGGTCTTCGAGTAGTTCGCCCCGCGAGAGCTCTAGCGCATCCTCCAAGCGGCCCTCTGTCAGGAGCCGCTCGAACTCGGCCACGTCCGTCCAGACCTCAGCGGGACCGGCCAAGGCCACTCCGTCACGGCTGGCCAGGAGATAGCGGTCGGCATCCTTACCCAGGGCCCGACGTACAGCTGACAGTGCGCTGCGCAGGCTCGTGCGCGCGCTCTCGTCGAGTACGTCGGGCCAGAAGCGCGCCGCGAGCTGGGCGCGAGGGTAGGTGCGCCGCTCCAAGGCGAGCAGGCCGAGCAGCGAGCGCGCCCGGCGGCTAGCAGGCGGTTGCAGCTCTCTCCCATCCGCCTCCAGCGTCAACTCCCCCATCAGCTTGAGGCGCAACATGGAGGCAGCCTACGTGAACGGAACCTACTCCGAGAGTGGATTCACGCGAGTTTCGCGCAGCTTTCGCGGTGGTGCCACGGAGCCCTGGGACAGTCCCTTCTCGGAACGACAACTACGCAGGGGGACACACAATGGCTACCGAGGCACAACTTGACGAGCAGAAGCTCGAAGCCTTCCTCGAGCGCATCGTGCTCGACGTCGGAACCGCGATGCGCGGGGGACTGATGTACATCGGCGACCGGCTCGGCATCTTCGCGGCACTAGCGGAATCAGGGTCGGTGACGACCGGCGAGCTCGCCCGCAGGACGCACCTGAACGAGCGCTACCTACAGGAGTGGCTCGGAGCGATGGTTACAGCCGAGTACGTCGAGCATGACAGCGAAGCCGACACCTACCTCCTCCCGCCCGAGCACGCGCTGCCGCTCGCCGACGAGGCGTTCCCATTGTTTACCGGCGGACTCATGCAGATGATCGTCCCTGCCGTTGCTGTCGCACCACAGGTAGCCGAGGCATTCAAGACGGGCGGGGGCGTCACACAGGATCAGTACCTACCCGACATGTACGAGGCGATCGAGCGTCTCACGGCCCCGTGGTATAGGCACCAGCTCGTCCAGACATGGATTCCGGCGCTGCCCGGCGTCCAAGCAAAGCTCCAGGATGGTGGATCCGCCTGCGACGTCGGCTGCGGGTCGGGTCGCGCCGCAATCACGATCGCCAAGGCCTTGGCGGCTGCCGAAGTCCATGGCTACGACGTCCACCCCGGCTCGATCGAGCGGGCGCGGGCCAATGCGCAGGCCGAAGGGGTCGCCGAACAGGTGACGTTCACGGTCGCCGACGGCGATGAGCTGCCAAAGGACCGGTTTGATCTCATCAGCACGTTTGACGTAGTACACGACTCCGTCGACCCAGTCGGGCTGATGCGCTCGATCCGTCAGGCGTTGCGCGAGGACGGCACTTACCTGATGCTCGAGATGAACGCCTCCGGCGATGTGGAGAAGAACCGCAACCCACTCGGCAAGTTCCTCTACAACGTCAGCACCCTCTATTGCATGACGACCTCGCTTGCCCACGGAGGCGCTGGTATCGGTGCCTGTATGGGTGAACAGAAGGCGCGCGAACTGGCCTACGCGGCCGGCTTCACGCACTTTCGCAAGCTCCCGATCGAGGAACCGTTCTCGGTCCTGTACGAGCTGAAGGCATAGATGCGACCGCACTCGCTGCACTTGACGAGGATCAAGCAAACCGGCAACCTAGTAAGGAAAGGGGCCGAATCGATGGCAACCAGTACCAAGACGGGACCGCCACCCGATGCGGCGGCGCTGCACGCCGCTTCGAAGGCGACACGCGCCCGCTACCCCGAGACCGAGGGATTCGTCGAGCGCGACGGCCAGCGGCTCTTCTACGAGGTCTACGGCGAGGGCGAGCAGACGATCTTCCTGCTCCCGACATGGTCGTTCGCTCACTCCCGTCATTGGAAGATGCAGATCGCCTACCTCGCACGCCATTTCCGGGTGCTAGTCATGGACGGCCTGGGCAACGGGCGCTCGGAGCGCTGCCGTGACCCGCAGCGTTACGCAGCCGCGGAATTTGCCCGTGACTGCCTGGCCGTGATGGACGCGACCGGCACCGAGCGGGCGGTGATGGCAAGCGTCTCGACCGGCGCTCAATACCAGTTGGAGCTTGCGCGAATTGCTCCCGAGCGGGTAGCCGGCGCAGCGTTCCTCGGCCCGCTGTTCCCCTATACCCCCTCCCACTACTCGATCCTGCTGCATCCCTGGATCCGTTCCCTCGCAACTCGGCGCCAGCGGCCTTTGCCGGTCTATCGCTGGTGGGCTCGTATGAGCCCGGTCTATTGGGCTCAGGACTACCGCGGATTCGCAGAATGGTATGCCTCACGATGTCTACCCGAGCTGCACTCGACCAAGGGCAACGAGTGCCTCCTTACATGGGCGTTGGACACCGACCCCGAGACGCTGTCCGCCACGGTGCAGTGGGATTTCCACCGTGACCGGCGCACCCTGCGGGAACTAGCGCGAAACCTCGAGTTCCCCGTGCTGGTCATCTATGGCGACCGTGACAAGCTCGTGCCGCCGCGCGACAGCCGCGCTCTAGCCCGGCTCAGCAACGGACAGCTCGAGCGGGTCGCCGGCGCAGGCCACGTCGCGCACGGCCGTAAGGCAGTCCAGGTCAACCTCGCGCTGCGTGACTTCGCCGAGGAATCCTTCGGAGAGCGGCGCACGCCGCGCGACCCCACCGTCTACCGGCCCGACGGCCGTCCGCGAGCCCTGTTCGTCTCCTCGCCGATCGGGCTCGGACACGCTCAGCGCGACCTCGCAATCGCCCGTGAGCTACGCCGCCTACACCCGGATCTGCAAGTTGACTGGCTTGCCCAGGATCCGGTTACGCGGGTGCTCGAGGCTGAGGGTGAGTGCATTCATCCCGCCAGCGCACATCTCGCCAATGAGTCAAAACACGTCGAATCGGAGTCCGCCGAGCACGACCTCCACGTCTTCCACGCGCTGCGCCGTATGGACGAGATCCTCGCCGCCAACTTCATGCTTTTCCACGACGTCGTGCGCGAGCAGCGCTATGACCTCTGGATCGGGGATGAGGCATGGGAGCTTGACTACTACCTGCACGAGAACCCACGCGAGAAGCGCGCTCCATTTGCGTGGCTGACCGACTTTGTCGGCTTCCTACCGATGGATGCCGCAGACCAGCGGGAAAGCTTTCTGACAGCCGACTACAACGCCGACATGGTCGACCACGTGGCCCAGTACCCAGGGATCCGCGACCTGGCTCTGTTCGTCGGCAACCCCGAGGACATCGTCGCGGAGCGCCTGGGGCCCCAGCTGCCGGACATCCGCGACTGGACCGAGCGCAACTTCGACTTCACCGGCTATGTGAGTGGCTTCGATCCCGCCGCGCTGGGCGAGCGCGCACAACTGCGCGCCGAGCTGGGCTACGGCGAGGACGAGCGCATCTGCATCGTCACCGTCGGCGGCTCGGGCGTGGGCACCGACCTGTTGCGACAGGTCATCGCCGCGTTCCCGCAAGCCAAGGAGCGCATCCCGCAGCTGCGCATGATCGTCGTCGCCGGCCCCCGCATCGATCCCAGGTCGCTTCCATCCACAGCTGGGCTCGAGGTCCTCCCCTATGTACACAATCTCTACCGGCAGCTGGCGGCCTGCGATCTGGCCGTCGTGCAGGGCGGCTTGAGCACCACGATGGAGCTGACGGCACAGAAGCGGCCCTTCCTCTACTTCCCGCTGCGCCGCCACTTCGAGCAAAACTTCCATGTCCGCCACCGCCTCGAACGCTACGGCGCCGGCCACTGCATGGATTACGAGAGCTCCCCGCCAGAGCAAATCGCGGCAGCGATTGCACGGGAGATTGGCCGTGAGGTCAGCTACCGCGACGTCGAGACCGACGGCGCCGCAAACGCGGCTCGGCGTATCGCCGAGTTGCTCTAGCAGCGCTTGGCCGCAAGCGGGTCGGTTCCGCGACGACCGTGAGAAAATCCACATGCTTGGCCCTCGGCCAGCCATACAGGCCTGACCCGGCCGGTGTGCTCCAAGAGCACACCGGCCGACACAGGCTTTGACCGCGACATTGGAGCAAATGACGGGTCGAACTACCTTTTTGCGCGCCAGGGCGGCCGCGGGCACTATGCGAGCAATGACCACTACAAGCCGGTCACCGCCGTGAAGAGAAGAGGGTCGCATCGGAAGGTAGCCCTCGCGGCGGATGTCCGCTTCGGGCAAATGCCCTATTTTCGAATGTGATGGCAACGACCCCCGTGGATCTAGGAGCCCGAGAGGGGCTGCTGGGGCGTGTGTCTGAGCGCGGCGCGCTCATGACGCTGCTCGATCGGACCCGTGATGGCGAGAGTGGCGTACTGCTGCTGCGCGGAGAGCCGGGTATCGGGAAGACGGCTCTGCTCGAGGCGGTGGTCGCACAGGCCGCCGATATGCAGGTCCTGCATGCGCGAGGAGTCGAGTCCGAGGCGGAGCTGGCATTCGCGGGCCTGGCTGAGCTGCTGGGGCCGGTGATCGAGCTGCGCGACCAGATTCCGGCTCTGCAGGCAGCGAGCTTGGCAGGCGCGCTGGGCGTCGCTGACGTGGTGCCTTATGCGCGCTTCCCCGTGCTGGCTGGGACACTCAGCCTGCTCGCGGCAGCGGCCGAGCGGGCGCCGTTGCTGGTCGTAGTCGACGACGCCCACTGGCTCGACGCGCCTTCGGCGGAGGCGCTGATGTTTGTCGCGCGGCGCCTGCGCTTTGAGGGGATCGCGCTGCTGATCGCGCTGCGTCCCGAGGATGGCCACGGCTTCGCCGACGCGGGCTTGGAGGTACTCGATCTGCAGGGTCTGGACTCGCCGACGAGCCGCGAGCTGGTCGGCGGACGGCGTGGAGTCGCGGTGAGCGAGGGCGTGGCGCAAGAGCTGTGCGAGGCGACGGGCGGCAATCCACTTGCGCTGCAGACAGCGGCGGACCTGCTCGATGCAGAGCAACTGCTTGGCGCTCGTGCTCTGCCCCGTCCACTTGCGGTTGGCGCGCAGATCGCCGAAGCCTTTCGTGCGCGTGTGGCGCGCCTGCCCGAGGAGAGCATCGCGGCGCTCACGGTCGTGGCCGCAAGCGACGCGAGTGACGTTGCACAGCTCACAGACGCGCTTGACATCCTGGGCCTGGCGGCGGCAGACCTGCAGGCAGCCGAGGATGCCGGCCTGATCGATCTCGGCGGCGGAGCGCTGGAGTTCCAACATCCCCTGTTGCGCTCGGCGCTCTACCAGGCTGCCACCCCGGGGCGCAGGCGCGAGATCCACGCGGCGCTTGCGGCTCCGCTCGACGAGCACGACGAACGCCGCGCGTGGCACCTGGCGGCAGCGGCCGCCGGCCCCGACGAGCCACTTGCGGCAACGCTCGAGAAGGCGGCGCGCGGTGCGGCCAAGCGCGGCGGGCACATGACGGGGGCGCGACTGCTCGAGCGCGCCGCGGAGCTCAGCCCCGACGTCGAGGCGCAGGCGCGGCGTCTGTCGTGGGCGGCCCGCGAAGCGCACCTGGGCGCTCGTCCAGCTTGGGCGATCCAGCGCCTGGAGCGGGCCCTGCAGCTTGCGCACGAGCCGCGCCTACGAGCTGAGATCACGCATATGCGGGGCTCGCTGGAGCAGTACGCCGGCTCGACGGCACGCGCTCGCGAGCTGCTGGTCGCCGAGGCTGAGGCGATCCGCGCGGCCGACCCGCGGCTTGCAACGCTGATCCTGCTCGATGCAGCGGCGACCTCGGTCCTCACCGGGGACATCCTCACAGCGCACGCAACCGCCAGCGCAGCGACGCAGGTCGCGGTGACCGTCGAGGGCATCGTGGGACGGGCCCCGGCCGCGCTAGAGCAGACGCTCGCGATGGCACGCGGCGCACCGCCTGCCCCCGGTCGGCTGGGATTGATGGTCGACGAGCTCTTCGACGCTCCCGATCTCCCCGTGGGGGCGCTGTGGCTGACGCAGTTCGCGGTCAGCGACCTGGTCTTCAGCGAGCGTTTCGAGAGCGCACGTGCAGCGCTCCAGCGCATCATCGGGCCATTGCGGGCGCTCAGCGCGTTCGGCTTGCTGCCGCTACCGCTGCTCACGCTGGCGGAGCTCGACTTCCGCACGGGACGCTGGATATCGGCTTATGGAGCGGCTCTGGAAGCGATCGAGATCGCAACCGAGGCCGACGAGCTGAGTTTTGCGGGTATGGCACTCGCGACCGCGGCACGGATCGAGGCGGCGACTGGCCGCCGCGAGAGCTGCGCGGCACACGTGGCCGAAGCGCAGCGTATAGCGCGCACGATTGGGGTCGGGACGGCTTCGGTACTTGCCTCCTCCGCGCTGGGCCTGGCGGCGCTCGGCGAAGGCCGCAGTGAGGATGCCGCCCGTCATCTGCTGGTTGTCGCCGAGCAGGTCGCGCGCGACGGAGTCGAGCACCCGGCGGTGATCCAGTGGGGAGCGGACCTCGTGGAGGCTCACATCCGCGCCGGGGACCCCGTCGCGGCCGAGCGCGCACTGGAGATCTTGGAACGACGCGCCCAACGCTCGCAGCAAACTTGGGCTCTGGCCGCTAGCGCTCGCTGTCGTGGCCTGCTCGATCCTCCGGAGCGCTTCGAGCAGAGTTTCGCAGTGGCCTATCGCTGGCACGAACGTACCCCGACGCCGTTTGAGGCAGCGCGCACATATCTATGTCACGGCGAGCGCCTACGCCGCGAGGGACGCCGCGTCGAGGCCCGCCAGCCGCTGGAGGCCGCGCTTGCGACCTTCACGCAGCTTGGCGCCGAGCCGTGGAGCCAACGCGCACGCGACGAGCTCGGTGCGACAACCCCCGCACTGCGTCCCCACGGCGATCCGACGGCAGTCCAAAGCCTGACCTCCCAGGAGCTGCGCGTCGCGAGCGTGATCGCTGGCGGCGCGACCAATCGTGAGGCGGCTGCGGCGCTGTTCCTCAGCCCTAAGACGGTGAACGCACACCTGGAAAGCATCTACCGCAAGCTCGCGATCAAGCGCCGCAGCCAGCTCGCACGCATCCTCGCGCAACCCAACGAGGCGCCAGAGTCCTCCGGCCAGGGCGACGAGAGCTGACACCGGTTCGCCGACCGGCCGGCGAACCCAGACAGCTAAACAGGCTTCCCCTCGTCCAACCGTTCGAGCCCGTCCTCGGGAAGCGACTCCCAGCACGCCGCGTAGGCGACGTAGGCATGCCAACTCGGGCGGACCCCGGGGTCGCCGTCGAAGGCCCCCATCCGCACACTCATCTCCACGGGATTGTCTGGGTTGCGGCTGAACAAATGCGCCCCGCACTCGCGGCAGAAGCACTTCTCAAACCCGCCATCGGGGTGGCGCCAGGCCTTCACCAGCTCCTCCCCTTGCAACAGTCGCAAGGTGCTGCCATCGATCCTCGCCTGCGCTGAAACTGCCGTTCCGGTGCGCCGCTGACAACGGGTGCAGTGGCAGTAGCCAGCGGCTGGGGCCGGCTCGGTCAGTTCGAAGCGCACACCGCCGCATAGACAGCGCCCCGTCATCGATGGATCGGCCACGACAGCCATTATTTCACTCTCTCGAGGCCATGACGCACTGTGCTTGATGCGGAGCTCACGCGCCCGTCGGCGGCCGCCCGCCGACGGTTACCTGCGAGTTCATCGCCATCGCCCGCGCCTGCTCGGTGGAGACGATGTCACGGCCAAGTGGCAACAACGAGACGGGAATCAGCTTGAAGCTTCCAAGTCCGAGTGGAATGCCGACGACCGTCAGGCACAGCAGCACGCCGGCTATCAGGTTGCCGAGCGCAAGCCACCAGCCGCAGAACACGAACCAGAGGATGTTGCCCAAGCCAGACGCAACACCGGCATCGGCACGCTTGACCACCGTTTTGCCGAAGGGCCACAGCGCGAACATGCCGATGCGTAGCGATGCGATCCCGAACGGAATGGTGACGATCAGGACAAAGCAGATCAGAGCGGCCAGCGCGTAGCCAATCGCCATCCACAGACCGGCGAGCACGAACCAGATCACGTTCAGCAGTAGTCGCACAAGGCACTCCTTCGTCGAACTAGTTCTGAGAATCGTACTCGCCCCGCCGCTTGCGCCTCCTTTGGGTTTGGGCCAGCTCCCGATGCAGGAGCTCAGGCGGACAGCGGCGCTTGTGAGTAGCGCAGCGATCCGGGTGTGGTGAGACTCTCCCCCGTCTCCAGCAGCGTCTTCAGGCCGGAGAGAATCATCGGCCAGCCGCCGAAGAGTTCGTCGTTTGCGCCCTCCCGCAGTTCGTCGTGGGTGAGCGTCAGGCGACATGAGTCGCCGACGGGCTCGATCTCCCAGGTGACCCGCGAGGCGCCTTCGCTCTGGACACTCTCGCCCCATAGCGCGGTGAAACTCTGTACCAGTCGCCGCGGCGGCTCGACCTCGAGGTTCTCGCCTTCCAGCAGGGCAGCCGGGGCCAACGGATGAACGCCCTTGTAGTGCGAACCCACGGTCCAGTCTGACTCGACGCCGACGCCGAAGTTGTACTTGCTGCGCAGCTCGCTGTCGGTGATCGCCTCCCAGAGACGCTCGGGGGTCGTCTTGATGTAGATCTCGTACACCTTCTCCATGGTCTTGTCCTCCAGTCGTTGCTTGAGACCACTGAGCGTTGCCACCCATGGCTCTGAGTACTTGCTCACCCACCGGTCGTAGACCAGGCGGATCGGGACAGGGTTCAGGAAGTGCAGCTTCTCGCGCCCTCTGCGCTTGGTGGTCACCAGGCCCGCCTGCTCGAGCATCCGCAGGTGCTTCATGACGCCAAAGCGCGTCATCGGCAAGCGCTGCTCCAGTGCGCTGAGCGTCTGCCCGTCCTGCTTGTAGAGCTCATCGAGCAGGCTGCGGCGCGTTGGGTCGGCGAGCGCCCTGAATACCTCATCCATGACCTCACTATAGGTGACTATTTGGTCACTTGTCAAGAGGGAGCACAAAATAACGCCATGCGGTCGGGCTCGCCAGGTAGCCTCAGCGGGAGTGGCCAGTTGGGAGGACGTACGTCGTATTGCCCTCGCGCTCCCGGAGAGCAGCGAGCGCCCCTCACACGATCTCGCTTCCTGGCGCGTGCGGGACAAGCTCTTCGTGTGGGAGCGGCCGCTGCGCAAAGCCGACCTGCAAGCCCTCGGCACCGATGCGCCTACGGGCCCGATTCTTGGTGCGCGCGTGGAGCACCTGGGCGCCAAGCAGGCGCTGATCGCCGATGCTCCGGAGATCTTCTTCACCACGCCTCATTTCGATGGCTACCCGGCTGTACTCGTGCGCTTGGAGAAGGTTCCCCTCGACGAGCTCGAAGAGCTGATCGTCGAAGCGTGGCTCGCGCGCGCGCCGAGGCGCCTGGCCGAGGAATACCTCGAGGCCCACCCCCCGCAGCGGTGAAGTGCCGCCTCACGAGGAGGTCGAGAACGCCCCGGCGTAGCGCGGTCGGTCAGAGCTAACCGACGGGGTCCAGCAGCACCGCGACGCCCAACTCGCCGTCCTCCTCACCCTGCACCTGCCCCTGCCCCGTCCGGTCTACGCCTCGCAAGCGCAGCTTCACCGGTGCGCCACCGCGCAGGTTGCGCCACCAGAGCTTGCGCTCGGGCCACATGACGGGAATGCTCACGCGCGCCCCATCTTGCTTGTAGGCGACGGGCAAGGTGTGCTCGCGGCCCGTGCGGCGACCTGTGACCGTGATGAGTGCCAGTCGCCCGCTGACGAGGGAGTGCAGCGGCGAAGCCAGCAGCAGACGAACCAGCTGGTTGCCGCTGCGGTTCCATAGTGCGAATGGGGCGTGACCGGCAGGCATTGCGCCACTCTAGTAGAGCTGCGCTATGTTGTGCGGGTCAGATGGAGCCCTGATGTGGAGGCACCTTGGTGCCCCTGCGAACCGCCCACTGTTTGGACAAGGGCTGATGGCTCCTTTCGCGAATCTTCCATACGCGAGAGGAGCAGTCGAGCGCCGTGTCGAGCATCAACCATTCGCTAGTTCAGAGCCCCGCAGTTCTCGAGCACGAGCGTCCGCGCCGTGTTCTCTGAGATCGATCGCCGCGAGCTGGCCGCGATCTTCCTCGGCGGCGCCACCGGATCGCTGCTGCGGGTCTGGCTCGGCATCACATTTGCGGCGCCCGCTGGCGCTTGGCCCTGGGTGATCTTTGCGATCAACATCAGCGGCTCATTCCTGCTCGGCTATCTCGCCACGCGACTACAGGAGCGCTTGCCCCAATCCACCTACCGCGCCCCCCTGCTGAGCAGTGGCTTCTGCGGCGCCTACACGACTTTCTCGACTGTCCAAATAGAGATCCTGCAGATGCTCGATCACGACCGCTATGGCCTGGCCCTGGGCTACGCAGCGGCGAGCGTTACGGCCGGGTATCTCGCGATCTGGATCGCGACAGCCACCGTCCGGCGCACGCGGGCACTCGCATGAGCGGGACCCGGCTGTGAGTGCCTTGATCTGGGCCGGCGTCGCGTTGCTCGGCGGCGGCGGTGCGATCGCACGTTTCCTGCTCGACGGCTTGGTCGGGCGTCACCACGACGGTTCCTTTCCACTCGGGACCTTCGCGATCAACACCAGCGGCTCGCTGCTGCTCGGACTGCTCACCGGACTGGCACTCAGCGGCACCACGCTGTTGCTCGCCGGCACCGCGACACTGGGCGCGTACACCACGTTCTCGACTTGGATGCTCGAGACCCATCGTCTCGGCGAGGACGCCGAGATCGGGCTCGGTCTTCTCAACATCGCACTCAGCGTGACTGTCGGCGTCGGCGCCGCGGCGCTGGGCCGTGCGCTTGGGGCTCTGCTGTGAATACCCGGCAGTCCTCACCCCATCGCGGGCCGGCCGTCGACGTGGATTGCCTGAAGTTGACTACCTATTTCGGTGAGCGTGACCGCACGCCTGGAGGCCTGCTCGCCGACGTGCTCTCCGATTTCTTCGCCAAACGGCGCGTACGGGCCAGCGTCCTGTTGCGCGGCGCTGAGGGGTTCGGGCAGTTGCACCACCTGCACACCGACCGGCTGCTGAGTCTCTCCGAAGGCCTACCCGCGGTCGCGGTCGCAATTGACACCCACGAGCGGATCGGGGAGCTGCTGGACCCCCATCTGAACCTGGCTCGCGGCGCTCTGGTCACAGTCGAGCGCGCCCGCCTGCTCAGCGGTGAGATCTCCCCCACACGGCTACCCGAGCAACTCGGCGAGGCCACCAAGCTCACCCTCTACCTGCGGCGCCACGAGCGCCACGAGCGCACTCCGACGTTCATCGCCCTGTGCGAGCTTCTGCACCGTCGCGGCCTCGCGGGAGTCACCGTGCTGCTTGGCGTCGACGGCACCAGAGACGGCCAGCGGACGCGCGCCCGCTTCTTCAGCCGCAACACCGAGGTCCCACTGATGCTGATCGCGGTCGGCTCCGGCCGGCAGATCGCGCAGGTCCTGCCCGAGATCGGCCAGCTCCTGCGCGAACCGCTGCTCACGCTCGAGCGGGTGCGCGTCTGCAAGCGCGATGGCGAGCTGCTGGCCAGACCCCACGAGCTGCCGGACACCGACGTGCGTGGCGTGGAGCTTTGGCAGAAGCTGATGATCTACACATCGCAGAGCGCCACCCATGAAGGCCACCCCTTGCACATAGAGATCATCAAGCGCCTGCGTGTAGCGGGCGCCGCCGGCGCTACCTGCCTGCGTGGCGTATGGGGATTTCACGGGGACCACGCACCGCACGGCGACCGTTTCCTGCAGGTCCGTCGCGGCGTACCCGTGCTGAGCGTCATCGTCGACACCCCTACGCGCATTGCCCGCTGGTTTGCGATTGTCGACGAGCTCACCACCGAGCACGGCCTGGTCACCTGCGAGATCGTCCCGACACTGCACGCAACAGACCGTTGAGCTGGAGTCCGGCCTATGCTCAGGCCCATGTGTGGCCGCTACACGAACACGGCTGGCGTGGCCGAACTGAGCCAGCGCCTGCGCGTCCCGATCGCAAGCACCGAGGGCACGCGGCGCTACAACATCGCGCCCACCGAAGAGGTTCTGGCAATTGTGGCACCACACGGTGAGCCCGAAGCGCGCCTGCTGCGCTGGGGTCTGATTCCCCCGTGGGCCAAGGATCTCAAAGGCGGGGCCAAGCTGATCAACGCCCGCGTCGAGAGCGTCTGCGAGAAGGCCTCCTTCCGCAAGCTCATCCCCACGGCCTCGCGGCGGGCGCTGCAGATTGCGGACGGGTACTTCGAGTGGCTCGCTCCCGAGCAGCAGCGCCGCGGCGAGCCGCGTCAACCGTTCCACTTTCAGCTAGACGGCGGCGAGCCCTTTGCCTTCGCGGCGCTCTGGACACCGGCCAAGATCGCGGGCGAATGGATCCACAGTGTCTCGCTGCTCACCTGCGACGCCGCCCCCAACCCGGTTGCGGCAGCGATCCACGACCGCATGCCCGTGATCCTCGCCGAGGAGGCCGCACGACGCGCGTGGCTGGACCCCACTCTCGACGCACAAGACGCCCTGGCTCTCTGTCAGGCACTTCCGGCCGAGCGCCTCACAGCGCGACCGGCGAACCCGGCACTCAACCGCCCCGGCGCCGCGGCCGAGGGTCCCGAGTTGCTACTCGCGCCCTAGTCTTCAGCCACGGGGGGCAGCGCGCTGGTCCTCGCGCCGGCTCAGGCGTTCACTCGTCTCCCAGAGGTCGCGCGCCTTCTCCAGATCGTGGGAATCGCGAGAAGACTCGATTACCTTGCGTCCGTCGAAGTAGCGGCCGCTGACATGCTCATAGGAGCGATCGCCAGCCAAGGCAGCGAGGTCCCGCCCAGACTGCCGGGTACCGCGAACCTGTGGCAGCACGCGCAGCGCGGGCATCAAAAAGCGCCAGACCAGTCGCTGCGGCGTGCCGTAATCGCGCGCGAGTCCCGAGCCTGGCATCAGGCCGGGATTGAAGGCGTTGACGGTCACGCCTTTGGCCCCCCCGCCCAAGCGGCGATCGAGCTCGTAGGCGAACAGGATGTTGCAGAGCTTTGAGGTGGCGTAGCGCCGCTGGCCGAGTCTCGCAGCAGAGATAGCCGGCTCCATCTGCGGATGCGCGAGCTCCGCGGCGCTCGCGTAACGCGGAGCCGGCATGCCGGTGCGCTTGGATGGGTCGTGCGTATCGCTGCTGACGATCACGATTCGCGCCGGAGCCGAGAGCCGATCCAGCAGCGCACTCACAAGCGCGAAGTGTCCGAGGTGGTTGACGCCAAAGGTCAGCTCGATCCCGTCCTCGGTCAGGCGTGTGCCGCTGGTCACCTGTATGCCCGCGTTGCAGATCAACGCCCTCGTCGGCGGCAGACCAGAGTTCGCAAGGCGTCCAGCGAAGTCGTACACCGAAACAAGCGATGCGAGATCGACTGCCATGACCGTGCAGCGCCCTGGCTCCCCCAAATGACTCACGGCCGCCTCTCCCCGACGCGGGTCTCGCACTGCCAGCACGACATGCCAAGCTGGGTTCTGCTCCAGCAGCGCGCGCACGCACTCCAAGCCAAGACCCCCGCTGGCGCCAGTCACGACTGCGGTCATGGAATCCATCGTTGACGACGCTAGAACGTCCAGGCGCGCCTCTGGCCCCCTCGGTCCCTCAGACCCGCACGAGCACCTTGCCGATATTCCCCCCGGTGAACAGCAGGTTCAGAGCCTCGGGTGCGTGCTCGAGCCCGTCGACGATGTGCTCGGCACCCTTGAGCTTGCCTTCGCCGAGCCACCCCGCCAGCTCCGTCTGCGCGGAGGCGAGCCGATCGAAGTAGTCGAGGACGATGAAGCCCTCCATGCGCCCGCGACGGATGATCAGCGCACCGTAGTTAGAGGGCCCGGTGCGTTCCTGCTCGTTGTAGGAGGAGATCGCGCCGCACAACACGATCCGCCCGCGCATCGCGAGGTTGGCGAGACAGGCGTTGAGGATCTCGCCGCCCACGTTGTCGAAGTAGAGGTCGATGCCTTGCGGGCAGAGCTCGCGCAGCCGCGCGGGCACGTTGTCGTGCTTGTAGTCGATCGCGGCGTCGAAGCCGAGCTCGTCGACGATCCACGCGCACTTCTCGGGGCCGCCGGCAATGCCGATCACCTTGGCGGCGCCCTTGAGCTTCGCGATCTGCCCAGCCGCCGAGCCGGTGGCACCGGCGGCGCCAGAGACGACTACGACGTCGCCCTCCTTCAGCGCGCCGACGTCGAGCAACCCGAAGTAGGCGGTGGTGCCGTTGAGGCCGAGCACGCCCAGCGCGGCAGTCGCGCTGACGCCAGGCGGGAGCTTCTGCATGGCGCGTTGCCCGGCGTCGGCGACCACATACTCCTGCCAGCCGGTCAGGCCGAAGAGCAGATCGCCCGGCGCGTAGAGGTCGCTGTTGCTGCTCAGCACCTCGGCGACGCCGCCGGCGCGCACGACCTCGCCGATCCCAATCGGCGGCAGATAGCCGGGCGCGTCGTCCATCCACGTGCGAATCGTGGGGTCGATCGAGAGGTAGCGAACCTTGGCGAGCGCCTCGCCGTCTCCTATCTCGGGCAAGTCGGCCTGCTCGAGACGCACCGTGCCCTCCTCGACCATGCTGGTCGGACGCTCAGCTAGCACCAGGCGGCGGTTACAGTCGGGCATCGTCGTTCTCCTCAGGCAGCGAAGCGTTGGGCGGAGCGAGCCTTGGCCTTGGCGGCCTCGACCTCGCGGTCCTTCGGGGGCGCGGCCGTTACCAGCGCCTCGAGCAGCTCCGCGGAGATCGCGGCGACCGCCTCGACGGCATGCTCGAAGGCGGCGGCGTTGGCGTGCGAGGGATTTGTGAAGCCGCTGATCTTGCGTACGTACTGCAGTGCGGCGGCACGAACCTCGTCGTCGGTGGCGGACGGCTCGAAGTTGTAGAGGGTGCGGATGTTTCGACACATGCCGCGATTCTACGCGGTGAGGGCGAGGCCCCGCGCGAACGGCGCCAATGCGTACCGGCTACGCCCCGGATCGAGGAGACAGAAACAGTCATCACCGAGGGCCAGCAGGCGTGGGATGATCGCCGCGAAGCTGTCCTCGTAACCGCGACGTTCGCGCTCTGCGACTCCTCGACCCGTCCGGTTGCACCACCGCCGAAGAACAGGAGCTCGATATGACATCTGGCAGACGTCTTGCGCGCGGTGCGCGCGCTTTCCCCGGCCACGCCTCTCGACATGCACCGCGCGTGTGCCTGGTGGCGCTCGGCGCGTTGGCGCTGTCCCTGTTGCTGGCGTCCTCGGCGCTTGCGAAACCGAAAGGTCCCTTCGAAGTGTTCGCACAGTGCCCGACGGCGACGGCGACGACCTGCTTCTACATGTCGGCCACAGGCGGCGAAATTCACCTGAACAAAGACACGGTCCCACTCACGAAAACCGTGAAGATCCAGGGCGGGATTAAACGCAATACCGAAACCGGCGCCGAAACGTTCATCGGGGCTCTGAACGGCGAAACCCTCTCGAAAACCCCCCAGGCTCTCCCAGGGGGTCTGTTGGGCTTGCTCACGTGCCGCGAAATCAGCAACCCAATCGAGAAACGGGCGTGTGAAGTGGAGTTCGAAGGCGGGCAGACCGCAGTGAACCTGACTGCGGAACTGGCCAAGCCGGCGAGCGAAATCGGGGTCAGCAAAGTGAACTTCTTCAAAGAAGAAGGCGTCGCGCTGCAACTGCCCGTGAAGCTCAAGCTCGAAAACCCGTTCCTTGGCTCCGAATGCTACATCGGCTCCGCCGCCAATCCGGTTGTATGGCCGCTCACGACGGGCACCACCAAACCGCCCCCGCCCTACAAATCGATCAAAGGCACCGCGGGCAAAGTCGAAATACTTGAAGAAGGCAAGCTCGAAAAGGCGGTCGGGGCTTCCTTGGTCGAAAATGCCTTCAAAGTTCCCGGAGCATCGGGCTGCGGCGGGATTTACTCATTCCTGATCGACCCGATCCTGGACGAAAAGATCGGCCTACCTGCGACAGCGGGGATGAGCACGGTGATTCTGAATGGAACCGTCGAGTTTGCCACCGCTAAAGCGGTAGTCGAAAGCGAATAGAGCTTCCGCTTCCGTGAGTGGTTGTGAGGCACGGCCATCGCGCCGTGCCTCACGTCGCTCCCGAGCTATCTCGCCCACCTAGCCTCGCCTCACACCCCCAGCGAGCGCCCGATGATCTCCTTCATGATCTCGTTGGCGCCACCGTAGATGCGCGTGACGCGCGCATCGGCATAGGCGCGCGCGATCGGGTACTCCAGCATGTAGCCGTAGCCACCGTGCAGCTGCACGCAGCGATCCACGACGCGACCCTGCAACTCGGTGCACCACCACTTCGCCATCGCGGCGTCCTCCGCGGAGAGCTCGCCGCGACCCAGCGCCAGCACGGCCTGGTCGGTGTACACAGTGGCGAGCTCGATCTCGGTCTTCATCTCGGCCAGCGCGAAGCGCGAGGCCTGGAAGGAGCCGAGCGGCTGGCCGAAGGCGGCGCGCTCCTTGACATAGGTGAGCGTCCAGTCGAGCGCCGCCTGCGCCGCGGCGACACCGGCGATTGCGATCGAGAGACGCTCCTGGGCGAGGTTGGAGACGAGATAGTGAAAGCCCCTCCCCTCTTCCCCCAACCGGTTGGTGAGCGGGACGTGCACATCGGCGAAGAACAGCTCGGCCGTGTCCTGCGCGTGCATCCCGACCTTCTCGAGGTTG
Source organism: Solirubrobacteraceae bacterium (assembly GCA_036501715.1). GTDB lineage: Bacteria > Actinomycetota > Thermoleophilia > Solirubrobacterales > Solirubrobacteraceae > Palsa-744. Next base: position 62,060 of record DASXZV010000026.1, on the reverse strand, counting down.
CGCCCACGCTCGAAGCCCTCCATACCGCGCTCGACGATCAGTAGCGAGATGCCGCGGTGGCGCTCTGCGGGATCGGTCTTCAACGCGACGATCGCGAGGTCGGCGTTGATCCCGTTGGTAATGAAGGTCTTGGCGCCGCTGACCACGTAATGGTCCCCCTCCAGCCGCGCGCTCGTGGTCATCGCGGCGAGGTCGGAGCCGATCCCGGGCTCGGTCATCGCGAGCGCGGTGATCAGCGATCCGTCGGCAATCCCCGGCAGCCAGCGCGCGCGCTGGCGCTCGTCGCAGTAGGCCAGGAAGTAGGGCAGGCAGATGTCGTTGTGCAGCGTGATCCCCAGGCCGCTGCCGCCAACGCCAGCGTAGGCGACCTCCTCGACGACGATCTGGTTGAAGCGAAAGTCATCGACGCCCGCACCGCCGTACTCCTCGGGAACGCTCATCGCGAGCAGCCCCTGCCGTGCGGCCTTCGCGAACAGCTCGCGCGGGACGATGCCCTCGTGCTCCCAACGCTCATGGTTGGGAACGACCTCGCTCGCGAGAAAGCCGCGGACGGTCTCGCGGTAGTCGCGGTGCTCGTCGCCGAAGATCGTGCGCTTCATGAGGCCCGCCGCGCGCGTGCGTACGTGCGCACACGGGCGCGCGGCGGGATCGTTGCGCGAGCACCCACCGCCACGCTCACTCCGCGTGGACGACGGGGCGCTCGCTGAATGCCATGGCTCACGCGGCGGGCGGCCGGTAGACCGTCACGACCGCTGCGCCACCGAGGCCGATGTTGTGCTGCAGCGCAGCTTTCGCGCCATCGACCTGGCGCCCCTCGGACTTACCGCGCAGCTGCCAGGTGAGCTCCGAGCACTGCGCGAGACCGGTCGCACCGAGTGGATGCCCCTTGGAGATCAGCCCGCCAGAGGGGTTGACGACCCATTTGCCGCCATACGTCGTCTGCTCGCCCTCGACGAGCTTATGCCCCTCGCCCTCACCGCAGAGCCCGAGCGCCTCGTAGGTGATGAGCTCGTTCGCGCTGAAGCAGTCGTGCAACTCGATCACCTGTATGTCCTCGGGGCCAACGCCCGCTTCCTCGTAGGCCTCCTGGGCCGCTTTGCGCGTCATATCCGAGCCGACGATCTTGATGCAATCGGCGGTGTCGTCGAACGTCGAGGAGAGGTCGGTGACCATCGACTGCCCGGCGATCTCGATCGCCTGCTCCCAGAGGCCATGCTCATCGACGAACCGCTCGGACGCAACCAGCGCCGCGGCGGCGCCGTCGCTGGTCGGCGAGCACTGCAGCTTCGTCAGCGGCTCGTGGATCATGCGCGCGCCCTTGATGTCCTCCAGCGAGTACTCGTCCTGGAACTGCGCGTAGGGGTTATTGACGGAGTGCTTGTGGTTCTTCCAGCCGATCCAAGCGTAGTGGTCGGGCGTGGAGCCGTATTTCTGCATGTGGTCGCGCCCGGCGTTGCCGAACATCTGCGGCGCAAACGGCGACTGCTCGAGCTCGCGCAGCTGGATCATGCGTTCCATGTGCTTGTCCAGGGCGGGCGTGCGGTCGGTGTACTTCATCCCCAGCGAGCCCTTCTCCATCTTCTCGAAGCCGATCGCCAAGGCGCAGTCGATCAGGCCGCCCTTGACCGCTTGGCGTGCAAGCCAGAGCGCGCTCGAGCCGGTCGAGCAGTTGTTGTTGACGTTGACGACAGGGATCCCAGTGAGCCCGAGTCCGTAGACGGCGCGCTGGCCGTAGGTCGAGTCTCCATAGCAGTAGCCCGCGAAGGCCTGCTCGACGAGGTCGTAGGCGATCCCGGCATCGGCGAGCGCCTTGGTGCCGGCTTCGCGCGCCCAGTCGGGGTAGTCGCCCTCCTTGCTGCCGGGCTTGTCGAACTTCGTCATACCCACGCCGATCACGTACGTCTTCTGACCACTCATCTCGGCTCTGCTCTCCCGTCGTCGTTGAACGCGCTGCGGCGCGAGCGCGCCGGCTGGGATTCTAGAGAAGAGTCGCGCATCCTGGCCAGCCGGCCAATTTTCTACTGGAGGCTAGCCGTGGCGACTGCGGACCGGCACGAGTCGTCCCTACCGCGCGTGGGCTCAGTTCAGCTGGTAGCCAAGCGCGACCTGTGTCGAGAGACTGCACGGTTCGACCGTGGCCTTTTTCGCCGTGGCACGCCGCCGCTTGTGGTGCTTGACGGGAGCCTTGTGCACACTCGGAGCGATCCCGCCCTTGGCGAGAGCCACAGGCCCAGCTACTACCGGGGAACCGGAGCCAAAGTCGGGCTGGCCGCCCTGGTATTCCTCTTCGCCGGGGCACTGGATGTAGCCACCGCCTTCGCCGACGCTCTGCACGGCTCCCAGCGTCGCGCCCGTCTTTTCGGCGAGGAACTGGGCCTTGGACTGCCCGTCGGCGATCGCAGCGGCCATCGCCTGGCGGTAGACGGCGGTCGCCGTCGCCGCGCTTGCCGTCGGTTCGATTGGAGCGCTAGCCACGCCTTGCACGCTTACTATCCGCGGTGCAACGGCGGCCGCTGGCGCGGTGGTCGTTTCGGCTCCCGCGACACCCAAGATGCCCGTGGCTATCAGGGCAATGCTGGCCACGCACACGGCTACGATCGCGATCCTCATAACGGTCTCCTCCTCGCTCGGCGTATGCCTCAAGACTGTGCTGTCGCCATCAGCCTAGCGGCGCGCTACGGCGCCGCCGGCACGACCGTCAGCGGTCCCGCGACCGTGGGCAGATCGCCGGTCTGGAAGACCGTCCCCTCGAGGCGATGCACATCGGCGCACAGCTCGAGGAAGGCATCCGCGCTCTCCAGGAAGCCGATGCGCGGTGTGCGGTAGTGCATCGGCACGACCCAGCGTGGAGCCAGGCGCTCGACGATCGCCGCCGCGCCCTGCGCGCCGAGCGTGGGACCGCCGCCGACGGGCACGATCAGCAGGTCTACCGTGCCGATCGCCTGCGCCTGCTCGGGACGCAGCGCGTTCTGCCCGAAGTCCCCGAAGTGGCAGACCCGCACACCCGCGAGCTCGAATACGAAGATCGTGTTCGGTCCGCGCGCCGTGCCGGCCTCTTCGTCGTGCTCAGAGGCGATAGCCACGACCTCGCCGATCGGCGACTGCAGACGCCCGGCGGTGGAGCGCAGGATCGCGGGGTCTCCGCCGATGACCTCGATGCCGTTGTGGTCGGCGTGCTCGTGGGTAACCAGCAGCAGGTCCGCCTCCACGCCCGCGATCGCCGGATAGTCGAATTGAATCCCACGCCCGGCCATCGCCGAGAGATCGCCAAAGGGATCGATGAACACCGATGCCTCGGGTGAGCTGATCTGAAAGGCCGACTGTCCGTACCACTCAACGCGCATGCTGGCCAACGCTGATGCTCCTCTCGGGTTGTTGTTGTGCGAGACCCGCGCCATTGCTCGCGGGTGTCACGTCGATGTCTGTTACTGCTTGGTCGCGACTGCCATCGCTGTAATGAAATTTCCCCCCGCGCATCAGTGAAGCCAGCGCGGCGATCAGACAGGCGACGATCGCGAACAGGAAGGCCTCGTGTAGACCGCTGCGAAACGGCCCGGAGATCAACTGTGGAAAGAACGAGCGGCCAGTGATCGTCGCGCGGTTGGCCGCGGAGAGGCCGGCAAGCACATGTGCTCCGGCGAGATGGCCAAGCGGGTTGTAGCCGAGGAATGCCGCGAACAGGATTGAGACGGGCGGCAGGTTCGCAACCCGGTGCGCCGCGGCGGCACCGACGCCGTGCAGGCGCAGGCCGGCGGCGAGCGTCTGCGGAAGGTGCGCGGCGAGACCCAGGATCATGAGCGTGAAGAAGATCCCTACCGAGAGCACCTGCGCGGAGTTCTGGAAGGTCTGATTCATGCCCCCGCCGGCGCCGCGGTCCTGCGGCGGCAGGCTGTTCATCACGGCGGCGCGGTTGGGTGAGGCGAACAGGCCCATCGAGACGCCGTTGAGAAACAACACGGCGGCAAACAGCGGATAGGGAAAGTCGATCGGCAGCAGCGTCAGCAGCGCGAAACTGAGCGCCGCCCCCAGCATCCCGCCGGTCGCAAACCAACGCGCCCCGTAGCGGTCTGAGAGGTATCCCGAGGTCGGTCCGGCGAGCAGCATGCCGAGCGTCAGCGGCAGGATGTAGATGCCGGCCCAGAGGGGCGTCTCGGCGAAGTCGTAGCCGTGCTGGGGCAGCCAGATTCCTTGCAGCCAGATGATCAGCATGAACATCAGCCCGCCGCGCGCGACCGCCGAGAGGAAGGTCGAGAGCGTGCCGAACGTAAACGCGCGGATGCGGAACAGCGGCAGGCGGAACATGGGGTTCGCGACGCGCCGCTCGATCACCCCGAAAGCCAGCAGACAGAGGACGCCGGCGCCCAGCAGGACCAGCACGCGCGGGCTGCCCCAACCGGTCGAGTGCGCACCGTAGGGGCGGATGCCGTAGGTCACCGAGATCATGATCAAGATCAGGCCCAGCGCAAAGCTGACGTTGCCGGCCCAGTCGATCGGGGCGCGGCGCGGCTCGCTGCGCTCCTCGAGCTTCAGGTATGCCCAGACCGTCCCCAAGAGGCCGACGGGGACCGAGATCAGGAAGACCAGGCGCCAGTCGATCGGCGCCAGCAGGCCGCCGAGCACGAGGCCCACGAACATCCCGCTGACCCCCACGATGTTGTTGATCCCCAGCGCCATCCCGCGCTGGTTGGCTGGGAAGGCGTCGGTGATGATCGCGGCCGCGTTGGCCAGCAGACAGGCGGCGCCGATGCCCTGCACGATTCTGAAGACGATCAGGAACGTCGCGCCCGCGCGGCCGCTCAGCCAATCCACGGTCAGGATCAGCGACGCCACGGTGTAAATCAGGAAGCCAAGGTTGTAGATCCGCACCCGCCCAAACATGTCCCCCAGGCGGCCCAGGCTCACGATCAGCACGCTGGAGACCACGAGGAACCCAAGGATCATCCACAGCAAGTAGAAGCTGTTGCCGGGCTGCAGCGGGTCCAGGCCGATGCCCCTGAAGATGTCGGGCATCGCGATCAGCGTGATCGACGCATCGAGCGTCGCCAGCAGCACGCCCAGCGTCGTGTTCGAGAGTGCGATCCACTTGTAGGAGTCCGCGGAGCGCGGCTGCGGGCTGCGAGCCGCCCGGGTCATCGTGGCCATGCCCCCACGCTAGCAATCTTACGGTGACGTAAGGATCAGTTTGCTGCAGGACTGCAGATCGGCGTCGGAAACCGCTGACGCGCAGCGGAGTGCGTAGTAGCCTGTTGTGCGATGAGTACATGGGCTTGGGTGCTTATCCTCGGGTTCGGGTTGATCAAACTCCCGATTGCGCTGCTCATGCTCTGGGCCCCGTTCCGCAACGACGCGGCGGTTGCCTCGCTGGGGGCCCCGGGCGAGGATGCCTCCTCCGGCGAGGACGACGGCGGCAGCAAGACACTCCCCGACTCCCCGCGCCGGCCCGGTCCCCATCGTCCACGGCCGCGTACACCCTTCGGCGGTTCCCGCGGTCCTCGGCGGGGGCCGCATGGGACTCCCGCTCCGGCCGCCCCGGCGCGCTCGCGTCACCGCCTCGTAAGGCGCAGGCGCCCCACGCGCATCGGTGTCTGACTAGCGGTTGCGCTTGCGTTGCTGGCGGGCGGCCTTGGCTTTGGCGCGCCGCCTGCGCATGCGCGTTTCCGCGTCGCGTGCTCCACCACCGGAAGCGGAGCTCTCCGTCACCGGAGCGACCGAGCGTGCATCGCGGAGGATCACAAAGGCGATTCCCCCCAGGATCAGACCGCCAGCTACGAGAGCGAGGATCAGCAGCGACGGGGAAATCGAGGAGTTTGATTCTGTTTCCTGTACCGAGCCCGTCGCGCTGCTCGTAGTTTTTGTAGCGGTTTCTTCTTTTTCCTGGTTCTTGTTGAGTTCTTCGACGAGTCCGCTGCCGGAGGAAATTTCTGCACTGGCCACGCCAGGCAAGCCCGCGCCGCCCGCCAATGCGAGCGTCATACACAGAGCTAGCGCGACTCGACGGGTAGACCTCATATCGCTCGCGAGCATAGCGCCTGCCAGCATCTTGATGGCAAGCATCCACCCCGGGCCACACGGCCTCTCGCTGCGCCTCTAGAATGCCGGGGCCCATGGCTCCCAAACAACGTCAGGTGAAGATCGAGCAGCGCGGCGCCTTCGAGGCGATCCAGGCGCTCGAGCAGCGCACCGATGAGGAGCTGCTGGCCGAGACCAAGTTCAAGTCGGCCGCCTTTTCGATTCTGGGCGCACGCGCAGCCGAGCGCTTCGATGCCGACCAGGCGCGCGGCTACTTCCAGCGCGCGATCGCCGCGGCACGGCCCCAGGAGCGCATGCAGATTCGCCGCATGGCCGACGCCTCGCTGGCGCTCGCCGAGCGCCGTCCGAGCGACCTCAAAGAGGCCGTCGAGCGGCTCGGCCAGACACCGCCGACCGGCCGCCAGATGTTCGCGCTGCGTGCAATGGGATTGCTGATGCCGCCCTCGAGCGCTGGCATTCCGGCTCGTATCCGCGGAGTCCTGCTGATCGTCCTGCTGATCGTGGTGCTGCTCGCGATCGGCCTCGGCATCGTCGAGCTCATCTCGCTTCCCTTCGGCGGTCTCGGCCTTGCCCCCGGCATCCTGCTGGGGCTGTTCGTCGTAATCGCTGCGCTGGCGATAGTCGCCCTTGTCGGGCGTCGCCGCCGCGACCGTGCGCGTGCCGCCGCTCGCGCCCCCTCCACCTGAGCTGGCCTCGCGGAGCTGAGCGCTGAGCTGAGCTGAGCTCGCCGCTCAGCCGGAAGACAGCGTGGCCCGGCTGATCAGCACGGGCTGCTCCGGCGCTCCGTCCTGAGGGGGAACCGTGGGGAGCTTGGCGATCGCGTCGACCGCTGCGAAGCTGCCAACCACCTTGCCCACCAGGGCGTACTGCGCGGGCAGCGGCGCTTCGGCGGTGGTGACGATGAAGAACTGGCTGCCCGAGGCTCCCGCTGGGTCGGTGCCGGTCTTGGCCATCGCCACGGTCCCCAGCGTGTAGTGCAGATGTGCTGGTGGAGGCTCGACGATCGTGTAGCCCGGCCCGCCCGAGCCATCGCCGTCGGGGTCCCCGCCTTGAATCACGAAGTTCGCCGCGACGCGGTGAAATGTCAGGTCGTTGTAGAAGCGGCGCCGCACGAGATAGGCAAAGGAGGCGGTGGTTCGCGGGGCCTGCTTGACGGCTAGCTGAATTTCGATCGTGCCGCAGTTGGTCGTGAGCGTCACGACGTAGTGCTTGGCGGGGTTGAGCGTGAGGCTGGGACGCGGAATGTGCTGCGGGCCTCGCGGCGAGGGGGCGCTCACCACGCTGCACTTGCCGGTGGCACTCGCGGTGGCGGGATCGCTGCTCGACACCGAGGTGGACCCTGGGGCTCTCGTCGCGCCGGTCGCGCCGCTGCCCGAGCCACACGCGGCGAAGATCAGCGCGAGGCCAGCTGCCGCGAGGCAGCCCAGCGCTCGGACCGCTCGCGCGCGTCTCAGAGTGGACCGATCGCCCGACACTGGGGCAGCATAGTTGCCATCAACCCACGGACTCCAAAGTCTTTGCGCATTCTTAAGGAAGCCTCACCGGAATCGAATGCGCCGGGCGCGCCGACTACGCTTGCGCCGTGCCCGCTCCCACCGATCCCGTAGCCAGCACCGCCCGCGCTCCGGTCTGCCTGATCGTCAACCCTGCCGCCGGGGGCGGACGGGCGGGACGCTCCGCGCCAGAGGTCGTGCGCGTTTTGCGCGAGCACGGACTGGCGGTACGACGCGAGGACACACGCGACCTGGAGCACGCACGCGAACTGGCGCGCGCGGCCGCGCAAGCGGGCGAGATCGCGGTGGCACTCGGTGGCGATGGGCTCGCGGGCGCCGTCGCCGACGCCCTGCGCGAGATCCCGGGCGCAACTCTGGGGGTCCTCCCCGGCGGGCGCGGCAACGATCTCGCGCGCGTGCTCGGCATCCCGCGGGACCCGCTGGCGGCGTGCGCGGTGATCGCCACCGGTGCGTCACGGCCGCTGGACCTAGGCGAGGTCGATGGGCGTGCCTTCGTCGGCATCGCCAGCGCGGGTTTCGACAGCGAAGCCAACCGCATCGCCAACGAAGCTCCGGCGCGCCTGGGCAACCTCGTCTACGCCTATGGCGCGCTGCGCGCCCTGGCTTCATGGCGACCGGCGCACTTCGAGATCGAGCTCGATCCCCCCGGTGAGCGCATCGCCTTCGAGGGCTACACCGTCGCCGTCGCCAACTCGCGTAACTACGGCGGCGGCATGCAGATCGCGCCGGACGCGCTACTGGACGATGGTCTGCTGGACATCGTCCTGATCGAACGTGTCAGCCGCTGGCGCTGCGTGGCGAACATGCCGAAGCTCTTCAAGGGGACCCACACGCAGCTGCCCGAGGTGCGTGTCCTGCGCGCCAGAGAAGTCGCGATCTCAGCCGAGCGGCCCTTCGCGCTCTACGCGGACGGCGACCCGATCGCGCAGCTACCGGTGCGCGTGCGCGCCCTGCCGGGCACGCTCAACGTGCTCCTCCCCGCGGGCGGCGTGGTGCCGGCCGCGTTCTCCGGTGCGGCCGTAGCCGGGGCCGGCGACGCCGGTAGCCGATGAGCGGGCCGCTGGCGCCCAAGCTCGCACTCGCACGCGCCATCGGGGTCCTTTCACGGCTGCGCGGCGGCGGCGCGACGAGTGCTCCGGGCAAGGCGCTACTGCGACTCGAGCCCGACGCGATCGGCGCGCTCGGCGCGCGTCTTGGGAGTGGCAGTGTCGTGATCTCGGCGACCAATGGCAAGACCACGACCGCGGCGATGAGCGCCGCGATCCTCAGCTCCGACGGCACGCGGCTGGTCCACAACGAGGCCGGGGCGAACATGGCGGGTGGGATCGCCTCGACGCTGCTCGCCGCGGCGCGCCCGCGCGGGGCGATCGCCGGCGAGCTGGGGCTGTTCGAGGTCGATGAGCTGTGGCTCGATCGCATCGTCGCGCAGCTGCACCCGCGCGCGATCCTGCTCGGCAACCTCTTCCGCGACCAGCTCGACCGCTACGGGGAGCTCGACACGATCGCCGAGCGCTGGGCGGGCGCGCTGCAAGCGGGTCCCGGGCGCGCGGCCCGGCTGATCGTCAACGCGGACGACCCGACGCTCGGGGACCTCGGGCGCGAGCGCGGCGGCGAGGTCCTCTACTTCGGCATCGAGGACGACTCGCTGGCGCTGGCGGGCATGGCGCACGCGGCCGACGCCAAGCACTGTCGCAACTGCGGCGCGCCCTACGTCTTCGACGCGGTCTACCTCGGGCACCTCGGGCGCTACCACTGCGAGTCCTGCGGGCGCGCGCGACCCAGCGCAGCGGAGCTGGCGATCCGCGCCACCGACGTGCGCCTCCAAGGCGTGCGAACAGCGCGCTTCACGCTGCACACGCCGGCTGGTACGGCGGAGGTAGCGCTCGCGCTCCCGGGTCTCTACAACGTCTACAACGCGCTGGCGGCGGCCGCGCTGGCAAGTGCGCTGGAGGTCCCGCTGGAGCGGATCGTCGCCGGGCTGCAAGGCGCCCGTGCGGCTTTCGGACGCGCCGAGAGCGTGATGCTCGGGGCGCCCACCGACCCGGCGCGCCGCGAGCTGCGAATCCTGCTCGTCAAGAACCCGGCCGGCGCCAACGAGGTGCTGCGCACGCTGGCGCTGGAGCCCGGCGAGCACGACCTGCTGGGAATCCTCAACGACAAGATCGCCGACGGACGCGACGTCTCGTGGATCTGGGACGCCGACTTCGAGCTACTCGCGGGGCGCGTGCGGCGCGTCACCTGCGCCGGCAGTAGAGCGGCGGAGCTGGCGGTGCGCATGAAGTACGCGGGCATCGAGCCCGCGCGCATCCACGTGCAACCCGACCTCCCGGCGGCACTCCAGGACGCCAGCGCCGACCGTCCGCCAACGCCGGAGGGCTCCCCCGCACCGGCGCTCTACGCGCTGCCGACGTACACCGCGATGCTCGCCCTGCGCGAACAGCTCGCAAACGGCGGCTCGGCGGATGCTGGCACCGTGCGGAGCGCGCTGTCGTGAGGGTCCTGCGCGTGTGTGCGCTGTACCCGGACCTGATGAACATCTACGCAGACCGCGGCAACCTGCTGGTGCTGGAGCGCCGCTGCGCGTGGCGTGGACTCGGCTTCGAGCTGACCGCGTGCGGCCTCGGCGAACCGCTCGATGGCGCCGGCGGACACGACCTCTTCTACCTGGGCGGCGGCCAGGATCGCGACCAGCGCCTCTGCGCGGAGGATCTCGTGCGACTGAAGCGCGACGGGCTGCTTGCCGCCGCGGCCCGCGGCGCGGTGGTCCTGGGGGTCTGCGGCGGCTACCAGCTGCTGGGACGCTCCTACGAGCTCGGCCCGGGCGAGGAGCTGCAGGGGGTCGGCCTGCTCGACGTGCGCACGGTGCGCGAGCAGGGCCCGCGCCTGATCGGGAACGTCGCAATCGAGATCATGGCCGCTGACAGCGACTCGGCACAGAACCCGGCCGACGGTGGGCGCGTGCTGGCGGGCTTTGAGAACCACGGGGGGCGCACCTACCTGGGCTCAGACCAGCAGCCGCTGGGGCGCGTGCTGAAGGGATACGGCAACGACGGCAGCAGCGGCCTGGAGGGCGCTCGCAGCGGCAACGTGATCGGCACCTACCTGCACGGGCCGCTGCTGCCCAAGAACGTGTGGTTCGCCGACTGGCTGATCGCGACGGCGCTGGGGGTCGAGCTCGCCGAGCTGGGTCCGCTGGACGATGCGCTAGAGGTACAAGCGCACCGCGACGCACGCCGCGTCGCTGGTCTCTGAAGGCGTCCGGCCTCTCAGGCCACCGCAAAGCGCGCATAGCGCGCGGCCAGCCGCGCCGGCACGAGGGCGCGCACGCGCACGCCCTCGGGAGTGTCGCGGCGGGCGATCTCGCCGGCGACCTCGTGCAGCTCGGCGAGGCTGCCACCGTTGGCGTAGGGCACGAGCAGCTCGACCGGGCACAGCAGGTGGCGTAGCTCGCGCTCGATGCGCTCGCCGAGCTCCTCCAGGCCGACGCCGCTGCCGGCGCTGATCGGGATCGCCTCGGGGTGCGCCAGGCGCAGCTCGTGCAGGGTCTGCTCGTCAACCAGGTCGATCTTGTTCAGGACGAGCACGCGCGGGGTCTCACCGGCGCCGATCTCCTCCAGGACCTCCTCGACGGCGTGGCGCATCGCCTCCATCTCGGTGGGCTCCGCGGAGGCGTCGAGCACGTGCAGCAGCAGATCTGCGCGGATCGTCTCCTCGAGCGTCGCGCCGAAGGCGTCGACGAGCTGGTGGGGCAGCTTGCGAATGAAGCCGACCGTGTCGGTGAAGAGGTGCGGTCGGCCTGAGAGGCGCAGCGTGCGGGTCGTGGGGTCGAGGGTATGGAAGAGGCGGTCGCGTACCTGAACCTCGGCGGCTGCGCCGGCACCGTGGGCGGCGGTCAGCGCGTTGAGCAGCGTGGACTTGCCGGCGTTGGTGTAGCCGGCCAGCGCGACGGTCGGCAGCGCCGCGCGCTCGCGCTCGGCGCGCATCACGGCGCGGGTGCCGCGTACGTGCTCCAGGCGCCGGCGTAGCGCGGAGATGCGGTCGCGGGCGAGGCGGCGGTCGGTCTCGATCTGGCTCTCCCCCGGTCCGCGTGTGCCGATCCCGCCGCCGAGGCGCTCGAGGTGGCTCCAGAGGCCGCGCATGCGCGCGAGGTTGTATTCGAGCTGGGCCAGCTCGACCTGTAGCTTGCCCTCGGCGCTGGCGGCGTGCGCGGCGAAGATGTCGAGGATCACGGTGGTGCGGTCGACGACGGGGATCCCGAGCTCCTGCTCGAGGTTACGCTCCTGGCGCGGGCTGAGCTCGTCGTCGCAGGCGATCACGTTCGCATCGCACTCCTGCGCCGCGCGCTTGGCCTCGGCGACCTTGCCGGGCCCGAGATAGGTGTTCGGGTGGGGCTGCTCGCGGCGCTGCAGCAGCTGCCCGACGACGGCGACGCCGGCGGTGCGCAGCAGCTCGCCGAGCTCCTGCACGCTGCTCTCATCCCCGTCCGATAGCGCCGCGATGCAGAGGGCGCGCTGGCGGGCGCGCGGGGCAGTTTGTTCCATTCACCCCACAGTCTAGGACAGCGCGGCGAGACGCTGGACGGCCTCGGCGAGGCGCTCATCGGGCGTCGTCAGCGAGATCCGAAACCAACCCTCGCCGCTGGGGCCGTAGGCGCCGCCGGGAGAGATCACGACAGCGGTCTGCTCGAGCACGTGCTCGCAGTAGGCAGCCGAGCTCTCAAAGCCCGCGGGTACGGGCGCCCAGACGTAGATCGTGCCTTTGGGCGGCGTGACGTGCACACCGGCCTCGCGCAGCGCGTCGCAGACGAGGTCGCGGCGCAGGCGGTAGAGCTCGTTCATCGAGGCGACCTCGGCGTCGGTGTCCGGGGAGAGCGCGGCGATGCCCGCGAGCTGCACGGCCTCGAAGAGGCCGGAGTCGATGTTCGTCTTCAGGCGCCAGTAGCTCTCGATGGCCTGCGCGTTTCCGACTAGCGCGGCGCAGCGCCAGCCGGTCATGTTGTAGCCCTTGGAGAGCGAGTAGACCTCGATCCCGACCTCCTTGGCGCCGGGTGTCTGCAGGAAGGAGGGCGCGCGGTAGCCGTCGTAGACGATCTCCGAGTAGGAGAGGTCGTGCACGACGAGGATCTCGTGGGCGCGCGCGAACTCGACGACACGCTCGAAGAACCCCGGCGGCACGACGGCGCCGGTGGGGTTGTTGGGGTAGTTGAGGAACATCAACTTTGCGCGCTCGCGGTCGGCGGGGGCGATCGCGTCGAGGTCGGGGACGAAGCCGAGCTCGGGCACGAGCGGCATCACGACGGCCTCGGCGCCGACGAGCACGGGCCCGCCCGTGTAGACGGGGTAGCCGGGATCGGCCGCCAGCGCGGCCTCGCCGGGGTCGAGGAAGGCGAGGCTGAGGTTGAAGATCGCCTCCTTGGCGCCGATCGCGGGCATGACCTCGGTCTCGGGGTCGAGCGTGACGTCGAAGCGGCGCGCGTAGAAGTCCGAGAGCGCCTGGCGGAAGTCGCCGCGGCCGCGGTTGGAGGGGTATTTGTGGGTCTCGGGCTCGGTGACGGCCTCCTGCATCGCCTCGACGATCAGCGCGGGCGTCGGGCGATCGGGATCGCCGATCCCGAGGCTGATGACGTCGACCCCGGCGGCGCGCTTGGCGGCGATCTTGCGCTCCAGTTCGGCGAACAGGTAGGGCGGGATGCGGCTCAGGCGCTCACTGGGTTTCATGCTGCTCCCTCACTCGGTGGTTTCGTTTCACATAGCTCTGCGATGAAGTCCTCGCTGAGGCACCCCGTGAAGACGGGTCGCGCCCAGCCGGTCAGGTGCACGCGCAGATCCGCGTCGAGGTCGACCTGCAGCTCGCCGCCGTCGAGCTCGACGAGCACGCTCGCGGGCACTCCGGTGCTTTGCAGGGCGTAGGCGATGGCGGCGCCGGTCGCGCCGGTCCCCGAGGAGAGTGTCTCTCCCACCCCGCGCTCGAAGATCCGCGCGCGGATACGCGCGCGCGGCGGGGCGTCAGCAGCGAACGCCTCGCCTCCCGCAGGCTCGGCCACTTCGCCTCGCGCAGACTCGGCCACTTCGCCTCCCGCAGGCTCGGCCGTCTCGCCCTCCACAGACCCAGCGGCGTTGCCCTCGGCTACGCCGATCTCGGTGTACCAGGAGACGTTGGTGCGGTTTGGAAAGAGCGCGTGCCCTTCGATTGCGGGGCCGATCGCGGGCAGGTCGAGCGCCTGCAGCGTGGCGAGATCAGAGACATGGATCGCGCACTGTGGGTTCCCAATCGAGACGTGCTGGAAGTGGGCACCCGCGAGTTCTCCGCGGCCGTCGGATGCCCCACCGGGAAAGTCCTTGGAGGCGAGGCTCGCGCGGCCCATGTCCACGCGGCAGGTATCGCGGCCGGTGATCTGTGGGCGGATGCGCCCGGCGGCGGTGTCGATGGCGAAGCTGTCGTGCTCGGTCCAGCCGCGGCGGCGCAGGTAGAGGATCGCCTCGCGGGCACCGTTGCCGGAGAGCTCGGCCTCCGAGCCGTCGGGGTTGTAGATGCGCAGGTCGGCGACGACCTCGGGGTCGGCGCTGTGGGAGAGCAGCAGCACACCGTCGGCGAAGACGCCGAAGTGCGGCGCGCAGAGCTTGCGTATGCGCGCGGGGGTGAGCTCGAACGCGAGCTCGTCGCGCTCGAGGATGAGGTAGTCGTTGCCGAGGGCCTGCCACTTCTCAAACTTCATGTCGGGCGCGCAGTCTAGGCGCTCCCAGCGCGGAGCTCGGCGCGGGTCTAGCGCGTGGGCGTGTCGGCTTCGGCGGCGATCTCCGCGGCGAGCTCGGCGGAACTGCGCCCGCTGACATCGAGCAAGCGGACACCGGCCAGCTTGCGCATCCAGGAGAGCTGGCGGCGGGCGTAGTTGCGGGTGCGGCGCTTCATCGCCTCGATGTCGCCGCTGAGCAGCTCCTCGAACCCGAGCGCCTTGCGCGCGGTCGACGACGCGCCGGCGGCGTGCGCACGCTGAACCTCCTCGCGGACGCCGGCAGCGAGCATCGCGTCGACGCGCGCGTCGATGCGGGCGTAGAGCGCCTCGCGCTCCATCACCAGGCCGACCAGCAGCGTGGGGCGGCGCACGTCGGCGCTCCACAGCTCGGAGGGCCCGCTGGGTGGCTCGAGCTCACCGGCCTCGAGCAGCTCCAGCGCGCGCACGATGCGCTGTCGATCGCTGGGCTCGATGCCCTGCGCGGCCCACGGCGCGCGCTCGGCCAGGCGCGCGTGCAGGGCGGGCGCGCCGTCGCGCTGCAGTTCGGCGAGTAGGCGCTCGCGCAGGCCCTCGGGCGGCGGCGGGCGCAGGCTCAGCTCGGTGAGCGCGGCGCGCAGGTAGAGGCCGGTGCCGCCCACGACGAGCGGCCGGCGGCCGGCGGCGAGCAGCGCGTCGATCTCGGCGTGGGCGAGCTCGGCGTACTGCCCGGCGCTGAAGGTGGCGTCGAGCGGCAGGAAGGAGATCAGGCGGTGCTCGAGCTGGGCGCGCTCGGCGGCGGTCGCGACACCGGTGAGCAGCTCCAGGCCGGCGTACACCTGCAGCGCGTCGGCGGAGACCGCAACGGGCTGCTCGCCGGCCGCGCGCAGGCGCGCGGCGAGCGCGATCGCAAGCGCGGTCTTGCCGACGCCGGTGGGACCGAAGAGCGCGATTACCCGCATTGGCGTAGGCTTGCAGCTATGCGAATTTCTGGTTCGACGGTGCTGTTGACGGGCGCGACGGGTGGCATCGGCCAGGCGATCGCGCGGGAGCTGCACGGTCGCGGCGCCGAGCTGATCCTGACCGGCCGCCGCACCGATGTGCTGGAGCCGCTGGCCGGCGAGCTGGACGCGCGGGCGCTGGCTGTGGACCTGAGCGACGCGGCCGACGTCGAGCGCCTGCTCGGCGAGGCGGGCGCCGTGGACATCCTGATCGCCAACGCGGCGCTGCCGGGCTCGGGGGCGCTTGCGAGCTTTAGCGTCGAGCAGATCGATCGTGCGCTGGATGTGAATCTGCGCGCGCCGATCGTGATGGCGCAGGCGCTCGCGCCGCAAATGGCCGGGCGCGGCGGCGGTCACCTGCTGTTCGTCTCCTCGTTGTCGGGTAAGGCGGCCTCGCCGCAGTCGACGATGTACAACGCCACGAAGTTCGGGCTACGTGGTTTCGCGCTGGCTCTGCGCGCGGAGCTGCGCACGAGCGGCGTCGGTGTCTCGGTGGTTTGCCCGGGCTTCATCCGCGACGCGGGCATGTTTGCGGATGCCGAAGTCAAGCTCCCGCGGGGTGTCGGCACGCGCAGCCCGCAGGACGTGGCACGCGCGACGGCAAACGCGATCGAGCGCAACCGCGGCGAGGTCGACGTGGCCCCCTTCTCACTGCGCGCCGGAGCGATCTTTGCGGGTGCCGCGCCGGAGCTGGCGGCGTCCTTCACGCGCCGCACGGGCAGCGACGACATCGCCACGGCGCTCGCGGCCGGTCACAGCGACGCCAAGCGCTGACGCGACCGCAGCGGCCCCCAGCACTCGTGCGGTCTCAGCAGCTCACGCACTCGTGCGGTCTCTGCGGCTCAAGCGCTGGCACGGCCTCAAAACAGCCGCTCCTGCTCGTTGCCGCTGCGCACGCGAGCGGCATCCGTCACTGACGCAAGCGGGGGCTCTTTAGCTGAGGGCGCGCCCCGCAGGCGCCTGAAATCCCCGCGCCGCATACCGCGTGCGTGGCGTCCCTTGCGCACGAGCGCGGCGAGCCGTTCGCGCTCCTCGCGGGGCGCGTAGGCACCGCGGGCGTAGAGCGCTTCGTAGCGGGGCACGAGCTCGGGGCGCTGCTCTCCCAGCCACTCCATGAAAACCTCCTTGACGTCGCGGCGCAGGTGCAGCGCGGCGCCGCCGATGCTGGTGGCGCCGGCCTCCAGCGCGCCCGCCAGCAGCGGCTCGAGCTGCTGCGGGGCGTCGTTGATGCCGGGCATCAGCGGCGCGATCAGGACGCCGGTGGGGATCCCGGCGCGGTTGAGCTCGGCGACGGCCTCCAGGCGCGCGCGGGGGTTGGGCGTGTGCGGCTCGCTCGCGCGCCAGGCGCGCTCGTCGAGCGTGGGGATCGAAAGGCAGGCGCTGAATTCGGTGCGCTGCGCGAGCTGCAGCATCAGCGGCAGATCGCGCAGCAGTAGCGGCGACTTGGTCAGCACCGAGCAGGGGTTGCCGGCTCCGCCGGCCGCATCGCGCAGCGCCTCCCAGATGCCGGTCATCAGCTTGTAGCGGCCCTCGACCCACTGGTAGGGGTCGGTGTTGGTCCCGAGTGCGACGTGTTCGCCCTTCCAGGAGGGACGCGCGAGCTCGGCGCGCAGCACCTCGGGGGCGTTGACCTTGACGACGATCTCGCGCTCGAAATCGCGGCCCGGGCCGAAATCCAGGTATCTGTGGGTGGGGCGCGCGAAGCAGTTGTGGCTCACGACGCCCTCGGCGATGAAGTCGCCGGTCCCGGTCGTGATGTCGTACATGCGCACCGCCAGGTTCAATGGCTCGACCGCGACGACGCGCAAACCGGCGGCGCTCTCCAATCGCGCCCCCTGCAGGTCTGCCACGGCGCCGCGCCCGCCCCGCGCCGCTGCCGTCGGGGCGAGCGCCCGTCGCGCGCCGATCGTGCCCGCTGGAGCGCCGCCGGCGCCGACACCGACCAGCCTGCTGGTGGGACCCAGCAGCGCCCGCGCGGGTCGCTCGTGTCCCCCGCCGCTTACGTAGCGCCAGCCGTCCTCGGCGAGGAAGCGGTGATCGCCGCTGGCGAGCAGCTCGGTGCCGTTCTCGAGGACGACGCGGTAGGCGAGCTTGACGCTCGACCACTTCGCGAGCACGCGCGTCGCGGCGAGGTGGCGCAGTCGCCGGCGGCGGCCGGCGCGAACGGTTCCGTAGATCGCGTCTCCGACCTCGACGTGCGCGAGCGGCCGGGTGCGCCCGTCGGCCATGAGGATGCGCGTGCCGCCCCACAGGCAGTAGGCGCAGGCGTGGGTGCAGCCGCGGTAGGGGTTGATCGTCCAGCGGAACGGCATGGGCGAGCTGCCGGGGACGCGGTTGAGCGCCGAGCGCGCGCGGACCTCGTAGAAGCGGATATCGAGCGCCTCGGGGGCGTCGAAGCGCCGCACCACCGCCTCGTCGCGATACCCGGGTAGCTGTCGCTGCTCCTCGGAGGCGAGCGTGAGGTTGTTCCAGCGCACGAACACATGTTCGCATAGAATCGCGCGGGGAGCACGCCAATTACGAACATTTGTTCGTAATATCCGTAATCGGATAGCTAGCCGGCGCGGGCGAGCAAAAGCTCCTCCCCCATCAGCGTCTGGCTGGTGGCGGAGTCGATGCGGACCTGCGTGAGTTCCCCGGCAGTCGCGAGGCCGGCGAAGTTGACGACTTTGTTGTGCCGGGTGCGCCCGCGCTGACGCTCGGGGTCGGTGCGCGAGGGCCCCTCGACGAGCACCTCCAGGGTGCGCCCGACGAAGCGCGCCGCGCGCTCGCGCGCGTGACGCTGGACGGCCTCGACGAGGCGCTCCATGCGCTCCACCTTGACCTCGTGGGGCACCAGCCCCTCGGTCAGCTCTGCGGCCGTGGTCCCGCGCCGCGGGGAGAAGATGAAGGTGAAGGCCCCGTCGTAGCCGACCCGCTCGACGACGTCGAGGGTCTGCGCGAAGTCCTCCTCGCGCTCGCCGGGGAAGCCGACGATGATGTCGGTGGTCAGCGCCACGTCGGGGACGTGCTCGCGAATTAACGCCACGCGGTCGAGGTAGCGCTCGCGATCGTAGGTTCGGCGCATCGCCTTGAGGATCGCGCTGGAGCCGGATTGCAGCGGCAGGTGGATGTGCTCGCAGACGCTCGCCAGCTCGGCGTGGGCGCGGATCACGTCCTCGCGCATGTCCTTCGGATGGGGGCTCGTGTAGCGGATGCGCTCGATGCCCGGCACCGCGTCGAGTGCTCCCAGCAGCTCCGCGAAGGTGACGGATCGATGCCCGCCCGCCCGCAGGTCGCGCCCGTAGGAGTTGACGTTCTGCCCGAGCAGCGTCACCTCGCGCACGCCCTCGGCGGCCATCTGGGCGACCTCCGCTACCAGCTCCTCGAACGGGCGGCTGACCTCGCGCCCGCGCGTGGAGGGCACGATGCAGTAGGAGCAGCGGCAGTTGCAGCCGACGCTGATCTGCACCCACCCCTGATGGGGCCGCACGCGGTGCGCCGGAAGGCGCCCGGTGAAGCCCTCGAACTCGAAGTACCCCTGCGCGGTCAGCGAGTCGCTGGTGAGGAACTCGGCGAGCTTGTGCACCTGACCCGGACCAAAGGCGACGTCGACGAACGGGAAGCGCTCGAAGACCTCCTCCTTGACCGACTGCGCCCAGCAGCCCCCCACGCCGATGATCCGTTCGGGCTGTTCCTGCTTGAGGCGTTTGGCCTCCCCGAGGTGCGCGAGGAAGCGGCTATCGGCGGTCTCACGGATCGAGCACGTGTTGAAGAGGATCAGGTCGGCCTGCGCGCGCTCGGCGGCCTCGCTGTAGCCAAGCGACTCGAGCATCCCCTTCATGCGCTCGGAGTCGTGCTCGTTCATCTGGCAGCCGAAGGTCGTGACGTGGTAGCGAGCCATCGCAGGGAGGGTAGCCCAGCCGCACGCCGCCGCGAGCCATGCCCTCGGGCAAAGCTCGCGGCTTTCGAGAGGTCAGGCGGCTACGGGCTCGCGCTCCGGCGTCTCCTGCACCGCGGTGACGGTCGGCGTCGAAACAGCGACGTCCTCTACGGCTGTCTCCTCGGCCTCCTCGGGCGGAATGATCGTCATGCCCTCCGGCGAGAGCCCGCGAGCCTTGAAGATCTTCTCGCGGATCTCCTGGGCCATCGCGGGGTGCTCGTTGAGGTAGGCCTTGGCGTTGCCGCGGCCTTGGCCGAGGCGCTCGTTGCCATAGGAGAAGAACGAGCCGGACTTCGTGACGATGTTGTCCTCGATGCCGAGGTCCACGAGACAGCCGGACGTCGAGATGCCTTTGCCGAACTCGATGTCGAACTCAGCCTGACGGAAGGGCGCGGCGAGCTTGTTCTTGACGACCTTCACGCGCACGCGGTTGCCGACGGCTTCGGTGCCGTCCTTGAGCGTCTCTATCCGACGGATGTCCAGGCGCTGGGAGGCGTAGAACTTCAGCGCGCGCCCACCGGGCTGGGTCTCGGGCGAGCCGAACATGACGCCGACCTTTTCGCGGATCTGGTTGGTGAGGATGCAGAGCGTCTGCGTGCGGTTGAGGTTCCCGGCGAGCTTGCGCATCGCCTGGGACATCATGCGCGCCTGCGAGCCGACGGTCTGGTCGCCCATCTGCCCCTCGAGCTCCACGCGCGGGGTGAGCGCGGCGACGGAGTCGATCGCGACGACGTCCACGGCGCCCGAGCGCACGAGCATGTCGGCGATCTCCAGCGCCTGCTCGCCGTAGTCGGGCTGAGAGACGAGCAGCTCGTCGATGTCGACGCCGATCTCCTTGGCGTAGAGCGGGTCCATCGCATGCTCGGCGTCGATGAACGCGCACACGCCTCCGAGCTTCTGGGCCTCGGCGAGCACGTGATAGATCAGCGTCGTCTTACCGGAGGACTCCGGTCCGAAGACCTCCACGATCCGCCCCCGCGGCACCCCGCCAATCCCTAGCGCGAGGTCTAGTGCGAGCGCGCCGGTGGGGATCGCGGCGACGCGCACCTGGGCGCCCTCGTCGCCCATGCGCATCACGCTACCCTTGCCGAACTCGCGCTCGATCTGGCCGAGCGCGCCCTTGAGCGCTGCGTCGCGGGCCTTGGCGGCCTTCTCCTGGTCGGTCACGGGCATGGTCTTGCTCCTCCAAAGTCGATAGTGGAACGCAAACCGTAGAGGGAGCTCCGGACAGAACAGTTGTTCGATTGGCGCCGCGCAAGTCCGCGCTGGGTTTGAGGATTGTTGATTCGAGCAGAGCTCGATCAACCGTTGGGGGCCGCGAGGGCGCATCTCACGAGCGACTCGTAGTCGGCCGCGGTGGGCGTGAGCCACGAGCGGTAGAGCGTCGCGCTCCGCGCGGCGAAGGAAAGCGCGGGCGTTGCCGGCAACAAACGCTCACGGGGGGCGTCGCCGGCACGCATGCGCGCGACGGTGATATGCGGGCGGAAGCGATGCTCGGGACCCCTACCCGCCCCTCGCCTGGCGGAAGCGGTGTCGAGCTCGAAGTCGCCGACCTCCGCGAGCGCCCGCACGACGGTTTCGTGCAGCTCCCCGAGCGAGCCCCGAGCCTCATCGTGTAGCTCCCCGAGCGAGCCGCGAGCGTCGTCGTGCAGCTCGACGGCCAGCGCGCGCGGGCGGCGCGGGGGCAGCCACAGCGGCGCGCCGAGCGCCAGCTCGCCGAGCGGCGCGCTCTCGGCACACGCGCGCGCGAGCGCCGCGCCCAGCGCCTCGATCTCGCCAGTGGGCCGGCTGCCGAGAAAGCAGAGCGTGACGTGCAGCGTGTCGGCCTCCAGCAGCCGCAGCTGGCCGCGACCGCGACCCGCGGAGCGAGCGCCCGGCGCCCACGCCTCGCGCACGCCGGGAGCGGGCGGCGACGCCGCCCGCAGACTCGCGGCGCAGCGGCGCCCCCAGCCGGCGAGCTGCACGCGGACCTCGGCGGACAGGTCGAGCGCGACAAACAGCCGCGCTGTGGCGCCGCGGGTCATGCACCGATGATCGCAACTGCCCGCTAGGGTGTCGGCCGTGACGCCCCAGATCCAGGTGATCCTTGCCAGCACACGTCCGGGTCGCTTCGGAGAGAAGCCGGCTGCGTGGCTCATCGATCGCCTCTCGACCCGCAGCGACCTGGTCGCGGAGCTGATCGACCTGCGCGATCATCCGCTGCCGCTCTTCGACCAGCCCGCGCCACCGGCGCGTACGCTGCGCGACTACCCCAACACGGAGATCGCCCGCTGGGGTCGCACGGTCGACAGGGCCGATGGGTTCGTGGTCGTTACGCCCGAGTACAACCACGGCTATCCGGCGTCGCTGAAAAACGCGCTCGACTATGTCTTCCCCGAGCTCAATCGCAAGCCGATCACGTTCGTCGGCTACGGCAACGTCGGCGGCGCGCGGGCGATCGAGCAGCTGCGCCTGGTCGCCGTCGAGCTCGAGATGGCCCCGCTGCGCCATGCGATTCACATCCTGCCCGAACTGATGGTGCCGGCGAGGAAGGCCGATCCGTTCACCGTGGATCTGCTGGCGCCACTCGATTCGCGCCTCGATCGCGCGATGAGCGACCTGACTTGGTGGGCTCGCGCGCTAGCGACCGCCCGCGCGCAGGATTCAACCGGAAGCTAAAAGGCTGGCGGCGGCCCGCGCGCAGGAGACCCAACCGGCGGCTGAGCTGGTGGGAAGCCTCAGCGTGACGCGACCAGCAGGCGCCGAACCAGGTGCATTGCCACGGTCGTCGTCCGATCGCGCACATCCGCACGGCCGCCCGGCAGATTCACCGAGCGGGTGAGGGCGGCACCGTCGGGACCGACGACGCTCAGGCAGACCAGGCCGACGGGCTTCTGCTCGGTGCCCCCGCCCGGTCCCGCAATCCCCGTGATACCCACGCCGACGTCCGCATCGAGGCGTGCCCGCGCGCCCGCGGCGAGTGCCTGGGCGACCTCGGGTGAGACGGCGCCGTGTAGCTCGATCAGCTCCGCCGGCACGGCGGCCGCAGCGATCTTCACCGCGTCGGAGTACGCCACGATCCCGCCGCGCATGTACCGCGATGCGCCCGGGAGCTCCGTCAGGCGCGCGGCCAGCAAGCCGCCGGTGCACGACTCGGCCGTCGCGATCGTCCAGGCGCCGCGCGGCGCCGCGCGCACAGACTCCTCCTCACCCGTGAGCGGCTCGCCGCGCGGCGCGTGCTCCTCCCCACCGGTAGGCGGCTCGCCGCGCAGCAGGGCGGCGACCTGCTCGTCCACCGAGCTGCCGTCCTCGGAGAACAGCGTCTCGGCGTGGCGCGCGCGCACGATCGCCACGAACGCCTCGTAGATCTCCTGCGCGGCGGGCTCGTAGCGCGTGACGACCTCGATCTCCCCGCGCCGCAGGCAGGTCGTGATCTCCAGGCGATCGAGCGCCACCCCATCGTGTTCGGCTTGGCGCAGGGTCTCGGCGATCTCCGACTCCGGGATCCCAAACAGGCGCAGCATCCGCCGGCGGTACTCCACGGCGTCGACCAACGCCGCGCGCAGCACTTCGGTCTCCAACGCCGCGCGCCACATCGGCTGCAGCTCACGCGGCGGGCCCGGGAGGACCACGACCATTGGGCCGGTGCCCTGCGCGGGCGCCACCACCAGCCCGGGCGCGGTGCCGACCGGCTCGAGGATCGTCGCGCCCTCCGGGATCACGGCCTGTTTGCGGTTGCTCGCGCGCAGCGCCTGCATGTCGAGATCCGGCCAGCGTTTGGCCAGCGGGCGCAGGATCTCCGCGATGCGCTCCTCGAGCGCCGCGTCGAGCACCATCGGGCGGCCCTGGAACTCCCCCACCACCTCCGCCGTCAGGTCATCGGCGGTCGGACCGAGGCCGCCGCTGGTGAGCACCAGCGCGATCCCCTGCCGCGCCATGAACGAGAGCGCCGCGAGCATGTCCTCGCGGCGGTCGCCGACGATCGCGGTGTAGGCAAGGTCGACTCCGAGATCCTCCAGGCGGTCGGCCAGCCAGGGGCCGTTGCGATCGGCCACACGGCCGGTGAGCACCTCGGTGCCCGTCACGACGATTCCTGCGCGCGCGTTCACGTGCAGGTCGGCTGTTCACTGGAGGCCAGCGTGCGCACGCCGGTCGCGGTGATCGCGTAGCCGATCGCCCCGCTGGAGGGCGGCACGGCCCGCGGCTTGCCGTTCACCGTCAGCGTCACGGCGTCGTTCCCGAGCGTCAGCAGGAAGCGGCGCGCATGGTATTCGGGCTCCGCGGAGCCCGGCTTGAGGATCAGCCCCGGGATGCGCTTGCGTTCACCATCGCCGATCAGGCACACATAGACTTCGCCGGTCGGTTCGAGCTTCAACGACGCCAGGCCCGCCACGGTCACCGTCCGCGTGTGGTGCCTGCCGGCGCCGGGATGTCCGGGAGCGGCGGCGCGGGGCGACTTGCGCGCCGCGGTGCTCGCCGACGGGCTCGGCGAGCCGCCACCGGAGAGCAGCCCGATCGCCAGCAACACGATCAGCACCCCGACGATCCCGAGCGCCACGAGGTAACCGCGCGAGAGGCCCGCAGCAGGCGCCCGCGCTGGGCGCCGCTGGGCGCCGCTCGAGCCACGTGTTCGCTGGCGGCGCGCGGCCGAACCGCCTCCCTGCTGGATCAGCTCGGGCACGTCGCGGGGATGCTCGTAGTTCAGCTTGTATTCCTCCAGCAGCGCCTTGTCGTCCAGGCCCAGCGCCTGCGCGTAGGTCCGTAGGAAGCTCTTGACGAACGTCGGCCCGGGCAGCAGGTCCCACTCCTCGTTCTCGAGCGCCCGCAGGTACTTCGCGCGGATCTTCGTCTTGGCCTCGATCTCCGAGACGTCGATCCGCTCGCGCATCCGCGCCTCGCGCAGGGTGGCTCCTATTTCGGGCATCTCGATCCTGAAGGCTAGTGGTCAATCACGCAACTGCACCCCGCGCATGCTCGCTTGCGCGAGCCGACCGAACCAACCGGGAACCCCGCAAGGGGTTCCAATCAAAAAAACTCAGCCCTCCACTCGCTCGACTGCGCCGGCCCGCTCCTGCAGCGCCGTCAGCACGCGCGGCAAATCGGCCTCGGTAATCAACACCTGGCGGGGCTTGGAGCCCTCGTAGCCCGAGATCACCCCGCGCCGCTCCAGCATGTCGATCAGGCGCCCCGCGCGCGTGTACCCGAGCCGCAAGCGTCGCTGCAGCATCGAGGTCGAAGCGGTCTGCATCTCGGCGACAAGCGTGATCGCGTCGCGCAGCAAGGGATCCTCGTCGGGGTCGAACTCATCCGGCGCGCCGCCCTCGGGCTCCGCGGGCTCGACCTCCTCCAGCAGCTCTTCGCGCAACTCCGGTTCGCCCTGACGGCGCCAGAAGTCCGTCAGCTTCGCGATCTGCGGCTCGTCGATGTACGCCCCCTGGATGCGCTGCAGACGCGAGGAGCCGACCGGGCTGAAGAGCATGTCGCCCTGGCCCAGCAGCGACTCCGCGCCGTTCTGGTCGAGGATCACGCGCGAGTCCGTCTGCGAGGACACCGCGAAGGCGATCCGCGAGGGCACGTTGGCCTTGATCATCCCCGTGATCACGTCCACACGCGGGCTCTGCGTCGCAAGGACGAGGTGCATCCCCACCGCGCGCGCCTTCTGCGCGAGGCGGATGATCGAGTCCTCCACGTCGGCCGGCGCGACCATCATCAGGTCCGCGAGCTCGTCGATCACACACAGGATGTACGGCAGCGGTGGTTCCCCGCGACCTTCGCGGTGACGATTGAGCTCCGGCAGGCTGCGCGTGCGCGCCAGCGACATGATTCCGTAGCGCTGCTCCATCTCGCGCACGAGGTTCTGCAGCGCGTTCGCCGCCATCCGCGGGCTCGTGATCACCGGCGTCAGTAGATGCGGGATCGACTCGTAGTGGTTGAGCTCCACCTGCTTCGGGTCGACCAGCACGAGGCGCAGTTCGTGCGGGCTCGCGCGCAGCAGCACGCTGCAGAGCATCGCGTTGATCGCGCCCGACTTGCCCGCGCCCGTCGTGCCCGCGACCAGCAGGTGCGGCATCTTCGCGAGGTCCGCCCCGATCGCCTTGCCGGCGACGTCCTTGCCCAGCCACACCGTAAGCGGCGACCAATCCGCCGGGGGCTCCTGAAAGACGTCTCCGAGCCTCACAATCCGCCGCTTCGCGTTCGGAACCTCGACGCCGACCGCCTGCTTGCCCGGAATCGGCGCGAGGATGCGGATGTCGGTGGCGGCCAGCGCGTACGCGAGGTCGTCCTTGAGCTGCGCCACCTTCCCCACCTTGGTCCCCGGCGCCAGGCGTAGCTCGTAGCGGGTGATGTGGGGACCGGCGACCGTGCCGATCACCTTGGCCTGCACGCCGAAGTGACCGAGTGCCTCCACCAAGCTCGTAGCCGTGCGCTCCTGACCGGCCGTGTCCGGGCGCACCTGCTCGGCGGTCGAGCGCGAGAGCACGCGGCTGCCGTCCGGCATTTTCCAGACGAAATCCGGGTCGTCGGTCACGACGTCGCGCAGACGACCCTGCGGGGTCAGCTGGCTCGGATCGGTCGCCGCGACGCCCGGGAGCGACTCCTCCTCCGCCTCTTCTTCCTCGCTCTCACTCTCCCCCTCGCCGAGCTGGCTCACCAAATCGTTCTCCGGAGCCGCTTCCTGCTCCTCCTCGGGATCCTCCACGGCATCCCACGGGTCCTCCGCGGCCGCGGTGCCGGTGTCGTCCAACGGCGGCGCCTCGACGTGCGTCGCCCGCACGATCAGCTGGTCGGCCTGCGGGTCCGGCGGCAGCAGCTGGTCGAGCTCCGAGCCCTCCGCGCCGAGCGCGCCGGCACGTGTGGCCGGCGACGTACGGGTCTCACTACGCTCCCGGCGCTCCTCCGCCCGTGCGCGCAGCACGCGCGTGCTGTCCACCACGCCGCTGCCGGTCGCGCGCAGCAGCGCCGCGAGCGAGACGCCCGTCAGCAGCGTCACGCCCACCACGAACAGGAAGACCACGAGGATGTCCACGCCGACCTGCTGCACCAGGCGGTGCGCGATGTCGTAGAGCGCCTGTCCCAGCGCGCCGCCGCGCGCTTCCAGGAAGCTTGCCGACCACTGCGATACGCCCGAGCCGGGAGCCGCCGCGCTCGGACCGGCGCTGACCCCCAGCGTGCCCGCCGCCAGCGCCAGCACGATCGCGCCGGCCAGACACAGGCTGCCGGTGCGCAGCGGTCGCAGCGCCGGCAGCACCGGACGCATCAGCAGCACCGCGCCGCCACCCGCCAGCGCGAACGGCGCCAGTACCTTCGCGCCCCCCACGCTCCAGCCCAGCCCGAGCGCGAGCCCGTGGCCGACGCCGCCGCCGTTCCAGTCGCCGTAGAGGACGAAACCCATGAACACGCCCAGCGCGATCAACCCCAGTGCCAGGACGTCGCGCTGGTGCTGGTCGAGCTCCGGCAGTCGCGGCGGCCACGCGGCGGGTAGCCAATTCTGGGCCCCGCCGCGCGCGCGCCCGCGCGTAGCGCGCGCGCGGCGGGCTTTCGCGG
Source organism: Solirubrobacteraceae bacterium (assembly GCA_036501715.1). Lineage (GTDB taxonomy): Bacteria > Actinomycetota > Thermoleophilia > Solirubrobacterales > Solirubrobacteraceae > Palsa-744. Next base: position 35,360 of record DASXZV010000026.1, on the reverse strand, counting down.
AGCCTCGTCCGCTTCCGCGACCGCTCGTCGATGCGCGCGAGGCGCGCTTGGCGGTGCCCCTACCGGAGTTGCGCGTGTTAGCCATTCAACGCGCTGACTTCGACGCCGAGCCGCCGTACCCTGCACTGAGCGCTTACCATCGGTTTAGCGGCGATCGCTACAAAAGGAGTCGCGCGACCGGCCAACGCGCCCGTCAAGCCGAGCCGCTCGATTGTGAACCGATCATGAACGACTTCCCCCGTGCCCCCCGCATTCTCGTCGTCGAGGACGACGAGGACATCGCCCAGGCGCTCCAGCGCTCGCTGCGGATGGAGGGCTACGAGGTGCGCATCGCCGGCGACGGCGCCGATGGCCTCGAGCAGGCCCACATCTTCGCTCCCGACCTCGTCATCCTGGATCTGGGGCTGCCGAAGGTCGATGGCATCGACGTCGCCCGCAGCCTGCGCGAGCACGACGACCTCCCGATCCTGATCCTCACCGCTCGCGACGCGCTGGAGTCGCGCGTGGAGGGCCTGGACGCCGGCGCCGACGACTACCTGGTCAAGCCCTTCGAGCGCCAGGAGCTGCTGGCGCGCCTGCGCGCGCTGCTGCGCCGCCGTCCCCCGCGCGGCTCGGCGCCGCTGCGCGTCGGCGACCTCTCGCTGAACGTCGATACCCACGAGGTCTCCCGCGCCGAGCGCGCCATCGAGCTCACCCAGCGCGAGTTCGAACTGCTCGAGTACATGATGCGCAACGAGCGCATCGTGATCTCCCGCCAGCGCCTGCTCGACGAGGTCTGGGGGTACGACCCCTTCTCGACGACCAACACGATCGAGGTCTTCGTCTCGAACCTGCGCCGCAAGCTCGAGGCCGAGGGCGAGCCGCGCCTGCTACACACGATCCGGGGAGCCGGCTACGTCCTTCGTGCGTGACCTCGGCCGCGCGCGGCGCGCGGTCGGCGGGCGCCTGTCGGCCATCTTCGACAGGCTGCCGATCCGTACCCGCCTGGCCGTCGTCTCCGCGCTGCTCACATTCGTGATCCTCTGCGGATTCGCGTTGGTCGTGGGCTCGCTCACGGTGCTGCGCATCCACTCGGACTTCAACCGCGAAGTCGCCGTCTCGGCCAGCGAGTTCGCCGGCTTGATGCGGATCGAAGTAACCGCCAGCGACACGCTCGACATCGAGCCCAACGTCGATCGCTACGCCGCCTCCGAGCACGCCTTCATCCGCATCCTCTCCCCCGCCGGAACCGTCCTGCAGAGCACGCGCCACGCCCCCGAACTCGGACTGGCCAGCGAAGCCACCGTCGAGGGCTATCGCGTCCACACCAGCGAAGTGCAGCTCGGCGCACCCACCGGCGGCTCCGTTTTCGTCCAGTACGGGCGCCCGCTGAGCGACGTGCAGCCGACGATCGCCCGCCTCGAGCTGCTGCTCGTGCTCGGCGTGCTCGCCGGCACCGGACTCGCACTGCTCGCCGGCGCCACGATCGCCCGCCGCGCGATGCAGCCGATCGCGCGCCTGACGAGCACCGCCGCCGAGATCGCCCGCACCCGCGACGCCGCCGCCAGCGTCCCGCTGCCCGAGGCCGACGACGAGGTCGCCGAGCTCGCGCGCACGCTGCAGGGGATGCTGCGCTCACTCGACGAGGCGCACGCCGAGACCGAGGCCACGCTCGCCCGTCAGCGCCGCTTCGTCGCCGACGCCTCACACGAGCTGCGCACGCCGCTGACGAGCGTGCTCGCGAACCTCGAGCTGCTCGCCGACCGCTCCGAAAACGGCCGTCCCGGTGGCGAGCTGAGCGGTGAACTGGGCGAGGCCGCGCGCTCCGCGCTGCGCTCCTCACGGCGCATGCGCCGACTCGTCGCCGACCTGCTGCTGCTCGCGCGCAGCGACGTCGGGCGCGCCGTCCTGCACGAGCCCGTCGACCTCGCCCAGCTCGTGCGCGACGCCGCCGCCGAGCTCGGCTCGCTCAGCACCGCGCACGAGCTCGCACTCGATGTCCATCCCGCGATCGTCGAGGGCAACCACGACGAACTGCTGCGCGTCGCGCTCAACCTAATCGAGAACGCCCTGCGCCACACCCCGCCCGGCAGCTCGATCTGGGTCTCCACCGGAATCGACGGCCAGCACGCCACGCTCGCCGTCGAGGACGACGGCCCCGGCGTACCCGGCGAGCTCGCCCCCACGCTATTCGAGCGCTTCGTGCGCGGCGCCGGGGACCGCGGCGGGTCCTTCGGGCTGGGGCTGGCGATTGTGAAGGCCGTGGCGCAGGCGCACGGAGGATCGGTCGTGCTGGAGCCCCCCGGCCGCCCGGGGATCGAGCACGGCGCGCGCTTCGTCGTGCGACTGCCGCTGGCGCCGGCACGGGAGGACGCGCAGCAGCCCGCTCGCGCACCCGCGCTCGGCAATCCGGCTGTGTAGAGCGGCTGCGCGGCCATGTAGAGCGGCTGCACACCGCCAAGCCCGGCGCATTGCGGCGCGCTAAACCTCGACGAGAACCGGCGCCTCAGAAGCTGCGCTCTACGAGCAGCACGTTTTTGCCGCCGCTGACGTAAGACCCGACGGCGTAACACAGCACGATGGTTTCCACGCACGACACGCGGTCAAGCGTGCTGGCGGTCGCGCCGCTGATGCTCGGCAGCGTGATCGCGGACCAGCTGTTGCTTGCCAGTTCCTCTCCGATGGCCGTCGGGACCCCGGCGGCCACGTGCCTTCCTACCGCAACGCATTTTGCGTAGCTGGTCCAGCAGGAGACACCGTAGAGTTCATTTGTCCCGGTTTGCGTGATGGTCCAAGGTTCCCATCTGGTGCCGTTCCATTCCTGGGCCATCATTTCGATGTTGGTGCCCGTGTAATATCCCACTCCGACGCATTCACTCATCGTGATACAGGAGAGCCCCGTCATGAACGGTTCAGTTCCCGGGTCGGACATGGTCGTACCGCTCCGCGTCCAAGTGGTTCCGTTCCAGTTGTCCGGTTCCCCCACCTGCAAGTTTGGGGTGTAGGGGGAGGTTCGATAGATACCGATGGTCTTGCATTCTTTGGCTTTTGGACACGACAGGCCAAGCATGGCCGGGTATCCGGCGCCGGTGGGTGCGGCCGGCGCTTCGGCACTCCAGCCACCGGTGCTGCTCCACTGCTCGGCTAGATAGTGCTCACCGGTGGAGTCGTGGTAGTCGCCAACTGCCGTGCATTCGGTTGTCGTCGGACATGACACCATCCCGAGCTCCGAGGCGGTGTTTCCGGCTGGAAATTTAAGTTTCTGCAATTCCCAGCCGTTCGTCCTGGTGTGCTTCTCGGCAAATGCTTCCCGTTCGCCCCCGCCGTTGATGAATCTTCCCACCGCCATGCAGAATTCTTCGGCATTTTCGTGCGGGCATGAGTCGCTGGTGAGTATGGGTTCTTTGCCCGGGGTCGGCGGATACGCAAGTCCACCGTAAACGGAGTCGGCCAGGGGTTCCTGGACACCGGCGGTGGTGTGGTAGTCACCCACCGCCCAGCACAGTTCCCCGTTTATGCAGGAGATGCCTTCCAGTTTGCTTTCTTTTGAGCCGGTCGGGGGGGTCGTGCTTTTGACCGTCCAGGCCGCCGAAGCACTCGCGCAGCCGATCCCGCAGACGACGATCGCCACGGCGAGCAACGCCATCCGTCGCATAGCTTTCGAGAAATGCATCGAGAGGCAGCCTACCGCCTCACAATCGGCTCATTGAGATAAATCTATATTTGGGAACTAACCTGGCGCGGCGCCTACTCCGACGCCGCCCGCAGCGTCTCCAACTACACCTCGACGACGACCGGCAAGACCATCGGGCGCCGCCGCAGACGGTCATAGACCAACTGCGCCAGGTCATCGTGCAGCGCCTGCTGAATCAGGTCGACCTCGCGGATCTCCTCACCCGCGGCGCGGCGCAGCGATTCCTCGACGGTGCTGCGAATCTCCTCGACCAGCTCGCCGGCCTGATCCAGGAAGGGCACGCCGCGGAAGATCACCTCGGGGTCGGCGACCGAACTGCCGTCCTGCTCGGCGATCGTCGCGACCACGATGAAGATCCCGTCGGCGGAGAGCATGCGCCGGTCGCGCAGCGCCACGTCGGCCATGTCGCCGATCTCCACGCCGTCGACGAACACCATGCCCGCACGCTCCTGCTTGCCAAAGCGCGCGCCGCGCGCGTCGATGTCGAGCGGGAGACCGTTGTCTCCCTGGAAGATGTCGGCGGGCTCGATCCCAACCGCCTCCGCCAGCTGTGCGTGCAGGCGCAGCCGCTTGAAGTCGCCGTGGAAGGGCATCACGTAGCGCGGCTGCACGAGGTTCAGCATCAGCTTGACCTCCTCCGCATAACCGTGACCCGAGGCATGCACGGGCGCGTCGTGGGGGGTCACCACGTGACAGCCGATGTGGTAGAGCCGGTCGATCGTCTCGTTGACCGCGCGCTCGTTGCCCGGCACCGGCGTCGCCGAGAAGACCACCGTGTCGCCGCGGCGCAGCTGCACTTGGGGGTGGTCGCGGTAGGCCATGCGGCGTAGCGCCGAGAGCGGCTCGCCCTGCGAGCCCGTCGAGATGATCACGATCCGCTCGTCCGGATAGTCGTCGATCTCGCGCGGGCCGACGAGCATCCCCTCGGGCACCTCGATGTGGTCCAGCGAGCGGCCGATGCCGACGTTCTTGCGCATCGAGCGCCCCACCAGCGCGACCTTGCGTCCGAGCTCGTGCGCCGCGTCGACGACCTGCTGCACGCGGTGGATGTTCGACGCGAAGCTCGTCACCACGATGCGGCCCTCGCAGCGCGCGAAGACCTCCTGCAGATGCGGGCCTACCACCGACTCCGAGGGCGAGAAGCCCTGGCGATCGACGTTCGTGGAGTCTCCGCACAGCAACAGCACGCCCTCGCGCCCCAGCTCCGCCAGGCGCGAGACGTCCGCCGGCTGGCCGTCGACGGGAGTCTGGTCGAACTTGTAGTCGCCGGTGATCAGCACCGTCCCAAGCTCCGTCCCGATCGCGACCGCGCTGGAGTCGGGGATCGAGTGCGTCATGTGGATCATCTCGAGCTCGAACGGGCCCAGATCGAACGCTTCGCCCGGGGCGACATCGCTGAGCTCGACGTCGCGCAGCTTGTGCTCCTCGAGCTTCGAGCGCGCCATCGCCATCGTCAGCGGCCCCCCGTACACCGGCGGGGTCTCTCCCTGCCGGCCGAGCTCGCGCAGCACCCACGGCAACGCCCCCAGGTGGTCCTCGTGGCCGTGCGTCACGACTATGCCCTCGATGTCGCGTGCGCGCTCGCGCAGGTAGGAGAAGTCGGGCAGCACCAGGTCGATGCCAACCATCTCCGGTGTCGGGAAACGCAGTCCGACGTCGACCACGAGGATGCGCTCGTCGTGTTCGATCACCGTCATGTTCTTGCCGATCTCACCCAGCCCCCCCAGTGGGAGGACTCGCACCTTCGCGCTCACGCGGGTTGCGCCGAGGCCGGCGAAACAGACGTCTCGGTGGCACGCGCCGCGGGCGCAGCCTCGCCGACGGGCAACAGGCCGTGGCGTGCCAGCATCGCGTACACCGCAGCGGACTCCGCATCGGTGGCCTCCACGATCGGCAGCCGCACGCCACCGGCACGGCGACCGAGCAGATTCAACGCGGCCTTCACGCATGTCGGGCTCGCGGTCAGGGCCAGCGTCTCGTAGACGTCCCGCAGCGATGCGTCGATCTCGTGGCGGCGCTCGGGTTCGTCGATCATCCGGCGCATCTCACCGCCAACTATATGGCTCGCGACGAGGATGCCGCCCGCCCCGCCCAGGTCCAGCGTGCGCGCGAACGTCACGTCATCGCCCGCGTAGAGGACGAGTCCGTCGATTGGCTGCAGCTCGTCGGGGTTGGCCTGCTTGACGCCCGCTATCCCCTCGATCTGCGCGAGCTCCGCGAGCAGCTCCGGCGAGATGTTGATGCCCGCGCGCCCCGGGTGGTTGTAGAGCAAGATCGGCTTGTCCGTCGAGCGCGCGATCGCCTCGTAGTGACGCTTGAGCCCGAGCGGACTGGGCCTGTTGTAGTAGGGCGTCACGCTCAGGATCGCATCGACGCCCATCGCGCTCGCTCTTTCGGTCAAGAACACCGCGTGCCGCGTGTCGTTCGCGCCGGTGCCGGCGACGATCTTCGTTCCCGCCGGACGCTCGCGCACGGCCAACTCGATCAAGCCGAGTTGCTCGTCGTCGGTCAGCGTGGACGCCTCGCCCGTCGTCCCGGCCACCACAAAGCCGTCCGAGCCGTTGTCGGCGAGATGCGCCATCAAGGCCACGAAGGACTCCTCGTCCACGCACCCCGCCGCGTCAAAGGGCGTGATTATGGCCGTCAGGATCTGGCCCAAGTCGGGATCGGACATGCCCAAAGTATGCCACGAGTGGCGGGGCGCGCGGCAAGCATGGAGCGCTCGGACCCCGACGCTACACCCGCGCTCAAGCGCAAGAAGGGGGCCGCGGCCATGAGACCGCGACCCCCCAAGCGATGGCGCCAGACGCCCGACGCCCAACGCTTGCGCGCTACGCCTTGATTTCTCCTTCTGGTTCCAGTGTGACGGTGCCAGTCAGTTCCACCCCGACGGGTTCCGGGCGAAATGTTTCGCGCGATTCCCATTTCCAACCGAACGAGTCTTTGAATGGGCTGCCTTCGAGGCTGCCGATTTCCTGCACGCCTTTGGTCTCCCGGAATTCCAGCGTGAGTTTTTTGGTCATCGTGTTCACCGGCCCGATCTTGCCGATCAGATCCCCGGTCATCGAGACTTCGTTGAATTCAACTTTGCCGGCAATTTTATAGTGGCATTCGATATGGGAAGCAAAGACCGGGACTTCGCCACCGCCTTTCCCTTCGAATTCCAAACCGACCGTTTTAGCGGTTTTACTTATGTAGCCAAGCCTGCCCGCCACTTCTGCTTCGATACCGCTTTCAGAGCCTTTTACATAATTGTGGCAACTGGCCCATTCGCCGAAGAACTCTGCTTCGCAGCCTTCAAAACGGAAGAGGGCCCGCAGCGTTTTAGGACCTTCGATGAGCGCAAGCATAGTCCCATATTTGCATCTAATTTTTTCGCCGCTCGCCGTGCTCATCGTAATTTTCCCGGGAATGCTCGTACTCATCGTCCCCGTGCTCCCGCCGGATTTCGATACATATTCAGGCAGCGCAGCCGAAGCACTCACCGCACCCAGAGCACCGACCGTACAGACCGCCGCAAGCGCAACGGCCATCATCCTCCACTTGCTTCTCATACATCATCCTCCTCTTTCGGGATTCGCCACGAATGCCGTTTCGACGGCTTCGAGCATCTCGTACGACGTCATCCCGTCATGAGACGATCGTGGCTCGACGTGTCTCGGCCGGCCCATGTCTTCCTGGGATTTACGCAAAGGGCAATAACGCGCTGGGGCTCCGGCCAGGTAATTCTCGGTGGATAAGCTTTCATCATCCTACGTCGGACACGAGCTTTCTCATAAACGTTGACGATGATCCTAGACAGACTTGTCCATGCGCGTCAAGCCCTTTCGACATTTTATTAATTCGGTGCACTACCCTTGAAAATAGATAACTGCATACCGCTGAATGCACAAGGCGGGGCTTTGGCTCGGTATCCGGGAAACGCGCATGGTGGAGATGATCCATGCGCTGTATTGACACATCCTCCACCTACCGGCACGTGCAACTATCCCGGCAGGCGATCCACCCTGCAAAGAGGAGCGATTCGGCTGGCGTTGCCCGACTTGCGGCCTCCCCGCCACCGAGAGAGTTGACATGAAAAACGTGTCCTTCAAAAATCGCAATAGTACCCAGCGCGAGCGACTGGTCGCGGGCATGATCGCCGCCGTCAACCGCCAGGGGTATGCCGGCGCGAGCGTCTCCGCCGTGATCGCTCACGCGGGTGTATCGCGACCGACCTTCTACGACCACTTCGCCGATCGAGCCGACTGCTTCCTCGCCGCCCACCGCGACGTCGCCCAAGAGCTACTGCAGGAGGTCGAGCTTGCCGTCACCGCCGCGGCCCCGGCGTGCGCCGTCCAGACCGGCGTCCGCGCGCTGGTCGAGTTCGCCGCGGCGCAGCCCGAGCGCGCGCGGTTGCTGATCGGCGAGACGCTCGCCGGCGGTCCGCCGACGCTCGACGCGCGCGATCGCACGATCGTCCAACTCGGACTGCTCATCGAACGTGCCGAGCTCCAAGCGCCGGTCGATGCGGCGACCCCCGACATCTCGATCCGCGCGCTGCTCGGCGCGGTGCACTGGCTGCTCGCACCCCCGCTGCGCCGTCGCGAACACGACCTCTCGCGGCTCGCCCGCGACCTCGCCGACTGGATCGAGAGCTACCTGCGACCGACCTCTGAGCACCGCTGGCGAACCATTGCGCCCGGCCCCGCGCTCGCACCGACAGCGCACAAATCCGAGCTGTCGCTGCACCCGCCGGCACCGCTGCCACCGGGAAGGTCGCGCCTGTCCGCCGATGAGATCACCCGCAACCACCGCGAGCGCATCCTCTACGCCACCGCCCAGCTCGCCGCTCACAAGGGATACACCGCTACCACCATCGCCGATATCGCCGCGCGCGCAGCGCTGGACAGGCGCGTCTTCTACGCCCGCTTCCGCGACAAGCAGGAGGCGTTCCTAGCCGTCCACGAGCTCGCGGGTCAACAGATGCTGGCCGTGATCGCCGGCGCGTTCTTCAGCGCTCCCACCTGGCCGGAGCGCGTTTGGGAGGGCCTGCGCGCCGCGGGACAGTTCCAGGCGGACCACCCCGTCTTCGCGCACATGGGGCTCGTCGAGTCGCACGCCGTTGGCGCGCCCGCCGTGCAGCGTATCGACGACAGCCGTGCGGCCTTCACGATCTTCCTCCAAGAAGGGCTCCAACAAACTGCCCGACCACCATCGCGGACGGCTCAGGAAGCGATCGCCGCCGCGATCTTCGAGATCGGCTACTACCACGCTCGCAATGGCCAGAGCCAGCTCGCGCCGCGCTTCGTCTGCCATCCCATCTACGTCTGCCTGGCGCCATTCCTCGGACCGCGGGCGGCCAGCGAGTTCATCGACGGCAAGCTGAGCGCAAGCGGAGACGACGGGCCCGCCACGGCCTACTGACGAGCACCAGTGCAATCGGGCGTCGCGGCGTGCGGCGGCGCTACCCGAACAGCAGCTGCTCGAGCCCCACGACGGGAGACTCCTGTAGCTCGCCCACACGGCGCACCGCGAGCAGCACACCCGGCATGAACGACTCGCGATCGATCGAATCGTGGCGGATCGTGAGCGTCTGTCCGAGATCCCCAAGGATCACCTCCTGGTGGGCTACCAGGCCGGGGAGCCGCACCGAGTGGATCGGCGGCTCCGGTCGGCCGCTGGCGGCCGCCATCAGCATCGCAGTCCGCGCCGCGGTGCCGCTCGGCGCGTCGAGCTTGCGGTCGTGGTGGAGCTCGATGATCTCCGCCTTGGCCATGTGGCGCGCGGCCTCGGCCGCGAAGCGCATCATCAGCACCGCGCCGATCGCGAAGTTCGGCGCGACCAGCACCCTCACGCGGGGCTCCGCGACACACGCACGGCGCAGCTCCTCCAGATCGAAGCCCGTCGTCCCGATCACAACGTGCACACCCGCTTGGATGCACTCCAGGGCGTTCGCCAACGCGACGTCGGGGCGCGTGAAGTCGACGACGACGTCAGCGTCACCCAGGACCTGCGCGAGCGTCGTGTCGAGCGTCGGATCGGCGCGACCCGTGAGTCGCATGTCTTCCGCGCCTTCCACCGCGGCGCACACCGCCTGGCCCATCCGCCCGGCCGCTCCGGCAACCGCCACCCGGATCACGTGGCCGCCCAAAGCATGTGACAGGCCGAAATCACGCGGCTACCCCTTCGAGCGGCGCGAGCGCACTGCGCAGCGCCTCCTCGTCGGGACCGATCGCCGCCACCGAGAGTCCCGCGAAGCCGAACAGCTCCTCGGCGAGCGCGCGCACGTCCTCGACAGTGACGGCGTCGACGCGGGCGATGATCTCCTCGACTGAGAGGATCGGCAGGTCCGCGAGCACCGATCCTCCGAGGCGGTTCATGCGCGCGCCGGTCGACTCCAGGGATAGCACCAGCCGACCCTTGGCGTTCTCGCGCGAGCGCGCCAGCTCGGCCTCCTGCGGCGGCTCGCGCACGAAGCGCTCCAGCTCCGCGGCGATCACCGCGACGGCCTCGGCGAGGTTCTCCGGTCGCGTGCCCACATACAGCCCGACCTCGCCCGTCGCGGAATACGTGCTCGAGAACGAGAACACCGAGTACGCCAACCCGCGGCGCTCGCGCACCTCCTGGAAGATCCGCGAGGACGCGCCGCCGCCGAGCATCGTGTCGAGCACCCGCAGCGCGAAGCGACGGTCATCGACACGCGAGATCCCGCGGCCGCCGAGGCACAGGTGGTACTGCTCGGTGTCCTTGCGCAGGAAGCGCACGCGCCGTTCGAACTGCGGCTCGCCCAACCGCGGCAGCTCGCTGCCGGGCACCGCTGAGGTCGATCGCTCCTCGCCCAGCGTCGCGGGCGGCTCTTCCTGCACTCGCTCCGCCGCGCGCGCCAGCTCGACGAGCGCATCGTGGTCGACCGAGCCCGCCGCCGAGATCACGACGCGCGCCGGCGTATAGCGCTCGCCGTGGAACGCGCGCAGCTGCTCGCGCGTCACCGCCCCGACGACCTCGGCGCGTCCGATCACCGCGCGGCCCAGCGGGTGCGCTCCGAAGACCGCCTCGCCGAGCACGTCGAAGACGCGGTCCTGGGGGTCGTCTTCGTACATCGCGATCTCTTCGAGCACGACCTCGCGCTCGGCCTCGAGCTCGCCGAAGCGCGGGCGCCACACCATGTCCGCGATCACGTCGAACGCCTGTTCCAGGTGGCGATCCAGGGTGCGTGTGTAGACCGAGGTCGTCTCCTTGTCGGTCCCCGCGTTGAGCTCGGCGCCCATCGCATCGAAGATCTCGTCGATCTCCGCCGAGCCATAGCGGCTGGTTCCGCGGAACAGCATGTGCTCCAAGAGGTGCGAGATGCCGGCTTGCTCTTCGCGCTCCAGCGAGGAGCCCGTGCCGATCCAGAAGCCCAACGCAACCGAGCGCACCGCTGGCATGCGCTCGCTCACCACTCGCACCCCCGACTCCAGTGTGGTGATGCGGTGCGTCGCGTCGTCCATTAGTTCGAGAGCGACCGGGGCTGCGGCGGCGGTCAAGGTCGCCGATCGACCAAGACCGCCATGCAACCGCGTGCTCTCCTAGCGGTCGCGGCCCGATCCGTGGCGCGGACGTCCGGAGCCGCGCTCACCACCGCGCTCGCCACCACCGCGGCCGTTGCGCGAGGAGGAGCGTGCTCCGCCACCGCCGCCGCCACCACCGGTGCCGACACCAGCGAGCTCCTCGACCGACTTGCCCGCGATCTCGGGATCGTCGGCGAGACGCAGGCCGATGCGCCCGCGCTCACGGTCGACCTCGACCACGCGCACGTTGATCTCATCGCCTTTGCTGAGCACGTCCTCGACGCTCTCGACCCGTTGCCCGGGCGAGACGTTGGAGATGTGCAGCAGGCCGTCGGTGCCCTTCGCGAGCTCCACGAAGGCGCCGAAGGTGGTCGTCTTGACGACCTTGCCGGCGTATTCGTCGCCGACCTCGACCTCCTTCATCATCATCCGCACGCGCTCCACGAGCGCGTCGCCGAGCTCGCCGTTGGCCGAGTAGACCAGCACCTGACCGTCGTCGTTGACGTCGATCTGGGACTCGAACTCCTCGGAGAGACCGCGGATCGTTTCCCCGCCCTTGCCGATCAGCAGGCCGATCTGACTCGGGTCGATCTGGATCGTCTGGATACGCGGCGCGAACTGGCTGAGCGCCGCGCGCGGACCCTCGATCACGTCGGCCATCTTGCCGAGGATGAACGTGCGCGCCTTGTGCGCCTGCGTGAGGGCGTCTTTGAGGATCTCGAACGTGACGCCCGAGATCTTGATGTCCATCTGCAGCGCCGTGATTCCGCGCTCGGTGCCGGCGACCTTGAAGTCCATGTCACCCAGGTGGTCCTCGACGCCCGCGATGTCGGTCAGGACGACGTAATCATCGCCCTCCTTGATCAGACCCATCGCGATGCCCGCCACCGGCCGCTTGATCGGCACACCGGCATCCATCAGCGACAGCGAGGAGCCACACACCGAGGCCATCGAGGAGGAGCCGTTGGACTCGAAGATGTCCGAGACCACGCGGATCGTGTACGGGAACTCCTCGATCGAGGGCACCACCGGCACGAGCGCCCGCTCGGCCAGCGCGCCGTGGCCGATGTCGCGGCGCTTGGGGCCCAGACGACCGGCCTCCCCGACCGAAAAGGGCGGGAAGTTGTAGTGGTGCCAGTAGTACTTTTTGGTTTGCAGCCCCAGCGTGTCGAGGCGCATCTCCTCCTTGAGCGTGCCCAGCGCGGCGACGCTCAGGGCCTGCGTCTGCCCGCGCGTGAACAGCGCCGAGCCGTGCGTGCGCGGCGTGACGCCAACTTCGATCGTGATGTCGCGGATCTCGTCCTCCGCGCGACCGTCGGGGCGCTTCTTGTGGACCGCGATGCGCTCACGGATGATCGCCTTCTCGAGTTTGTCGAAGGCGAGCTGCGCCGCGGCGCGCGCCGCCTTGGCCGCCTCGAGCTGCTCCTCGCCGGCACCCTCGGGCGCGGGCGGGCCGTACTGCGCGAGCACCGCCTCCTCGACCGCCTTCGTGGCGTCCTGGCGCTCGAGCTTGTCCTCGACCTGTGTCGCCTCGTCCAGCGCGCGCCCGTGGGAGCCACGCACGTCGTCAAGCAGCGCCTCATCGACCGCCAGCGCCTGCACCGGGGTCTTCTCCTTGCCGACCTTCGCGGCGAGGTCGCGCTGCAACTGGCAGATCTTCTTGATCTCCGAATGCGCGATGTCCAGCGCGTCGAGGATCTCCGCCTCGGAGATCTCGTTCGCGCCGGCCTCGACCATCAGGATCGCGTCCTCGGAGCCGGCCACCACGAGATCGAGGTCGGAACCCTCGAGTAGGTCCTCCTCGCTCGGGTTCACGACGAAGTTACCCTCGACCTTGCCGATCCGCACCGCGCCGACGGGGCCGGCGAAGGGGACGTCGGAGATCATCAGCGCCGCGGAGGCGCCATTCATCGCAAGGATGTCGTAGGGGTGGACGTGATCCACCGAGATCGGGATCGCCACGAGGTGCGTCTCGTAGTTCCAGCCCTTGGTGAACAGTGGGCGCAGCGGACGGTCGATCATGCGCGCCGTCAGCGTCGCCTTCTCGCCCGAGCGGCCCTCGCGCTTGAAGAATGAGCCCGGGATCTTCCCCGCCGAATACATGCGCTCCTCGACATCCACCGTCAGGGGGAGGAAGTCCACGTCGCGCTGACCGCCGGCGGTGGCGGTCGAAAGGACCATCGTGTCGCCCTGGCGGACGACTACGGCACCGGAGGCCTGCTTGGCCATCCTGCCGGTCTCGAACGAGATCTCGCTGCCGGCGATCTCCACGGAAACCCGCGTCACGGTGTTGCTGCTCATATTTTCTGCCTTCCTGTCCGCCCGTCGGTCGGCGGCTCTGTCTCTATTTATCTCTGTTCCGAACGTCGTGAGCTTAGCGAAACGCGGGTTGGGAACGTGTGAAGGCGACTAGGTGTTCTTAAGGCCGCCGAGGATCATGTGCACCCCCGGCAGGTCAGCGGGCGAGGGCGCCTCGTAGCTCCAGCGCACGATGCCCTCGGCGTCGGCGACCACCAGCGCGCGCTGGGGGAAGCCGCCATCGTGTAGCACGCCGAAGGCGCGGCAGGCCTCGCCCTTGGGCTCGAAGTCCGAGAGCTGCGGGATGCTCACGCCGAGCTTCTCGCGAAACGCCTTCTGCGTGTAGGTGCTGTCGCAGGAGACGCCATAGATGACGGCCCCGTCGGCGGTGATCTGCCCCAGCTCGCGCTCGTAGAGCTGCAGCTGGTCGGTGCAGACCGGGCTGAAGGCGAAGGGGTAGAAGACCAGCACGGTCCTCTTGCCCTGCAAGTCCTGCTCGGTGAAGCGCTCGCCGTCTTCGCGGGTCAGCGCAAAGGTCGGCGCCGGTGTGCCGGGTGCGAGGACGCTCACAGCGTTTGCTACTTACGCAGGCCGAGCTCTTTGATGAGAGCCCGGTAGCCCTCCAGATCGCTGCGCTGGAGGTAGTTCAGGAAGCGCCGACGGCGCCCCACCAGCATCAGCAGACCGCGACGCGAGTGGTGGTCTTTCTTCTGCTCGCGCAGGTGCTCGGTGAGGTGGTTGATGCGCTCGGTGAGCAGCGCGACCTGCACCTTCGTGCTGCCGGTGTCCTGCTCGCTGGCGCCGAACTTCGCGGCGATCTCGCGCTTTCTGTCTGTCGTCAAGGTCATGGCGGGCGCAAACGCTAGCAGACGCTCGTCGGGTGCCCGCCGCGGGTCAATCTTTGCGCTCGTGGGCAGCGGTGAGCTCGCGTGTTTGCTGCACGTCGCGGCGCATCTGCTCGACCAGCTCCGCGGGCGTCTGAAAGCGCCGCTCCCCCCGCAGCCGGTGCAGGAAGTCCAAGTGCAGTTCGCTTCCATAGAGGTCGCCTTCGAAATCCAGGATGTACGCCTCGATCAGCTCCCCGCGACCGGTCTTGAAGGTCGGCCGCACGCCGATGCTGACCGCCGCGGGCCGCCCGTTGGCCACGCAGGCGTAGATGCCGTGCCCGGGACACACCAGCGCCTCCTCGGGAATCAGGTTCGCGGTCGGGAAGCCGAGCTCGCGACCGCGCTCGTCGCCGTGGACCACCTCGCCGCGCAGCTGGAAGGGAGCGCCGAGGAAGTGCGCGGCCTGATCGACCTCGCCGGCCAGCACCAGGCCGCGTATGTGGCTGGAGGAGACGACCTCGCCGTCGACCTCGAGCAGCGGATGCACGACCGCCTGGAAGCGCCCGTCGGCTGCCAGGAGCTCGGGATCGCCCTGCGCGCGATGCCCGAAGCGGAAGTTCTCCCCCACCGACACCCGCGCGGCGCCGAGCGCGCCGACGAGCACCTCGTCGATGAACTCGCGCGCGCTGCGGGCCGCGAAGTCGGCGTCGAAGGGGATCACGATCAACTCCCTCACTCCGAGCGCCGCGATCAGCTCGGCCTTCACGGCCAGGCTCGTGAGCAATTTGGGGGCGTGCTGGGGCGCGACGACCGACACCGGGTGCGGATCGAAGGTGAGCACGCTGTCCGCGCCACGGATCACCTCACGGTGGCCGAGGTGCACGCCGTCGAACGTCCCAACGGCGACGCTGCGGCCTTGCCTGGGCTGGACGTCGGGCAGGCGAACGATCTCCACGGGCCGGAAGCCTAAGGGTTCGGCGCCGACACGCGGGATTTGGGCTGGGGTAGCGCCGCGAGCGCCGCCTCGATAGCGATCGGCTGTGGGTCCCACTGCGCACCGCGCGGGGGCAGCGGGAGCGCATCGGCGAGGGCGAACGGCCCGATCGCGGTGCGTCGCAGCTGCTCGCAGTAGGCGTCGCCGAGATCGGCGATCAGCGAGCGCACGTAGGTACCCGCTGAGCATTCGATCAGGTAGCCGGCGCGCTCATCGGCGCGCCACAGCTGCTCGAAGCGGTAGACGGTCACGATGCGCTCGGGCATCTCGAAGCGCTCGCCGCGGCGCGCGCGCTTGTACGCGCGCTCTCCTGCGATCTTCACGGCCGAGTAGATCGGTGGGCGTTGGCGCAGCTCGCCCGTCGGCAGCGCCGTCGACTCGGGCGGGACTTTGCCGGTGAGCGTGATCTCGCCCTCGGTGTCGCCGGTGCTCGAGATCGCACCCAGACGCGCAACGGTCTCGTAGCGCTTGGGCTGTTCCATCAGCTGACGCTGAATACGGGTTGCCGCCCCGACGAGCACCAGCAGCAGGCCGGTGGCGAACGGGTCGAGCGTTCCGGCATGCCCGGTCTTGACCCCACCCAGCGCGCGCCGCACCGCCGCGACGACGTCGTGGGAGCTCATCCCCGCGGGCTTGTCGATCGGCAGGACTCCGTTCACGCAGGAGCCGGCGCGGGATGCTCGTCGCGGGTCGGGTGCAGCTGCGCCGCGATTTCCTGCCGCAGGAACTCGATCAGCTCGTCCAACTCGAGGCTCGTCGTCACTCCCGCCGCGCGCCGGTGCCCGCCTCCCCCTTGGGCGCGCGCGATCGCTGAGACGTCGACGTCGTCGTCGGTCGCGCGCAGCGAGACTTTGCGTTCGCCCTCGCGGCCCGCCGCGGTCAACTCGCGCACGAGCGCCGCGACCTTGGTCCCCTGGATGGCGCGCAGATGATCGATGATGCCCTCCGAGTAGCTGTCCTGCGCTTCGGTGATCCGGAAATCCTCGGCGCTGAGCGCCGCGAGCGTCAGCTCGCCGGCGTCAAAGCGCTGCACTCGGGCAAGCGCGCGTCCAAGTAGCTCGATCTTGGCGAAAGGCAGGTCCTCGTAGAGCCTGCGGTAGATCGCCTGCGGGTCGACCCCGGCAGCGATCAGCTCCGCCGCCATCTGGTGCGCGCGCGGCCCGGTGTTCTCGTACATGAAGCGCCCCGTATCGGTGACCAGCCCGACGTACAGGGCCTCGGCAACCGCGGGCGTGGGCGCGACTCCCAGCCCATGCATCAGATCCCAGATGATCTCGGCCGTGCAGGAGGCGCTGGCGACGACATAGTCGAGCGTCCCGAAGTGCGTGTTGTCGTGATGGTGGTCGACGTTCAGGAGATGCGCGCCGGCACGCAGCACCTCGGCCGAGTTGCGATCGATGTTGCCGCAGTCCAGGAACACCACGGTACGCTCGGCGATATCGGATGGTGCCTCCTGGATCAGATGATCGAGCGCAAACCAGCGGTACTCCTCCGGCAGCGGCAACTCGCTCGCGGCCATGAACATCAGCGAGTCCTTGCCGAGTGCGCTCAGCAGCCCCTGCATTCCCACCAGCGAGCCGAGCGCGTCGCCGTCGGCGCTCTCGTGCGTAGCGAGCACGAAGCGCGTGTCTTCTCGGATGCGCTCGAGTACGAGCTCGCGGGGATCGCTCGCCATACCGTTGCCTTCGCTCACGGGTACCCACTTTCCTGCTCGCCGCCGCCGGTCTGGAGTGACTCGGACTCCTCGCCGACCCCGGACCGGTCGCTGGCGGCGGCGTCGATCAGCTCGTCGATACGCAGCGCCCGGTCGGTCGTGTCGTCGTAGAGGAACGTCAAAGTCGGGGTCCGCTTGAAGCGCAGCTGCGAGGCCACGCGCCGCTGCAGGTAGCCGTGCGCGCTGCGCAGACCCTCCAAGGTCGCCTCGCGCTCGGGCGCGTCGCCGAGCACACTCACGTATACACGTGCGTGACTGAGGTCAGCGCTGGTCCTTACATCGGTCACGGTCACAAATCCCACGCGTGGGTCCTTGAGCTCGCCTGCAGCCGCCTCTCCGATCACCTGCCTGATCGCCTCGTCGATGCGACGCATGCGCCCTGTACTCATCCTACCCTCCTCGCGCCACGGGACTGCAACCCCGGTGCCAGCTGCCTGTGCTCAGCTGAGCTCGCGCTCGACTTGGCGTGTCTCGTAGCTCTCCAGGATGTCGCCCTCGCGCAGGTCCTGGAAGTTGGTGAGCACGATCCCGCACTCGAAACCGGCCGCAACCTCCCGCGCGTCCTCGTTGAAGCGGCGCAGGCTCGCGATCGTCGTGTCATAGATCACGGTCCCCTCGCGCACTACGCGCACGCGCGCGCCGCGGGTGATTTTGCCCTCGGTTACGTGCGAGCCGGCGATCACGCCGATGCGCGAGGCGCGGAAGAGCTGGCGCACCTCGGCCTGGCCGAGCGAGCTCTCGACCTCCTCGGGCTCGAGCAGGCCCTGCATCGCGGCGCGCAACTCCTCGATCGCGCGGTAGATGACCGCGTAGGAGCGAATCTCCACGCCCTCGCGCTCGGCGATCTGGCGGGCATCGCCGACGGGCCGCACGTTGAAGGCGAGGATCACGCCTTCGGAGGCCGCGGCGAGCATCACGTCGGACTCGTTGATGCCACCGACGCCGCGGTGGATGATGTTGACCTTGACCTCGTCCTGCGGGAGCTTGGCGATCTCGTCCTCGATCGCCTCCAGCGAGCCGGCGACGTCGGCCTTGACGACCAGGCTGAGCTCCTTGACCGCCCCCTCGCGGGCGAGCTTGAAGACGTCCTCCAGGGAGATCTTGCGTCCGGAGCGCCGGGCCAGCGCCTCGGTCTTCAGGCGGTTGGCGCGTTCGCCGGCCAACTGGCGCGCGCGGCGCTCGTTCTCGACGACACGCACATGCTCGCCGGCCTCCGGGACGCCGTCGAAGCCAAGCACCTCCACGGGCTCTCCCGGGTGTGCCTGCTTCATACGGCCCCCCATGAAGTCGTGCATCGCGCGCACGCGGCCAAAGTGGGCGCCCGCGACGAGCGCGTCGCCGACGCGCAGCGTGCCGCGCTGGATCAGGATGCTCACGACCGGGCCGCGACCGGGGTCGAGCTTGGACTCGATGACCGCACCGGAGGCCTCGGTGTCGCGGTTGGCCTTGAGCTCCTCGAGATCGGCGACGACCTGGATCGTGTCGAGCAGGCTGTCGAGGCCCTGGCGGGTCTTGGCGCTGACGTCGACGAACTCGATCTCTCCACCCCACTCCGAGGGCTGCAAGCCGCGCGCGGTCATCTCGGTGCGCACGCGCTCGGGCTGCGCGCCCTCCTTGTCGATCTTGTTGACCGCGACCACGATCGGCACGTCGGCGGCGCGCGCGTGGTCGATCGCCTCCTCGGTCTGCGGCTTGACGCCGTCGTCGGCCGCGACGACGATCACGGCGAGATCGGTGACCCGCGCGCCGCGGGCGCGCATCGCGGTGAAGGCCTCGTGGCCGGGGGTGTCGAGGAAGGTGATGACTTTGCCGGCGTGGTGGGCTTGGTAGGCGCCGATGTGCTGGGTGATGCCGCCGGCCTCACCCGCGGCGACCTCGGTCTTGCGGATCGCGTCGAGCAGCGAGGTCTTGCCGTGGTCGACGTGGCCCATGACGGTCACGACCGGGGGCCGGTCGACCAGGTCGTCCTCGGCGTCCTCGTAGGTTGGCTCGACGTCAACGTCGTCGGCGGCGTGGACGATCTCGATCTCCTTGTCGAACTCGCCCGCGAGCACCTGGATCGCGTCGTCGGAGAGCGTCTGCGTGAGCGTCGCCATCTCGCCGAGGGACATCAGCTTCTTGATGATTTCGGGCACCGGTACGCCGAGGTACTCGGCGACGTCCTTGACGGTGGAGCCCGAGTTGATGCGCGTCAGCTGGCCGTCGCCGGTCGCGGCGGTGTTGTCGATCGGCGCAATCGTGTCGTCGTAGGTGCCGCGCCGACGGCGACCACGGCGGGGACGGCGCTGGGGCTGGTTGGCCGGCCCAGCCTGCTGGCGGCGCGAGGCCTGCGAGTCGATCACCACGCGGCGGCGGCCACCTGGTCCGGTGCCGCCCGGAGCGCGCTCTCCCGTGCGCGAGTCCCGCGTCGGGCGCACGCGCTCGCCACCGTCGGCAGCCGCACCGGGCTGTGCCTCGGGCGCGGCGGTTGCGCTCGCGTCAGCGGCGGCCGGGGGCGGCGCTGACGCGGGGCCTTGCGTGGCGGACGCCTGGGTGGCAACTGTGCCGGAGGCGGCAGGCGCGGCCTCGCGCTGCACCGGTGGTGCGGACACCGGAGCCGAGACCTGAGCAGTGGGCTGCGCGCTCGGCGCAGCGGCCGGAGCACCGGTCGCGGGGGCGCCATTCGCGGGCTTGGCCGCGCTTGCGGGCGCCTGCGCCGTGGCGGTCGCCGGCTGAGCGCTCGATGATGCCTCCGTCTTGGTGGAGCCGCCAGTACCAAGCACGCGCAGCGCGACGGACTCCTCGACCGAGGACGCCGCGGTCTTGACCTCGAGGCCGCTGGCGCGCAGGCCCTCCAGCAGCGTCTTGCTGGGAACGCCCTGCTCCTTGGCTATCTCGTGTATGCGCTTCTTGCTCATCAGTTCACCGATTCTACGAATTCGGGGTCCTCGGCAGGGGAAGCACCGAGGTCGAGCTTGACAGCGCCGCGCAGCGCACGCGCGATGCCGCCACGACGCAGCGCCTGCTGCAGACAGTCGGCGGCGGGCGCCGGGGTGCTTGAGCCGCGACACAGGTAGGCGCCGCGGCCGGGCATCGAGCCGACCGCGTCGATCACCGCGCGCCGCGCGCGGCGGTCACCTGCCGGGTCAGCTACGGCTAGGCGCAGGAGCTCGGGCTTCGGCGCGATGCGCCCGCAGCCTACGCAGCGGCGCCGGGGCACGTGGCCCGTTATGGCGCTTGCCCCCCAGCGCTTTCCTGGGCGTCGGCAGCCTCTCCCTCGGAGGTGGACTCGCCGATGGGCGGCTCGATCTGTGCCTCCTGCGCGGGAGACTCAGCAGCGACGCCTTCGGCCTGTGGCTCCTCGGCGCTGGGCTCAGCGGGAGGCACGCCGTCGCCGTTGGAGGAGAGGTCCACGACGCGGTCGCTGGCGATGCCGGCGAGCGCCTGGTGTGTCTCGAGGCCGCAGTAGCGCGAGCCGGGTTCGGTCGCGTTCGGGCAGCGGCGGCCGTTGGAGAGGATCGCGGCGCAGCGGCCGGAGACTTCCTCCTCCTCGTAGCCATGCTCGGCCTCCTCGGCGGCGAACTCGGTCTCAGAGCGGATGTCCACGCGCCAACCCGTCAGGCGCGCGGCCAAGCGCGCGTTCTGGCCCTCGCGTCCGATCGCCAGCGAGAGCTGGTCGTCGGGCACGATCACGGTGGCCTGTTTGGCGTCGTCGTCGACGAGCACCTCGCGCACGCGCGCCGGCGAGAGTGCCTTGGCGACGAAGCGCGCGGGCTCTTCGTTGAAGGGGATGATGTCGATCTTCTCGCCGCGCAGCTCGGAGACGACCATGCGTACGCGCGATCCGCGCGGGCCCACGCAAGCGCCAACGGGGTCGACGCCGTCGGCGTGCGAGACGACCGCGATCTTGGAGCGATAGCCGGGCTCACGCGCGACGTTGGCGATTTCGACGAGGCCGTCGGCGATCTCGGGGACCTCGAGCTCGAACAGCTTCTTGATCAGCTCGGGGTCGCGGCGCGAGACGATGATCGAGGGGCCCTTGGTGGAGGCGGATACCTCCTTGATGACGGCCTTGATGCGCTGCGAGTGGTCGTAGCGCTCGCCGTCGACCTGCTCGGACTTGGGCAGCAACGCCTCGACGCGCTCGCGCAGCTGCACGAGTGTGTAGCGCGAGTCGGACTGCTGCACGATGCCCGTGATGAGCTCGCCGACGCGGTCGCGGTACTCCTCGAACATCATGTCGCGCTCGGCCTCGCGGATGCGCTGCAGGATGACCTGCTTGGCGGTCTGCGCGGCGATCCGCCCGAAGTCATCGGGGGTGACGTCCTGTTCCTCGATCTGGTCGCGGTACTCCTCGAACTTCGCGGGATCGATTTCCGGTTCCTCGGGCTCGCGCAGCTCGCCGGTCTCGGGGTCCACGACCGTGCCCTCGTCGATCGTCTCGACGATCAGGTGCGCCTCGAGACGTTCGGGGATGATCAGTTCGATGACGCGGAAGTCCGCGGTCTCGCGGTCCATTTCGACGCGCGCGTACTTGGCCGAGCCGGGCTGCTTCTTGTAGGCGGATAGCAGGGCGTCCTCGAGCGCGATCATCAACTTCTCGGACTCGATGCCCTTCTCGCGCGCAAGCGCGTGCATTGCTTCCAGGATCTCACGTGACATATCGACTAATCCTCGATCAGATTCGAGCGGCGGATCTGCGCGTAGGGGATCGTGACGAGGGCCCCTTCGGCGGCCAGGGTGATCTCGGTCTCAGAGGCTCCGACGAGCTCTCCGGTATAGCTGCGCCGACTCGGTGCGGCGGCCGCACGGATGTCCGCGGGGACCCCGCGGGTGCGCACGCGGGCGCGGCGGCCGACGAAGCGGCGGAAGTGGTCGGGCTTTGTCAGCGGGCGCTCGAGACCGGGCGAGGAGACCTCGAGCGTGTAGCGCTCGCGCAGCTCGGGAAGCGCATGCGTGACGCGCTCGCAGAGGGCGAGCGTGACCCCGTCTGGGTGGTCGATGAAGACGCGCAGGGTCTCGCCGCCTAGTAGCTCGGCGAGCAGCACCTCGATGTCGGGCGCGCGCTCGGCGAGCCTCTCTTCGATCTCTGTTTGCAGTGGCGTCATAGACCCTCCTTACATTAAAAAAAGCGGGCGTGCGCCCACTTTCGGTCCGACCAGCCGGCGCCAGCACGCCGGCACGAAAGCTGTCGGTCGAGCATAGCATTGGGCTGCTCATGAGCTATGGGCGGCGCGGCGCGCGCGATCGCGGTAGAGACGGTAGTCGCCGCGCTCGGGACGCAGCGAGCAGGCGAGCGCAAGCGGGTGACAGGCCTCGCGGTGGCGCCCGAGCTGCTGCATCGCACGGCCCAGGCAAAAGAGCGCGTAGTCGTTGGTCGGCGCCTGCTCGGCCACCACTCCGAACTCGGCGGCGGCACCCTCGTAGCGCTGGGCGTGGAAGAGCGCGCGTCCGAGCGCCTCGCGGATCGAGGCCTTGTCGGGCTCCAGTTCACGGGCGCGGGTCAGCGGCACGATCGCGGCCTGATAGTCGCCGTGGCCGAGCAGATCGCATCCGCGCCGGTAGAGCTCATAGACACTGTCCATGTTCGGTTCCACTTCACTGTAGGGAGCACCGGGCCGGATCGTGCCTTGCTCGGGAACCGGCGCACGCCAGCGCGAGCCGCGCCTACTGTGTGCTGCGCAAGTCCTCGACGGCGTCGAGGATCGCCTCGGCGATACTCGCCTTGGGAGCGGCGGGGACGTGCTGCTCGCCGCTCGCCGTCACGATCGTGACCTCGTTGCGGTCGACCTCGAAGCCGATGTCCGAGCGGGAGATGTCGTTGACGACGACCGCATCCAGCTGCTTGGCCTCTAGCTTGCCGCGGCCGTAGGCGACGGCGCCCTCGCCGTGCTCGGCGGCGAAACCCACGAGCGTCTGCCCCGCGCGGCGGTGGGCGGCCAGCGCGCTGAGCACGTCGGTCGTCGGCTCGAGCTCCAGGCGCAGACGCTCGCGGCCGGCCTTCTTGAGCTTGCCGGGAAGCGGCTGGCCGGCCGGTGCGCCTGCCGCGACCGGACGGAAGTCCGCGACGGCGGCGGCCATCAGGAGAACCTCGCAGGCTGGAAACTCCTGCTCGCAGGCGGCCTGCAGCTCGGCAGCGGTGCGGACCTCCCGCCACGCGACGCCCGCGGGGCGCTCCAGCGCGACATTCGCCGCGACAACCGTCACCTCGGCTCCGCGCGCGTGCGCTACGCGCGCGAGTGCTAGGCCCATACGCCCAGAGGAGCTGTTGCCGAGGAAGCGCACGCTGTCCAGCGGCTCGCGCGTACCGCCGGCGGTGACCAGCACGCGCAGGCCGCGCCAGGAGCCGTTCGCGCCGGCGGACCCGGCCCGCGCGCCGGATAGCAGCGCCTCGCAGGCCTCCAGCAGCCGTGCGGGGTCCGGCAGGCGCCCAACGCCCTGCTCGCCCTTGGAGGCGAGGCGACCGCTGTCGGGCGCGAGCACGGTGACACCGCGCTCGCGCAGCAGCGCGAGGTTGGCCTGCACCGCGGGGTGCTCGTACATGTGGTTGTTCATCGCCGGCGCCACCAGCAGCGGGCAGGTAGCCGCCAGTGCCGCGCTGGTGAGCAGGTTGTCGGCGAGGCCGTGGGCGAGCTTGGCGACCGTGTTGGCCGAGGCCGGCGCGACCAGATAGAGATCGGCGTTGCCAACCAGCGCGAGGTGCCCGATCGGGTCGTGCTCGGGCGGGCGCTGGTCGGGGAAGGCCCCACGCGCGGGGTCGCGCTCGAACTCATCGACGAGCACCGGCGCACCGGTCAGCGCGGCAAACGACGCGGAGCCGACGAAGCGGCGGCTCGCGGGAGTCTGCACGACGCGCACCGCATGGCCCGCGCCGGTCGCCAGGCGCACAAACTCAAGCGCCTTGTACGCCGCGATGCCACCACTGACCCCGAGCAGGATTCTGGACATGTTCGGGTTCTAGAGCCTCGGCCCACGACCCACAAGCCCTGGTCGAGGCGTTGCGCGTCCCGGTGGGCTAAGCGCCTAGGACGTTCCCCGAGCAAGTGATGCAAGGACGCACTGAGCGAAATGTGCTGAGCACATGAGCGAGGGAGGACGCCGCAGCACGCCGCTCGGGGGGCGTCCTAGCGGTAGTGGTACTTAATCTTTCCGTTCGCTACCTCTTCCAGCGCGATCGTGAGGTAGTTCTTGGAGGCCGTATCGATCATGGGCGGCGGGAACTCATCGAAGGTGCCCTCGCCGAGGTTGTGGTAGTAGCTGTTGATCTGGCGCGCGCGCTTGGCAGCGACGACAACACTGGCGTAGTTGGAGTCGACGTTCTCTAGCAGGCGGTCGATACGGGGAGAGATCACTTTGGGGCGGCCCTTTCGTGGTTGGCCTTCAATTGTAGTCGAGCTCGCTTGCGACAATCGTGGTCAGCCGCTCCAGGGCATCCTCGAGGCGGTCGTTGACGACGACGTGAGCGAACTCGGGTTGGGCGTCGAGCTCCTGCTCGGCGACGCGCAGGCGGCGCTCGACCTCGTTGGAGTCATCCGTGCCGCGGCCGACGAGCCGCGTGCGTAGCGCGTCGAGTGAGGGTGGTGCGATGAACACCTGCACGGCCTCGGGCAACGCGGCGCGCACCTGGCGGGCACCCTGGACCTCGATCTCGAGCACGACGGGCACGCCGGCCCCAACGCGCGCGTCGAGCTCGCTGCGCAGTGTGCCGTAGCGGCGCCCGGCGTAGTCGGCGTGCTCCACGAAGTCGCCCTGTTCGATGCGCTCGGCGAACCGCTCCGGTGTCAGGAAGTGATAGTCGACGCCGTCGCGCTC
This sequence comes from Solirubrobacteraceae bacterium, assembly GCA_036501715.1. GTDB lineage: Bacteria > Actinomycetota > Thermoleophilia > Solirubrobacterales > Solirubrobacteraceae > Palsa-744. Next base: position 10,531 of record DASXZV010000026.1, on the reverse strand, counting down.
ACCGGGCCGCGCCGCGCGGGTGGTTGCCGAGACGGATAACTCGAGCTGCGGAAGGCGCTCCATCAGCCCCCGGATCAGGGTCCCCTTGCCGACCCCGGAGGGACCGGTGATGACCAGTACGCGCGCCACGCCGCTCTAGCGGCGGAGCAGGGAGACCAGCTCGCTGCGCTGGCGCTCGGATAGCCCGCCGATGGTCTTGCTCGGCGCGATCCGGCAGTGGGCCAGGATCTTGTTGACCTTGACGCGCCCGTACTTGGGAACGGCGAGCATCATGTCGAAGACCTTCGCGGTCTCGACGTACTCGGGCGGGTTCAGCAGCAGGGTGTGGATCGACAGCCGCCCGGCCTTGAGGTCGCGCTTGAGCTGGGCACGCTCGGTGCGGATGCGGTTAGCTCTGGCGAGCGCATCCATGCGCTGGTTGAGTGATCGCTCGGGGGCCGCGGAGTGCTTTGAGGGCGTAGTACCCGTCGCCATCGCCATGGGCGGCGAGTCTACACACCCAGAGCCGACGATCAAGGTGCGAAGCACGAATTCATCTATAGCTCAAGTTGAGGTATAGGTATGTAGAGGCTAGTGGATGGTGCGAGGGCGTGTTTGCAGGGGTTTTCTCGCGCGCGCTCGTTGGCCGCATTGCCATACTTGTATGAGCGCGGTGGAGAGCCCTCGGTCGCGCTCAGCACAGCCCGCGCGCGATCCGGGCGCCGGCGGTGGGGTCGCGAAAGCTCTCCGTGCCGACCGCCACAAGGGTTGCGCCGGCGTTGAGTAGGTCGCGGGCGTGAGCGGCGCTCTGGACGCCTCCCATGCCGACGATCGGGATCGCGACGCTGGCAGCGACGGCGGCGACTTGCGCAAGCGCGACCGGCCGGATCGCGGCGCCCGAGAGCCCACCTGTCCCTCCCCCCAGCCAGGGCCGGGCGGCTGTGCGGCCCTGGCCACCTCGACCGGGGGGCGCGAGGGCCATCGCGCGCAGGGTGTTGATCAGCGAGACGGCGTCCGCGCCGGCCGCCTCGGCGGCGTGCGCGCACGCGGCCACGTCGGCGGTGTTGGGGGTGAGCTTGACGATCAGCGGCTTGCGTGTGGCGCGACGCACGCCGCGCACGACGCTCTCCAGGGCAGCGGGATCGGACCCTATGTCGAGGCCTGTTTTGACGTTGGGACAGGAGACGTTGAGCTCGATCGCTGCGATCTCGGTACGTTCCTCGCAGCGCTCCAGCAACGTCGCGATCTCCGCCGCGTCCGATCCCATGACGTTCGTAATGAGCGGGACCGCGCAGGCGCCAAGCACGCTGGAGATCGCGGGCAGATCCTCGGCTAGATAGCCCTCGAGGCCCTTGTTGGGCAATCCGATCGAGTTGATGAGCCCGGCAGGGGCCTCGAAGAGCCGCGGCGGGGGGTTGCCGGCGCGCGCTTGCAGGGTGATGGTCTTCGAGACAAACGCGGCAAAGGGGAAGCCGGCACGCAGGGCCTCCTCGCCGAAGGCGGAACGGGCGGCGAGCAGGTCAAAGGTGCCGGAGGCATTGATGATGGGATGGGCAAGCTCCAGGCCGCAGAAGGGCACGCTCACGCGGGTGCCCCCGCGTGCTCATCGACGCACTGCAGTTCGGCGGCGTCGATCACGGGCCCATCTACGCAAACTCGCAGGTAGCCACCGCCGCGGCGGGGCACGACGCAGCCGAAGCACGCACCAAAGCCGCAGGCCATGCCGGACTCCAAAGCGAGCTGGGCGGGGATCGCACGCTCGGCGCAGAGCGCCCTGACGGCCTCGAGCATCGGCGCGGGACCGCAGGCGTAGACGCTCGCGTGGGGGTCGCGTACAAGCTCGGCCGTCAGTAGTTCGGTGACCAGTCCGTGGTGCCCGACGGAGCCGTCGTCGGTCGCAACGCGCGCGTCGGCTAGCAGCGCCGCGCCGGCCGCGCGCGCGCGGTCTCGAAAGCCGAGCAGGATGACGGGCGGCTCAGCGCCTGACGTCCTGCGTGCGCTGGCGCCCGCGAGCAGAACGTCCTGCCAGATCGCCAGCGGCGCGATCCCGACGCCGCCGCCGAGGAGGATCGCGCGGCGCCCGTCGGCGGGCGCGCTGAAGCCGACGCCGAGCGGCCCGAGCGACCAGATCCGCTCGCCTCCTCGCAGCTCGCAGAGTCGGCGCGTGCCGGGGCCGACGTCCTCGAGCAGAAAGCTGGCCTCCCCGCCGGGGACGACACGGGCGTAGGAGAAGGCGCGCGGTAGGTGGGGACGCTCGTCCTGCCCTCCTCCCCAGCCCGCGGCGGCGGCGAGCATCGCGAACTGGCCGGGGGCTGGCGGCGGCCCGTCGGGGTCGCTGACGCGCAGCAGACGGTAGGCGCCGAGCTCGTCGATGCCGGCCACCGTCAGCAGGCGCCGGCCGAAGGGCGCGAGTGCCATCAGACGACCTCGATGGCGTCCCGCCCGCGGTGCAGCTCCTGCAGGCAGAGCACCGGCGGAGGTCCGCCTTGGCGAGCGCTCGAGATCGCGCGCGCAGCGGAGACACCGGCGGCGAGCGTCGTGAGGCAAGGTATGCCGCGCGCAACCGCCGCGCGGCGGATCTGCCAGCCATCGGTACGAGCCCCAGAGCCGGTGGGGGTGTTGATCACGAGATCCACATCTCCGCGCTCGATCCAGTCCACGACGTGCGGCGAACCCTCCCCGATCTTGTTAAGCGCCTGGGCGCGGACCCCCATGCGCTCGATCGCCGCGGCCGTCCCCCTCGTGGCAAGGATGCGAAAGCCGTTGTCGCTGAGGATCTGCGCGATCGCAAAGGCGCCGTCCTTGTCGGAGTCGGTGACCGAGATGAAGGCGGTGCCGCTTAGCGGCAGCGGCGCGCCCGCGGCTGCCTGCGCCTTGGCGAAGGCGGTCGGGAAGTCGCGCGCGATGCCCATCACCTCACCGGTGGAGCGCATCTCGGGCCCGAGCACGGCGTCGGCGCCCTCGAAGCGGTCGAAGGGCAGCACGGCCTCCTTGACGGAGATGTGATCGCCGAAGCCGAGCCCTTCCTGCTCGCGAGGCAGCCCCAGCGCGGAGATCGGCTCGCCAAGCATGACGCGACAGGCGAGCTTGGCCAGCGGCAGGCCGACGGCCTTGGAGACGAAGGGCACGGTGCGCGATGCGCGCGGATTGGCCTCGATCACGTACAGCTGCCCCTCGACTACCGCGTACTGCACGTTCAGCAGCCCCACGACCCCGACCTGCAGCGCGATGTCGCGGGTAGCGGCGCGAATCTGCTCGAGCATCTCGCCACCGAGCGAGTGCGGGGGCAGCACGCAGGCACTGTCCCCGGAGTGCACACCGGCCTCCTCGACGTGCTGCATGATCCCGCCGATCCAGACCTCCTGGCCGTCGCAGAGGGCATCGACGTCGACCTCGATTGCGTTCTCCAGAAAGCGGTCCAGGAAGATCGTCGTGTTGCCGTGCGGCGCCGAGTCAGAGGCCAGCGGCTGCAGCTCGCGGCGCAGGTAGTCGGCCAGCCCCTCGGGGGAGTAGACGATCTCCATCGCGCGTCCCCCGAGGACATAGCTTGGGCGCACGAGCAGCGGAAAGCCGACCTCCTCGGCGGAGCGCAACGCCTCATCGACCGATCGCGCGGTCGCATATGGCGGCGCTTTGTAGCCGAGACGACCGAGCAGCTCGCCGAAGCGTCCGCGGTCCTCAGCGAGGTCGATCGCATCGACGCTCGTCCCGAGCAGCGGCACGCCCGCCGCGGCGAGTCCAGCGGCGAGCTTGAGCGGGGTCTGCCCGCCGAACTGAACGATTACGCCATCGAGGCCCCCTCCCCCTTTCTCGATCTCCACGACGGCGAGTACGTCTTGCAGCGTGAGCGGCTCGAAGTAGAGGCGGTCGGAGGTGTCGTAGTCGGTGGAGACCGTCTCGGGATTGCAGTTGATCATCACCGCGTCGCGTCCGGACTCGCGCACGGTCATCGCTGCGTGCACGCAGCAGTAGTCGAACTCGATGCCCTGCCCGATGCGGTTGGGCCCGGAGCCAAGGATCACGACCGAGGCACGCTCGCCACGGCGCACCTCGTGACTCGCGCGTCGCTCCCAACCGGCGTAATAGTAGGGGGTCTGCGCGGGAAACTCCGCAGCGCAGGTATCGACGGATCTGAAGCTGCGCTCGCCGGCGAAGGGCGCCTCGGGGTCGGCTGCGAGCGCCGCCAGCTCGTGCAGGAACCACGGGTCGATCGCGGTGCGCTCGTGGACATCGTCAATCGCGATGCCGCGCCGCAGCAGCTCGAGGATCGTCTCGAAGCGATCGGGCGTGGGCGCGATCAGGCTCTCCAGTAGCTGCGCATCGGAGGCGGACTCCGGGCGGGGAGGCTTGTCGAGCTCGCGCGAGCGCAGCGCCTTGGCAAACGCCTGCCCGAAGGTGCGCCCGATCGCCATCGCCTCCCCAACGGACTTCATGTGCGTGGAGAGCGTCGCATCCACGCCGGGGAACTTCTCGAAGGCAAAGCGCGGCCACTTGACGACGACATAGTCGATCGTCGGCTCGAAGCTTGCGGGCGTGACGCCGGTGATGTCGTTGTTGATCTCCTCGAGCAGGTAGCCCACGGCCAGGCGTGCGGCGATCTTTGCGATCGGGAAGCCGGTCGCCTTGGAGGCGAGCGCCGAGGAGCGCGAGACGCGCGGGTTCATCTCGATCACGAGGATCTCCTCGGTGTCGGGATTGACCGCGAATTGGACGTTGGAGCCGCCGGTCTCCACGCCGACGGCGCGAATCACGGCGATGGCCTGGTCGCGCAGGCGCTGGTAGAGACGGTCGGTGAGCGTCTGCTGCGGGGCGACCGTTACGGAGTCCCCGGTGTGCACGCCCATCGGGTCCACGTTCTCGATCGAGCAGACGATCACGACGTTGTCGGCGCGGTCGCGCATGACCTCCAGCTCGAACTCACCCCAACCGATGACCGACTGGTCGATCAGTACCTGTCCAATCGGCGAGGCTTCAAGGCCGCGTGCGACGATCGTGCGGAACTCCTCGGGTGTGCGCGCGATCCCCCCGCCGCGTCCCCCGAGCGTGTAAGCGGGGCGCACGATGCAGGGCAGTCCGATATCAGGCAGCGCGTCCAGAGCCTGTCTCATCCCCAACTCGACTTTCACCGAGCCGGCACCCTTGACACCAGCGGCCTCGGCCCCGATGTCGGGGACCCATCCGGAGGCGATCGCACTGGCCGGCATCCGCAGACCGGCCTGCTGCATCGCGACTCCGAACAGCTCGCGATCCTCCGCGCAGCTGATCGCGTCGTAGTTGGCGCCGATCAGCTCGACTCCCAGGCGCTCGAGGGTCCCATCGTCGTGCAGAGCCTTGGCGAGGTTCAGCGCAGTCTGCCCCCCAAGTGTGGGCAGCAGCGCATCGGGGCGCTCGCGCTCGATCACCTGTGCAACGGGACCTGGCAACAGCGGCTCGATGTAGGTAGCGTCGGCGAACTCGGGGTCGGTCATGATCGTCGCGGGGTTGGAGTTGACGAGCACGATCTCGTAGCCCTCCTCGCGCAGCACCTTGCAGGCCTGCACGCCGGAGTAGTCGAACTCAGCGGCTTGCCCGATGACGATCGGCCCGGAGCCCAGGATCAGGATCTTGTGGATGTCATCCCGCCGCGGCATCTACGCTGCCGCCTCGGCAATCCGCGCCAGGAAGCGGTCGAACAAGTAAACGCTGTCGTGTGGCCCGGGGCCGGCCTCGGGGTGGTACTGGACCGAGCCGCCCGGCACGTCCAGCAACTCGAGACCCTCGACGGTGCGGTCGTAGAGGTTCACGTGCGAGAGCTGCGCGGCGCCGAAGTCGGTGTGCCAGCGCACTGGGCGTGTGCCCTCGATCGTGTGCGTGCCGGCGGGCCCGAGCACTGCGAACCCATGATTTTGGGAGGTGATCTCCACGCGCCCGGTCTCCAGATCCTTGACTGGGTGGTTCGCACCGCGATGCCCGAACGGCAACTTGAACGTCTGCAACCCCAGCGCGCGGCAGAGCAGCTGGTGTCCGAGGCAGATGCCCCACACCGGCCGGCGCCCAACCAATTCGCGGACGGTCTCCACGATGTAGCCAAGTGCGGCCGGATCGCCGGGACCGTTGGCTAGCAGGATCGCCTCGGCGTCGGTGGCGAGCAGTTCGGCTGCGCTGGTCGTACAGGGGTAGAGCGAGACGTTTGCGCCGCGCGCGACGAGATGGCGCACGATCGAGCCCTTGATGCCGGTGTCGAGCACCGCGATCCGCGGCCCGGAGCCGCCGCCGTGGTGGCTCGTTTCGGTAGGGGTCACGAGCGCCGCGAGGTCCTGTCCATCCATTGCGGGCTCGGCCGCTACCAGTGCGGCCGCCTGCGCAGGCTCGACCACCTCAGGGAAGATCCCGCCGCGCATCGCGCCGGCTTCACGAATGTGGCGCACGAGTGAGCGGGTGTCTACGCCGGTGATCGCCGGCACGCCGCAGTCGGCGAGCCACGCGAGCCAGCCGCCCTCGGCTCCGGGGGCGTCTTCGCGGTCGCATGCCTCGCGCATGATCACCCCGCGCGCCCAGGCGCGCTCGGACTCCATCGCCTCGGCGCTCACCCCGTAGTTGCCGATATGCGGATAGGTGAACGTGATCAGCTGCCCTGCGAACGAGGGGTCGGTCACCGACTCCTGGTAGCCGGACATGCCGGTCGTGAAGACGACCTCCCCGACGGCTTGGCCCGCGGCTCCGCACGCCTCTCCATCGAAGCGTGTGCCGTCCTCCAGGAGGATGTAAGCGGGGGGGCGCACTAAACGATCAACCTCTGCACGGCCTTGAACTCGGGCGCTTGCGCCGTTCTGAGCAGCTCGAAGAGCACCGACTCCACGGTGCTGATGACTGCGCCCGCACGCTCCAGGCGCTCCAGGCCGCGTTCGTAGTCGAGCGCGTGGCGTGAGCCGACCGCGTCGGCCGGAACATGCACTTCTACTCCGCGCTCGAGCAGGTCATGTGTGGTTTGCGATACGCACACGTGGGTCTCGATCCCGCACACGACGACCTGCGAGCGTCCCTCCAAGTCAAAGCCATCGGCGCGCGCAGCAGAGAAGACGGTCTTCTCGAGGCGAGGCTCCTCGTGCAGCCCCAGCTCGGGCGCGCTACTCCCGAGCCCCTTGGGGTACTGCTCGCTGACGAGCGCCGGCAGCCCCATGAGGCGCGCGGCCTCGAGCAGCTTTGCGCACGCGCCAGCGACGCCTTCGAAGGAGGCGTAGGGACGGAAGGCCTCTTGGACGTCCACTACGACCAGCGCGCTGCGCTCACGCTCGAGCAGGCTCATGCGGTGACCGCCCGCTCGCCATCCGTGACACCCTCGGCGCGAAAGGCCACGGCCCCCGCGGCCAGCGTCAGCATTACCTGGCCGCGCAGGCGCCGTCCCGCGAAGCAGCAATTCTCAGAGCGACTGTGCCAGCCCTGCTCGCCGGCGATCCACTCGGCGTCAAGGTCGAGCAGGACGAGGTTGGCCGCCTCGCCGCGAGCGATTCGCGGCACGGGCAGCCCAAACAGCGCGGCCCCCGCCGTCATGCGCTCCACCAGCAGCCCGAGGCCGAGTACGCCGGGCAGCACGAGCTGGGTGTAGAGCGCCGCGAAGGCGGTCTCCAAACCAGTCGTGCCCATCGGGGCCTCGGTGAACGGGACCTCCTTTTCCACGCGCGCATGCGGAGCGTGATCGGTCGCCACGCAGTCGATCGTTCCTGTCCGCAATCCCTCCACCAACGCCTGGCGATCCGCCTCGGTGGCGAGTGGAGGATTCATCTTCATGCTCGTATCCAAACCGCGCACGTCCTCCTCGGTGAGCAGCAGGTGATGTGGGGTCGCCTCGGCACTCACTCGCACACCTAGCGCCTTCGCGGCCGCAAGGGCCTCCACGGAGGCCACGCAGCTGAGGTGCTGGAAGTGCACGCGCCCGCCCTCACAGCCTGCCAGCACGGCGTCGCGCGCAACCATCGTGGCCTCGCTCGCCGATGGGACCCCCGGGATGCCTAGCGCCGCACTGACCGTGCCCTCGTGCATGCTGGCACCGCGGGAGAGTGTGCGGTCCTCCTCATGCAGCGTCAAGACACCGCCGCCACAAGCCCCCGGCGCGCCGGCCGCTCGCTGGAGGCGCAGCGCCGCGCGCAAGACCCCAGCGCTCGCGACCGGCTGCCCATCGTCGGTGAAGCCAAGTGCACCCAGCTCGCGCAACGCGGCCATGTCGGTCAGCTGCTCCCCGCCCAGCCCCTGTGTGATTGCCGGTAGAAAGCCAACCGGCACCTGCGCCTGCCGCGCCGCGGTCTCGCGCACGGCGCGCAGCTGCTCCGGGGAGTCGATCGCGGGCTCGGTGTTCGGCATTGCGATCACCGCCGCGAACCCGCCCGCCGCGGCCGCGCGTGTCCCGCTCTCGATGTCCTCCTTGTGCTCCTGGCCGGGGCTACGCAGGTGCACGTGGGGATCGAAGAACGCCGGCAGCAGACGTAGCCGACCGCCACCGTCGAGCACCTCGAGCTCGACGTCGGCCGTGAGCGTCCCGGGGTCGCCCAGCTCGACGATCTCCCCGCCCCGCACCAGCAGGTCGTGGCGCGCGTCAAGGCCACCGCGGGGATCGAGCACACATACGTCACGAAGCAGCAGATCAGCGGGCTGCTGCGGGGAACGAACGAGCTCCGGGGCGCTCATCGAGTGCTCCCCCGACGGGATCTCGTTGCTCTGCAGGTAGGCAAGCTCATTGAATTATCGACGACGGCGCCGTCGGAGCGTCCTGAGCGGCCACGTCCCCCTCATTGATAGAGCTTGCGGCGGCGCCATTCCCGTTCGGTCGGTTCTTGCCCCCGCCTTGCTCCCCATCGCCATTGGCGGACCCCTCGCCGGCTGCCGCCCGACGATCGGCCCAGCGGATCAGGGTCGCCGATCCACGCTCAGGAAAAGGCACCTCGATGGTGTCGAAATCGCGGGGCACCTCGGTATCCGGGAACGCCGCGCGCGCCTCGCGGCGCACCTCCCCACCGGCGTAGCGCGTCGAGAGATGCGTGAGCGCCAGCATCCTCACTTCAGCCCGCTGCGCCAACTCGGCCGCCTGGCGCACTGTGCTGTGGCCGGTCTGACGGGCGCGATCGGCCTCTTCCTCTATGAAGGTTGCCTCGTGCACCAGCACATCCGCCTGGTGCGCCGCGATCGCCAATGCCTCGCAGGGAGAGGTATCGCCGGAGAGCACGACCTTGCGGCCCTCGCGCGTCTCCCCCATGACCTGCTCGGGGCTCACGCCATTTACGACCTCGCCACGCACGAGCCGACCAAAGTCCGGCCCCGGCCGCACGCCCAGCCGCTCGGCTAGCTGTGGGTCCAAGTGTCCGGGCCTCGAGTCCTCGACGATTACATAGCCGTAAGCCGATGCGCTGCGGTGGCTCACCGGCACCGCAGCCACCCTGTAGCCATCACGCTCGACCGCCTCGGCAGCGCCGAGCTCGACATACGAGAGCTCATAGGGCAGCCGCCGCCCGTAGATAAAGCGCGTTGAGGCCATCAGCTCGTTGAGGCCCGGCGGCCCGTAGATAGTCAGCGGCCGCTCGCGGTCGCGCAACGCGAAGGACTTGAGCATCCCCGGGAGCCCCAGCCAGTGGTCGGCGTGGAAATGCGTGATGAATACGCAATCCATGTCCGCGAGCCCAACCGAGCGCAGCAACTGACGCTGCGTGCCCTCGCCGCAGTCGAACAGCAGGCGGTCGCCGCCGCGGCGTACGAGCACCGCGGGTAGCCCGCGCCGCGCGCTTGGCACCGAGCCGCCAGTTCCGGCGAAGAACAGCGAGAGATCCATGAGGGCAACGGTAGCGACGGCCGGCGATAGGCGGCTTGCGGCAGGTGAGCGGATCGGGGCGCGCAGGTTGGCGCTGCGCGTCTATGCTCAGCGCGTAAGCGCCCGTAGCTCAGTGGATAGAGCGCTCGCCTCCGGAGCGAGAGGTCGCAAGTTCGAATCTTGCCGGGCGCGTCAGGAAAGCCCTGCTGTACTACGCAGGCAGCAACTCGTCGAGCGACTTCGGCTCGAAGTAGCTGGAGTGTGTGAGCTTGATGGTCTCCAGCGAGTCGGCGCTGAGCAGCACTACGTCGAGGTCTCGACGGCCCCTCGCCTTCTGCTCGGCCTCTTGGTAAATGTGTTGCGCAGCCTCGTAGTCCGTGCCGAGCTCAACGACCGTCGTCTCCCGCCGAGTCGTGTCGCGCGTTACGAGAAAGTGCTTGATGTCGTCAGTCGGGCTCATTTGGGTCGTCCTCACCTGCTTGTCCTATCGGCAATAATGACAGGCGCTTCAAGCCCTCGCGAAGATCGCCTGGCGAGAGCTCGCCTCGGTCGAACCTGGCGATCAGCTCGGCCATATCGGCAAAGAACGCATGGTCGTTCGCGGTGCCGGCGCCGAACTTTAAGTCTAGGCCAGTCTGTCTCCCAGTCTCCTCCACCTGGTTGGCCCATACATCCTGCCCGGTCGTGCGTAGCTGAACCTCGATGGGGTAACCCATACGCTTGACGATCAGATGCAGTGCCCGGTAGCCGCTGCTCTTGGGCTCGGTGATGTAGTCC
>DASXZV010000025.1:0-79126 GCA_036501715.1 Solirubrobacteraceae bacterium | reverse complement strand
AGCTACGTGCGGACTGGATAACCGCTGAAAGCATCTAAGCGGGAAGCCAACCTCAAGATGAGTTCTCCCATCCCCTAGAGGGAGTAAGACCCCTGGTAGACCACCAGGTTGATAGGCCGGATCTGGAAGGGCGGTGACGCCCGTAGGAGACCGGTACTAATGGTTCGAGGGCTTGACGGATTTTTTTACTATTCCCTTTGCTTGGAATAGGAGTGATACTCGTTGTGGCGCTGTGCAGTTTTGAAGGTCCGGGAGTGGTTGGTCTCTCACTTTTTTCCGGTGGCCTTGGCGAGGGGGAAACACCTCTTCCCATTCCGAACAGAGCAGTTAAGCCCCTCAGCGCCGATGGTACTTGGCTCGCAAGGGCCTGGGAGAGTAGGACGCCGCCGGTTTTTTCAGCACACGAGCCGCCTACGGGCGGCTCGTGGTCGTTCCCGTGGTCGTTCCCGGATGCTACGCTGCTGGCCACATGGCCAGTCTCGACTACTTTTACGCGCGTGTCAGTCCATACATCGCGCATCGGCCGGGTAGCGCGTGGGCAACCAAGGCGCATGCGTGGCTCGTGCGGCGCAGCGGCGGACGTCTCGGGGGCCGCGCCTTCGGGCAGCAGATCCTCGTATTGCGCACGATGGGCAGACGCAGCGGTGAGCGGCGGGACGCGCCGATGTTCTTCCTCGACCACGAGGAGGGGTTCGCGGTCGTCGCTTCCAATGGGGCGTCCAAGCGCACGCCGGCGTGGTGGCTGAACTTGCAGGCCGCGCCGGAGGCTGAGGCGCTTGTGCGCGGGAGCGCGCATCCGGTTCGCGGCCGCGCTGCCAGCGAGCAGGAGGCGGTAGCGCTGTGGCCGTCCTTTGTGGAGCTCTACAGCGGCTACGACTACTACAAGTCGATTGCGACGCGCGAGCTGCCGGTAGTGATCCTCGAGCCGCGCTGAGCGGCGGGGCAGCCGCGGTCCTCGGGCGAGGAAACGGCTAGCGGTCGAGGCGTGTCCCTGCGGTCGATCGGACAGAGGCAGATTTGCGCTCGCGCTGGGGCGGCGCCGGGGCGGCGTACTGCACGACGCCCGCGCAGCGGCCGGCGGTGCGCGTGAGCCCAGAGGGGCTCCTCGCTGTGGGTCCCGCGCTCCTCCCGGCCGACCTCCCAGTCGACTGGATCGTCGTCCTCGAGCAGGAGGAAAGAGCGGGTCAGCGAGAGCGCTCCGCGAGCGCGCTGCACGAGCGTCGATGTTGCCAATGAACAGAACACGTGTTCGTAGACTAGGTAGGCCATCGGACGGAAGCGGGCGAACATATGTACGTGCGCTTGCTGGTTGGGCCGGAATGGCTTGGTTGTGCGGGATTTGGCCTGTACGGGCTGCAACGAAACTTGCAGATGGTTTGCTGGGCGGGGCTGTCCGCGGAGTGTTTGAGGGCTTGCTGGGCGCGGCGTGATCGACTGCGTTTGGCTTTCGGCTCGTGGCTGAACTCGAGGTGCAGGGCGCGCGGAGGCGCGGGCGCGGGCAGGTCCCGGGGCTCGGGGCGCGAACTCTGGAAGAGATGGCTGTTACGCTTGCCGCAGGACGCGCCGGGGGTCCAATCGTGGGCCGGCGGTCGCGCAAGAAGCCCATGGAGAAGTTCGTCATCGAAGGCGGCGCCCCGTTGTCCGGCACGTTGGTGCCGGCTGGGAACAAGAACGGCGCGCTGCCGATCCTCGCATGCGCGATCCTCACGGAGGATGAGATCGTGGTGCGCAATGTGCCGCGCATCCGCGACGTGGATGCGATGCTCGCGATCCTGGAGGGCGTGGGGGTGCGGGTGCAGCGGCGCGGAGCGCACGAGGTGGCGCTGTGCGGCGCGGGGGTGGAGCATGTCGAGGTGGACGCCGAGCTCGCGGAGCAGATCCGTGCGTCGTTCCTGCTGGCGGGGCCGTTGCTGGCGCGCTTCGGACGTGCGGTGATGCCGCCCCCGGGCGGAGACGTGATCGGCCGCCGGCGCCTGGACCCGCATCTGGATGCCTTCCGCGCGATGGGCGCGACGGCGGTGTGCGGCCGCGAGATCGTGCTGAGCGCCCCGCGGGGGCTGCGCCCGACGGATGTGTTCATGGATGAGCCCTCGGTGATGGCCAGCGAGAACGCCTTGATGGCGGCGGCGCTGACGCCCGGGCAGACGGTGATCGGCAACGCGGCGTGCGAGCCGCACGTGCAGGACCTCGCGCGGATGCTCGTGAAGATGGGCGCGGATATCCAGGGGATCGGCTCGAACCTGCTGGTGGTCAACGGCGCGGAGCGCCTGCACGGCTGCGAGCATGAGGTCGCGCCGGACCACATCGAGATCGGGAGTTTCATCGCGTTGGCGGGCGCGACGGGCGGGGAACTGCGCATCAAGGACACGGTCCCCGGCGACCTGCGCATGATTCGGCTGGTGTTCGAACGCCTGGGGCTGCGCACGGAGCTGCAGGGGAACGACGTGCTGGTCCCCGGCGGTCAGCAGCTGGTGGTGCAGGCCGACGTGGGCGAGTACAAGAGCAAGATCCAGGACGGCCCGTGGCCGGCGTTCCCGGCGGACCTGACGTCGATCGCGGTCGCGCTGGCGACGCAGGCGGAGGGCTCGATCCTGGTGCACGAGTGGATGTTCGAGAACCGCCTGATCTTCGCGGACAAGCTGATCCTGATGGGAGCGGACATCGTGATGTGCGATCCGCACCGCGCGATCGTCACGGGCCGGCGGCGTCTGCGCGGGGAGCGCGTGGAGTCGCCGGATATTCGCGCGGGGATGGCGATGCTGCTGGCGGCGCTGTGCGCGGAGGGTCGTAGCGAAATTGGCAACATCCGTCAGATCGACCGCGGGTATGAGCGCATCGACGAGCGCCTGCGCGAGCTGGGGGCGAGCATCGAGCGGGTTGCGGTCGAGTCCCAACCGGCCCTGCACGTTTAGCCCCCGGGCCATGATCCACCCAATTCCCAGCGGCACGCGCGACGTGCTGCCCGACGAGATGCGCGAGATGCGCGCGATCAGCGAGGCGCTGAGTGGTGTCTTCGAGCGCCGTGGCTACGGCGAGGTGTACACACCGGCGCTCGAGTACGAGAGCGTTCTGGAACGCGCGGGTCTCACCTCGCCGCCACCGGCGTACCGCCTGTTCGACGAGACCGGCGCGGTGCTGGCGCTGCGCTCGGACATGACGGTGCCGATCGCGCGCGTGGTGGCGAGCCGCTATGCGACGGCGGAGCCGCCGCTGCGGTTCTGCTACCTGGCGCACTGCTACCGGGGGGTGCGACCGCAGCGGGGCCAGCCGCGGGAGTTGTTGCAGGCGGGCATCGAGTTGATCGGGGCGCCGGCGCCGGAGGGCACGGCGGAGGCGCTGAGCGTGCTCTGCGAGGCGCTGGAGGCGACGGGCTTGGAGGGCTATCGGGTTGGCCTCGGCGACGCCTCGCTGTTCCCGGCATTGATGGCGGGCCTGCGGGTTGCGGAGGGCGCGCGCGCGGGCCTGCTGGAGGCGCTGGCGCGGCGGGACTTCGTGGAGCTCGAGGGCGTCCTCTCGGAGGTCGGTCTCCCGGCGCAAGATGCGCAACTGCTGCTGAGCGTACCCCAGCGGCGCGGCGGGCCGGAGGTCTTGAGCGACCTCCCGGGTCCGGCGGCGGAGGCGGCGAGCGGGATGCGGATGGTGCACGAGTTACTGGAGCCGGCGGTGGCGGAGCGCGTGATCTTCGACTTGGGTTTGACGCGCAGCCTGGGCTACTACACGGGTGCGGTGTTCGAGGTCTACGACCAGGCGCTCGGAGCGCCGATCGGCGGCGGCGGGCGCTATGACGAACTGCTGGGCCGCTTCGGGCGCGAGTTGCCGGCGGTGGGCTTCGCGCTGGGGGTGGATCGGCTGCACATTGCGCTGGCCGGCGAGGAGCGCGGCACGGGCGTGAGGCTGACGCGATGAGCGAGCCGGGCGAGCAGCGGGGGCGTGTGGCGGAGCGCGGGAGCGCGCTGGGTGGCCTGCGCATCGCGGTGCCGCGGGGTGCGCTGTTCGCGGGCACGGTCGATTTGCTGGCGGGCCTGGGGGTGGAGACGGGGGAACTGCGCGTGAACGACCGCAAGCTGCTGTTCGAGGAGATTGGTGTGATCACGATGCGCCCCTCGGACGTGCCGACGTATGTGGAGGCGGGTGCGGCGGATCTGGGCATCACGGGCAAGGACGTGCTCGCCGAGCTGGCACTGGCGGAGAGCGCCGGTGCGGGTATGGGAGGCTCCTCCGGCGGCGGCCGCGAGGTCTATGAGCTCCTGGACCTGGGCTACGGACGCTGCACGATGGTGCTGGCGACGATGGACGGCGACCCGGACCCGGCGGCGGAGGCGCTGCGTCGCCTGGGGGTGATGCGGGTCGCGACGAAGTACCCGCGGATCGCGGCGCGCCACCTGGAGGAGACGGGCCGCCAGGCGGAGATCGTGGAGGTCAAGGGCTCGGTCGAGCTGGCGCCGCTGACGGGGCTGGTGGAGGCGATCGTGGACTTGACGGCAACCGGCACGACGCTGCGTGAGAACAACTTGGTGGTGAGAGAGAGGTTCCTGGAGTGCACGGCGCGGCTGATCGCGAATCCGGTCGCGCACAAGCTGAAGGCGGCGGCGATCGACGACCTGCTGGGGCGGCTGCGTGCGGCGTGAGCGGGGAAGGGAGGGGGCAGGTGCGGGCTGAGCGGCTGGGGCTGGAGGACGTGCGGGGACTGGGCGGTCCGGCGGGGGTCGCGGAGCGCATGCGCTCGCTGGTTCCTGGGGGGGCGTCGGTGGAAGAGGACGTGGAAGTCATCATCGCCAACGTCTGGGAAGGAGGCGACGCGGCCGTCCTGGACTTGACGCGCGAGTACGACACGGGCGGCCTGGAGCCGCGTCCGCTGCTGGTCGCACCCGAGGAGCTGGACGCGGCGATCAAGCGACTGCCGCTGGACGTGGTGGCGGGGTTGCAGGTGGCGATCGCGAACGTCGCGCAGGTGGCGCAGGCGGGTGTGGAAGCGGATGTCGCGGTGCAGCTGCCGCAGGGGCAGCGGGTCACGCTGCGCGACGTGCCGGTGGGCGCGGCGGCGGTATACGTGCCGGGGGGGCGGGCGCCGTATCCGAGCACGGCGGTGATGGGGGTCGTGGTGGCGCGCGCGGCGGGCGTGCTGGACGTCGCGGTCTGCTCGCCGCCGGGCGGCGACGGCGAGGTGGACGCGGCGGTGCTGGGAGCGTGCCGCCTGCTGGGGGTCGAGCGGGTTTACCGGATGGGTGGCGCGCAGGCGGTGGCGGCGCTGGCGTACGGGACGCAGACGGTGCGCGCGGTCGATGTGATCGTGGGCCCGGGCAACCTGTACGTGCAGGAGGCCAAGCGTCAGCTCGCGGACCGCGTCGGGATCGAGGGTTTCGCGGGGCCGAGCGATCTGCTGGTGATTTTCGGCGATGACGCCGACCCGCGCCTGGTGGCGCTGGATATGGCGGCGCAGGCGGAGCACGGTCCGGGCAGCCTGGTCGGGGCGGTCTGCAGCTCGGAGGGCGCGCTGGACTTGCTGGGCGACGAGCTGGAGCGCCTGGCGGGCGAGTATCCGCAGTTGTGCCCGGCGGCGTGCGTGCTAATCCAGAGCGTCGACGCGCGCGAAGCGCTGGAGATCGCGAACGTGTTCGCGCCGGAGCACCTGCAGCTGCTCGGTGCCGAGCCGGAGGCGCTGGCGGGGAAGGTGCGTACGGCGGGCTGCGTGTTCGTGGGCGCGGCGGCGGCGACGGCCTTCGGGGACTACGTGGCGGGCTCCAACCACATCCTGCCGACCAGTGGCGCGGCACGGTTCTCATCGGGCCTCTCGGCGCGCCACTTTCGCCGGCGCATGGCCGAGGTGCGCCTCGGCGAGGTTGGCGGTGAGACGGTGCGCAAGCTGGCGGCGGCGGGCGCGCCGATCGCGCGTGCGGAGGGCTTTGAGTTGCACGCGCGCTCGATGGAGGCGCGTATGGGGGAGAATCCCGCGGGATGAGTCGCATGGCGAAGATCGAGCGCAGGACCGGCGAGACGGATGTGGCGCTCGCGCTGACGCTCGAAGGCAGCGGCGCGGGGGCGCGAGTGACGGGGGTGGGCTTCTTCGATCACATGCTCGATCTGTTGGCGCGCCACGGGCACCTCGACCTGGAGGTGCGGGTCAGCGGCGATTTGGAGACGGGGGCGCACCACACGGTGGAGGACACCGCGATCGTGCTGGGCCAGGCACTCGACCGCGCGCTGGGCGACCGTGCGGGGATCGTGCGCTACGGCGCGGTGACGGTGCCGATGGACGAGGCGCGCGCGAGCTGCGCGATCGACATCTCGGGTCGTCCGTTCACGCTCTTCGAGGCGCGGTTGCCACCGGGTGCGACGGGCGGTTTCGAGCACGAGCTGACCGAGGAGTTCTTCCGTGCGCTGGCGAACGCGGCGAAGCTGACGCTGCACCTGCAGGTGCAGGCGGGCTCCAACGCGCATCACATGATCGAGGCGGCGTTCAAGGCGTTCGCGCGCGCGCTGCGGGCGGCGGTGGCACTGGACCCGACCGAGACGGGGGTGCCGAGCACGAAGGGAACGCTGACGTCGTGAGCGGCGAGCCGGACGCAAACGCTGAGGCGCGTGCCCGCGCGGGATCTCCGCGGATCGCGGTGGTGGACTACGGCATGGGCAACCGCCGCTCGGTCGAGAAGGCGCTGGAGCGCGTGGGGGCGCAGGCTTTCATCAGCCGCGACCCGGTGGAGCTGTGCGCGGCGGACGGGCTGCTGCTGCCCGGGGTCGGTGCGTTCCCGGCGGCGATGGCGACGATCCGGGAGCTGGGCTTGGATGGGTTGCTGCGCGAGTGCGCGGCGGCGGGGACGCCGCTGTTCGGGTCGTGCATGGGGATGCAGCTGCTGTTCGAGTACTCCGAGGAGCACGGCGGGGCGGAGGGCCTGGGGCTGCTGCGTGGCGAGGTGCGGGGCCTGCGCGCGCCGGGCTTGAAGCTGCCGCACATCGGTTGGAGCGAGGTGCGCCTGCAGGGCTCCGCGCCGCTGTGCGCGGGCCTCGCGCAACCGGCCTTCCTCTACCACGTGCACAGCTTCGTGGCGCACCCGGCCGAGCAGGAGGTGGTCCTGGGGACGGCGGAGTACGGTGAGCGCTTCCCGGCGATCGTGGGTCGGGGCAACGTGTACGGGGCGCAGTCGCACCCGGAGAAGTCCTCGACGCATGGGCTGGCGCTGCTGGGCAACTTCGTCGGGATCTGCGCCGCGCGCGCGCGCGGCGCAATGCCTACCCAGCCCGCTGGGCTGTGTGCCCCCTCATGATCCTGTACCCCGCGATCGACATCCTGGAGGGCAGCGCGGTACGCCTCGTGAAGGGCGACTTCGAGGCCAAGAAGGTCTACGACGAGGATCCCCTGTCGGCGGCGCGGGCGTGGACGCAAGCGGGGGCGCGGCAGCTGCACGTGGTGGACCTGGATGGCGCGAAAGCGGGGCGCCCGGCGAACCTGGCGCACCTGCGCCGGATCGTGAGCGAGCTCGGCGTGCCGGTGCAGTACGGCGGCGGGCTGCGCACGCTCGATGCGATCAGCGAAGCGCTCGCGGCGGGTGCGCAGCGCGCGATCCTGGGGACCGCGGCGTTCACCGACGAGACGCTGCTGGACACGGCGCTGGAGCGCTGGCCGGGGCAGATCGTGGTCTCGGTGGACGTGCGCGGCGGGCGCGTGACGACGGCGGGCTGGACGGAGGGGACGCAGCTCACGACGCAGGAGGTGATCGCGAGCCTCGGCGCGCGCGGGGCGCACGAGCTGGTGTTCACGAACGTCGACCGCGACGGGATGCTGCAGGGCCCGGACCTCGCGGAAGTCGATCGCGTGGCGGGTGCCGTGCGCGGTCGCATGACCTACTCGGGCGGAATCGGGCAGCTGGCCGATCTGGAGGGCCTGGTGGCGCTGGGCCGCGAGAGCCTCGCCGGCGTGATCGTCGGCAAGGCACTCTATGAGCGGCGTTTCACGATCCCCGAGGCGCTGGCGGTCCTGGGCGGGTAGGCATGTTGGGATTGGACCCCGTTGGGGTCCCGGGTTGGTGCGCGGCCGACACCGCGCCGCGCCGGGAAGCCACCGCGAGCCTCTGTCGCTACGGTGGGGAGGTGCACCTCAAGCGCGTCATCCCCTGCCTGGACGTCGACGGCGGTCGCGTGGTCAAGGGCGTTGAATTTCTCGACATCCGCGACGCCGGCGACCCGGTCGAGCTGGCGGCGCACTACGACCGCGAGGGGGCGGACGAGCTGGTGTTCCTGGACATCACCGCGACGCACGAGCGGCGCGAGACGATCGTGCAGCTCGCGCGGCGCACGGCGGACGAGGTGTTCGTGCCGTTCACGATCGGTGGCGGGATCCGCTCGGTGCAGGACGCGCAGGCCGTGCTCGACGCGGGTGCGGACAAGGTCTCGGTCAACTCGGCGGCGCTGCAGCGCCCGCAGCTGATCGACGAGTTGGCGCGAGTGTTTGGAACGCAGTGCGTGGTGCTGGCGATCGACGCGAAGGCGCGGCGCCCGGCGGGCTGGGAGGCGTATCTGGCCGGCGGGCGCACGCCGACCGGTCGCGACGTGGTCGGCTGGGCGCGCGAGGCTGTCGAGCGCGGCGCCGGCGAGATCTTGCTGACGAGCATGGACCGGGATGGCACGAGCGACGGGTATGACCTGCCGCTGACGGCGGCGGTTGGCGGCGCCGTCAGCGTGCCGGTGATCGCCTCGGGTGGCGCGGGGGAGCTGGAGCACCTGGCGCAGGCGTTGCGCTCGGGTGCGGACGCGGCGCTGTGCGCATCGATCTTCCACTACGGCCAGTACACGATCGCGCAGGCCAAGGAGCACCTCGAGCGGGCCGGCATCGCGGTGCGCCGCTAGGACCGAGAGAGCGCGCGGGGTGGGTGCGATGGACGTAGCGGATCTGCTGCAGCGGCTGCGGGCGCAGCCCGGCGGGCGGCAGCTGCTGGAGCTCGCTCCCGCGGGCTCGTTCCTGGTGGGCGGCGCGGTCCGCGACCTGCTGCTGGGGCGCGTGCCGCGCGAGCTCGATGTGGTGCTGGCGGGCGTCGACGGTGCGGCGGGGCCGCCGCCGGCGGCGCGCGCGGTCGCGGACTTCGCGGGTCGGCTCGCGAGCAGCCTGGGGTCGCTCGCCGGCGTTGCGAGTGAGCACGAGCGTTTCGGCACGGCCAGCGTGCAATGGAGCGGCGGGCGGATCGACCTCGCGGCGGCGCGCCGCGAGCACTACCCCGCTTCGGGGGCGCTCCCGGAGGTCGAACCGGCGCCGCTGGCGGAGGATCTGCGGCGCCGGGACTTCACGATCAACGCGATCGCGGTGGCGCTGGGGCGGGGGACGGTGGCGCGCGGGCCGGGGACGGCGGCCTGGGAGGCGGCACCGCGGGCGCTGGAGGATCTGCGCGCGCGGCGCCTGCGGGTGTTGCACGAGCGCAGCTTCCACGATGACCCGACGCGCCTGTGGCGGCTGGCGCGCTACCGCGTGCGGCTGGGCTTCGCGGTGGAGGAGCGCACGGCCGAGCTGGCCGCGGCGGCCGTTGCGGAAGGCGCGCTGGCGACGGTCTCCGGCGCGCGCGTGGGGGCGGAGCTGCGCTTGGCGCTGGACGAGCCCGACCCTGTGGCGGCGCTCGCGGAGCTTGACCGCGTGGGGGCGCTGGGGGCATTGCATCCGCGCCTACGCTGGGAGCCGGCGCTCAGCGTGCGCGCGCTGGAGTTGCTCGAGGTGGGAGACGGCGTCTCCCGAGCTTCCGCCGCGGAGGACGATCGCGCCGACGTGTTGATGCTGGCGGCGCTGACGTTGCCACTGGCGCTGCGTGCGCAGGGTGAGAGGGGGGTGGAGATCAGAGCGCTGCTGGATCGTTTGGAGTTCGCGGCCGCGGTGCGCGACCGCGTGGCGGCGGCGGCGAGCGCGGTGCCGGCCCTGATCGATGAGCTACCGGCGGCGGTGGGGCCGGCGCAGCTGCGGGCGCTCGCGCGGCGCGTGCCGGCCGAGGGCATTGCGCTGGCGGGCGCTTTGGACGCGACGGCGGCTGCGCCGGCGCGCCTGTGGCTGGCGGAGTTGCGTCATGTGCGGCTGCGCATCGGCGGTGCGGACCTGCTGGCGGCTGGCCTGCCCGAGGGCCCGGAGGTCGGGCGCCGCCTGGAGGAGACGCTGCGCAGGCGCCTGGAGGGCGAGCTGCCGGACGAGCGCGAGGCGCAGCTGCGCGCGGCGCTGGCGGCGGGTTAGCGCGCGCGGGCGGCGCTCGGCTACGGTGGGCGCGATGGCCGAGCAACCGCAACGCGCACAGGCGCCGGACTTCGAGCTGCGCTTCGAGCTGCCGGGTGGCGGGGGCGCGCTGTTCACGACGCGCGCGCACGGCAACCTCTCGACGCAGCGCGGCGAGCAGCCGCGGCACGGTCGCCGCGAACGTGAGCGTCTCGGCGAAGCCCTCGGGCTGCGCTGGCTGTGCGCGAGCCGGCAGGTGCACGGCTCCGTGGTGCAGCGCGTGCGGGCACAGGCGGGCAGCGGTGGCGAGGCGGTCGCGATCGACGCGGACGGCCACGCGACGGCACTGCGTGGCGTGGGGGCGATGGTGCTCGTCGCGGACTGCCTACCGGTCGTGCTGGGCGCAGGGGGCGCCGTCGCGGCGCTCCACGCTGGCTGGCGCGGCTTGGCGGGAGGAGTCCTCGAGGAGGGTGTGCGCGCGCTGCGCGAGCTCGGCGGCGAGGGCGAGATCAAGGCGGTGGTCGGTCCCGGGGCGGGTCCCTGCTGCTACGAGGTCGGCGAGGAGGTGCACGCTGTGTTCGGGGGCGCGCGCCGTGTGGGAGTCGCGAACATCGACCTGCCGGCGCTGGCGGAAGACCGCTTGCTCGCTGCCGGCGTCGGGCGCGTCGAGCGGGTCGGGATCTGCACGATCTGTGACGAGCGCCTGTTCTCGCACCGGCGCGAAGGCGAGCGCGCGGGACGTCAGGCGGGGGTCGCGTGGCTGGCGTGAGCGGCCGCGAGCCGCTGGCGGCGTGGTGCCCGAGAGGCCGGTCGCGGTGTCCCGGTGGACGTCGGGCTGGCTGCTCAGCGCGGGCGTGGAGGGCGCCGTGGTCGAGCTGATTGCGAATCCCAACGCCGCGCGGATCGCTGAGAACCTGGCGCGGGTGCGCGCGGAGATCGAGCGCGCCGGAGCGGCGGCGGGGCGCTGGAGCAGCGGCGCGGGGCCGGAGATGGTCCAGCTGCTGGCGGCGACCAAGTATGTCGCGCTCGCCGACCTGCCGGCGCTGGCTCGCGCGGGGGTCGTGCTGGTCGGAGAGAACCGCGCGCAGGACCTCGAGGCGAAGGTCGCGGCGCACGGCGAGCTGTTCGCGTGGGATTTCATCGGGCAGTTGCAGAGCCGGCGCGTGCGCGCGGTGGTGCCGCACGTGCGCCTGATCCACTCGGTGGCCAGCGAATCGGCGCTGCGCGAGCTGCGCCGCCACCGCGAGCACGCGCGGGCGGGCCTCGAGATCCTGGTCGAGGTCAACGTGGCCCGCGAGCCGGGCAAGGCCGGCGTCCTGCCGGAGCAGCTGGAGAGCTTCCTGGAGCAGTCTCCGCTGCCGGTCGCGGGGCTGATGACGATGCCGCCGTTCGCGAGGCATCCCGACGAGAGCCGCCGCTGGTTTGAGCAGCTGCGCGAACTCGCGCTCGCGCACAACCTGCGCGAGCTGTCGATGGGCACGAGCCAGGACTACCCCGCGGCGGTCGCCGAGGGCGCGACGATTGTGCGGATTGGCGCAAGCCTGTACGCTTAGGGGCTTGCTGCGCCTCACGCGGTCGCCGTCTCGGGCACGCGCGAAGGGCGGATACCGACAAGCGCCCTCGCCGTCTGGGCGCGCGCGCGAAGGGCGGATATCGACAACAGATGGTTAGCATGAGCAGGGAAAACCCAAGTCCCAACGAAGAACGCCCCTAAGCATGGCCTTTCGTGACTCATGGCACCGCGCACTCGTGTACTTCGGCCTGGCCGAGGAGTATCACGAGGACTACGAGGATGACTCCCCGCCGGAGGCGGAGATCGAGGATCGCTACCGCGAGCGGCCCAATGTGCGCCGTCTGCGCCGCCGGCGCGACGAGTTCGATGAGATCTTCGCCGACGACGATCGCGAGGTCAGTGCCTCGGCCGGTCGTGGTCGCGCCACGACCGTGCTGCGCCCGGTCGGCGGTCGCGGTCAGGGCAACGGCGACGTGCGCGTGCACCTGGTCGTGCCGAAGTCTTTCAACGACGCGCAGCAGGTGGCTGACAAGTTCAAGGACTCGATCCCCGTGATTCTCAACCTGCAGGGCACCGAAACGGATCTCGCCAAGCGTCTGATCGACTTCGCCAGCGGACTTACGTACGCGCTCGATGGCGGCATGCAGCGAATCGCGGACAAGGTCTTCATGTTGACCCCGCGCAACGTCGAGATCTCAGCGGAGGAGCGCGCGCGGCTGATCGAGAAGGGCTTCTTCAACCAAAGCTGATGTGCCCGCGCCCGCTAGCCTTGGCGCCCTGATGCAGATCGGACTGATTGGGTCGGGCAACATGGCGCGCTCGCTGGCGCGCGGCTGGGGGCGTCCGGTGCTGTGCTCGGACCCGCTCGCCGAGCGCGCGCGGGCGCTCGCGGCGGAGACGGGGGGGGAGGCGCTGGGCAGCAACGCGGAGGTGGCCGAGCGGGCCGAGCTGGTGGTGCTCTGCCACAAGCCGGCACAGCTGGCGGACGTCGCGCGCGAAGTCGGGCCGCACGCGCGCGCCATCGCCTCGATCCTTGCGGCTACCCCGCTGCCCGCGCTGAAGGCGGCTTACCCGCAGCGTCCGGTCTATCGCTTCATTCCCTCGCTGCCGGTCGAGGTGCGCCAGGGTGCCGTGGTGCAGGCGGCCGATGGCGCCCAGGACGCGGCGGTCGACGCACAGGTGGGCGAGCTGTTTGCGCAGCTGGGGACGCTGGTGGTGCTCGACGACGCGCTCGTGGACGTCGCGATGGGCTTGATGTCCTGCGCGCCGGCGTACGTCGCGCTGATCGCGGAGGCCCAGGTCGACGCCGGTGTACGCCGCGGGATCCCTGCGGCGCAGGGCGCGCAGCTCGTCGTCCAGACCCTCGCCGGTACCGCCGAGCTGCTGCGCCGGCGTGGCAACGACACGCTCGCCGTGCGGCGCGAGGTTTCCTCGCCGGGGGGCGTCACGGCGCGCGGGTTGGATGCGCTGGAGCGCGGCGGGGTACGCGCCGCTTTCAGCGACGCCCTGGACGCGGTGCTCGACCCCGCGCGTTCACCGCGATGACGTTTGTTCTCGCCGGCGCGCTCCCCGCAATGACGTTCGTTCTCGCCAGCGCGCGCACCGATATCGCGGACTATCTCTCGGCGCTGATCTACGTCTACATCCTGGTGATCCTGGTGCACATCGTCGTGCAGTGGCTGCTCGCCTTCGGCCTGCGCCCGCCCTATTCGCGTGCGAGCAGCGCCACGCTGGGCTTTCTGCGTGACGTGAGCGAACCGTGCCTGCGGCTCTTCCGGCGCGTGCTGCCTAGCTTCGGGGCGCTCGACTTCAGCCCGATCATCGCGATCCTGGTGCTGGGGATCATCGACCGCGTGGTGGTCGAAGGCATCATCCGCGGCTGATGAGGCCGGGTCGATCGTGAGCGGCGCTTCCGAGCGCTCGCCGGAAGGTGTGGCGGCGGCGCGGAGGCTCCCGCGCGGAGTTTCGCCGTGGGCGCTCGCCGGACTGGTGGCGCTCGCGGTGATCGCGATCGACCAGCTTTCCAAGCGCGCGGTGCAGGCGGCGATCGTCCCCGGCGAAGAACGCGGCTTGCTGCCGGGTATCGCGCTCGTCGACACGCGCAACCACGGAGTGGCTTTTGGCTTCCTCCCGGGCGATCACCTCGCGGTCAGCGTGGTGGTCGGCCTCGCGCTGCTGGCGCTGCTGGTCTACTTCGCCCGCAACCTTGCGCGCCCGTTGATCTGGCTGCCGACGGGGATGCTGATCGGCGGGGCCCTGGGGAACGTCATCGACCGTCTGCGCGAGGGCTCGGTGACGGACTTCATCAAGCTCCCGCTCGGTTGGCCGCCCTTCAACCTGGCCGATACCTCGATCACACTGGGCGTCCTGATCCTGCTGATCGTCATCGAGCGCCCGCGCGCGGCGTGACTCCGGCCTTCGCGATCGCCTACGAAGACGAGCACCTGCTGGTGGTCGACAAGGGTGCCGGCCTGGTGGTGCACCCGGCGCGCGGCCACCGCGAAGGGACGCTCTCGCAGTTGCTGGCCGGCGTGGCCGCCGGCGGCGATGAGGGGCGGCCCGGGATCGTGCACCGCTTGGACCGCGATACCTCCGGTCTGCTGGTGGTCGCGCGCTCGGAGGAGGCTCACGGCCTGCTGCAGGCGGCGCTCGCGCAGCGGCGCGTGGAACGCGAATACGTCGCGCTGGTGGTGGGGCGGCCACCGGCGCGCACGGGCACGATCGAGGCGCCGATCGGGCGCGACCCGCAGGTGCGCACGCGGATGGCGATTGGCGGCAACGCCCCGCGCGAGGCGCGCACGCATTTCACGCTGGAGCGCGCGCTGCCGGGCTTCACGCTGCTGCACGTACGGTTGGAGACAGGCCGCACCCATCAGATCCGCGTCCACATGCAGGCCATCGGGCACCCCGTCGCGGGCGATCCGGAGTACGGCGCTCCCGGTGTACTTGGCCTGGAGCGCCAATTCCTGCACGCCGCACGCCTGGCCTTCGAGCACCCCCTGAGCGGGGAGCGGATCGAGGTCCGCTCGCCCTTACCGGAAGACCTCGCGCGAGCCCTGGAGCGGGCCGAGCAGCTATCCTGAGCAGCTCACTAGGACCCTCGACCCGTGCGGCGAAGGATCGCGGCCCTGCTCGTTCGCACGACCGGCTTGCCGGAGTCCGTTCGAGTCCGCTCCGGCCGCACGGCAGATCAAAGCAATCACACATAAGGGAGTTGCAAAGACCGTGGCTAAGGTAGGCATCGCGGAACTTCTGGAGGCCGGCGTCCATTTCGGCCATCAGACACGCCGCTGGAACCCAAAGATGCGCCGGTTCATCCACGATGAGCGTGGCGGCATTTACATCATCGACCTGCTCAAGACCGACGCCCTGCTCGAGCAGGCGCGCCAGTTCGCGGGCGAACTCGCGCATCGCGGCGGAACGGTGCTGTTCGTCGGCACCAAGAAGCAGGCGCGCGACACAATCAAAGACGTGGCGGAGGCGGCGGGTATGCCCTACGTCAACCACCGCTGGCTCGGTGGCCTGCTGACGAACTTCCAGACGATCAACCAGCGCATCCGCCGTCTGCACGACCTCGAGCGCTACGAGCGCGAGGGTCAGCTGGCGCTGTTGCCGACACGCGAGCGCATGGCGGCACAGGCGGACCTCGCCAAGCTGCGCGCCAATCTCGGGGGGGTCAAAGACATGCAGCGCGTGCCGAACGCGATGTTCGTCATCGACCTCAAAACCGAGGAGATCGCGGTGCGCGAGGCGCAGCGGCTGCGGATCCCGATCATCGGCCTCGTGGATACCAACTGCGACCCGGACGGGATCGACTACGTGATCCCCGGCAACGACGACGCGATCCGCTCGTGTGCGCTGATCACACGTGCGATCGGCGACGTGGTGGCCGAAGGTCGCTCGGTGTTCCGCGCGGAGGAGGAGCGTGCGCGCCAGGAAGCCGAGGAGAAGGCTCGCATCGAGGCCGAGGCGCGCGCCAAGCGCGAAGCTGAGGAACAGGCCAAGCGCGAGGCCGAGGAACAGGCCGCCCGCGAGGCGGCCGCGGCCAAGGCGGCTGCAGCCGCTGCAGCCGCTGCCCAGGCTGCCGCTGCGGCGCCGGCCGAGGCGACGGCACCCGCTGGCGCACCGGCAAAAGGCACTTCGCCATCCGCTGGGGGGGCGCCTGCAAAGTCGACTCCGCAGCAGCCGGCGAAAGCGGCACAGCCTGCGCCGCCGCCCGCCGCGGCTGCCCCGGAGCAGCCAGCCGCGACGTCGAGTCCTGCGCCGGCTGCGCCCGCACAGCCAGCTGCGACGCCGAGTCCTGCGCCGGCTGCGCCCGCACAGCCAGCTGCGACGTCGAGCCCTGCGCCGGCTGCGCCCGCACAGCCAGCCGCGACGTCGAGCCCTGCGCCGGCTGCGCCCGCACAGCCAGCCGCGACGCCGAGCCCCACACCGGCCGCGCCCGCACAGCCAGCGGAGCCCGCGCCGGCCGCAGCCGCGGCAGAGCCGGCACCGGTGCAGGCGGCACCGGCCCAGCCAGCACCGGCCCAGCCGGCGCCCGCGACCGCAGAGCCGGCCGCCGCGGCGGAGTCCGCTCCGGCCGCCGAGGCTGCGCCCGAGGCGCAGAAGAATGGAGTTGTCGAGAACGAGGAGGCCAGGGCGTGAGCGCCGTGCAAGTTAGTGCCCAAGACGTCAAGGCCCTGCGTGAGCGCACGGGTGCGGGAATGATGGATTGCAAGAAGGCCCTCACGGAGGCCTCGGGTGACATCGAGCAGGCGATCGAGCTGCTGCGCGTGCGCCAGGGCAAGAAAATCCAGGACCTCGGCGAGCGTACGGCGACGGAGGGCACGGTGCAGGCATACGTGCACGCCGGTGCCAAGGTCGGGGTGCTGATCGAGGTCGACTGCAACACGGACTTCGTGGCGACCAACGAGGACTTCGTGAACTTCGCGCGCGACGTCGCGATGCAGATCGCGGCTACGCCGACCGTGCGCTACGTCAGCCGCGAGGAGGTCCCGGTAGAGACCCGCGACGCGGAGGCGCGCGTCTACGAGCAGGAGGCCGCGGACAAGCCGGAGAATGTCCGCGAGCGGATCGTCAGCGGCAAGCTGGACTCCTGGTACGGGACGATCGTGCTGCTCGAGCAGGAGCTGCATAACCCCAAGTTCGAGGGCAAGACCGTCCAGCAGCTGCGCGACGAGCTGACCGCGAAGACCGGCGAGAACGTCGTGATCCGCCGCTTCGTGCGTTTCGCGGTGGGCCAGTAGTCCGCCCGTTGCCGCGCGTCGTGGATGGATAGGCTCTCGGCCTAGATGGCCCCGGTCTTCAAACGCATCCTGCTGAAGCTCTCGGGCGAGGCGCTGATGGGCGAGCTGCAGTACGGCACCGACCCCGAGCGCGTCGCAGCGGTGGCGCGACAGGTGAGCGAGGTGCACGACCAGGGCGTCGAGGTCGCGATCGTCGTCGGTGCGGGCAACATCTACCGCGGCATGAAGGGCGCCGCCGCGGGGATGGA
Source organism: Solirubrobacteraceae bacterium (assembly GCA_036501715.1). GTDB lineage: Bacteria > Actinomycetota > Thermoleophilia > Solirubrobacterales > Solirubrobacteraceae > Palsa-744. Next base: position 61,942 of record DASXZV010000025.1, on the reverse strand, counting down.
CCGCGCGACGGCCGACTACATGGGGATGCTCGCGACGGTGCTCAACGCGCTGCCGCTGCAGGATGCGCTGGAGAAGGCCGGCACGATCACGCGGGTGCAGTCGGCGCTCGGTATCTCGGAGGTCGCCGAGCCCTACATCCGCCGCCGCGCGATGCGCCACCTGGAGAAGGGGCGCGTCGTGATCTTCGCGGCGGGGACGGGCAATCCGTTCTTCACGACCGATACGGCGGCGGCGTTGCGCGCCGCGGAGATCCATGCGGAGATCATCCTGATGGCCAAGAACGGGGTCGAAGGCGTCTACACGGCGGACCCAGCATTAGACCCCGGCGCGCAGTTTCTCCCGGAGATCACCCATATGGAAGCGTTGGAGCGCCGTTTGCGCGTGATGGACTCCACGGCGCTCGCGCTGTGCATGGAGAACGGGATGCCAATCAACGTCTTCAACATGGACGACGAGACGAGCATCGCGCGGATAATCTCCGGAGCGCGCGTGGGCACGCTGGTATCGACATCCGAAGGGGAGGACGGCGATGGACGATGAGCTGATCGACGGGCTGCTCGAGGATGCCCGCGGACGGATGGCCAAATCGGTGGAGTCGACCCAGCACGAGTTCGCGACGGTGCGCACCGGGCGCGCGAGTCCGGCGCTGCTGGAGCGCATCGTCGTCGACTACTACGGCGCGCAGACCCCACTCAACCAGCTCGCCACGCTCTCGGCGCCCGAGGCGCGGCTATTGACGGTGCAGCCCTACGACAAGTCCTCGATCAAGGCGATCGAGAAGGCGATCAATGAGTCCGACATCGGCCTCACGCCTTCCAACGACGGCAACCTTGTGCGTCTGGTCGTGCCGGAGCTGACCGAGGAGCGCCGCCGGGACTTGGTCAAGGTGGTGCGCAACCTCGCCGAGGAGGGGCGTATCAAGATCCGCAACGTGCGCCGCGACGTCATGCACGACTTGCGCGAGCTGAAGTCCGAAGGCGAGGCCGGCTCCGATGATGAGCACCGCGCGGAGGTCGGCCTGCAGAAGCTCACCGACGCGCGCATCGCGGAGCTCGACGCGGTGCTCAAGGCCAAGGAAGAGGAGATTCTCGAGGTCTGATGGCGGCTGCCGAGCGCGCCGAGCCCACCACCGCGGCGCGCTACGTCGCGATCATCACCGATGGCAACGGGCGCTGGGCGCGCGCACGCGGGGTGCCGGTGAACGAGGGCCACGACGCCGGCGCTGACACCGTCAAGGCGCGCCTGCGCGACGCCGTCGACCTCGGCATCCAGGAGCTCACGGTCTACTCGTTCTCGACCGAGAACTGGTCGCGGCCCGTGGAGGAGGTCCAGGGCTTGATGGAGATGTTCTCCCGCCGCATCGCGCGCGAGACCCCGGAGCTGCATGCGGAGGGCGTGCGGATGCGCTTCATCGGACATCGCGAAGGAGTCTCGGAGAGCCTGCGGGAGCAGATGGACTGGGCGCAGGAGCTGACGGACGCAAACGGCACGATCACGCTGTTCGTCGCGTTCAACTACGGCGGGCGCGCGGAGATTCTCGACGCCGCGCAGCGCTACACGGGCGGCGGCGAGGAGGAGTTCCGCCGCTGCCTCTACGCGCCCGAGATGCACGACCCCGATCTGATCATCCGCACCAGCGGGGAGCGGCGGCTCTCCAACTACCTGCTGTGGCAGTCGGCCTACTCCGAGTTGATCTTCCGCGATGAGCTCTGGCCGGATTTCACGCGCGAGTCCCTGGAGCAGTCGCTGGCCGAGTTCGCCGCGCGGCGGCGGCGTTTCGGCGGACGTTGAGACATGCCACCGGCACGCCGCTCGCATAGCTCCCCCGGCGCGGTGCGCGCACAAGACGCCACCGCGGATAAGAGCGGTGGCGGGCGCTCGGATCTGAGTGCGCGCATCCTCGCGGCGCTGCCGGCAATCGCGTTCGCGCTGTTCATCGTGATCGAGGGCGGGCCGATCTTCGCGCTCGGACTGTTCGCGCTGGGCGCGGTTTGCATGCATGAGCTGTTCTCGATGTTCGAGCGCGCACACCCGGTGCGTCTGGCGGGCTTCATTGGCCTCGCGGGCTTGCTCGCCGCGGCGCTCTATGGTGGACCGCCGCAGGTACTGTTGGCTGGCGTGGCCGCGCTGCCGGTGCTCTTTGGGCTGACCCTCACGCAACGCCGTCCGAGCGTCGGGGGTCTGGCGCTGACGCTGCTGGGTATCTTCTGGATCGGGTTCGCGCTCGCCCACGCAATGATGCTGCGCGGCCTGCCGCACGGCGAGGGCATCGTGCTCGACGTGCTCGTCGGCACGTTCCTCGGCGACACCGGCGCCTACCTCGGCGGGCGTCTCTTCGGCAGCCGGCCGCTGGCGCCATCGATCTCGCCGAACAAGACCGTCGAGGGTCTGCTGATCGGGATGGCGACCGCGGTTGCCGCGGTCTGGTTCGCGGGGCGCTACCAGGACTGGCTGCCCGGCGCGCACGCATTGGTGCTGGGCCTTGGCGTGGCGGTGGCGGGACCGGTCGGGGATCTCTTTGAGTCCTTCGTCAAGCGCGAGGCAGGCACCAAGGACGCCGGGCGGCTCTTCGGCGCGCACGGGGGGGCGCTCGATCGCCTCGATGCGGTGCTGTTCACGGCCGTGGTCGGCTACTACATCTGGCTTTCCTATGTCTAGCGAGCGCCACTCGACGGTGGACAGCGTGTGCCGCTCGACGGTGGACTGGAGTTGCGCCACCGTGGGTTGGCGGGGAGCGCGCAATCACTACCCTCGTTGCCGATGCCCAAGCGACTGCTGATCCTCGGCTCCACTGGCTCGATCGGGAGGCAGGCGCTGGACATCGTCGCGCGCAGCGAGGAGCTCGAGCTCGTCGGTCTCTCGGCCGAGCGCTCCTGGGAGGACCTGCTCGAGCAGGCGCGCGTCCACGGCGTGCGGCGGATCGCGCTCGTCGATGAGAATGCCGCGGCGCGGGCCGCCGAGGCGTGGACCGATGGCGAGGTCCTGCGCGGCGCCGAGGGACTCGTCGAGCTGGTCGTGGAGTCGGGTGCCGAGCTCGTCCTGAACGCCCTCGTGGGCTCCGCGGGGCTGGGGCCGACGGTGGCGACGCTCGGCGAGGGCATCGACCTGGCGCTGGCCAACAAGGAGTCGCTGGTCGTCGGCGGCGAGCTGGTCGGCGCGCTCGCGCAGGCCACCGGCGCGCAGATCGTGCCGGTCGACTCCGAGCACACCGCCCTGCACCAGCTGCTCGCTGGACAACCGGTGGGCGTTGTCGAGGGCCTGACGATTACCGCGAGTGGCGGACCCTTCCGTGGCTGCACCCGCGCGCAGCTGGAAGCGGTTAGCGTCAGCGAAGCGCTCGCGCATCCGACCTGGGCGATGGGCGGCAAGATCACAATCGATTCCGCGACGCTGATGAACAAGGGCCTGGAGTTGATGGAGGCCCATCACCTGTTCGGCACCCCCTACGAGCGGATCGACGTCGTCGTGCACCCGCAGTCGCTGATCCACGGCCTCGTGCAGCTCGCCGATGGCGCGATGCTCGCGCACCTCGGTCCGAAGGACATGCGCCTGGCGATCTCCTATGCCTTGCACGGAGCCTCGAGCGTGCCGCTGCCGATTGCGCCGCTCGATCTCGTGCAGGTCGGGACGCTGACCTTCGAGGCGGTCGACCTGCAGGCCTTTCCCTGCCTGCGCCTAGCCCGCGAGGCAGCCGCGGCTGGGGGCACGGCGCCTTGCATCCTGAACGCCGCCAACGAGATCGCGGTGCATGCCTTCCTGGGTGAGCGCCTGCGCTTCAACGACATTCCGACCGTGATCGAGCAGACTCTGGAACGTCTCGATGGGACCCCGGTGAGGGCCTTCGAGTCGCTTTATGAGGCCGACCGCGAGGCTCGCGCGATTGCCGGCGAGGCGGTCGCGGCGCTGGGCTGAGCGCTCCCGGGCGTCCCGTTTGGAGTCGAGTGTCGGATAAAGCCATATGGCACTCCGACTATCGAGGTCTCACGATGGCTCCGCGTCTAGGAGTCTGGTGACCGGTGTCCATAACCGCTGGTATGATTTTGGTATGACCAAAGTGGCCAAGATCACCATCTCGCTGCCTCTGGAGCAGGTCGAGGAGATACGTGAGGCGGTGGCGCACGGCCAGGCTCCCAGCGTCTCCGGTTACGTGTCCGCTGCTCTGGTTGATGCTCTGCACGCAAGTCGCGCGGCTGGCTCGCGCCAGCCAGGTGAGGACGGTTTGACAGAGCTCATCGAGGAACTGACGGCGGAGTACGGCGAGCCGAGTGCAGAGGCCTACGCTTGGGCAGAGGCGGCTTTCGCTCTCTCCGATCGGTGACGGCGGGTCTGACACTCGATGCCGGTGCGCTGATTGCACTGGAGCGCGGTGAGGAGCGCATGCGGGCACTGCTTCAACGGTTCCGATCCGAGCCGGAGGCGATCCTCCACATCCCAGCGGGGGTGCTCGCACAGGTACTGAGGAACCCGCGCCGGCAGGCGCGTATTTCGCGACTGCTTGCCCACCATCGTGTGGTCGTGGTGGCCTTGGACGAGCAGACGGCTCGGGTGGCCGGTTTGCTGCTCGGCTTGCGCGATGGCAGCGACGCGATCGACGCCAGTGTCGTGGTCTGCGCACGCCGGCATGGGCAGGCGGTCGTGACTGGCGACCTTGACGACCTGCGCAGGCTCGATCCCGGGCTGCGGTTGACGCTCGTCTAAGGCTGCGCGGCTTGGGCGGCGGAGGCTGCCAAACTGGAGCGATGAGTTGGGTCCTGACGCTGCTGGGCTTCATGGCGCTGATCGTGCTGCATGAGTTCGGGCACTTCATCGCCGCGAAGGCGGTCGGCATGCGCGTCGAGCGCTTCTCGCTGTTCTTCCCGCCCAAGCTCTTCGGAATCCGCCGCGGGGAGACCGAATACATGATCGGCGCGATTCCCGCCGGGGGCTACGTGCGGATCACGGGGATGAGTCCCCGCGAGGAGATCCCGCCGGAGGTGCTACCCCGCGCCTACTATCGCCAGCCCGTCTGGAAGCGCCTGGTGGTGATCGGCGCGGGGCCCGCGATGAACGTGCTCGTCGCGTTCGCGATCCTCTGGGGCCTGTATGCGTTCAGCGCTCAGCGCGCGCGCACCGACCAGGCGCGCATCGCGGTCGTGCAGGCCGGCCACCCCGCTGCCGCCGCACTGCGGGTCGGAGACGTGTTGCTCGCGGTCGACGGTCGGCCGGTACGCCTGAGCTCCAACGGCAGCTCGGCCAACTACATCTCGGTGATCTCCTCCCACCACTGCCCCGGTACGCCGGTGCAAGGGTGCGCGGCCGCGACGTCGGTGCACCTGACCGTGCTGCGCGAGGGGCGGCGTTTGAACTTCGCGATCACTCCGCGCTATGACAGGCAACTGAAGCGCACGTTGATCGGCATCCAGACCGGGCCGGTGCTGACCGGCGAATCGCTCAGCCAAGCCGCCGGGACCAGCGTCAGCGAAATGTGGCACGTCACCAGCCTCACGGTGTCGGACCTCTCCAAGCTGTTCGTCAGCGAACATGCGCGCAAGGAAATCCATTCCGTCGTCGGCGTCTCGGACCTGGCCAGCGAATACTTCAGCTACAGCGCCTCCGCGGCGCTCTACCTGCTGGCGATGATCTCGCTGTCGCTGGCGATCATCAACCTCTTTCCGTTCCTGCCGCTCGACGGCGGGCACATCTTCTGGGCGCTCGCGGAGAAGCTGCGCGGGCGGCCAATCCCGTTCGCCGTCATGGAGCGCGCGAGCGTCGTAGGCTTCGCACTCGTCTTGGTCCTCTTCGCGATCGGATTCACAAATGACATCCACACCTTCTCCAACGGCGGCTTCAAAGTCCACTGAGCCGGCCGCAGCCGGTTCCTCCCAGTCCATCGAACCGCCGACAGCCGGTTCCCCCCAGTCGGACGCCGCGCACGCTGCGACGATCGTCGAGGCCTTCCGAATCACAAGCGACGCGCTTGCCGATCAGGTCGCGATTCGCACCAAGGGCGACGAGCAGGCGCTCACCTGGGCGCAGTGGAGCGAGCGTTCGCACGACTTGGCCGGCGGTCTGCACAAGCTCGGACTGCGGCAGGGGGAGACGCTCGCGATCATGCTCGGGAACCGTCCCGAGTTCCACGTCGTGGACCTCGCGGCCGTGCTGCTCGGCGCGACCCCGTTCTCGATCTACCAGACCTATGCGGCCAACCAGATCGAGTACGTCGTCTCCGACGCCGACGCGCGCATTGCGGTCGTCGAGCACGAGTACCTCGAGCGGCTGCTGGAGGCGCGCCGCAACCTGCCGCATCTGGAGCACGTGATCCTGATAGACCCCTCGGGGTCGGATGTCGAGGGTGTGCTGACGCTGGCCGACGTCGAGGCCTCGGGCCGTGATCCCGAGACCCAGCGCGCCGTCACAGAGGCTGCGGCGCGGGTCCTCCCGGAGGATGTGCTGACACTGATCTACACCTCCGGCACCACCGGGCCGCCGAAGGGCGTGCAGCTCAGCCACGCCAACATGATGGCCACGGTCTCCGGCATCGAGCGCATCGTGCACTTCCCGCCGGGCTCGCGCGTGATCTCGTGGCTGCCCGCCGCCCACATCGCCGAGCGCAACGCCCACCACTACGTGCCGATCGTCTATGGCCTGCAGATCACTAGCTGCCCGGACCCGCGCCAGGTGCTCTCCTACCTCCCCGAGGTGCGCCCGCAGTGGTTCTTCGCCGTACCGCGTATCTGGGAGAAGCTCAAGGCGGGCCTGGAGACGATGCGCGCGGGCCTGCCGGCCGAGCAGCGCGAGCCTGTGGAGCGCGCGATCGAGGCCGCTCTGGAGAAGCTGCGCCGCGAGCAGCGCGGCGAGCCGATCCCGGCCGAGCTGGCCGCCGAGGTCGCCGCGGCCGACGAGCAGATCTTCGCCGGACTACGCCAGATGCTCGGCCTCGACGAGCTGCGGGCTGTCAATGTCGGTGCCGCGCCGACGCCGCTGGAGGTACTCGAGTTCTTCCACGCGATCGGCATCCCGCTGGCCGAGCTGTGGGGGATGTCCGAGACTTGCGGTGCCGGCTGCGTGAACCCGCCCGATCGCATCAAGCTCGGCACCGTCGGGACACCCGTCGCGGGCGTTGAGATCTCCCTCGCGCCGGACGGCGAGCTGCTGGTACGCGGCGAGACCGTGATGGTCGGCTACCGCGGCGCGCCCGAACAGACCGCCGAGGCGATCGACACCGAGGGCTGGCTGCACACCGGCGACATCGGCGAGATCGACGCCGAGGGCTACCTGCGGATCGTCGACCGCAAGAAGGAGCTGATCATCAACGCCGCCGGCAAGAACATGTCGCCGGCCAACATCGAGGCCACGATCAAGAGCGTCTCGCCGCTGATCGGGCAGGCCTGCGCGATCGGCGACGCGCGTTCCTACAACACCGCCCTGATCGTGCTCGACGCCGACTTCGCGCCATTGTGGGCCTCCCAGCACGGCCTGGAGGGTCGCTCGCTGAGCGAGCTAGCCGACGAGCCCGCCGTGCGCGGCGCCGTGCAGGAGGCGATCGACGCCGCCAACTCGCGCCTCGCGCGCGTCGAGCAGATCAAGAAGTTCACGATCGTCCGCGGCGACTGGCTGCCCGGGGAGGACGAGCTCACGCCGACTATGAAGCTCAAGCGCAAGCCGATCGCCCAGAAGTACGCGGGTGAGATCGAGGCGATGTACGCGTGAGAGCGATTTGCGATGGGCGGCGTTCCGCAGCGAGCGCTTCCCGCTAGCTGAGCGAGACCTGCTCGATCACGCTGCTGCAGTAGACGAGGTCGATCTCGGCGCTGCGAGGCAACCTGGCGTTGTCACAATGCCTCGCCGCGGCGCGACTATAGAGACGATGATGCGTCGGCGATCGAGCAGGCCGCTGTGCCCCTGAGCCACGATCAGGTCGCGCAGCTCTACCGTGATCACGCGCCCGCCCTGCTCGCCTTCCTCGCGCGGCGCGTGCTGCTGCCGGAGGTCGCCGTCGATCTGCTGGCCGAGACCTTCGCTCGCGCCTACCGCGATCGCGCGCGCCTGCGCGGAGAGGGGGAGGAGGAGGCGCTTGCATGGGTCTACGGGATCGCGCGACACGTGCTCGCCTCCTACCAGCGCCGCGGCGCGGTCGAACGGCGGGCGCTGCGCGCGCTGGGAGTCGAGCGTCGCGCGCTGAGCGATGCCGAGTACGACCGCGTCGAGGAGCTCGCCGAGCTCTCCACGTTGGGCGCTCGAATCGACGGCGAGCTCGGTGCGCTTGCGGCCGACCAGCGCCACGCCGTGCGGCTGCGCGTGCTCGAAGAACGTCCCTACGACGAGGTCGCGCACGCGCTTGGCGTCAGCGAGCAGACCGCGCGGGCGCGCGTCAGCCGCGCCCTGCGCGCGCTGCGCGACTCGCCCACATTCAAGGAGCTGGGAGGTCAGCCGGACCATGCGTGAGACACCAATTGATCCCAAGCTGCCGATCCTCGACGAGCTCGGGCAGGCGCTGTACGAGGGAGCGCTCACGGCCGAGCGCCGGCGGGTCGAGCACCATCGGGTCGAGCACCGCGGCCGGGCCGAGCACGGCCGCGTCGTGCACGGCCGCTCGCGGGTGCGATCGGTGCTGGCACGGCTCCTGCGCCGCCCGCTCCTGGCGCTGCCGCTGCTGGTCGTCCTCGGCGGTGGCGCCGTCGCGCTCGCCGCGACCGGCATCTTGCGCTCCGGGAGCGCGGTGCCCGCGACGCCGCACCTCACGCCCGACGCGCAGCTCGGCGTGCCGCTGGCGGGGCGCTCGCGACTGATCCCCGACAGCGTCCCCGACCCCGTCGGCGGACCGCCGTGGAGCATGCGCGTCGTGCGCACGAGCCGCGACTTCCTCTGCATGCAGGTCGGTCGCCTCTACGGCACACAGCTCGGTGTGATCGGCGTGGACGGCGCCTTCCACGACGATCAGCGCTTTCATCCGCTGCCGCTCAGCGCGATCAGCGAGGTTCCCGGGCGATTCCTCTCGACCTGCGAGCCGTCCAACTTGACCTCCTCGCTGGAAGTCTCGGGGATGCCCGCAAGCGCGGAGCTGCCGACGTCGACGGCGGGCACGCTCGGCAAACCCTCTGAGGAACGTCGTCTCTACTTCGGGCTGCTCGGGCGCGATGCGGTGAGCGTTACCTATCGCTCAAACGGGCGGTCGGTGACGACGCCCGTACAACCTGGCACCGGCGCCTATCTGATCGTCCTGCCGGGGGCGCGGCCCGCGCCGCGCAGCGTCGCGGACGGCGGCAAGGTTGCAGACGGACGACTCGTGCCAGTCGGCATTCTCAGTGAGATCACCTACCGGCTCCGAGGCGGTGTTTGCGAGGAACGCACGATCACTAGTCCCCGGGGTCCGAAGGCGTGCCCGCGCGGGAGCGCATTTGTAGCTCCCGTGAAGCCACGTGACCTACATCGAGCGATCCACGTGAGCCTGCGCGTGATCCGCGGCGCCCGTAGCGTCCTCGTGCCAAGCGGCGCCGGTCGCGGCCGCACGCCCTCGCCGAGAGCGGCGAGGGGCGTCTCCTATGAGGCGATCGTCGCGTTCCGCGCGCCGTTTGCGGTGCGCAGCGCATTGAGCGACTACTCGGTCGAAATACCCGACTGCCGCGGTGGCGCCGAAGCGAGGGCGCTGGAACGGAACATCCGCGCCGGAGAGCTCGTGCGCGCTCGCGTGCTCGTCTTCGCGAACGACTGCCGCGCGAGGATGACATTCGAGGTGCACTACCACGCGAGCGCCAGTGTCCTGCCGAGCCCGCGAGAAGAAACGCTCGTCGGTATCGCGAGCATCAGGAAGCCGCCCGGTGTCGCGATCGTCAGGGAGCCGCCGGCCGGTCTGCCACCGCGCGCACACTGACCCAGCTCTTGACCAGCGGACCCGCGTGCTCGGCCTGCGCGGGGCCGAACAGTCGCTCGAGCTCGCCGCGGCGCAGCAGCTCGATCGCTTCCCATTTGCCCGCGACCCCGAGGCGCCAGTAGGGACGGCGCAGAGCAGGCGGCAGCCAGTGCGCGAACGGCAGCAGCGCGTGTGGCTCGAGCGGAAATGACCACGCCGGCGTCTGCACGAACCAGCCGCGGCCCACGCGGCGCAGCTCCGCCGCGAAGGCCTCGCGGCGCGCGGGGGGGACGTGCTCGATCACGCTGCTGCAGTACACGAGGTCGAACTCCTCCGCCGCGAACGGCAGACCCGCCGCGGCGTCCGCTTGCACGAACGGGCCCGGGTAGTCCGGCCGCGGCGCGATGTCCAGGCCCGTGATGTCGAGCTCGGGCTCGAGGCCTCGCAGGCCCAGGCGCCCGCAACCGACGTCGAGCACGCGACCGCCGGTCGGTAGGCGCGTCTGGCCGAAGAAGTGCTCGTGCCGGCGCCGCCGCGCGCGCGTCGCGTAGGGGGAGGCCAGACGCGCGATGGGCCCGCGCGCGGTGGGATAGACGTCCTCAGCAGGGGAGAGGGCGGGTTTCATCGAACGGGCCACCTCATCGACCGGCGTGACTCACCAGATGACCGGAACGTCGTACTTGGGAATCTGAGCGTCCGCCGTCACGATCGACAGGCGCTCGACGCTCGCCTGCGCGACGAGCATGCGGTCGAACGGATCGCGGTGCACGAGCGGGAGCTCGCCGGCGACCTTCGCGTGGCGCTCGTCGATGTGCAGGAACGGCAGGCCCGCGGCGCTCAGCGCGGCCGCGAGGTCCGGACCCTTCAGACGTCCCGTCGAGCGCTTGATCGAGGCCTCCCATACGCTCGCGACGCTGACTGCGGTATCGACGCCGGCGTCCGCGATCGCCGCGCGGGCGGTGTCGCTGAGCCGCCTGTCGCCCGCCAGCCACCAGATCGCCGCGTGGGTGTCGAGGAGCAGCTTCAATCGCGTGGCACTCCGAACAGATCGGCGAGCTCTTCGCTGTCGGCGTCGAAGTCCTCGGCGATCTCGAATTGGCCGGCGAACATGCCGAACGAGTCCGCGACGGAGGGCGTCGAGCGCTCGCTGACGATGCGCGCGATCGCCGTGCCGCCACGCATCAGCACGACCTCATCGCCCTCTTCGACCTCGCGCAGGAGACGCGATAGGTGCGTCTTGGCCTCATGCACGCCGACGCGCCTGACATTAATTCCCATACAGCTAGTCTAACAAACTTAGTCATCTTGGTCATCGTGTTGGATGTCATCCACGGGTTGTCGGAGCGATTGGTTGCGCATCTCCCTCTATGGAGCTACTCCGACCGTCGCCGTAGAATGGGACGCACATGGCCTCCCAACGCCAGCTGTACGTCGGCCCCGTCGCGATCGGCGGCGGCGCGCCGGTCGCGGTGCAGACGATGACGAAGACCGAGACCGCGAACCTCGCGGCGACGATGAAACAGATCCACGAGGTCGCGGCGGCCGGCGCCGACATCGTGCGTCTCGCGGTGCCGCGCGAGCAGGACGTCGAGGCGCTGAAGAGCATCGTCGCGCAGTCGCCGATCCCGATCATCGCGGACATCCATTTCAACCACACGCTCGCCTTGAAGTCGATCGAAGCCGGTGCGCACTGCGTGCGTATCAACCCCGGCAACATCGGCGGCCCCGACAAGGTCGCCGAGGTCGTCGCGCTCGCGCGCGAGCGCGGCACGCCGCTGCGCGTCGGAGTCAATTCGGGCTCGCTGCCCAAGCACCTGCGCCAGCTCGAGTACGACAACCCCGTCGAGGCGCTCGTCACGGCGGCGCTGGAGACCGTGCAGCTGATGGAGAGCCTCGACTTCACCCACTTCAAGGTCTCGATGAAGTCGACCTCGGTGCCCAACACGATCGCCTCCAACCGCCTGCTCTCCGAGAAGATCCCCTACCCGCTGCACCTCGGGATCACGGAGGCCGGGACCAAGTGGTCGGGCTCGCTGAAGTCCGCCGTCGGCCTCGGCACGCTGCTCGCGGACGGCATCGGCGACACGATTCGCATCTCGCTCTCGACGTTCCACGCCGAGGAGGAGGTCAAGGTCGCGTGGGAGATCCTCAAGGCGCTGAAGCTGCGCCAGCGCGGCCCCGACCTGATCGCCTGCCCGACGTGCGGGCGTCTGCAGTTCGACATGGACACCGTCGTCGCCGAGGTCGAGCGGCGGCTGGAAGCCTACGAGGATCCGATCGAGGTCTCCGTGCTCGGTTGTGCCGTCAACGGCATCGGCGAGGCCCGCCACGCCGACTTCGGCATCACCGGCGCGAAGGACATGGGCATGATCTACTCCAAGGGCGAGCCGCTGAAGAAGGTCCCCACCGAGCAGCTCGTCGACGAGCTCTTCAAGGAGATCGACCGCTACTACGCCGCGGGCAAGACCGTGCAGCGCGACGAGGCCGCCGCCGCGGAGGCGCGCGCTTGGCTAGCCGCCAACGAGGACGACACGCAGATGACGCCCGAGCGGATGGCCGCGTTGGAGGCCGCAGCGGCCGCCAACGACGACGCGGCCGACGCCGTGCTCGAGTCGATGCTGCTGGCCGATCCTCGATCGGTCGCCGGCGCAAAAAATGGCGGGAATGGCGCCGCTGAGACGCCAGCGGCGCCCGCGGCCCTCGACGAGGCCGTTTCGCCCGTCGCCGGCCGGCGCTTCAGCCGCAACTGAGGGTTCGCATACGGCCCGGCGCCGGGGAGGCGCCAGGCCGTCTTGCGCTGCGCGTCCCTCCAGGGCCGCGCAGCTACTTGCTTCGCGTTTACTCAGCTCTTCGCCGCGGCGTACCGCTCAGCGACCTTCGACCAGTCCACCGTGTTCCACCACGCCTCGAGGTAGTCCGGGCGGCGGTTCTGGTACTTCAGGTAGTAGGCGTGCTCCCACACGTCCACGCCCAGCAGCGGCGTCTTGCCGTCGGAGAGCGGGTTGTCCTGGTTGGCGCTGCCGACCACGGCCAGGCTGCCACCGTCGAGTACCAGCCACGACCAGCCCGAGCCGAACTGGTTGATGCCGGTTTCCTTGAGCTTGGCCTTGAAGTCCGCGAACGAGCCGAAGGTCGAGGCGATCGCATCGCCGAGCTCGCCGCCCGGCTCGCCGCCGCCGTTCGGGCTCATGCTCTCCCAGAACAGCGAGTGGTTGTAGTGGCCGCCGCCATTGTTTTTGACGGCCCCCAGCTTGTCCTGCGGCACCTGGCCGAGATCCTTCAGCACGTCCTCGATCGCGGCGTCCGCCAGCGGCGTGCCCTCGAGCGCCGCGTTGACCTTGTCCACGTAGGCCTGGTGGTGCTTGTCGTGGTGGAATTCCATCGTCGCCTTGTCGATGTGTGGCTCCAGCGCGTCGTACGCGTAGGGGAGCGGCGGTACTGAGTAGGCCATTTCGGAAAGGCTCCTTATCGGGTCTCTTTGATTGACGATTCTCGGATGACCGCTGTTCTATCAAAGGGACGGTTACCCTCTGCTACGTCGATGACACTTTCGAGCCCGCACCGATGACGCGCCTCTCCGAGTACCTGCTGCCGACCGAGAAGCAGGCCCCCGCCGACGCGGAGGCGATCTCGCACAAGCTGATGGTCCGCGCCGGTCTCATTCGCCAGATCGGCGCCGGCATGTGGAGCTGGCTGCCGGCCGGCTGGCGTGTGCACCAGAAGGCCGTGCAGATCATCCGCGAGGAGATGGACGCGATCGGCGGGCAGGAGCTCTTGATGCCCGTGCTGCAGCCCGCCGAGCTGTGGCGCAAGAGTGGGCGCTACGGGATCGAGGAGCTCTTCAAGCTGCAGGACCGCAAGGGCTCCGACTTGGTGCTCGCGATGACCCACGAGGAGGCCGTCACCACTCACGTCGCGCAGACCGTGCGCTCCTACCGCGACCTGCCGCTGATCCTCTACCACTTCCAGGTCAAGGAGCGCGACGAGCCGCGCCCCCGCGCCGGCGTGCTGCGCACGCGCGAGTTCATCATGAAGGACGCTTACACCTTCGACCGCGACGCCGAGGGCCTCGATGAGCGCTACCAGTTGCACGTCGAGGCCTACGACCGCATCATGGAGCGCACCGGCCTACGCTGGTATCGCGTCGAGGCCGACGTCGGGATGATGGGCGGTATCGGCGCGCATGAGTACATGGCGCCCTGTCCCGCCGGCGAGAACGAGGTCGCGCTGGCGCCGGGTTATGCGGCCAGCGTCGAGGTCGCGTGCGCTGATCCCCAGCCGGTCGAGCTGCCGCACGCGCCCTCCGCACCCAAAGAGGTCTCCACGCCTGGCATCACCACGGTCGCCGAGGTTGCCGGCGCGCTTGGTGTCCCCGAGGGCGCGCTATTGAAGGCCTATCCGGTTGTCCTCGAGGGGGATGGCCGCATGGTTCTGGTGCTCGTGCGCGGTGACCACCGCGTCAATGAGATCAAGCTCGCCGGCGTGCTCGGGGAGTCCAGCCGCCCCGCGCATCCACAGGAGATCGCGACGCGGCTCGGACCGCCTGGCTTCGTCGGACCGGTTGGCCTGGACGGGCGCGTGGAGATCCTGCTCGACCAGGCCGCCCTGCCCCCCGGCGCGAGCGACCCGCCGAGTGAGGGTGGGCATAGCGGCGAACGCGGCTACGTGACCGGTGCCAATCGCCCCGACGCGCACCTGCTCGGCGTCGTGCCCGGTCGCGACTTCCCGTTTCGTGCTGTGGATGTGCGCACGGTCTGCGCCGGGGACACCGTCGGCGGACACCCGCTCACGATCGAGCCCGCGATCGAGGTCGGCAACATCTTCAAGCTCGGCACGCGCTACTCCGTGCCGCTCGGCGCCACCTACCTGGACGAGTCCGGACGCGAACAGCCGATCTGGATGGGCTGCTACGGGATCGGGCCCGCGCGCATCGCGGCTGCCGCGGTCGAGCAGTACGCCGACGAGCGCGGCATCTCCTGGCCGCGCGCGCTGGCGCCGTTCGCCGTGCACCTGGTCACGGTCGGCAAGCCTGGAGACCCCGCGCGTGCCGCCGCCGAGGAGCTCTACGAGACCCTGCGCGCTGGCGGTGTGGAGGTGCTCTACGACGACCGCGACGCCGGGCCGGGGGAGAAGTTCGCCGACGCCGAGCTGCTCGGCTGCCCGCTGCGCCTGACCGTCGGCAAGCGCACGATCGAGTCCGGCGAGATCGAGGTCCAGGTGCGCCGCGAGCGCCGCGACGCGGCCCCCATCCCACTCGCCGGCGAGCCTGCGGAGCTGATCCAGGCCCTGGAGCAGCTGTGCCAGACCCTGCCCTAGGGCCTTCCGCGCCGGACCCCGCCGCGCGCGCGGAGAGGCCGTCGGGTGGGGAGTCCGGTCGCGGCCCCGCCGCGCGCGCACCTGTGCCCGCGCAGCGGCGGCTCACCTTTGCGCGACTCTCCGGCCTCGACCGCTCCGGGGCGCCGCCGCCGCAGACCGCCGCCGGCGAGCCGCTGCGGCCGTGGACGATCCCCAACGCGATCGGCTTCGTGCGGCTCGCGCTGATCCCCGTGTTCCTCGTGGTCGCGCTCTCCGACAGCGGCGGTCCGAGCGTGACCGCCGCGGTCCTGTTCGCGGTGATCGGCTGGGGCGACTACGCCGATGGGATCGCCGCCCGCGTGACGCGCCAGTACAGCCGTCTGGGGGCGCTGATGGATCCGGTCACCGATCGCCTGTTGGCGATCTCGGGCGTGATCGTCTGCTGGCACTTCCAGCTGCTGCCGCGCTGGGCGCTTGCGGTGCTGATCGCGCGCGAGCTGGCGATGCTCGCGCTTGGTCGCTACGGCCTCGCGCGCGGTGTGGAGCTGCGCATCAACTGGCCAGGGCGCCTCTCGGTCGCGCCGCTAATGGGGGCCTTCTTCTTCGCAATGGTGGGCCTCGAAGCGTTCGGTGCGGTGCTGCTCTACATCGGTCTCGCACTCGCGCTCGCAGCGACTGTGCTCTATGTGCGCGACGGCGCCCGCCAAGCGCGTGAGCCGCGCGCCACCTGAGTCTCAAGCTCAACTTTACGTTTGGGCTATAGTTGCCGATGGAGGTCCTGGGATCTGGGCCCGGTGTCGCGGCGCACTGCATCCAAGCGACACACGAACGAGAGAAAGCCTGTGAGAGGAGCGGTGATCACCCCCCGATGGATACCTTTCCCGACCTCGGCTCGCTTAGCGAAGCCGAGCTGAAGAACCTGATCCGCGAGCTGACCGATGAGGAGACCGAGATCTCCTATCGGCGGCGCATCCTGCACGGCAAGATCGACATCCTGCGAGCCGAGCTGGTCAACCGCATGCGCAAGAAGCACGACGGCGGCGAGCAGCTGATCACCGGCGAGGACGTGCAGCAGCTCACCGACATCCTGGCGCGCCGCCAGAGCGGCAATTCGGACGGCTAGGGAGCCGCGGGCGCGATGGCTCAGCACTGCCCGGAGTGCGGCTTCGACAACGGCGACGGCGCGAACTACTGCCAGCGTTGCGGAGCTCTGCTGCGCAACGAGGCGGCCGGTGCTGCCGGGGATCCGGTTACTGCGACCTACCGCATCGACGAGAGCGGCGAGCTCGTTCCGATTGAGCTCGAGGAGGTCATCGCACACGGACCCGCGCTCGTGATCCGCGCCGGCGGCGGGCGCGTGGGGGAGAGCTTTGCGGTGGAGGGCGAGCGCATGAGCATCGGCCGCCGGCCCGACTCCGAGGTCTTCCTCGACGACATCACCGTCTCACGCGATCACGCGCTGCTGATTCGCCGCGGCGACATGTGGCATCTCGACGACTGCGGCTCGCTGAACGGCACGTACGTCAATCGCGAGCGGATCGACTCGCACCGCCTGGAAGAGGGCGACGAGGTGCAGATCGGCAAGTACAAGCTCACCTTCCACGCGCGCTGATGGCTATCAGGACCCCCACCGACGAGAGTCCCCTCGAGGCCGACGTCAGCGAGCTCGAGCAGGGCCTCCAGGACGGTCGCGCCGCGGGCGCGATCCGGCAGAAGTCGATCACGATCGGCGCCGTCTGCAAGGCGCTCGCACAGGAGTTCCCCGACATCTCGATCTCCAAGATCCGCTACCTGGAGGATCAGAAGCTCGTGACGCCGCGTCGCACACCCGGTGGCTACCGCCTCTACACCCAGAGCGACGTCGCGCGCCTGCGCATGATCCTGCGCCTGCAGCGCGATGAGTTCCTACCGCTGCGCGTGATCCGTCAGGAACTGGCCTCCGGTCGCGGAGACGGCGCCGCCACGCCCGCCCCGGGGGGGCGCGAGAACGTGCGCTCGCGGCGCGCCGGCGTCAGCGTTCGCGAGGGCAGCGGCGCACTCTTCTCGCTGGAGGAAGTGCTCGAGGAGACCAAGGCCGACGCCAAACTCGTACGCGAGTTGGAGGAGTACGGCGTCGTCAAAGGCGAGCTCCGCGGCGGTGCGCGCTACTACGACGAGACCGAGCGCGAGATCGTCGGCGCGGTCGCCGAACTGGCGCGCTACGGCGTCGGCGGGCGCAACCTGCGTGTCTTTCGCTCTTCCGCCGATCGCGAGGCCAACCTGCTGCAGCAGATCCTCGCGCCCGCGTTGCGCTCGCGCAATCCGCAGCGGCGCAAGGAGGCGCTGGAGGCGCTGGAGAACCTCGCCGCCGTCACGACCCACCTGCGCCATCTGCTGCTCGTGCGCGACCTGCGCAAGATCGCGGGCTGATGGACACCCCGGGGCGGGGAGCTGCAGGCAGGGAAGCGGGTGCCACCGCCACGCCGGCCGCATCCAACCTGCGGGCGCTGATCCGAGACATTCCGGACTTCCCGCGGCCCGGGATCATGTTCAAGGACATCACCCCGCTGCTAGCCGATCCGGGAGCGCTCGCTGAAGCCGTGCAGGGCCTGGCGGCTTGGGCGCGCCCGCTGAGAGTCGACTGCGTGGTGGCCGCCGAGGCGCGCGGCTTCCTGCTCGGCCCCGCGCTCGCGCTGGAGCTCGGCGCCGGCTTCGTACTCGCGCGTAAGCCCGGCAAGCTCCCCTACGAGACGATCAGCGCCGAGTACCTGCTGGAGTACGGGTCCGGTGAGCTGGAGCTGCACAGCGACGCCGTGCATCGCGGGACGCGCGTGCTTGTCCACGACGATCTGCTCGCCACCGGCGGCACGGCGCGTGCCCTCTGCGAGCTGGTCGCGCAGCTCGGTGGTGAGGTCGTGGGCTGCGGCTTCCTCGTCGAGCTGGCCTTCCTTAACGGCCGCGAGCGCCTCGTCCCGCACACCGCGCACGCGCTGATCACCTACGCCTCGTAGGCTTAGTCGCGTGCCGACCACGCGCCGCACCCGCGCGATCGCCGCGCCCGCGCAGGATCTCTGGGAGCTGATCGTCGATCCGCACCACCTGCCGCGCTGGTGGCCGCGCGTGGAGCGCGTCGAGGGGGTCGAGCCCGACGCCTTCACCGAGGTCCTCAAGAGCCCACGCGGGCGCCAGGTGCGCGCAGACTTCCGCGTTGTCACACACGACGAGCGCGCGCTCGTACTGCGCTGGTCCCAGCAGGTCGACGACACGCCCTTCGCGCGCCTGCTCTCCGCGGCCGAGACCGAGCTGCGCCTGGAGCCCACCGGCAGTGCCACGAACGTGACGATCGAGCTCGCCCAGTCTCTGCGCGGGCTCTTCCCGAACCTCGGGGCGAGCCGCGTGCGCCGTGCCGCGCGCGCGACGCTCGAGGAAGCGCTCGACGGCCTGGAGCGGATCGTTGGCTAGCGCCGCTCGCACAAAGACCTCCGCTCACGTCCCGGCGGCCGCCCCCGCGGGCGAGGCTCCCATGATGCGCTGGTGGGGCTGGGGCGACCCCGAGCGGCCACCGGGCCTGCCGCCGCAAGCGCTGAAGTTCCTGCGCGAGACGATCGGCCTTGCCGCCCAGCCGCGCCCGCCCGTGGCGCTCGCGCGCGTGCACCTCGAGCCCTGCGAGCTTTCCCCCGAGACGCTCGGCGAGCTCCGCGCGTTGCTTGGGCACGACGGCGTGCGCACTGGGCACGCCGAGCGCGTCCTGCACGCCGCCGGCAAGGGTTATCTCGATCTCGTGCGCCTGCGCGCCGGCGCGCCGGCGGGCGCCCCCGATGCCGTCCTCTACCCCTCCGCTCCCGCGCAGCTCGGTCCGCTGTTGGAGCTCTGCGCGCGGCGCTCGCTGGCGCTCGTGCCCTTCGGCGGTGGCACCAGCGTCGTCGGCGGCGTGGCTCCACTGCGCGGCACGCATGCCGCGGCGCTGGCGCTCGACCTGCGCGGCATCGCGGAGCTCATCGAGCTCGACCGCGCCTCGCGGATCGTCACCGTCCAGGCCGGCATGCGCGTGCCGGCGCTGGAGCGGCGCCTGGCGGTCCAAGGCCTCACGCTGGGCCACTTCCCGCAGTCCTATGAGTACGTCACGCTCGGTGGCTGTGCGGCGACGCGCTCCGCCGGTCAGGCCTCGACCGGCTATGGACGCTTCGAGGATCTCGTCCTCGGGCTGCGCATGAGCGCGCCCGCGGGCGAGATCGCGGCGACCCCCGTGCCCGCTACCGCTGCCGGGCCGGATTTGCGTGAGCTCCTCGTCGGCTCGGAGGGCACGCTGGGGGTGATCCACGAGCTATCCCTGCGCGTGCGTGCCGCGCCCGCGCATAGCCACTACGAGGGTGTCTTCTTCGAAGATTTCACGGCCGGCGCCGCGGCTCTGCGGGCGCTCGCGCAGGAGTGCCTCGCGCCCACCGTGGCGCGGCTCTCCGACGAGCAGGAGACGCAGATGTCGCTCGCGCTTGCCGGTACCGGGGGGCTGAAGGGTCGCCTCGGGCGTGCCTATCTCGGTGTACGCGGCTACCGCTCCGGCTGCCTGGCGATTCTGGGCTTCGAGGGTTCAGACCGCGATGTCTTCAAGCGCTGCGCACGCGCGCTCGAGTTGGTGCGCCGCCACGGCGGCCTGCCCGTCGGACGCTCGCCGGGTGAGGCCTGGCGCGCGCAGCGCTTCGCCGCGCCCTATCTGCGCGACGAGTTGCTCACACACGGCGTGCTGGTCGAGACGCTCGAGACCGCCACGCGCTGGTCACGCCTTGGCGAGCTGCACCGCGAGGTCACTCGCGCGATCGCCGCCGAGCTTGCCGCGCAGGGCACGCCGGGTCTGGTGATGTGCCACATCTCCCATCTCTACGAGACGGGCGCCTCGCTGTACTTCACGTTCCTCGCCCGCCAGCGCGAGGGCGCCGAGCGCGAGCAATGGCAGGCTGTCAAGCGGGCCGCCGGCGATGCAATTGCGCGCCACGCCGGCACGATCACCCATCATCATGCGATCGGGGGCGACCACGTCCCGTGGATGGAGCGCGAGGTCGGTGCGACCGGCCTGCAGGCACTGCGTGCGGTGAAGCAGCAGCTCGACCCCGGCGGGATCATGAATCCGGGAAAGCTGCTGCCCTAGCCGACAGAGAAGGCGCCGCCCAGTACCGTCGGCCCGGGGTGCGACGGGTGGTGGCTGGTCTCGCTGGTGATGACGATGCGGTGGTAGCTACTGGCGTTCGTGGGCAGCGGACCGCCACCTTCCACGAGGCCGCTCGGTCCCTTCGCCGGCAGGCTGCCGAGTGGATAGTCCGCCGCGCTCGCCGCGCCTTCGAGCCAAACCGCGTAGAAGACGCCGCTCGGTGGGGTCGGCATGCCTTTGGCAAAGACGTAGAAGGCGCGCTGACCTTTCTGGCTGAGCACGTAGGCAACCGCGACCGCTTTGCTGCTCGAGGGGTTCGGCGGCGTGAGCGTGAGCGCTTTGCCGTGGTTGGTCGGCGAGCCACTGCCTGTCGTGGAGCCCGTGGCGGTACTCGTGCCGCTAGTCGTAGTGCCTTTACTCTGCGACTGCGTGTTGCCCGCGTTTGCGGAGGTACCGGTGTGCGTTGTGCCGTGGGAGCCGCCGCCACCGCCTCCGATACCTACGATCAACAGGACCACCGCGATCACCACGGCGGCAAGTACACCCAGGATCACAGCGCCCCCGACACGGGAGCTCGAGAGCTGCGACTCGGCTGCACTCGAGGGCGCCTGCGAGTCCGGCGTCGCGGCGGGCGCCTGCGCTTGGCGTGTCGCAGTGGACGCGCTCGGCGCCGGTCCTGCTGGTACGTGTGGCAGCGGCCGCGAGGCCAGCGCCCCCAGCTCTCCACTCAGCGTCCGCGCCCAGGCTCGGCCGGCCGTGGACTCCTCGAGGTAGGCGCGGGTGCGGCTCTCCGTCGCCGGGTCCTGCTGGCCGAGCAGGTACTCGCCGACCTGCTCGCGCTGGGGCGCGCTCAGCTCGCGGGCCTCGCGCGGGGCAAGCAGCGCAAGCGCCGCGTGTGCCCGGTCGTGGACCGCGCGCTCTTCGATGTCGAGCAGCGCGGCGACCTCGGCATAGCGTTTGCGCTGGCGCAGCAGCAGCGAGAGCACGGCGCGCAGATCGGGGGGCAAGCTGTCCAAGTGACTCATGGGCGGGCCCGTAGGCTATCGTGGCGCCGCGATGGCCCTCCCCAGCGCAGAGCAGCTCAACGATGTGCTGCTCGGATTCGACCGGCACTATGGCCTGGAGTTGCTCGAGGTATCCGAGCAGGAAGTGCGCGCCCAGGTGCAGGTCGGCGATCAGCTCAAGCAGCCCGCGGGGCTGGTGCACGGGGGGGTCTACGCCTCGATGGCCGAGGCGATGGCCTCGCTGGCCACAGGGATAACGGTGCTCGAGCAGGGGTCGACGGCGATGGGGCTCTCCAACAACACGAGCTTCCTGAGGCCCGTCACCGCCGGCACTGTGCACGCGCACGCCACGCGGCTGCACCGCGGGCGCACCACCTGGGTGTGGGACGTGCGCTTCAGCGACGACGAGGGTCGCCTCTGCGCGCTCACGCGCATGACGATCGCCGTGCGACCGCTAGTCGGCTGAGACCACGCGCGCCAGCGGCGGGGTGGGGGGCTGCTGGGAGAGCAGCGGTTTCTGCGCGAAGCCCGTGTTCGGCAGCGGCCGCGGCAGCGGCTCTCCGGGCAGCTGAAGTGCGTTGATCGTCACCATTTCCCGCGCCGCGGCCCGCGCGAGCGCGGGGCTGTCGGCGTAGATGTCGACTACGACCGTGCCCGTGGAGAGCTCAATCGTCGTCCCGCCCTGGGCAGCGGTGCCCGGGACCCCGCGCACCGAGATGTGGCGTTGCGGGATCGAGCCCCCCGGGCGAAAGCTGTTGTCAGGCGAGGTCACGATCTGTAGCGGCGTCACGCAGACGTTCTCGCCGCCCTGCGTGCAGTTGCCGTACTGGATCTCATACGCCCCGGCCGGGTCGCGGCCCACGCCGATGATCGGCAGCCGCCGAAAGGCGCCACCGAGCCAGTAGATGGGAAATGCGCGCTGCATCACCAGTGGCTCCAAGAAGCTCGGGGCGACCGGCTGATGCTGAATCGTGTTCGCGCAGGCGCTTAGGCCGAACGCGCACAGCGCCGCCAACGTGCACAGCACGCAGGGCGCGAGCGCTGGGGTTCGAGGACGGGGCGGCCGGAGCATCGGCCCGCAGGGTAGCGGTCAGCTGGGCGTCTTAGCCGCGGTAGCGGTTGGTGATTGGCATCCGCCGGTCGCGGCCAAAGGCGCGCGTGGTCACCTTGATGCCGGGGGGCGCCTGGCGGCGCTTGTACTCGGCGAGGTCCACGAGGCGAGTGACATGCTCGACCTCGGCCGCCGGCAGGCCCTGCGCGATCAGCTGCTCGCGGCCCTGATCGAGCTCGACGTAGCCCTGCAGGATGCGGTCCAGCAGCTCATATGGGGGCAGCGAGTCCTCGTCGCGCTGATCCTCGCGCAGCTCGGCGGAGGGTGCGCGCGTGATGATCGAGACCGGGATCGGAGCCTGCGCCCGCGTCTGGTTCGCACCTGCGGGGGGCTCCGCGGAGTGCGACCCGGCCGCGGAGTTGCGCCACTCGCAGAGGCGGTAGACGAGCGTCTTGGGCACGTCCTTGATGACCGCTAGGCCGCCGGCGAGGTCGCCGTAGAGCGTTGTGTAGCCGACCGACATCTCGGACTTGTTGCCGGTCGTGAGCACCAGCCAGCCGAACTTATTGGAAAGCGCCATCAGCAGGTTGCCGCGGATGCGCGCCTGCAGGTTCTCCTCGGTGAGGTCGCGCGGTGCGCCGGCGAAGGACTCGCGCAGCGTCGCGTCGTATGCGTCCACCGCCGCCTCGATCGCGAGCTCGTGGACGCGCACCCCCAGCGCGGCGGCGAGCGCGCGCGCATCTTCCTGCGTGGCCGCCGATGAGTAGCGCGAGGGCATGATCGCCACACTCACGCGCCCTGCCCCCAGGGCGTCGGCCGCGATGCAGGCGACCAGCGCCGAGTCGATCCCTCCGGAGAGCCCCAGTACCACCTCGCCGAAGCCGTTCTTCTCGACGTAGTCGCGCAGTCCGAGTGCGAGCGCGGCATAGACCTCGGCCTCCAGTGGCGCGAGCGGCTTGTGCAGCGGGGAAGCTTCGCGGGCCGAGCCCGTGGGGCGGCTTGCTGTCGGGGACTCGGCCTGGTCGGGGAGCGGCGCAAACGTCTGCACAGGGGCCACTCCGCGGCGCGCGGCGGAGCGATGGCCGGCCTCGCGCAGGCGCGCGGCGGCTGCCGCCGTGAGGTCTACGTCGCAGACCAGCAGGTCCTCGCGGAACTGCGCCGCGCGCGCGATCGTCGTACCGGTGTGGTCGAGCACGCAGGAGTGCCCGTCGAAGAGCAGCTCGTCCTGGCCGCCGACCAGCGCGCAGAATGCGACCACCGCCAGGTGCTCGCGGGCGCGCTGCGCGAGCATTCGCTCGCGCTCGGCACCCTTGCCAGCGTGGTAGGGCGAAGCGGAGATGTTGAGGATCAGACTCGCCCCGGCGAGCGCCTCCTCGGAGGCCGGCGCGCCCGGCTCCCAGATGTCCTCGCAGACCGTCAGGCCGACGCGCTCGGAGCCGATGTCCAGGACCGCGCCGCCGCGGCCCGCCTGGAAGTAGCGCTGCTCATCGAAGACCCCGTAGTTAGGCAGGTGGGTCTTGCGGTAGATCGCGTGCACCCGCCCCTCGGCAAGCACCGCCGCGGAGTTGTAGACATCCTCGGCCCGCTCCGGGAAGCCGACGACCGCGACGATTCCCCGCAGGTCGGCCGCTAGCTCCTCCAGCGCGAGTCGCGCATCGGCGAGGAAGTGCTCGCGTAGCAGCAGATCCTCGGGTGGGTAGCCCGTGAGGGCCAGCTCGGGAAACAACACGAGCTCGGCGCCCGCCGCGCGGGCCGCCTCGATACCGGCGCCGATGCGCCGCGCGTTGCCGGCGATGTCACCGACGGTCGCGTTGCACTGACAGAGGGCCAGCCGCATGCCACTGCTCACGGGCTCGGTCGCCCGTAGTCGGCCTTGCGCCGCAAGCGGCAGCTCTCGGCGTCGATGCCGAGTTCCTCGAGCGTGCGTGGTGGCTCGAGCGTCGCGAGCGTGCCACCGTCTTTGAAGGAGGAGAATTTCCGCCCGCTGACCTTGCCCGAGAGCTGCCGGCGTGCGCGGTCCATCCGGGCGAAGGTATCGCGCATCAGTTGGCTGTCCTGGGGAGCGAGTGTCCGCGAGGCGAGCGGTAGGGCGAGTTGAGCCTGCGCGGGGTCCGGGACGGCCGCGCGCCAGCGGCTGATGAGGTAGGCCATCCAGCCGCGCGCGGAGGCAACCTCCTGGGAGGGTTCGTCGCCGAGCTCGCCGAGCAGCAGCTTCCAGTCCTCGGTGCATACCTGCTCCCCGAGCAGATCGGCGCCGTCCCACCAGCATCCGGCGTCGAGCGCCCGCACAAGTGTGCTCTGGTGGTGCAGGAAGTCGTCGTAGGCCAGGCGCGCAATCGCTCGCGTGCTCGAGCGCGCCTGCCCGCGCGCCACCAGCCAGCCCACCACACCGTTGAGCACGCCGCCGACGATCACCCCGACCAAGCCGAAGATTGCGGCCGTCAAGCTGTCCTGCTCCTACGCAGCGGCGAATTGGCGGCCATCGGCAGGCACGTCAGCTGCTGGACGGCGTTTTCTGGCCCGGTGAGGGAGCAAGCACTCCGACTATCGCACCCCCGGCGGCGATCGCCAGCGCGAGCAGCTCGCTGCCCTCTTTGATCGCGCCCGCGCGGTACGCCTGTTTGGGGTCGATCCACCCCACTGTCAGCGCCGTGCCCAGCAGTAGCGCTGCGACGAACACGAACAGCGGGGGAAGCAGCTTGCCCGCGTAGTCGCGCAACTGCGCGTTGCCCTTCGGCGCCGCCTGCACGGCTGCTTTGGCCGCGGTCAGCGTGCCTGGCGCCAGCGCGGCTCGGGCAGCGGCGCCATACACGCTGGCCTGGGCTTGCAGCTCATCACGCTCGGCCGGAGCAGCCGTCTGGGCTTTCGCTTCGAGGTCCGCGGCCGTCGCGGAGTGCTGGGCTGCCAAGGTCCCACCGGCAGCCCCGGCGCCCGGGCTGACCGATGCCGCCGCGATCGCGAGACTCAGATTCTCCGGGCTGTTGATGTCTTCAACGGCAGCCTCGGCCTTGCGCTGGACCCTGGCGCTCGCGTCCGCGGCCGTCTCGGCGTCACTGGTTTTCGCTGGCTGCGGCTGCGCGGCCAGCCCGCCCAGAGCTTGCGCGGCAGCCGTCGATGCGGCGTTTTGCACAGTGCTCGATTCAGCTACTGGCTTGGAGCCCGGCGTGGCCTGGGGCGGGGGGACGAGCACACCTAGCAGTCCGCCGCCGAGGGCCGTACCGACGGCCCAGAGCTCCTTGGGCACGGCGTGGCCGAGCGCAGCGATTGTGCTGACCCCGATCAGGAATATGCCAAGCGCGACCGCTAGGCCGGTGATCGCGTATCTATAGGACTTCCGATCCAGCATTGAGATCGCGAAACTGTATCGATCTCATGACCCGCTACGGGCGAGCTCGCGCCTGAGCTCTGCGGGTCAGGACTTGGATGGCGCGGACTTGGCTGGCTTGGCGCGTGCTTTTGCCGCGGGCTTTGTCTTGGCCGCAGGCTTGGCTTTTGCCGGGCGCTTGGCTTTGGTGGGTGTGCCCTTGCCGGCGGATGAGCGCGAAACGCCCGCGGTGCGCGCGAGCAGCCGGATCGAGTGCTCGAGATCGAGTGCGATCTCGTCGAGTTCGGGCAGTGCGTCATAGTCGCCGAGCAGGCCGAAGCCGAGGTGGCCGTTGTAGCTCATGACCGCGATCCCGAGGGCCTGGCGGCGTGCGAGTGGGACGACGGGATAGAGCGAGCGCAGTCGCCGCCCGAGCAGATAGAGGGGGAATTGCGGGCCCGGGACGTTCGTGACGACGAGGTTGAAGTAGCGCTGGCGGGCCTGTAGCCGGGCGGCCTGGCTGAGGATCGTCGGCGGCGCGAAGCCAGCGAGATTGGTCAGGGCCTGCGCGCCGACAGCCTGCCCGGAGCGCTTGAGGTTCTCCATCGCGAGGCGGATCTGCTCGAAGCACTCCGCGGGGTCCTCGACGCCGACCGGCAGCGGGGCCCACATCGCTGCGACGCGGTTGCCAAGTGCTCCGCGCTCGCCCTCGGCGCGCACCGAGACTGGGACCATCGCCTTGAGCACAAGGCCAGTGGTGTCCTGTCCTGTGCGGCGCAGCCAGCGGCCGAGCGCGAGGCTGACGGAGGTGAGCACCACATCGTTGAGCGTGCCCCCGAGGGCATCCTTGATGCTCTTGAAGAGCGCCAGGTCGACGTCGACGAACGTGTAGCGCCGGTGCGGGCCGATGTCGACATTGAGAGGGGAGGGGGGCGCGGGCGCGTTGATGCCGGCGATCGTCGTGGCGCTGATGCTCGCCACGTTACGTCGCAGTTGCCCGATCGCGCGCCGCGGGGTGCGCAGCACCCGCCGCGCGCCGCGCGCGATCTCCGCCGGCACCGTCGTGCGCTCCAGCAGGGCCTCGCCGAGCAGCTTGGCTGAGCCCGGCAGCGGCCGCGGGCTCCAGGAAGCCCCGCGCGTGGTCGGCGGCACGGGCTCGGGGCTTGCGTCGAACAGAACGGTCGTGATGTCAACGCCCGAGATGCCGTCAACTAGTGCGTGGTGGGTCTTGGCGATCAGCGCGAAGCGCTGACCGGCCATGCGATCGACCAGCCAGATCTCCCACAGGGGCTTGGAGCGGTCCAGGCGCTGTGAGAAGAGTCGGCCGGCCAGTTGCTTGAGCGCTGCCTCATCGCCCGGCCGCGGCAGCGCGGTGTGGCGGATGTGGTAGTGCGGGTTGAAATGGGGGTCGTCCGTCCACACCGGCCGACCCTGATCCAGGGGCACGTAGGCCAGTCGCTGGCGGTAGCGCGGTACGAGGTGCAGGCGGCCGAGCACGTGGTCGACGAGCTCCTGCGGGGTTGGGGCCTGGCCTTCGAAGATCATCACGGAGGCCACGTGCATGTGGGCGGTGGAGTTGTCCTCGAGATGCAGAAATGCCGTGTCCAGGCCAGTCAGCCGATCGGGGTTCGCCATCAGCTGATTGTGGCTGCTCGTGGGCGGGGAGTCAACGACCGCAGGGAAAACTTCGGGGATAACGAGCTCAAATCGTTCCCGCGGCTGAGGAAGACGGTGAGACACTGCCGCGCGAAGCGGACCCCAGTGTGCGGTCGACCCCGCGCATCCCCGGTAGCAGCAGTCCCCCGAGCGTCGCCGCGGCGCCGGCGACTCCGGCCCCGATCAACGTGGCGCGTACGCCTAGCGCCGCGCTCAGCGGTGCGGTCAGCGCGAATGAGACCGGCAGCAGCCCGATCGAGATCAGCCAGTCGAGGCTCGATACGCGCCCGAGCATGTGCCCCGGTACGTGGCGCTGCTTCATCGTCGCCCACACGATCGTGCCCGCGGTCTCCAAGAGGTTGAAGGCGAGGCTTGCCAGCATCAGCTGCCAGATCGCGGTGGCCAACCCGTACCCGGCGACGGCGAGCGTGGCCAGGCCCCAGACGACGTAGACGAAGGTCATGCTGTGCACGGGCAGCCCGCTGCGAGCCATCGCCAGCGCGCAGGCGACCGAGCCCAGGCCGCCCGCACCGAGGACGAGCCCAAGCTGCATCCCGTTACCGCCGAGCACGTGCTTGACCATGAACGGCAGCAGTACCTCGGCGGGACCCATGAACAGCAGGTAGGCGATACCGGCGCTCGCGAAGGTTCCCCACAGCCAAACGTGACGGCGCACGTAGACCCAGCCCTCGCGCAGCTCGCCGCTGCCCGCGAGCGCCCACCGCTTCTTCGCACTCCGGTCGTTCTCGTCGGGGCCCCGCCGCGCGTGCGTATGCGCGCGTACGCGCGCGACGGGGCCCTCAACCGACATCGCCCACAGCGTCGCCGCGGAGGCGAGGAACGTCGCTCCATCGGCGAGGAAGGCCGAGCCGGGGCCGAGCACGCCGACCAGTACGCCTCCCACTGCGGGTCCCGCCAATCGCAGCGCCAGCGGCCGCACAACTTGCTCCAGAGCATTGGCCTGTCCCAGCTGCGATGCCGGCAGCAGCTCGGGCAGGATTGCGTCGCTAGCCGGGTCGAAGAACGCCTGCGCGCTGCCGTAGAGGGCGACGGTCACCATCATCTGCCACAGGTGCAGCGTGCCGCTGATTGCCAGCGCGGCGAGCAGCGCGAGCAGGACCGCGCGCATCAGGTCCGCGAGCAGCATCACACGGCGGCGGCTGTGCCGGTCGCTGACGACCCCGCCAAACAGCAGCAGCGCGATCAGCGGGACTGTCATCGCGATGCCGAGCAGCGCAAGCGCGGTGGGGGCATTGGAAAGCGTGTAGGCCTGCCAGGCCAGCGCTACCAAGAACGCGCCGTCCCCGAGCAGCGAAACGCTGCGCCCGGCGAATAGCAGTCGAAAGTCGCGGTTGGCGAGGACCCCGTTAGGTAGCATCACGCGGGGCCGTCAGTGGCTGACCGGACTCCTCTCCATCCCCCTGCGCTCGCCCCGCGAGATAGTCGGCCAGGTGCGCGGACTCCATTGGGTGCGCGAAGTGAAAGCCCTGGCCGAGCTCGCAACCGAGGTCGCGCAGGCGGCTCAGCTGCTCGTCGAGTTCGATGCCCTCGGCGACGACCTCCAGCGAGAGCGAGCTGCCGAGCGCGACGACGGCGCTCGAGAGATCGATCGCCTCGGGAGTCGTGTCCGGGCGCAGGAAGGAGCGGTCCATCTTGATGACGTCGACCGGGAAGCGACTGAGGTAGCTCAGCGAGGAGTAGCCGGTGCCGAAGTCGTCCATCGCGACGCGCACGCCAAGCGCGCGCAGTTCCTTGAGCTTGACAACCGCGATGTCGGGGTCGTCAATCAGCATCGACTCGGTGATCTCCAGGGTCAGCAGGCTGGGCTGCAGGCCTGACTCCGCGAGGGCGTCGCGCACGTCGGAAATCACGTCGCTGTGCTGGAGCTGCTTGACCGAGAGGTTCACGCACATGTAGAGCGACTCGCCCTCGGTCCACAGACGCTGGACCGACACAGCCTGACGACAGGCCTCGCGCAGCACCCAGCGGCCGATCGGCACGATCAGGCCGGTCTCCTCGGCAAACGGGATGAAGTCCCCGGGGACCACTAGGCCGCGCTCGGGGTGGTGCCAGCGCAGCAGCGCCTCCATGCCGGCGACGCCGCCGTCGGCGAGGCGCACGATCGGCTGGTAGTGCAGCTCGAACTGTCCGTTCTCGAGCGCCCGCTGCAGGTCGGCGCGCAGCTCCAGTCGTGCGAGTACGCCGGCGTGCATCTCGGGCTCGAACATGCGGTAGCCGCCCTTGCCGTCGCGCTTGGCGATGTACATCGCGGCATCGGCGTCGCGGATCAGCTCGTCCGCGCCGGCCGGCGAGGCACCCTCGAGGATCGAGATCCCGATGCTGCCGCGGACGACGAGCTCCTTGCCGGCGACCATCAGCGGCCGGCGCAGATCCTCGAGCACGCGCTCGGCGACGTCGACCGCGGTCTGCGTGCTGTCGAGGTCCTCCAGCAGGACGACGAACTCGTCGCCGCCGAAGCGCGCGGCGGTGTCGCTCGTGCGGATGCTGGCCGAGAGGCGCTTGGCGACGTCGATCAGCGCTGCGTCGCCGGCGCCGTGGCCGAGGCTGTCGTTGATCGTCTTGAAGTCGTCGATGTCGAGGAAGATCACCCCGAGCTCGCGCTCCTCGCGCCGCGCACGGCCGATCGCGTGGCGCACACGCTCCACGAACAGCGCTCGGTTGGGCAGGTTGGTCACGGGGTCGTGGAAGGCCTGGTGGGCGAGCTGCTCCTCGAAGACCTTGCGCTCTGAGATGTCGCGCGCATTGAGGACGATGCCGCGCACGTGCTCGTCGTCGAGCAGGTTGGTGTGCAGGATCTCGAACTGGCGCAGGCTGCCGTCGCAGTGGCGCAGCGTGCACTCGATGACCTGTCCATCGCGGCGCGCATAGCCCGCGCCGTCGGCGAGCAGTTGCAGTAGGCGTCCGGCGTCCTCCTTGGCGACGATGCGGTCGAAGCGGGTGCCGAGCAGCTCATCCGGCGGATAGCCGAGCACGTGTTCGGAGGAGGGGCTCTGGTAGGTGATCGTGGCGTCCGCTCCGACGACCGTGATCAAGTCGCTGGAGTGCTGTACGAGCGAGGCGAAGCGCTCCTCGCTGCTGCGACGTTGGATCTCCGCTGTCAGTCGCGCCTTCTCCTCCGCGAATGTGCGCTCGCGGTCGGCGGACTGCTCCTGCTGGCGCACCAGTCCGACCATGCGCATCACGACGAAGCCGAACAGGATCATCGACGCGCAGATGATCACGATCAGGTCGAGGTCGCCGCGGTGCAACTCCTTGAGCAGGATGCAGATCGGTGCGATCAGCGAGGCGCCGGTGAGCAACGTCAGGCGCAGCGTCGTCAGCTTGGCCTCGCGGTTATGGACCGGCTCGTCGAGGTCGACCATCGAGGGATGTAGCGCGGCGGTCCCCCACAGCAGCTGGTAGGAGAACCAGCCGAGGTCGAGCAGCAGCTGATGGTGGAAGGCGTTGTCGAGCGTCATCACGCCGTAGACGAAGTCGGTGCTCAGCAACGCGAGGATGCTCGCGCTCAGGAAGTAGAAGGACGGGCGACGCCGGCCGGCGTCGAGCACGAGGCGAATGGCCGCGGCGAGCAAGATGATGTCGCCGAGCGGGTAGGCCACGGAGACGAGCTTGGGCAGCAGTTCCAGCGAGCCATCGTGGAGATAGGGCGCGATCTGCAGGACCCACGAGAGCAGCGAGAGTCCGAGCGTCAGGATCGCGGCGTCGATCAGCGTGTTGCGGTTGCGCTGCGGGTTGCGCTTGCGCACGAGTAGCAGCAGCCCCAGCATCTGCGCGGGGTAGACGGTGAGGTAAATGGCGTCGCCGATCGAGGGGAACGGGACTTCGCCGTGCAGGATGTAGTGGGGATAGCTGTAGGTGTAGACGTCGCCCAACCAGTAGAGGAAAAAGCCGAACGCGAACAACCACCAGGGCAGCGCGTACTTGGGTTTGTTGCGACGGATGCCGACGATCACGGCGATCCAGCTGGTCAGGCCGAGCGTGTTGAAGAAGGCGGGGTTGCCCTTCAGCGGTGGCACCAGCAGGTACAGGAAGGCGCCAACCGCGCCGAAGACGAGGTAGCCCTGCCACAGCTGCAAGCGTGGTCGACCGTTCGATGTCCTCCGCATGAGGTTCGGTGGCTGCGCGTCCTCGCCGAGACCTGAGGGGGCGAGCGCGGCCATGTCCTTATGCCGCTTCCAGTGTTGAGTGGGCGGCTGCCGATTGCAGCTCGCCGCGCTCGGCGAGCTCGCCGAGGACCGCGATCAATGCATCCACTTCGGCGTCGGTGTTCACCGCGGTGAGCTGCACGCGGAAGCCGACCTCCGCCTTGGGTACGAGCGGGTAGGCGGCGAGCGTCACGTAGATGCCGCGCTCGAACAGCAGCCGGCCGACCGCGTCGATCCGGGTGTGGTCGCGCAGCGGAATCTCGACGATCGGTAGCTGCGAGCGGTTGGGCGTGTGGGCGTCGAGCTCGCCAAGCGCGTCCAGTACGCGAATGCTGTGGCGGTGCAGGGTGCGGCGCAGCTTCTCGCCGCGGCGCTCGTTGACGTCGAAGCCCGCGAGTACCGTTGCCAGCGAGGCGATCGGCGAGGGTCCGGAGTACAGGTATGGCGGGGCGGCGACCTTCAAGAGGTTCTTGACCTCGGTCGGACAGGCGATGAATGCGAGCAGCGAGGAGTACGCCTTGGAGAAACCGCCGACGAGCACCAGGTCCTCGTAACTCTCGTCGAAGTGGCGCACGATGCTGTTGCCACGCGCGCCGTAGGAGCACGGCTCGCCGGGGGTGCGCTCGCCGATCACGCCGAAGCCGTGGGCATCGTCGACGTACAGCAGCGCGCCGTGGCGACGTGTGACTTCGGCGAACGCCCGCAGGTCCGGTGGATTGCCGGTCATGCTGTTGACGCCGTCCATGCAGACCAGCCGCGAGCTGTCGCGCTCGGCGCTGAGCAGCTCATCGAGATGGTCGGGGTCCTCGAAGCGGAAGCGGCGGACCGCGGCGCCGCGGGCGCGTGCGACCTGACAGCCGTCGTACATGGTCTTGTGTGCGCGCGCGTCGAGGAAGATCGTTCCGGAGGCGGCGAGCACCGGGATCACCGAGGCGTGGATGTGTGTGATCGTCGGTAGTACCAGTGAGTCTTCGCAGCCGAGCAGCTCCGTCAGGCGCTCCTCGATCTGCTCGTAGAGAACCGGGCTACCCAGTAGGCGTGACCAACTCGGATGCGTGCCCCACTCCTCGAGGAATGCGGGGACGGCCTGGATGATCTCGGGGTCGAGATCGAAGCCGAGATAGTTACATGAGGCGAAGTCCGCGAGCCACTGCTCGCCGACGCGGATCATGCGGCCGTCGATCTCCTCGATCACGGCGTCCATCATCGGGTGGGCGGCGCGCAGGGCCTCGATGTCGTGCAGCGACTCCAGCCAGTGATCGATCCAGCGGCCGGCGGGATGTGGGGCTGCGGCGCGCCTGGAGGTGGCTGGAGGAGCGGCTGCGAGCGTAGGATTGGAGACCAGCGAAGATGACATATTCGAACGACCATCGGATCGCAGCGGCAATGCCTTGATAGTTGGAAGCCCAACTCGGCATTTCACGCAGCCCGCGTACGCGGGCGCATGGGTGAGAGACAGCCTTCGCCAAGCTGTTTGAGCGTCTGATTGGCTTATCGGGCATGTGTGCCCTTCAGCACACAAACGCTACAAATGCTCACCTAACCTGTTCCAGCTCGTCCAAGAGCGCATTTCGCCGAGTCGTCTCCGTTGTTGGAGGCGAGCGGGGGACCCACTGCCGGGCCGCGATGAGGGTGGCTCGGATGGGGCGAATCGGCCGTTGCTATGGCCGTAACGCCAGGTCGGCGCACGCCTTCGTGCGCGCGGTGTGGCGTGAGCCCGACAGCTAACCCCGTAGGCGTGGACGCAAGGAGGAATATGTACGTCCCCGCAACGCTTGCGCTGCCCGTGACGCCATTGAGCCAGCCCAGCGCGCTGGCCACCCAACCACCGGTCGGCGAAGCCTCGGCGCGTCCGGTGCCATTGCGCACCGCGCTGCACGTGCGCGGCGCCGACCTCGACGTCCTCGCTGGCCGCAGTGCGACGATCACCGGCACGTTGGTGCCGCGGCTCGCCGACCGAAGGGTCGTGCTGCAGCTGCGCCGCCACGGCGGCTGGAGAACGGTCGTTGGCACGCAGACCGGCGCGCGCGGGCGCTATCGGCTGCGCCTGCGCCTGGACACGCTCGGCAGCACCGCCGCGCGCGTGCTCTTCAGGGGCGATGCGCAGGAGCGCAGCTCGCACCGCCGTCTCGGACTGCTCAACGTATTTCGGCTCGCGGGAGCCTCGTGGTACGGAGGGGGAGGCACGATGGCGTGCGGTGGTTGGCTGACGAGCTCCACGTTAGGAGTCGCCAACAAGACGCTGCCGTGCGGGACGCTCGTGACGCTGCGCTACGGCGGGCGCACGGTGCGCGTGCCGGTCGTCGACCGCGGTCCCTACGTGGCCGGCCGCGAATTCGATCTCACCGAAGCGACCAAGCGCGCGCTGGGCTTCGAAGGGGTCGGGGAGGTTTGGGCGACCAGGTGAGCGCGGCAGGGCGCGTGTGATGTGGGTGGTCGCGCGGCAAAGGGTCGCGCGCCGGTGTGGGGTGAGCTTTTGCGGACCCCGCCGCGCGCGGGTGCGCATGCGCGTACGCGCGGCGAGGCCCTCGAGCGAGAGCTCCGCCCCAACGCGGCGCTAGAGTTGCCGCCCCCGACTACAAGTCACGCGCATCGGAGGTCGCGCGGCATGAGCGAGCAGATCCCCTTCGCCAACTACCAGTACGAGATCTACCTGCGCGGGATGGGTGGTCAGCGTCCCGCGCGTCCGCTGGACTGGAAGTCGCTGGAGCGCGACGCGTACAGCCTGCTGGCAGAGGGTCCGCGCGGCTACATCGCCGGCGGTGCGGGCCTCGGCGAGACGATGCGCGCCAACCGCGAGGCGTTCGATCACTGGCGCCTGCAGCCGCGGATGCTGCGCGACGTATCGCAGCGCACCCTCGCGCGCACGCTGCTCGGGACGCCGCTGCCGGCGCCGGTGCTGCTGGCGCCGATCGGTGTCCAGACGCTCGCGCACCCCGAGGGGGAGCTCGCGATGGCGCGCGCGGCGGCCGAGGCGGGTGTGCCGTTCATCGCGAGCACGGCGGCTTCGCACACGATCGAGCAGATCGCGCAGGCCGCGGGCGAGCTGCCGCGCTGGTACCAGCTCTATTGGCCGCGCGACCGCGAACTCGCGCGCAGTTTCGTGGCGCGCGCCGAGCAGGCGGGTTACGGAGCGCTCGTGCTCACGCTGGACACTTGGATGCTGGGTTGGCGCCCGGCCGATCTGACGAACGGCTTCCTGCCGTTCCTGTGGGGCGAGGGTAACCGCAACTACCTGGAGGACCCGGTCTTCCGCGCCGCGTTGCCGGCGCCGCCGGAGGAGAACATGCAGGCCGCGATCGGTCATTGGGCGTGGGAATTCTCGAACCCCGCGGTCACCTGGGAGGACCTGGTCTTCCTGCGCGAGATCACCGAGTTGCCGATCGTGTTGAAGGGCATCTTGCGCGCGGAGGACGCGAGCCTGGCGGTTGAGCACGGTGTTCAGGGCGTGATCGTCTCCAATCACGGCGGGCGTCAGGTAGACGGTGCGGTGGGCGCACTCGACGCGCTGCCCGGTGTCGTGGCGGCGGTCGACGGTCGCTGTGAGGTGCTGTTCGACAGTGGCGTGCGCTCGGGCGCGG
The DNA here is from genome assembly GCA_036501715.1 of Solirubrobacteraceae bacterium. Taxonomy (GTDB): domain Bacteria; phylum Actinomycetota; class Thermoleophilia; order Solirubrobacterales; family Solirubrobacteraceae; genus Palsa-744. The sequence goes on along the minus strand of DASXZV010000025.1, from coordinate 26,933 downwards.
ATGCACTGAAGGCGCTCGCACTGGGTGCGCGTGCGGTGCTGCTCGGCCGTCCCTACATCTGGGGGCTCGCACTGGGAGGGGCGCAGGGAGTCGTCGAGGTTCTGCGCTCGTTCCTAGCGGATCTCGATCTCGCGATGGCGCTGAGCGGCTACGCCGCGATCGACGAGGTCGGCGCGGACGCTTTGGTGGCGCAGCCTCGCTGAGCTTTACTTGCGTTTGGCCTGGTGCTCGAGCACCTTGCCGAAGGCGGCCTCCAGCTGCGCGGTCATTCGCTGCTTGAACAGCGCGAGCAGCGTCTCGGAGGCCAGCGGCCGCAGTGAGCCGACGGCCTCGATCAGCTCGTCCCAGTGCTCGTCGGGCTGGCCAGCCTGCTCGAAGGGCTCCCAGAGCTCTTTGAGGAAGAGCTTTGTGAACGCGCGCGAGATCGATTCGCAGTCGCGGCTGACGCGCTCGACGAGCGCCAGGGCGGCGTGTAGCGAAATTCCGAGGGCAACCACTTCTTCGGCGGCTCCCAGCAACGCGGGGCTCGGCACTTCAAAGCGATCCTCGCCCAGCGGGACGAGTAGCTTAAGCTTGCGGATGCGCTCGACGTCCTTCGCGTCGACGGAACCGAAGCGCTTCTCGAGTTCCTCGCCGGTGATGACCTCCGGAGACTCGGACTCGAAGGGTGTGGTCACCGCGCGGCGCAGGCCGAGCAGGCGCTCGGCCAGGCCGTCCGATCCGCTAAGCAGCCGCGCGATCGCGGCGAGGTTGAAGCCGTCGGCCTGAAGGTCGAGGATCAGCCGCAGCCGCGCGACGTGGTCGGCGTTGTAATAGCCCACGCGCGCGCGCACCTCGGGCGGCGGCAGCAGACCGCGGGTGTGGTGGTTGCGAATGTTGCGCACCGACATCCCGACCTCGGCGGCGAGTTGCTCGACGGTGAGGTCATAGCCGGAGGGTGAGCCAGCGTGTTTGGAGTTGGCGGGCCCGGCGTCGTCGTGCTCTGAGCCGGCGGACTTCGAACCGGCGGGCTTGGCGCTGTGGTCTCCGGAGCCGCTGCGCGCGGACCCGTTGCGTTTACCTCGCGGGGCCTGGAGGGTATCTGGAGCTGTAGCAGCCATCACAATTTCAAGATACCATGTTTGATGCTCCCTCAAATGAGGTAGCATTGATCCAGGTTGTTATGGATATCGGATATCTCAAGTCCAGCACTTATCGGCTCAGAGGCCTTCGTGGCTGAGCGGGGAGCGGTCCCGCGCGTGTCTGAGGGCCGGCGCAGGGTGCTGGGCTTGGTGCGCTCCTTCACGTCGCCGCTGCTGCCAGACGACTACCTGGAGCTGGTCAATCCGCTGTGGTCCACGCGCGAGCTGCGTGGTCGTATCGAACGTGTCGAGCGCGAGACTCCCGAGTCGGTGTCGGTGTTGATCAAGCCCGGCTGGGAATGGCCGGGCCACCGTCCCGGGCAGTATCTGCGCCTGGGCATCGAGGTCGACGGCGTACATCACTGGCGCGCTTACTCGCTGACGTCCGACCCCGGACGCGCGGATGGATGCATTGCGATCACCCCGAAGCTGGTCGAGTCCGGCAAGGTCTCGCCCTTCCTCTTTAGTCGTGTGAAGCCGGGGACGATCGTGCGGTTGGGAGGCGTCGAAGGCACGTTCGTGCTGCCCGATCCGCTGCCGCGACGGCTGCTGTTCATCAGCGCGGGTAGCGGGGTGACGCCGATCATGAGCATGCTGCGCAGCATCGCCGGCGAGCGCCGCCTGGAGGACGTGGTGCACGTGCACTGTGCGCGGAGGGCGGAGGGAGTGATCTTCGGCAGCGAGCTGCGCGAGCTCGACGTCCGCCACCCCGGATACCGGCTGCACGAGCGCATTACCGGTGAGCAGGGGCGGGTAACGCCGTCTCAGCTCGATTCGCTGTGTGCGGACTGGCGCGAGCGCGAGACATTCCTGTGTGGGCCGACGGGGCTGCTCGAAGCGATGAGCGAGCGCTGGCGAGACGACGGAGACCTCGAGCGTCTGCACGTCGAGCACTTCCAGCCCGACGCGCGCGTCGGGGATGGCGAGCGCGGCGTGGGCGGCACGATCGACTTTTGCGCCAGCCACATCCAGGCTTCCAGCGATGGCGAGCAGCCGATCCTGCTGGCCGGTGAGCAGGCGGGCCTGACCTTGCCGTATGGCTGCCGCATGGGTATCTGCCACACCTGTGTGGGGCGGCTGCGGGCGGGTCAGGTCCGCGATCTGCGCACCGGTCGCGTCTACGGCCAGCCCGGCGAAATGCTGCGCACCTGCATCAACGCGCCCGAGGGCGCGATCGAGATCGAGCTCTAGCAACCCCTATCGGAGGATTCAGAACATGTCTGCCGTCCACAGTCCACCGGCCGCCGCGCGACTCAACGAGGTCGAGGGACCGCCCCCGCACACCACCACGCCCGAACCGGCGCTCAGGCCGCCGGCGGATTCGATCGCGGGGGAGCCGGAGAGCCCGCTAGCGCGCCTCACTCCCGAGCAGATCGAAGAACTAGGACGCGAGTTCGACGCGATCCACGACGAGGTCTTCGCCGATCTTGGCGACCGCGACGCGCGCTACATCCGCAGCACGATCAAGCTGCATCGCCACCTCGTGCTGGCAGCGCGCGCGCTGCTGATGGGATCGCGCTACAAGCCGCTGTGGTTTGCGGGTACCGCGTCGCTGTCGCTCGCCAAGATCCTCGAGAACATGGAGATTGGCCACAACGTGATGCACGGGCAGTGGGACTGGATGAACGACCCGGACATCAACTCCCAGAATTGGGACTGGGACACGGCGTCGCCGGCCGACGCATGGCGTCACTCACATAACTACGAGCACCACACCTTCACGAATATCCGTGGCAAGGACCGCGACCTGGGCTACGAGATCATGCGGATCGACCCGCATCAGCGCTGGCACCCGGTCTATCTGGCGCAGCCTTTTTACAACCTGCTGCTGATGGGCTTCTTCGAGTGGGGGGTGGCGGTGCACGACCTGAACTTCGATGCGCTGCACTCGGGCGAGAAGTCCAAGGCGAAGCTGGTTGAAGAGCTCAAGGCGATCGGCGTGAAGGCGCGCCGGCAGATCGTCAAGGACTACATCGCCTTCCCACTGCTCTCCGGTCGCGCGTTCAAGTCGACGCTGACGGCGAACTTCACCGCGAACATCGTGCGCAACGTCTGGGCCTACTCGATCATCTTCTGCGGGCACTTCCCCGACCAGACCTACACGTTCAGCGAGCGCGAGGTCGCCGAGGAGACCCGCGGCGGCTGGTATGTGCGCCAGTTGCTCGGCTCGGCGAACATCGACGGCGGGCCGCTCTTTCACCTGCTGGCGGGCAACCTGAGCTTCCAGGTCGAGCACCACCTCTACCCGGACATGCCCTCAAGTCGCTACGCCGAGATCGCGCCGCGTGTGCGCGATATCTGCCGTCGCTACGGGCTGCCATACAACACCGGACCCCTGCACAAGCAACTCGGCACCGTTCACCGCACGATCCTGCGCCTCGCGTTTCCCGGTGGCAAGCCGCGGCCCAAGCCGGGGCCTTACAAGCCGTCCTAGGCGCGTGCCGCGGTCACCGTCGGCAAGCGCGGGCACGGCTCCAAGTTCCGTGACCAGGACCCGACTGAGCGCAGGTCTGCTCCGAGGTCGCCAGCCGCGGCCATGTTCTTGGCGCAGGCGTCCGGCTATCTGATACTACGTCGCGCCGGTGTACTGGCATTCCTCTGCCTTGCCCTGCGGCTGGCGGCCAGCACCACCTCTCGCACCACCTCGTGACCAGGTCGAGACGGTGGATCTTGTGTGAATAGCTACCTTTTAGCCTACGTCAGCGCCTCTGTCGCACCTTGAGCTGTGGTCTGCTCAGGTCCTCATGACATCGTGGGCTTGACACTTATGCCATCCATGCGCTACCGTGCGTAATGGTCCGGTGCTCCACTTTGCGAGACATCGGTAGACATAGGGTCTGGTTGGGGTCATGACAGCTTGTGGTTGACTTCAGGCGCTAGCAGGGTGTTGAGGTGGAGAGGGCCAGGTCGGGTTGTTTTCGATGAGGGAGCTTGTTTAGCGTGGTTTCTGGAGGGAGATACGTGGCGGGGATGTGTGCGGCTCAGGGTGGGCCTGTCTCTAGATGCATCAGCAGCTTGCTGATGCATCTCTCTCTCTCTCTCTCTCTCTTCGCCTCAGCGGCTAGCAGCTAGCTCTCGTCCTTCGGCGCTGCGGCGCCGCCCGGGCTTCTCGCTCACGAGGACGTGGGCTTTGGCATGTCCGGGCCGCCCTTGGGGGGCGATCTAGTGGCGCGGCGCGTGCGTGCGGGTGTGGGCACGGCGGCGCGTAGCGGCGCGCGTGCTCGCGGCCCGGCGCTGGCGCCGCGCATCTCGTCGCGTACGGGCTTGCCGCGCGAGCAGGTGCTGGAGATCCAGCGCGCGCGACTGCTGGCCGGTGCGCTCGCGGCGGTCGAGGAGCAGGGGTACGCGGCGGTGATGGTCAGCCATATAACCGCCGCCGCGGGAGTCTCGCGGCGTACCTTCTACGAGCTGTTCGAGAACCGGGAGGCGTGTCTGGAGGCGCTGATCGAGGACATCGTTGGCATGGTCCAGGCGGAGCTTGCGAACGCCGATCTGGACACGCTCACCTGGCGCGAGCGGATGTGGGGCGGCCTGCGGGTGATCCTCTCCTTCTTCGATCGCGAGCCCGCTCTGGCGCGGGTGAGTGTGGTGCAGGCGTTGCATGGTGGCCCGCAGGTGCAGGCGCGCCGCGAGCAGGTATTCGCGCGCCTGGCCGCGGTCATCGACGAGGGTTGCAGTGGGGGCTCGCGCGCAGCCGACTGCACCCCCTTGACGGCTGAGGGCCTTGTTGGCGCGGCGTTCGGAATCCTCTATGCGCGGCTGGCGCGCGAGGCGCGCGAGCCGCTCACGGACCTGCAAGGCGAACTGATGGGCATGATCGTGCTGCCCTACCAGGGTCCGGCGGCGGCGCGCGCCGAGCGCGCCCGCAAAGCGCCGCGTCTGCCGACCCCCACGAGACCCCACGGGCCGTCCGCGTTTGCACTGGCCGACAGCGATCCGCTGCGGTCTCTGCCGATGCGCGTGACCTACCGCACCGCTCGCGTGCTTGAGTGCATCGCCGACGAGCCGGGGGTCAGCAACCGCGAGGTCGCCGACAGTTCGGGGATTAAGGACCCGGGGCAAATCTCAAAGCTCCTCGCGCGCTTGGAGCGCCTGGGGTTACTCGAGAACACGGGGGAGGGGGCGCACGCCAAGGGCGAGCCCAACGCCTGGCTGCTCACGCCGCTCGGCCAGCAGGTCTCCCAGCGTCTGCGCGTCAACCCGGGCTACCAGGGCAGGGCCGAGTGATGGATTGCGCGGCGCGGCATCGACTGACCGAAAACGAGGGACACATAGTGATCCAGCATCGAGGGAGGCGCTTAGCATGAGAGCAGCAAGGGTGTCACACGATAGGACCACGCTCAGGCGTCTCGCGTCGCCCATCGGCAGCCCGAGGCAAGACGGTCGCCTACGGTCCTGCGGAGGCCGCAAGTCGAAACTTGGGCTGGCCTCTCACTCGAGCATTCGCGGGTTGATACTGGCGTGCATCGGCACGCTGTGTGCGCTTGTCGGCCTGCTTGTGTTCGCGAATGCTCAAGCCTTGTCCGCCGGTGGGGTCGATGGCGGCTGTCCAAACGAAGAGTTTCGCCTGGGACCCTCCGCGCGTCTGCCGGACTGTCGGGCGTATGAGATGGTCAGCCCCGTCTACAAGGGCGGGTTTGGCGCGACCCAGATCGAAGCCGTCGCCGAAGACGGTGGCAGTGTCGCCTACTTCTCGCCCGGTGAGTTCGCCGAAGCACCGGCCGGCCTCTCAAATAACGCCAATGGCCTCGACTACCTGTCGCGTCGCGGCAGGTCGGAATGGCTGGCGATACCGGTTATGCCTCCCGCGCAGCTGACGCCGTTTGTAAATCATCACGATATTTCTAAGACATTGTCATCGACTCTGGCGCTGGGAAAGCCGGGATCGACTGTCGAAGCCGCAAGCATCGAAGGCGCGGAAAGCAAATTTCTGCTGCACGACACCGATACTCCCGATGTAGACCCGAATTGGGAACAGGTCGTAATGCCCCTGAAAACCTTGACCGACCGGCCCACAACATTTGAATATGTGGGTGGAAGCGCCGATTTCTGTCATCTGTTGTTTATCAATAGCGAAGAAGGCAGCAAAGAACAATACCAATTGCTGAATCAGGCGATTGGCGTGCAGCAGCCGCTTTACGAACTAGAGCGCGGCTGTCATGGAGAACCAGCCGAACTGCGGCTCGTAGCGCTCAACGACCAAGGCAAACCAATCAGTCCATCGTGCAAATCAGAACCGGGCATATATGAATATGAAACGGTGTTCGCCAATGCCTATGGCGCGATCTCGGCCGACGGCGATGAGGTCTTCTTTACAACCTGTATCAAAAACGACCCCAGCGACTATCAGCTGTTCGTGAGGTTGGGGGGAGTCAAGACGCTTGAAATCTCGAGGCCAGTGGACCCGCAGCTAGAAGCCTGCGGTGAAAGTCAAATCCCCTGCCCGCAGGCAGCGGAACGACCAAGCGCTGTCTTCGCAGGCGCTTCAGAAGACGGTTCCAAGGTCTTCTTCACGACCACTGCGCCGCTCGTCGGCGAAGACAAAGATGCTGGCAACGATCTGTACATGGCGGAGGTAGGGTGTCCACCGGGCGAAGTGGGATGCCCGGTCGGAAGTCGGCGTGTGACTGGGCTTACGCTGGTCTCGCACAATCCCAATGGCGGAGAAAGCGGCGTGCAGGGCGTCGTGAGGATTGCGCCCGACGGCTCGCGTGTCTATTTCATCGCGACCGGCGACTTGCTCAGCGAAGACGAGCAAGGGAAGCTTGAAGGCGCGGGCCGGGCGGTTCCACACGTCGGCGCAGACAATCTGTATGTCTATGACGCCGCGGCGGCGCAGACATCGTTCGTCGGCGATCTGTGCTCGGGGTACGAAACATCTGGTGCTGTGGGTGACTCGAGGTGCCCTAGCAAGACGGGCGTTGACACAAGAATCTGGTACGGGCTGGGCGAACACGAGGTGCAAACTGCCGGTGCCGACGGTCGGTTCCTCGTCTTCGCATCTTATGCGCAGTTGACTGCGAACGATACAGACGCCGCCAAGGATGTGTATCGATACGACGCCGAACCGGTTCGCTCGAGCGTGTCTCTCTAGGCGAAGAAGGCTACTCCGCCAATGGGAATGGCGCGATAGATGCGGACATCGCCGTAGGCTTCCGAGGGGAATCGGTAAAAAACCAATATGAACTGGCTAGTCGGACAATCAGTGAAGATGGCTCACGCATCGTGTTTAGCAGTGCCGAACGCCTGTCCCCTAGCGTCATCAATGGTTTGACGAACGTATATGAATGGCATGAAACGAGTAAAGATGCCGCAGGCAGCGTATCGCTGATATCGGGCGGGAGCGGGGAAACGCCGGCCGAAGATCCAGTCATCTCGCCTGCGGGCAATGACGTCTTCTTCGTCACGACAGAGAGCTTGGTGCCCCAGGATACAGATGGCGAGGCCGACATCTACGACGCCCGCACCGACGGCGGATTTCCCCAGGCGCAGGCGCCGCGCGAACCCTGCTCGAGCGATGCTTGCCAAGGTCCGCTGAGTAACCCCACGCCCCTGTTGGTGCCCGGCAGCAGTTCGCAGACGCCGGGCGAAAACCTGGCTGGTCCTGCGCCTTCAAGGCTTGCTACGCCCAAGAAGTTGACTCCCAAGTGCTCCAAGGCCAGGAAGCTCAGCCATGGTAAATGCGTGAAGAGAAAGGCCAGAACGAAAGCCAAAGGCAAGCAGAAGGCCAAGGCCAGAAAAGCCGCGACGAACCGGAAGGGATGAGCCATGAGCGTTAAGCAAATTTTCACGCTGCTCCTGACCCTCGGCGTGTTGATCGCGACTACGATGGCGCCGACGACGAGCGCAGCGGAAGCGAAGCCCTTCGCCATCACAAGCTTTTCGTTGGAGCCGACCGAACGAACCTCCGAAGTGGCGCTCGAAGGGGGAGCCCGTATAGAAAAAGGTGAAAACGAATCGTACGAATTCGTGAATGAACCATACAAGACGCCATTTACACAAGCGGGCGGCCATCCGTGGGCATTGACGACAAAGTTCACGCTTGCGACCGAAGAAGTCGAAAGCAGTGAAAAAACAACGAGCACGGTGCCAACACGCGACGCGAGGGACATTGTGGCTACTCTGCCGCCCGGCTTGCTAGGCAACCCAATGGCTGTGCCGCGCTGCTCGTTGACGATCGTGACCTCCGGGTCGCAGGCGTGTCCAGGCGACACGCAGATCGGCGTCTACATCACCCGTCTGGACGGGGGCCACGAGCTGCTCGCGCCAATTGTGAACGTGACGCCAGAAGCCGGGCAGTCGGCCGAGTTCGCGCTTGAAAATCAGACGAAGATTCAGACGCCACTGTTGACGGCGCATCTCGTTCGTACTCCGCAAGGAACTTCCGGCTGCACCTCGCCCGGTGGGTGCTATGGCTTTACGGTGGCTTCGATCGATCTCCCGGCACTCGCGATCGAAAGCACAGAATTGACGTTCTGGGGCGTGCCAGCGGACCCAAGTCACGATCCGATGCGAGGACGCTTTTGCCGACAGCCCTCTATGAACTCGCCGCTGGCATGCTCGGGCGGCGGCGAACGCTCGGGTGTCCAGCCGGTGCCGTTCCTAACGTGGCCCACAGACTGCTCGGCAGGTCCTGAGACGGGTGTGCTGCGCGCCGACTCGTGGGCGGCGCCGGGCAGCGTCCACGAAGGCGTGTATTCGGGCTTCTCCGAAGCGCAGTTCGAACTGCCGGCCGTGACGGGTTGTGACTTGTTGGGGTTCGGGCCCTCGATCGAAGTGCGCCCGGAAACGCCGCTCGCCGACGAGCCGGTCGGTGTGGACGTGGATCTGAGCGTGCCGCTGAGTGAAACGCTGGGATCGATCGCGACGCCGCAGCTACGCGCATCGAGTGTGACATTGCCAGAGGGCATGTCGGTATCGCCCGGTGTCGTAGACGGCATTCAGGCGTGCGATGAATTCGGTCCTGAAGGGATCAACATAACCGGTCCGGAATCCGAAGAGGTCGGATTGAGCGGCGAACTGCAACTGGCGTCCGGACATTGTCCCGATGCTTCGACCGTGGGTACCGCCGAAGCGATCACGCCTTTCCTGCCGATTCCGATCAGGGGTCATGTCTACTTGGCCAGACCGCAGTGCGGCGGCCCAGAGCAGAGCAGTTGCACCGAGGAAGACGCGGCTGACGGCAAGCTCTATCGCTTGTATCTAGAACTCGGCGGAGAAGGCGAACTCGCGCAGACCGGCATCCATTTCAAGGTCGCGCTCGAAACGCACGCCAATCCAGCGACGGGTCAGTTGACGGCTACGGCAGTGGACACCCCGCAGGCACCGTTCAGCGAGTTGAAGATCCACTTGAACGGCGGTCCACGCGCGCCGCTTGACAATCCCGCAGCATGTGGTTCTGCCGTCACCACGGCGGATTTCACGCCGTGGAGCGCTCCGGGGAGGACACCCGAAGGACTCGCGGTGCCGGGCACGCCTGACGGGACGTCCTCATCGTTCTACCAGGTGACCGGCTGTGCGGACGTGCCGCCCTTGGACCCGGGGTTCGTGGCGGGGACCGTGACCCCGCAAGCGGCCCAGTTCAGCCCATTCACGCTGAATCTCTCCCGCCAGGACCGTGAACAATACGTGAAGGGAGTCCAGGTGCACACCCCGCCGGGGTTGCTCGGGATGCTCTCGAGCGTGCCGCTATGCGGCGAACCCGAGGCTGATAACGGCCACTGTCCGGAAGCCTCAAAGATTGGTACGACAAGGGTCGCCTCCGGTGCGGGCTCACACCCGTTTGAAATCGGCGGAAACGTCTATCTGACCGGCCCTCACGGAGGAGCGCCGTTCGGACTGAGCATTGTCACCAACGCGGTCGCAGGTCCGTTCAACCTCGGCTTAGTAGTCGTGCGTGCGAGGATCGACGTGAACCCCGAAACGAGCACGCTCACAGTCACAACCGACGAAGTAGGGCCGTATGCGATTCCGCAGATCGTCTTCGGCGTGCCCCTGCGGCTGCAGCGAGTGACGGTTGATATCGATCGGCCGAGCTTCATGTTCAACCCGACGAACTGTGGTGCGCAGAAGATCTCGGCGGTCGTGACAGGAAGCCAGAACGCAACCACTGAAGTCTCGAGTCCATTCGCTGTTGGCGGCTGCAGAAGTCTGGCGTTCAAACCGAAGTTCACGGTCTCGACGAGCGGGCATGCCAGTCGTTTGGATGGCGCGAGTCTCGATGCCAGGCTGTCCTATCCGGCTGGGTCCCTCGGCAGTGAGGCGAACATCGCCCGCGTGAAAGTCGAGCTCCCCAAACAGCTGCCTTCTCGGCTTACGACACTGCAGAAGGCCTGCGCTGCCGCGCAGTTCGAAAGCAACCCGGCCGAGTGTCCGACTGCGTCGGTAGTGGGGATCGTCAGGGCATCGACGCCGCTGCTGCCCGTGGGGCTGACGGGTCCGGTGTATTTCGTCTCTCACGGCGGGGAAGCGTTTCCATCGCTGATCGTCGTCCTACAGGGCGACGGGGTGCGGGTAGATCTGCCTGCGTCGACCTTCATCTCCACGGCGGGGGTCACGAGCACCACTTTCAAGACCGTTCCGGATGTCCCGGTCAACACCTTCGAGATCTATCTCCCCGAGGGCAAGTACTCCGCGCTCGCGGCGAACGGGAACCTGTGCGCCTCGAAGTTGGCGATGCCAACCGAATTCGTCGCACAGAACGGCGCGGTGATCCACAGGACCACAAAGATCGCCGTGACGGGTTGCGCGAAGGCAAAGAAACTCAGAGCGAGGCACGGGACGAAAACTAAAGCGAAAAAGGCCCAGCTAGCCGGCCATAGGAGGGCGGGTAAATGATCAGTATCCAACTGAAGGGCAGGCTCTCCCTGGCCCTGGCGACAGCTACGCTTGTGGTCTTGCCCGGCGCGAGCGCTGCGCAGGCGGTGGCCCCGGTCAAGCTCGTCCTGACAAGCCATTTCGGTCGAGAAGTAAACCTCACCGAGACGAGCCTCAAAGGCGGTCCGGCGCTCGAAGACGTTTGTGCTACTGCATCCAAAGACGAATGCCAGCAGGCCAGGCCCAGCAGCGAACCAGGTGGGTTTGCACGCCCCAGCGGTGTCGCGGGCGCCTCAGATGGTAACGTTTACATCGGCGATAGTGCGAACAACCGCGTGCAGGAGTTCACGGCGGCTGGGGACTTCGTAGCGATGTTCGGCAAGGACGTCAATGCGACGACCGGCGGGGACATCTGCACCGAAGAAGAAATCAAAAACTCCGCGGCGAAATGCAAGGTCGGCGTGATGGGGTCGGCTCCTGGACAGTTCGCGGGAGATATCTACGGCCTGGCGGTCGACCCGGTTGACGGCGACGTATACGTCGCGGAAAGTGTGCCCGGTGAAAATGGTTTTGGTACGCGCATCCAGAAGTTTACTGCCAACGGCCAGTTCGTACTGGAGATCGGCAAGGAAGTAAACGAAACCACCAAAGCCAATCTCTGCACCGAGAGCGAAGTTGAAAAAGCCGGTGTGAAATGTGGTGGTCCCGCGCTGCACGGGTTTGGGACGGATGCTCAAACTACTGAACACGGCGCGTTCACCGAACCGACGGCTTTGGCGGTCGGTGGTACGGGTGAACACCTGTTGTACGTCGGCGACGAACATCGAGTCCAGGAGTTCAACCAGCAGGGCGAATGGAAGGGCGATGTCTCGCTCGCGTCGATCTCGTCGGCGTTGGGTAGCAAGGTCCTGGCACTGGCGGTGGACGCAACCGGCGATGTGTATCTCGCCTATGGAATCGGAATTGCCCCCACCGACGTAATTCGAGAGTTCGACCCCTCTGGCATGGAAGTCAATAAATTCACGATCCCTCCGAGGGAAGCCGGTCAGCGTGTGGCAATCCACGGGATCGCGATCGACCCGCTCGGCCACCTCGCGGTGTGGGGATATGAAGGAGAAGGCTTCGGCTCCGAACGGGAGTTCGGGTCTCTGTACGAGGCAGGCGGCGAGCGTCTACTCACGCAGTTTGCTGCCCCTGAAGTTCTACAGACTCGCAGCATAGACAGCATCGTGGCCGGAGTGAGCTTCAATGGCAAAGGCGAACTGTATGCAGTTTTCCCGGAGCGATCTGAAATCTGGGGCTACGCTCCGGTACAAGTTGGGGAAATTGTGACAGGCGGCGTTACTTGTGGCGCGGGGGTCACAATGGAGACTTCGAGCACTGCTACCTGTTCGTTGGCCGGCGAAGCGAACCCGTATAGCGTGCCCAACACGAAAGTATGGTTTGAATGGGGCGAGGAAGTGGACGGTACATGTCTCCTTGGCTCCGAAACGACCAAGCAGGATGTGGTGACGGTTGAAGCGCCCACCCAGGTGGGTGCTGAGATCGAGGGATTACGACCAAACGCTGGATTTTGCTATCGACTTGCGGGGACAGACCAACAAGCGGAATTGCCGGAAAAGCTCACTGGAGACGTGGTGTCTGGGAGGACGCCGGTCGCGGCGCCGAAAGTGATAGGTGAACCCAGCGCATCGTTCGTGACTTCGTCGGGCGTCGTCATATATGGCGAATTGAACCCCGAGAATGATCGCACGGAATACCTTGTTGAATATGCCGCTGGCGAGAAGACCTTGGAGGAGTTGTGTCCGGCGGGTCTGGCAAAGGAAAAATGCATGGGTGTGTCGCGAACAGCGGCACTGGAATCCGACGCATATGGGCAGACCGGCGCGACACTTGAAAGCCGCGGCCTACAGCCAGACACCCAATACCATTACCGTCTGGTTGCAAAGAACGAAGCGGCGGAAGTCTTGGGGACCGAAGGCGCTCCATTTCAAACCGCTCCCGCGGCGCAAGTGCAAGCGCAGACCGGGGCTGCCGGCTCGATCACGGCTACCAGCGCAACGGTCACCGGGACCGTGAACCCCGATGGCCAGCCAGCTACGTATACGTTCGAACTCGGGGTATATGACGGTGCGGCGACACAGTACAGCGTCGTGTTCTCTGGGCCTGCTGGGGCGGGCGTCGTCCCTGCTCCGGAGTCGCTGGCGCTAACTGGCTTGCAGCCCGGTACGACCTACGCCTTCAGGATCGAGGTCGCCAGCGGCTACGGGACTGCCACGGGCGAAGCGGTGCTGTTTACGACCGCGGGGCTGCCGGCGGTTCTAGCGGTTCCCGCGCCTCTCCCGATGCTCGTCGTGCCGGACGTCGTCTTCCCACCAGCAACGGGATCAACCGTCATCAAAAAGTCCGTGATGAACGGGCGGAAGCTCGCGAAAGCGTTGAAGGCCTGCGAGCAGAAGCCAAAGAAGCAGCGTGCGGCGTGCAAGCAGCAGGCCCGCAAGCGGTACGCGAAGTCCAAGTCAGCCAACGACCGGAAGAAGAGTAACGCTGATGTTCTCAAACATACGTAGGCGCTTCACCTATGCAAACGTCGTACTGACGCTCGCGCTCCTGTTTGCGATGAGTGGCGGCGCGTACGCCGCCGGCAGGTACGTGATCACTTCGACCAAACAAATCAGCCCCAAGGTCTTGAAGTCCTTGAAGGGCGCGAGCGGCAAGAGCGGAGCCAGCGGTCCAGTCGGAGCCCCCGGCGCGGTCGGTCCACAAGGGCCGGCCGGCGCGGCGGGTGCCAAAGGTGAAACCGGTGCAGCTGGGGCTCCTGGAGTAGATGGCAAAGACGGCAAAGACGGCAAAGACGGCTCGCCTTGGACGGCGGGTGGCACACTGCCGTCGGGGAAGACGCTCGAGGGTCAGTGGAACATCGGTGGCTACGCTGCGGCCGCCCACGGACTATTCAGGACGAGCGTCAGCTACGCGCTGCCGCTGGCCAAAGCTCCTACGACTCATTACATCAGGCCGGCGGCGCCTCTGCCAGTAGGGTGTCTCGGCACAGTCGAGGAACCGGGTGCCGAACCAGGTAACTTGTGCGTCTTCGCCGCGCAAGAAAACAACAGCGTTCAAGAATTCCTGGTATACCACTTTCCAACCATCTGTGACTGGAGCGCCAATGTGTGCAACAGCACCGACGCCACCGCGGAAGGGCAGGGCAGCCTCGAGGGCTTTGGCATCCAGGGTCTTGCGGAAGCCGCTGAAAGTGAAATGGAAGCTTTCGGCACGTGGGCTGTGACAGCCAAGTAAACTTTCGTAGCTTTCACTGGGTTGCATACCGGTATGAGGTCAATAGGCCCTCCGTTCCTTTGTCAAGTGTGATAAAGGAACGGAGGCTGTTGCGTCCTGGCCGGCGCCGGGCTGGTAGCTATGGCGAAGCTGATCTCTCTCTTTAAGTCACTTTCTTTCAGTCAAGTGATAGTGAAAGGCGTGGACTTGATTGCTGTCAAACTATTGACGGCACTCAAGCCCAAGGGTATCGTGACCTTGCGGCTTTCAGCTGGTGAACCTGCTGTCTTCGCCGCCGGCTAAGGCCGTAGAAGTAGTAGCAGCAAAACCCTCAACTCGAGAAAAGAGATATTCATGAGAGCGATACGGATGCTGACAGTCCTGGTCGTGGCGTTGGCGCTTGGAGCATTGTCCGCCTCGGCTGCGATGGCACACGAATGGAAAGTTAGTGGGAACCCCGTGATCTCGCCGACCAAAGCTGAATCGGAAGGAACGCTGCAATTCGAAAATACCACTGAGCAATACTCCTTTCAATGCAAATTTCGTCGGAAAGTTGAACTGGAGCCCGGAGGGCTCGGCGAAATTACCAGCATCACAAGCACATCTGGCGCCAAAGTCCTGAAATGCGAAACCAAAACGAGCTCGGCCTGTGAAAAAGAAGCCGAAATCGAAGCCCTGCATCTGCCGTGGCGCACAGAACTGGTCACAATCAATGGCGAACTGCGGAACAAGATCGTGAAAGGCGGTGGGCAACCCGAATGGAAGATCACGTGCTTCTTGTTCAGGATCAAAACACCAAACTGGTGCTACGCCACCACGAACGCGGGGATCAAAAACAGTGGCTCTTTGGTCGAAGAAATCTATGACGCCAAATCGCCGCACACGTTGTGCACCAATGACGGAGGCGAACCTTTCGTGACTAAAGGCACAGAATTGCTGGTTTCGACCAGCGGTGGGGTGAGTGCTTCCTAGCAGGTTGGAGAGACGGCGGAGATAGGCCGCCGTTGTGAGGAGTCGCGCATGGGCGGTGGGCGGGCGTAGAGAACCCGTTCACCGCCTGGCGTCCGCGCGAGCCGGCGGTGGCGCTTTCACGCGAGAGAGCCGGGTAAGATCGCGGCGGTGTCAGATCTCGCCCATCACCTCGCGAGCTTCGCGCGCTTCGCGGCCGCCCGCGGGGAGCGCGAGCGCAATGACGCCGACGCGATGCGTGAGCTCGCGGCCGCCCCGCTCGAGTTGGCGCGGGGGCTCGAACTGGAATGGCTCGGGGTCGCCGGCTACCGCCTGAGCTTCGAGGGGCAGACGCTCTACATCGATCCCTACCTCTCTCGCGTGCCGCTCGCGAGCGTGATCCGTCGCCGGCCGGCGTTGGCGGACCCGGCGCTGCACGAGCGTTTTCTGCGATCGCCGGGGCGCGTCGTCGGCGTGCTCGTCGGCCACACGCACTTCGACCACGCGATCGACGTTCCCGCGATCGCGCGTCGCTACGAGTGCGCGGCTTACGGTTCGAGTTCGCTCGTGCGGCTGATGCGTCTCCACGGCCTTGCCGAGCGCGCCGTGGAGGTGCAACCTGAGCATCGCTACGAGCTCGGGCCGTTCGTCGTCACGTTCGTCCCGAGCCTGCACTCCAAGCTATTGCTCGGCTTCGCCGTGCCGTTCGACGGCGAGCTCACCTGCGAGCACCTCGATGCGCTGACGCCCTCGGCCTACCGCTGCGGTCAGGTGTGGGGCATCCACATCGAGGTCGCAGGGATGAGCTTCTACCACCAGGGCAGCGCGAACTTGATCGACGAGGCGTTGCGGCACAGCGAGGTCGACGTGTTCCTTGCGGGCATCGCGGGGCGCAGCTTCACACCGGACTACTGGGAGCGGATCCTGCGTCGGTTGCAACCGCGAACGGTCGTGGCGAGCCACTTCGATGATTTCTTCCGACCCCTGGACGCGAGGATGGGGTTCTCGACCAACGTCAACCTGGCCGCCGTGCCCGACGAGATCGCGAAGGTGGGTCGCGACTTCACCGTCGTGACGCTGCCGCTACTGGAGCCGGTGCGGTCGGCCGGCTGATCGGCTCGCGCGAACCTCTATGCTCGGGCGCCTATTGAGCGCCGATCGCCCCTCACAACCAGCGCCGGTGCGCGGAGGTTCGCGCTCCCGCTCCTCGCGGTTCTGGCTCGCCTCCGAGCGGGACCTGCGCTCGCTGTACTACAAGCACTTCGGCGACCGCCGCAAGGAGCGCCAGCTGTTCTCGACCGGCTCGTTCTTTACGACGTTCGCGACGGTGCGCGTGATCACGCACGCGATCAGGGCCGAACGGGGACCGTTCCGCAACATCACGCCGGGGGGTAGGCACATACACCACATGACCCTCGGCATCGTCGGCTTGCTGGCGGTCGGTTACCTGTGGATGCTCGAGGTCGGAATCAACGAGGAACGCTGGAGCTCGCGCGCGACGGCCTGCGCATACGGCAGCGGCGCGGCGCTCACGCTCGACGAGTTCGCGCTGTGGCTGAACCTGGAAGACGTCTACTGGGCCAAGCAGGGTCGCGAGAGCATCGACGCCGTGGTGCTCTTCGGCTCACTGCTCAGCCTGAGCGTCCTCGGCAAGGGCTTCCTCGCCGAGCTCCTGCGGACCGGAGGCGCGAAGCCGCCGGTTGATCCGCAGGCGGCGTGAGAGGTAGATCCTAGGATGAGTCGTCGGGCGAATAGTCCGACGCAGATCACTACGCTCGAGGGGCTCATGAGCTAGGGGCATCCACTCGGTGCTCGTGGCTTGTGGTACTGTCGCTGCGCTCACGAGCGTGGGGAACTCCGGTGGGATTCCGGGGCTGACGCGCAGCGGTGTGGGAGACGAGCGGACCGTAGGTCCACTGAGCCGAGTGAAAAGAAGGCTTGGGAAGGAGGTCCGTGAGGTTGATCCCGAGCCCGAATATCCGGCTTGCGAGCTTACGTCAACCGTCTTCGCGGACAGGGCCTTCGGCGTGCGCCGTTGGCGTACGTGATGTTCCTGTCGAGATAGGAGCATCGCATGAGTCTGCTGTCCGGATACCGCTGGCAAACCTGGGTGAAGTCTGCGGCGGTCCTACTAGTAGCCGCGTGCACGATCGTCGTCGTGCTGCCAGGCACAGCGTCGGCCACGCCCGCCAACGTATACGTGCAGGTAAATCTGCCCAAAGAAGAGCTGGCCTCCGGCAGCGTCCAGTTGGGAGGTTCCGGGGCATCGCCCATCGTTGCGAATGAAAACAACAATGGCGAACTGTCAGAGATCAAATGTCCAGGTCTCAAAGCGGGCGAACTGCCCGCGGACAGCGTCGGTGCGGCGCTGCTGGCGCTGAACGAACATTGGAGCGTCACGGAACTGGAAGGTAACGCCGAATTGGAATTCGAAGGCGTCAAGCTGCCGATGAAGTCGATCAGCTACGCGACGCCGGAACCGGGTGCTGTCGATGAGGGGTGGCAGCTGTGGGTGGGCGAACATTATTTCAACCTCGCCGCTCCGACGCTTGGCTTGTGCGATGTGGTGCTGGAAGGCGAAACCGTCGTATTGCAGGCCAGCGATCTGGTAGGTCCCAGCGAACCCTATGAAACTGATACGCCCCACATTCAGATCGAAGGGGCACCCGCGAGCGTCGTCGTGGGGCAGCGTTTCACGGTCACGGTCGCTGCGTTCGAACCAATCCTCGAATGGGTTCAGACCAGCACCGAAACCCTGCGCACGACCGGCGCTGGCTACAGCCTCTCGATCGACGGGGGGATCCCGACACAGACCAACGCCAACGGCGAAGCGACGCTGACCGCCACCGCTGCCGATCACGGTGCGGCGCAGCTCGTCGCGCGCGCCGGCTCGAGCCCAAAACTGAAGTTGCCGACCGCAGACGGCAACTCCGCGCTCTCGGTACCCGTGAGCGTGCAGGTCATCGGCCAGGCGAGCGAATTGTCTGCCGCCAGCGGCCAGTTCGCCACGCAGGCGACGGACACTATCGGCACCCCGCAGTCGATCGTCGTGTCCGCACGGAGCGACGGTGCACAGATTATCTCTGTGCACATCGCCGGGTCTGATGCCCAGGACTTCCTGGTGAGCGCGGATGGTTGCACCGGAGCGACCGTCAACAGCGAAACACATGCGAACTGCACGGTTGACGTGCGCTTCGCGCCCTCCCAGGAGGGAGCTCGCAGTGCCATGCTGGTCCTCTCCAGCACCGCAAGCGCCGGCACGCTCGAAGTGCCGCTCACAGGAACAGGCGGAAAGCTCCCCGGCGGTGCGCAGGGCGAAGCCGGCTCTCAGGGTCCCGCCGGGCAGACTGGCGCGAGTGGCCAGAGCGGTGCGCAAGGCCCACAGGGCTCCGTAGGCGCAACCGGCTCGCCGGGCGCAACAGGACCACAAGGAGCCACTGGACCGCGCGGACCCGCCGGGCATGATGCGACCTGCAAGGTGTTGCGCGGCCACGGGGCGCCACGGATCAAATGCACCCTCAGCGGTGTCAAATCCAGCGTCTCATCAGCGAGCCTGACCCGTGGCAGGCGCACCTATGCGCGTGGCACGGTCGCCTCGCTGCGCGCCGTGCACGGACCTCTCCGTGCCGGCCGGTACACGCTGCGCTACCGCCTTTACGGCCGCGGTCTCGCGGTCGCTGTCCTCGTCCCCTGAACAACCACGATCCGAAGGAGGCAGATTCGATGAGAAGCGTCGTTTGCAGGCTCGCGCTCGCCGTCGCGGCCGTCACCGTATTGTCGGCGCCCGCTGTCGCGGCTGCGAGCACCCCAGTGGAACTGGGCGTGAAATATTTGGAAAAAATGCAGAAAAGTGAAAGTGCGACAGGTGCGCCCGCGTTCGGAGGGGACTGGGCGTTGACATCGCTGGCCGCTGGCGGCAAAGCGGCAGCCGACGTGCACCGTGGCAGCGGCACGGTTTTCGCTCGCGAATGGTACGAAGGCTACATCAGCCCATCTACCTGGCCAGGGGCTGTCGAAGATCCGGCGACCGAATTCGAGAAGGCTGCGCTGGTTTCCTACGCGGCGGGAATCGACCCAGCCCGTGTATCTGTTGAACGGAACCTGCTCGCGAATCTCATTTCCGAATATCAGACGGCCAACCCGGGTTACTACGGCAAACCGGCCAGGCTCGAGGGCACGATCTTCGCCGCGCTCGCCTTTGCCGACACGAAGTCGACGACGGGTGTGGTGCGCATCCCAGCGGCGCTGCTCAAGCAGTCCGTTGAAGTGATCGAGAAAAACCAGCACAACGATGGCGGCTGGAATTTCAATAAGGTCGAAGGCGAAGCAAAAGGCTTGGAATCCGCCGCGGAACCCGACACCACCGGGGCGGCAATGGCGGCTCTGTGTACCTCGGGCGTCAAAAACGAAGCCGAGGAAAAAGCGGTTTCGAAAGGTAGGGAATACCTGAAGACGATCCTGGAAAAAAGTGGCGCCTTCAAATACATAGAAGGTGTCAACGCTGACTCCGACGCTTGGGTGGTCAGCGGCCTGAACGTGTGCGGGATCAAAGCCTCGGAATTCAAGAAGGAAGAAGTGGGCGCCGAATCGCCGATCCAGTTCCTGGAATCGCTGCAGATCAAAACGGCAGGCGAAACTGAAGGCGGCTTCCGCTACAAACCGAGTGGAGCAGTAAATAATTATTCAAGCCAGGACGCGGTCCGGGCGCTTGCCGGAGCTGGTTTCACGGCCGAACCGCCAACGCCGACAAGGGCCGGCCAGGCTAAGTGGAACTTTGCAAGCAAATTCAGCACCACGTTGACGAGCCCGCTCGCTCTGATCGTCAACAATGGCACCACGCTGAAGGCCTGCTCGGTGCCGGTGAAAGCCGGATCGATGGCTGAAGAATCGTCGATCAGTCTCCTGAAGGTTCTCGAAGCGGCCAAGGCGGGCACCGGCGTAAAGCCCGCTGAATGCGTGAGCGAATACGAACCGAAAACTGGCACCGGTGCGATCACAAGCGTCAACAGCACCGCCGGTACATGGAAGGTGAGCCTCAACGGCGAAGCCGAAAAAACAGCCGAACTCGGCACTCAGGTCGAACTCGGCGCCGTGATCTACCTGAACGGATGACTCCTCGCCGCACAACCCGCGTGTTCGTATGTAGCTGCTTGCTATTGCTCACGCAGGCTGTGACAGGCGCGGCCGCTGCCCCCCCAGCATCGGGGCGGGCGGCGGCCACGCCCGGCAGCATCTCTACGCTGGCGGGCGACCCCTTGATCGAAGGGCCCGCAAAGACGTTCGGACAGAGCGCTTCGGCGATGGCCGTGTCCGGTCAGACGCTGTACATGGCCGACAGCGCAACGGACGTGATCCGCGCAGTGGATATGAAGACAGACGTCGAGCGTGTGATCGCGGGGACCAGCGCCGGCGCCTTCGGCGGCGATGGAGGGCGAGCAAGCGCAGCCGAGCTGAACGATCCCCGCGCGCTGACGATCGACCCGCAGGGCGATCTGCTGATCGCAGACCAGCACAACGGCCGGGTACGTCTGATCGCAACAGCAGACTGCGACTCTGACTGCCCATACGGCTTGTCGGCCATGACGAAGGGTGATATCTACACAATCGCCGGGGTCGGGCCCCAAGTCAGTCTCATAGAAGGTCCAGCCGTCAAATCCGGGGTGGGAGAACCCGAATCGTTGGCGATTGGCCCCGACGGAGACCTGCTGATCGCGACCCGTGAAATGGTGCTCGCCCTCGCCGCGGAAAGTTGCTCAGGCGACTGCCCATACAGCCTGCCAGCGATGACCAGGGGGGACATCTATCGCGTCGCCGGCCTGCCGTACCAGCAACCGCTCACCGGCGACGGTGGACCGGCCAGAAGCGCTGGCATCCAGCCCCAGGAGGTGTCGGTCGACAATGAGGGCGACCTGCTGATCCTCGACGTGCACCAGGAAAGTCAGGTGCAGTTGGTCGCGGCCTCCGACTGCTCGTCGGCTTGCCCGTACGGCCTGCCGGAAATGGTGGCGGGTGACATCTACACGATCGCCGGCGGTGGCGGCGAAGCCCCGCAGAACAATGGGATCGCCACCGATTCGCTCATCGATGCTTCGACGATGGCCGTCGACGGCGAAGGGAACGTCGTGCTCGCTGGCGGCGGCGAAGCAGGCCAGGTGGAGATCGTCTCCGCCTCGTCGTGTGCGAGCGGCTGCCAGTATGGCCTTGCCGGAACGACCGAGGATCATGTCTATCCGATCATCGGCGGCGGTACCGATACGAGCGATGGTGTGCCAGGAGCTCAGGCGTCCCTGGTCTACCCGAGGAGTATCACGATCGCCCCAGGTATCGGAGTGCTGCTGAACAGCAATGAATCGGTCCGGCTGCTGGCCTTCAGTGACTGTTCCAGCGACTGCCCACTCGCGTTGCCGACGACGGTCGCGAACGACATCTACACCGTGGCCGGCAACGGCACCGTGGCGTTCTCGGGTGAAAGCGGACCGCCGACGGAACTCGAGCTCGGATCGCCACGCGCCGTTACCTCCGACGCTGTGGGTGACGTGCTCGTGCTGGATGCCCGCAACGGGCGTGTGCGGATGATTGCCGCGATGAAATGCGATTCGGGCTGCGCTTATGGCCTGCCCTCAACCGCACGGGGCGAGATGTACACGATCGCCGGCGGGGGCAGTAGCGTTGAAGATGGCGTCCAGGCGCGCAGCGCCTCGTTGTTCGAAGTGCGAGCAGACGAGCAGCTGGAGCCCGAAGCGCCGACGTCGATGACCGTCGACGCCGCCGGCGATGTGATCGTCAGCGACGGCCGGCGGCAGGTGAGACTGATCGCTGCCTTCAACTGCACTACCAACTGCCCCTACGGTCTGCACGCGATGGTCGGAGGCGACATCTACACGATCGCCGGGGAGGGAGGCGATGGAGATGGCGGCGACGGTGGCTCGGCGATCGGCGCACAGCTCGGCTACGGCCCCAGGGGCATGGCCATCGACTCCCGGGGCGATCTGCTGATTGCCGACACGTCTAACAGCCGCGTCAGGCTCCTCGCGGACAGCACGTGCACGGCGGAATGCCCGTACGGCCTGCCGGCGATGAGCAAGGGTGACATCTACACCGTCGCCGGCGACGGCGAAGGCGGGGACAAAGGCAACGGGAAGCCCGCCACCGGCGCGCAACTGTCCCAGCCCGCGGACGTCACAGTGGACAATGAAGGCAACCTACTGATCGCTGACACGTACAACCTGCAGGGACGGTTCGTCGCAGCCCACTCCTGCGCGAGCGATTGCGCCTACGGACAAAAAAGCACCACGGCTGGGGACATCTATCTGCTGGCAGGTGACGGCGCGCTGTTCTACCCCCAAGAAGTCGGCACCGACGGTGACGGGGGGAGCGCGCTCGCCGCTCCAATGCAGCCTCTCCAGGCGATCGCCGTCGATGACGCAGGCAACGTGCTGATCGGCGAAGGCTACGGTGGGGGCTCTCGCAGCGTCGTTCGCATGGTCGCCGCCGCGACGTGCTCTGGTACTTGCGCATACGGGCTGCCCGCCACCGTCAAGGATGACATCTACACAGTCGCGGGTGTGAACTCCACGATCAGTGGCTTCAGCGGCGACGGCGGACCGGCCACCGAAGCGTACCTCGACGATGTAACCGGCTTGGGCATCGACAGCACCGGGGACCTACTGATCGCGGACACCGAAAACAATCGCGTCAGGCTGGTCATACCCGCTGCATCGTTGGGTACGGGACCTGAAGGACCTAGCGAAACTGCCACCGAACAAGGGCACGAAATCGAAAGCCCGGCTGGCGGACACCTCGCCCAGGTGAACGTGCGGATAGAGGGCGCCACCAAGACGCTGTTCGAAGGCCCGATTTGGACCGAAGGCCACGACGTGCACTCCACGGAACCCGACGGCAACGCCGCCGAAGACACGAAAGAGCACCCCTGCGACGGGATCAACCAGCTCGACCCGCAAAACCTCGAACCTGGACCCACGCCCACCGCCTCCTCGGTCGATGGGATGGAACTGATCGGCGAAACCGAAGCGATGAACGGACAGTGGTACCCCGGGTTCAACGACTACTTCATCAAGCAGTGGGGCTCAGAAGAAGAAGACGCCGAACACGAAGGCAAGTCTTGGGGCATCCTCGTCAACAACTTCTACACCGACGTCGGCGGCTGCCAATGGCAACTGCACAACGGGGACGAAGTGCTATGGATCTACAACGCCTTCCAGTCAAGACCGATCCTCGGCCTGTTCGCCGCCGATGAGCACTACGGCTCCGGCACGCGCCCGCTGACCGCCACCGCCGAACTCAACCGGCCGTTCCAGGTCGAAGTGGACGCCTACAACGATCAAGGCGAAGGTCAGCCCCCCGCTACACCCGAACGCACACCAGAAACCACCAAACCCTACGAAGGGGCCGAGGTCGCCCCAGTCCAAACCTCCGCTAGGGGATTTGAGACCGTGCTAAGAGAAAGCGCCGAAACCGTCACCACCAATGGCGAAGGCAAGACCAGCATCACATTCACAACGCCCGGATGGCACCGCATCATGGCCGGCACGCCGCTGCGAGCGCTGACCAAAGAAGAAGCAGAAGAAGGAGCGATCCCAGAAGAAGAAGCGATCCGCTCCAACCGCCTGGACGTGTGTGTACCTGCCCCTGGAGAAACGGGTTGTGGAGAACCCCCCGCCGAAGACCAGGCCCGCACCCCGACACGCTACCTGCACAAAAACGAAGAACCATCGGCCGGCCCGCCCACGGGCAGTTCGCCGACGCCCACGGTTTCGAACGCGCCCACTACCCCGCCTTCACCAAGCGGTCCGGCGGCCCGACCGAAAACGCTCGCGAGGGTGAACGTCGATGGCAGGCAGCTGAAGCTCGACTTCACCGCTGCCGGCAAGGCTACAATCCAGATCGCACGCCAAACGGGCCGAGGACGCCATCGTCGCTGGGTCCTCACCAAGCGACTCACCGCGCGTGCCACGAAAGCAGGAACGATCCGGATCGAGCTGCCACGACTGGCCCCAGGTGTCTACCGCGTCACCATTAGCCCACCGGGCGCAAAGAGCATCGTGAAAATGCTGACCGTGCCCCACGCCCGGCGATGATCCCAGCACTCGACCGGCAAACCAGCATGGCCACGCTGGCGAGGCAAACCGGCATGGCCACGCTGGCGATCGCGATCTGTGCGACGGTGGCCCTGGCAGTGGTGTGTCCAGCCCACGCCGCGAGTGCGCGCGATCCGAAGTTCCAGCACAATCTAGAAGCAACCGTGCGATATCTGCAGAATGCGCAGCTCGAAAACGGAGGCTTTGCCGAACCAGGCACCGAACCCGGCTCGGACTTCACCGCCTGGGTCACGCTGGCGCTGGCAGCCGCTGGGATCAACCCGCGCGATCAGACAACAGCCAAACAGCACTGGATAGGCGGGCATAGCGCCTACACCTACCTTGCCGAAAACGCACACAACGCATCGCTAACGACGGACTTCGAGCGCGAACTACTGGTCGTCGATGCCGCAGGCACCTCGCCACACGACTTCGGCGGAGTCGACCTCGCCGGCGAAATCCTCAAACGACAGATCACCACTGGTCCTAACGCGGGCGCCTTCCCGCACGAAGCGAAGGACCCCAGGACACCAGGGGTCAACGACACGATCTTCGCGATCCTCGCACTCAGCCCAATCCACGAGCCAGCGGTCGAAGAAGCCATCAGCAGAGCCACACACTGGCTGGAAACACAGCAGAAGTGCGACGGCAGCTGGAACTGGAGCTATACGCCCAGGGTCAGCCCTTGCAACCCAAAAGAACGACAACTACTGCAGGCAGAACCAGAAGGCGAAATCGATATGACCGCCGCCGCGCTCGAGGCGCTCAACGCCGTCAACCACCCAGACCCGGAAGGGCAGAAGCAGGCATTTGAATACCTACGTGAAGGTGAGACCGCCAACGGTGGCTTCGTAGAGTCCCTCACCGAAAGCGAACCAAACGTCGCTTCCACAGCTTGGGCTGTGCAGGCGATGTGGTCCGCGGGGATCAACCCTGAAGAATGGATAACCAGATCGGGGCTGGAACCGCTTGGGTACTTTGCCTCGATGCAACAGTCGGACGGGCACATCCGCTACAGGGCAAAGCAGGAAATGAACGGCATGTGGATGACAGCCTACGTCGCCCCCGCGATCACGGGCAATACGCCGGTGGTCCCCGTCGTCCCAGAAGAAAAACTGCCTCTATCGCCCCTCGAAGCACTCACTACGGGTGGTGATGGCGGAGTGTCCGAAAGTCCAGGCGGCGGCGTGATCGCAGGCGGCGGAGGCAGCGGCGCTCCACTGTTCAGCCGCCCGCAGCCCAAAAGCAAGGGTCACACTCCCGGCGGAGCACTCCAGCGGAAATCACGAAAGCACGACAAGCCCAGGACCCACAAGCTAAACCCAGGCCTCGCCCGCAAAACGCCCGTCCCGACAGCCACTACCGCCAGCATCCACCACGCCAAGAAACCTAACGACCACAACCAGCCTAGCCCTAAAGGCACAGGCGGAATGGCGCTCAACGGCACCGGCACAGGCGGCGCAGGACAGGGCAGCGGCCGAGAGGTAGAAGGGCTTCTGATCGGAGCACCTTCCGACGCGCTGGAACCCGGGGCTCCGGGCTTGCGCGCTGCAGGGGCAGGAGAAAACCAGTCGTCGTGGCTTGCAATCGGCATCCTCGCCGCGGCGCTCGCGCTCGCCCTCGGTGGCGCGCTTGTCGAGCTCAGGCGTCCGCGGGTGATTCTGTGAGCGTGCTCGCCACGACAGACCCGATTGCCGAAGCGCTCGCACGGATCGCGTCCTCGCTGCGCGTCCCGGTTCTGATCCTCGCGCTGCTCGTGCTGCTCGTCTGCGCTTGGGAGCTCGGGCGGTTTGCGATCGAGCTTTACTCCCGGGCGCGTGCCGGACGCAGAGCGCTGCGTGACCTCGCCCGCCGGGTCCTCGCCAACCCAAGCCATGCCGCTGTGCTCGCGGCCCGCGCACCCAGCTCGTTCTCGAGAGACGCGCTCACGGAGATGGCCCGAGCGGTCCTCGCCGGTGAGCAGGCGGCCATCGAGCACGCACTCGCCGACTACGAGCTCGCGGTCCAGCGGCGCCTGGACCACACCCGCATCCTCGTCCGCGCCGGACCGGCGCTCGGCCTGATGGGCACCCTGATTCCACTCGCCCCAGGACTCGCCGCCCTCGGCCACGGCGAAGTGAGCATCCTCGCAACAGACCTGCGCACAGCATTCGCGGCCACGACGGTCGGTCTGCTGGTCGGCACCGTCGCGTTCGCGCTGACACTCACACGCACGAGGATGTACACGGAAGACCTGACCGCGTTGGAGCGAGCCACCGGCTTGATCACAGCGAAGGCGGGTCGATGAATCGTCGCACAGGACTTGGCCGCCACGGCCGTATCGAAGACGCCGCCGGAGACCCACTCGACGGCTTGGTGAACCTGTTCGACATCGGCATCGTGCTCGCGGTCGCGTTCCTGATCGCCGGGCTCGGCCTAACGCTCGACCAGCACGCTCACCGTCTGCAAGCACGCACACCAACCACCCAGCTCACCCAGACCGTGCCCATACCGTCATCCGGCGCCCCGGCCGCCAGCGGTGATGGGCAGGCAGTAGGCACCGTCTACCGGCTCAGCAACGGACGGCTTGTCTACGTCCAGAGGGGCTCCAAATGACGCAAGCGACGATCAGTATCCGCAGGCGGTCAGCCGGCTCCGCTGGGGTGGGTGGCGTCGCGCATCTGCGCGACGCCGA
>DASXZV010000024.1:0-3840 GCA_036501715.1 Solirubrobacteraceae bacterium | reverse complement strand
CCAGTGGACCATCAGCGCATCGCAACGGCCGGCCCGGACCGCGGTCGCGGCTCGTTTGGGCAGCCCGTTGCGCGCGATCCGCACCAGCACGCGGGCGGGCAGCGTCATCGCGCGCGAGCGGAACGGATCGTGGCGC
The DNA here is from genome assembly GCA_036501715.1 of Solirubrobacteraceae bacterium. Classification (GTDB taxonomy): domain Bacteria; phylum Actinomycetota; class Thermoleophilia; order Solirubrobacterales; family Solirubrobacteraceae; genus Palsa-744. Next base: position 3,704 of record DASXZV010000024.1, on the reverse strand, counting down.
ACCCGCGGCACCGACCAGCCCAGCCTCACTCCAGGGTAAGCGGCGCGAATGGTGGCGAGCGTCAGACCGAAGTGAGAGGAAATCAGGGTCCGCTCGAGCATCCCGTACGCGCGCAGCGCCTCGAGCACGCGCAGTTCGTACCCCGGCAGCTTCAGGTCGACGTCGAGCTCGATCCCGGTGAACGGGTCAGACGCAAGATGTGCCAAGCCCTCCTCGAGCGTGAGCGGCACCCGGCTGGCGGCGTCGTCGTAATCGTGTGCCAGCAAGAGACGATCGCCGCCGCGCTCACGTAAGACGTCGAACTCGATCATGTCCACGCCGGCGGCAAGAGCCGCGTCGAAGCTTTCGTAGGTGTTGCCGGGAGCGATCAGATCGGCGCCCTTGTGCCCGACCCTGCGCAGGCGCGACTCTTTAGCGCCCGATGGAGCGATCCTCATGTTTGATGAGTATGCCGCGCCGCGCGTAGCTGCTCACGCGCTCAGCGTCAGTCGCCGGGGGCCCTCCTGGAAGCCGAGCGCTACCAGCACCGACGCGAGCGCGCTCGAGATCGCGGGGGCGCCATCCACCTGCTCGAGCGCCACGCGCCCGATGCGCCTGCCCCGCACTTCCTCCACGATCGCTGCAAGCGCGGGCTCCACCCGGGGGTCGTCGGCGGCGACAAGCGTCTGCATGGCCCTTCCACCGCGTTCAAGGAAGAGCACCGGCTCGCCGCCGGTTAGCACCACGAAGGCACCGGCAACGCGCAGAGGCCGGTGGGCCGTGTCAGGGTCTCGGGTTGGCCACGGCAGTACCCCGCCGTAGGGCTGCGCGGGATCGATGGCCGACAGCACGAGCGGGGCATTCTCGTCAGGCTCGACGCTGCGCAGCCGCTCCACCGCGCCCGGCAAGGCAAACTGGGCGCCGCCCAGGCCCTCGACGAAGTATCCCCGGCGGGCCAGCCCCAGTACTTCGAGCTGGGATAGCTCGGAGTAGATGCCTGCGAACCCGCCCGCGATGGCCTCGGCGCGCACCTGCTCGCGGGTGAGGATGCCGTAGCGCTCGAGCAGAACCTCCGCCAGCGCTCGCCGCCGCGCCTCTGGGTCTGGTGCCTCTCGAAACAGCGGCTCGGTCAGGGACCAGCGGCCCTGCAGGAGCGGCGAGGTGCTGGCTCGCCGCCGGCCCGTGAATCTCCCGGCAGCGGCGCGGCGGCGCTCGGCGAATGTCGCGGGCGCGGACCTGGTGTAGCGGGTCAGCGAGAGGCGCCGAGCCCGTAGGGGGGCGAAGGCGTCGTTGGTCACCTCGCCGGCCCAGACGAGGTCCCAGAGCACTGCCGAGAGATCTTCCGCTCCCAGCCCGGCATCGGCGAGTAGGTCGCTGAAGAAGCACGCTCCGATCCCAAGCCGATCGCGCACGGCGTCGAAGCGATCTCCCGCGGGTGTCTCACTTCGTATCGCGCCCGAGGGCGGCCCAAGCGCAGCCACGTCGTCGCGGAAATACAGGGCGACACGGCCGGAGTTCCGGCCCAGTGCGCCCGCCCCGATCCACACCAGCTCTCCGCTCGCGCAGAGTTCATCCATCCACGCTGGGGAGTACGCGCCCAGGCGGCGCGGCAGCACGTCCCGCTCCCAGCTCGCGGCAGGCAGCGCTATTCCCTGCAGCGGCGAGAGCGCCTCGCGGAGCCGGTCGGGCCCCGGCCCGCGCGTGGCGCGGGCGTGCCGTCCGACGCCCTGCCAGGCGGGAAGGAAGCGCGCGAGCCGGGCCGGCTCGGACGGTTCGATCTCCTTGCGCAGCGCCGCGAGCGAGGCCCGGCGCAAGCGCTTGAGCACATCCGGATCGCACCACTCGCGCTCGCTTCCGCCCGGGCGCAACTCACCACGGACGAGATCGCCCTCGCGCTCGAGTTCGCGTAACTGGACGGAGCAGTCGCGCCCGTAGCGTTCACGCACGTCGGCCTCGGTGAACGGCCCGTGCGTGGCGGCATAGCGACGTATGAGTCGCTTCAGCGCGTCGGGAACGGGCTCGAGGAAGGCGGCGGGGAGCCCATCCGGCGGGGCCACCCCAAGCGCGTCCCTGTAGAGCCCGGCGTCTGCGGCGTCGATGAACCGCTCCTCGGAGGCAACAGTTACTCGCACTGCGCGGCGCTCAGCTTGAAGCTCCTGCAGCATCTGCCCCGGATCGAGCCCGCCCAGCACGCGAGGGGCGACCTCGTCTTCGCGGAGGTCCCCAAGCCGGCGCAGGATGTCCTGCAGCCGGTCGCGTCCAGTTGCGCGGGTGGTATCGGTCAGATGCGCGAGCTCGTTCTCGACCTGGGCCAAAGCGCCGGGGTCCATCAGGTCGCGCAGCTCCTCCTGCCCCAGCAGCTCGCGGAGCAGGTTGCGGTCCAACGCGAGCGCGGTCGCGCGCCGTTCGGCGTTGGGCGTATCGCCCTCGTACATGTAGGTGGCGACGTAGTCGAATAGCAGGCTCGAGGCGAACGGAGAGGCGGACTGGGTCTCCACCTCCACCAAGGCGATCTCCTGGCGGTGCAGGCGATCGAGCACCTCAATCAATCCCGGCACGTCGAGGACGTCGCGCAGACATTCGCGATAGGTCTCGAGCACGATCGGAAACTCGCCGTACTTGCGCGCGACCTCCAGCAGCGACTGGGCCTTGAGCCTTTGCTGCCACAGTGGCGTGCGCCTGCCCGGCCCTGCGCGTGGGATCAGGAGCGCGCGGGCCGCGTTCTCACGAAAACGGGCCCCGAAGAGGGCGCTCGAGCCAAGCTCGCCTACGACAAGATCCTCGACGTCGCTGCTGTCAAGGAGCGCGAGCCCTGGGTCCGGAGCCTCCTCGGCGTCGGGAAGATGGATCACGATCCCGTCGTCGGAGTGGATCGCATCGCATTCCAGTCCAAGCTCGTTGCGAATCCGGGCACTGAGCCCCAAGGCCCAGGCGGCATGGACTCGGCCGCCGAAAGGCGATAGCACGCACAGCCTGAAGTCGCCGATCTCGTCGCGAAAGCGCTCCACCACGATCGCGCGGTCGGATGGCACCACCCGCGTGACGGCCTGCTGGTCTGAAAGGAACCGCACAAGGTTTTCGGCGGCGCGGCTGTCGAGCGCATAGTCTCGCTCGAGCACCTCGACCGGTTGGCCCACGGCCCAGCGGGAGAAGGCGCCGATTGCCTCTCCCAGCTCCATCGGCCTCCCCACGCCCTCCCCCTTCCAGAACGGGACCGCCGCCGGAAGCCCCGGCGCCGGGTTCACGACGACGCGGTCATGCGTTATCTGTTCGATCCGCCAGGTCGCCGCGCCGAGGAGAAACGTCTGGCCGGGCCGCGATTCGTAAACCATCTCCTCGTCCAGCTCGCCGACCCGCCGCCCATCGGGGAGCGTGACGGCGTACAGCCCGCGGTCGGGGATCGTGCCGGCGTTGGTCACCGCAAGCTGGCGGGAGCCCGTGCGGGCGCGGATGGTGCCGCGCACCCGATCCCACACGATCCGCGGGCGAAGCTCCGCAAACTCCGACGAGGGGTAGCGGCCGTCGAGCATGTCGAGCACGCCCTCGAACTGCGATCTGGGTAGCTCGGCATAGCTGTGCGTGCCCGTGATCAGGCGGTAGAGATCCTCGACGACCACCGGGTCCTCGTCGGGGGCGCCAGCCGCAACGGCGACGATCTGCTGCGCGAGGACGTCCAGCGGGTTTCGGGGCACCACGGTCGCCTCGATCTCGCCCTCGCGCATGCG
>DASXZV010000023.1:0-126985 GCA_036501715.1 Solirubrobacteraceae bacterium | reverse complement strand
GTCGACCACCTCGGCGTCGACGATCTCCTCGTCGCCGGCGTCGCCGCCCTGCGCGGCGCCGTCGGCGGGCGTGCCCTGGCCCTGCTGGGCCTGCTGCGCCTGCTGATAGACGACCTCGCCGAGCTTGAACGAGGCCTCGCGCAGCGCCTCGAGCCGCGAGCGGATCTCGCCGGCGTCGTCGCCGTCGAGCGCCTGCCGCACCGCGTCGAGCTTGGTGCGGATGTCGGTCTTCGTCTCGTCGTCGAGCCGGTCCTCGTGCTCCTTGAGCGACTTCTCGGTGGAGTACGCGACCTGCTCGGCGGTGTTCTTGGCCTCGGCCAGGTCCTTCATGCGGCGGTCGTCGTCGGCGTGCGACTCGGCGTCGCGCACCATCTGGTTGACCTCGCTGTCGGACAGGCCGGAGCCGCCCTGGATCTGGATCTTCTGCTCGTTGCCCGAGCCGAGATCCTTCGCCGAGACGTGCATGATCCCGTTGGCATCGATGTCGAACGTGACCTCGATCTGGGGCACGCCGCGCGGCGACGGCGGGATGCCGACGAGCTGGAACTTGCCCAGCGTCTTGTTGTAGACGGCCATCTCGCGCTCGCCCTGCAGCACGTGGATCTCGACCGACGGCTGACCGTCCTCTGCTGTCGAGAACACCTCCGACTTGCGCGTCGGGATGGTGGTGTTGCGGTCGATCAGCTTGGTGAAGACGCCGCCCTTGGTCTCGATGCCGAGCGTCAGGGGGGTGACGTCGAGCAACAGCACGTCCTTGACGTCACCGGCGAGCACGCCGGCTTGGATCGCGGCGCCGACGGCGACGACCTCGTCGGGGTTCACGCCGCGGTGGGGCTCCTTGCCGGTGAGCTCCTTGACCTTCTCCTGCACGGCCGGCATACGTGTCATGCCGCCGACGAGCACCACGTGGTCGACTTCCTTGACGCCCTTGTCCTTGGCGTCGTCGAGCGCCTGACGGACCGGCGCGACGACGCGGTCGATCAACGGGCTGGTCAGCTCGGAGAGCTTGGCGCGCGTGAGGCGCGTGTCGAGGTGCTTGGGGCCCGAGGAGTCAGCGGTGATGAACGGCAGGTTCATCTGCGTCTCCTGGGTCGTGGAGAGCTCGATCTTGGCCTTCTCGGCGGCCTCGTAGAGCCGCTGCAGCGCCATCGGGTCGGCGGAGAGGTCGATGCCCTGGTCGCGCTTGAAGTCCGCCACGAGCCAGTCGACGATCGCCTTGTCGAAGTTGTCGCCGCCGAGGTGGTTGTCACCAGCGGTGGACTTGACCTCGAAGACGCCATCGCCGATCTCCAGGACCGAGACGTCGAAGGTGCCGCCGCCGAGGTCGAAGACGAGGATTGTCTGGTCGCTTTCCTTGTCCAGCCCGTAGGCCAGCGAGGCCGCGGTGGGCTCGTTGATGATGCGCTTGACGTCCAGGCCCGCGATCTTGCCCGCGTCCTTGGTCGCCTGACGCTGGTCGTCGTTGAAGTACGCCGGGACCGTGATCACCGCCGAGTCGACGCTTTCGCCCAGGTACGCTTCCGCGTCGGCCTTGAGCTTCTGCAGGATCATCGCGCTGATCTCCGGCGGGGAGTGCTGCTCGCCCCCGGCCTCCACGCGCGCGTCGCCGTTGGGACCGGAGACGACCTTGTAGGGGACGATCGACTCCTCCTCGCGCACTTCGGCCTCCTTGCGGCCCATGAAGCGCTTGATCGAGAAGATCGTGTTCTGTGGGTTGGTGACGGCCTGGCGCTTGGCCACCGTGCCGACGAGACGCTCGCCGGACGCGGCGAAGGCGACTACGGAGGGGGTCGTGCGGCCGCCCTCGGAGTTCTCGATGACGGTCGGCTCGCCACCCTCGAGCACGGCCATGCAGGAGTTGGTCGTGCCTAGATCGATGCCAATGGTCTTGGCCATGTTGGGGGCTCCTTGTGTGTCGGGTGATGCGGCGCGGGGTTGATGGATACCCGCACTGCTGAAATCTGAGCCACAGCTTAGCAGATTTCCTACGAGGTTGGTCATACGACGACGCGCCGCAAAAACGTCCCGCTGTCTCTGACTCCGGGGGGTGGGAGCTGGCTCCCGCGGATCGGGAATAGCCATGCTTTTGCTGGGTTTTTTTCTGTAGGTGAGTCCACGAAGTCGCCGCGGCGAAGCCCGGCGTGTCCAGACGTCATTGACTCTGCGGCGTGGATCGGGTATCGCATTAGGGGTGAGACTGAAGGTCACATGCGAAGCGACGCTGCGCTAGGAGGCAGGATGAGACTGGGCAGGAGCATCCCGATGCTGGCGGCGACGATCGCCGTGGGGTTGAGTGCGACGGTGGGCGCGACAGCGAGCTCGGCGGCTGTCTGGGAATTCGGAGGCAAAGAACTCAAAACCGTCGAAACGGTCAAGGACACGGCCGAAACTTTCATCCTGACGGTACCCGGCGCAAAAATCACATGCACACACGTAGTCCCTGCGATGACGATCAGCAACAGTGCTGGAAGCGGCAAAGCCGAAATCACCGCTTTCCCGATGTTTGAATGCACCACGAATACGTCCTGCACCGTGGAAGAAATCGAAGCGCAGGGACTGCCGTGGCCCGCACACCTGACGACCGTGGTCGAAGACTACCTCGTGATCGAAAAAATCAAGATCCATCTTCTCTTCGGTGGGGCACTCTGCGCTCTTGCGGAAGTACCGATTGAAATCAAAGGCTCCGCCGGGGGAATAATCAACAACGTCAATCACACGATCACATTCGAAAAAAAAACGTTCGCCGCAACGAAAACCTCGCTCAAAGTCGGCTCCTCGGCGGCTGAATTGACGGCGTTGTTCCACACTGAAGCTCTAGGAGTGCACAAAGGAGAAGGCCTGGAAGGATGAGCGCCGGCTGCAGCTGCCCTCGCCGACTGTCACCCGGCCCGCGCGGCTGTCAGCCGCCGGCGACGTCGCGCCGCAGGAACACGAGGTAGCCCGCCACCAGCGCCGGCACGGCGTACAACGCGCAGACCCACAGCGAATGCCAGATCGGGGCCCAATCAGTCGGCGTGCGCAGCAGGCCGTGCCAGTTGGCGAACTGCTCCGTGAGCAGGTACGGCTGGATGCTTTCCAGCCCCGGGATCGCGGAGACGATGTACAGCAGGATCACGAAGCCCACCGCGCCGACGACCGACGCCGCGCTGTTGCGTGTGGCCGTCGAGAGCAGCACCCCGAACGCAACCACCGCCAGCAGCGGGATCAGATAGATCGCGTTCGACGCGAACACCAGCAGCAGTGCCTTTGGCGCCGAGACCACGGTCCCCGAAAGCGTCTCCACGGGGTGAAAGCCCCACGAGGCCACACCGCCGACGGTCGCGACGGTCGCCGACACGTACACCGCGAGCGCCGCGTAGATGCACGCCGCCAGCGTCTTCGCCGCGAACACCTGGCCGCGGTCGACCGAGCGCGTGAGGATCGTCTTCAGCGTGCCGTTGCCGTCCTCCGCGGCCACGATGTCCCCGGCGACGAGCGAGGCGATCAACGGCAGCATGAAGGCCGAGAGGAACTCCAGCGTCAACACCGGCGTCGCCAGGCCCGACTGCGTGATCTGGCTGGAGATGACCGAGAGATTCCCACCGCGATCGTGGCCCTGGTGCAGGTTCTCGAACACCACGAAGATCAACGGGAAGAGAGCCGCCAGGCCGAACCCCAGGTAAGTGCGCTTCTGGGAGATCAGCTTGCGCAGCTCCCAGCGCAGCACCCTCAGCGTCGAGGGGCGCCGCGCGCGGGTCCCAGCGCCGCTTGGCGTCCCCTCCAGCGCGGGAGATGCCTCGAGCGTGCTCATCGCGTCTTGCGCTCTCCACTCCCTGGAGGACCCGCGGTTGCGAGCACGCCCAACCCGGCCTCCACAGAACGCGCCGGAAGCCCACCCCGCGAACCCTCCAAATCCTCCAAAACCGGCTCCTGGCCGCCCTCCGTCAGGCGGAAGAAGAGATCCTCGAGCGTCGCGAGCTCGGGAGTCAGCGCGAGGATGCCAATGCCCGCGGCGCCCAGCGCCAGCGTCAACGCTCCGACGTCCCGCTCCTGTGCCTGGAAGCCCAGGCCGTGCTCGCCGCGCACCGCGTGCTCGACACCCGGCTGCGCGGCGAGGATCGTAAGAGCGCGCACATCGTCGGTGCTGCGCAGGCGGTAGCCCGCGCCACCCTGGCGGCGCAGGTCGGCCAGCGCGCCCTCGTAGACGACGCGCCCGGAGTGCACGATCGCGACGCGGTCGCAGAGTTCCTGTACCTCGGGCAGTTGATGGCTGGAGAGCAGCACCGTGATGCCTTCGTCGGCGAGACGCCGGATCAGCGCGCGCATGTCGCGCATGCCCGCCGGATCCAGGCCCGTCGCGGGCTCGTCCAGGAGCAGCAGGCGCGGCGCTCGCAGCAGCGCCGCCGCGATCCCCAGGCGCTGGCGCATGCCGTGCGAGTAGCCCCCGACGCGATGCCCGCCGCGCGCGGTGAGCTCGACGACGTCGAGTACCTCCGCGATCCGCGAGCTCGCCCCATCGCCATCGAGTGCCGCGAGCAGTTCGAGGTTCTTGCGGCCCGTCAGGTACGGGTAGAAGCGCGGCGCCTCCACGAACCCCGCCACGCCCTCCAACGCGCTCGCGCCCGCGCGCAGCGGGTCGCGTCCAAACAGCTCCACCGTGCCCTCGCTCGGCATGATCAGGCCGAGGCACATGCGCAGCGTCGTCGTCTTGCCCGCGCCGTTGGGTCCGAGGAAGCCATATACGTCGCCCGCATCGACGTTCAGGTCGATGTGATCGACCGCCAGGACCTCCTTGTAGCGCTTGACGAGCCCCCGCGCGCGCACGGGAGGCGCATCCCCCGCCGCAGCGCGCAGCGCCTCGCTCACCCTCAGAGACCCTTCGCGGCGTCCTGCAGAGCGCTCGGCGTGACCGAGCCGGCGAGTACGTACGCCACGCCCGCCCGCTGGAAGCTCAGCAGCGTGCCCAGCGGAGTCGGCAGCTCGCTCGCGCTCGCGCCCGGCAGCGCCACCTTCGGCAGCTCGCCGAGGAAGCCACCAGCTTCTTCTTCGGGTTCGCCGCCGGCCTTGGCGGCGCTCTCGAGGACCGCGATGCCGCCGAGACCTTCGCCGTAGGTGATCAGCGCCGCCGCGTGACCGTTGACCTGGGCGCCGCGTACTTCGCTACGTGCCATCCCAGCCAGCGTTGCCGGTGCGTCGAGCGTGAAGGGAACCGCCGCCTGCACCGCGGCGAGGCCCTGCTCGTGCGTGACCGTCTGGTTGGAGGCCCCGCCGCGCGCGCGTGCGTGCGTGCGCGGCGGTTCGATTTCGGTGACCTTCGCGTCGGCGGGGGGCGTGAACGCGAAGACCGAGCTCGGTACCGCTTCGTAGGAGACTTCGGTCGCCGTCAGTTCGAGCACCGGCGAGGAGTTCTGCGTCGAGTACACCGCGAGGCGCAGCGGCACGCCGTGGACGGCATCCCAAGCCAGTTCCGCACCACCCACGAGGCCGCCGTCGTGGCTCGGCGATATGCGCACCGCATACGCCGCCTGTCCGGCCACGTCGGTTGGGGTTGCGCCCGAGAGGTTCGCGTGGCGCATGATGTGGACGATCGCTTCCTGGATCTCCGCGACCGTCGGGATCTTGTGCACCTCCTGGTCGCTGCCCGCTGTGCTCGACGCGCCCGCTTCCTGTGGGGGCGTGTAGCGGTAGAGGCTGTTAGACGCGGCGTCGTAGAGCGTGACGGTGTGCCCGTCGTAGAGGATCTGGGTATCGCCCTGTTCGGCCTGCAGTTCAAGGCGTACCCGGCCGTCGGCCGCGATCCACAACCGGCCCGTGGCACCGGTCAGCAGCGGGCTCGAGGCCGCGCCGCCACCACCGCTGCCGGTCTGGCTCGCGAGGCTGGAGCCTTCCAGCAGGTGGTCGGTGAACTGGATCCTGGCGCTGACGCCGGCGACCGCAGGCGCCGAGAGCGCGTCGTGCACGGCCTCCGCCAAGGGCTTGGCGGGGGGTACCGGTCCGGTTCCGAGTGCCACCGCTAGCGCGGTCGCGCCGGCGCCGACCGCGACGATCGTCGCGCACAGCAGCAGCAGACGGGGGAGTGGGAGGCGGCGAAGGAAGTAGCTCATGCGCGGGGCTCCTAGCGGGTCGCGAGATCTCGAGCTTGGATGTCCACCTATTCAGGCTAGCGCGCAAGCTGAAGGGAGCCTGAAGAGCGGATGGGCGGATTCTCACGATCGCGCCCCGACCGGGTCGCCGCGCGGCTAGCTGATCCTCCGCCGCCGGCAACCGATATTGTGCCGCCGACATGCTCGTCTACTTGGTCGTCATCTTCTGGGTGCTGCTGGGCCTCGGCGTGTTCCTCGTCGCGATGCGCGGCGGGCCGCGCGGTGCCCGCCAGGCGCTGCACACCGAATCAAAGGGCGGCCAGCGCGCGCTGATTGCCGTGGTCGTCGCGGCCTTCGCATTCGGGCTGGTCGTGCCGACGCTGGTACTGGCCTCCAACGCCGAACACAAGGCCAGCGTCGCAGTCGGCGGCCTGCACCTGAACGCCGAACAGCGCAAGGGCCGCGAACTCTTCTCACACGCCTGCAACCTCTGCCACACGCTGCAGGCCGCCAACGCCGTCGGGCGGATCGGCCCGAACCTCGACTTGCTGCTGCCAGGTGTCACGGCCAGTGGGCGCAAGGCGTTCGTGTTGAGCGCGATTCTCGAAGGGCGCGCGCGCGGCTTCGGGCAGATGCCGGCGCTGCTCTACCAGGGCAAGGAAGCCGAAGACGTCGCCGCGTTCGTGGCCGCCGTCGCCGGCCACTGAGGCCCGCTGGCGAAACCGCGCTTAGAGCGCGATCACATGAATAGGTCCGTCTGAGGGCGCTGTTAGCATCGCCGCGATGCCGCGAGGTTCCGAGGCCCGCGAGTGGTGGGCCGAAGTGGATGACGTGAGGGAGCGCATCGAGCGTCGCCGCGCTCGCGAAGGTGGTCCGACGCGCCGCGGAGTGCGCGTGGTCAGGCCCGAATCACGTCCAACGCCCGTGCGTCTGATGTCCGTCGATGCGCGTCTCTCGGCAAGCGCGGCCCGCGATGCAAGCGCTGGGACGAGACTCGCTCGCCGTCGTCCGCGTCCGCGCCCCGCGCAGCTTGTCGGACCGCGTCCGGACCGGATCGCCTCCTGGGCGGTGGCGCTGGGCTTCCTGCTGGTGCTCGCGGCGATCCTCAGCGCACACTGAGACACGCGCGCGCCCCGGGTTTTGGCCAGCAGTCGATAGCGCGCGGCATGACCATCGACTAAGGTCCGCCCGGATGGCTGAGCAAGCAGACAGGCCGCGGACGGCCGCTGATGTGATGGCGTTCGTGCAGGAGCGCGAGATTCGCTTCATCCGCTTCTGGTTCACCGACATCCTGGGCCAGCTGAAGTCGTTCTCGATCAACGCCGCCGAGCTGCCGGACGCCTTTGAGGCGGGGATGGGCTTCGACGGCTCCTCGATTACCGGGTTCAACGCGATCGAGGAGTCCGACATGATCGCCCAGCCCGATCCGAGTACCTTCGCGGTACTGCCCTGGCGCCCCGAGGAGCAGGGCGTGGGACGCATGTTCTGCGACATCATCACCCCCGAGCGCATCCCCTACGAGGGCGATCCGCGCCACGTCCTGAGGCGAGCAGTGGAGCGCGCACAGGCGATGGGCTTCGAGACGTTCAACGTCGGGCCCGAGCTCGAGTACTTCCTGTTCAAAGACAGCCGCTCCACCGAGGTCCTTGACAAAGGCGGCTACTTCGACCTCACGACACTCGACGCCGGCTCGGACGTACGCCGCGAGACGGTGCTCGCGCTCGAGCAGCTCGGGATCCACGTCGAGTACACCCACCACGAGGTCGGCCCCAGCCAGCACGAGATCGACATGCGCTACGCCGACGCGATGAAGATGGCCGACGACTGCATGACCTACCGCATCACGGTCAAGGAGTACGCGATGAAGTACGGCTGGCACGCGACCTTCATGCCCAAGCCGATGCTCGGCGAGAACGGCTCGGGAATGCACACCCACCAGTCGCTGTTCAAGGACGGGCGCAACGCCTTCTTCGACCCCGACGACCAGTACTTCCTCTCCGACGTCGGCAAGGCCTTCATCGCCGGCCAGCTCAAGCACGCGCGTGAGATCAGCTCGATCTTCGCGCAGTGGGTGAACTCCTACAAGCGCCTCGTCCCCGGCTTCGAGGCGCCGGTGTACGTCGCCTGGTCGCGCCGCAACCGCTCCGCGCTCGTGCGCGTGCCGCTGTACCACCCCGGGCGCGAGCAGGCGACGCGCATGGAGCTGCGCTGCCCCGATCCCGCCTGCAACCCCTACCTGACTTTCGCGGCGCTGCTGCAGGCGGGCCTGGAGGGGATCGAGAAGGGCTACGAGCTGCCCGAGCCGATGGAGCGCAACCTCTACCACCTCTCCGGCGAGGAGCACCGGCGCCTCGGGATCGAGCAGCTGCCCGAGACGCTCGGCGAGGCGATCGAGATCACGGCCGAGTCAGAGCTCGTACTGCGCACGCTCGGCGAGCACATGTTCAACCGCTTCGTCGAGATCAAGCGCCAGGAGTGGGAGGACTACCGCGTGCAGGTCTCCCAGTGGGAGCTCGACCGCTACCTCTCAATCCTGTAGGGGTGAGGGTCAGACGGGGATTTTGCTCGGAGCTTCGCCATTGCGGCAGATCGTGGCGTGCAGCTCCTGGGTCAGCTTGGCGACCTTGCGCGTGAGATCGGTGTTCTGCGCGAGCATCTGCGCGTGCTGCTCGGCGAGCGTCTTGTCCTGCAGCAGCAAACGCTCCTGACCGGCCTCGAACTGCTGCACCCGCTGCGCCTCGGCCTCGCGATGCGCCTGCATAGCTTCATCGCGGGTGTGGTCGCGGTCGGCCTGGCGCGTCTGCGCGAGCAGGATCAGCGGTGCCGCGTAGGCGGCCTGCAGCGAGAACAGCAGGTTCAGGGCGATGAACGGGTACTTGTCCCAGGCGATTGTGCTCGTCAGGGCCAGCGCGTTGAGCAGAATCCAGCACGCGACGATCGCGGTCTGACCGATGATGAAGTTCGGGGTCCCAAAGAAGCGCGCGAAGCGCTCGGCGAGGATGCCGAAGCGGTCCCCACCAAAGGGGCGGTGGTGGTCGGAGGGCGTGTTGGCGGGCACGGGCCGTATTTCGGTTCGTGCTTTCCATGTCCTGCCGCAGCTCAGGCGCCGAGCAGGGCGGCCAGCTCACGCGGCTCGGTGACGGGCCGCTGGCAGGCGAAGCGCTCACAGACATAGGCCGCCGGACGGCCATCGACGGGCCCCCGGCCGGCCAGTAGCGGCACGGCGGGCTCGTGCTCGCCGCCCCGCGCGCCGGCGAGCACGAGCCGCGGCCGCGGCCGCTCGCGCACGACGCGCTCGAGCGCTTGGCGCTCGGAGCCCGGCGCTCCGACGATCGCGACCTCGCGCGTGGGGGAGACGTAGAAGTCGAGCGCCTGCAGCACGTGTCCAAAGGAACTGGGATGGCGCGTGGCGAGCTCGTGCGTCAGACGCAGGACCCCGAGCGTGTGGCGCTCGTAGTCGTGCTCTCCCGTCAGCGCCCCCAGGCGCAGCAGCCCAAGTGCGGCCGATGCGCTGCCCGAGGGAATCGGACCGTCCTCGATGTCCTTGCGGCGGGCGATCAGGACTTCGTGGTCGCGCGCGGTCGAGAAGAAGCCGCCGCGCTCGGGATCGGCAAAGCGCTCGATCAGCTCGCCGGCGAGCGCACGCGCCGCCACGAACCAGCGCTCCTCGAAGGTGGCTTCGTAGAGCGCGAGCAGCGCCTCCAGCAGAAAGGCGTGATCCTCGAGGTAGCCATCGAGTGTGGCGCGGCCGTGGCTATAGGTGCGCAGCAGACGCCCGCGCGCGTCGCGCAAGTCGCCCAGGACGAACTCCGCACAGGCGCGCGCGGCGTCCAGATAGCCGGCCCCCCTCTCACCCTCCAAGGCCGCTCCGGCCTCCGCAAGCGCGGCGATCATCAGCGCGTTCCAGCTCGTCAGGCGCTTGTCGTCCAGCGCCGGACGCGGGCGCCCCGCGCGCGCGTCGAGCAGGCGCGCGCGGATGCGCTGAAGCTGCTCGGCCGGGGGCTCGGGGCCGCGCGCCTCGAGCACGTTCAGCCCGCGCTGCGTCCCGCTCTCGCCGTGGAAGTTGCCCTTCGCGGTAGCCCCGAACCACGCGATCGCCGCCTCCGCGTCAGCACCGAGGACGGCGTGCAGTTCGGGCAGCGTCCACACGTAGAAGCTGCCCTCCCCGCCTTCGGAGTCGGCATCCAGCGCGCTGTAGAAGCCGCCCTCGGGGGCGCGCATCTCGCGCAGCGCCCAGTCGAGCGTCTGCTCGCAGGCGCGCCGCAGCAGCGGCTCGCCGCTGAGCTTGAAGCCGTGCAGGCACGCGCGCGCCAGCAGGGCGTTGTCGTAGAGCATCTTCTCGAAGTGCGGCACCGTCCAGGTCGCATCGACCGCGTAGCGGTGAAAGCCGCCCCCGACCTGGTCGTGAATGCCCCCGCCGGCGATCGCGCGCAACGTCTGCAGCGCGAGCTCCGCGCCACGGGCCTGCGTGAGCAGGAACTCCAGGACCGGAGCCTGCGGGAACTTGGGTGCCCCGCCGAAGCCGCCGTTGCGGGTATCGAAGGAGCCGCGCAGCGTGTCCACCGCGACATCCAGGGCGCTCGCCAGCAGCGGCTCGGATGATGGGCTCAGCAGCGCCCCGCCGGCGAGCCGCTCGCGCACGCGCTCGCCCCCGGAGCGGATCTCGGCGGAGCGCTCGCGCCAGGTCTCGGCGATCGCGTTCAGGATCTCGCTCCACGCCGGCATCCCGTGGCGCGGCTCGGGCGGGAAGTAGGTGCCACCATAGAAAGGCAGCTGCTCGGGGGTCAGGAAGACGTTCAGCGGCCAGCCGCCGTGGCCCGTCATGCCCTGCACGGCCTCCATGTAGAGCGCGTCGACGTCCGGGCGCTCCTCGCGGTCGACCTTGACGCAGACGAACTCCTCGTTCATCAGCGCCGCGATGCGCGGGTCCTCAAAGGACTCGCGCTCCATGACGTGGCACCAGTGACAGGAGGAGTAGCCGATCGAGACCAGCAGCGGCACGTCGCGCTCGCGCGCGCGGGTCAGCGCCGCGGGCCCCCAGGGCAGCCAGTCGACCGGGTTGGAGGCATGCTGGCGCAGATAGGGAGAGGTCTCCTGCGCTAGCGCGTTGGGCACACAGCTCAGCGTAGTGGGGTGAGCGCGCTCGCGCGCACGAGTGCGGGCAGCGGGAAGCGCAGCGGGGACGCCGCGAAGATCGCCGTGAACGGCGATTCACTCGCGGGGTCCTGCGCGCGCGAGAGCCGCGCCTTGGCGATGCTGAGATCGAATCGCCGTCCGCCGAGCGTACCGATGGCCCGTCCCTTGGACGAGAGCACGACAGTGCCGTGTGCGGCCGCCGAGCCGCTGATTCGCACTGCGATGACGTGCAGCTGCCCGCCGCCCGCGGGCAGTACGCCGCTGAGCTGCACCCCGGGGACGAACGTGAAGTTAGCGAGCCGCACCGCCGCGCTGGTGAGCTGGGCATAGCCGCCGTGGAGGCCGCCGAAGCTCGAGCCGTTCGGTAGGTTCTGCTCGGCCTGCAGCGTCGCGCCGATGACCTGGCGCTCGAGATCGATGATCGTGTCGAGCACCGCGGTCAGCGTGCGACCGGGGTTGCCCGATAGACCGGGCACGGGCTGCACGTCGGCGAGCCTCCTCGGCGTGATCGGGGTCGGGCTGAAGACGTTGCGGGTCGGCGTGCAGGGAGCCACCGCGGCGCCCGCGAAAAACGCCTTCAGGGCGAGCGTGGCGCAGTTGCCGAAGTCGCTGCCGATCACCGAGTGGCCCGTATAGGGGACGACGAGCAGCTCCGCGTCGGGAATCCGCGCGGCCACCGCGCGTGCGTTGGCGGTTGGCGTGCGCAGGTCCTGGGCTCCGGAGAAGATCAGCGTCGGCACATTGGGCAGTGCTGCAGAGGTGGGCGGCGCCGGGGCCGCGTTGGGCCAGTTCAGGCATTCGACGATCGAGCTGCTGCGCCACGCCGTTTCGGCGGCGAACGGGTAGAAGTCGGTGCTTGGCAGCGCGCTCAGCGCGGTGCGCGCTTCGGCTTGACGGGTCGCGGGCGCCGCGCCGCGCTGCCACGGGAAGCGCTGCTCTTCGCAAGTGGTGGCGGTAAAGAGCGCGTTGTTTTCTTCTTCCCTCGCTTCGAGTTCGGATTGGGAGTTGCCGGGCCCCAGCGGCACATTGGGGATCAGCCCTTCGGAGAGCGCATCGAGCCGCAGCAGCGGGTCGGCTTCACCGCGCAGGGCGGACTGCACGGCCGCCGGCAGCAGGGCCCGCAGCGCCGGGTTCAGGTCGCCGGCCTCCAGGATGCCGAGTAGGTCGGCTTCGCCGAGCGTGTCGGCGTGCCGCTGCCCGCGGCCGTCATAGACGTAGCCCCTGAGCGGGTGGACGCGCAGCCGGGTGTCGAGCCGCGCGATGTCGCCGAGCGGATTGGAGGTGATATGGGTGCAGGCTCCACTGGAGCAAAGCTCGCCCAGTACCGGGTTCAACGCGCCGAAGGTGGCGAGTTTGAACGTTTCGGGCCCTTCCGGTGTCACGACCGAGTCGAGCACGAGCGCTTCGACGTGCTGGGGGTAGAGTTCGGCGTACTCGAGTGCGACCTTGGTGCCGTAGGAGGTCCCGTAGAGCACGAGCTTTTCGTAGCCCAGCGCCTGACGCAGGGCCTCGATGTCCTGCACCGATTCCTCGGAGGTAAAGCCTCCACGCCCAGGTCCGATTTGCGCGGCGCACTCTTCGAAGAACTTGCCGACCGTGTCCGCCGTGGCGCGCGCAAGTTCACGCGAATAGTCGAGTGCCTTGCAGCTCAAGGGATCCGAGCGCCCGGTACCGCGCTGGTCATAGACGATCAGGTCGCGGTCGGCGAGTGCCGGCGCGATCGCTTTGGCGAGCTGGCTGGCGAGCGGGTCGGCTGCCTGACCCGGGCCGCCGGCGAGTGCGAGGACCGCGCTCGAGCTCTGGGCCGGACCGGCCTGCAGGCGCTCGACGCTCAGCGGGATCGTGCCCGGCACCGGCGCGCTGCGGTCGAGTGGAACCGCGAGCGTGGCGCAGGAAAAGGCGGAGGCGTCGGTGCACGGCGAAAAGCTGAGCGCCGCGACCGCCGCCGGGGCGGCGCTCAGGGTGAGCGCGGCAATGGCGATCACGGCCGCCGCCAGCGAGGCGGCGAGTCTGCTGGGGCGGGAGCTGGCGTGTTCGGCGGGTCGCATCGCTCGGACGATAGCCGCAGGCCGCGTCAGGACTCGGCGCCGAGGCGGTCGGCCCACAGCTCGGGCAGTGCCGCGAGAGCTTCACCCAACCCCGCGGGGAGACCAGTAAGCGTGCGCTCGAGCCGCGCGAGCCGGTCGGGGAGCTGCGTGGCGGCCAACGTGTCTGGCGTCGCCGTGCGGGCCTGTGTCGCAGTGATCCCACGGATGCTGGGGCTGGCGGCGATCTGCACGTGCCGACCACCGAGGGCGCCGACGAGCTTGCGGTGAGGGCCGAGTCGCAACGTGCCGCCGGCGGCGGCACGGCCGGCGATCCGCAACGTGACGCTTTCGGCCTTGATGGTTCCCGTGATACGAACGCCGGGGATGTAGCTGTAACCGTGGAAGTGCAGGTCGCCCCCCGCGATCTGCACCCAGCCGGCGCGCAGGCCACCGACGCTCACCGCGCTCGCTTTGAAGCTCCCGCTCGTGCCGGCGCTTTCCAATACCTTCAGCAGCAGCTGGCGTGCGAAGTCCGCCAGTGTGAGCGATACGGCGCTCAGCGTGCGCCCCGTACGGCCGTGGTAGCCGCGCGCGGGGGCGACGAGCGCGAGCCGCTCGGGCGGTAGGGGGGTTGGCCGCAGGAACGGCGCCGGAGGCGTGAGCGGACAGCGGGCGATCGTCTTGCCGGCGAACAGCGCGCGCAGGGCGTTACGCGCGCAGGAGGTCGGCTCGGTGCTGAGCACCGAGTGCCCGGTGTTGGGAACCACGAGCAGTTGTGCGTCGGGAATCTGCTCCGCGACCGCGCGTGCCCCGGAGGTCGGAGTGCGCAGATCGTTTGCGCCGCTGAGGATCAGCGTGGGCACGTTGGGCAGCGGCGCGTTCTGGACGGGGGGCGCGGGGGTCGCGAAGGGCCAGAAGGCGCACGCGCCGGCATCGCTGAGGGCGAACGAGTTGGCCGCGGTAAACGGCGCGAAGGCGCTCGCCGGGAGCGAAGCGACCTGCGCGCGCGCCTGCGCCAGGCGTTCCTTGGCGGTCGCCGTGCGGCTCCACGGGAAGGACTCCTCTTCACAGGTCGTGGCGTAGTAGAGCGGCACGTCGATGTCTTCGCTGGTTTCGTTTTCCGCACCGCTTTCGGCGCGTCCGATCAGCCGCGCGAGCGGGGCGTCATCGCCGCTGTCCCCCGCGCGCACCGCGGCGATGAATTCGGCGCGCAGGATCGGGTCGAAGTCACCGGCGAGCAGAATCTCGAGGAGCTCGTTGGAGGTGATGTGAATCGTGCGCGCGTGGCCCTTGGGGCCGATCAGGCGGCCGCTCACCGATCCGCCGTGCATACGACGCACGAGCCGGGCCAGGTCGCGGACCGGGTTGCGAGTGATGTGCGCGCACTCGTGGAAGGCGCACAGCTGGCGCAAGACGCGCGGCACCGCCGCGAACGTGGAGCGGTCGAGCGGGTTGGGCCCGTTGGGTGTGACGACCGAGTCGAGGATCAGCGCTTCGACGTGTTCGGGGTGCTCCTGCGCGTACTGCAGCGCGAGCTTGGTGCCGTAGGAGGTCCCGTAGAGCACGAGCTTTTCGTAGCCGCCGGCGCGACGGATCGCTTCGATGTCGGCGACGCTGTCCGGTGTCGTGTAGAAGGCCCGTTCGGCCCCGATCTGGGTCGCGCACGAGTCGATCAGCGCTCCGAAGCTGTGGAAGCCACCGGGGTGTTCGAAGGCGTGGCAGGAGAGCGGGTGCGAGTGGCCCGTACCGCGCTGGTCGAAGACGATCAGGTCGCGCGTGGAGAGAATCGACCCGAGCCCTTCGGTGAAATATTCGGCGAAGGGGATCGCGGCCTGTCCCGGACCACCCGCGAGCGCGACCACCGCCGATTTCGCATTGCCCACTGGCGCGAGGTGCCGGCGAATTGCCAGCGTAATCGTGCCCGGCGCGGTTCCGCTCGGGTCCAGCGGAACCGTCAACTGGCCGCAGGCGAAGTCGTTGCTGCCGGGGCACGGCGCGAAGGGGATCTGCGCGTCGGCCGCTGTCGCCGACGCGCCGGCACCGACGATTGCCGCCGCCAGGCACGCGATAGCAAGCTGCCTGGCGCGCGGTCGCATTAGTTGGAATCTAACCGATCGCCTCGGGATGCGTGGCGCACATGTGTAGGGTCCCGCGCATGGAAGATTCGCGCGAGATCGTCAGCGCGCCCGACGCCCCAGCCGCGATCGGCCCCTACAGCCACGCCGTCCGAGCCGGCGGCCTGCTGTTCTGCTCGGGCCAGATTCCGCTCGACCCGGCCACCGGTGAGCTGGTCGGAGCAGACGCCGCCGCGCAGGCAGACCGCTGCCTGCACAACCTGCAGGCCGTCTGCGCCGCCGCCGGGGCCACGCTCAGCCGCGCGGTGCGCCTCACGATCTACATGACCGACCTCGCGCGCTTCGCGGAGGTCAACGAGGTCTACGGTTCGTTCTTCGGCGAGGACCCGCCCGCGCGCGTGACGGTCGAGGTCGCGGGCCTGCCGCGCGGCGCGCTCGTGGAGATCGACGCGATCGTGGCGCTGGACTGACGCGGGAGAGCTGCCCTGGCCGAGAACGTTTACCACGTGGAGCTGCGCCAGTTCCCGCACAACATGTGCCGCTTCAACCTCTCCGCGCAGGAGCTGCGCACGTCCGTGCTCGAGCCCTGGGTGCACAACCCCTGGATCGAGTTCGGGGAACGCAAGTGGATTCCCCACCAGGCCACGCTGACGGTGCTCGAGGGTCCGCGCATCCCGTTCGGGCAGCTCACGATGGGCCGCGGCTGGCGCACCGCACAGCGCGACGGACGCGAGGTCACCGAGGCACTGCTGGAGGCGCTGGCACAGGAGCCCGCTCCCGCCACGCGACCGGTGGCCGAGGGGTCCACCGGTGAGGATCTCGCAGCGGACTCGCTCGGCCTGGAGCTGCTGGCACGGATCGGCGCCGAGCGCGCCCCGCTGCGCCGCGCCTGGGAGCTCGCCGAGGAGCGCCATCCCGGCTCCCCGGCCAGCGCCACGCTCGCGCTAGCCGAACGGGCCGTGCAGTCACTGCTGCGCGGGCGGCTCGTGGTGCTGCTGGATGAAGCGGAGGCTGGGGGAGATGCGACGGTCCTCGGCGAGGAGCAGGCCATGCGTGCCCTCGAGGAGATCGCGAGTTGGGGGGACGCGGGCGCGGGCGCGGGAGTGTGGTTGCGCAGGGGCTGAGCGGCTGCTGCTGCGGCTGCCGATCCCTCGCGGCCGCTGGATGACGCTGCACGTCCGGGGCCGCGCCTCGTCGCTAGACTTCGTGTCCGCTTGGTGGGCGTAGCTCAGCTGGTAGAGCTCCGGGTTGTGGTCCCGGCGGTCGGGGGTTCGAGTCCCCTCGCTCACCCCTTGTTGTGTCTCGGGACATCCGAGGATGAGGCCGCAGTGGTCCTCGATGAAGTTGAGAGGTCCTCGCAGAAAGTGGGCAGCGCCGCCGGAGGACTTACAGGTGCGGCAGAAATTGGACCAGCATCCGGACTGAAATTCGCGGCTGTCGGTCTCTTGGACTGGTTTAAAGTGATGGGTGGGGTGCTGGAAAACAACGTTGAAATGAAGTTAAAGCTGGAGAGACTGTTGAACTAGGTCTTCTTCATACGGGCAATACTCGACAGCGCGATCTCAGCGACGCCCGTGCGCCGCCGCTGACGCTTCTCGATCGGACTGCGGCTCGACCGTCGACGCCCTATCCCGCGGGAGCTCGATCTCGACAGGGCCGATCCTCGCCAACACCGCCCTTAGCGCGGGTCCATAACGTGAGTCTCCGCCGCCGCGAGCGTTGGGCTTGACAATTGTTCCGGTGTAGGTTACCGTGGGTCATCGGCTGGCTTGAGGCCAGCAAACATGGATTCTCGTTTGGTCAGCCTATATGCGGTTGACTGAAGTGCGCTCGCATATGGGCAGGGAAGAGGGACTGGGGTCTTGATGAGGGAGTTTGTCTAATCATGGTTTCTGCCGGGAGATACATGACGGGAGTCCGCGCGGTGCGTGGCACAGCCTTATCTAGATGCCCCAGCAGCTTGCTGGGTCATCTCTCTCTCTCTCTCTCTCTCTTCACGTTGGCGGCTAGCAGCTAGCTTCTCGGTCAGGGCGCGTTCGCGCCGCTTGGTTGCCCGCGATCTGCGGGTGGGGCGCCTCGTGTGCTTGTGGGGAAAGCGGTCGTGATGGCGGAGCGTGTGCGCGCCCATCCAGTGCCGCCTTCGCAGCCGGCGGGTTCGCGACGGCGAGGGCGTGGTACGCCGGAGCTAACAGTGCGGATTCCGTCGCGTAGCGGCCTGCCGCGTGACGAGGTCCTTGAGATTCAGCGCTCGCGACTGTTGGCGGGCGCGGTCGGTGCGATTGACGAGCACGGGTATATGGCTGCGACGGTCGCGCAGATAGCCGGGCGCGCGCGAGTCTCGCGGCGTACGTTCTACGAGCTGTTCGTCGACCGTGAAGCATGTCTGGTGGCGCTGCTGGAGGATGTGTACGCGCTGGTGTGCGACGACCTGCGGGCGGCGGACCTGGAGCAATTGCCGTGGTGCGAGCGGGTGCGGGGCGGGCTGCTGACGATCCTTTCATTCTTGGATCACGAGCCGGCGCTTGCACGGGTCTGTGTCGTGCAGGCTCTGCGCGGCGGGCCCGCGGTCCTCGCCCAGCGCGAGGCGATCCTGACACGTCTGGCTGGCGTACTGGACAAGGGTCGAGAGCAGAGCTCGCGCGCGAACGATTGCACCCCGTTGACGGCGGAGGGTCTGGTCGGCGCCGCGTTCGGGATCGTGCATGCACGCCTAGCGCGTGGTGAGGCGGAGCGGCTGGTTGACCTGCTGGGCGAGTTGATGGCCATGATCGTGCTGCCCTACCAAGGACAAGCGGCGGCGCGACGTGAGCAGGCGCTACCTATGCCAGCGTCGATGCCCAGCACCCGCCGTACGCCTGCGCTGGCGGTCGGCGAACGCGACCCCCTGCAACAGGTTCCGATGCGTGTGACTTATCGCACCGCGAAAGTCTTGCACGGAATCGCCGAGCGGCCCGGCATCAGCAACCGTGAGATCGCCGACTATGCGGGCATTCACGACCAGGGCCAGATTTCAAAGCTCCTCGCGCGTCTGCAGCGCTTGGGCCTGGCCGCCAACCAGGACGGCAAGCGCCAGAAGGGCGAGCCGAATGCTTGGAGTCTAACTCCACTGGGCGAGCGTATCGCGCAGCGTCTAAACGTCAACGCCGACAAATGACCCCCGACTATCAACGCCAAATGCGATCCGCATCACACACAACCGAGGAGACAAAGGTGAGACGCACATGCATGCTCAACCCACGCGACGCTTGCGCGTCACTACTGCGCCGCCTCGAAGTGCGCGAGCTCAATCCGTGGCGAGTCGTTCGTGGGTCCGGTGCGTCTATGCGCACCCCTGCAGTGGGCATAGTCGGCGTGCTTTTCGCCCTCATACCCGCCCTCCTAGTCGTAACTGCCCCCGCCTTCGCCCTAAACCCTGAACGCCACTATGAGCAGGTCAGCCCTGTTTACAAGGGCGGCTTCGGCGTGGGGGGTATCCGTGCGGTCTCGCTTGATGGCGAAAGCGTTTGGTTCATGTCTCCTGGCTCTTTCGAAGGAGCTCCCCAAGGGCCTCCCGAGTCGGCATATATCGCCCACCGTGGCGTTGACGGCTGGTCGACCTACCCCATCGATGCTCCGCCCAGTCTCGTCGGTACCAACCTGAGCATTGACGTCGATCCCTCGCTGGACAAAGTCTTCGTGGGCGGCCCACCCGGCGACAATCTCAGAACAACGATAGATAGTCCTGAACAGAACCTGCTGCTTCACACGGCGCTAACTGTGGACCGACCCGAAAACTGGGAATCCATTGGCAAATTCAGGACGCTGAACAACCTACCGCTTGACGAAAGTGAGGAAGCATCCGATCCTGCTTTCTGCAACATAGCGTATCCGATCAAGGCAGCCCTGGAACCACTGGTCCCAGAAGATGAATTAGCTACTGGGTTTCAGCTTCACGAATATCGGCGTGGCTGCGCAGGTGAAGCTCCAAGCATAAAACTCGCAGGTTTGAACAATCACAAGCCCGTTGCGAGTCTGATTGGGCGTGGCCTCTGCGATACGAGTCTGGGTGATGAAAACTACTCCCGGACGACCAACCAATTCAATGCAGTCAGTGGAGATGGCTCTGAGGTCTTTTTCACGACGTGCACGGCGCCGCTTGAAGCCTCGGGGGAAGACGATCCGCACCACCAGCTATTCGTGAGGCTGGATGGACAGCGCACCGTCGAAGTGTCGCGTCCACTAGAAGCCTGCGTCGGAAACGGTGTCCCGGGAGAAGTGCCCTGCAATGGTGCTGCACAACGTCCAGAAGCGAATTTTGCCGGGGCTTCAGAAGACGGCTCGCACGTGTACTTCATGTCGGCCGCCCCGCTAACCAGTACGGATAAAGACACCTCCAACGATCTGTATGAGGCGACAATCGGCTGTCCCAATAACTCGTCAAGCTGTGCGTCGGCTGAACGCGAAGTAACAGCCCTGACGCAGGTGTCAGATGTTCCAACAGCTCGCGAACCGGCAAATGTGCTCGGGGTAGTCAGGATCTCTCCGGATGGATCGCGGGCATACTTCGTAGCCGAAGGCGATCTCCTCAACGAAACCGAGCAGGAAGGACTGGAAAAACAAGGTATGCCCGTTCCAAAAGCCGGCGCGGCCAACCTCTATGCTTACACGAGTTCGGGCGCCGGCAATGTCGCATTCATTGGGTCGCTGTGTTCGGGCCCCGGCCACTCTGGTAGCCAGGAAGATGCAAGCTGCCCCGCTACAAGTGCCAGCGATGCGTCGCTTTGGGAAAAAAAGGGCGAATCGCCAGACGTGCAGACGACAGGTGCCGATGGGCGTTTCCTTGTTTTCGCCACATACGCAAAATTGCTGCCAAGCGATACCAACTCAGTGCAGGACGTGTATCGCTACGATGCCGAGAACGACGAATTGCTTCGTGTATCAGGTGGCGAAGCCGGATATGACGACAACGGTAACATGCCCGTGTTCGGGGCGCAAGGCGAACCGCTCGGTGCAACGATCGAAGCGGCCCAAAACAAAGGCCGGGTCGCCGAACAGCACCTGCTTGGCAACCGTTCGATCACTGAAGATGGCTCACGAATCGTCTTCGCAAGCGCCGAGCCATTGTCCCCACAGGCGACAAGTGGGCTCCAGCACATCTATGAATGGAAGGAAGGTGCGGGCGAAGGAAGCGTTTTGCTCCTGTCTTCAGGCCCAGCAACGCAATCGGTAACGCACTACGTCATCTCGCCAAGCGGTGCGGATGTGTTCTTCATCACCTCGCAAGATCTCGTGCCTGGTGACACGGACGGCCAGAACGACCTCTATGACGCGAGGCTCGGAAGCGGCTTTCCCACGGCCAGCGCGCCGGAGGCGCCGTGTGCGGGTGACGCTTGTCAAGGACCGCTGACAAGTCCGGGGCCGTTGCTGGTGCCTGGCAGTATCTCCCAAGCATCAGGCGAAAATGTGACCCAAGCCGTAACCGTCACGCCAAAGAAGGCAGCGCTGAAATGCGCGAGAGGTAAGAAGCGTAGTCATAACAAATGCGTCAAGCGCAAAAATCAACGCAAGGCAAAGAAGGCCAAACGATCGAGTAACAAGCGGAGGACAGTACGATGATCACAAAGTTTTCGAGGACCGCGCTACTTTGCTGCCCGATCGTCCTGTTGCTGGCCGCATGGGCCGGCGTGGCATCGGCGGCCACGCCCCTGACCATCACGCACTTCAGTATGGAAACCATAAGCGGCGTCGAAGAAAGCGTTGTCGCGAAATTTGGGCCGGAACCTGAGTGGGAATTTACAAACCATCCTGAACGGTTCACACAGGCAGGTGGTCACCCGTGGGCGCTTGTGACAAAGGGTGAATTTGCAAGCGAACCATTTCCGGAAAGCGGATTACCAACGCCGACTCGTGATCCAAAGGATATCGTGACCACGCTACCGGCCGGTCTCTTGGGCAATCCTGAGGCCGTGCCGCAGTGTCCCTTGGCGCAGGTCAGTACCAGTCCACCACCCGGTGCGCGGACCCTTTCATGCCCGGCAGCCACCCAGGTCGGTACCTACGAGGTGCAAGTAGATCAGGGAAACGCGATGATTTTCGGGCCGATCATCAACGTGACACCAGCAGCCGGTGAGTCGGCGGAGTTCGCGTTTGAGAACTCCGCGGCTGAAGCGAACACGCCGTTGTTGACTGCCCATCTAGTGTACACCGCTGGCGGTTATGCGTTTACGGTGTCGAGCAACGAGATTCCAGAGCTCGGTATCGGAAAATTCGAAGTGACGTTCTGGGGTGTGCCCGCGAACTCGTCGCACGATGCGATGCGTGGCCGCTTCTGTCGAAAACCAGTATCGAGTGAACCAGGCCTTAATTGCGATCCAGAAGGCGGCCAGTCTGCTGGGATTGCGCCGCTAGCATTTTTGTCGTGGGGTTCGAATTGCGCCGGTGGCCCGTTGAAGGCATCTTTGCGTGCCGATTCATGGCAGGAACCAGGGAGTGTGCACGAAGGTCAATATCTTGGGTATACGGAAGCGACGGCGACCCTGCCTGCATTGACAGGTTGTAGTCTGTTGTCCTTTCCAGCGGGCTTGGTGGTGGAACCGGACACGACGTTGGCGGATGCGCCGGTCGGGTTGACCGTTGGGTTGACTGTCCCACAGGATGAGGCGCCGGAAGCGCTAGCTACCCCGCATTTGCGAAATGCGGTTGTGACGCTACCTGCGGGTATGTCGATTAGCCCAGGGATCGTGGATGGGATCCAGGCCTGTAACGAATCAGGTGCGGGAGGGATTAATTTTGAAGGCCGCGAATCCGAAGAAGTGGGCTTGGATGGGGAACTGCATTTGGCACCGGGACATTGCCCGGGGGCTTCCACGGTAGGCACCGCGGAAGCAGTAACCCCGTTGTTGCCGGCGCCAGTCAGGGGGCACGTGTATTTGGCGCGCCCGAAATGCGGTGGTGTGGGCGAGGCTTCCTGCACAAATCAAGACGCCCTCGACGGAAATCTCTATCAGTTGTATCTAGAACTTGGCGGGACTGGTGAACTGGGCGATGCGGGGATCATCATCAAGGCCCACGGCTACGTAGAGGCCAATCCGGCCACGGGCCAATTGACAGCTAAGTTCTCGAATAATCCGCAGGCGCCGTTCAGTGAATTGAGAATTCATCTGAACGGCGGGCCCAGGGCGCCTCTGGACAACCCCGCAACGTGTGGGCCGGCGACCACAAATGCGGACCTTACGCCTTGGAGCGCCCCGGGGCTTACGCCAGAAGGCCTTCGGGTCACGGGGACACCGGACGCGACCCCGTCCTCGTTCTTTGAAGTTGAAGGCTGCGCGAGCTCGGCTGGTCTGCGGCCCGGTTTTACTGCCGGTACAGTCAGCGCACAGGCCGGTACTTTCAGCAGCTTTACAATGAACCTCACTCGCCAGGACCGCGAACAGTTCATAAAGGGTGTGCAGCTGCACACCCCGCCGGGGCTGTTGGGAATGCTGGCGAGCGTCCCTTTGTGTGGGGAACAGCAGGCCGACGCGGGGACATGCCCGGAAGCCTCGAAAATCGGGACAACTCGTGTCGCCTCTGGCGCAGGCTCACATCCCTTCGAAATCGAAGGCAATGTCTATCTGACCACGGGGTACGACGGCGCGCCCTTTGGACTGAGTATCGTCACAAACGTCGTTGCCGGTCCCTTCAACCTGGGTCTCGTCGTGGTACGAGCGCGAGTCGCGGTGAACCCAACGGACAGCTCGTTGACCATTACTACCGACGAAACCGGTCCGTACGCCATCCCTCAGATCGTCTTTGGGGTCCCGCTGCGCTTGAAACAGATCACGGTCAACATCGACCGGCCGAACTTTATGTTCAACCCAACGAACTGTGAGGCCCAGCATATTGCTGCGGACATCTCCGGAAGCCAAAATGCGGTAGCAGCGGTGGCGAGTTCGTTCGCGGCCGGCGGCTGCAAGAGTCTTCAATTCAAACCGACTTTCCAGGTCTTCACCAGCGGCAAGACCAGCAAAGTTAATGGTGCAAGTCTGGACGCCAAGGTCAGCTATCCGCCGTTCAAGGCGGGCAGCGAGGCAAACATCGCAAAGGTCAAAGTCGAACTGCCCAGACAGCTGCCGTCCCGATTGACGACGCTGCAGAAGGCGTGCACTGCGAGCCAGTTCGAGTCTAATCCCGCTGGCTGTCCCGCGGCATCGGTCGTGGGCATTGTGCGGGCGACTACGCCGCTGTTGCCGGTGGAGTTGACGGGCCCGGTGTACTTCGTGAGTCACGGTGGCGAAGCGTTCCCGTCGCTGCTCGTGGTGCTGCAGGGCGATGGTGTGAGAGTGGATCTGACAGGCTCGACGTTCATTAGCCAGGCCGGGATCACCAGTAGCAGCTTCAAGACTGTCCCCGATGTTCCCGTTAGCGCTTTTGAGCTCTACCTCCCGGAGGGCAAGTACTCCGCGCTGGCTGCCAACGGGGACCTCTGTAGGTCAAAACTTACGATGCCGACCGAATTCGTAGCCCAGAATGGCGTCGTGATCCGTGAGTCGACGAAGATCAAAGTGACGGCGTGTCCCAAAGCGAAGAAGGCGAAAGCAAAGAGACAAACGAAGAAGACCAAAGCGAAGAAGATAAGCCAGACCGGCTCTGGGAGGGCACGATGACGAGCGGAAATAAGACAATGGGCTTCATTACACGTACGGTTCTGGCAACACTAGCGATCGTCGTGGTGACGGCGGGCTCGGCGGCTGCATTCACCGGATACGGGCCGCCAAGCTTCTTCGGTGCCGCTGGCTCCGGGACCGGCCAGTTCTCAGAACCGGCCGGTCTGGGGGTCGATGAAGCGAGTG
Organism: Solirubrobacteraceae bacterium; assembly: GCA_036501715.1. Classification (GTDB taxonomy): domain Bacteria; phylum Actinomycetota; class Thermoleophilia; order Solirubrobacterales; family Solirubrobacteraceae; genus Palsa-744. The sequence goes on along the minus strand of DASXZV010000023.1, from coordinate 102,872 downwards.
GCGACGTCTACATCTATGACTCCGGCAACCTGCGGGTGCAATGGTTTGACGCTGCGGGCGACCGAGTCGAAGGGGAACTCGACGGCAGCGGCTCGCCCAGCGGGCGGTTCGCCTCGCCATCGAGCATTTCAGAACACGCCGCGCATGGCACCTTGTTCAACCTGGCTGTCGACAATGATCTAAGTAGCCCCTCTGCGGGAGATGTATATGTCGTCGATCCGGGACATAACGTGATCGACAAGTTCTCCGCGACAGGCGGCTATCTCTCTCAGTTGGTAGGGTTCAAAGCCACAATCTTCGGGGTCGCCGTGGATAGCTCCGGTGATTTGTGGGTCTCTGAAGAAGGTGAAGAAGGCCCGACTGGTAACCATGGAAGTGTGCAGGAGTACAGCAGCGCCCTTGCCAACGTGCACATCGGCGAAATAAGCCCTCCATTCCTGCGCAGCCCCGGGATTGCCCTAGACGCCCAACAGAACCTGTATATGCCCAAGGGCGCCCGGGATATCGCCAAGTTCAGCGAAGCCGGCGGCGTGCTCCAGGAAGAAGTCACGACGTGCGAATGCGTTCGGGGCCTAGCGGTCGACACAGGCAACAATGACCTATTCTCAGATGAGGAAAGCCTGATTGCCCGCTATGGCCCGTTCGGCGAACCGTACCGGTCGCCGATCGAATCGCTCGAAGGGATTTCCGCTTCACGGGCGGTGGCCGTGAATGGCTTAACGCATACGGTGTATGCCTCCCAACTGGAGGCGGACACGATCGCCGTGTTTAAGTTCGGCGTGCTGCCTGACGTTACGACAGGCCCACCGAGCGAACAGGCTCGCACGACCGCCGAGGTGCAGGGCGAAGTCAACCCCGATGGGCAAGAAGTTACAAGCTGCCAGTTCGAATATGGCGCCAGCAGCGCCTATGGACAGAGCGTGCCCTGCGCGACCGCGCCCGGCGCAGGCTCGAGTCCAACAACGGTCACCGCAGATTTGACAGGTCTGACGGCGCAGAGCACCTACCACTATCGGCTTGTAGCCGTTAACGCGCAGGGCGCCCACGCCGGGGCCGACCAGGAATTTACAACGCTGGCGGCTGTAGAAGAAGTGCAGACCGAAGGCTCCAGCGCCGTCACGGCGGCGCACGCAACAGTCGAAGGGTCGCTCGAGCCAGGCGGGTTCGACACTCACTACTTCTTTGAATATAACCAGCCCGGCAAGGCCCCGGCGGCCACGCTGGTGGCGGATGCGGGGTCCGCCAGCAAAGACGTGCATCTGAGCGCCGAACTTGAAAATCTCGAGCCGCGCGCGCTCTACTTGTATCGGCTCGTCGGCGAAAACCAGTTCGGGCGCACGACCGGTGAATATCGTTTGCTCAGGACCCCAGTGCTCGCACCGATGATCGAAGGCGCACCCGCCGCGAGCTTTATCACCTCGCAGTCTGCTGACCTGAGCGCGGCGCTGAACCCCGAGAACACGACCACGCACTACCGCTTCGAATACGGCCCCTGTCCCAGCCTGGCAGGTTGCGAGGGTATTCAGAGCACCGCCGTGGAAGCCTCTGCGGTCTACGGGCACACCCCGATTGGCGCGCAGATCGGCGAACTTGCTGCCGCCACGACCTATAGCTATCGACTCATCGCGAGCAACCGGCAGATTGCAAGTTGCGAAGGCGGCTATCCCGTCGAAGAAGAAGGCGCAATCGTCCGCTGCGAAGAAGGCGGCACTCCGGTCTACGAGGGCGGTGACGTCACTGGGCCGCAGGCCACGTTCACGACCGCGCCGCAGATAGACGTGCAGGCGGCGACCGGCCTCGCGAGTGCGGTCACGGCGACCAGCGCGGTGATCTCGGGCACGGTCGATCCGGACGGGCAACCCGCGACGTACACGTTCGAAATGGGCGTCTACGCAGGTGCGGCGACGATGTACGGTGTCATATCCTCCGGCCCCGCCGGCTCGGGCGCCAGCCCGGTCGAAGAGGTGCTGCCGGTCGGCGGCCTGCAGCCGGGGGTCATCTATGCCTACAGGGTCACGATTCACAGCGGCTACGGCGAAGCGGTCGGTGCGATGGTCAGTTTCACGACGCTGGGCCTGCCGGCAGCGCTGTCTTCACCCGGCGCGCTGCCCCTGCTCGGCACCCCCAATGTCGCGTTCCCCAAGGCTTCGACGCCAGTGGTTGCGCCAAGAAGCGGTGGCGAGATCAAGACAGCGAAGCTGAAGAATGCTCTGCGAGGATGCCGTAAGCATCACAAGCACGCAGCTCTCGCGAAGTGCGAAAAGGTGGCGCGCGCGAGATACAGCTTGAAAGGGCCAGCGGCGAAGAGTGCCACGGGGAGGTCCAACTTGCTAGCCGGCGTTTGAAGCCTGCGACGGGGAACGTGATCGCGGAGGAGGACACGGATGCTCGAGTAGAAATGCATCAGGCGATCCGCAGGAGCTTTGTTGCTTGGCTGGAGGCGCGGCGCTCGGAGGTCGTGGAGGCGATCTTTGATCGTGTCGTGCTCGACTCGAGGGCGGGCGTGGCCCGCTGGTCTATGGCAGGGTTGGGGGCGGCAATCGAGGAGGTGATGGATTTTGTGCTTTTGGGGATGAAGGATCCGCGAACGCGAGGGGACGGATCTGAGCGGGCATCCTCGGCGATGCTCGATATTCCCCATGCGCCCCGTGCGCGTGAATGCCTACTCTTTCTGGCCGAGCACCCCCAGGCAAGTAATAGTGAGATCGCTGCAGGAGTCGATATCGCCCACAAGTCGCAGATTTCGCGACTCCTAACCGATCTGCACATCCAGGATCTCGTAGCAAAGCACTCTGAGGGCACAGGCAAGCGCAACGCATGGCAGCTCACGCCACGAGGACGAGAGGTCACGTACGTACTGGTGGAATGGCGAAGTGTAAAAGTTCGAAACGAGGGTTCCGGATGAGTGACGTGAGACTGGTCATGGTTATCGTTAACGGTTAACGAGAAGGTTGCTTCGTGTGTTAACTCTTGACAAAAATCGTTAGGCCAGCATAGTCTCGCGGAGAGAGGAAGAAGCTCTTCTCTCGATGAGACATAAATGGATAGGCAGTGGTCTGTCCAAGCAATTCTAGACAAGAGAGGTTATTTATGGATGATAGTAAGCCTCGCCTGGGGGGACGTCGTCGTGCTTTTGCCCGGCCGGCGAGAGTGGCCTGCTTGGCGCTGTTGCCGGTTATGGCCTCGCTCGCATTGTGCGGCCCGGCCGTCGCGGCGGAAGCACTCTGGGCAAAGAACGGCCATGTATTGACTGAAACGGTGGCGAGTACTTGGAAAGGCAACGTCAAGCTAAGTATGTATCTCCCGGGTAATCTTCCTTATAGCGCGGGTTGCGAAGATACGATTACCGGAACTGTGGGCCCCAAAGGTGCTACGGCAATGACTAAATGGACATTCTCTAACTGTAAAAACGAAGGTGGAGAATGTAAAAAAAGTCCGTCGATTGAAGCGCTGGGATCGCAGCCGTGGGATAAAGGACTGGCGGTCATCGAAAAAGCTGTGAACAACGTGCTTGAACCATCCAGGCTTGAAGTTGGGCTAAGGTGTGGAGAAGGCTTCTTTGAAGTATGCAACCATGTGCCGAATGAAATATTGACAAACGCGACAGGTGGCGTGAAAGCGGAATACAGCCGGAAAGCGATTTCGTGCACTTTGGGTGAACGTGCGTCTTTCGAAGGCAAACAAGAAATTACACTGATCGCAGGTGGCGTGCTTTCGGTGAAATCTGAATAAACCGCGGCTGTGAGGGTCGCGGCTGCGGCTCGACGTCAGCTGAAGATCGAGTCGGGGTCCTTGTGGCCCCGGCTCGATCGGCGCCGACCCATTTCGTCGCCGAGGAGTGCCTCGCACGGCGAGGAGGCGCAGCATAAACATCTCGCCGCGCTGGCCGCGGGGCCGCGAGCAGCGCCCACCATCTAGCCACGAAGGGGCGCGAAATGACGGGATTTTCACAATCCGCTTTGACTTGCGAGGCAGAGTGCCAACCCAATCGGCGGCACGCGAGGGTGGCCGCTGGCTAGAGAGCTTGCAAGTCGAATAGAACGGAGCGGGAATGCGCGGGGCAGACACTGCGGTGGAGGGTATTGCGCGTGGTTTGGGTCGGACTCGACGGTTCGCGTTCCCGAGTGCCGCGATCGGGCTGCTCGTGACCCTCGGTTTCGTGACCGCATCTGTCGTCGAAGCCGAAGCCGCGGGCTTCGCCGCCGGCGACGTCGTCGTCTACCGCGTGGGGGCTGGGACGAGCGCCCTATCGAGCGCTGGGACGCCCGTCTTCCTGGACGAGTACTCCCCGTCCGGGACGCTCGTGCAGTCGGTGGCTCTGCCGACCGCGGCAAGCGGCTCCAACAAGCCGCTGGTGGCCAGCGGCTCGGCCAGTTCCGAGGGGTTGTTGACGCTCTCGGCCGACAGCAACTTCCTGATGGCGACCGGCTACGACACCGCGGTGGGCACCACGAAGGTGGCTGAAACCGCGGCGACTAGCGTCCCCCGGACGATCGCCCGGGTCAGCGCGGAAGACGAAGTGAACACGAGCACCGCGCTCACCGACTTCGCCGAAGGCAACAACGCCCGCAGCGCGACGAGCAGCGACGGAACGAACATCTGGGTCGGCGGTGCCGCCGGCGGCGTGCGCTACACGACGCTCGGGTCCTCGACCTCGACCTCGCTCAACACGACCGACAAGAACGTGCGCGAGGTCTCGATCGTCGACGGCCAGCTCTACGCCTCCGCGGACCCCACGAAGGCCGGGTCGCTGACGGTCGCCACGGTCGGCGTGGGCCTGCCGACGACGGCGACGCAGACGCTCGCCAACCTGCCCTTCTCACCCGCGGCTCCGGTCGAGCCCTACGCCTACTCGCTGCTCACGCTCGGCCTGGGGAGCGGTCCGGACACGCTCTACGTCGCCGACAACACCGCTGGCGCGGTTCTGAAGTACGGCCTCAGCGGTGGGACGTGGGTTGCGGAGGGCTCGGTCGCGGTGCCGAGCGTCACCGGTCTAACCGCCAACGACGCCGATGGAACCGTGACGCTGTTCGCGACGAGCAGCGGCTCCAGCGGCACGGCCGGCACGCTGTATGAGATCACCGACGCGAGCGGGCTCGGCGGCACGCTGAGCGGCGCGGCCAGCGCGATCGCCACGGCGCCGGCCAACGAGGCCTTCCGTGGCGTCGCCTTCGCTCCCGGGACCACGATCGGGTCCGGCGGTGGCGCGGTCTTACCGCCGCCCCCGCCGCCACTGGCGCCGACGATCGCGACCGCCGGCGGCGACCTGCCGGCCGCGCTCGGCGATCCGACGAACCCGACACTGGCACTGACCGTCGAAGACCCCTCCGAACCGGGCGAACTCACGGTCACCGCGACCTCATCGAACCCCGCCGTCGCACCCGCCAGCGGTCTGAGCGTCACCGGCAGCGGTGCGCAGCGGACGCTCACGGTCACCGCGGCCGCGGTCGGCTACTCGACGATCACGCTCACCGTGCAGGCGCCCGGCGGCAGCACGGCCAGCACCACGGTCACCTACGCCGTGTCCGCCGACCTCGGCGACGCTAGCGATCGCTACTACAGCGGGGCCGGCAACGGCTCCACCGAGATCGACGTCGGCAGCGGCTACATGATCGTCGGCGACGACGAGAGCAACGTCCTGCGCCTCTACAAGGAGAACCAGTCCGGAGCGCCGGTCAAGACGTTCGACTTCACCGGCGTGCTGCCCGACGGCACGAGCGAGATCGACATCGAGTCCTCGGCGCGCGCCGGTAACACGCTCTACTGGATGGGCTCGCTGTCGAACAGCAAGAGCGGCGACCCCGATCCCGAACGCGACATCGTCTCCGCCGCGACGATCGAAGGCGAAGGCGCCGACACGACCCTCAAGTACCTCGGCAGCTACACCGGGCTGCGCCAGGACCTGATTGCCTGGGACGAAGCCAACGGGAACGCCCTCGGTCTGGCGGCCTCCGCGGCGAGCGGGGTGCCCTCCAACGAAACGCGCGGCCTCAACGTCGAGGGCCTGGAATTCGCGGCCGGCTCCACGAGCACCGCCTACCTCGCCTTCAGGGCTCCGATCGAGCCCACCGGCGACCGCACACGAGCCCTGCTCGTGCCGGTGACGAACCTGCCCGCGCTCGTCGGCGACGGGAACCCGGGGAGTACCCACGCCACGTTCGGCGCGCCGCTCGAGTGGAACCTCGGCGGGCTCGGTGTTCGTGAGATTCGCAAGAACGCCAGCAACAAATACCTGGTGATAGCGGGCACCTCCGATGACTCCAACTCCACCTTCGGCCTGTACACCTGGGACGGGAACCCAGCCGACCAGCCGGTGCAGACACGCACCCCGCTGGCCGCGGTCGCCGAAGGCGCCTGGGAGGGCATCGTCGCGGTACCGGAATCGCTGTCCGACGGCGCGACGGTCGAGCTCGTCGAGGACAACGGCGACAGCGTCTGGTACGAAGACGGGCGCAGCTCGAAGGCCGGTCTGCCCGCGGGCCTGCAGAAGGATCTCGGGCGGACGTTCGCCCTCACGCTCGCCGCGCAGGAAATCACCTGGGAATCGACTGCGCCCAGCGACTCCGCCATCGGCGCGAGCTACACGCTGGCCGCGAGCGCCTCCTCCGGGTTGCCGGTCGCCTATTCGATCGACCCCTCGAGCACCGCGAACGCCTGCGCGCTGTCGGGCGCGAGCGTGAGCTTCACCGGCGTCGGCACATGCGTGATCGACGCCGAACAGGCCGGTGACTTCCAGTACTCCGCGGCCGCGCGCGTCTCGCAGACGGTCGACGTCGTGCCCGCGCCGGTGCTCAAGCCCGTCATCAGCGGGACGCTCGGCACGGGGGGGTGGTACGTCTCCAACGTCACGGTCTCCTGGGAAATTAGCTCGCCGGTGGCCGCGTCGAGCTGCGCGCCGAGCACACTCTCCAGCGACACTGCCGGGACCGTCGTGAGCTGCACCTCGACGTCCGTCGGCGGCAGCACGACCGCAAGCGTGACGATCAAACTCGACAAGACCAAGCCGACGGTGAGCTTCGCCGGCGATGCCGGCAGCTATGCGATCACACAGACCGTCGCGATCGCGTGCTCCGCCAGCGATCAAACGCCGGGCTCGGGCCTCGCGTCGAGCAACTGCCCGAGTGTGAACGCACCGGCCTGGTCGCTGGGCCTCGGGGCGCACACGCTCTCGGCAAGCGCGAGCGACAACGCCGGCAACACGAGTACGGCCTCGGCCAGCTACACCGTGACGGTTACACCCGCGAGCCTCTGCACGCTCACGAGTCAGTTCGTGCAGGGCTCGGCGAAGTACCAGCAGCTAAATGCGCTCTCACGGCTGGTAGTCAACGCGCTCGTGAGCGCCGGTTGCAGCCTGTTGACCGAGATCGGGCCGCAGCTGAAGCCGGCACAGGCGGCGAGCTTCATCGCCGCTTACCAGCAGGCGGTCCAGGGGCTCGCCGCCTCTGGCTGGTTGACGCAGGCGCAGGCTGGGGTACTCAAGACGTTCGCCGGGTCGCTGTAGGCCTCCGCCGACCGCAGGGCGGCTCGCTCACCTTCAGGCAGGCTTGTCGGCGTCAGCGATGCCGGGCGGCACGATCTCGCCGCGGTCGATCTCCTCGGAGAGGCGCTGCCTGGCGGCGAGGCTTCCTTTGTCAAGGACACCGGAGCCCGCCGCGTAGGAGATCGCGTCCCCGCCTCCGCCGCGCAGCACGATCGCGCAGCCGATAGCGATCAGTGCACCGGCAAGCGGGCCCGCGACATACACCCAGTAGCTCGAGAAATCACCGCTCACGAGGGCCGGCCCGAACGACCGTGCGGGGTTCATCGAGGTACCGCTCACCGGTGCCGACCACAGGCCGGCGAGCGCTATGTACCCGCCGACGCCCAGTGCCGCGATCGCCCCCACATTCTGGGCAGCCGACGCGGTGCCCAGAATCACGCTCACGAGCACCGCTGTGAGGACAGTCTCCATCAGTAGCGCCTGCCAATTCGCGTATCCCGGGCCCGGCAGAGTCGCGCCGAGATGCTGGACGTTGCCGAACACCGCGTAGAGGAACAGACACGCCAGCGTGGCGCCGATTAGCTGGATGATGATGTAGCCCGGAACACGCTTCCAGGGGAAGTCGCCGCGCAGCGCGAAGGCGAGCGAGACGGCAGGGTTCAAATGGGCGCCGGAGATCGCGCCCATGAAGAGGATGATCCCTAGGACCATCAGCCCCGGCGCGACCACGGCGGCCGGAAGGCCGATCTGACCCTTGCCGTGCAGGATGCCCCCGCCCGCGGCGACCAGTACCAGCATGAACGTACCCAGCAGCTCCGAAAAGAGTCTGCGCCACTCCAAACGCGGATCGTCGAAGTCCTTGCGGTTGCCGAACTCCAGCATCAGCAGGTGATGCGTGCGTGGCATCAGCGGCAGGGCCGCCGACGCGAGATCGGGACTTGCCCTGGCGCTCGGCGTGAGCTCCGTTGGTGTTTGACTTCCGCTCTCGGTCATGAGTCGAGCATGATGACGAGCACATCGGGTGCTCCTGCCGCCTACTTCACTAGTCACGTGGGGCGGGCTTGGATCACACCCGCTCCTCGGCGGGGCAGCCTGGCATCGGCGGCTACCGTGCTCCTCGCCGTAAATCATTGAGCTCTGAAGGGCTCAGGCGTATAGTCGTGACCGAGACGACGCGCCGGGCTTCTCCTCTGCTCATGTCCGCGCGTCTGACGATAGAGCCGGGAGAATCGAGGCGCTCGTGCCAGGCGTTCGTGCTCGACCGTCGGGTGAGGCTCTCACCCGTGCGATCTCCGCCGCGATCGTGAAGCTATACGCCGAGGTATACGGGCACAACCGGACGACGGCCAGCACGTACATCAACGACAACGTCGTCGTCTGCATCCTCGAGGACATCCTGACTCCCTTAGAGCAGGAGCTCGTCGCGGCCGGTAACGAGCGGGATGTCATCGATGGACGAGTCGCTTTCCAGGCCGACCGTGAGGACAAGTTCAGTACCGCGGTGGAGCGCCTGACGCAGCGCCGGGTCATCGCGTTCATGAGCGCAAACCAGACCTCGCCTGGGATTGCCTGCGAGTTGTTCTTCCTGGCGCCCGCCGAGCCAGTCACATGACGCTCGTCTCCGCCAAGCCGACGGACGCCGCGCTCATGCAGGAGGTCCAAGCCGGCCGGCCTTTCGCACTGGGGGAGTTGTACGACCGCTTCTCGTCTCGCGCCTATCGCACCGCCTTCTCGGTCTGCCATGACCGCGACTGCGCACAGGACGCCGTGCAGGACGCCTTCGTGTCGATCTGGTCCTCGCGGATGACTTACCAGCCGACACGCGGACCGGTGGTGCGGTGGGCAATGACCATCGTCCGCCATCGCGCTATCTATCTCGCGCGCCGTCAATCGGCCACGGCCGGACTCGATGAAGGGACGGCCCGGATCGAGGAGCAGCCCGCCCAGGACGACGTGCCCACCGAATTCGACGCCCGCGCCAAAGCGCGCGAGCTGATGCGGCTCCTCGCAAGGCTGCCGCCCGCACAGCGAGAGGTGATCCGGCTCGCCTTCTTCGATGGCCTGACGCACAGGGAGATCGCGCGTCGGCTCGCTCTCCCACCCGGCACTGTCAAGGGCCGGATGCGACTCGGGCTGAGCAAGCTGCGCTCCGAGCTCGAGTGAGCCGGACTCGATTTCATCCAAGCCCGAGTGATCCGAACACAGCGGAGTGCACTAACCCATAGGAGTGAGCAACGTCTTCGTCGATAATGGCCACGTCTGAAATCCAGGGCACGAGCCTGAACGACACCACGCCGGCCCTAGACCGGCGAGGGCTCGGATGACGCCCACGACGCCCACAGTGGCGCATCTGACGGTGGCTGAGCGCGTGGCGCACGGCAAGGCGGCGCGGGCTGAGGTACCGCGCTCGAGCCACGCGGTCTATGAGCCCGCGGCGCACCGTACGGATCCGATCGTGCTGCTCGAGCGTCAAGCGCAGACGAGGGTGCCGGAGCTCGTGCCGATTCGCTATGGCCGGATGCTGGTGTCCCCATTCACGTTCTATCGCGGGGCGGCTCTGATCATGGCCAGCGATCTGGCAGCAACGCCGCGCTCGGGTCTGACGGTGCAGTGCTGTGGCGATGCGCATCTGTCGAACTTCGGCGTGTTCGCGTCGCCCGAGCGGCAGCTGATGTTCGATGTCAACGACTTCGATGAGACGCTCCCCGGACCGTGGGAGTGGGACGTCAAGCGCCTGGCCGCAAGCATGCTGATCGCCGCGCGCGACAACGGCTTCCCGGTCGCCGACCAGGAGCAGATCGTGCTGGACACCGTCGAGGAGTACCGCACCGCGATGGCGAGCTTCGCAGCGATGAAGAACCTCGACGTCTGGTACGCCCACCTGGATATCGAAAACGCGCTCAAGGAACTGGGATCGCAGCTCAAGCCCAAGCAGGTCAAGCGAACCGAGAAGGCGCTCGCCAAGGCCCGTACCAAGGACAGCATGGCGGCCTTCTCCAAACTGACGCACGTCGTGGACGGCGAAGCGCGGATCGTCGCCGAACCGCCGCTGATCGTCCCGATGCACGACCTCGCGCAGGGCACCGAACGCGAGGAAATGTTCGACGCTCTGCACGAACTGCTGCGCTCCTACCGCGCCACGCTGGAGCACGATCGGCGCATACTCCTCGAGGAGTTCCAGTTGGCTGACTTCGCCCGTAAGGTTGTCGGTGTGGGCAGTGTGGGAACGCGCGCCTGGATTGCACTGATGCTGGGTCGCGACGGCCAGGACCCCCTGTTCCTGCAGATGAAGGAGGCCGAGTCCTCGGTGCTCGAGGAGTTCCTCGGACCGAGCGAGTTCGAGAACCACGGCGAGCGGGTCGTCGCCGGCCAGCGGCTGATGCAGGCCAGTAGCGACATCTTCCTCGGCTGGCTGCACGTCGAGTCCGGGCTCGATGGCCAGGAGCGGGACTTCTACGGTCGCCAGCTGAAGGACTGGAAGGGCTCGGCGGAAATCGAGCAGATGAACCCCAAGGGCCTGGCCGCCTACGGCAGACTGTGCGGTTGGACGCTTGCCCGTGCGCACGCGCGCAGCGGCGATCGCATCGCGATCGCCGCCTATCTCGGCCGCGGGCCCAGTTTCGACCGCGCCATCGTCCAGTTCTCTGGCGCCTACGCCGAGCAGAACAAGCGCGACTACAAGGCCCTCGCCAAGGCGGTCAAGGCAGGCAGGATCGCCGCCCAAACAGGCCTCTAAATCCAAGATCAAGGAGATTCCGATGTCCTCAGAACCGGCAGCTCAGCCTGATGAGTTCGAGGCGCTGTTCGTGCAGAGCGCGCAGCGGGTCACCAGTGGCGATGGCGCGTTCACGCTGCACAGTCTCGCCCCCGCGACCCTGATGTTCTCCGACCGACCCGAGCGCATCGTGGGGCATCTCACCGCGGAGCAGTTCGTGGAGGGTTGGGGACATGGCGAGAACAGCTTCCTGGTCGATCCGCCGAACGCCGTGCTCTCGTTCCTCGCGGCCGGGGAGGAGACTCCCGAGGATGTGGTACTTACGCTCACGAACCCGCGCTTGGAAGGGGATGATCTCACCTACAGCGCCACGGTCCTCGATGGCGACCTGTCAGACGCGACCGGTTCCTGCTCGCTGTTCATCGACCCGATTGGCCGACCACTGAGCCCGGCGTCGGTGATGGGTGTGCGGCGGCGTTCGCGGCGGCGCGCGCGGCGCTTCTGAGGCTCTCCAGTCGGCGCGGTCGGTGCGCTCGCGTAGTTACCGCTCGGGCTCTGTAGCGTCAACGCCTATGGGCCGCACGATCGCTCTCCGCCGATCTGATACTACGTGACATCGTCGTACTCACGGCCCGCCCGAGTCCTCGCGGCGAAGTCCACGATGCTTCTCTCGGCGTCCTCGCTTCCTTCTGGCTAAACCGCTGGATCACTTGTAGCTGTCTAGCTTACGTTCCGATCTCGTGTCCCTTGTGCCCGATGCGCCGCTACTTCTATCGTCTCTTGCCTGCGCAAAGGACTTGACATTTACTCTACCTGTGTATTAGGCTACGTAGCAATCCGGTTCTCCATTTGTGGGGCTGCCGGTAGACATAGGTCTGGTTGGGTCGTCTACATGCTGTGTTGACTCCGGGCGCTAGCAGGGTGTTTTGGTTGGGGAGAGGGCCGGGTCACTTTCGATGAGGGAGTTTGTTTAGCGTGGTTTCTGCAGGGAGATACATGACGAGGATGTGCGCGACCCACGAAGGGGCCGTAGCTAGATGCATCAGCAGCTTGCTGATGCATCTCTCTCTCTCTCTCTCTCTCTTCGCCTCGAGCACTAGCAGCTAGCTCCCGCCATTCGGCGCTAAGGCGTCGACTCGGCTTTCCACTTGCGGAGGCCGGGGTTTCCGCATCTCCGGCATGCCTCCGGGGCGGGTGGATGTAGTGGCGCGGCGTGTGCGTCCGGGTATCGCCACGTCGGCGCGCCCTGGTGGGCGGGACCGCCGGCCGGCACTTGCGGAGCGGATCCCCTCACGTGCCAGTCTGCCACGCGAGCAGGTGCTGGAGATCCAGCGCTCGCGGCTTTTGGCGGGTGCTCTCGCAGCGATCGAGCAGCAGGGGTACTCGGCTGTGATGGTGTCTCACATCACCGCGGGTGCGAAAGTCTCACGGCGCACGTTTTACGAACTCTTCGAGAATCGCGAGACATGCCTGGCGGCGCTGTTCGAAGACATCCTTGGCATGATCGAGGCGGAGCTCGTGCACAGCGGTTTGGAGGGTCTGCCGTGGCGCGAGCGGGTGCGCGGCGGCCTGTGGGTAATCCTTTCATTTTTCGATCGCGAGCCGGCGCTCGCGCGGATGTGTGTGGTGCATGCGCTGCGCGGAGCCTGGGGGGTGCAGGCCCTTCGCGAGCAGGTCTTTACGCGCTTGGTCGGCGTTGTTGATGAAGGCCGCGATACGGGGTCCAGGGCCGCAGACTGCAGCGACCTGACCGCGGAGGGCCTTGTGGGCGCTGCGTTTGGGATCGTCTACGCGCGTCTGGTGCGTGAGCAGCAGGGCCCGCTAACAGGCCTGCTGGGTGAGCTGATGGGCATGATCGTGCTGCCCTACCAGGGTCCGGCGGCTGCGCGTGCGGAGCGGGCCCGTGGCGTGCCGTGCGCGCCGGCTCCGAGAGTTCGCTCCTCCGCGCTGTCGGCGCTTGCGCTGTCCGACTGCGACCCACTGCAAGCGCTGCCGATGCGTGTTACCTACCGCACCGCGAGGGTGCTCGAGTCCATAGAGCGTCAGCCCGGTGTCAGCAACCGCGAAGTCGCCGACGAAGCGGGCATCAAGGACCCTGGCCAGATCTCAAAGCTCCTCGCACGCCTCGGGCGGCTGGGGCTCGTCGAGAACGCGGGCGAAGGCGCACAAGCCAAAGGCGAGCCCAACGTGTGGCAGTTGACAGCACTAGGCCAGCAGGTCGCACAGCGACTCCGGATCAGCCCGGAGAGCGGTTCGCACCTAACACACACAACAGGGAGGTAGCGTCGTAATGCGCCTGAACAACATCAATACCCGGGCGCGCATCGGCACGGTCGCGGCTCTCATCGCGCTGTGCGCGATTCTCTTTGGCGCCACCTCGGCACTCGCGCTGAACCCTGAACGCCACTATGAGATGGTGAGCCCTGTTTTCAAGGGGGGGTACGGCATTCTGGACATCCGAGCGGTAGCGGAAGAAGGCGAAAAGGTTGCATTTTATTCCTTTGGCGCATTCGCGGGCGCGCCGTCCGGCTTCAGTGGGCTCGACTATCTTGCGCACCGCGAAGCATCCGGATGGTCGACGGCCCCTCTGATGCCGCCTGCATCGCTGGTTGCGGAAGGCTTTACGGTCGACGTGACACCTTCTCTGAACCTCGAGCTCGCTCTCGGCAAGCCGGGTCCCAACTCTCAGAGTTCGGTGCTCGAAGAGCAATTCTTGATGCATCAAACAGAAAGTCTCGACACGAGCAGTAACTGGGAACTGGCTGGGACGCTGGCGCCCGTCACACAAGACACAGTGGGGGTGAACGAGGAAGCGGCGAGCTCTTCGTTTTGCAGCGTGTTGATCGGTGATGCGTACCCACTCGTGCCAGAAGCTATCGGCTTGCCGGTGGGCCTGCACGAGCTGTATCGGTTCAACCGTGGCTGCGAAGAAGAGCAGAAGTCTTTGGCGCTCGTCGGCTTGAACAATAAAGGGCAGCTTATGAATCGCACCTGCTACACGGGGCTCGGGAACGAATACTATGCCGTTGGCCCACCTAGCACCTTCAACGCGGTAAGCCGAGATGGTGGAGAGATATTCTTCACTACGTGCACGAAGCAGGGTAAGGAAACAAACGGACCGGAAGATCATCACCAGCTGTTTGTGCGTCTTGGCGGATCGCGGACGATTGAAGTCTCAAGACCGGTGGGTGGGTGCGTCGCTAACGCTGTGCCGGGAGAAGTACCGTGCGAAGGTGCAGCAGAACGTCCAAGTGCGGACTTCGCGGGCGCCTCCGAAGATGGATCGAAGGTGTACTTCACAACAAGTGCGTCTCTCGTCGAAGGAGACAAAGACACGAGCAACGACCTATATGTGGCAAGCATAGGGTGCTCGGAGGCTAAGTCGAGCTGTAGCGTCGCCGAACGAGAAGTTACTTCGTTGATTCAGGTCTCCCACGATCCAACCCTGGGCCAGGCCGCAAACGTGCAGGGTGTGGTGAGAGTTGCACCGGACGGGTCTCGCGTGTATTTCGTTGCCAACGGCGACCTGCTCAACCACACGCAACAGGACACGCTAGAAAACAGTGGACGGTCCGTGCCGCGGGTGGGTGCTGAGAACCTGTACGTATACGACAGCGATACCGCAGGGACCACCTTCATCGGCGATCTCTGCTCGGGCAGAGAACTCTCCGGTAGTGTCGAAGACATACGCTGTCCTAGTCAGACTGGCACCGACGAAACCCTGTGGAACAACTACCACGGCGACGTTCAGACGGCTGGTGCAGACGGTAGGTTCCTCGTATTCACGACGTATGCACAGTTGCTCCCTAGCGATACCAACAAGGCGCAGGACGTGTATCGCTACGACGCCGAAAGGGGACTGCTCGAGCGTGTCTCCGGTGGTGAAGATGGGTACGACGCCGATGGCAACCACGAAGCTCTGGGCGAAAACGGACAAGTGCTTGGCGCACAAATCGCCGAAGGCCATCTCGGCGGCCTGACGTATGAACAGCACGAACTGAATAACCGTGCGATCAGCGAAGATGGCACGCGGATCGTGTTCACTTCCGCGGAGCCGCTGTCGCCGCTCGCGAGCAATGGCTTGGAAAACGTGTATGAATGGCATGAAGCTCCCGGTAGCGAAGGCGTCGTGTCCCTGATCTCTGGTGGCACTGCGGAACAGCCGGTGAGCGATGTCGTGATTTCTCCGCTGGGCAACGACATCTATTTCTTGACCAGTCAGGGTCTGCTACCGCAGGACACCGATGGTGCGCCTGATATCTACGACGCGCGTCTTGGGGCGGATTTCCCAGCTGTGCCGGCACCGGCGCAGCCGTGCGCAGGCGATGCGTGCCAGGGACCGCTGACGAATCCCGCGCCGCTGCTGGTGCCAGGGAGTGTCTCGCAAGCTCCGGGTGGGAACCTGGTGTCACCCGTTCCCGCACTCACCGTAAAGTCAAAACCGAAGTCAAAGTCCGTCAAGTGCAGTGAGGGCCACGTCAAAGCCAAGCAAAGGTGTGTCAAGTCAAAGTCTAGGAAGCAGGCCAAGAAATCCAACCGCCGGGGGAGCAAGTGACCATGCATATCTCTCTAACTGCCCGAGCGGGCCGCCCAGGCCTCGTCCAGATTGCGGTTTCGGCAATGGCAGGCTTCATCCTGTGCCTCGTCACGGCAGCGGTGCCCGCCAGGGCAATCGCAGTGAACCCGCTCGGTATCAAGAATTTTACGATGCAGACGATCGAACGTACTGAAGAACGCTCGGTGGTGGTTGCTCAAGAAGAAGGGGCCGTCCGTACCGAGTTTATCAACGAGCCGTATGTGTTTACGCAGGCCGGTGGGCATCCGTGGGCATTGACGACGACTGGCGAATTCACAACCGAAGAATCGCAAAAGAATGGCTTCCCGGTCGTTACACGCGATCCGAAGGACATCGTCACGAGTCTGCCGCCCGGGCTGCTGGGAGACCCGCAGGCAATGCCGCGCTGCTCGCTTGCGCGGGCCACGAACGAAAAGTGTCCAGCCGACACGCAGGTTGGCACCTATGCGCTTCATATCGGTGCGAACGAGGGGATATTGGGGCCCATCATCAACGTGGTGCCGGCGGCAGGTCAGTCGGCTGAGTTCTCGCTCGAGGGCACGGCACCGGGGGATACGCCGTTGTTGACGGCGCATCTCGTGCGCACCGCCCAGGGCACGTACGGCTTTACGGTCGTCAGCAACGAGATCCCGCTAGTTGGCCTCAAGAAGTTCGAAGTGACGTTTTGGGGTGTGCCGGCCGACCCCAGTCACAATCCGTTGCGCGGCAGGATATGCAAGAAATCATTCCCGAGCGAAGCGTGGGAATGCTCGGAAAATGCATCGGAAGGCGGCTTCGAACCCCCCGGAGTTTCGCAGGTGCCATTCTTGTCGCTGGGCACGGATTGCGCGGCCGGTCCGGAGACGGCGACGTTGCGCGTGGATTCGTGGCAGGAACCCGGTAGCGTCCGTGAAGGCCGCTATGCGGGCTATACGGAAGCCGGCACGACCTTGCCTGCCCTCACGGGTTGCAACCTGCTGTCGTTTCCCGCTGGAGTCGAAGTGCAGCCAGACACGCAGCTCGCGGACGAGCCGGTCGGACTGGGTGTGAATGTGCAGGTGCCGCAGAGCGAGCAGCCGGGGGCCACCGCGACCCCGCATCTGCGCGACGCGGTCGTGACCTTGCCGGAGGGCATGTCGATCAGCCCGGGGATCGTGGATGGGATCCAGGCTTGTGACGAAAGCGGGCCGGAAGGGATCAACTTTGAAGGCCCGGAATCCGAAGAAGTCGGCCTGATCGGGGAATTGCAACTGGCCGCGGGGCATTGTCCGAACGCATCGATTGTCGGCACCGCGGAAGCGGTCACGCCACTCCTACCTGAACCGGTGAAGGGCCACGTGTATTTGGCGCGTCCGTTGTGTGGCGGCGCTGGCCAGGCTGCCTGTACGAATCAGGATGCGCTCGATGGGCACCTCTACCAGCTCTACCTTGAACTGGGTGGAACAGGGGAACTCGCGGATACGGGAATCAACATCAAGGCGCACGGGTATGTCGAGGCGAATCCCGCCACAGGACAGCTCACGACGAAGTTCTTGGATAACCCACAAACACCCTTTAGCGAACTGAAGATCCACCTGAATGGTGGGCCAAGGGCGCCGCTGGACAACCCGGCGGTCTGTGGTCCCGCGACCACGACGGCTGACTTCACACCGTGGAGTGCGCCGGGATTGACAGCGGAAGGCCTGCAGGTTGCGGGTACGCCCGATGCGACGCCGTCCTCCTTCTTCGATGTCGAAGGCTGCTCCAATCCGCCCAGCCTGAGCCCTGGCTTCAGCTCGGGGACCGTCACGCCGCAGGCCGGGCAGTTCAGCGCGTTCACGCTGAATCTCTCTCGCCAAGATCGTGAACAGTTCGTGAAGGGCATCCAGGTGCATACCCCGCCGGGCTTGCTGGGAGTGCTCGCGAGCGTCCCGCTATGCGGCGAACAGCAGGCGGATGCAGGTACGTGCCCACAGGCGTCGAGGATCGGCACGACGCGGGTCGCGTCGGGAGCCGGCTCACACCCATTTGAAATCGAAGGGACGGTATATCTGACGGGCCCATACGACGGTGCGCCATTTGGGCTAAGCATCGTCACGCCCGCGGTCGCCGGTCCGTTCAACCTCGGCTTGGTGGTGGTGCGGGCGCAGATCAGCGTGGATCCAGTGAACTCGACGTTGACGATCACTACCGATGAAACGGGGCCGTATGCGATCCCCCAGATACTGGATGGCGTGCCACTGCGGCTAAAACGCATCACCGTGAACATCGACCGGCCTGATTTCATGTTCAACCCGACGAACTGCGGTGCTCCGGGACAGCCCGGAGCGCAGCAGGTCACCGCAAAGGTCTCGGGCTCCGAGAATGCTGTTACGCAAGTCGGGAGCCAGTTCGCGGTCGGGGGTTGCAGGAGCCTAGAATTCAAGCCAAAATTCGAGGCATCGACGAACGGGCGTACCAGTAGAGTCGGCGGTGCGAGCCTCGACGTGAAGCTGTCCTACCCAGCTGGGTCGCTCGGCGGTGAGGCGAACGTCGCGCGGGTCAAAGTCGAACTGCCCAAGCTGTTGCCTTCGCGTCTGTCGACGTTGCAGAAGGCTTGTACGGCGCAGACATTCGAAGCGGACCCGGCGAACTGCCCCGCGCCATCGATCGTCGGAGTCGTCAGAGCAAGCACGCCGCTGCTACCGGTAGGCCTCTCCGGGCCGGTGTACTTCGTTTCGCACGGTGGCGAAGCGTTTCCGAGCCTAATCGTCGTGCTGCAAGGGGATGGTGTGAGGGTCGATCTGACGGGCAGCACATTTATCAGCGGGGCTGGCATTACGAGCAGCACCTTCAAGACAGTGCCGGACGTCCCGGTCGACACATTCGAGCTTTATCTGCCAGAGGGCCAGTATTCCGCTCTTGCGGCTACCGCCAATCTGTGCAAGGTCAAGGGCGGGTTGAAGATGCCGAGCGAATTTGTCGCACAGAACGGGGCGGTGATCCGTCAGACCACGAAGATCGCGGTCACCGATTGTCCCAGGGCAAAGCAGGCGAAGACCAAGCAACACAGGAAGAAGACAAAGTCGAAGAAGGCAAACCGGGCCGGCCACGGGAGGGCATACTGATGAGCGCTCGCAACACAACTCGCCGAAGCGGGCTGCTCTTGCTCGCGATACTGGGCGTTCTCGCCGCGCTCCTCGGAACGACCGCCGATGCATTTGCGGGCACCGGGTATGTGCCGGCAGGAGTCTTCGGTTCCGAAGGCTCAGGCCAAGGCCAGTTCAACGAACCAGGCGGCGTGGCTGTTGACCAGTCCAGTGGCGATGTCTATGTGTATGACGCCGGAAACCGCCGCGTGGAGCGGTTCAATTCCAGCGGCAGCAAACTGGAAGGGCAGTTCGATGGCAGCGCTGCCCCGACCGGGCAGTTTGCGCCGCCGGCGAAGCTGTCCGAATATGCTGCGCATGGCACCCTGTTCAACCTTGCTATAGACAACGACCCCTCCAGCCCATCGGCTGGCGACGTCTATGTGGTTGACCCGGGACACAACGTGATCGACAAGTTTTCGGCTACCGGCGTGTACCTCTCGCAGCTAACGGGGTTCCAGTTGCCGATTTTTGGTGTGGCGGTCGACACGGACGGGAACGTTTGGGTCGCTGAAGAAGGTGAGGAAGAAGGCGGAAACAACCTTGGCCCGATTCAAGAGTTCGATGGCAGCCTGGTAAACATACGTCTCCCCGAAGTGAGGCCGGAGAAGAAGCGGAGCCCGGGCATCGCGGTTGACTCCGAACAGAACCTGTACCTACTCAAGGGTGAACCGGATGCGGTGGAGTTCACGCACAAAGGAGCTTTCATTGGGGAAAGCTTCACCTTTTGCACCTGCGATACGGCCCTCGCGGTCAACCAGGGCACGAACGAACTGATCATCGATCAGGGGTCTGCGATCGCAAGATTCGGTCCGTTCGGGGTGTCTGCGCAAGAAACGCTCGGGGGCATCGCTTCCTCGCAGGGTCTCGCCGTCAACGGAACTACAAACACCATGTACGCCACTCAGCGCCAGGCGGATACCGTTGCGATATTCGACCTCGTGCCGCTGCCGGAAGTAGTCACGGGATCTGCGGGCGATGTCCAAAGGACGAGCGCGAAACTCGAGGGCGAAGTGAACCCGGGAGGCGAAGAAGTCACGTCCTGTGAGTTTGAATACGGGACGGGCACGTCTTATGGGCATACGGCGCCATGTGAACAGACAGCGGGCGCGGGGACCAGCTCCGTTGTGGTCAGCGCCGAAGTCACAGGTCTGGCAGTGCAGACGATCTATCACTACCGGCTTGTCGTCCACAATGCCCATGGCTCGCGGGCGGGAGCCGACCGCGAATTCCCAACACCGGCTGCGGTGGAGGGGCTTCTCACCGGCGAAGCGAGCGAAGTCCATGCCACGACCGCCACGCTCGGCGGTTCGCTCGAACCGAACGGGGATGACACGCACTACTTCTTCGAATACGGCCTCAGCGAATCCTACGGCTCGACGACCGCGAGCGTGGACGCTGGATCGGGATCGGGAGCCAAGGCCGTCAGCACGGAAGTCGACGCCTTCGAGCCCAACCAGATCTACCACTTCCGGATCGTCGCCGAAAACACGCTCGGCAGGACGGTCGGAGACGACGCCGCCTTCAGGACCGCCTTGTTGCCGGCTTTGATCGTGGGCGCGCCCAATGCCTCGTTCCTCAGCGCGCAGTCGGCTGTGTTGAATGCCTCCTTGAACCCGGAGCACGCAGCTGCGCACTACTACTTCGAATACGGATCCTGTTCCACCCTCGCAGGCTGTTCGAGGACCGAGCGCACCACTGGCGAAGTCTCCTCGGTATACGGGACAATCGGCACTAGCCAGGAAATCACTGGCCTTGCCTCCTCCACTACCTACAGCTACCGGCTCGTAGCGAGCAACAGGTACATAGCTAGCTGCGAAGGTGGCAGCCCGGTCGAAGAAGAAGGCAGTGTTGTTCGTTGCGAAGGCGGCGTGCCGATCTTCGAAGGGGGCGAGGCGACAGGTGCCGAAGGCACATTTACAACCGGTCCAGCAGCGCTACTCACGGCGAGGACAGGCCCCGCCAGTGCCATTACACCCACCAGCGCGATCGTCGCGGGGACGGTCGACCCCGACGGGCAGCAGGCGACATACGTCTTTGAACTTGGCGTATACGAAGGCGCGGCGACACAGTATGGAGTGGTGTTCTCGGGACCCGCCGGCTCGAGTGTCACACCGATTGAAGAGACGCTTCCACTGAGTGGCTTGCAGCCGGGTAGCGTCTACGCCTATAGGGTTACGATTCGCAGTGGCTACGGTGAAGCAACTGGCGCCACAGCTACTCTGACGACGCCCGGGCTTCCCGCGGTCCTGGCTCCGCCTGCCCCGCTTCCTCTACTCGCGACGCCGGGGATCGCTTTCCCGAGAGCGACTAGTGTCGGGATTAGCACCAAGACCACGACAAAGACGCAAAGTAGGCGAGCCCAGAGGCGTATTGCGGCTCTGAAGGAGTGCAAGAAGAGGTCGAAGGCCCGGCGCGCACGCTGCGAGAGGGCGGTCGGGAAGCAATTCGGCTCGGTGCCCGCGAAGAAGCGATAGACACGGCGGCCAAGGTCGTGCACGCGGGTCTGTAATGGAGAGACCATGAGCGCCGCGGGCGTTCGCGGACGTGAGGCAACGCTTCAGGTGCAGCGCGCTCGAATCGTCGATGCGATGGTTTGTGCCGCCGACGAGCTGGGGTTCGTACGTGTGACGATCGGCGGTGTGTGCTCGCGCGCCAGAGTCTCTCGCGCGACATTTTATGAGGCGTTCGATGGGCTACAGGACTGCTTCACGGCGGTGATCGACGAAGGTTATGAGTGCGCGCACGCATTGATATCCCTAGCCTTCGAAGGGGAGGAGCACTGGTTGGATGGGGTGCGCGCCGCGCTCGCGTCGCTGCTTGCGTTGTTTGACGAGGAGCCAAAGCTGGCGCGGGTATGGTGCGTCCAGGCATTCGCCGCGGGCCCCTGGGCGCTCGCGCGTCGTGAGTATCATATCGCCGCGCTCACTGAGACGATTGGCAAGCACTGGGTGCTTTCGGAGGGTGCCCAGGTGAACCCGCTCGCGGTGAGGGGGGTGGTCGAGTCGATTCTGGGGATCATTCAGATGAGGCTGCTTGCCGACAGCGAGGAGCCGCTCCTCGGACTGCTCGGGTCTCTGATGGGACTCATCGGAGCGGTCTACAACGGGGGGCGCGCGGCTACCGTTGAGATGGAGCGTGGCGAGGCGTACGCGCGAGCGATGCTCGCTCGCCGTCAACGTCCGCCGGGTTCCGAGGACATTCGCGAGAGCGTCGAGATTCCGAGCGCGTTGCGCGACGCCCGCGCTCATCGCGCGCGAGCGTGCCTGTCCTACCTGGCAGAGAATCCCGGTGCAAGCAATCGCGAGGTTGCGAGGGCGGTTGGCATCGCCCGTCAAGAGCAGATTTCCAAGCTTCTTGCTCGCCTGAACGCGCTGGGCTTGCTCCTCAAGCGCGCCGCGCTACCCGGAGGTGCCAATGCGTGGTCGCTTACATCACACGGGATGCGGGTGACTCGTGCTCTACGAGTCACCCACGAATCTACTTACACGATATCACCAACAAGTGTCCAAGGGCCCACTAGTGGCATTGTCTTAGACGCATGTACGGATGTCACATTGGAAAGCTTGCCGTGCATAAGTTAAGTCTTGACGGAAACAAAAAGGCCTTCGTAGACTCGTGGAGGGCGAGCGCGATCGCTTGCTCAAGATGACACCAGGTAGCGACCTGGTGACCGGAGTCTAACAAAGGGGTACAAATGGACGGTCAAAGTCCTCGCACGAGGAGTTACAACGGACTTGGTCAGGCGGCGCGATCAGCTTACCTGATGATGGTTCCAGCAATCGCCGCGCTCGCGCTGTGGGGCGCGCCGGCGGCTCATGCAACAACGGCCGAATGGGGCAAGAACGGCGTCGGATTGAAAACCACGGAAGCGAGTACCTGGAAAGGCAGCACGACCCTGAACTTCGTTTTGCCGGGCGGGAACTTCGCTGCGACGTGCGAAGACACTATCACGGGCACCGTTGGGCCGAAAGGCGCGGCGGAAATGACAAAATGGGAATTCTCAAAATGCAAATCGACAGGTGACGTGCCATGCGAAGGACCGTCGCTCGAAGCGGAAAAACTACCGTGGACGACGGCGCTGACCGCGCTGGAAGGAATCGTGCACAACGTGATCCCAACGGCCGATCGGCTCGCTATCAGGTGTAAAGGGCTCTATGAATGGTGCAACCATCTGCCCAACGAAATCCTGAAAAATACCGAAACGGGCGTCCGGGCGGAATACAACAAAAGCGAAACAATCGCTTGCTCTGGGAGTACCCACAGCCATGTCGAAGGCCACCAGGAAATCGCTTTGGTGTCGGGTGGGCTGCTGTCGGTAAAACACGAATAGGCTAGTAGAAACCGCGACGCGGTACGCCGCTCAGGATCGCGTCAGGGATATATCGAGCCGGGGCCACAAGCCCCGGCTCGATTGCTGTTACGCCGCGATCGTGCGTCCGCCGTAGTGGCGTCGCACCGAGGGCGGTCGCGCTGGGCTCGGCGAGAACGGGCGCGTTGGACCGGGCTGGGGCGGTAGGGTCGGCCGCATGAGAAGCCTTCCCCGCTCCCGCGTGGCCCTCGTCGGCCTCGGCCTCGGCGTGATCGCGCTCGCCTTCCCAGCCGCTGCCTCGGCCCACGGCATCGTCGGCAGGGCCGATCTGCCAATCCCGGTGTGGCTGTTCAGCTGGGCGGCGGCGATCGTGCTGGTTGTCTCGTTCGTCGCGCTCTCCACACTGTGGATGACCCCGCAACTGCAAGAGCAGCGGCTGCGCCGGCTCTGCAAATTGCCCGCGGTTGCGGAATGGCTCGCGAGCCTCGTCGGCCTTGTGCTGTTTGCGCTCGTCCTCTACAGCGGCTTCGCCGGGGCGCAGGTCGCGCTCGCGAACTTCTCGGTCACCTTTATCTACGTCGTCTTCTGGGTCGGCCTGCCGGTGCTGAGCGTAGTGTTCGGCGACATCTTCAGGGCGTTCAGCCCGTGGCGGACCTGCGCGCGCCTGGCGGTCGCGCTCGTCGGCGCGGTGCGCGGTGGGAAGGTCAACCCGCCGCTGCGCTACCCGCGCTGGCTGGGCATGTGGCCCGCGGTCGCCGGTCTCGTGGGCTTCGGGTGGCTGGAGCTCGTCTATGTCCTGCCCGACCGCGACCAGCCCTCCACGCTCGCGGCGCTCTCGCTCGCGTACTTCGTGGCGATGGTGCTCGGGATGCTGCTCTTCGGAGTCGATGAGTGGAGTGAGCGGGCCGACGGCTTTGGGGCGTACTTCGGCCTGCTCTCGCGCCTGTCCGCGCTGACGCGCGACGAGCAGGGGTACGTCTGCCTGCGCCGGCCGCTGAGCGGCCTCACCGACCTGCCGCTGCGTCGCGGCACGGTCGCGCTGATCTGCACGATCATCGGCACCACCACGTTCGACGGGCTCAGCAACGGCGGCCTGTGGCGCCAGAACGAGCTCAGCCTGCAGAGTCCTTTCAGCGATCTCGGCTTTCACCAGGTACCGGCGATCGAGTTGACCTACTCGGTGGGCCTCGTGCTGTGCATCCTGTTGATCGCCGGCATCTACCGTCTCGGGATCATCGGGGTAGCGAGTATCAATGGCCGCTACGACCGCGACGAGCTGACCCGCACGTTTGCGCATACGCTCGTCCCGGTCGCATTCGCCTACGTGCTCGCGCACTACTTCTCGCTGTTGCTCTGGCAGGGCCAGGCCGTGGGCTATCTGGCCTCCGATCCGCTTGGCAACGGATCAAACTTTTTCGGCACGAGCACCTACCAGATCAACTACCAGATCATCTCCTACGCGGCGATTTGGTACGTGCAGGTCGCCGCGCTGCTCAGCGGTCACGTTGGTGGGCTCGTCCTCTCGCACGACCGTGCGCTCGTGCTCTACCGCGACCCACAAGACGCGGTGCGCTCGCAGTACTGGATGCTCGCGGTGATGGTCGCGTTCACGAGCTTCGGGCTATGGTTGCTATCCGCCGTGGGAACCTGAGCGGTCGGGTACAGTTTGCCTGCGGTGCTCTCCGGACTCCTGTTTCTACTGCCGGCGCTTGCCTTGGCACTCGCGCTGCTTGGGCGGCGCTATCCAGGTGAGCGGTCGCTGCTCACGCTGCGCCGCCGGCGAGCGCCGATGCGCTGGCCACATCCCCGCTCCAGCGTCTCGATCAGAGCACACGTCCCGCTCCTCGCCGCGCGCGGCGGCCTGCTGATCGCTCGCTCGCTTGCGGTGCGCCCGCCCCCCGTGCCACGCCCGGCGAGCTAGCCCGAGCTGCCCGCGTCGCGGGTGCAATGCGCTTGCTCGAGCGCCGCTCGCCCAGGCGCGTCTGCGAGGACTCTGGACCTCGAGTCTGGGCTTGCAGACGGCGCTCGTAACCAATACCGGCATCAACGCGAGGAGTACTCGATGTCCCTTCGTACCTCGATCGCCGTGCTCGGCGCCGTCCTGCTGGCGCTGCCGGGTACCGCAAGCGCGCAGAGCAGCACACCGAGCACTGCGCCGAGCGTCGCACAGGAGAGCGGCAACCCGATCAACGACCAGGGCAGCAGCTACAACTACCGCTCGTACGTCACGAGCGTCGTTCCGCACGTGCCGGGCCTGAGCTTGGAAGTACTCGAGTTCGCCGATCGGCTGTTGCTGACCAACCACAGCGGGCGTACCGTCACCGTCTACGGATATCAGGAAGAACCCTACGCGCGCGTACTCGCCGACGGGCTCGTGCAGCTCAACACGCGCTCACCCGCCTACTACCTGAATCAGAACTTCTACGGCCAGGTGACCGTGCCGTCCTCGGCGTCGCCAGCCGCGCCCCCGCACTGGGTGACGGTCGATCGCACCGGCCAGCTCGAATGGCACGACCACCGCATTCACTGGATGTCGCCGATCCCTCCCGCGAAGGTGAAGAACAAGAACAAACGCACGCTGATCTTCCAGTGGCAGGTGCCGATTCAGGTTGGCGTGCATAAGGGGACCGTCAACGGCAACCTGTTCTGGGTGCCGCTCGGCAACTCCTCGGCGCCCGTCGGAGCGATCCTGGCGCTCGTCGCATTCGTCGTCCTCGGGCTGCTCGCCGCGCTGTTCGTGCGCAAACGGCGGGCCGGCCGGCCTCCGCGAGGAGGCTCGGGTCCAAGTCACGGGGCCGACCGCGACTCCCCCGGCGGGGCGCCGGTGCAGGAGGCATGGTGAATCGCGGCATCGCGCCGGTCCTAGCGCTTCGCGGCCTTGTGCCGGTACTCGCGCTCCTGTGCGCGAGCGCGATCGCGCTCGTCGGCGCACCCTCGGCCTTGGCGCACGCTCAACTCGTGGGCACGTCTCCGAGCACCGGCACGACGGTCGCCACGCAACCGCGGGAGGTGATCTTCAAGTTCAACCAGAACGTCGGCGGCACGCTCGGCGCGGTGCGGGTCTACGACGCGCAGGGCAATGAGGTCGACAACCTCGACGTCGCGCACCCCGCAGGGCAGGAGCACTGGATGGGCGTCGGGCTGAAGCCCGGCCTGCCGGACGGCACGTACACGGCCACTTATCGCGTGATCTCCGCCGATACGCACATCGTCTACGGCGGTCTCGTCTTCAGCATCGGGCACCCCGGCGTCGCCCCCAAGTTCACGGTTGCCGGCCTGATCGAACGCAACGAGAGCGGCGAGGTCACGGTGCTCGCCTTCGGTGCGGTGCGAGCGCTCGACTACCTGGCGATCGCGCTGCTGATCGGCGGCCTGGCGTTCCTGCTTCTAGCGTGGCGCCCCGCGCTCGCCGCCGTCACAGGCGCCGGGACCGAATGGGATGCCGCTGCGCGGGCCTTTGAGCGGCGCGCGTCGCGTCTGCTTGCGGTCGCGGTCGTACTTGGCTTGCTCGTGAGCGTGCTCGGCATCCTGCTGCAGGGCGCGAGCGCGGCCGGCGTCTCGCTGTGGTCCTCGCTGAAAGGGACGATCCTTGAAAACACTCTCGAAAGCCGTTTCGGAGGAGTGTGGGGGCTGCGCGCGATCGACTGGGTCCTGCTCGGTGTCCTGTTGGGCGTTGCTGCCACGCTGCGACGCCGCGCGGTCGCACCGGCTGCTGCGGATCGCGATTGCGATCACGCGGGCGACGGGATCGGCGCGACGGGCACCGATATGCCTCCGCGGTGGCTACTGGCCCCGATCGCGCTGGGTGTCGCCTACCTCGCGGCGACGCCGGCGCTCAGCGGCCACGCGAGTGTCCAAAGCCCGACGGTGGTGTTCTTCCCCTCCGATTTTATGCACGTCCTCGCGGCGAGCATCTGGGTCGGCGGGATCGCCTGGCTGCTGCTGGCACTGCCTAGCGCCACGCGCCAGTTGCAGGGCCCGGATCGCAGCCGGCTGCTGCTCGCCACGCTCGTGCGCTTCTCGCCACTCGCGCTCGCAGCCGTTGTCGCGATCGCCGTGACCGGTGTCGTGCAGGCGTACATCGACGTGCGCAGCTTGCATGCGCTGCTACACACGACCTACGGTGCGCTGATCATCGCTAAGGTCGTGTTGCTGCTGGCGCTGATCGCCTGTGGTTGGGTGAATCGCGAAAGGGTGATGCCCGCGTTGGAGCGCATCGCCACCGCGCGTCGCCCGCCGGGTGGCATCGGTGTGCTCGCGCGGCGCACGATGCGCAGCGAGCTCACGCTGATGCTCGCCGTGTTCGGGGTGACGGCCGCGCTGATCAGCTACGCCCCGCCGATCGACGCGGCCAGCGGGCCGTTCTCCGTGAATACCACGCTGGGACCGGCGGAGCTCGAGATGACAGTCGAACCGGCGGAGGTCGGCTTGAACACCATCCACCTCTACCTGATCGACGCCAAGACCGGGAGTCAATTCACCGCGACCAAGGAATTCGTGGTGAAGGCTGAGCTGTCCGCCAAGGGCATCGGCCCACTGCCCCTGCATGCGATTCCCGCGGGACCGGGCCATTACATCCTGAGCTCCGCCGATCTCAGTCCTGGCGGCACCTGGGAAATCCAGTTCACCGACCGGGTGTCGGAATTCGAAGAGTTCACCCGCAGCGTGAAGGTCCCGATTCGGTGAACTCATGCGTGCGAAGGTCCCGATTCGATGAGCACATGCAAGCCAAGAACGTGCCGCGGGGGAGCCATCTTCGGCGTCGCGATCCAGTCAACCAAGCAGGAGGAAGACAAGCGTGAAAGCCAGAAACCTCGCGGGGCTGCTCGCCGCCGCCGCGCTGCTCGCCCCGGCAAGTGCGCAGGCCCATATCAGCCTGCACCCCAACACGATCCCCGCGGGTGCCTTTGCGACCCTCGACGTGCGGGTTCCGGGCGAGCAGGAAGGCGCCTACGTCAAGCGCGTCGACGTTCTATTTCCAGCGGGATTCACCGGCGTCGACTACGAAAACGTGCCCGGTTGGACGGCCCACGTCATTGAAGCAAAGCTCGCAACGCCGCTGAAAGAAGACGGTGAAACGATCGACACCGACGTCTCGCAGATCGTCTGGACCTGGACCGGACCGCTCGGCAAGGTGAACAACGGACAGTTCGTCGACTTTCCGCTCTCGCTGGCGATCCCGGCTAATACAAGCGGCAGAGCGCTCGAATTCAGGACCGTCCAGACCTACAGCAACGGGCAGGTGGTGCGCTGGATCGATCGGTCGCTGACCGCCGAACATCCCTCGCCGCGGATCAACGTCACCGCCAAAGGTGGCGTGATCGAGGATGTCGCGGGCGCTGAGGCCGGGCCCTCCGCGAATCAGACAGGTACCGCGCAGACGGCGCCCATCGCGAACGCCGCCATCGTAAGGTCGACGAGCGGCGCGAGCGAGGGCCTTGGCGTCCTCGCGCTCGTGCTCGGCGCGCTAGGGCTGCTGGTGAGTCTCATCGCGCTCTTCTCCACACGCCGCGATAGGAGAGTGGCCTAACGCGCGGCGAAATCCATGAAGCGCAGCACATCGGCCGCCTCGTCCTGCAGTGCCGCCGCGTCGGCGGGCGCGATCGAGCTCAGAGGCTCGATCTGCACCTCGCCGGAGGAGAGCCTCCAGATCGCAACCGCCCGCCCTTGCACGAGCGCGAAAGGGCGAAAGAGTCCGTTGACCGTGACGATCCCCTGGTGTGTACCCAGCAGCGCCGCGCGTGAGCTCCACCCGAGCAGAAGCGGGTCATAGGGGCCCAGCAGGCGCGGCGGTGGCAGTGCGCGGCGAGATCTTCCGTGGGTCGCGCGCGCGCCGAGGAGCGCGACCGTTCCGTCCTCGCGCTCCTCCAACTCGGTCGCGATTGCGGTGAGCCCCGCCCGCGCGTCGCGTAGCGGCAGTCCCGCCCACTTCGCCAGATCGCGCTCGCTCGCGGGGCCGTGGCCGGCGAGATAGCGGCGCGCGAGCTCCGCGAGGGCCCGCTCGCGCTGCACCGGCCGCGACTCGCCAAGCCAGTCGCGTACATGCACATAGGCGTGCTCCCGCGCAACCATCGGCCCGCGCACCGCGATGCCGCGCAGGCTGGCGAGCAGCAGCAGGTGTATGAGCGCCTGCCCCTCCGTACGCACGCCCACCGCGGCGATCCGTTCGGCGAGTTGCGCCCGCGTGAGTGGTCCCTCCGCGATCAGCGCGCGCTCGATCGCGGCGACGCCCCGCTCGGCGTCCTGCGGCGGCACCCCCTCCTGGGCCAGGCGCCGCGCGCTGGCAGTGAACAGCGGCGGCGCGGTCAGCGCGTGCAGCCACGGATAGTCCTCGCTCGCGACCAGGTGCAGCGTGCCGCGGTTCAGCCACGTGATCAGCAGCGAGCGGCGCTCGGTGAGCTCGCGGTCGACGTCCGCTGCGGTCAAGCCCACGCTGCGCGCGCGGATCGCCAGCCGCGCGCCGCGCGGGTCCTGGCCCTGGACGGCCAGCAGGCGCCGCGTGACCTCCAGCGGATCGCGCGCCGGCGCCCCAACGAGCAGTTGGGCTGCGAAGCGCTCGGCGAGCGTCGCTGGGGAGGGGGCGGGAGCCGGTGCGCTCAGTCGTTCCACCAGTCGTTGATGAGCTCGCCGTCACCCGCGCAGTGGGGGCCGAACGCGACGAATTCAAGTCCGTCTGGGCCGGCCTCGAATGCGCGCGTAGTCGCGGGAGCGACGCGGATCGCATCGAGGCGCCCGATATCGAAGATGTCATCGTCGAGCTTCACGCGCCCGCTTCCGGATAGCACGAGATAGATCTCCTCGGCCTCCTGATGGCGATGTCCGAATGCCTGGCGCTTGCCGGGCGCCAGCCGCTGATGGCTGAGCCCCGTCTGTGAGGCATCGAGGTCGCCGCGGGCGAACCGTGCCTCGCCGGTCTCGCTCAAGCCGTGGCTCTTTGCCACGTCCTCGACGCTCTCGAGGTTCTTGATCGTGTTGCTCATGGCCTGCCTCCTCGCTCTATTTGGGGCGCCCACAGCGGCGCGTCTGGAACATTCAAGCGCTCTAGCGCGTGGTTGCGCGGGCGCTTTGCCGCCTGGCGCTGGGTGCATCGGCGTAGATCCAGGCGGCAGTGCCCATGGCTGCCGCCGAGAGTAGGACGGCCGGCCAGGCGCCGGTCGCGAGTGCCACCAGGTGCGAGAGCACCAGTGCCGCAAGTCCTACTCCTGTCAGGGCTGTGGCCGTGCGTGGACCGCGTCGCAGTGTCCAAGCGCGTACGCAGGGCAGCACCGCGGCGAGCAGTACGAACCCCCCGAGTGGTCGCGAGCCGCTGGCGCTGGCGCTGGCGTATCCCACGATCAGGGCGCCGGCGCAGAGCGGAGCGGTGGGCAGGGAACGCACGGGCTTGGAGCGTAGCGGCCGGCGCTTACGCGGGTGGCGCTCGACGGTTCCAGTGCATGTGTCAGTGCGTTTGACAATTAGCTAGGGCAGAGCTACGTTGACTTGACACACGCCGGGATTCGCGGCCGACAGGGCTTGCCAGGGCGCCTCTCCCGACGCACCGATACGCATTAGAGGGAGGCACTTGCGATGGCTTTTCGGTCTCGTTCCCAGTTCGGTCGCGGCGGGTTGCTCGTGGCGTTTGCGACACTGCTTTCGATCTTGCTGTTCGCTGCGCCGGCCGGAGCGCAGGGGTCGCGCGGCGAGCGACCGCACGGCGCCGCGTCGTCGCTGCATTTCCCCAGCCCGCGCCCGGTGCCCCCCGCACCCACCTATCTCGCGCTGGGGGACTCGCTGGCGTTCGGCTACTCGCAGGCGAAGTTCAACGGCCTGTATCCCAACGAGAACCCGGCTGCTTACAACACGGGCTACGTGGACGACTTCGGCAAGGTTCTGAAACTGTTCACTCCCGCTCTACAGGTGGTGAACGATGGCTGTCCCGGCGAGACGACCGATTCGTTCATCAGCGGACCCTGCGCGTACCAGCTGGCGTTCCCGCTGCATCATCCCTACGTCGGCGGTCCGAGCTCCTCGCAGCTTTCCGATGCGCTGGCCTATTTGGGGGCGCATCCAGGGACCGTCAGTCCGATCACGCTCGACATCGGCGCCAACGACGCGCTTGGCCTGATCGAGGGGGCCTGCAAATTGGAAGCGGCCTGCATCGCCAAAGGCGCGCCGGCGGCGTTCGCTCACATCGGCGCCAACCTCGGGCTGATCCTCGGAGATCTGCGCGCGGCGGCGCCGCATGCGCAGATCATCGTGCTCGGTCTGTACAACCCGTTTGGGTCGACGATCGCGGGAGCCGACGAACTCACCGCGGCGCTGAACAAAGTCGAGGCTGGCGTGGCCGCGAGTGTCGGTGCCCGCTTCGCGGACCCGCTGCCGATCTTCAACCCCCCGGGGGCACTGGAGGCACCGACGATCTGCCTGCTGACGAATATGTGCACGCCGCTCGTCGATATTCATCCGACCGACATCGGCTACGCGGTGCTCGCCGGCGTGGTGCTGCAGCAGTACGTGCTCGGCCTCCCGCCGCTACAGCGGGAACCGTGGCGGGGTCTGCGGATCGGAGCTCACGGGCTCTAGCGGCAATAGGGCTGCGAGTCGCGTATGGCGATCGTCACACGCGACTCGCAAGTTGGGCTCACAGCGAGGTGCCGAGTGGCCGGTGGCGCGTGGCCGCGGCCTCTTCGAGAATCCGCAACATCGCTGAGGCGGCCGGGATCAGTCGAGTCTTGACGCCGGTGGCGTCCGGCAGCGCGGCGATCACGCGACGCGCCGGAGGGTGGGGGGAGAGGGCGCGCACGACCACGTCCTTGCGCACCACCGACAGCGCGAGCTCGGGAATCAGCGCTACCCCGACGCCGGTTGCGACCAGTCCCTGAACGGTCTGGTAGTCGTCGCTCTCAAACGCCACGCCTGGCTCAAAGCCGGCGGCGCGGCAGCAGCGCACGACGTGTCGCGCGCAGGGGCTCGACTCCGAGGTCTGTACCCAGGCCTCCCCGTCCAGCTCCTCCAGGCGCAGTGAGCGTTTGCTGGCGAGCGGATGCTCGCGGGGGAGTGCGAGGTACATGGGATCCTCCAGCAGCTCAACGCGCTTGGGTTGCGCGCGCTCGGCGGTGCCTGCAGCGATAGCGGCCTCGGCTGGAGATTCGTCGGGGTCGCTGAACTCGAACAGCAGCGCGAGGTCGAACTCGCCGGCCTGCAAGCGCGGCGCGATCTCCTCGGGCTCGCCCTCGGCGAGCGTCAGGCGCACCTCGGGGTAGGAGGCGCGGAAGTGCGCGATCGCGACCGGCATCAAGGTGGCCCCGGCGGTGGGGAAGGAGGCCATGCGCAGCTCGCCCCCGCGCAGGCCGGCGATCGCGGAGAGCTCCTCCTCGGCGGCGCGTAGGCGCGCGAGGATGCCGTCGGTGTGCTCTACGAGCGTGCGCCCGGCGCCGGTCAGGCGCACGCCGCGGGGGCGGCGTTCGAGCAGTGTCATGCCGGTCTCGGCCTCCAGCGCGGCGATCTGCTGGGAGACCGCGGACTGGGTGTAGGAGAGGGCCTCGGCGGCGGCGGAGAAGGAGCCCCGTCGTGCGACCTCGCTGAGCACCCTTAGACGACTCACATTCAACATAAGTAAATCTAATGTTAGCCATAATCAAGATCACTTGCGCTGATGCATTATGGGTGCCAGGCTCTATGCAGACATCGAAACCGAAGATAAGAGGAGAACAGAGCCATGTCAGCTACCAAGGTCATCGTTTCCTACGACGGCACCAACAACGAGGACGACGCCGTCGCGCTGGGCCGCCTCCTGCAGAGCGCGGGCGCCGAGGTGGCGCTTGCATACGTGCGCCACACCCAGGAGCCCGAGCCCGCGCGCGAGGTGCTCGCCCAGAACGAGGCGGAGACGCTGCTGAAGGGCGGGGCCGAGCTGCTCGGTACGCCCGACGCCGCTCGCTACGTCGTTGCGGACCGCTCGACCCCGGAGGGCCTGCGGGCGCTCGCCGAGCGTGAGGGTGCCGACGTGATCGTCTTCTGCTCGGATTCGCACACCGCACCGCGCCACGTCTCGGTCGGCAACTCCGCCCAGCGTCTGCTGGACGGCGGGCGCTTCGCGATCGCGATCGCTTCCGCCGGGCTCGCCGACACGGCGCCCGCGGTGCAGCGGATCGCGGTCACCGAGGACCCCACCGATCCCAGCGCGCAGCGCACGGCGCAGGCAATCGCCGGGGCGCTGGGTGCGGAGGTCGTTCCCGCCGTCAAGGGTCACGGAGCCGATCTACTCGTAGTCGGTTCGCGTCCGGAGGCGGGCGAGGGCCAGGTGGCCCTCAGCGCCGCCGCCCAGAACCTGATCGAGGACGACGCCGGCGCCGTGCTGGTCGTGCCGCGCGGAGTCACGCTCGCGTTCGAGCGCGCGGTCTCGCTGAGCGCTTAGCGTTCGTCCAGGACCCCCGCCGCGCGCACGCGCGCGCGGCGGGCTCGTCCGGGGCGGGTCGCGGCGGTGCGCTTTTAGGCGTCCCGCCGCGCGCGTGCGTACGTGCGCGCGCTCGCGCGGCGGGGTCGTGAGCGGCGATAGTGCACCAGCGCCTGTGCGACATCGAGCAGACCTCCTGCGAGGTGGGCGGCGGGCCCGGTCCACAGCCACCGCTCCACGCGGCGCGCTTTCAGTCGACGCCGGAGTGCTCGCATTGGGCGGCACGGTATCGTGGCGCCCGAACGATGGCAAGCGGCCTCACGACAACCGTCACCGAGCTACCCGAGTCACGGGTGCGCGTGCAGGTGCACGTCCCGGCCGGTGAGCTGGAGAAGAGCATCGAGCGCAAGGCGCGCGAGCTCGCGGGCAGCCTGAAGCTGCCCGGCTTTCGGCGCGGGAAGGTGCCTGCGCCGCTGGTCATCCAACGTGTCGGCCGCGAGGTGGTCATGGAGGACGCGGTGCGCGACACGCTCAGTAGCTGGTACGTCGATGCGCTGGCGAGCTCGGGCATCGCGCCGGTCGGCGATCCGGAGGTCGCGCTGGGGGAGCTGCCCGGGCCGGGCCACGAGCTCGAGTTCTCCTTCGAGATCGGCGTGCTCCCGAAGGCTGAGCTGGGCGAGTACCGGGGCCTCGAGGTCGGCCGTGCTGAGCCGACGGTCGGCGACGAGCAGGTGCAGCAGGAGATCGACCAGCTGCGCGATCGCCTCGCGCGCCTGCAGACCGTGGAGCGTCCAGCGCAGGAAGGGGACTTCGTGGTCCTTGACTACGTGGGGTCGCTCGTCGGGGAGGATGGAGCGCGCGAGCCGTTTGAGGGTGGGCAGGGGCGCGACCAGCTGATCGAGCTCGGCTCCGGCAATCTGATCGAGGGCTTCGAGCAGGCGCTGGTCGGCGCGGGCGCCGGTGAGGATCGCACGCTGGAGCTTGCCTTCCCTGCGGACTACGGCCGCGCCGAACTCGCCGGGAGGGCGGCCAGCTTCGAGGTGAAGGTCAAGGAGGTCAAGAGCAAGGAGCTCCCCGACGTCGATGACGAGCTGGCGATCGACACCGGCTTCGACACCGTCGCGGAGCTGCGTGAGGACATCCGCGGGCGTCTGCTGGAGGTAGAGGAGCGGCGGATCGAGGGCGAGTTCCTGCAGGCCGCGCTGGATGCAGCTGTGGAACAGGCGACCGTGCCGGTGTCCGCGGCGCTGATCGAGGGACGCGCGCGGGAGATGTGGGAGCGCATCCTGCACACCCTCTCCCACCGCGGGATCTCGCGCGAGGCCTATTTGAGTATCTCCGAGCGCAGCGAGCAGGAGAGCCTGGATGAGCTCGCGCCCGACGCCGAGCGGGCGCTGCGCCGCGAGGCGGTGCTCACGGCGGTCGTCCAGGCGGAGCAGATCAGCCCGAGCGAGGAGGACGTGCTGGAGTCGCTCGCCGACACCGCCGAGCGTGAACAGGTACCGGCGCAGGAGCTCCTGGAGCGCCTGCGCACGGCCGGGCGCTTGGAGGAGCTGCGCGAGGATCTCGCGGCGCGACGCGCGATGGAGTTGATTGCGCAGTCCGCCAAACCGATCCCGATCGAGCAGGCGCGCGCCCGTGAGCAGCTGTGGACCCCCGAGAAGGAGCGGACCGAGCGTGCCCGCGAGGATGGCTCCGAGCAGGCGGGGCAAGAGAAGCTGCAGGAGGCCGGAGGACTGTGGACACCGGACCGCTAGCCTCTAGGAAGCGCCGGCTGCCTGCCCCGCTCTGGAGGAATCCGGCCCGTGAAGCGAAACTGAAGCGAGGACTATGAGCCCACTTGTACCGATGGTCGTCGAGCAAACCTCCCGCGGGGAGCGTGCTTTCGACATCTACAGCCGCCTGCTCAACGAGCGCATCATCTTTCTCGGCACGCCCGTGGACGATCAGATTGCCAACCTGGTGGTCGCGCAGCTCCTGCACCTGGAGTCCGAGGACCCCGACAAGGACGTCTCGATCTACATCAACTCACCCGG
The DNA here is from genome assembly GCA_036501715.1 of Solirubrobacteraceae bacterium. GTDB lineage: Bacteria > Actinomycetota > Thermoleophilia > Solirubrobacterales > Solirubrobacteraceae > Palsa-744. The sequence goes on along the minus strand of DASXZV010000023.1, from coordinate 67,292 downwards.
CGGCTCGGTCTACGCGGGTCTGGCGATCTACGACACGATGCAGTTCATCAAGCCCGACGTGCAGACGATCTGCGTCGGCATCGCAATGTCGATGGGCGCGCTGCTGCTGGCCGGCGGGGCGAAGGGCAAGCGCATGGCGCTGCCCAACGCGAAGATCCTGATCCATCAGGTCTCCTCGAGCTTCCAGGGCCAGGCGACCGACATCGAGATCCACGCCAAGGAGATCATCGACGTGCGCCATCGCCTGGATGAGATCATCGCCAAGCACACCGGCAAAGAGCTCGAGCAGGTCGGCAAGGACACTGAGCGCGATTACTTCATGAGCTCAGAGGAAGCCAAGGAGTACGGCATCATCGACCGCGTTATTTCGGAGCACTAGCTCCGTAAGACGCGGGCGCGAGGGAAGAGGAGACCATGGCCCGGCCAACAGATTCCAACGAGCAACTCCTCTGCAGCTTCTGCGGCAAGTCCCAGCGGCAGGTCAAGAAGCTGATCGCCGGTCCCGGCGTGTACATCTGCGACGAGTGCATCGACCTCTGCAACGAGATCATCGATGAGGAGCTCGCGCCGACGCCGATGTTCGACCTGGAGAACCTGCCCAAGCCGCGGGCGATCTACGACGTGCTCGACGAGTACGTGATCGGGCAGGAGACCTCCAAGCGCACGCTCTCGGTTGCGGTCTACAACCACTACAAGCGCGTACAGATGATGCAGTCGGGCGACTCCGACGTCGAGCTGCAGAAGTCGAACATCCTGCTGCTCGGGCCGACGGGCTGCGGCAAGACGCTGCTGGCGCAGACGCTCGCACGGATCCTCAACGTGCCCTTTGCGATCGCTGACGCGACCGCGCTGACCGAGGCGGGGTATGTCGGGGAGGACGTCGAGAACATCCTGCTGAAGCTGATCCAGGCGGCGGACTACGACGTCAAGAAGGCCGAGACCGGGATTATCTATATCGACGAGGTCGACAAGATCGCGCGCAAGGCCGACAACCCGTCGATCACGCGCGATGTCTCCGGCGAGGGCGTGCAGCAGGCGCTCTTGAAGATCCTCGAGGGCACGCAGGCCTCGGTGCCGCCGCAGGGCGGGCGCAAGCATCCGCACCAGGAGTTCCTGACGATCGACACCACGAACGTGCTGTTCATCTGCGGAGGGGCCTTCGCGAACCTGGACAAGGTGATCGAGCGGCGGATCGGGCATAAGGGCATCGGTTTCGCCGCCGCGATCGAGGAGCGTGGGGAGCGCGACACGGGCGAGGTCTTCGAGCGCTGTCTGCCGGAGGACCTGATCGAATACGGCTTGATCCCCGAGTTCATTGGTCGCCTGCCGGTGATGTCGGCTGTGCACCAGCTCACGCGCGAGCACCTCGTCTCGATCCTGGTCGAGCCACGCAACGCGCTCGTGAAGCAGTTCCAGCGCTTCTTCGCGTTCGACCACATCGAGCTGGTGTTCGCCGAGGAGTCGCTCAACGCGATCGCGGAGCGGGCGCTGGAGCGCGACACCGGCGCGCGCGGGCTGCGCTCGATCATCGAGGAGATCCTGCTGGAGGTGCAGTTCGAGCTGCCTTCGCGCCGCGACGTCAAGAAGTGCGTGGTCACCAAGGAGACGGTCGAGCAGGGCCGTACCCCGACGCTGGTGACCGAGGCGGCCCCGGAGGAGAAGCCGGCGCGCACGCGACGCCTGCGCGAGGAGTCGGCGTAGCGGCAATGGCTGACGAGTTCCGCGTCCGCGCGCACGTGCCCGACGCAAATAGGCTCTACAAGGCTCTGGAGGCGATCGAGCACCGTCCCGATGCCCACGGCGAGTTGCCGCGGGTGGCCGTGACGCACGATCGCGACGACGTCTTCCTCTACGTCGACTCGCTGCAGGACGCCGAGCGTGTACGAGTGGTCGTCCAGGAGGCGATGGACCGCGAGGGTCTCACCGGCGAGCTCGGCGTTCTCCGCTGGCATCCCCTTGAGGAGCGCTGGGAGGACGCGGCCGAGTCGCTGCCCGCAAACGAGTCCGAGCGCGCTGCCGAGCATGCGCGCCTGGAGCAGGAGGAGACTGAGGAATCCGAGCACGCTGGCATCGCGGAGTGGGAGGTTCGGATCACGCTCCCCAACCACCATGACGCGCGCGCGTTCGCGGAGCGCCTGCGCGCCGAGGGGATACCCGTCAACCAACGCTGGCGGCACCTGCTCGTAGGCGCCAACGACGAGGACGACGCCGCCGCGCTGGCCGCGCGCCTGCGTGCGGAGGCCCCGGCCGGCAGCGAGGTCCATACCGAGGGCAACGGGCTGCCGTACTGGCAGATGCTGCATCCCTACGCCTACCTCGGCGGCATCGCCAACTGACTTACACTCACGCTCTCATGGCAGAGCGTCTGGAGGAACTGGAGAGTCGCACCCGCTTCGACCCCGCCGAGGTCGAGCCGCCGATCGCCGAGCGCTGGCTGGCCAGCGGGCTCTTCCATCCCCAGCCGGAGGGCTCGGCGCAGGAGAACTACTCGATCGCGATCCCGCCGCCGAACGTCACGGGCTCGCTGCACATGGGGCACGCGCTGAACGGTTCGATCCAGGACGTGCTAATCCGCTACCAGCGGATGTCCGGGCGGCGGACCAAGTGGATCCTGGGGACCGACCACGCGGGCATTGCGACGCAGGCGCAGGTCGAGAAGGCGCTGCGCGCGGAAGGCTCGAGCCGCCAGCAGCTCGGGCGCGAGGAGTTCGTGCGGCGCGTGTGGGAGTGGCGCGAGCACTACGGACACACGATCGTCGAGCAGTTCAAGCGCCTCGGCGCCTCGTGCGACTACGAGGAGGAGCGCTTCACGCTCGACGAGGACTACCACCGCGCGGTGCTCGAGGTCTTCGTGGCGCTCTACGAGCAGGGCTGCATCTACCGCGACCGCTACATCGTCAACTGGGACCCGGGCACGCGCTCGGCGATCTCCGACCTGGAGGTGGAGGAGCGCGAGGAGACCGACACGCTGTACTCGATCCGCTATGACCTCGAGGGCGGCGGCAGCATGACGATCGCGACGGTGCGCCCGGAGACGCTGCTGGCCGACACGGCCGTCGCGGTCAACCCCCAGGACGAGCGCTACGCGGACCTGGTGGGCCGCACAGCGGTCCTGCCCCTGGTGGGGCGTCACCTACCGGTGATCGCCGACGAGTACGTCAAGCGCGACTTCGGCACCGGCCAGCTGAAGGTGACCCCGGCGCACGATCCCAACGACTTCGAGATCGGCCGCCGCCACGAACTGGACCAGGTCTCGGTGATCGGCGAGGACGGCCGCATGACCGCGGAGGCCGGCGAGCGTTTCGCGGGACTCACCGTCGCCGCCGCGCGCGAGGCGGTCGTCGCGGCGCTGCAGCAGGAAGGGCGCATCGTCGCGAGCGAGCCCTACCGCCACAGCGTGCCCTACTCGCACCGCTCGGGGCAGCGCATCGAGCCGCTGATCTCGCTGCAGTGGTTCATGCGCATGGACGAGCTCGCGGGTCCGGCGATCGAGGCGGTGCGCAGCGGCGCGGTGCGGATCGTGCCCGATAACCATCGCCGGGTGTACCTCGACTGGATGGAGAACATCCGCCCGTGGTGCATCTCGCGCCAGCTGTGGTGGGGGCACCGCCTGCCGGTCTACTACTGCGAGGTGTGCGAACACACGCACGTCGCGGCGCGGGCGCCGGAGCGTTGCACCGCCTGCGGTGGTCCGGTGCGCCAGGAGGAGGACGTCCTGGACACCTGGTTCTCCTCGGCCCTGTGGCCGTTCGCGACGCTCGGCTGGCCCGCGCAGACGGCGGAGCTGGAGGCCTTCTACCCGACGAAGGTGCTCTCCACAGCGCGTGACATCCTCTTCCTGTGGGTCGCGCGCATGATCATGATGGGCCTGCGCTTCACCGGTGAGGTGCCGTTCGCGGAGGTCTACATCCACTCGGTGATCCAGGCCCCCGACGGCCGGCGGATGTCGAAGTCGCTGGGCACCGGCATCGACCCGGTCGACGAGATCGAGCGCCACGGGGCGGACGCGGTGCGCTTCGGGCTGCTGGCGATGTCCTCCTCGCAGGACGTGCGCTACTCCGCGGAGAAGGTGCAGCAGGGTCAGGCGCTGGCGAACAAGCTGTTCAACGCGACGCGCTTCGCGCTGCTGCGGATCGCGACGCTGGGCGACGTCGAGCTTGACACGCTGCAGCCGGCGCCGCGGCCGACGGCGGTGGAGGATCGCTGGATCCTCTCGCGCCTGCAGCGGGTCAAGGCGCAGACGGCGGAGCGGATCGAGAGCTATGACTTCTCGCACGCGGCGCTGGGCCTGTACGACTTCGTGTACGGCGAGTTGTGCGACTGGTACTTGGAGCTCGTCAAGCCGAGATTGGCGAGCGATCCCGAGGGGGGGGATGTTGGGGTTGGGGGGGGTCGCGCTGCCGGCACCGGCGCTGCTGGTGAGCGCGAGGCGTTGGCCGCGACGCTGCTGTACCTGCTGCGCGAGACGGTCGCATTGGCGCATCCGATGATCCCGTTCGTCACCGAGGAGCTGTGGTCCTACCTCGAGGACTCCGGGACGCTGCTCGCGGGCTCGGCCTATCCGCGCCCCGCGGCGGAGCTGATCGACGCCGAGGCGGAGGCTGAGGTCGAGCGGGCGATCGAGGCGGTCACGCTGATCAGAGGCTGGCGTGACAGCGCCGGTGCTCGCCCCGGCAAGTTCGTCGTGGCGCGACTCGAGGCCGACGGGTACGGGGCGATGGCGGAGGCGGTGGCGCGGCTGGCGCGTCTCGAGCTACGCGCGAGCGGTGGTGAGCCGGGCGCCGAGGAACCCGTCCCGGGCGCTGAGGAACCGGCCCTGGCAACGGTGGTGATCCCCGGCGGAGTGCTCGAGGTGCTCGGTGGTGAGGGTCTCGATCTCGCTGCCGCCGAGCAGCGCCGTGCGGCGGTGCGCACCAAGCTCGAGAGCGAGATCGAGCGCGTGCAGGGCAAGCTCGCCAATAGTGGCTTCGTCGAGCGGGCTCCCGCGGCGGTGGTGGCGGGCGAGCGCGAGAAGCTGGCGCGGCTGCGCGGCGAGCTGGCTGCGCTATGAGGACCTCGGCGCGAGCGATGAGTGAGCGGCACAAACCGACGAGTAAGCAGCGCACGCCAGATGAGTGAGCAGCGCAAACCGATGAATGAGCGGCACAGACAGGAGCGCGACTGGAGCGGCGAGCGGGCCGAGCGCCACCTGCGCTCGCTGGAGCTGTTCGGGATGCGCTTCGGGCTGGACCGGATGCGGCGGATGATGACCGTGCTGGGCTCGCCGGAGCGGCGTTTCTCCTCGGTGCACGTCGTGGGCACCAACGGGAAGTCCTCGACGACGCGCATGATCGCCGCGATCTTGCAGCGCCACGGGCTCGCGACGGGCGCGTACCTCTCACCCCACCTGGTGTCCTACACCGAGCGGGTGCAGATCGGCGAGCGCGACATCTCGATGCATGCGTTTGCGGCGGCCGTCGCGCGCGCGGCGTGGGCCGCGGAGCGCGTCAACCGCACCCTCGCCGAGGACGATCACGTGACGCAGTTCGAGCTCTTGACGGCGGCTGCCTTCTGGGCGCTGGCGGAGGGCGGCGTCGAGGTGGCGGCGATCGAGGCCGGCCTGGGCGGTCGCTATGACGCGACCGCGGTGATCGAGTCGAGCGTGGCGGTCCTGAGTAACGTCGGTCTCGAGCACACGCGCTGGCTGGGTCCGACGGTGGCGGACATCGCGGCCGAGAAGCTCGCCGTGGTGGCGCCCGGCACGACACTCGCGCTCGGCGCGGGTCTTGACCCCGCGGCGCTGGAGGTGGCGCAGGCGGTGGCGGGCGAGCGCGGAGCGCGCATCGTGGAAGCCGCCGGGGAGCAGGGCGAGTTGGGGCAGGCGCGCGGCGTCTTCCAGCGACGCAACTTCGCGCTCGCGCGGGTGGCAGCGGAGGCGTATCTGGCCTCCGTTGGGATCGCGCTCAACGAGGAGGCGGTGCGCGACGCCGCGGCCCACACCACCGTTCCGGGGCGCCTGCAGGTCGTCTCGGAGGACCCGTTCACGGTGCTCGACGGCGCGCACAATCCGGCTGCCGTCGCGGCGCTCATCGAGTCGTTGCCGGAGTTGATGGCGACGCCTGCGGGACCGCGTCCGCTGGCGCTGGTGTTGGGGGTGCTGGAGGACAAGGACGCCGCGAGCATGCTGCGCGAGCTGCTGCCGCACTGCGCGCGGGCGTGGTTCACCGCGCCGCCCAGCAGCCGCGCGCTCTCGCCGGGGGCGCTGCAGTCGCTGGCACGCCAGCTCGGCTTCGAGGAGGCGAGCTGCGAGCCCCAGCCACGCAAAGCGCTCGAGCAGGCGCAGGCTTGGGCGCGCGGCTGCACGCAGGGCTTGCCCGGCGCGGCGGTGCTGGCGACGGGCTCGGTCTACCTGGTCGGCGACCTGCTCGCGGCGCTGGGCGAGCGCGCGGGTGGCGCTCGCGGAGTCTCCTCGGCGGAGCGCGCGGGGGGGAGGGAAGGATGAGTGAGGACGGACCCTCGGTACTTGCGATGGTCGGTGCGGTGGCGCTGATCGTGGCGCTCGTGATCCTCGTCTTCTTCGCGGCCGGCTACGGATTTGGGCGGCTCTTCCTGTGAGCCGCGCCGCAGGCGGGCGTGCAAGTGCGGGTTTCCTCCGCGCTAGTCTCTAAACTCGGCCGCCCAAATGCGTGCGCCTGGAATTACCGAACGCGGCGCGACCCCGCCCGACTGACGATGCCACCCCTCGCCTACTTCGGAATCGAAAGCAATGCGTTCAACCTGGTCATGGACCTGTTGATCCTATTCGCAGTGGTGCTCTACCTGGCGCTGGTCTACTGGACCTACGCCGATGCGCGCCGCCGGATCGTGGATCCAATGATGATCGCGCTCGCGACGGTGGCCTCGCTGTTCCCGTTCGTGGGCACGCTGATCTATCTGATCCTGCGTCCGCCGGAGTACTTGGAGGACGTGCGCGAGCGCGAGCTGGAGACACAGGCCGCGGAAGCGCGCCTGCACCAGCTCGACTACGGCCTGTGCCCGCACTGCGACTATCCGACGGAGCGCGACTTCGTGCGCTGTCCGAGCTGTCTGCGCAAGCTCAAGGAGCGCTGCGTGAGCTGCTCCAAGCCGCTTGACAGGGCGTGGACGATCTGCCCGTACTGCGAGACCGAGGTCCCGGACGCGGCGCCGCGGCGCCGCACGCGCCGCCGCGCGGCGGCGAGCACCGAGGAGCCCCCCGCCGGCGAGACGTTGACCCGTACGAGCGAGAGTGCCTCCACGCGGCCGGTACGGGGCGCCGTGGGCGGGCTGGACCCGGACTTGACGCGCGAGCCGGTGGTGCTCTCCGAGCCGCCGGCGCCAGATGAGCCGCCCGCGCGGCCACGCGGTACGGGCCGCGCAAGCCGCCCGCGTCCGAGCTCCTGAACGCTACGACAACGCCGCCGCCGCACCCTTTTCGCCTGCACGACCGCGCATCGCCACGACCGAAAATCGCTACGACCGCAAAGGAACCCATGGACCGCACGCTGATCCTCGTCAAGCCCGACGCCTTCGCCCGCTCGCTGACAGGCGAGATCATCGCGCGCTTCGAGCGCAAGGGACTGCGTCTGGTGGCGCTGCGCCAGATGGTGCTCGAGCGGGAGCTGGCGGAGCGCCACTACGCCGAGCACGCGGAGCGGCCGTTCTTCGGCGAGCTCGTGGAGTTCATCACCTCGGGACCGCTGGTGGCGATGGTCCTGGAGGGGCAGGACGCGGTACGCGCGGCGCGCCAGTTGATCGGCGCGACCAATCCGCTGGAGGCGGCGACGGGCTCGATTCGCGGGGACCTGGCGATCGAGATGGGCCGCAACATGGTGCACGGCTCGGACTCTCCGGAGTCCGCGGCGCGCGAGGCGGCGCTGTTCTTCGGAGAGCTCGCCTGAGTGCCCCGCCTGGAGCTCGCCCGAGTCCCTCGGCTGGAGCATCCCTGAGTCCCCCGCCTGGAGCTCGCCTGAGTCCCCGTCTGATCCTGGCGTCGGCCTCGCCGCAGCGCCGCGCGGCCCTGGAGCGCCTGGGGCTGGCGTTCGAGGTTCATCCTTCGGAGGTGGCGGAGCTCGAGCACGGGATCGCGGAGGAGGTGGCGCTCGAGAACGCCCTGCGCAAGGCGCGCGCGGTGCGCGCTGCGCGGCCGAACGGGGCAGCGGAGGCGGTGCTGGGCGTGGACACGCTCGTGACGCTCGGGGGGGTCATCTACGGCAAGCCCAGCGATGAGGCGCACGCCCGCTCCACCCTGCGGGCGCTGAGCGGGGCCACGCACCGCGTGTTGAGCGGCGTGGCGCTGCTGCGCGGTGGCGAGGAGCACACGGCGCTGGCCTGCACCGAGGTCAGCTTCAGAGAGCTGAGCGATGAGCTGTTGAGCTGGTACGTGGCGCGCGGGGAATGGCGTCAGCGCTCCGGTGGCTATGCGATTCAAGGCGCAGCCGCGGCGCTGGTGCGAGCGGTGCGGGGCGATTACGAGAACGTCGTCGGGTTGCCGCTCGCGACGCTGTTCGATCTCGATCCCGAGCTGCTGAACGAACTCACCTGATCGATTGCGGCGCAGCGCCCGTGCGCTGCCCTGCAACGCACGGCGCAACCGCTGCGGCATTGCCCTGCAAATCGGCTGGCAACCCTATCGGCCACTAGGGACCGTCCGCTAGACTGACCCGGCGGACACAGCGCCCCTCGCCTGCACTCTCTCCACAGCGAGCGAGGCCGAGTCGGAGCGAGTCTGTCGACAGCAGTGCGCTCCCCTCGACCTAGTTTTCTCTCCCTCTCGCCAGACGACACTACATGGGCATCTTCAGCTACCTGACAGGGTTCGGGGGCCGCGATATGGCGGTGGACCTGGGCACGGCGAACACGCTGGTCTACGTGCGCGGACGCGGAATCGTGCTCTCGGAGCCGAGCGTCGTGGCGATCGACTCGCGCACCGGCGAGGTGCACGCGGTGGGCATCGAGGCCAAGCGCATGCTGGGGCGCACGCCGGGGACGATCCAGGCGATCAGGCCGCTGAAGGACGGGGTGATTGCGGATTTCGATGTGACCGAGGAGATGCTGCGCCACTTCATCCAGAAGGTCCACCAGAACCGCTTCGCGCATCCGCGCGTGGTGGTCTGCGTGCCCTCGGGTGTGACCGGGGTGGAGAAGCGCGCGGTCGAGGAGGCGTGCCTGTCGGCCGGTGCGCGCACGGCCTACCTGATCGAGGAGCCGATGGCGGCTGCGATCGGCGCGGGTCTCCCCGTCGGCGAGCCGACGGGCTCGATGGTCGTGGACATTGGCGGGGGCACTTCGGAGGTTGCGGTGATCTCGCTCGGCGGGATCGTGGTCTCGCAGTCGATCCGCGTCGGCGGGGACGAGATGGACGAGGCGATCATCAGCTACGCCAAGCGCGAGTACAAGCTGCTGATCGGACAGCAGACCGCGGAGGAGCTGAAGCTCGAGATCGGCTCGGCGTGCCCGATGGAGGAGGAGCTGCAGGCCGAGATTCGCGGGCGCGACATGGTTTCGGGGTTGCCAAAGACGGTGGTGCTCACGAGCGAGGAGATCCGCCAGGCGCTGGAAGAACCGGTGGTGCAGATCGTGGATGCCGTCAAGGAGACGCTCGACCGCACCCCGCCGGAGCTGGCCTCGGACATCATGGATCGCGGCATCATGCTCGCGGGTGGGGGCTCGCTGCTGCAGGGTTTGGATGAGCGCCTGCGCGAGGAGACCCAGATGCCCGCGCATCTCGCGGAGTCTCCGCTGACGTGTGTGGCGGTCGGCTCGGGGCGCTCGCTGGAGGAGTTCGAGGCGATCCACCGATCGAATCGCAACTCGCGCAACCGCCGCAGACGGTGAGCGGAGGGCCCGCCGGAGCGTCGGGCGGCTGGGGCGCGTACCCTTTCTGCGAACGGCCCCGGAAGGTTTGCGCCTGTGCATGACAAGACGATCCGGCGGCGGCGCGCGGTGCTTGTACTGCTCGTCGCCCTTTCCCTGATATTGCTGACCGCCTACTTCGGCGAGGCGCGCGGCGGCCGTCTGCACTCGGTGCAGCGCGATTTCCTGACGGTTGTCTCGCCGATTCAGGACGGCGCGAACAAGGCGCTGAAGCCCGTGCGCGACCTGTTCGGCTGGTTCGGCTCGACGCTGCATGCCAAGGGCCAGCTCGCCGAACTGCGCAAGCAGAACGACAAATTGCGTGCGCAGGTGATCGCCAGGCAGAGCGATGAACGCGCCTACGCGACACTGCGTCGCCTCTACCACCTCGACAACGAGCTCGGCGTCGCCGCCTACCACGCGGTAGCCGCCACCGTCATCGGCGAGTCGCCGAACCTCTGGAACAAGACGATCAACATCAACAAGGGAACCGGTGACGGTGTGCGCGAAAACGACCCCGTGGTCGTCGGCGAAGGCCTTGTCGGCGTGGTCACCGAGGCCGGCGCCGCCTTCGCGCAGGTGAGCCTCGTCACCGACAGCGGGATCGGGGTGAGCGCGATCATCAACGAAACCGGCGCGCCCGGCCTCGTGGAACCCAAGGTGGGCGAACCCGACGACCTGCTGATGCAGTACCTGCCGGCAAACACCCCGGTCAGCATCGGCAACTACGTGGTCACCTCGGGGACGATCTCAAGCGGTCATCCCTCGCTCTTCCCCCGGGGCATTCCAATTGGACAGGTCACGTCGGTCAAGGAAGAAGGCGCAATCAAGTCTGTGAACGTGCAGCCGCTCGCGAACCTGCACAACCTCGAAACCGTGCAGGTGCTGACCTATCCGCCAAATTCCGAACCCGCGCAAGCGGCTCGCTTCGCCTCGCGCTTGCCCGCCGGGAAGACGCCGGGTTCAGGCGCCGCGGGTGCCTCCGAAGGTCAGCTCGCCTCGACCGGGAGCGGCGGCTGATGGGCGCCGGCGCCTCCCCGAGCTCGCTGCCCTGGCGCGTCGCGGCACTCGCGATCGTCGTCGTGTTCCTGCAGATCGGGGTCGTCTCCGAGGTGCCGGTCTTCGGCGTCGTCGTCGACCTCTCGCCGCTGACCGTCGCCTTCATCGGTCTGCTCTGCGGCTCGACGGTCGGCGCCTGCGCGGGCTTCGGGATCGGGCTGCTGGTCGACCTGATGCTCGGACAGACGCTGGGCCTGACATCGCTGATCTTCACCGCGATCGGCTACGGGTCCGGGCGCCTGCGCGAGCTGCGCGATCCGCAAGGCGCACTCGTGGCGCTGGTGCTCGGCGCCGCGGCAGCCGGCGCCTCGCTCGTGGGCTACTCGTTGATGGAGTTCATGCTCGGCGTCGACGCGCCGGTGAGTTTCGAGCTGCTGCGCCAGATCGTGCTCGGCGTGATCGTCGATGCGATCGTCGCACTGCCGGTGTGGGCGATCGTGCGCCGCTGCCTGGAGCCCGGCCTGCCCGACGATCCGCGCCGGCGCCGGCGGCGCGCCTACACGACCGGTGGTCTGAGCCCGCTCACGCGCGCATGAACCTGCGAGCCCACATAGCTGCGCCGGCCGCGCGCGCTCGTGGGGGCGCGGCCAGATGAGCGCGATCGAACCGGCCCGGCGCCCGCCGGATCCGCGTGTGCCGCCGTCCTCGCAGCTCGGCGTGCGGATCGCGCTGCTCGGCGGCTTTGCCCTGGTGATGTTCGGAATAATCTTCTTCCGACTCTGGTACCTGCAGATCCTGACCGGCGAACAGTACGTCCAGCAGGCCGTGCAGAACACCCAGCGCGAAGTGCCGATCGCGCCGCCGCGTGGGCAGATCCTCGGTCGCGACGGCGAAATCCTCGTCACCAGCCGGGTCACCAACGCGGTGCAGATCGTGCCCTCCGAGTTGCCGCCCACCGGCCCGCGCCGCCGCGCGCTCTACCGGCGCCTCGGCCGGCTGCTGGGCATGAGCCCCAAGCGCATCCGCGAAATCCAGGCCAAGGAAAAACTGCGGCTGCCCTACGCTCCCGAGACGATCGAGACCGACGCCGGCCGCGGCGTGCTGACCGAGCTCGCCGAGCGCCAGCGCGAATATCCGGGTGTCCAGCAGGAACCGGTTTCGGTTCGCGAATACCCGCTTGGCGACACCGCCTCGCAGCTCTTCGGCTACGTGCGCCCACTGACCGAAGAACAGGTCAAGGACGCGCCCGCGGCCTTCAAGGGCGTGCAGCCCGGCGCGGTCGTCGGCCAGTCGGGCCTGGAGTACTACTACGACCGCTACCTGCGCGGGACGCCCGGAGAGCGCAAGGTCGAGGTCAACGCCGAAGGCCAGGTGCAGCCCGCGCAGCTGCCGATCACCGCGCCGCGCCCCGGTTACAGCCTGCGCCTCACGCTCGACCTGCCGCTGCAGCACGAGAGTGAAATCGCGCTGCGCAGGGGCATGGAACTGGCGCATGGGCTCGGCAACCCCGGCAACGGCGGGGCGTTCATCGCGATGAACCCGCTCAACGGCGAAGTACTCGCGATGGGCTCCTATCCGAGCTTCAACCCCAACCAGTTGATCAAACCCCTGACCGACCGCGAGCTCAAAGCGATCGAAGAGCCCGAAGGGGTCGCGACCGACCCACCCGCGGCGCCCTTTGAGAACCGCGCCGTCGAAGGCGCCTATCCGACCGGCTCCACGTTCAAGCCGATCACGGCGATGGCGAGCCTCGAAGCGGGTCTGCTCAACCCCTCCGCCGGGCTGGGGGCAGGCCCGTTCGTCGAAACCGAAGGCGGCGAGAAATTCTGGAACTCGGGGCACACCGACTACGGTCCCCGCGACCTCGTCGAAGCGCTCAAGGTCTCCTCCGACACCTACTTCTTCACCGTCGGCGAGACCGACAACGGTCACGGCAACGTGATCCAGAACATGGCCAACAAGCTCGGGATCGGCCAGCCGACCAAGATCGACCTCCCCAACCAGTCCCAAGGCGTCGTGCCCACACCGCAGTGGCGTGAACGGCGCAACCACCTGCAGGCAGTGTGCGAACGCCACCATCCGAAGAACGAATGCGGCTACGTCGCCGAAATCCGCCCCTGGAGCGAGGGCGACGACATGGACCTCGCGGTCGGGCAGGGCGACCTGCAGACCGATCCGCTGCAGATGGCCGTCGCCTACTCGACGCTCGCCAACGCCTACATGAACGACGGCAACGGCACCGTCGTCACCCCGCACCTCGGGATGGCGATCGAAAGCCCCGGGGGCGGCATCGTGCAGGCACTGAGCTTCCCGCCCAAGCGCCACGTCCACTTCGACCCCTCCAACCTCGGTCTCGTGATGGAAGGCATCCACGATGCCGCCTCCGAGCCCGAAGGCACCTCCGCGGACGTCTGGTCGGGCTGGAACCAGGCGCTGCACCCCGTCTACGGCAAGACCGGCACCGCCGAACGGCCGCCGCTGACCGAACAGGCCTGGTACATGTGCTACATAGCCGACCCCAAGCACCCGATCGTGATCGCCGTCACCGTCGAACAGGGCGGCTTCGGCGACCAGGCCGCGGCGCCGGTTGCGCGCCTGATGGCCTCCGAGTGGTTCCACCAGCCGCTGAAGCTCGTCACCGGCTCGAGTGCGGACAAATGACCGCTGTGCCCTGCGATTGCGGACAGGCGGGCCGCTGTGCCCAGGTGAGCCGATGTCTCCGCTGAGCCCGATCGAGCCCTCGCGCCACGCGCGCGCGAGCGAGGCCGAGCAGCGCCAGCCGCGGATCGGATCGCGTCTGCCGCTCGACCCGCTGCTGACACTGGCGGTGATCGGCCTCGGCATCTGCTCCGTGGTCACGCTCGCGGCGGTCACCGCCGGCACGATCCCCGGCAACCCGCACTACTACTCCGAGCGCCAGGGGATCTACCTCTTCACCGGCGCGCTGCTGATGCTCGTGCTGGCGCGGGTCGACTACGCGCGCCTGCGCCACTACAAAGTCTGGCTCTACGGGGCGCTCATCCTCAGCATCCTCGCCGTGCTCGGCGCCGGCCACAGCGCCAAGGGCGCGACGCGCGCGATCAGCTTCCCGCTGTTCTCCTTCCAGGCCTCCGAGCTCGGCAAGGTGCTGCTGATCCTCGCGCTCGCCGCGTTCGTGGTCGATCGCTCGCGGCGCCTGGGGGAGCGCGACACGGTTGTGCGCGTGATGCTCGCCGCGCTGGCGCCCGCGATGCTCGTGATCGTGCAGCCCGATCTCGGCTCGGGCCTCGTCTACATCACGATCGCCTTCGTGCTGCTGTTCGTCGCCGGCGTGCCCTGGCGGCACCTCGCATCGCTGGTGGGGCTCGGCGCGGTCGCGATCACCGTCGTGCTGGTGCTCGCCCCGGCCGCCGGCGTGCAGGTCATCAACAGCTACCAGCGCGAACGCCTCACCGCCTTCCTGAACCCCTCGGCGAACGAGAAGAACGCCTACCAGCAGCAGCAGTCGAAGATCGCGATCGGCTCGGGTGAGAAGACCGGCAGCAGCGCCGGCCCGACGCAGACACAGAACAACTTCCTGCCCGAGGACGAAACCGACTTCATCTTCGCCGCGGTCGGCGAGCAGTACGGTTTCATCGGCGCCGCGCTCGTGCTGTCGCTGTACGCGCTGCTGATCTGGCGCACGCTGCGCATCCTTGCGATGTCCAAGGACCTCTTCGGCTCGCTCGTTGCGGGGGGAGTAGTGGCTATGCTTATGTTTCAGGTGTTCGTCAACGTGGGCATGGCCGTTGGGATCATGCCCATCACCGGCGTAACGCTGCCGCTCATGAGCTACGGCGGTTCGTCGGTGATCGCGACATTGCTGGCCATCGGCCTCTTGCAGTCGATCTACGTTCAGGCGCGCGCCTCAGAGGCTTTGAAGGGCCGTGTAGTGCGGCCTTGAATACCAAGAGGGTGGCGCAGCCGGCCGCAGGTCGGCAAGCCGAACCCCTAGTTTTTTTAGAAGAACATGCTCGCCGAGAACCCCAGATATCAAGCTCGCACGTCGCCCGCACCGGGCGTCGTCCTCTGGGGCTCGGCTCAAACCGATACTGAAAGACTCGATTACATTGAAAAAGCAAGTGCTTGTCAGCGTCGATCGCGCCGAGACGCGCGTCGCGCTCATGGAGGCGAGCGGCACCCCCGCCGCCGCGAATGCCGCTTCTTCCTCCAGCCGCCGCCGCAAACGCTCCGGCTCCCCCTCCCAGCCGGACGCGGGCTATCGCATCGCGGAGCTCTACCTGGAGCGCCGTGGGGCGCGCTCGATCGTCGGCAACATCTACAAGGGCAAGGTCGACAACGTCATCCCGGGCCTCGAGGCCGCGTTCGTCGACATCGGCCTGGAGAAGAACGGCTTCCTGCACGTCGATGAGATCGTGCTCCCGGGCGTCGAGGCGCCCAGGCGCGGGCGCGGCGGCGGGCGCAAGATCTCGGAGCTCTTGAAACCAGGCCAGGAGGTCGTGGTCCAGGTCATCAAGGACCCCCTCAAGTCGAAGGGCGCGCGCCTGTCGATGGAGTTGACGATCGCGGGCCGCTACATGGTCTACCAGCCCACCGGTGAGGGCGTTGGGGTCTCGCGGCGCCTGGAGGACCGCGAGCGCGAGCGCCTGCGCAAGCAGACCGCGAAACTTGATCTCGGTAGCGGCGGGGCGATCATCCGCACCGCGGCACATGGCGCCAAGCGGGAGGACTTCGAGCGCGAGCTGCTCTACCTGCACAAGCTCCACGAGGTGCTCGTGAAGCGGGTCGCGGACACGCAGGCTCCGGAGATGGTCTTTCAGGAGGCCGACCTCTCGGTGCGCGTCGTGCGCGACATCTTCTCCGAACACTTCGAGCGCGCGATCGTCGACGACGAGCAGCAGTACCGGCGTCTGGTCTCGTTCTTCACGCGCACCGCGCCGGAGCTCGTCGAGCGGGTCGAGCTCTGGGAGGACTCGACGCCGCTGTTCGAGTCCTACGGGGTGGAGCAGGCGATCGAGGGCGTGCTCTCTCCGCGCGTGGACCTGCCCAGCGGGGGCTACCTGATGATCGACTACGCCGAGGCGCTGACGGTGATCGACGTCAACTCGGGCAGCTTCACCGGCCGCGGGCGCAGCGCGGGCCTGGAGGAGACGATCACCCGCACCAACCTGGAGGCCGCGGAGGCCGTCGTCAACCAGCTGCGCCTGCGCGACATCGGCGGGATCATCGTGATCGACTTCATCGACATGGCGCGCGCGCGCAACCGCGACGCGGTCATGAAGACCCTGCGCAAAGCGCTCGACGAGGACCGCACGAAGACCTTCACGGCGGAGATCTCCAAGCTCGGACTGGTCGAGATGACCCGCCAGAACGTGACCGAGGGCGTGCGCGAGATCATGAGTCGCCACTGCCCCACCTGCGACGGTGCCGGCGTGATCCGCTCGGAGGAGACGATCGCGATCGACTTCGAGCGCCGGCTGCGCGAGCTCGCTGCGGAGACCCCGGACGATGAAGCGTTCCTGGTGCAGATGAACCCGCGCGTGACCGCGCAGTTCACGGGGCAGCACTCCCGCGTGCTGCACGCGCTCGAGCGCGAAACCAGCAAGTCATTCCATTTCGAGGGTTCCGAAGGGCTCGCGCTGGACCACTTCGCGATCACCTTCCAGGGCAGCCGCGAGGAAGTCGAGGAGCGCGCGCTGCCGTTCCACGCCGGCGACGAGGTACTCGTCGAGATCGTGGAGCCGCACATGTACGACGTCGACGACGCGGTCGCCAAGATCGACGGCTACATCATCTCGATCGCCGGCGCCTCGCCGCACGTCGGGGAAAAGCGGATGGTGCGCATCGAGCAGGTCGGCCGCACCGCGGCCAGCGCGCTGCTGCTGGACGAGAACGGCGAGGTCGTGCGCCCGGCGCCGCGACCGGCCGCCCCGGCGCGCCGCCGCGCGCCGCGCAAACCGCGCGCGACACCGAAAGCCGCGGCGTCCGGACGCGCACCGAAAGCGTCCAATGGGAGTGCGGACGCGGCGGACGTGCAGGGCGCGGAGAGCGAGTCCGGCGAGGGCGAGCACGCGCCCGTCGACGCCGAGGTGGTCGCGGCCCTCGCGGAGCGCTTGCCGCAGGATCCCGAGGCACCCGGCGAGGAGCAGGACGATGACGTACAATCGAAGCCTCGGCGCCGCGGCCGCAGAGGCGGACGGCGCCGTTCGACTGCCAAGGCCCCCAGCGCCGCCGAGTAGGCGCGGTGCGGGCCGCGGAGCGAGTACCACCCCCACACACAGGACTGGAACGACAGTATGTACGCGATCGTGAAGACCGGCGGCAAGCAGTACCGCGTTGAGCGCGGCCAGCGGCTGCTGGTCGAGCGCCTCACCGCGGAGGAGGGTGCGGACGTCAAGCTGCAGCCGCTGATGTACCGCTCCGAGGAGGCGGTCTTCGATGCCAAGGGCCTCGAGCAGGTGCAGGTCACCGCCCGCATCCTCGGCCACGAGCGCGGCGAGAAGCTGCGCGTGGTGAAGTTCAAGCCCAAGCGCGGCTACAAACGCCGCAACGGCCACCGCCAGGAGCTGACGCGCATCGAGATCACCGAGATCGCGCTCGGCGGTAAGGGCGGCGCGCGCAAAGCGGCGAAACCGGCCGCGGAGAAGCCAGCTGTTGCGGACGCCGTCCAAGAGACGACGACTGCGAAGGAGGCGACTGAGAATGGCGCATAAGAAGGGGCTCGGCTCCAGCCGCAACGGCCGCGACTCCAACGCAAAACGCCTGGGCGTAAAGACTTTTGCCGGCCAGAGCGTGACCGGCGGCGAGATCATCGTGCGCCAGCGCGGCACCCGCTTCAAGCCCGGCGAGGGCGTCGGGATCGGCAAGGACGACACGCTCTACGCACGCGCGGCGGGCACCGTGCAGTTCACCGTCGGTCGCCGCGGCCGCGTGGTCAACGTGGTGGGCGACGGCGAGAGCTGAAGGCGCCGTGAAGCAGCGGGTGCGTACGGTGCCCGCGCGCTTCAAGCAGAGCTGAGCGCGGGACGCCACCGGCGGCCCGTCAGCGGGGCCGCGGTGCGGCCCTGTCAGGATTGACCCGAGATGCTCTACGACCGCGCTCGCATCCATATCCAGGCGGGCACCGGCGGCGACGGTAGCGCGGGGTTCCGCCGCGAAGCGCACGTGCCGCGCGGGGGCCCCGACGGGGGCGACGGGGGCCGTGGAGGGGACGTCACGGTGCTCTGCGACGACTCGCTGCGGGACCTGCAGGGATTTACGCGCAGAGCGCACTACCGCTCCGACCGCGGCGGGCACGGGGAAGGCTCGCTGCGCCACGGCGCCGAAGGAGAGGCGCTGATCCTGCGCGTCCCCCCGGGGACGCAGATCGAGGCGGACGGCGAGGGGGACGATCTCGTCGGTCGCCGCTGGGAGCTTCTGAGTCACGGTCAGCGGGTACTCGTCGCGCGCGGCGGCGCGGGGGGACGCGGCAACAAGCGCTTCACGACCCCCACGCGCCAGGCGCCGCGTTTCGCCGAGCGCGGGTTGCCCGGCGAGGAAGGGTGGGTGGCGCTGCGGCTGAAGCTGCTCGCCGACGTGGGCCTCGTGGGGCTGCCGAACGCGGGCAAGTCCTCGCTGCTGGCGCGCCTCACGCGCGCTGCGCCGAAGGTCGCCTCCTATCCCTTCACGACGCTCGAGCCGGTGCTGGGTGTGCTCGAAAGCGACGAGCGCCAGCTCGTCGTCGCGGATATCCCCGGGCTGATCGAAGGCGCCAGCGAGGGTGCCGGTCTCGGACATGAGTTCCTGGCGCACGTCGAGCGCACGCGCCTGCTGGTGCACGTTCTCGATCTCGCGCCCGAGGTCTCGGGTGGCGCCGAGGCCGATGCGCTTGTCAACCACGCGACGATCGAGCACGAGTTGGCGGCCCACGATCCGCGCCTGGCGGCGCTGCCGCGGGTGCTAGCGCTCGCAAAGGCCGATCTCGTTCCCCCCGAGCGCGTGCGGGCGCTGGTCGCGGAGTGGTCGCGGCGTCTCGGGCCCGAGACGCCGGTGCTGGCGACCTCCAGCGCAACCGCCGCGGGGCTCTCCGAGCTGGCGGGCGAGCTCCTGCGGCTCGTCCCCGCCGCGCTTCCGCATGAGCACGCCACAGAAGCGCGGGTCGCGACACTCGGTTCGGCTGGCGATCTCGCGGGCAGCGAGGAGGTATTGGCCGAGCACATGGTGTTCCGCCCGGCGCAAAGCACGGCCTTCACGGTGGAGCGGGTGGCGCCCGGTGCGTTCGCCGTGCACGGCCGCGCCGTCGAGCGGCTGCTGCAGCGCTTCGATGTGGAGAACGAGGATGCGATGGCCTACGTCGAGGGGCGCCTGCGTCGCCTCGGAGTCCTGCGTGAGCTCCAAGCCAAGGGATTCCAGCCCGGCAACGAGCTGCGGATCGCAGGGTTCGCGCTGGAACTGGACCCGGCCGAGCCCGAGTAGCGGCTGCGGCCCGAGTAGCGCCTGGGCCGAGTAGCGGCTGTGGCCCGAGTAGCGGCCTGGCCGAGTAGCGGCTGAGTCCGAGTAGCACCGCCTCCGGTACGCCCGCTGGGTGCCGAGGGCGCCCGCGCAGATCAGCGCCTATCCCTGCTGGGCGGTCGGGCGGATCAGGATCTCGTTGACATCGACGTGCGGCGGCTGGCTCACCGCGTAGAGCACCCCGCGCGCGATGTCCTGCGCCTCCAGCGCGGTCTCCGGGCGATTCTCAAAGAACGGTGTGTCGGTCATGCCGGGCTCGATCAGCGTCACGCGGATGCCGGTGCCGTGCAGGTCCTGACGGGCGGCCTCGCCCATCGCGGTGACGGCGTGCTTCGTGCAGGAGTAGAGCGAGCCCGGCAGCACGCGCCGCCCGGCGACGCTCGAGGTCAGCAGCAGGTGCCCCTTGGACTCCGTGAGCGCGGGAATCGTGGCGCGGATGGTGAGCGCCGCGCCGTAGACGTTCGTCAGGATCATCGCCCGCCAGTGCTCGGGGCTGTCCTTCAGGAAGCCGCGCGCGCCGCCGAAGCCGGCGTTGGCAAAGGCGACGTCGATGCGCCCGAAGGCCTCCCGCGTGGCTGTAACCATGCGCTGCTGCTGGTCCCACTCGGTCACGTCACAGACGACCGGCAGCGCGCGCTCGGGGCCACCGAGCTCGGAGGAGAGCTCCTCCAGGGGCTCGCGCGAGCGCGCGGCGAGCACGAGCCGATAGCCCGCCCCGGCCGCCAGCCGCGCGGTCGCGGCGCCGATTCCGGTGGAGGCGCCGGTGATCAGGAAGACGGGTTGCTCTGCGTGGGGGGTAGAGGTCTCGCTGCTCATGGACGGTTAGCTCCTTGCACTCGGGTTGGAGTACCCAATCACACTCCCGCGCACGCACCCAGCATCTACGCTCCATCCCTGATGCGAACGATCGTCATCAAGCTCGGCTCCAGCATCGTCGCGCGCGCGGACGGCGAGCTGCGCGCCGACGTGCTCGCGCGCATCTGCGACGCCGTCGCCGGCCTGCACCGCGCGGGCGATGAGTGCGTGCTGGTCTCCTCCGGTGCGATCGCGCGCGGCGTGCGCGTCATGGGGCTGCCCGCGCGGCCGACCGCGATCCCCGAGCTGCAGGCCGCCTCCGCCGTCGGTCAGGGGAAGCTCTACCGCGCCTACGACGAGCTGCTGCGCGAACGCGAGCTGACGAGTGCTCAGGTACTGCTCACCGCCGGCGATCTCGCCGCGCGCGCGCAGTACCTCAACGCGCGTCACACGCTGCGCACGTTGCTCGACTGGCGCGTGCTCGCCGTCGTCAACGAGAACGACACCACCGCCACCGACGAGATCTCCTTCGGCGACAACGACTTCCTTGCCGCCCAGGTCGCCACGCTCGTCGCTGCCGACCTGCTCGTGCTGCTGACCGACATCGACGGCCTGCACAGCGCCGATCCGCGCCTCGACCCCCACGCGCGACTGATCGCCGAGGTCCGCGATCCGGAGGATCTGCAGGGTCTCGCGATCGGCGACTCGACCTCGCCGCTCGGCTCCGGCGGGATGCGCTCGAAGGTGCTCGCCGCCGAGATCGCTGGCGCCGCCGGCATCCCCGCCGTCGTCTGCAACGGCGTGCGCGCCGGGGCGCTGGAGGCCGCACTCGCCGGTCAGCGCGAGGGCACCTACTTTCACACCGGCGCCACGCGCCACTCCTCCTTCAAGCTCTGGCTGCGCTACGCCAAGCCCGCCCAGGGGACGCTGGTGATCGACGCCGGCGCCGCGCGCGCGCTGCTCGAGCAGGGGACGAGCCTGCTGCCCGTCGGCATCGTCGAGGTGCACGGTGACTTCGACGCCGGCGACGCCGTCGAGATCGCGCAGGACGGGGGGGAGGCGCTCGCCAAGGGCATTTGCAACTACTCCGCCCACGAGCTGCGCCGCGTCAAGGGCCTGAAGTCCGACGCGATCCGCGAGCGGCTGCCGCACGCCACCGACGAGGCCGTGCACCGCGACCAGATGGTGCTCGCGTAGGGCGCTCCGCTGGCGCCGCGGTGGCCGGCGGCCCGCGCTGTGGTCCGGTGCCGTCGCCGCGTGCCTGCTCGCTACCAGACGATCGGCACGTCGTAAGCCGGGAATGCGCCGTCGCCGCTGACGATCGCGCAGCGCTCCATCTGCGCCTGCGCGATCAACAGGCGGTCGAAGGGATCACGGTGATGCAGCGGCAGCGCGCCGCTCGCATGCGCATGGCGCGCGGTGATCGCGAGCAGCTCCGCGCCGGCTTCCTCGATGCGCTCGATGACGTCGTCCGGCGCCCGCAGCTTGCCGATCGCACGCTTGGTCGCGATCTCCCACACGCTCACCGCGCTCACGATCAGTTGTGCGTCCGGGCGTTCCATCGCCGCACGCGCCACTGGCGAGAGGGGGTAGTCGGAGGAGAGCAGCGCCAGCAAGCTCTGCGTATCGAGCAGCAGTCTCACTCGTCGTCGATCATGCCAAACGCTCGCTGAAGGTCCTCGGGCAGCTCGTCGAAGTCGTCCGCGATCACGACCTTGCCCTTCCATATGCCCTCCAGCGCCATCAGGCCGCGCGGCTGCTCGTCGTAGGCGACGATCTTCGCCACCGCGCGCCCCGAGCGCTCGACGATCACCTCCTCGCCGCCACGCGCGCGCTCGACCAGGCGCGAAAGTTGGGTCTTGGCTTCGTGCATGCCGACACGGGTCATGCGCCAGATTATAGCGGGCTTAGCCCGACTTAGCTTATGGCTAGAGAGCGTCTGCGGGCGGGGGCTGCGCAGGCGGCACGAGGCGGCGGAGGCTGTCGGAGCTGACATCCCGAGGATGATGCCCACGGCTTGGGATGGAACGCTCGCGTCGGTCACGCACTGCGCGACCCATCCGGGACCCCGGAGGGGTCCAATCCAAAAACGCTCTCCCGCCGCGCTCGATCGACCGGCTCCCTCGGGGTACCCTGTGGGCATATGGCCACCGTCGCCCCCGCCGTCTCGATCCCCGAGCTCTGCCGCTCCGCGCGCCGCGCCGCCCGGCAGCTCGCCGCGCTCGACACCGCCGTCAAGGATGCCGCGCTGCACGCCATCGCCGACGCCCTGGTCGAACGCACCCCGGAGATCCTCGCCGCTAACGAGCTCGACATGCAGGCCGGGCGCGAGGCCCGCATCGGCGACGCGCTGCTCGACCGCCTGCGGCTCGACCTCGCACGCATTACCGCCATCGCCGCCGCCGTCGGCAAGATCGCCGCGCTACCCGACCCCGTCGGCGAGGTCATCGAAGGAAAGCGCCTCCCCAACGGACTCGACGTCCGCAAGGTGCGCGTCCCGCTCGGCGTGATCGCCGTCGTCTACGAGGCGCGGCCCAACGTCACGATCGACGCCGCCGCGCTGTGCCTGAAGGCCGGCAACGCGATCGTGCTGCGCGGCTCCAGCACCGCCGCGCACTCCAACGCCGTACTCGCCGCGATCGCCTCCGAGGCCGCCGTCGCCGCCGGGCTGCCCGCCGGCTGTGTGAGCCTCGTCGCCGGCGGCGGGCGCGCGGAGCTCACCGAGCTCGCCACCCAGGGCGACACCGTCGACTTGATCATCCCGCGCGGGGGGGAGGGCTTGAAGGAAGCCCTGAAAGCGGTCGCCACCGTGCCCGTCATCTACGCCGCCTCCGGCAACTGCCACGTCTACGTCGACGCCTCCGCCGACCTCGACGCCGCCGAGCGCATCGTGCTCAACGCCAAGACCCAGCGGCCCGGGGTCTGCAACGCCGCCGAGACGCTGCTCGTGCATCGCGACGCCGCTCCCCAGTTCGTTCCGCGCATCCTGCGCGCGCTCGCGCGGGCCGGCGTGCTCGTACGCGGCGATGAGGCCACGCTGGCGCTGGGTGGCTCTTGCAATGGGGACCCCGCCGCGCGTGCGCGCGTGCGCGCGGCGGGCACCGATGAGGAGCCATCGATCGCACCCGGCGCGCCGCTAGAGGCTGCCACCGAGGAGGATTGGGCCACCGAGTACCTCGCGCTCACGCTCGCCGTCCGCGTCGTCGACTCCGCGCAGGACGCCATCGAGCACATCGGCCGCTATGGCTCCGGGCACTCCGAGGCGATCCTCACGCGCGATACCGCCGCCGCGCGCGCCTTCCAGGTCGGGGTCGACGCCGCCTGCGTCTACGTCAACGCCTCCACGCGCTTCACCGACGGCGGAGAGTTCGGGATGGGCGCCGAGATCGGCAACTCCACGCAGAAGCTGCACGCGCGCGGGCCGATCGGGCTGCGCGAGCTCTGCACCGTCAAGTATCTCGTCGAGGGCGACGGACACGTCCGCGCCTGAGGCCCCACCAGTGCGTCCCGCGGCTGTGCCGCGCACGGGCATCGGCATCCTCGGCGGGACGTTCAACCCGCCGCACCTCGGGCACCGCGCGCTCGCACGCCACGCCCTGCGCGAGCTCTCACTGGAGCGTGTTCTGCTGATGCCCGCGCGCCTGCCCCCGCACAAGAGCACTGCTGAGGACCCCGGCGCGCCGCGGCGCCTGGAGATGTGTCGGCTGCTGCTCGACGGCACGCCCGGGCTCGGCGTCAGCGCGCTGGAGCTCGATCGCGACGGCCCGTCGTACACGGTGGATACTCTGAGAGTCCTCCATGCCACTCATCCCGCGACATCGCTCACATTTGTCCTCGGCGCCGACATCGCCCGCACGCTGCCGACGTGGCACCAACCCCGCGAGCTGCTCGCGCTGGCTCGGCTCGCGGTTGCCCTGCGCGCCGGCAGCTCGACCACAGCGGTCAGGGCCGAGCTGGCTGGGCTGCTCGACGACGACACGCTCGAGGGTCGCGTGCGCTTCTTGAACATGCCCGCGTTCGACGTCTCCTCCTCGCTCGTGCGCGCACGCGCCCAGCGGGGCGAGCCAGTCGCGGAGCTGGTCGGCCCTGCCGTCGCCGAGTACATCGCGACGTGCGGTCTCTACCGCGCGCCGCTCGCCGGTGCGTCCGCGCCATCCGCGACGGGGGCAGCGTGAGCCCCGCCGTCTCGCGCGCCAAGGTCGGCAGGTCCGGACTGCCCTCCGCGGAGCTCGCCGCCGAGATCGCTCGCTACGCCCTCGACAAGAAGGCCCACGACGTGCTCGAGCTCGACATGCGCGGTCTCGTTGGCTACACCGACTTCTTCGTGATCTGCACTGGAAACACCGATCGCCAGGTCAAAGCGATCCACGACGGCATCCTCGCCGGTGCCAAGCAGGAGCACGGAGTCATGCCGCGGCGCGTCGAAGGCCAGGGCCGCGCCGAATGGATCCTGATGGATTACCTAGATGCCGTCGTGCACATATTCACTCCGGTCACGCGCGAGTTCTATCGGCTCGAGCAGCTCTGGGGCGAGGCCCCCGCGCGCAGCGTCGACGCAGCGCCGTAGCTCCGTCCCGATATTCGTCGAGATTCAGTTGGTCCGATTGTTGGTGTGGAGTAGGGTCGCGCCTAGGTCTTGCCCGCGAGGCGCAGCGCGGTTGTGCTGTGCCCAATGGGCGAACACTACGCCGCCAAACACAACGTCAAGCTCGTCGCGATCTCGATCGGCGGCAACAACTACAACTTCGCCTCGATCGTGCAGGACTGCATCGAGGACTTCCTGTTCAGCCCCGAATGGTGGCCCGACTACTGCTCCGAAGAATCCTCCGTGCTCGAAAACTTCAGCTCCGGCAACGTCACCACTCAGACGAACGCGATCAAGGGCGCCGTCGAAAATGTCGCCAAAGCGATGACCGGCGCCGGCTACAAAACCAGTCAGTACACGATCCTCATGCAGGACTACCCCTCGCCGATTCCGCTCGGCTCCGGCTTCCGCTACTCCCAGAGTGGCTACACCCGCCAGGAAGTCGGCGGCTGCGGCTTCCGGAACGCCGATGCCAATTGGGCCAATGAACACGCGCTGCCCACGATCGACGGATCCGTCTTCAAAGGCGCCGAAAAAACCGGTCTCACGAACATCAAGTACATGCAGCTCTCCTCCGTCTTCAACGGCCGGCGGCTGTGCGAAAAAGGCGTCGGGCTGCTCGAGGAAGAGGGGCTGAAATCCTGGAAAAACACCGGCGCCGTCGACAAAACCGAGTGGATCAACCAGGTGCGCACCGTCAGCACGCTCTATGAAGAATACGAGCTCCAGGAAGACCTGCACCCCAACTACTGGGGTCAGCTCGCGCTGCGCAGCTGCCTTACACAGGCCTACAGCTCCGGTACGCCCAAAGGGCACGTGCACGATCTCTGCCACCGGTCTCAACGCCGCCGGTGAGCCGAACATGACGTTGAAATAGCGCTCCGAGTCTCGCGGGTTCCGGCCGCTAGGATGTTCTCTCCCGGCCGGGACCCTCCCTTTGAACACCGCAGACACCGCCCATAACGAGGGGCTATCGGCGTTTTCACGGGCAGCCGAGCTGCAGTTGCGTGACGTCAGCAAGCGCTACGACAGGCAGCGCGACCCCGCGATCCGCGATCTCTCGCTGACGGTGCCCGCCGGTGAGGTCTGCGTGCTCGTCGGACCCTCCGGGTCCGGGAAGACCACCGCGATGCGGCTCATCAACCGCATGATCGAGCCCAGTGGCGGCGACATCCTGCTCGACGGGCACAGCGTGCTCGAGCGCGACCCCGGCGAGCTGCGCCGGCAGATCGGCTACGTCATCCAGCAGATCGGCCTCTTTCCGCACCAGACCGTCGCCGAGAACATCGCCACCGTGCCCCGCCTGCTCGGCTGGGAGGGCGAGCGCATCGCCGTGCGCGTGCAGGAGCTGCTCGAGCTCGTCGACCTCGACCCCGAGCAGATGCGCGGGCGCTACCCCGCGCAGCTCTCCGGCGGGCAGCGCCAGCGCGTCGGTGTCGCGCGCGCCCTCGCCGCCGACCCGCCGCTGATGCTGATGGACGAGCCCTTCGGCGCCATCGATCCGATCAACCGCGCGCGCCTGCAGGACGAGTTCCTGCGCCTGCAGGCCCAGGTCCGCAAGACGATCGTGTTCGTCACCCACGACATCGACGAGGCCATCAAGATGGGCGACCGCATCGCGATCCTGCGCGAGGGTGGCGTGCTCGCGCAGTACGACACCCCCGCCGAGATCCTCGCCCACCCCGCCGATGACTTCGTCGCGCGCTTCGTCGGCGCCGACCGCGCGCTCAAGCGGCTCGGGCTCTCGACGCTCGCCGACGTCGAGCTCGTCGCTCCCAACGGCGTGCGCCCCGATGGCGAGCGCGTGCCGCTCGGCATGTCCGTGCGCGACGCTCTCTCGCTGCTGATTGCCGGCGGCGGGCGGCCGCTGACCGTGCTCGACGGTCGCGATGGCGATGGCGATGGCGATGGCGGCGGCGGCGATCACGGTGATGATGGTGAGGGGTCCGAGCGCGTCGTCGGTCTCTTCACACTCGACGCGCTCGGCGGCCTGCTCGAGCACGACGCGGCTGGCGCTCCGCGGACGGGGCAGTCATGAGCCCGCTCGCTGCCGCCGGGCCCGTGATTCCCAACTATCGCTCTGCGAGCTCCAGCTGCGTCGTGCACAACCATCTCTTCTGCACCGAATGGATTGCGCACAACTGGTCGCCGATCCTCTGGCCCGCGCTGCGCCAGCACATCCTGCTGACCGCCGTCGCCGTTGCACTCGGCTTCCTGATCGCCGCCGCCCTCGCGCTGCTCGCCCATCGTCACGGCTGGGTCGAGCGCCCGACGATCGTGCTCACGACGATTCTCTACACGATCCCCTCGCTCGCCCTGTTCGAGTTGCTCGTCGCACCCGTCGGGGCCAACGTCATCGCCGCCGAGATCGCGCTCGTCTCCTACACGCTGCTGATCCTGTTCCGCAACATCGTCACCGGTCTGCGCGAGGTGCCCGCCGACGTGCGCGAGGCCGCCGAGGGGATGGGCATGTCCCGCCGGCAGGTCCTGCTGCGCGTCGAGCTGCCCCTCGCGCTGCCCGCGATCGTCGCCGGCCTGCGGATCGCCACCGTCACGATCATCGCGCTCGCCACGATCGTCTACGTCGTCTGCAACCAGGGACTCGGCGTCCCGATCCATACCGCCCTCGGCGAGGGGCCCTTCAAGACCGAGCTGATTGCCGCCGGTGGGCTCGCGATCCTACTCGCGCTCGTCGCCGACGCGCTGCTCGTCGGCGCGCAGTGGCTCCTGACCCCGTGGCTGCGCGCGCGGAGCGCGTAGGCGGGAGCGGCGGGCATGAACCAGTTCGTCGAAGCCTTCCAGTTCATCGGCCGCAACGGCGCCATCCCCGGCGATCCGCAGCTGCCGAGCCTGCTGCACCTCACGCTCGAGACGCTCAAGGTCGGCGCGATCGGGGTCGCCATCTCGCTCGCGATCGCGCTGCCGCTGGGGATCTGGCTCGGCCACATCCATCGCGGCTCCTTCCTCGCGATCAACGCCGGCAACCTCGGTCGCGCGCTGCCGAGCCTCGCGGTGCTCGCGATCGGCGACGCCTTCCTCGGGCTCGGGCTGCCCGTTGTCGAGCTCGCGCTCGTGATCCTCGCCGTGCCGCCGATCGTCACCAACGCCTACCTCGCGATCGACGGCGTCGACCCCGAGCTCGTCGACGCCGCGCGCGGGATGGGCATGTCCGAGCTGCGCATCCTCGGTCGCGTCGAGCTGCCGCTCGCGATCCCGCTGATCTTCGCCGGCGTACGCACCGCCTCCGTGTTCGTCATCAGCACCACCACGATCGCCGCGCTCGCCGGCTTCAGCGGCAGCCTCGGCGACGTCATCGCCAACGAGACCAGCTACCACTTCTCCGGCGTCCTCGGCGCCGCGATCTGCGTTGCCGCGCTCGCGCTCGCCGTCGACGGTGCGCTGGCGCTGGTGCAGCGGCTGCTCACGCCGCGCGGGCTGCGGCTGGCGCAGTCAAAGCGCGGGTACCGACTCGCGGACGCCGCGCGGACCGCTTGACGGAGGTGGCGGTGCGTCCGGCAAATTGTCTATCTTTTTGATGAGGAATACAGATAAAGCAAACAGGAGGCAGCGTATGCGCAGTACCGTCATGAGCAGGGCCGTTACCTGGATCGGCGCCCGAGCGACGTTGGGTCGCGCGACGACGAGAGCGATCTCGGCGACGCTCGCACTCGGTGTGCTCGCGCTCGTGCTCGGCGCGTGCGGTTCCTCGAGCTCCACCACTAGTTCCACCACCAGCTCCAGCTCAACGCCCGCGAGCTCCACGAGCACGCCCGCCAGCGCCGCCAGCGGTCCCGGCGTCGGCAAGCCCGCGATCACGATCGGCGACAAGAACTTCGCCGAGGAGAACATCCTCGGGTCGCTCTACGCGCAGGCGCTGCAGGCCAAGGGCTACAAAGTCACCTTGCAGGAAAACATTGGCTCCACGGAGATCATCTTCAAGGACATCACCGCCGGGCGCATCGACATGTACCCCGAGTACACCGGCGTACTGCTCTCCGCGGTCGCCGAACAGACCAAGAACCCCGCGAGCGCGCAGGCCGCCTACGCGGAAGCCAAGGCCTACGTCGAAAAACACGGCCTCACGCTGCTCAACTACACACCCTTCTACGACTCCAACGTGCTCGCCACGCTGCCCGCCTACGCCGCCCAGCACCACCTGAGCAGCGTCGCCGATCTCAAGCCGCTCGGTACGCAGGTCACGCTCGGCGCGCCGCCGGAATTCGCCACGCGCTTCGAGGGTCTGCTCGGGCTCAAACAGGAATACGGCGTCGTGCCCACGTTCAAACCGATCGCGATCGAACTCTCCTACAAGGCCCTCGAAAGCGGGCAGGTCGACGTGCAGAACGTGTTCAGCACCGACGGGCAGCTGCTCGGCGGCAAGTTCAAGCTACTCGCCGATCCCAAGCACGTCTTCGGCTTCCAGAACGTCGCGCCCGTTGTGCGCCAGAGCGTGCTCAGCGCCGAGGGACCCGCGTTTGCCGAAACGCTCAACAAGGTCAGCTCGCTGCTCACGCTCCCCGCGATCCAGCAGATGAACGCCGCCGTCTCGATCGACAAGGAGTCCGCCACGAGCGTCGCCCAGAAGTTCCTCCAGGCCAACGGCCTGAGCTAAGGCGATGCGCTAGCGGTTGGCGCTGCCCGAGCCCGCGGCCACGAGCCCGGGCTTGCGCAGCGCCTGCCGCAGCATCACGCTCTGCGCCGCCAGCGCCACCGCCGTCGCCAGCGCAAACGCGCCCGCCGTCGCGATCGCCGGCAGCACCAGCGCGAGCGTGAAGCAGAACAGCGCGAACGCCACGAAGCCGCTCAGCAGGCCGCGCAGCATGCGCAGCGTCTCATCCACGCCACGCTGCGTGTGCGTGAACGTCGCCAACACGCTCGCGATGATCGGGAACGGCGCCAGCAGGCCGCTGAGCTGCGGGCCCAGCCAGCCCGCGACCGCCGTCAGCGCGAGCACCAGCGCGAGCGCGCACACCGCGCGCAGCGGCAGATCCCACAGCGGGGGATCGAGCTTCGGCGCCGCTTCCGTACCCGGTTGGGGGAGGAGCGCCAGGCCCAAGGCGAACGCGGCGCACGCGAGTGCCAGCGCCACGCCGGTCGGGATCGTCAGCGCGCTGAAGAGCAGCGTCGCCAGGGCGAACGCGAACCATCCCGCCAGCAGTGCCACCGGCCACGCCACGCGGCCCGCCAGCCGCGCGTAGACGACCACGAACGCCGTCAGCGAGATCAACCCCAGCAGCGTCCCCGCCGCCGCGTGCGCTGCGAACGCGCGCCCGTGCGCCAGCGCGTACACCAGCAGGATCGGACCCGCCACCACCGGCAGCGCGCCGACCAGGCCGCCGACCCGCGGGCCGTGACGGCGCGCCGTCAGCGATGCGCCGACCACGAAGCACGGCGCCAACAGCAGCTTGATCGCGAGCGTCACAGTCGCGGATGATGACCGCTGCGCGCCGATTGCGCCAGCGGGCGTGCGATGATGCGGGCGTGCAGTGGTCACGAATGCTGTTGCTGAGTCCGCTGGCGGTCCTCGCCTTGGCGAGCTCGTCTCCCGCGCCCGCCGCGACCGGGGTGACCGCAACGGGGGCGGCCGCGGTATCGGGCGCGCAGATCTGGACCGCGCTCGGCGGCAACGTCACCTGTGGAATCGCGATCCATCCGGAGAACTCGCCCCCGATGCAGCTGCTCTGCAGCGCCGCGCCGGTGCCGCCGCCCAAGCACGGGGGTTTCGGCGATCCCGGCTTCGTGTTCCTCGGATCGACCGGACGTCCCTTGCTCGCGCGGCTCAGCCAGGACTCCTTCGTCGGTAGCAATCCGGTGAAGTTGAAGCGCGGGCGCAGCTGGGCCGTAGGGCCGATCGACGTCACCTGCAAGATCAGCGCCGCCGCGTTGCGCTGTGCGAACCGCTCGCATCACGGCTTCACGATCACCAAGAGTTCCTACCGCCCGTTCTGAGCGCGCGTCGCGTCGCGCGGCGATGTCGAGAATCGGATTGGCGGCTCCGACACACTGGTAGACGCGCAAGGGCTGAGCGGGCCCGAGCAGGTCAAGATCGTGACGTGCGATGGCGTCGCGGCGCCGGTCGTCACCGACGGCCCGTTCGCCGAGTCCAAGGAGTTCCTTGCCGGCTACCGGATCGTCGACGTCGAGTCGCTCGAGCGCGCGATCGAGATCGCCGCGCAGGCCTCCGCGGCGCCCGCGCAGGGCGGCGCGCCGATCAAGCAGCCGATCGAGGTCCGCGAGGTGATGCGCCCGTGAGCTGCGACCTGTGAGCCGACCGGCGAGCCTCCGGCTCCGGACGCGGGCTCGCGGGCATGCGCGAGCGGGTTTGCCGTGTGCGGCGGGACCGTCAGCGCCGGGCCCACGCCGGCGGGCGAGTGGCGGGTCTTGGCGTCTTTGCCGCTGGCTGGGGCGGGGGTAATGGCGGATGCGCTCGGTGAGGGGTCGGGGCTTCGCACGTAGCACGCCGCACGCGGGCAAACACGCTCCACACGCCAATGTGCCACGATCGTGGCTGGCCTCATCCCGTGAAAGGAGAACCATGCCCGAGTACACGCCCGGAACCCCTTCCTGGGTCGAACTTTCCTCACCAGACGCCGATGCCGCTGCGAAGTTCTACGGCGAGCTCATGGGCTGGAGCGCGACAGAGCCGGGACCTGCTGAGACCGGCGGGTACCGCATGTTCCAGCAGGGTGACAAGAACATCGCTGGTCTGATGGGTCACATGGAGGAGGGTCAGCCCACCGCGTGGGCGACCTATGTCAGCGTCGCCGACGCCGATGAGACCGCGGCCAAGGTCACGGCGGCCGGCGGCGGCGTGATCGTCGAGCCAATGGATGTGACCGACATCGGCCGGATGGCGGTCTTCGCGGATCCCACCGGCGCCGTGTTTGGCGTATGGCAACCGAAGACCTTCACCGGCGCCGACCTCGTCAACGAGCCGGGCTCGCTCTGCTGGAACGAGGTGCTCACCCGCGACGCGAACGCAGGCAAGTCCTTCTACCCGGCCATCTTTGGCTGGGTCGCCGCACGCCCGTCGTTCGAGGGTGCGCCCCAGACCTACACCGTCTGGGAGCTCGCGGGCAAACCCGTCGGCGGCATGATGCAGATGACCGACGAGTACTTCCCGGCCGAGATCCCGCCGCATTGGAGCGTGTGCTTCGCGGTCGCCGACTGCGATGACACCGTCGCAAAGGCCCGCGCGCTCGGGGCGACCGTTACGAACGAGCCCATGGACATGCCGATCGGACGTTTCGCCGGCCTGATCGACCCCCAGGGAGCCTCCTTCACGGTGATGCAGCCCGCGCCGCCTGTCTGATCGCGGCTAAAGGCGCTTGAGCGCCGCCATCCCCACCGGCCTGCTCGCGCGAGGCATCGGGAAGGCCAGGCCAGCTCAGGCGTCCTGGGAAACCCGTTCCGGCTGTCCGATCCGCCCGGGATCGACGGCCGGGGCGGAGACCGGCAGCGGCAGCGGAGCGCGGTCGAGATCCGACGAGTCGGCCGTCACATCGCGAGCGCGGCGGCGGCGGTCGGCGAACCCCATGTAGAGCACGAGCTCCCAGTTGGAGACCGCCTCCCCCGTGGGAGCCGCGGCCGGCCCGCGGGTGCGCGCCGGCGCCGAGTTGTAGCGCTGGGGCTTGTAGAGCCAGGAGAGCATGTTGGCCCAGATGTCCACGAGCGAGTTGCGCAGGCCGATGAACGCGACGATCGCGTATGCGCCGAGCAGGCCGTTGATCGCGGCGAAGACCGCATTGGCCCAGAGGTCGTGATCCCACGCCAGCTTGAAGGTGTAGACCGAGAAGCCGACCAGCGCGTAGGGGAGCACGACGTAGGCGAACGCGGGAACCGTGCGGTCGCGGACCTTCGGGGTGCGGATGAATTTGCCCTTCGCGCCCGTCAGGGCCTGCACGATCGAGCTGAGGCTGCCCGCGAGGTTGACGGGCAGCAGCAGCAGGTTGAAGCCGTAGATGCGAGCCGCGTCGAGGGGCTTGTAGCCGCAGTAGCGGAGGTCGACGGCCATCGCCAGGAAGTAGGGCGCCGCGACCGCATAGGTGAGCGGCGAGATCAGGTGGCCGTTGAACGGGATCACCATCAGGCACAGGACGAACAGCGAGCTCCAGAAGATCGAGCCCATGTAGTTCATGCGCAGCAGCAGCTCGCCGATGCTGGTGCGCTCTTCGCGCTGGCGACGCTGACGCACGGCGCGCACGAGCTTGGGGATGATCAACAGCCCGCCGTTTGCCCAGCGGTGGCGTTGGATGCAGAGCGAGCCGAAGTCGGGCGGCGTCGCGCTGTAGGCAAGGCGCTCGGGATAGTTGTGCAGGGTCCAGCCGTGGGCGGCGAGGTCGATCGTCGACTCGGTGTCCTCGATCACGGTGCGGTCGGAGATGTAGCGGCGGATCTGGAACTCGCCCTTGTAGTCGATCTCCTCGATGTCGTCGAGCGCGCGCTTGCGCAGGATCGCGTTCGCACCGACCCAGAAGGATGCCGAGTGATAGGTCATCCCCTGGTGGATGATGTGCTGCAGGTCGGTCGTCGCACCGGCGATCCGCTCGATGCGAGTGGCGGCGCCGGGAAACGCGCTGTAAGGCGATTGGGCGACGGCGATCTCGCGGCTCTCCTCGCGCTCGAGCAGCTGGACCAGCCGCAGGCAGTACTCCGGCATGATCACGCTGTCGGCGTCGATCGTCAGCACGTATTCGCATTCCGGTACGACCAGGTCGGGGGTCGCCGCGCCGGCCGGCACGAGGTTCAGCCCCGCCGGGGTCTGCACCTCCAGGTAGCTGCCACCCATCAGCCCGATGTAGCTGTTGAGGTTCATCGCCTTGTTCGGCTCCGCCGAGAGCGAGGTGTAGCGCTTGCGCTGGAAGCACGAGATCTCAGCCCGGAAGGTCCAGGCGAGTCGCCGGTAGAGCTGGGCCAGGCGCGCATAGGGCAGCTTGCCGGGATCGTCCTCAGCCGCGGCTCGCAGCGCCTGGCCCGTCAACGCCAGGTCGGCGGAGAGCTGGCCGAGCACGTGGTTGGTGAAGAAGCGCTCGTTGTGATCGGAGACCTTGTACTGCTTGGCCAGCGACCGGATCCAGGCGGCGGCATACTCGTATTCGCCGGCGAGTGCCACGAGATCCTCGTAGCTGGTCTCCTCGTCCGGGTCGACCGCGGACTCGAACCGCTCCAGCACCAGATCGAAGCGATGGCGCGGCTCGGACAGCAATCGCTCGACTTCGGCGGGCAGCGCCAGCGCGCTGTCGAGCAGCCGTCGCGGCCCGTCGTAGCGAGGGTTCGACGGATCGTCGATCAGCAGGACCACGCGCAGGTCCGGATACTCCTGCAGCGCCGTCGAGAGCAGCGTCATCAGGATCACGCCCGGCTCCTCCTGGTAGGAGGGCACGAGGGCCGTCAAAGTCGGCTGGCGGTCGGCGAAGAACTCTTCGATCTTGGCCCGCGGCATGCGGCGATGCTGGCGGGCGCGGTAGTAGAACCCGAGCCGCCCGAACAGATAAGCCGTCGCCGAGGCAGCCAGCACGCTGACCGCGACCAGGAAGCCGATCGTCTCGAGCAGGCTCGCGTGGCCGGAGACCCCTTCGATCACCTGGCCGTTGAGGACAGTGACCACGAGCGCCACCCAGGCGCCCACGGTAAGCACGACGGCGGCGCGGCCGAACGCCATCGCCCACTCGCCGGCGACGCGCGGCACCGCCGGCATCGGATCCTCGTGCGAGTCCGCGCCCCACTGGCGCCGGATGCCGGGGCTCGCCTGCTTGTTGGGACGTCGTAGATCGATCATCCTGCACCACCTTCACTTCCGGAGTCGCTCGGCTCGCCGGGGTACTTGAAGAGCGGCTCCCACGGCGTGCTCGTGCTGGATGGCAGTTCCTCGCGCGGCTGTTCGCCGTGCGTGTACCAACGAGCCTCATACGGCAGCCCCGCGAAGCTCACCTTTTCGCCCTGGTGGTAGACGGTGCTCGCCGACCACGCCGGCGGCATGCCAGAGGTCAACAGGACCAGTTTCGGCGCGTGGCTGCCGGCCGGCACCGGGCCGATCAACTGCCAGGGTCCGCTCGGCGAATCCGCCGCCACGGAGCCTGGCGGGGTTCCCTGGGTCCACCAACTCGCTTCATAGATTTCGCCCTCCCAGACGACCTTGTAGCCACTGCCGTAGGCGGCCGTCGAGCGCCAGATCGGGTACGGGCTGTCGGCCGGATCGTCGGTCGCGGCCGGTTCGGGCCGCTGCGCGGTTGAGGTGCTCGCTTCGCTCTGCGGACGCGCGGTCTTCGTGCCCTTCAGCGAACCGAAGATGCGGGTGAACTGCAGCGAGGTCTGCAGGACGCCGCTGCAAGTGTTGGAGCTGACTCCGGTCTGGGGGAACGAGCCTCCGCACTCGGAGTCGCGGTTGAGCGACCAAGCCGAGACGCGCGGAATCCCGTGATCGTTGACGAACGCGGCGAGCTCGTGGGCGTCATCGGTGGTAAAGCGCTGATCGGTGACGTCGTTGACACCGAGCATCACCGTCACTCCGACATGCCCCCAGGCTGCCGCGGCGCCGCTCGCAAGCCCGGCTTTCCGCCAGAGCGCCTGCACCTGCGCATGCGTGGCGTAGAGCGCGCGCTCGATCGTGTCAACCATGTCGTGCGCCGCGCCTTCGTCGGGCCCGAAGTCCATTGTCATCGCGTTGACACCGGCTAGCTCGACGTGTGCGGCAAGTAGTGACTGGACCGCGGCGATCCCTTCCGCAGTTAGTCCAGCGCGCGAGACCGGCAGCGTCACCCAGACCGCCAGCGAAGTGTGGCGGGCGGCCATCCGCTGCTGCACCGCCGCGATCGCCTGCGCGCGGCGCGCGTCGGCTGTCGTGTTGGCAAGAGTCTGCCCCTCGAGGTCGAGGTCGATCGCGCTGGCGTGGTAGCGCTCGATCGGGGCCAGATACGCCTGCAGGAGCTTGCTCGAGTCGGTGCATCCGACCGCCAGCTCGCTGTTGTTGCGGCCGCCGTAGGAGACCATCACGCTGCCTCCCTGTTTGCGCAGCTGGGCCGTGCGAGCGCCGAGGTCGAGCGACCGCTCGGCTTGTTCGAGCGTGTAGTAGGCGCCCCACGAGGGCGTGCACGGCTGCGAGGGGTCGCTGACGATGAAGGCGAGATAGACGCCGGCGATCGGGTTGGCGGAGGGCAGCTGAAATGGGTAGATGGGCGTTTGGGTCACATCGACGTAGGGCTCATAGACCGGTGCGGCATCGGACCTAGCGTCCGCGGCCGAGGTCCCGGCGCTGATCAGCCTCCACGCGCCGAAAGCGAGCGCCGCGAGCACGACCAACAGCACCGCAACACGGATCGGCGAGATCTGCGGCGAGGGGGGCTCCAGCGGCGCGGGGCTCGTCCCACCGCGCGGCGAGGGCTGCTGTTGCTCGATCGTGGCCATAGAGGGAAGCTGCCGGCAGCGGGGTGCGATGCCAACACTGGGAAGATCGGCAGAGGGTGGCTCCGTCTTGAGCCGCTGGTTCGAGCAGCGACGCGGTCCTAGCGCCACGCCGCTTAAGATCAAACCGTTAAGCTTGGGTCGAGGCTTTTGCGGCGGGCGCTTGTAAGCCGCTCAGCTGAGCGGATTCGCTAGCGTCGTGAATACGTTCACGCGCCTAGCGGCAGCGCGGTAGGGGCGAGTGAGTGGATCTCGCTTGGGGCGATGCCGTGGCTCCTGAGCTGTCCATCGAGCCATTTGATCGCCTTCGCCGATTGTGCCTTGGTCAGGTTCCCATCGACGTGGGCCTTGCGCAATAGTGCGGCCACGCTCGCGCCCGCTCGTCCCTGCACGGCGAGTGCCGCCTCGAATTGCGAGCGCAGCGCCTCGAAGTGGCTCGCCTGGCTTTCGGCGGCCCCGTATGCGCTGGCCGCGATCGCCGCGGTGTCGCGGCTGATCGTCGTGTACATCGCTTCGTCGCCCGCCACGACCTCGCTGCCCGCGGAGAGCAGGCTAGTCGCCGCGGTGCGCAGTGCCTTGCAATAGGCCGCGACGCCTCTGCCGTGATAGCGACGGCAGGACGGCAGCGCCGGCGGCTTTGCGACGGACGGCTCCGCGAGCGCATCGTATTCCGGCGCCGGTGGGTCTTTGGCGATGCGGTAGTCATTGATCGTGCGCAGAACGTCATCGTTGCCGCCGAACAGCGTCGCGGCGCCGCCGATCGAGTCGGCGGCCTCCGAGAACGCGAAGCCGTGAGCCAGCCCGAGTGCGCTGAACAGGCCGTGTGCCTGCCACGAGCTTTCCAGCGCCGGACGCAGATCGGCCTTCGCCTGTTCCTTGATTTCCGCGCGCCGTTTTTCGCTCGCGGGTCTCTGGGCTGGCGGGGAGGAAGTCAGTGGCGGCGTGCCAGTCGTGCCACCTCCGCCCGTCGGCGGATTGATCGCGTTGTTCGTCCCGGGGCTGGTGGCGGTTACCGTCAGTGTGATCGTGACGGTGTAGTACCAGTGGCCTTTCCCGGAGAAATCACCTTCGCAGTCTTGGTGGTATTTCCGGGTTTGCCCGCCGCTGCCGCCAGGGGTGACATACAACGTGGCGAGCAGTTCTTCTCGTTCCTTTTCGTTCACCGGGCACCCGCCCCCCGAGTAACCGCCCTCCAGCTCGTTCACCTGCTCTGTCTGCGGTTCGGTAAGAGGTTCTTCGCAGGCCGTGCCGATCGCTCGATCGCCGGTCCACAGGATCGGCACGTAGATGACCGTGGGCGAGACCTCATACAGCCAGCCCGGCATGGGGTAGTTGAGTGTCTCGCTGATTTCCCAGTCTTCGGGCTTCTGTTTTTCGAGCATCGACGCCTCGAGTTCCCGGTATTCATTGATCGGTTTCGAGCTGATGGGGCAGTTGACTTGGGGGCCCTCTGAAGTCTTCTTGCCGGCAACGCTGGAGAAGGTGACCGGCTGCAGCGCTCCGTGGTCTTCCGCCGTGAAGAGGCCGGTGCCGGCCCAGTTGAAGTCGGCGTCCTCTCTCCCGGATTGCCCTCCGCCGGTTTCGTAGGTGTATTCGTCACTCAGCGACCCTTCGAAGGAGGCCTGCAGCGACGGCGGTCCTTCGGCGGCGGCAAGCGTCGGGAGGGCGCATGTCCACAAGAGCATCACGCCAATCAGGCTCACAGCCCAACGCATGCGTAGAAGCAGCTTGGACGTTTGCGGCTGTGCGGACCGCCCAACGGTGAACCCAGTCTCAGGGCAAGGCGAGAGCATCGGGAAATAGCCTATAAGGCCCGGCGCCTTAGCTGGAGCTCGAAGTCCTCACCTTCAGCCGTGCCTTTGCCCACTTATTTGCAGGCCGTTCGTCGTATGGAGCTAGTCGGGATCGAACCGACGACCTCCGCCATGCCATGGCGGCGCTCTCCCAGCTGAGCTATAGCCCCAAGCCGCCTCATCGTATCGACTTCAGCCGCTCGCTTCGGCCTTCGCCGGGTGTGGTCCAGTGCTGGCCTGGCAGGATGCCCAAGGCTGCCTTATCGAGTCCTCCATCTCATAGTCCTTAGCCCAGCGGACCCCCCGAGCCTGGTTGTTGCGAGCCGCTCCGAGTCGCAGGCTGATCGCGGTGCGGCTCTCCACCTCTCCGACGGGGAGCAGGTAGCACTTGTCGGTGTCGGGACAGTAGATCGCGATTGCATCGATCTCCTCGGCCGAGTAGGTCGTGCGCCGGTAACCGCTCGGGGTATGGCGACAGGTCGTGCAGTAGGCCATGATCACTTCGCCTTGGCGAGCGGCCCACTTGCACTGGACGCGCAGCAGTCGCTTGCCGGTGTCGATCACGAGGTCGTACCGACCGCCCTCGCTTAGCGGTCGCAGCACGGTCAGGTTGAGGCGAAGCGCAGCCGTAGCTATCTCGGCTTCTGCCATCGCGCCCTTCTGCGAACTACTGGGATCGAGCATGGGTCGAACGCTAATACGTCGAATGTCACACGAGATTGGCTTATGTGACGGGGATGTGTCAATCCTGCTGCAGGTTGGTGGCACGACTAGATCGTCGAGATTGCTAGTCCCGCGCGACGCCCTACCCCCGCGGCACGAACTCCGGCACGTCGAGGTCGTCCCCGCCTCCGGACCCCGCCGCGCGCCCGCGCGCGTGCGGCGGCCCCTCATTCGCTCCACCGCCATTGGCCTGGTCGAGCCGGGCGGTCATGCTCCCGTGCGTGAGGCGCACGTCGCGCAGCAGGCGCTCGGCGTTGCTGCGCAGCGAGACGGAGAGGTCGCGGAGATTGCGCGTGACGGTCGTTCCCTCGCGTAGGACTTCGGCGGAGATCGCGTGGGCCTCGCCGATGATCTCGCGAGCCTCGGCGCGAGCGCGAGCGCGAATCTCGTTGGCCCGCTCTTGCGCCTCGAGCTGCAGGCGGGCCGCGTCCTCGCTCCCGGTGGCCAGGGCGCTCTGGGTTTGCTCGCGCGCTTCGGCGAGGGCCCGCTCGGCTTGTGCGCGGGCTTCGAGCAGGGACTGCTCGGCTTGCTCGCGGGCTTCGCGCAGCGCCCGCTCGGCCTGTGACTCGCTCTCGGAGCTCGTCCGCTCGGCCTGTGTCTGCGCCTCGACTAGGGCCAGCTCGGCCTGCTCGCGGGCCTGCGCAAGGGTCAGCGTGGCCTGCTCGTGCGCCTCGGCGCGCACGCGCTCGGCCTCGCGGTGGGCGCCGGCCAGCACCTCGGCGGCGGCGTCGCCCGCGGTGGCGAGCGCGTCGTTGCGTGTGGTCTCGGCTTGCGCGCGGGACTCGCGCAGGATCTCCTGGGCCTCGTCCTCGGCGGCGCGCACGCGGTGCTCGCCGGCGCGGTCGGCCTCGGCGATGCGCTCGCGGGCGCGCTCCTCGGCCTGCGCGCGCAGCTCCGCGGCGGCGCGTTCGGCTGCCCCGATGATGCTCTCGATGCGCGTTGGGGTCTCGTCGTGCATGTCGCGTGTGGCCTCTCCTTAGCCTATACGCGGGCGTGCTTGGCCAGGCGGGCAAGGATCGCCGCGACCGAGGCATGGCAGAAACCGTTGGAAATATGTCCTTGCGGACAACGGCGGGATCGGTCACGATCGCTGCAGAGATGACTCCCGCTAGCACCATCAGAGATGTCGCGATCCTCGTCTACCCGGGCGTGCAGAGCTTGGATGTGACGGGTCCGCTGGAGGTGTTCAGCGCGGTGCGACGGCTGGGCGAGCGCGGGCTCGCTGACGGTGGGGGGAGCGACGAGGTGGGCTACCGGGTGCGCGTGCTCTCACCCGAGGGCGCTGCCGTGGAGACATCGAGCGGGCTGACGATCGTGCCGCACGCCGGCATCGCCGATGCGCCGCGCGCGATCGACACGCTGATCGTCGCCGGTGGCCTGGGCGTGGAGCAACTGTGCGAAGACCGCGCCGCGCTCGCGTGGATCGCGGCCCGCGCGGGGGAGGCCCGTCGTGTGGCCTCCGTCTGTACCGGTGCATTCGCGCTCGCCGCCGCGGGCCTGCTGGAGGGGCGCCGCGCGACGACGCACTGGACGGCGGCGGCGGAGCTCGAGCGCCGCTACCCGCGGATACTGGTCGACCCGGAGCCGATCTTCGTGCGCGACGGTCCGGTGTGGACCTCGGCTGGTGTCACGGCTGGCATGGATCTGGCGCTGGCGCTCGTGGAGGAGGATCTCGGTCGCGAGGTGGCGCTGCGTATCGCGCGCCAGCTGGTGCTGTTCTTGCGCCGTCCGGGCAACCAGTCGCAGTTCAGCGCGACGCTCGCGGCCCAGGCGCCGGTGCGCAGCGGGCTGTGCGAGGCGCAGCGCTTCGTGGTCGAGAACCTGGCGGGCGACCTGTCGGTGGAGGCGCTGGCGGCGCGCGCGCATATGAGCCCGCGCCACTTCGCGCGCAGCTTCCGGGCGGAGACGGGGGTCACGCCGGCGCGCCACGTGGAGCGCGTGCGGTTGGAGGCCGCGCGCCGCGCTCTGGAGGACACGGGCGAACCGCTCGCGACGATCGCCGCGAGGTGTGGCTTCGGTACGCCGGAGACGATGCGCCGCTCGTTCCTGCGCGCGCTCGGCGTGGGGCCGGCGGAGTACCGCCGCCGCTTTCAAACCACGATCGCCACTGCGGCGAGCGCCACGGCCTAAGACACCAGCGAGGAGTACGCAAATGCAGATCGCGATCCTGTTGTTCGAGCGCTTCACGGCACTGGATGCCGTGGGGCCGTACGAGGTCCTGAGCCGTCTCCCGGACGCGACGGTGACGTTCGTCGCGGAGCGCCCCGGCGTGCAGCGCACCGATAGTGGTCTCATGGGCCTGGAGGCCGATGCGGCTCTGGGGGAGCTCGAGCGCCCCGACATCGTGCTCGTGCCGGGCGGACCGGGCCAGGCGGCGCTGATGCAAGACGGGCCGGTCCACGAATGGCTGCGTGCCGCGCACGAGCACAGCACCTGGACGACCTCGGTGTGCACCGGCGCGCTGATCCTCGCGGCGGCGGGGTTGCTCGCGGGCAAGCGCGCGACGACCTACTGGACTGCGCTGGGGGAGCTTGCGAGAATGGGTGTGGAGGCGGTTCCGGAGCGCTACGTCTTCGATGGCAAGCTGGTCACGGCGGCGGGGGTCTCGGCGGGCATCGACATGGCGCTGGCGCTGGCCGCGCGGATCGCGGGACAGTCGACCGCGGAGGCGATCCAGCTGGGCATCGAGTACGACCCGCATCCGCCATTCGATGCCGGTTCGCCGGCTACGGCGCCCGTCGAGTTGGTCGCGGCGCTGCGCGCCCGCGCGCGCTTTGCCTGAAGACCGCGCGGCGGGGCAGACGGGACGTCTTACGCCGGCCCGCACCCTGAATGATAATTCCATAGGATGGGAGTAGCCTCCTCCTTTCCAACACAAGGAGGATGGAGATATGGCTGGAGAAGCGTTGTTCCTTGGCTGGGGACCGGTGGTGCGGGGCCGTGAGCAGGTCGCGCTGCGGGTCTTCCAGGAGACCATCGAGTACTACGGCAGGCTGCAAGAGGAGGGCCGGATCGAGAGCTTCGAGCCGGTGCTGATCGCCCCGCACGGCGGCGAGCTCGCGGGATTCGTACTGGTGCGCGGCGAGCGCAACCGCCTCGACGAGATCCGCTCGAGCGAGGATTTCGAGCGGATGCTGACGCGGGCGGCCTCTGTCGTGGACAACGTCGGCGCGATCAATGCCGTTACCGGCGAGGCCCTCGGCCTGGCGATGGGGAGGTTCCAAGCGGCCTCGGAGGATCTGGCTGGCTGAGGGCGAATCACCATTGAGCCTGCGCTAACGTGGGCGTTGCCGCGAGCTTCAAGGGAAATATGCGAGCAGGGGGGAGACCGCAGATGTCCGACAACCCGTTCGAAACGACCTCCTCGCGAGAGTCCTCGCTGAGCATCTTCGATGCGCATTCGGCGCAGCGCGAAGCGAGCTCGACCTTCCTGCTCGGGCAGGTGATGTTCCTGGTCGCGATCGCGCTGGCGTTCGCGGCGGCGGGGACCTACATCGGCCGTGACCTGCCATTCGGCACGGCGATGATCTGCGAGTTGGGGGCGCTGGGGATGCTGATTGTCCAGATGTTCGTCCCGGCCCTGCGGCTGGGATCGGTTGGGATGGTTTGGTTGTTTGCGCTTGCCTTGCTCCTGGGTTTGGGCCTGGGGCCGGTGATCGCGCAGTACGCGACATTTGACCGCTCCGCGCTCTACCAGGCCGCGGGTGGTACGGCGCTCACCGTTGGCGTGATGGGCTCCTACGGC
Source organism: Solirubrobacteraceae bacterium (assembly GCA_036501715.1). Classification (GTDB taxonomy): domain Bacteria; phylum Actinomycetota; class Thermoleophilia; order Solirubrobacterales; family Solirubrobacteraceae; genus Palsa-744. The sequence continues at coordinate 24,931 of DASXZV010000023.1, read as the reverse complement.
TTTGCCACCTCGCGCGACCTGATCCGCTGGATGCGGCCGCTGTTCTGGGCGCTGCTGGCGGTGTTCGGGCTCAGCATCGTGCTGATCCTGGTCGGCTCGGGGGAACATCTGCTGTTGAACATCGCGATCTACGTGATCGTCAGCGCGTACCTGGCGATCTACTTCCAGATCATCCGCCGCCAGGCAACCGCGCGTGACGTGGTGTGGATCGCGACGGGCGTGTTCATCAACATCGTCAACATCTTCCTGACGCTGCTGCGGATCTTTGGTAACAGCCGCTGAGCGGCGCGAGCGTTCCGTCGCGGGGCGCTCGCTAACCTCTCGGCGGCGATGAGCGATCGACGCCACTACTACGACCCGCAGGAGATCGAGCCGCGCTGGCAGGCGGTTTGGGCCGCCGAGCGGACATGGGAGGTCTCCAACAGCCCCGACGCCGCGGCGTCGACGACCTCGGAGCCCGTGAAGTCCTATGTCCTGGAGATGCTTCCGTACCCGAGCGGCGAGCCGCACATCGGGCATCTGAAGGTCTACTCGGTGGGAGACGCGATCGCGCACTTCCACCGGCGCCTCGGCCGGCGTGTGCTGCACCCGATGGGCTACGACGCCTTCGGCCTGCCGGCCGAGAACCACGCGATCAAAACGGGGGTGCACCCGCGCGACTCGACGGCCGCCTCGATCGCCTCCTTCCAGCGCCAGTTTCGCGGGTGGGGCATCTCGATCGACTGGTCGCGCGAGTTCGGGACCCACGAACCGCGCTACTACCGCTGGACGCAGTGGATCTTCCTCGAGCTATTGCGGGCGGGCTTGGCCTACCGCAAGGAAGCGGCTGTCAAGTGGTGTCCCAAAGACCAGACGGTGCTGGCCAACGAGCAGGTCGTGGACGGTCGCTGCGAGCGCTGCGGCGCGGAGGTCGAAATCCGCCAGCTCGAGCAGTGGTTCCTGCGAATCACCGACTACGCCGAGCGGCTGCTCGGCGACCTGCAGGAGATCGACTGGCCGGAGCACGTCAAGACGATGCAGCGAAATTGGATCGGCCGATCGGAGGGTGCGGAGGTGACGTTCCGCTGCGAGGCGCTCGGCGTCGACTACCCCGTTTTCACCACTCGCCCGGACACCCTCTTCGGGGCGACGTTCTTCGTGATGGCTCCCGAGCACCCCGACGTGCTGCGCCTGGCTGCGGGTACCGAGCACGAGCAGGCGGTGCACGAGTACGTCAACCACGCGCTGACCGAGTCAAACGAGGAGCGCGGCGCGGCGGACAAGCCCAAGACGGGCGTGGCGCTGGGGCGCACGGTGACCAACCCGGTCAGCGGCAAGCAGATCCCGATGTACGTTGCGGACTACGTGCTGATGGAGTACGGCACGGGCGCGATCATGGCTGTGCCGGCGCACGACGAGCGCGACTACGGCTTCGCGCAGGCGCACGGGCTGCCGATTCGCCGCGTGATCGTGGGAGCCTCCGGCGAGGCGCCGGCGGAGGCCGGTGCGGGGCGTGCGGAGGGCTGGTGGGAGCGCGGCGATGAGAGCCTTCCCTACAGCGGCGACGGAGAGCTCGTCAACTCGCACCCGGATTTCGACGGCCTTTCGAACCGCGAGGCGCTGGGAGCGATCGTCGCGTGGCTCGACCGCGAGGGCAAAGGTCATGCGTCGGTCAACTACCGCCTACGCGACTGGCTGGTCTCGCGTCAGCGCTACTGGGGCTGCCCAATTCCGGTCGTGTACTGCGAGACCTGCGGAATGGTGCCCGTGCCCGAGAGCGACCTGCCGGTGGAGTTGCCGGACGTCGAGGACTACGCCCCGCAGGGGCGCTCGCCGCTGGCGGCAGCCGAGGAGTGGGTCGCGACCAGCTGCCCCGACTGCGGCGGGCCGGCGCGGCGCGAGACGGACACCATGGACACGTTCGTGGACTCCTCGTGGTATTTCCTGCGCTACTGCGACGCGAACAACGAGGAGGCCGCCTGGGACCCGGCGGCGCTGCGCCAGTGGATGCCGGTCGACCAGTACATCGGCGGGGTCGAGCACGCGATCCTGCACCTGCTGTACGCGCGCTTCTTCACCAAGGCGCTCGCGGACCTCGGCCACCTAGATTTCCAAGAGCCATTCCGGGCGCTGTTCACCCAGGGAATGGTCACCAAGGATGGCGCCAAGATGAGCAAGTCGCGTGGCAACGTCGTCTCGGCGGTTTCGATCGTGGAACGCTACGGCGCGGATACTGCGCGCTGTTACATCCTGTTCATCGGTCCCCCGGAGCAGGACGCGGACTGGTCGGATGATGGCGTTGAGGGAGTGCATCGCTTTCTGGGCAGGCTGTGGCGGCTGGCGGCGGAGACCGCGGAGCAGACGCCCGCGGAGAGCGGGCAGCTCGCCATCGAGGACTTGGTGGAGGGCTCGGCGGACCTGGAGTTGCTGCGCAAGGCGCACTGGGCGATCGACAGGGTCTCGACCGGCTTGCGCCGCTTCGCTTTCAACACCGCGATTGCGGCGGTGATGGAGCTGCTCAACGAGTGCTCGCGCCTGCGCGAGCAGGTCGCGGTTGGCTCGCAGCGCTTCGCGCTTTCGACGGCGGCCTCGCTGCTGTTCCCCTTCGCGCCGCACGTCTGCGCCGAGATCTACGCGCTCCTGAACGACGGCGAGCGGGTCTGGGAGCAGCCGTGGCCGCAGGCCGATCCGGCACTGCTGGAGCGCGACGTGTACGAGCTGGTCTGCCAGGTCAACGGCAAGCTGCGCGACCGCGTGCAGGCGCCCACCGACGCGAGCCCGGAGCAGCTCAAGGAGCTCTGCCGCGCGGCCCCCAACATGCAGGCACACCTCGACGGCAAGGAGATCGTCAAGGAGATCGTGGTGCCGGGCAAGCTCGTAAACGTCGTCGTGCGCTAGACGGCCGCTTGGCCCTCGGCCGTCTAGGACTCGCATCGGTGTGCGTCGGCGCGGCGACATAGACTCGGAGCGGTGCCCGCGCTCAAGCCCGCCTACTTGATCCACGGCGAGGACCATGGCGCCGTCGGGGAGCGACGGGCGCGCCTGCGCGCGCTCGCCGAGGCCGAGGGGGACGCGGCGAGCGTCGAGCAGCTCGTCGGTGGGCCGGCAGAGCTGGCGAACGCGCTCGCGGTGATGACCTTTGCGGTCGGGCAGCGTGTCATCGTCGTCGATGGTGTGGAGCGCTGGAAGGAGGCGGAGGTTGAGCAGCACCTGGTGGCTGCGATGCGCGAGTTGCCGCCGGACACGACCGTCGCGCTGTTCGCGCGCGAGGAGGGGCGTTCGAAGGCGCCCGCGGCGGTGCACAAGGCCGTCAAGTCGGCGGGTGGCCAGATTGTGCAGCAGGCGACGGTCAAGCCGTGGGAGCTGCCCAAGTGGGTGCGCGAGCAGGGCGCTCGTCTCGGTCTCGAGCTCGACCAGGCGGCCGCGCGGGCGCTCGTGGCGCAGGTGGGGGAGCGCCAGCAGCGGCTGCTGCGTGAGCTGGAGAAGCTTGCGCTGGAACTAGCGCCAGACGACGTGTCCGCGGGCGCGGTTCGCATCGACGCCGAGCGGATCGAGCTGCGCGCGGCGCACTCCGCGGAGCGGCGCGCGTTCGCGCTCGCGGATGCGCTCGTCGGGGCCGACGAGCGCGCGGCGACCACCTCCTACCTGCGCCTGCGCCGCCAGGGGGAGCGCATCTCGGGCCTCATCTACCTGATGGCTTCGCGGCTGCGCGAGGCGCTCGCGGTGTCGCTGCGCCTGCAGGCGGGTGAGTCGGCGGCGGAGATCGCGCGCAGCCTGCGCATGCCGGCGCGCGCCGCCGAGCGCTTCCTCACGGACGTCGCGCGCAGCGATCCGCAGCGTCTGCGCGCCGCGCTGGGCGTACTTGCGGACCTCGAGCTCAATACCCGCGGAGGAGCGCAGCTCAGAGCCGACCGCACGGTCTACGCGACGCTTGACGAGGACACCCTCGCGGTGCGCGCGATCACCGCCATCACGGCCTAGGCGTCCGCTGGGCGGCGGGATGCTGCGTTCTCCCTCGCTTGTGTGCCGAGCACACTGCGCTCGGTGCGTCCTTGCCTCCCTTGCCCAGCGAACGTCTAGGCGGGGAGGATCTCTTACTTGGAGTCGCCGGCGCCGCGCATGCGCGCGGCGAGGCTCTTCTTGCGGGCGCCCGTGTTGCGGTGCAGCGCGCCGCGCTTGACGGCCTTGTCGATCGTGCTGACCAGTGTCCGGTGCTCGCTCTCGGCGGCCTCGGCGTCGCCACCCGCAACCGCGGCCTCGAGGCGCCGGAAGTAGGTCTTGATCGTCGACGTGTAGAGGCGGTTCTCCAAACGCTCGCGCTCGGCGCGGAGGATCCGCTTCTTCTGTGAGTGGATGTTGGCCATGATCGATGCCGCGGGCGCCGCCAAAGAGCAGCGGGGCGCGCCGCGGAGCGCCGTACTATAGCGCCCTTGTCCGCGACCGGAGAAGTCCCCGAGGAGCCGCCCAGCCCGGAGGGCGGTGGCGAACGTGTCGCGCGGAACACCGCGATCTTCTCGATTCTCACCGCGTTCTCGCGAGTCGCGGGGCTGGGACGCGAAATCCTGGCGGCCAGCTACTTCGGCACGGGCGGGCCGGCCTCGGCCTTCACGCTCGCGAATCTCGTCCCCAACCTCGTCGCCAACCTCTTCGCGCAGGCCGCGCTGTCCGCGGCGTTCGTGCCCGTCTTCACCGACCTGCTCCAGCAGGGTCGCCGCCGCGAGGCCTTCCGCCTGGCCTCGACGCTCTTCTGGATCATGCTGATCGCGCTGACCGTGATCACGGCCTTCTTCGAGTTGCTCGCCGGGGTGATCATGCCGCTGTTCACCGGACACGAGTTCAGCGGGGCGCTCGTCACGCTGACCGTGGGCCTCTCGCAGGTGTTGTTTCCGGTCGTCCTCCTGCTCGGGCTGACCGGGCTGCTCGTCGGCATCCTGCAGTCCTACGAACACTTCACGATCCCCGCGCTCGCGCCGGCGGTGTGGAACGTCGTGATTGTCGTCGTACTGGTCCTCCTGCGCCCCGACTTTCACGGCTCGGAGCAGCTCTATGCCTACGCGATCGGCATCCTGATCGCCACCGGGGTTCAGTTTGCGATGGCGCTCGGCGCGCTCGCGCGCATCGACTTCCGCCTGCAGTTCAGCATCGATTGGCACGATCCCCGTATTCGGCAGGTGTTCGTGCTGATGCTGCCCGTCACGATCGGCCTGGGGATCGTCAACCTCGACCAGTTCATCAACGCGAGCTTCGGGACCCTCGTCTCCGAACACGCGCCGCGAGCGATCGAAAACGCATTCCGCGTCTACATGCTCCCGCAGGGGATCTTCAGCGTCGCGGTTGCGACCGTGCTATTTCCCACCCTCAGTCGCATGGCCGCGCGTCGCGATCCCGGCGGCATGCGCCGCGCGGTGGGCAACGGTATGCGTCAGATCAACCTGCTGCTGATCCCCGCTGCGGCCTTCATGATCGTGCTCAGCACCCCGATCGTGCGTCTGCTCTTCGAACGTGGGAGCTTCAACCCCGCATCGACCGAACTGGTCTCGATTGCCCTGTTCTGGTTTGCGTTCTCGCTGCCCTTCGGCGGCTTGAACCTGTTGCTCACGCGCACCTTCTTCGCGGTCCAGCGTCCCTGGATCCCGACGAGTCTCGCCGCGCTGAACATGATCGTCGACATCATCGTCTCGCTCTCGCTCTACAAGCCCCTGGGGATCGCGGGGCTGATCATCGGCACCCTCGCGGCCAACATCGTGATGACCGCCCTGCAGTACCACCGCCTGCGGATCGGCTTCAACGGGCGGCTGGAGGGCGCGCAGACCGTGATGATCACCGCGCGCATCGTGGTCGCCTCGATCCTGCTGGGTGCGGTGTCGTGGGCGGTCTGGGATCTGCTCAACGCACTCCTCGGCCGCTCGCTCCCCGCGCAGGTCGTGAGCGTCGGGGGGGCGGCCGGGGCTGGCGTCTTGGTCTACGCCCGCGCGGTCCTGGCGATGCGCATACCCGAGGCCCACCAGGTCCGCCGGCTCGTCCTAACCCGCTTCGGGCGCGCCTAGTCCGCGCAGATCCGGCCGGCGGGTAGGCAGAAATGCCACCGGGCGGACCCTAGGGCCCGCCCGGTGGCGGCCGGTCATAGATCACCGCTGAACTACTACGTCCCAGGACTTCGTGTCTTTGCCTGGGCGGCATGACACTCCCGACCACCTGGACAGGCCGCCCCGAAGGGCGCGTAGCCACGGTTGACCCCCGGAAGAGGTCGCGGTCGAGTAGGCGATCCGCCGGATGACCAAAGGCTAGCGCGATCGGCGCGATGATCATGTGGCCGCGGGCGCATGCGCCCGCCGGACTAACCTTCCGGTGAACGCCTCATGGACCAGCCCCAGATCCGCAACTTCTGCATCATCGCCCACATCGACCACGGCAAGTCGACTTTGGCCGACCGCATCCTTGAGCTGACCCACACGGTGAGCTCGCGCGATATGCGTGCGCAGCTGCTCGACTCGATGGACCTCGAGCGCGAGCGGGGGATCACGATCAAGGCGCAGGCCGTGCGTGTCTTCTTCACCAGCCGCGACGGGCAGACCTATCAGCTGCACCTGATTGACACCCCCGGGCACGTCGACTTCACCTACGAGGTTTCGCGGTCGCTGGAGGCCTGCGAGGGGGCGCTGCTCGTCGTCGATGCCTCGCAGGGAGTCGAGGCGCAGACCGTCGCCAACACCTATCTCGCCGTCGAGGCGGGCCTCGAGCTGATCCCGTGCCTGAACAAGCTCGACCTGCCCGGCGCGGAGCCCGAGCGCGTCGCCGGGGAAGTCGCGGAGCTGATCGGCGACGACCCCGAGTCGATCCTGCGCATCTCCGGCAAGACGGGGGAGGGCGTGCTCGAGGTGCTCGAGGAGCTCGTCAAGCGCGTGCCGCCCCCCGAGGGGGATCCCGCCGCGCCGCCGCGCGCGCTGATCTTCGACTCCGAGTTCGACCAGTACCGCGGCGTGATCGCCTACATCCGCGTCGTCGACGGCGTCTTCCGCAAGGGCGAGGCGATCCGCGCGATGGCCTCCGGGCTGCACGCCGATATCGACGACATCGGCTGCTTCTCACCGCAGATGATGCCCACCGACGAGCTCGCCGCGGGCGAGGTCGGCTACCTCATTACCGGTGTGAAGGACGTCAGCCAGCTGCGCGTCGGCGACACGCTCACCACGCGCCCGCGCGGTGCGGGCTCCGCGGCGGATGGAACTCGCAGCGGGGAAGCCACGGAGGCGCTGCCGGGCTATCGCGAGGTCAAGCCGATGGTCTTCTGCGGGCTCTTCCCGATCGAGTCCGACTCCTACCCCGACCTGCGCGACGCCCTGGAGAAGCTCACGCTCAACGACGCCGCGCTGGCCTGGGAGCCCGAGACCTCCGACGCCCTGGGCTTCGGCTTCCGCTGCGGCTTCCTCGGGCTGCTGCACATGGACATCGTGCGCGAGCGCCTGGAGCGCGAGTACGACCTCGAGCTGATGGCCACGATGCCCTCCGTCGGCTTCGACGTCACCTTGACCAACGGCTCCGAGCTCGAAGTCCACAACCCCTCCGACATGCCCGACCCCGGTACGATCGCGGAGATCCGCGAGCCCTACATCAAGGCCCAGGTGATCGCGCCGCGCGAGTTCGTCGGCGCCGTCATGGAGCTCTGCCAGGAACGCCGCGGCGAGCACACCGGCATGCACTACCTCTCACCCGAGCGCGTCCAGCTCAGCTACGACCTGCCGCTCGTGGAAATCGTGCTCGACTTCTTCGACCAGCTGAAGTCCCGCACCAAGGGCTACGCCTCGCTGGACTACGAGCTCTCCGGCATGCGGCCCTCGAACCTCGCCAAGCTCGACGTGCTGCTCGCCGGCGACGCGGTCGATGCGCTCTCGATGGTGGTGCACCGCGACAAGGCCTACGAGACCGGGCGCGCCTTGGTCGAGCGGCTGCGCAAGCGCATCCCGCGCCAGCAGTACGACGTCCCTATCCAGGCCGCGATCGGCTCGCACATCATCGCTCGCGAGACCGTCAAGGCCTTCCGCAAGGACGTGATCTCGGGCTGCTACGGCGGCGACATCACGCGCAAGAAAAAGCTGCTCGCCAAACAGAAGGAGGGCAAGAAGCGCATGAAGCAGGTGGGCCGCGTAGAGGTGCCCCAGGAGGCCTTCCTGGCCGTACTCGAGCTAGGGGAGGAGTGAGCGTGGGCGACGACCCCGACATCGACGCCTCGCGCGCCGTGGACCGCCCCTATCGCATCCTCTTCGTCTGCCTCGGCAACATCTGTCGCTCGCCCACCGCCGAGGGGGTCATGCGCGCGCTCGTGCGCGCGGCGGGCCTGGAGGATCGCATCGAGCTGGACTCGGCCGGCACCGGCGACTGGCACATCGGCGAACCGCCCGACGCCCGCGCGAGCACCGCCGCGCGGGGGCGCGGGATCGCGCTGGAGGGCGCGGCGCGCCAGGTGCAGCGCAGCGATTTCCGCGAGTTCGACCTGATCGTCGCGATGGATGCCTCCAACTTCGCCAACCTCCGCCAGGCCGCTCCCGACGAGGCCGCTCGCGCGAAGATCCTGCTGCTGCGCGAACTGGACCCGCCCGCCGATGGACGGCTCGACGTGCCTGACCCCTACCACGGCGGCGCGCGCGGCTTCGAGGACGTCTTCGACCTCGTGCACGCCGCCTGCGCCGCGCTGCTCGCGCGGGTGCGCGAGACGCTGCCCGCCGTCGTCGCGGGTGCCTCTGCTGGTGAGACCGCGCGCGACTCCCTCGGCGCGTAGAGCGGTGCGGACGCCACGGTGAGCCTCCCCGCGGGAGCCCGCGATGCGCGGCCGGTCGGCGGCGGGGACATCAACGAGGCCTGGCGCGTCACGCTCGCCGACGGCCGCGCCGCGTTCGTCAAGACCCGCGCCGATGCCACCCCCGGGGAGTACGCCGCGGAGGCCACCGGCCTGCGCTGGCTGGCGGAGCCCGGCGCGCTGCGCACCCCGCGCGTGCTGGAGGTCGGCGCGGACTACCTCGCGCTGGAGTGGATCGAGCACGGGCGCCTGGAGGAGGCGGGGGCCGAGGAGCTGGGGCGCGGCCTGGCCGCCACGCACGCCGCCGGCGCCCCCCGCTTCGGCGGTCCGGTGGACCCCGATGAGGAGCCGCCGCGCGCGCCCGCGCGCGTAAGTGCCGCCGCCGAGCGCGAAGTCGGCGACCCCGCCGCGCGCGAGGCCCGCGACTCCGCGACGCCCGCGCGGCGGGCCGCGAGCTTCGGCTCGCTTGAGCTCCCCAATGATCCGGCGCCGGACTGGCCGACGTTCTACGCCGAGCGGCGCCTGCGCCCGCTGGCGCGGATCGCGCGCGAACGCGAGGCTCTCAGCGAGAGCGGTGCGCGCGCGGTGGAGCGCGTCTGCGAGCGCCTGGACGAGCTAGCCGGAGCACCGGAGCCGCCGGCGCGCCTGCACGGGGACCTCTGGAGCGGCAATGTTATGGCCGACTCGCGTGGCCGTCCCTGGCTGATCGATCCCTCCGCCTACGGTGGCCATCGCGAGGTCGACCTCGCGATGCTGCGCCTGTTCGGCGCGCCCTCCGCGCGCGTCTTCGCCGCCTACGAAGAGGTCGCGCCGCTCGCGCCGGGCTGGGAGCAGCGCGTGGAACTGTGGCAGTTGCTGCCGCTGATAGTGCACGCGGTCCTGTTCGGCGGCTCCTACCGCGGCGCCGCCGATCGCATCGCACGCCGCTACGCCGGCGCGGCCGCCTAGCGTCGCCGCCGCCGTCCCGCCCGGGGAGGCGCGGGCGGAGTAGGAGATATGCGCCCCAGCACCCTCAGCGAGCGTCGCCGGCTCTATTTGCTGGCGCGGGTGCTGGTGGCGCGCCACTACCGCCGCCGCGCGCTCACCCTCCAGGAGGTCGCGCGGGCGCTGTCGAGCTCGCCGCGCCAGCTGCAGCGCGCGTACGCGCAGTTTGGGGACAGCACCTTCCAGGAGGATCTCGCGGCGCGGCGCATGACCGCCGCGCTGGAGCTGCTCGCGGGCCAGTCGCTCACGGTGCGCGACGTCGCGCGGCTGGTCGGCTACAGCCAGGGGGCCCACTTCGCGCGGATGTTCCGCCGCCGCTACGGGATCTCCCCGGCGCACTACCGCGAGCGCTCGCGCCGCGCTCAGCGGACGCTGGGGAACGGCGCCTGCGCGGCGGGCTCCTCGAGCACGGTCTCCGCGCCGGGTAGCCGCACGCGCATCGCGGTGCCCCCGCCGGGAGCGGCCGCGGCGGCGACCGAGCCGCCGTGCTGCTCGACGACCTGGCGCACGATCGCGAGACCGAGGCCCGAGCCGGGCCGGCCGCGCGCCTCGGCGCCGCGGTAGAAGCGATCGAAGATGTGGGGGAGGTCCTCCGCGGAGATGCCCGGTCCGTGGTCGCGCACCGTGAGCTCGCCCCCGCGCAGGCGGATCTCGACCGGTCGCCCGGGGGGGCTGTACTTGACGGCGTTGTCGATCAGGTTGTTCACGGCGCGCCCCAGCCGCGCCGGGACACCTGCGAGCACGGTCGGCTCGAGCTTCGCGTCGAGCTCGCGCTCGGGGGCGTGGCGGTGCGCGCGCTCCACGGCCTCCTGCACGACGACGTCCAGGCGCACGTCCTCGGTGTCGGCCGCGGGCTCCTCGCCGCGGGCGAGATCGATGAGGTCGTTGACCAACAGCGTGAGCTCCTCGATCTGCTCGACGACGTCGGTGAAGAGCTGTGCGCGCTCGCCGGCGTCGATGTCGTGGGCCTGCTGGAGGATCTCGATGTTGGTGCGCAGGCTCGTGACCGGCGTGCGCAGCTCGTGCGAGGCGTCGGCGACGAGCTGGCGCTGGGCGTGCACCGAGGCGTCCAGGGCGCCCATCGAGCGCTCCAGGGCGTCGAGCATCGCGTTGAAGCTCAACGCCAGGCGTCCGATCTCATCCGCGCGGCCGTCGTCCTCGATGCGCCCGGAGAGATCCTGGGTGCGCGCGACGTGCTCGGCGGCGCGCGTGAGGCGCCCCACCGGCAGCACCACCGCACCCGCGACCAGCCGCCCCAGCAGCGCCGCCAGCGCGATCCCGCCGAGCGCCAGCAGCAGGAGGATCAGGCGCAGGCGTCTGAGCAGGTGGTCGGCTTCGGTTAGCGGCTGGGCGAACTGCACCGCGAGACCGGGGCGCACGGACTCGGTGAGGATGCGCAGGTGGATTCCGTCGACGCGCGCGTCGCCGAGGAACGAGTGCCCGCCGTGCTTCGCGAGTGCGCGCGTGCGGGCGCTCACCGGCAGCGTCACCTGCGCGGAGCCCGAGCGCACGAGCACCTTGCCGTTGGAGCTCACGAGCTGCTGGTAGCCGCGCACCTGGTTTGGACGCGGGGAGAGGCCGCCGAAGGGGTTGTGCCCGACGGTGCCCGGGAACAGGGGTGGGTTTGCGGGCAGCCCTTCGAGGCGACTCGCGATGAAGTGCACGCCGTGCGCGCGGTCGCGTAGCTGGGCGTCGACCTGCCCGCGCAACTGGTGCGCGACCAGTAGATAGGTCAGCGCCGAGGCGAGCAGCACCGCGACCGCGACGGCGGCGGCGGCGAGCAGCGTGATGCGGCGGCGGAAACTCATCGCGCTAGCCGCGCAGGACGTAGCCGACGCCGCGCACCGTGTGCAGCAGACGCGGCTCCGCCGCGGTCTCGGTCTTGCGGCGCAGGTAGCCCATGTAGACGCCGAGCGAGTTGGAGGTCGCGCCGAAGTCGTAGCCCCAGACGTGCTCGAAGATCGCCGAGCGCGTCAGCACCTGGCGCGGGTGGCGCAGAAATAGTTCCAGGAGCAGGAACTCGGTGCGGGTCAGCTGCAGCGCGCGCTCGCCGCGGAAGGCCTCGTGGGCGAGGCGGTCCAGGCGCAGGTCCTCGAAGGCCAGCGTCTGCTCCTCCTCGTCGCCGCCCGTGCGGCGCAGCAGCGCGCGCAGCCGCGCCATCAGCTCGCGCAGCGCGAACGGCTTGACGAGATAGTCATCCGCGCCGGCGTCGAGCCCCGCGACGCGGTCGTCGATCTCCCCGCGCGCGGTCAGCATCAACACCGGCGTGCGATCGCCGGCGTGGCGCAGGCGCCGGCAGACCTCGAGGCCGTCGACGTGCGGCATCGAGACGTCGAGGATCACGGCGTCGTACTCCGCGGCGCCGAGACGCTCCAGCGCCTCGCGCCCGTCGGCGGCCTGCGCGACCTCGTAGCGCTCCAGCGCGAGCGCGCGCGCGAGCGCGTGTTGGACGGCGGGCTCGTCATCGACGACGAGGATGCGGGTGGCTTCGGCCATGATGGGGAAGTAAGAGAGAGACGGGTGCGCGCAAGAACGGCGGGGATGGGAGCCTCGAATGACGGCTTCCTCTTTAACTAATTGGGAGTCCTGAGGCTAATACGACGTGAAGAAAACTCTAAGGATCACCGAAGAGCCTGCCTGCGGGGCCGCCGCGGCGCAGGACAGGATCGCCGAAGCGCCCGCCGGTGGGGCCACCGCGGCGCAGGACAGCGACGGCCTGGCGGCGCAGTCGCGCAGGCTGCGCAACAGCGTGCTCAGCCTCGCGGTGTTCTTCGTGATCGTCATCGGCCTGCTGCTCGGCGTGCCCGGTCTGCGCGCGGCCGGGGAGCGCATCACCGACGCCAACCCGCTCTGGGTGGCGGCCGCGGTGGTGTTCGAGGTGCTCTCCTGTCTCTCCTACGTCGTCCTCTTCGGGCTGGTCTTCGGACGGCTGGGGCGCAGCCTCAGCTCGCGGCTCTCGCTGGCCGAGCTGGCCGTCAACTCCGTGGTGTCCGCGAGTGGGCTCGGCGGCATCGCGCTGGGGGCCTGGGTGCTACGCAGCAAAGGGATCTCCGTCGAGCGCATCGCCAAGCGCTCGGTGCTGATCTTCGTGCTGACGAGCGCCGTGAACGTCGGAGCCGTGCTGCTGATCGGGGTGCCGATGTGGCTGGGGCTGCTGCCCGGATCGCGCGATCCGTTGCTGACGCTGTTGCCGGCGCTGCTCGCGCTGGGGACGATCGCGGGCACGCTGGCGCTGGCCGGATGGGCCCGCCGCGCGGCCTCGCGACGGCGCGGCGAGGAGGGCCGTGCGGTCGTCGCGCTGGTCGCCGTCGGCGGGGGCGTGCAGGACGCGGTCAGCCTGATCCGCGCGCGCGAGTGGAAGCTGCTCGGAGCGGTCGGGTACTGGATGTGGGACAACGTCTGCCTGTACGCCTGCCTGGCGGCCTACGGCAGCAGACCCGGGATCTGGGTCGTCGCGATGGCCTACCTGGTGGGGATGCTCGCGAACTCGATACCGATCCCGGGCGGCTTCTTCGCGGTCGAAGGGGGGCTGGTGGGCATGCTCCTGCTTTTCAACGTACGCCCCGCGTCGACCGCGCTGGCGGCCGTCGTGACCTACCGCGCGATCTCGCTCTGGATCCCGGCGGTGATCGGAACCGCGGCATTCGCGAGCCTGCGCCGCGAGATCGGCAAGCCGCTGCGTCCGCAGGCCGGAAGCGCAGCCGGCGGCTAGCGCGGCGGGCGGGCTGGCGTGGCATCCCCGGCGCGGGGATGCCCTTTCATCAGGGTTTGCCGAAGAGCGCGACGTCGGTCTCGAGGTCCGCGGCGGCGCGCTGGCAGGCGCGGCCGGGGAGGTGCTGCATGACGTGCTGGAGCCGCGCCGGCTGGGGTCCTGAGAGCACCGGGCAGTAAACGGGTGCCGGCAGTGGGGTCGCGGCCGCGCCGGGTGCGTTCAGGGGACGCAGCCGCTGGACGGCGTTGAGCGCTTCGGCGGAGGAGTCGGAGAAGACGTTGATGGTCTGGCGGGCGCTGTAGAGCGCGATCGAGTTCCCGCCGTCGTAGAATGTCGCGGGCACGCCGCGCAGGACGGTGTTGCGATGCGATCCGAGACTCGCGTTGAAGGCGGTGTTGTAGATCACGGTCGTGACCTGCAGCGGTAGCTGGCAGCCGCTGCTTCCCAGGGCGCTGCTCTTGCCGGCGGCGCAGTCGCCGTAGTAGACGCTGTCGCCGATCACGGCGCTGTAGCTCTTGCGCCCGTCGGCCGCGGCGAGCGGGTAGGCGCCGAAGCGCGGGCCGGCCCAGTAGACCTGGAAATAGGGGAACGTCTGGGCTTCGGCGAGCTCGGCCACGGTGATCGGCGCGGGGTGCGTGGTGGCGCAGCCGCCGGCGAGTACGCAGGCGAGTAGGCCCGCGAGCGCGAGCGGCAGGCGCCGGCGCGAGCGCGGGACGCGGGTGTCGTGGGGTGGTCGGCGGGGGCGGTTCATCGGGAGCGGATTATCACGCGACTTTCGGGTGACTGGGCGGTTAGAGGAGGCACGGACTCGCGGGACAGGCAAGCGTTTCCCGTTCGTAGGCGACCGGGGTGCGGTGGGGTAGCCACCGGACCCCGGTCGATCTTCCCATAGGGTGCACACGGTGGGCGCACACTCGGCGACAGCGTCGGCGCCACGGGCGCCCGAGCACGGAGCGGGCGAGGACCGCGCCCGCCGCCGCGCGGCGGCGGGATACCTGCCCTGGGGCCTGCTGGCGGCGGTCGTGGGCGTGGCGGTCTGGCTGCTCGTGGATCCCCGCACGCCGGATCTGGCTGCGCAGGTCTACCGCGCCGACCTCTTCGGGGAAGCCGGATGGACCGTGTGGGACGCGCGCTGGTACGGGGGGCACGACATCCCGGGGTACAGCCTCGTGTTCCCGCCGCTGGCCGCGCTGCTGGGCGTGCGGACCGTGGGGGCCCTGGCGGTGCTGGTCTCGGCGGCGCTGTTCGAGCGCCTCGCGCGCGTGGCCTACGGCGCCGCCGCGCGCTGGGGCGCCGTCTGGTTCGCGCTGGCCGCGCTGGGGGACGTCTGGAGCGGACGGATCACGTTCGCACTCGGTGTCAGCTTCGCGCTCGCGGCGGTCGCCGCGCTCGCGCTGAGCCGCGCACGGGTCGCCCCGGTGGCGACCGTGGCATTGGCGGCGCTGAGCGCGGCGTGCAGCCCGGTGGCCGGGGCGCTGCTGGTGCTCGCGGGCGTGACGCACTCGCTGGCGCGGCGCTCGTGGCGCAGCGCCGCGCTGCTGGGCATCGCGCCGGCACTCGTGATCGCGGTGCTCGTGGGCTGCTTCGCCGAGGGCGGGTGGGAGCCCTACCCGCTGCTCTCGTTTCTCGCGACGGGTGCCGCATTGGGAGGTTTCCTGATTGCGGTTCTAGCGCTCGCTCCTGCCGAGGGCGGGCTGCTGCGGTTGGGTGCGGCTGTGTACCTCGCGGTGTGCGTCGCGTGTGTGGCGCTGCACACCCCGATGGGCGCCAACGTCGAGCGCTACGGGGTCCTGCTGGCGGGGCCGCTGCTGCTGTGCGCGCTGCTCGATTCGGGGAGCCGGGGGGCCGCCGCCGTCGTGGCGAGTGCGGCGCTGCTGGGCATCGGGCTGTGGACGGTCTGGGGGCCGGTGCGAGAAACGGCTGCGGTGGCCGGCGAGGCGTCCACCAGCGCCGCCTACTACGCGCCGGTCGAGCGCTTCGTGGCAGGCCACGGCGGGAGTCGCGTGCGGATCGAGGTCCCCTTCACGCGCGGGCACTGGGAGGCGGCCTGGCTGGCGCGGCGCGTCTCGCTGGCGCGCGGCTGGGAGAAGCAGCTCGACGAGCGCTACGACGGGGTGTTGCTCTCGGGGCGCCTGACGGCGGAGCGGTACTACCGCTGGCTGCGCGAGCAGGCGGTTAGCTACGTGGCGCTGCCGGACGCGCCGCTCGATCCCTCGAGCGCCGATGAGGGTCGCGTGATCGAGTCCGACCCGGGGTACCTGCGGGAGGTGCTGCGCACGCGCCACTGGCGGATCTACGCGGTGCGCGACGCGACCCCGCTCGCGAGCGGTCCGGGAGCGCTGAGCGCGCTGGGGCGCGACTGGTTCACGCTGCGCGCCCGCACGGGCGGGCGCTTCGTGGTGCGCGTGCACTACACCCGCTACTGGACGGTCACCGCCGGCGCGGCGTGTGTGACCAGCGCGCCGGGAGGGTGGACGGCGGTGAGCGCGCGCGCGGCCGGCACGGTGCGCGTGGCGGCGCGCTTCTCGCTGGGCCGCGCGCTGGGGCTCGGCGGGCAGTCCTGCACGTAGGGTTCGCTGCCGGTCGGGCCGGCGGGTCGGGGCCGGGCTAGTGCAGGGGGGCGAGGCTGTAGAGGCCGGTGTAGCCGGTCAGGTAGATGCGCTTGCCGTCGCTGATAACGGGGTCGAAGGCACCCGTGTCGATCTCGAAGGCGACGTGGCCGTTGGCGATGTTCAGGCCGTAGGTCCGGTGAGTTCCGAGGTCGGAGAAGTAGACGAAGTCTCCGACGATGGTCGCCGAGCCGGAGATCTTGCCGCCCGCGTTGTAGCTCCAGTCGACATGGCCGGTACGTGCGTTCAGCGCGTAGAAGCTGCCGTCGTAGGAGCCGAGGAAGATCGTCGGGCCGAGCCGCGGGGCGTCGGTGACAGCGGGGGAGGCGTAGACGTAGGCGCCGGTCTGGTAGGCCCAGTCGAGCCGGCCACTGGAGGCGTCGTAGGCGTAGACGCGCCCGTCGGTGTTGCCGAGGTAGACCCGCCCGTAGATGACGGCGGCGGTGGAGTAGAAGGTGCCGCTGCCGAACAGCGCGCCTTCGGAGCCGGCGAGCCACAGCCGGCGCCCGCTGCGCTCGCTGATGGCCTGCACGTGGCCGGAGTAGTCACCGAAGTAGAGCACCCCATTCTGGAGCGTCGGGCTGGCCTTGACCGCACCGCCGGCGTGATAGGTCCACAGGGTCCTGCCGGTACGCGCCTGCAGGGCGTAGACGGTGCCGTCTTCGGAGCCGAAGTAGATCTTGCCGTGGTCGAGCAGCGGCGAGGACTCGCTGCGGCTGGGCAGGTTGCGCGACCAGTGAATGTGGCCGTTGGTGGCGTTGACGGCTACGACGCGGCCTTCTGCGGAGCCGCTCGCACGGGCGAGCACGGTGGCGTAGACGGTGTTGCCGCCAACCGCGGGTGAGGAGGCGGAGAGGGCCCCGAGGCTCTGGCTCCAGAGGAGCTTGCCGTCGTACTTGTCGATGGCGCTCAGGGTCCCGTCATCGGTCAGCTGGAAGATGCGATTTTCGGAGAGCACCGGCGGGAACTCGCGCAGGGAGCTCCCGCCGCGCTCCCAGACGTGCCGGAAGGGGGGGACGAGCTTGGCGGGCGCCGGGAAGTAGCGCGTGTGGTTCTTGGTGTAGCCGTAGATCGGCCACGAGAAGCGTTCGGGGCCGCGAACCGGCAGCGTCGGATTGGCCTGCGGTACGAAGCGCGCGTGGGGGTGGTAGATCGAGCCGGTGCGGTTGCGCGCGTAGAGGTAGCCGGCGAGCGCGACGCAGAGCACTAAGACGAGGCCGATGAGCGCGAACCAGCGGCGCTTCACGCGGCGAGCTTCGAGGACGAGGAAGGGGTGGAGGGTGAGCTGTCCGTGTCGGCCACGCTACCCGCGCGCTGGTTGCGATGCGCCGCTGGGGCGCCCGTGGCGGTCCGAGCGCTCGTCGCGGCCCTCCCCGCGGCTGCGGCCCGAGCGGCCGACCGGCGGGCGCCGTGCCCGCGCGCCTCGGAGGATGCGCTCGTGCCGGTGCCCGCGCGGGGACGCTGGGCGACTTCCGCGAGGAAACGCGCGACGCTGACGACGAGCAGCCATGCGATCGCGATCACCAGCGGCATCAGGGTCGTGCCCGCGATCAGCGCGAGGATGTCGCGGTTGCCGTTCAGCGACCAGTTCCACAGCAGATAGTCCCCGGACGCGAGCAACACAAAGATGGCCAGGGGCCGGAGGGGCCGATTGGTCACACCTGAGACCCTACCGGGAGGCAAGGACGGAGCGTGCGGCGGTGGGCAGTGTGCTGGCTCCCTATGATCGCGGTCGGATGAGCGCGTACGGTAAGACGGTCCCCCCCGAGAGCGGCTCGGCGGGGGACTCCGAGATCTTCGCCGGCGGGATGCTGCGCGGCAAGGTCGCGCTGGTGACCGGCGGGGGCACCGGGCTTGGCAGGGCGACGGCGCTCGAGCTGGCGCGGTGCGGGGCGGCGGTCACCGTGGCCGGTCGCCGCGAGGAGCCCCTGCAGGAGACCGTGGCGGCAATCGAGGCTCTGTGTCCGGACGGGCCAGGGGTGCAGCGGCTCGTCGGGGACGTGCGCGAGCGGGGGCAGGCCCGGGAGCTGATCGGCGCGGTGTTGGAGCGCTGGGGAGCGCTCGACGTGCTCGTCAACAACGCCGGCGGCCAGTACTTCACGCCCGCCGAGGGGATCGCCACGAAGGGCTGGGCGGCGGTCTGGCGGCTGAACGTCGACGGGATGCTGAACATGGCGCACGAGGCCCACGCGCAGGCGCTCGGCGCGGCGGGGGGTCGCGTGATCAACATCACGCTCTCCCCGCACCACGGGATGCCGGGCATGGCTCATTCGGGCGCCGCGCGCGCTGCGGTCGAGGCGCTGACGCGCGAGCTCGCCGCCAGCTGGGCTGGCGCGGGGATCACGGTATGCGCGGTCGCCGCCGGACACTTCGACACCGAGGCGATGGGGAAGTACCCCGACGTCGTGCGCGCCGGGATGGCGCGCTCGGTGCCGCTGCAGCGGCTGGGGACCGTGCACGAGCACGCCTGGCTCGTCGCGCTGCTCGCCTCACCGTTGGGGGCCGCGTTCAGCGGGTCGACCGTGACGCTGGATGGGGCTCGCGACAACTGGTTCGGGCCGTGGCCGCCACCGGGGCTCGCGGACTCGGAGGGGGAGGTGCCGACGGAGGAGCGGCGGGGCGGAAGCCCGGCGAGCTAGTCGGTTCGTCGACTCAGCCGGGTGTGGGCCGGGCTGCAAGCGGCGGACGGGAATCGAACCCGCATCATCGCCTTGGAAGGGCGAGGCTCTACCGTTGAGCTACCACCGCGCGGGCGAATCCAGCTCGAAGAGCGGTCCGCCGACGATGACAGTTTGCACAAACCACGTCGCACTTGGCGATCTCGTCGAGGACCGCCTGCCATTTGCGGTCGCGGACGCCTTTGGCGATGTTGAAGCTCTTGGCTGCGAGGTGGTCGAACTCGAGGACTAACGGGTCGGTCTCGCCGCAGTCGACGCAGGGTGGTCGCGGAAGAACTCGATGAGGTGGACGGCTCGTTCGGCGACGAGGGTTTGCTTGTGGAGGAGGGCTTTCGCGATGTAGTGCTGTTTGTTCGCGGCGTAGTGTTCCTGTTTGTAGGCGGCTCGGCAGGGGCGGCAGTAGTTGTCTCGCTGCCCGCGGGCCTTGCGGCGCCAGGCGAAGTCGGCGAGTGGGAGGTGTTGGTGGCAGCGGCCGCAGAGCCTTGTTGGGTTGGGGGGTGTGGGGTGGGTCCGGCGTCTGCTCATGATGGGAACGTATGTTCCTATCGGGGCCGGACGGTGGCATGGGATGGTTCTCCGTAGAATCAATGGCGTCACGGGGAGTGGCGCAGTCTGGTAGCGCACCCGGCTGGGGGCCGGGCGGTCGCAGGTTCAAATCCTGTCTCCCCGATACCTTAAAGAACCGCGAACAGCAGCGAGCACGGGCGAAAATCCCCGTAAACGCTGCGCCTCGTGGGACGGTATTCGCTCGTGTTCGCGGCTGCTCGTTGGTCCGCAGACCGCAAAAGGACCGCAGCGGGAGCGAAAAGGGACCGCAAAAGGACCGCAGCCTCCCGCGAGCGGATGCGCGACAATCACGGCTATGGGCGAGAGTCCCGAGATTGAGCTGGTGCGCCGGGCGTGGGATGCCTTGATCCAGGGTGGCCCGGAGGTCTTGGGCGAAGTGCTGGCGCCCGATGCACAGTGGTACGGAGTCGAGGACGGGCAACTCTGCGATGGCCGCAAAGCAATCATCGACGTGATAAGTCGCAACCTCGCTGGCCGCCTGCGAGGCCGAATCGAGGAGACCATCCAAGATGGGTCGCGCGTGATCGTGGCGTTTCGTCCCGAGCGGCCGGTGCAGCTTGACCGTCCGATGGATGAGGGGATCGCGTACATGGTCGTGACGATCCGCGACGGGCAGATAGTTGAGATGAAGGGGTGCGCGGATCGCGCTGTAGCCCTCTCCTATGTTCAGGCCGCCAGGCGGCCTTAGCGTTGTCAGTGCGAGTGGTGGCCGCGCACTGTTCCCCATGACTGCCAGGTGATGCGGAGAATGACGAGTGTGATCCCGATGCCGATAAGCGGATCGGCGATCGGAACTCCGAGTGCGACCACGATTGCCGAGGCGATCACAGCAAGACTCACGTAGGCATCGGCGTGGGCATGGTGTCCATCGGCGATTAGTGCGGGGCTGTCCAGTCGCCGCCCGGCGTTCAGACGGATACGAGCCGCGATGAGGTTGCCCGCATACCCGATTGCTCCGGCGAGCGCGAGCACCACAAGATGGGTAGGGGGTGAGGGGTGAATGAGGCGTCCGACGGCCTCGACGCCAGCTACGCAAGCGCTGATGAAGATGGCAGCCACGACGGCCAGGCCGGCGCGTCGCTCCGCAACCTGGGAGTGGAGAGCGAACGCGATCCCGAGTGGTAGGGCGGTCAAGGCATCGCCGAAGTTGTGGATCAGGTCGGCCAACAAGGCGATGCTGCCGCTGGTAATGAATACAGCAGTCTGAGCGATGGCGGCGAGTCCGAGCACCGCGAGCGACAGCGAGACAGCACGGATGCCCTCCTGAGAGCGCTTGATGCTGTCGTGAACGAGGCCGTGGGAGTGGTCGTGCCCGTCGCCGTGATCGTGGTGTGAATGATCGTGCTGGTGCGCGTCGATGGGCTGGGAGCGTCGCACGAGCCTGAGATGCCGATGCGGTCCCGTGTGCGGGTGGCTGTGCCGGCGCGAACCGTGGAAATGAGGCGAGTTGATCGTGGACGGCATATGTGCAAAGCATGGCAGCGGGGTCGGCTACGCGACGACTTGTAGGCGGGGCGCCTCGGCGGTCGCGGCGGTTTGCCGCTGCTGATAGGCGTCCATCGCGCGCTGAGCGCGTGCGAGTGCCCGGCGTTGCGCGAGCTTGGTGTAGACCGTGGCAATGAGATAGCCGCCGTCATCGTGGCCGACCATCGCGGCGGCCGTTGCCGGATCGAGCCCGAGTCCGCCATCCTCGACGGGATCGACCATCCATTGAATCGCGCGGTGCTTCAACTCGTAGAAGTCTTGGCCGGGCATCCCTGCTGAGGCGCGTATTGCTTGCCAATGCGTGTGCCATGAGCTGCGCAGCAGGTAACCGCCGCGTGGCGCCGGATAGACGATCTCGCCCATGTCGGGGTTGATGACCTTGCCCATGCGAACGATCGAGCCGTCCTCGAACCGGCAGACAACATCGCCGCTGGCGATCATGTTCCACGCCGTAAGCGAGCCGCGATCCTTGCTCAGGGCCGTTAGGCAACGTACTTGCGCTTGGCTCCGTGCCGGGGCCGCGTACTGCTCGTCGTCATCTTCGGCGAGGGAGACGAGCGCCCATCGCAGCGCCTCGTCGGTCGCCCACGTCCACCGGCCATCGTCGTGCGCCCACCGTCCGCGCTCGTCGTGCTCGAACCCGGCGAGGCTGAGCAAAGCTCGGGCAACGGATGGCGTCACGTTCACGCTCACGTCTTCTGATGTGCGGGCGGTAGTCATCGTGACCCTCCCGCCGTGAGTGTGGCAAGGCGGCGCTTTTGACGGCTGATGTTTCCTGAGAGATTGCGGAGCGTGTAACTCGGGAACCGACCGCCGGGGCATTGAACGTCACCCCAAACACGGATACTGCTGGCAAGTTCGCGTGCGAGCTTGTCCGGCAGCGTCGCGGGGTCCGCCGTTCCTTTGCGGCACGCGGCGTTGTATGCCTTGATCGTGTCTTGTTCACTTTCAAGCCCGGCGATCCTCTCCGTTAGCCGTGTGATCGCGTCGGCGTCGTCGGAGTAAATCGTGTGCTCGGCTGCCGCCTCGATGTTCTCGGCGCGGCTTGTGAACTCGCGCGCCTTGGTCGAGTGCTCGACAACTCGGCGCGTCCCGTTCACGATGCGGTCGCGGTCGCGTTCGGCACGTCTTTGTGAATGGTGGCCGCGCAGGATCGGCTGCCCCAAGGGGATAAGGCTTGCGAGCGTGTCTACCGATGCGGCGGCTTGCTCGGCGCGTGTCTCGCGCTTGGCTGCCCATTGGCGCAGCCGTTCGGCTCGCGCTTCCCGGCGTTCGCGGTATGTGCGTGTGGGTTTGCTGGTCGTGGTCATCGCTTGTCACTCCTTACAATGCGTCGGTGATATCCAGTATGGGACTTACTGTTATGGCGGGATTTGTGCTTTCCATACTCACTACGAGACCAGACCACACGGTTAATTTCAAGAGGTTTTGCTCTAAGATTGGCTAAATATTTGCCCCCTGTCTTTGCGCAAATGTGAGCGGGCGTCGGCGGCGCAATGTGTGACGGTAGCCAGCACTGATCGCTGAGTTTCACTGTTCCACGTTGTCACGCTGAGCGGCGCGGGAATGTTCGCTACGGCTGCCCGTGCGGCGCGTGTACGGCGCTCGCTCGGCGTGGCAAGGATCACAACAGGGTCGAGGTCGCGCAGGCTGCTGTGGGGCAGTATCTCGGCGTATCGCTTTGCCTTGGCGCGGAGGACTTCGGATGCCTCGGTCGAGCGATCAAGCTCTAGGAGGACGTGTAGCGGCTTGGCGCCGGGCATGGTCAGTACGCCCCAGCTATCGGGCACGACGGCGCCAGAGAAAAGGTGAGCGATTGTGCGGACCCCGTACCACTCGGCTAGCTCGCCACCGGCTGCGTTTGCGTCAGCGGCTAGGCGGACAAGGAACTCGTTGGCTTCGACGTGGTGCGTGAGGTTGCGGCTGCTAGCGAGGCGCAGTCCGTCGTCGCGGGTGTAGCGCAGCTCGCTACGGTCGATCCCTTCGCAGTCGGCGACGAGGAGCGCGCCAGCTTCATCGAGTATCCAGTGGTAGGGATGCGAGCCTTCGCCTGCGTTCGGGCCAGGGCGGAAGCGTTCGAGGACTCGCAGCTTGTAGAGGCGCTGAAGGCGTACCTGGGCTATGCGGAGATTCGTGAAGTGCAGCCGGGAGATTTGATCGGTTGTGAGGACGGCGTGCTCGTAGCAGTCGAGCGCTATCCGTCGGTCGCGTTCGGTGACGTGCGACGCCAGTTCGACAATCTGGCCCTCGGTGAGACGGCTCGGTCGTCTCCCTTCTCTGTTGTTTTCACTTGCGTTTGTTGATTTACCCCCCTTATCGCCGTCGCGGGCTTTTTTCTGCCCGACTTCGCCCTACGCGAGGAAGTCAAGAAACGCCGCGAGGCGCTATTCCTTGACCTGCCCGAGGCTCTGTCTGTCATGGCTCTGTCGCTGAGGGCAGGTCAATCACTCAGGCAAGCCCTTGAGCTGGCCGCGCGAGACTGCGAAGGGGTACTAGGCGATGAACTGACAAACGCGCTCTCGCTTGCACGGCGCGACCGTATGCTTGGCGAGCGAGACGCCCTTGTGGCAATTGCACGAGCGAGCGGCGAGCCAATGTTCCTACGGTTCTCAGAACTCCTCGCGTCGAAGGAGAGCCCCTACACCGAGTTCCTGCGCAGCCAAGCGCGCGAGATGCGAGGCGAGCAGAACCGTTACCTCGAACGCGCGGCCGACAGGGCGCATTTGGCGATGCACGCCCCACTCGCACCACTGATCGCCGTGGTGGTGCTGCTCGTCTCCTACGGCTTCATTCACTTCCTCGCACAAACGATCTAGTCCCTGGAAGGAGCAAACAATGAGCATCCTCTACACGATCTGGTTCGGTCTTCTCAATAGGACAGAGCGAGCCATGCACGACGAGCGTGGAGAAGTCATCCCGTGGGTCGTGCTCACGATCGGCCTCGTACTGATCGCTGCTGCGATCATCGCCGTCCTTCGGCCCGCCGTGCAGAACGCCGCGCAACAGATTGTTAGCTCGCTCTAGGAGAACTGCAAAATGCCTTTGCGCGAGCGGTTCTCCTCGGAGCGCGGCGAGTCGGTCATCCCGGCGCTGCTCACACTAGGCCTGGTGTTGCTCACCATCGCGGTAGCAATGCAGGCTCTCGCTTACGCGCACGCTCGGTCAGTGGCTCAAGCCGCCGCTCAAGATGGCGTCGAGGCGGCCAGCTCAGAAGGAACCGGAGCGGGTATCGCTCGCGCCGACACTCTCTTGGGCGCAGCCGGGGGAGTGGGCGCGAACCTGCGGCCCTCTGCGCAGAGTACGACCGGCATTGTGACCGTCGTGGTGCAGGGATCGGCTCCCCATATCTTCCCTGGCCTCGACCTGATGCTCCCAGGCATAAACGCGACGGCGAGCGTGCCCGTGGAGCGCTATCCGCAGGATGAAACCCGCCGATGACGATGCGACGCCTTGCGGACAGACTCAGCGAGGAGCGCGGCGAAGCGCCGATGATTACTGGTCTGTTGCTGATGGTCGGCGTCCTTATTCCTCTTATGTTCCGGGTGGTGCTGTTCGGACGAATCGAGCTTGCCCAGGTAGACGTTCAACAGACCGCCCGCGACGCCGTGCGCGCCGCCGTCCAAGCGCCCAACCCGTCTGCAGCTCAGTCCGCTGCGACGGCTGCACTCGGACGCGAACAGCCGGGATCACACACACCAATGACGCTGAGCCCCACCGGAACCTACGCGCGAGGCGAAGTGATGAGCGCCCAAGTCACGACCCGAGTTCCCATCGGCTCCCTGCCCTTCCTCGGACACTTCGGGACCATCGTCGTGCATGGGCGAGCGAGCGCCCCCGTCGATCGTTACCGGAGCATCCTTCAACCGGGGGTGCCCTAGATGATCCGCATCGCACGACACCGCTTCCAGAGCGAGCGCGGCTCGGTCCTGCTCACCGGCCTGCTGCTTTCACTCGCGCTAGTCATGGTGATCGGACTCGGCGTTGGTGGGCGCTCGTCCTCGGCTTCGCCATCAGCGCCATCGTGCAGGCATGGGTGCCAAGGGAGCGCATCGAGCGCGCGCTGTCCGGCGATGGTCCTGGCCCGCTGGCGAGGGCCACCGGCCTCGGCGCGGCATCCTCCTCC
>DASXZV010000022.1:0-435713 GCA_036501715.1 Solirubrobacteraceae bacterium | reverse complement strand
ATGAACGCGGTGACCGGCGTCGGAGCGCCTTCGTATACGTCGGGCGTCCACTGGTGAAACGGTGCGACCGACGCTTTGAAGCACAGTCCGCCGACGCACAGTGCGATGCCGGTCAGCAGCAGCGGATCGCTGGCGAGCGAGCCGCTGGAGGAGATCGCGGCGGCGATCGCCGTGAAGTCGGTCGATCCGGTGGCGCCGTAGATCAGCGCCAGCCCGTACAGCAGCGTCGCCGATCCGACCGATCCGACGATCAGATACTTCAGGCCCGACTCCAGCGAGTGCTCGCGGCGCATTTCCGTGGCACACAGCACGTACAGGGGGATCGAGAGGAGCTCGAGGCCGATGAACAGGACTACGGTGCTCTGCGCGGCCGCCAGCAGCGCCATTCCGCCGATCGATGTGAGGAGCAGTGCGTGGAACTCGCCGTGTGCGGCTTCATGCGCGGCCTCCGAGCGCCACGCGAGCAGGACTGCCGCGATACCGCCCACGACCAGGATCAGGATCAGCACGAGCGAGAGGTCGTCGATTTTCAGTGCGCCCGCGACGATCGCCTTCTGGGTGTTCCACTGCCAGATGCTCAGACCACCCGCCGCGCCGAGCGCGAAGAGGCTGAGCGCCGGCACGACGTGCTCGCGCACCCAGCGAGAGCCCAGCAGGCCGACGAGCAGCACCACCACCGCGCCGCCCAGCAGTGCGATCAGGGGAGAGAGGCCCGCGAAGTCCACGTGCGGCCCTTTCAGGTGGGCGCTCGCGAGCGGCGTCGAGATGAGGGGTTGCAGGCTCATGGGTTCGTGCTCGCAACCGTCGAGGGGCCGTTGTGCTGCGCTGCCTGCGCGGAGGCCACGGCTGCTTTCACCGAGCCTTCGCTGCGCTGCAGCGCGAGCTGGGGATAGACGGCGAGGAAGAGGATCACGGCGACCAGCGGCACCAGCACGGTGGCGTCGCGGAGCGTGAGCTCACGTGAGTTCACGCCGCTGCCGACGCGGTTGTGCATGGCGCGGATGAAGATCCGCAGCGCGTACACGCTGGCCATCACCACGCCGCTGAACGCGATGATCGCGATCGCGAGCTTGGCTTTGAAGACGCCGAGCAGGATCAGGAACTCGCCGACGAAGTTCGAGGAGCCCGGCATCGCCAGCGTCGCGAGCGCCACGATCAGGAAGATCGAGGCGAGCACCGGCGCACGGAAGGCGATCCCGCCCATCTGGCGGATGTCCTGCGAGCCGCCCGCGCGCTGCGCGAGCAGCGCGATGATGAAGAACAGCGGCGCGACCACGAGCCCGTGGTTGACCATCTGCAGCAGCGCCCCCTGCGCGCCCTGCGGGTTCAAGGCAAAGATCCCGAGCGTGATGAAGCCCAATTGGGCCACCGAGGAGAAACCGGCGATCAGGCGCGCGTCGGTCTGCGTGAAGGCCATCGCCGACCCGTACAGGATCGAGCACAGCGCGATCAGCAGCATCAGCAGCTGGAAGTGCACGGCGGCCTGCGGGAACAGCGGTAGCACGATCGCCAGGAAGCCGTACGCGCCGACCTTCGAGAGCACGCCCGAGAAGACCATCAACACCTCGATCGGCATCGCGCGGTAGCCGTCGGGCATCCAGCCGTGCAGCGGGAACGCCGGCATCTTCACCAGGAACGCCGCCGCGAAGAACAGGAAGATCCACTCCTGCGAGCCGCGGCTGAGCGGCAGGTGCTGCAGCGCCGAGAGCGAGAACGTCAACGCCGTCCCGTGCTCCTGGGAAGCCAGTACGCCGGTCGCGATCGCCGCCGCGAGCATCAGCAGCGAGCCCACCAGCGTGTAGATCACGAGCTTGATCGTCGCTTTCACGCGGTCCGGGCCGACGCCCCAGCCGCCGATCAGGAAGTAGAACGGGATCAGCATCAGATCGAAGAACGCCACGAACAGCGCCAGGTCCTGTGCGAGGAATGCGCCCAGCACCGCGGACTCGGCGAGCATGAAGTGGAAGTAGAAGAGCCGCGGGCGCTCCCACGCGCGCAGGTTGGCGGCCAGCACCGCCGCCGCGAACAGCAGCGTGGTGAGCCCCACCAGCAGCACGTTCAGGCCGCTGATCGCGAGCTTGTAGTGGATGCCGAGCGTCGGGATCCAGGCGACGTCGGTCACGTGCTGCAGCGCGGCCCCGCCGACGTGGTAGTCCGCGATGTAACCGATCGCGAGGCCCAGCGCCGCGAGTGCGCCGAGCAGCGCGAGCGCGCCGGGGAGGCGCTGGGGGCTGGAGTCGGTCTCCCGGATGGGGGGCGCGGGGGCGGAGGAGGTGGTGTCCGAAGGGGACCCCGCCGCGCGCGTGTGTGTGCGCGTACGCGCGCGCGGCGGGGCGGCCAAAAGAGCAGACAGCGCACCGAGCACGCCGCACGCAAGAGGAAGCCAGATCAGGATCGAGAGCGCGGGCATCAGGACTGCAGCAGGAAGTAGAGGCCGAGCGCGCCGACGCCGAGCACGAGCAGCGCGGCGTAGTAGCGCAGGAAACCGCTCTGGATCGCGCGCACCGCGGCGGAGCCCGCGCGCACGATGCCGGTGCTGCCGCCGATCAGCGTGCCGTCGACGAAGACGCGCTCGAAGGTGTCGCTCGCGAAGCGCCCGGCGGCCGCGGCGGGTCGCACCACGAGTGCGTCGATCAGCTCATCGAAGTACCACTTGTTGAGCGACAGCAGATAGAGCGGGCGCAGGCGCTCGCGGGCGGTGACGGCGATGCTCGGCTGCTTGACCCAGATGCGGTAGGCCAGCGCGATGCCGGCGAGACCGAGCAGCGTGCCGAGGATCAGGCCGAAGACGAGCAGGCCGTCGCGCGTGTGCGGTTCGTACAGCGGCGAGCCCGCGAACGTGGGGCGCAGGAAGTTGACGATCACGTCGTCGACTTCCGGGATCTGTACGAGTCCGGCGCCGATCGAGCCGACAGCGAGCAGGCTCATCGCGACCTTCATCGGCAGCGCGCGCTCGGCGATCGTGTGGTGGGGGCCGGGGAAGCCGACGTCGGTGTCCTCGAGTTCGCCGTTGGCGGGGTTGGTGGGATGCTCGGGGTGGTGCAGGTGGCCCGCTTCGAGCTCGCGCGCCTCGGCGACGGGCTCGCCGTAGAAGGCGCGGAAGATCATGCGGAACGTGTAGACCGCGGTCAGGAAGGCCCCGATGTAGCCGGCCACGTACAGCGCCCAGTGCCAGCCGCCGCGCTCGGCGGTGACGAGCAGGATCTCGTCCTTGGAGAAGAAGCCCGAGAAGGGGGGGATACCGGAGAGCGCGAGCCCGCCGATGATGAAGCACGCGAACGTGAACGGCATCGCCTTGCGGAAGCCGCCCATCTTCTCCAACGACTGCTCGCCGCCCATCGCGCCGATGATCGAGCCCGCGCCCATGAACAGCAGCGCCTTGAAGAAAGCGTGCGTCATCAGGTGGAACATGCCGGCCGCGTAGGCGCCCACCGAGACGCCCATGATCATGTAGCCGATCTGGGACATCGTGGAGTAGGCGATCACGCGCTTGATGTCGGTCTGGGTGAGCGCAATCGTGCCCGCGATCAGCAGCGTTGCCGCGCCGACCACCGCACCAACATCCTGCGCCGCAGGCGCCAATTCAAAAAGCACGTGCATGCGTGCGATCAGGTAGACGCCGGCGGTCACCATGGTCGCCGCGTGGATCAGCGCGCTGACGGGTGTGGGGCCCTCCATCGCGTCGGGTAGCCAAGTGTGCAGCGGGATCTGGGCGGACTTCGCGAAGGCGCCCACGAGCAGCAGCAGGCAGCCCGCGACGATGTCGCCTTCGCCGCGGGTGAATACGTGGGGTGCCACCTGGAAGGTCTTCAGGAAGTCCAGGGTGCCGGTGTGCTTGAAGATGAAGTACGTGCCGAGCACGAGGCCGACGTCGCCGAGGACGTTGATCACGAAGGCCTTGATGCCGGCTTTCGTGGCGGTCGTGCGGCGGTACCAGAAGGAGATCAGCAGGTAGGAGGCCGCGCCGACGAAGGCCCAGCCGACGATCAGCAGCAGGAAGTTGCCGGCCAGCACCAGCAGCAGCATCGAGAAGACGAAGAAGTTCAGGTACGCGAAGAAGCGCGCGAAGCCGCGGTCTTCGTCGAGGTAGGAGAGCGAGTAGAGATGGATCAGCGTCGAGATGCCGCTGACGATCAGGATCATGTAGACCGACAGGGGGTCCACGAGGATCGAGACGTGCGCGTTGATGCCGACGCTCACCGCGTAGTTCCACAGCGAGGAGGTCAGCTCGCGGTGCGCCGGCGCTTCGCCTTGCATCGCGATTAGCGCACCGAGCGCCGCGAGGAAGGCAAGCAGGATCGCGCCGGTGCCGATCACGCCGGCGCTGCGGCCGGGCAGCACCCGGAAGCCGAAGGCGATCGTGAGCGTCCCCAGCAGCGGGAACAGCAGCACGAGCCAACCGTAGGTCGTTGCGCTCACCTGTGACCTCCGCGCATCAGCCCTGCAGCTCCCGCAGTTCGTCGACGTCGAGTGCCAGGTTGCGGCGGTAGATCGCGACGATCATGCCGAGGCCGATGCAGACCTCGCAGGCCGCGACGGTCATCACGATCAGCGCGAGGATCTGTCCGTCGCCGTTGCCCCACATCCGCGCGAAGGCGATCAGCGCGAGGTTGGCGCCGTTGAGCATCAGCTCCAGGCAGAGCAGCACCACGAGCGGGTTGCGCCGCGTCATCACGCCGCCGGCGCCGAGTGCGAAGACGATCGCGGAGACCGCGAGGTACCAGGCGATGCTCACCAGCCACCCCCGGAGTCGGTGCGCTGCTCGGGATCGATCGCGGACGACGCGCCGGCGCCGACCGCGGCCGGCTCGGGCTCGGGCTCGGGCGCGTCTGGAACCTGGAAGTCCGTGGGCCGGTCGTGGGCGGTGGCGAACGCGAGGCTGCTGACGCCCTCGGCCATGGTGCCGGTGCCGCGGGGGCGTGTGAGGCGCAGCGGAACCAGCTCCTCGGACTCCTCGCCGAGGCCGCCGCGGCGCCGTGCGAGGACGACGGCGCCGACGGCCGCGATCAGCAGCAGGAAGGAGGCGATCTCGAAGGCCAGCAGGAAGCGGGTCAGCAGCAGGTTGCCGATGTAGGCGGGTGTCCCATAGGTCTTCGGGCCGGGCGCGTAGGGCGCGCCGTATTCGCCGATCGCCTTCAGGCCCGAGCCGAGCAGGGCGATCAGCAGCTCGACGAGTACCGCGCCGCCGAGCAGCGCCGAGCCCAGGCGCAGGCGGGCGCCCCCGGTGGGGCCGGAGACCCCGGGGCGCAGGCGTTCGCCCAGCGAGGTCGAGCTGTCGCCGACGTAGGCGACGACGAACACGTAGAGCACCATCACCGCGCCCGCGTAGACGACGACCTGCACCGCAGCTACGAATTCGGCGCGCAGCAGCAGGAACAGCAGCGCCAGCGAGAGCAGGTGCCCGACGAGCGCGAGCACGCTGTAGAAGGGGTCGCGCAGGACGACGACGCCGACCGCGCCGGAGATGGCGCCGATGGCGGCGAGGAAGAACAGGACGGCGCTCATGGGACTACTCGCCCTCGTTCCTCAAGGGCGTGCGCTCCAGCGGCTCGGCGAGCAGCATCTCCTTGGTGAAGATCAGATCCGAGCGGCTGTAGTCGGAGAGCTCGTAGTCGTGGCCCATCGTGATCGCGTCGAACGGGCAGGCGATCTCGCAGTAGCCGCAGAAGATGCAGCGCGAGAGGTTGATCTCGTAGACCGCGGCATAGCGCTCGCCCGCGGAGACGCGGTTCTCGGGGGTATTCTCGGCGGCGACGACGCGGATGCAGTCCGCTGGGCAGGCCGCGGCGCAGAGCGAGCAGCCGACGCACTTCTCCAGGCCGCTGTCCTCGAAGCGGTGCAGCTTGTGGCGCCCGCGGAAGCGCGGGTAGACGGGAACCTTCTCCTCGGGGTACTGGATCGTGTGCGTGCCCTCGACGACGCGCGCGAGCGTGGTCTTCAGGCCGCGCAGGGTCTCGCCGAAGGCGCGGTAGGTACCGCCGGCCGCGCCGGGCTTGGGTCCGCGCAGGACCTCGATCACGTCCTCGCCGGGATTCCAGGTCATGGACGGGCCTCCAGGTCGGCGTGCGCTTGTGGGGTGAGTGGGTTCCAGCGGACAGGCGTCATCAGTGGGTCACCACGACGAGGATCGCGGTCACGAGCGTGTTGAGGGTTGCGAGCGGCAGCAGGATCTTCCAGCCGAAGCTCATCAGCTGGTCGTAGCGCAGACGCGGGAGCGTCGCGCGGACCCAGATGAACAGAAAGGTGATCAGCGACATCTTGAACAGCACCACGATCGGATCGACCCAGCCGGGGGGGTGGATCCCGAACGGCAGCAGCCAGCCGCCGAGGAAGACGGTCGTGACGATCCCGGAGACGACGAGCACGTTGAGGTACTCGGCGAAGAAGTAGGAGGCGAAGCGCCCGCCGCCGAACTCGGTGTTGTAGCCGCCGACGAGCTCGGCGTCGGCCTCGGTCAGATCGAAGGGCGCGCGGTTGGTCTCGGCGAAGCCCGCCACGAGGAACACCAGGAAGCCGAAGAACTGGGGCACGATGTACCACATGCCGGCCTGCGCGTGGACGATGCCGGTAAGCGAGAGCGTGCCGGCCGTGAAGATCACGCCGACGAGCGCGAGGCCCTGGGAGACCTCGTAGGAGATCAACTGCGCCGCGCCGCGCATCGCGCCGAGGAACGAGTACTTCGAGCCCGAGGACCAGCCGCCGAGCATGATTCCGTAGAAGGCGACCGCGCCGAAGGCGAACAGGTACAGCGGCCCGATCGAGACGTCGATCCCGTACAGGCCGACGGGCGTGCCGAAGATGTGCTGGACGTCGCCGAAGGGGATGATCGCGAAGGCCGCGACGGCGGTCAGGATCGAGATCATCGGCGCGACCGCAAACAGGAAGCCGACCGACGTCGTCGGGCGCGACTGCTCCTTGGTCAGCAGCTTGAGGATGTCGGCCAGCGGCTGCAGCGCGCCGTAGGGCCCGACGCGGTTGGGCCCGTAGCGGCCCTGGAAGCGGCCGAGCAGCTTGCGCTCGGCGATCAGCACGATCGGCACGAGCTGCAGGCCGACGGCGAAGATCACGATCCCCTTGATGATCTGGATCCACCAGGCTTCGTAGTAGCCGACAGTCGCGAGCATGCTCTAGCGCTCGTCTCCTGCCGCGCTCGGGACGACCTCACGCTCGGCGCGGCGGTAGAGGAACTTCAGCGACGGCGAGAACTCGACCTCGGGCGCGTCCCACAGCGAGGGTGCGGTGATTGTGGGGTTGGCGCCGTTGGCGCCCGGGATGGGTCGCGTGGTCTCTGCAGCGGGGCTTGCCGCGGGTGGCTCGGGGAAGGCCGAGACGGCCTCGCGCTCTTGCCAGCGCACGCCGCGGCCGCCGATCTCCTCCAGCGAGAGCCCGGCGTAGAAGGGCACCGCGTCGAACAGCTGTTGGGAGGCCATCGGACCGGTCAGGACCTCGAGGTCCAGGCCGCAGCTGCGCGCGAGCTCGGCGATTACCGACCACTCCGGCCGCGTCTCGCCCGGGCGGCCGATCGCGGGCCGCAAGCGTTGGATGCGCCCGTCGGGGTGCACGACCGTGCCCTCCTTCTCGGCGTACGACTCCGCGGGAAAGACGACGCTGGCGTGCTCGCGCAGACCCTCGGTGAGGAAGCTTGCGTGGGCGATCACCGTCGAGGTCTTCTCCAGGGCCGCGTTCCAGGTCTCCGCTGCGAGCTCGGAGCGCAGCGGGTCGGCGTGTAGGAGGTAGAGCGCGCTCAGCTCACCGGCGGCGAGTGCCGTGGCGATGCCGTGCACGCCAAGCGCCTGGGCGGCCTGCTCGCCGTCTCGTGGGCGCAGCCCCGGGCCGTAGCCGGGTGCCACGCCGGCCTCCAGCAGGCCGCGTCCGTTCGTGCCCGCGGCCGGCACGCCGAGTAGGCCGGCGCCGTCGTGGCCGTGGAGGTTCAAGCCGCGAGCGAGCTTCAGCAGGGCCTCGGTGCCGCCGTGGCCGAGTAGCTCCTGCCCGTAGAGGATCACGATCTCCTCGCCGCCGGTGCGCAGCAGCTCCGCGAGCGCGCGCAGCTGCTCGGCCTCGGCGCCGGCGGCGCGCGCGGACTCCTCCAGCTCACCGCCGTAGAGCGCGGCGGCGAGCGCCTGCAGGAAGGCAGCCCCGCCACCGGCGGCGTAGCGCAGCGACAGCGTGGCGCTCGGATCGAGCGTGGAGGCATGCGGGGTCGCGACGGCCAGCTTGACGCCGTGGCGGCGCACGCCCTTGCGGATGCGCAGGTCGAGGATCGGAATGTCCTGCACGGGCTCGGTTCCGATCACGAGCACGGTGTGGGCGAACTCGAGGTCGGGCACCGTCGCCTGCAGGTCGGGCTCGGCCAGGCGGTGCAGCTCGCGGGCGTCGACGCCGGCGAGCGTATCGATGTGCTCGCTGCCGAGGCCCTCGCGCAGCAGGCGCGCGAGCAGCAGGCCCTCCTCGCTGGTGCTCTGGCCCCCGACGAGCGCGGCGCTGCGCGTGCCCGCGCGGCGCAGGCCGGCGGCGGCCTCTTCGAGCGCGCGCTCCCAGGTGACCGGGCGCAGCTCGCCGCCGTCGCGCACGAGCGGCTGTGTGACGCGCTCGTCGACGTGGATCGACTGGTAGGCGAAGCGGCCCTTGTCGCAGAGCCAGCCGTCGTCGACCTGATCGTGCTCGCGTGCGAGCACGCGCATGACGCGCTCGTCGCGCACCGTGAAGGTGACGTTGCACTGCGCGGGGCAGAGCGTGCAGACCGAGCCGGAGTCCTCGATGTCCCAGGGCCGCGCGCGGAAGCGGTAGGCGCGCGAGGTCAGCGCGCCGACGGGGCACAGCTCGACGATGTTGCCGCTGAAGGGCGCGACGTAGGGGTGGCCGTCGAAGGTCGAGACGTAGGAGTGCGCGCCGCGCTCGAGCAGCACGAGCTGGTAGTCCTCGGAGATCTCCTGGGAGAAGCGCACGCAGCGGTAGCAGAGGATGCAGCGCTCGCGGTCGATCGCGATCAGCGGCGAGAGCTCCAGCGGCTTGACGAAGTGGCGCTTGGGCTCGATGAAGCGCGAGGTGCCCTTGCCCCAGCCGAAGGTGATGTCCTGCAGCGGGCACTCCCCGCCCTTGTCGCAGACGGGGCAGTCGAGCGGGTGGTTGATCAGCAGGAACTCGACGACCGCGTTCTGGGCGGTCTTGACGCGCTCGCTCTGGGTGTGCACGACCATGCCGTCCTTGACGGGGGTCGAGCAGCCGGTCTGCAGCTTGGGGATGCCCTCGATTTCCACGAGGCACATGCGACAGGCGCCGACGGGGTTGCCGAGCTTGGGCTCGTAGCAGAAGACGGGAATCTCGATGTCGCCGCGCTTGGCGGCATCGACGAGCATCGAGTTTTCAGGTGCCTGGACCTCCAGGCCGTCGATCGTGAACGTGATCGTGTTCGGTTCGGGGCGGGGCATGTCAGTGAGCTCCCTGTGCGCTCAGCACGCCCTCGCTGGCGGTCGCCTCGGTGCCGGCGGCCACGGCGCGCAGGCGCGCGGCCTCCATGTGCGCCTCGAACTCGGGGCGGAACTTCGCGATCAGCGAGCCGATCGGCATCGCCATCGCGTCGCCGAGTACGCACAGGCAGTTGCCCATGATGTGCTCCTGCACTGAGGCCATGATGTCGAGGTCCATCGGCGTGGCCTCGCCGGCGTCGATGCGCTGCAGCATCTTGACCGTCCAGTTGGTGCCCTCGCGGCAGGGGGTGCACTTGCCGCAGGACTCGTGGCGGTAGAACTTCGCGACCTTCAGCGCGATGTCGATGATCGGCGTCTGATCGTCGGCGACGATGATCGCGCCGGAGCCGAGCATCGTGCCGGCTTTGGCGAGCGAGTCGAAGTCGTAGGGCACGTCGAGATCGTCGGCCGTCAGCACCGGCGAGGAGGAGCCGCCGGGGAACCAGCACTTGATCCCGCGGCCGTTGGGCGGTCCGCCGGCGAGGCCGTAGATGATCTCGCGCGAGGGAATCCCCAGTTCGATCTCGTAGTTGCCGGGCCGCTGCACGTGGCCGGAGACCGACACGAGCTTGGTGCCGGTCGAGGTCTCCACGCCGAGCTTGGCGTACTCGGCGCCACCCATGCGGATGATCGTGGGAACGGTGGAGAGCGTCTCGACGTTGTTGATCAGCGTCGGCCCCTGGTAGAGGCCCTGGTTGGCGGGGAAGGGCGGCTTCAGGCGCGGGTTGCCGCGCTTGCCCTCCAGCGAGTCCAGCAGGCCGGTCTCCTCACCGCAGATGTAGGCGCCGGCGCCACGATGCACGACCAGCGAGAGCGAGTGCCCGGAGCCGACGATGTTCTCGCCGATGAAGCCGGCCGCACGCGCTTCGGTCAGGGCGGCGTCGAGCATGTCGGCCTGCAGCTGGTACTCGCCGCGGATGTAGATGAACGAGCGGCTCGCCCCGGCGGCGTAGGAGGCGATCACGATCCCCTCGATCAGCACGTGCGGGGTCTTCTGCATCAGCTCGCGGTCCTTGAAGGTGCCGGGCTCGGACTCGTCGGCGTTGCACACGAGGTACTTGTCCATCCCGCCTTTGGGCAGGAACGAGACCTTCTTGCCCATCGCGAAACCGGCGCCCCCGCGCCCGCGCAGCCCGGAGGCTTCGAGCTCGTGCAGGACCGCTTCGGGTGGCATCGCGAGCGCGCGGCGCAGGGACTCGTAGCCGCCGCGGCGCTGATAGACCTCCATGGTGTTGAGCCCGGGCTCGTCGATGTCGGCGAACAGCAGCAGCTCGCTCATCCCTGCGGCTCCTCGGCGTCGGGGTGGGGCGGCTCATGCGGATGGTGGGGGATGTCCTGGTCGCTGCGCGCCTGGTGGGGAACGTCGCCCTCGTGCGGCGGCTGCGTGTGGGACTCCTCGTGCGGCGCGGCGGGGCCGGGACGATCTTCGGTCATGGGTGGCCCGAAGCTCGCGCGCGCGGGATCGATGTCGGGGTTCGCGCCCGGCGAGGTGCCGGTTGGGGCGTCCTGCGCCTGTGCGGAGCCCGTGCCGGGCTGGGCTGCGTGCAGCGCGAACTCCTGCGAGTTCGCGTGCGGGTCGGCGACCAGCCGCCGCGCGAGCTGCTTCTCGGGCAGCACCGCGCGCCCCGCCCGCGCGTCGTCGAGCAGCTGTGGGATGTCCTCCAGCGAGAGGGGGCCGACGTAGACGCCGTCGACGGAGGCCATCGGCGCGATGTCGCAGGCGCCCAGGCACTCGAACGCGCGCACGTTGAACTCCGGATCTTCCCCCGCCGCGTCGCGGATCGCGTCGTAGAGCTCATCGGCGCCGCACAGCGAGCAGGAGATGTTCGTGCAGACGTACACCGCGTGGCGCCCGACCGGCGTGGTCTCGAGCATGTCGTAGAAGGTCGCCACCGACGCCAGGTACGCCGGGGTGAGGCGCATCACGCAGGCGACCTGGTCGATCGCCTGTGGCGAGCACCAGCCGTGCACGCGCTGGGCGGCCGCCAGTGCCGGCAGCGTGGCCGAGCGGCGGTCGGGGTAGTTGGCCATGTGCGCCTCGATTTCGGCGCGCAGGTCGTCCGGGACCGGGGTCGTGGCGGGGTCGGGGATCTCCGCGGGGTCCTTCGTCAGGTCCGCCGCTTCGTCCCAGCCGGGCACGCGCGAGCCGTGTTCGTAGCGGCGCACCGGGCGAGTCGTGTCCGAGGCGCTCATCGGTCGTGTCCTACGCGGGGCGGGATCATCGGTCGATGCCCCCCAGGATCGGGTCGAGCATCGCCAGCGTCGCGATCAGGTCGGCGATGTAGGAGCCCTCGGCCATGCGCGAGAAGGACTGCAGGTTCACGAACGAGGGGTCGCGCATGTGCACGCGCGCGGGCTTGGAGGAGCCGTCGGAGCGTACGAAGCAGCCGAGCTCCCCGCGCGGGGACTCGATCGGATGGTAGATCTCGCCGGGCGGCACGCGGAAGCCCTCGGTGACGAGCTTGAAGTGGTGGATCAGCGCCTCCATCGAGGTCGCGAGCTCATGCCGCGGGGGCAGCGCGACCTTGCGGTCGGTCGTGATGTAGGGCCCCTCGGGCAGGCCTTCCATCGCCTGCTCGATGATCTTGGTGGACTCGTAGATCTCCGCGAGGCGCACCGCGAAGCGGTCGTAGTTGTCGCCGACGGTGCCGACGGGGATCTTGAAGTCGAAGTCCCCGTAGGAGCAGTAGGGGGCGGCCTTGCGCAGGTCCCAGGGGTTGCCGGCGGCGCGCAGCAGCGGACCGGTGACGCCGAGCGAGAGCAGTGTGTCGGCGTCGAGCGGGCAGGTGCCGCGCAGGCGCTGCAGGACGATCTCGTTCTTGTTGAGCAGGTCCCCGTACTGGTCGGCGCGGGAGGGCATCGCGGCGGTGAACTTGCGCAGCTTCTCGGCGAAGCCGCGGGGGATGTCCTCGAAGACGCCCCCGACCTGGAAGTAGCGCGTGTGCATGCGCTGCCCGGAGGAGAACTCGAACAGGTCGAGGATTGTCTCGCGCTCGCGGAAGCAGTACCAGAACATCGAGATCGCGCCGAGGTCCAGCGCGCTCGTGCCGAGCCACACGAGGTGGGACATGATCCGGTTGAGCTCCATGTGGACCACGCGCAGGTACTGTGCGCGCGGCGGGATGTCGACCTCAAGCAGTTTCTCCACCGCGCCGCAGTAGGCCATCGCGTTGAAGTAGTAGGAGAGGTAGTCCATCCGCTCGATCACGGGGATTACCTTCCAGTAGGACTTGTCCTCGGCGGTCTTTTCGATGCCGGTGTGGACGTAGCCGATGATCGGCTTGATGTCCCGCACGACCTCGCCCTGGAGCGTCACCAGCAGGCGCAGCACGCCGTGCGTGGCCGGGTGGTGGGGGCCCATGTTGAGCGTCAGCAGTTCGTCGCTCGCGTTCTCCACGCCGCCGATGGGCGGCTCTCCCACGGGGGCCAGCGTGATGCTCTGCTCGCGCTGGCGGTACTCGGAGAGCGCTGGCTGATCGGTCGAGCTCATCGCGCGGCCCGGCTCGTGGCGTCCGCGAGCTTCATCGCGGCGCCTTCAGCGAGGGGGTGTCGTTGTGGGTGAAGACGACCGGCTCGCCGCCGATCGGGAAGTCGCGCCGCTGCGGGTGGCCCTCGTAGTCCTCGGGCATCAGGATGCGCCGCAGGTCGGGGTGTCCGCGGAAGACGACGCCGAACATGTCGTAGACCTCGCGCTCCTGGTGGTTGGCGGTCGGCCACTGCGGCGTCACGGAGTCGACCTCGGCCGCGTCGCTGGGTAGGCGCAGCTTGACCGCCACGCGATCCACGCGGCTCATGTCGAGCAGCTCGTAGAACACGCCCAGGCGCGGCTCCTCGGGGTAGTAGTCGACGCCGTGCACACTGGAGAGGAATGCGTAGCCGCGCTCGCGCAGGGCCGCCAGCACCGCGACGATCCGCTGCGGGTCGATTTCCAGCGTGGCGTGGCCGCGGAAGAAGACCGTGTCGCGCACGGTCCCCTCGCCCGCGGCCTCGCTTAGCTCCTGGGCCAGCAACTCCAAGCCCGTCGCGTCAGGCACCGGGTGCGATCTCCTCGGTGCCGACCGCGTCGTAGCGCTCGCGCCAGCCCATGTCGGGATCCTCCTGGACCATCTTGCGCAGCTTGAGGATGCCGTGCATCAGCGCCTCCGGGCGCGGCGGGCAGCCGGGGACGTGGACGTCGATCGGCATGAACTTGTCCGCGGGGACGAGCGCGTAGTTGTTGAAGACGCCCATCGAGGAGCAGCAGGCGCCCATCGAGATCGCCCACTTGGGCTCGAGCATCTGGTCGTAGATGCGGCGTACGATCGGCGCCATCTTGATCGAGACGCGGCCGGAGAGCACGAGTAGATCGGCCTGACGCGGCGAGGCGCGGAAGGCCTCGAAGCCGAAGCGCGCGACATCCACGCGCGCGGCCACGATCGACATCATCTCGATCGCACAGCACGCTAGGCCGAAGGTTGCTGGGAAGAATGAGTTCGAGCGTGCCCACGCGACGGCTTTGTCAAGCGTTGTCGTGAGCACGCTTTCTTCGACGTGCCGCTCCAGATCGGAGCCCTCCAGGTGCGCCGAGGGCGTCAACCCCTCGACCTCGCCGCCGCGCAGGAGCTGGCGCGCGTTGAGCTCGCGGATGCGCAGGACGCGCGGGTCGACGGCGGGCGTACCCGTGGCGGACGCCTCGCGGGAGGC
The DNA here is from genome assembly GCA_036501715.1 of Solirubrobacteraceae bacterium. Classification (GTDB taxonomy): domain Bacteria; phylum Actinomycetota; class Thermoleophilia; order Solirubrobacterales; family Solirubrobacteraceae; genus Palsa-744. Next base: position 421,563 of record DASXZV010000022.1, on the reverse strand, counting down.
GGAGGCGGCGGGGAGCGGCTGACGGCTCACTTCCATTCGAGTGCCCCCCTGCGCCACACGTACACGAAGGCGACGAACAGCAGCGCGATGAACACGAGCGTCTCGGCCAGCGCGAAGCTCCCGTAGGCGCGCAGCTCGGCGGCGATCGGGTACAGGAAGACGACCTCGATGTCGAACAGGATGAAGAGCATCGCGATCAGGTAGAAGCTGATCCCGAAGCGCAGCCCGCGTTTGACCTCGGAGGGCAGGCCGCACTCGTAGGGGTCCTGCTTGTGCGCGATTCCCCGCCGCGGGCCGAGGACGGAGTTGAGTACGGTGAACGCTGCGCCAACGGCGCCGCCAAGGATCAGGAATACGATCGCGGGTAGGTAGGAGCGCAGCACCCGTCGCTGTTATATCACCGCCGCCCCGCGCTTGTAGCAGAGTGTTACATAGTGACGATCCGCTCGAAATGCCCAGATCCCAACGGTTCGACAGCGACTGGTGCGCCCTTGCGTAGGGATCGAGGCTCCGTGGGGCAAGCGCAAGGGGCCGTTTGACCGTGACCGCCGCGGCTTTTGCGCTGGCGGCGCTGAACGCGCTGCCCGCGCTGCTCGGCGGTTGGTGCTGGTATCGCGGCGCCGGTCTGGACGGCAGGCCGATCCGGGTGTTCTGGGTGCTGCTGCGCGTGGCGCAGGGCGGCGCGGTGCTGTTCGCGGTTGCAGTCGGCGTGCTCGCGGCGAGTGGACGGGATGCCAGCGAACGGCTCTTCTACCTATACGCCCTGCTGCCGCTCGCCGTCGGATTCGTCGCCGAGCAACTGCGGCTGGCTTCGGCTCAGACGATCCTCGACCAGCGCGAGCTGGAGAGTGCGGCCGAGGTCGGGCGCCTGCCCGAGACCGAGCAGCACGCGGTCGTCGCGGCGATCGTGCACCGCGAGCTGGGGGTGATGACGCTCTCCGCGGTCGTCGTGGTCTTCCTTGCGCTGCGCGCCGCGGCGACGGCGCACGGCCTCTGAGCTGCCGCCGCGGCCCTGCTCGTGGGTCGGACGGGTCTGCCTTTCTGGGGATTGATTTTGGCAAACGATGGGTGTATGCATGGCTTGCTGTCGGGGTGGGGTGCGTGGTGTGACGGGTGGTGGGCAGGGCGGCGCCGAGGAGCTTGATATTGCAAGACACTGCCTTCAAGATGCCGGGTCGGTCGTCGTGGGTTGGGTCTATTGGCAAGGTGCTCTTGCCCGGGGGCCGCTCCTTGGCGATTCCACGACATCCCTTTATTCATAAAGGATTCGACGGGCATCGCACGGAAGTCCGTTGGACTTGGCGCCGGCGCGGATAGCGGCTGTCGAGGGACGGGGTATTGACATCAAGCCGCTGTTGGCGTATGCTCGCGTTGTTCTGGTGGCCGTCTGGGCCGCTGGAGGGACATAGAGTTCTGGTTGGGGTCACCTGGTCTTGTGGTTGACTTTTAGCGCTCGCAAGGCCTGTTGGTTTGGGAGAGGGATTGGGTTCGTTAGAGATGAGGGAGCTTGTTTAGCGTGGTTTCTTTCTGGGGATACATGGCGGGGATGCACGGCGCTGTGCGGCGTGTCCTAGCTAGATGCACCAGCAGTTTGCTGGCGCATCTCTCTCTCTCTCTCTCTCTCTTGCCTTCTAGGCTCAGCGGCCGGCTCTAGGCCCGCGGCGCCGTCGCGGCGCCCCGGCTTCCCGCCGCGCGGGAAAGGCAGTCGTGTGTCCGGGTGGGGCGGTCTGGCGTGACTGCTCACGGAGCACTGGCCTCGCAGCATGCCGCGCCGGGACGTGGGAGGCGTGCCGCGCCGGGCTCTTCGCCGAGGGGGAGGAGCGTGTCTCGTGCGCAGCTCGGCGAGATCCAGCGCTCGCGTCTGTTGGCTGCCGCGGTGCGGGCGGTCGAGGAGCTTGGCTATGGCGAGGCGACGGTCGCGCAGATCACGACTCGCGCGCGGGTCTCGAGGCGCACGTTCTATGAGCTGTTCGCAAACCGCGAGGAGTGTCTGGCGGAGATCCTGGAGGACGCTCTCGCTCTGATCGAAGGCGAGCTCGCCGGCGCCGACCTGCAGGGCTTGGCGTGGCGGGAGCGGATCCGGATGGGGCTGTGGAGGATCCTCTCGTTCTTCGACCGCGAGCCCGTCCTGGCACGGGTCTGCGTCGTGCAGGCCCTCCAGGGCGGCCCGGCGGTTCTCGAGCGTCGTGAGCAGATCCTCGCCCGGCTGGCAGCGATCGTCGACGAGGGCCGCCAGGGGAACCCGCGCGCCGTGGGTCTCACCCCGATGACGGCGGAGGGCCTGGTCGGCGCGACCCTCACGATCCTCCACGCCCGGCTGCTGAGAGGCCACAGTCAGGCGCTGCGGGGTCTCGTGGGCGAGTTGACGGGAATGATCGTGCTGCCCTACCAAGGCGCGGCGGCAGCGCGAAGGGAGCAGGCACGGCCCGCTCCCGAGCCGATCGCGGCCTGCGCGCAGCAGGCCGTGATGTCCCCCGGCCTGCTGGGCGACCCGCTGGACGGTGTCGAGATGCGCTTGACCTATCGCACCGCGAGGGTCCTCGAGAGCATCGCCGGGTACCCCGGGCTCAGCAACCGCGAGATCGCCCAGCACGCCGAGATCTCCGACCAGGGCCAGGTCTCAAAGCTCCTGGCTCGCCTGGAGCGCATCGGGCTGCTCGCGAACACCGGCGACGGGCACACCAAGGGCGAGCCCAACGCCTGGCAACTCACGAGCAAAGGCCGGCAGGTCGTCCAAGGCATAAACCACGTCTACGAGAAAGGCACCAAGTGATTCCCACCGAGCAAAGCAAGAAGACCTCGTCCCTAAGGACAGATTTCTTTGCCGCGCTCGCCGTATCGCTCCCAGGCAAAGGGACAGGTGCGCCCTCACCGCGCCTTGCAGCACTAGTAGCTTTGGCCGCTACTGCGATCATCGTTGCGCTCGCGCCCCCCTCCCTCGCCCAGGCCGAAGCCTGCCCCAACGAAGCCTTGCGTACCGGGTTCTCCGCGCATCTCCCGGACTGCCGGGTGTATGAGATGGTCAGTCCCGTCTTCAAGGACGGGTACGGCGTCGGCAAGATCGCGGCCGTCTCACCCAACGGTGAAAGTGTCGTGTTCTACTCGCCGGGGACGTTCGCCGGAGCGCCGCTGGGCCTCACGGGCAACCTGCTCGCGGACGACTACATCGCGCGCCGCACTGCCGCGGGCTGGTCGACGACATCATTGCTGCCCCCGGCAAGCCTCGTATCCGACATATACGACGGGATCCAAGAAGTGTCCCCGTCGCTGGAATCGGAGCTCATCCTCGGCAGGCCGGGGTCGAGCTTTGAGAACGCCCAGCAGGAGGGCGTCCAAGACGACTTCTTCTTTCACTCCACAAGCGGCCCGGACAGCTTGACTAGTTGGGAAGTCGAGGGGCCGCCATTGGAAGCAGTCAACAAAACACCGCCAGATAGTCTGCTCAGCGCAGGTGCAAGCGCGAATCTCTGCCACTTCATCTTCAAAACCATTACAGATGAACAGCTACTGTCCGGGCCAGCGGGTGCTCTCCTTCCTCACCTGTACGAAATGGGTCCCGGTTGCGACGGGGAACCGGCGCCGCTGCGGTTCGTCGGGTTGAACAACTCGGGTGAACTGATCAGTCCCGACTGCGGAGAGCTTTTGGGTCAGAACGGGATTGGGACTATCGGCCAAGGGAGCGCTTTCAATGCCGTTCCAGCGAACGGCCGAGAGGTCTTCTTCACCACGAATGTAGATTCTGATTGCAACGAGAATCACTTCCAGTTGTTTGTGCGTCTGGATGGCTCCAGGACGCTTGAAGTGTCGCGACCGTTGCAGCCGGCGTGCGAAGAAGTGCCGTGTGGCGGGTCGGCGGTCGCGGCGGCGCGCGCGAGCGGTGAATTCGTGGGGGCCTCGCGCGATGGGTCACGGGTGTTCTTCACCACCAGGGCGCCGCTGGTCGAAGGGGACAAGGATGAAGGGAACGATCTCTATCTGGCGCGGATCGGCTGCCCCTCCGGTGAAGGCGAAGCATGCGAGCCCGCGGAAACGCAGAACACCAAAGTCACTTCGCTCGTGCAGGTCTCCCACGACGCTCATCTAGGGGAAGCCGCGGAAGTGCAAGGCGTCGTTGCGATTGCACCGGATGGGTCGCGTGTCTACTTCGTCGCCCAGGGTCTGCTCGGCGAAGCAACAAACGCGGCAGGACGGGCGCCGGTCAGGGGTGCAGACAACCTATATGTGTACGACGCGCAGACCGATCGAACCGCGTTCATCGCCGATCTCTGCTCCGGGCCCGAGGCCTCCGGGGTCAGCGAAGACGTGAGCTGTCCTGCCAATCTCAAGGAAGGGTTCCAGCGAAACGATGCAAGTTTGTGGGGTGGCGGCGGGGGCGGACACGCCGCACAGACCGCAGGCGCTGATGGTGGTGTTCTCGTCTTCTCCAGCTTTGGTCAACTTGTGGCGGGTGATACGGACAATGCCAAGGACGTGTACCGCTATGACGCCGAAGCGGGTGCGCTCGAGCGGGTGTCGACGGGCGAAAACGGTAATCAAGCCAACGGCAACTGCGACGACGGCGAAGGCGAAACCAACTGTGACGCAAGCATCGAGGGCACCGAATGGAGCGGGGAAGTGAACAAGCAGTACGAGTTGGGTGATCGTGCGGTCAGCGAAGATGGGTCGCGGATTGTGTTCACGACCACCGAGCCGCTCTCTCCGAACGCGACCAACGGCCTCCAGAACGTCTACGAATGGCATCAGGAGTCAGGTCAGGGCGAAGCCGCCGTCTCGCTGATCTCGAGCGGCAGCGCGACGCAGGCAGTGGAAGATGCCGTGATCTCCCCGGAAGGCAAAGACATACTCTTCCTGACATCGCAGGGCCTGGTTTCCCAGGACGCCGACGGGGCGCCCGATGTTTACGACGCGCGGGTAGACGGTGGATTCCTGGCCGCTGCGGCGCCGGCACAGGAATGTTCGGGCGATGCCTGCCAAGGATCGTTGACGAATCCCGCGCCGCTGCTCGTCCCCGGCAGCGTCTCTCAAGCTCCGGGAGAAAACCTCCCCGCGCTCACACCTGCGCCCACGGTAGCAAAGGCCAAGTCAAAGCCCAGACGCACGACGTGCAACAAGGGCTACGTGAAAAAGAAGACCAAATGTGTCAAGAAGGCCAAGGCGAAGCGGACCAACCACAAGGGGAGCAAGTAACGATGCGTATGTCACCCAAAAATCTCCCCTGGGCCCTGGCTGGCAACGTGCTCTTGGTGCTCCTCGCCACCTTCGTCTTCACCGCCGCCCCTGCCAGCGCGGCGCCCGAAATCAAGCCTTTCGGGATCAAGCGCTTTACGTTGCAGACGACTGCGCCAACCAAGGAAATCATGCTCCACGGGGGCGTAGGGATCGCTGGGGGGAGTGAAGCATACGAATTCGTGAACGAACCGTACACGTTTACGCAGGCAGGCGGGCACCCGTGGGGGTTGACGACGACCGGCGAATTCACGAGCGAAGAACAGACAGTAGAAGGCGAACGCTTCATTGCCCCGACGCGTGATCCGAGGGATGTCGTTATAGGTTTGCCGGCGGGGTTGTTGGGTAACCCGGTTGCTGCGCCGCGTTGCTCACTGGCGTTCATACTCGGCGCCCAGAATCAGGCCACCGACCTGCGCGAAGAACTTTGCCCGGCGGATACGCAGGTCGGCAATTACGTGATCCATCTCGAGGGTCACAATGCGTTGCTTGGGCCGATCGTGAATGTGACGCCGGCTGCGGGCCAGTCGGCCGAGTTCGCGCTGCAGAACACGACACGGTTCGATACGCCGCTGTTGACAGCCCATCTCGTGCGCACCGAAAACCCAGTGACAAAACAGCGTGAATATGGTTTCACGGTGACGAGCAACTCGATCCCGCTCCTGGGGCTCGAGAGCTTCGAACTGACGTTCTGGGGCGTTCCATCCGACCCAAGCCACAACGCGATGCGTGGACGGTTCTGCCGCTCAACCAACATCTTCATATATGGTCTGATCTGTGGCGGCGGCGGTGAGGAAAGCGGCATAGCGGCGGTGCCGTTCTTGTCGTTGCCGACGGATTGCTCGGCGGGCTCTGAGACGGCGAGCATGCGCACGGACTCGTGGCAGGAACCGGGTACCGTGAGCGAAGGCCACTACAGCGAACAGTGGCAGGAAGCGACATATACGATGCCTGGTGTCACGGGCTGCAATCTGCTGTCCTTTGAACCGGGGATCGAGGCGCAGCCCGATACGCCGCTGGCGGATGCGCCGGTCGGGCTTGGTGTGAACCTGCGGGTTCCGCAGAGCGAGACACCCGAAACGCCCGCGACCCCGCACGTTCGCAACGCCGTCGTGACACTGCCCGAGGGCATGTCGATTTCGCCGGGGATCGTTGACGGTATCCAAGCCTGTAACGAAACGGGACCCGAAGGGATCAACTTCGACGGGCCGCTCTCTGAAGAAGTCGGCCCGAATGGTGAATTGCAGCTCGCGGCGGGGCACTGCCCGAACGCGTCGATCGTGGGGACCGCGGAAGCCGTCACGCCGGACCTCGCCGAACCCGTCAAGGGCCACGTGTACCTGGCGCGGCCGCTGTGTGGCGGCGCGGGGCAGCCCAGCTGCACCAGCGAAGACGCGCTGAACGGCAACCTCTACCAGCTCTACCTGGAACTCGGCGGTGTCGGTGCGCTCGCGGACACCGGGATCAACATCAAGGCACACGGCTATGTCGAGGCGAACCCCGCCACCGGGCAGATTACTACGAAGTTCCTTGAAAACCCGCAGGCGCCGTTCAGCGAACTGAAGATCCTCCTCAACGGTGGGCCCAGGGCGCCACTTGATAACCCCGCGGTGTGTGGCGCGGCGACGACGAGTACGGAGATCACGCCGTGGAGCACGCCCGGCAGGACACCGGAAGGGCTGCTCCAGGCTGGCACGCCGGATGCGACGCCCTCGTCGTTTTATGACGTGGAAGGCTGCGCGGGCGCGCCTGGTCTTGCCCCCGGTTTCTCCTCGGGGACTGTGAGCCCGCAGGCGGGCGCGTTCAGCGCGTTCACGTTGAATCTTTCCCGCCAGGACCGTGAACAGTTCGTGAAGGGCATCCAGGTTCACACGCCGCCCGGGCTGTTGGGGATGCTTTCGAGTGTTCCGCTGTGCGAAGAACCACTCGCCGATGAGGGGCATTGTCCCCAAGCGTCGAAGATCGGGACTACACGGGTAGCGTCGGGCGCCGGTTCGCACCCGTTTGAAATCGAAGGGAATGTCTATCTCACGAAGAGCTACGGTGGCGCGCCGTTTGGGTTGAGTATCGTGACGGATGCGGTCGCGGGCCCATTCAATCTTGGTCTTGTAGTCGTGCGGGCCAAGATCGAGGTGGACCCCGAAACCTCGGCGCTGACGATCACGACCGACGAAACCGGGCCCTACGCGGTTCCGCAGATCCTCGATGGTGTCCCATTGCGCTTGAAACAGATCACGGTCAATGTCGACCGGCCCGGCTTCATGTTCAACCCCACCAACTGTGCGGCGCAGCACATCACGGCAAGCATCTCCGGTAGCCAGCAGGCGGTGGCGAGCGTATCGAGCCCATTCGCGGCCAGTGGTTGTAGGAGTCTTGCTTTCAAACCGCAGTTCAAGGTCTCGACCAGCGGGCACACCAGTCGCGCCGATGGCGCGAGCCTTGACGTCAAGCTGTCCTACCCGGCTGGCTCCGTGGGCAGTGAGGCGAACATCGCGCGCGTCAAAGTCGAACTGCCCAAGCAACTTCCCTCGAGGCTCTCGACGCTGCAGAAGGCGTGTACCGCCGCGCAGTTCCAAGCAAACCCCGCTGGGTGCCCCGCGGCATCGGTAGTGGGGGTCGTGCGGGCGTCTACGCCGCTGCTGCCGGTCGGCTTGGAGGGGCCCGTGTACTTCGTCTCGCACGGCGGCGAAGCGTTCCCCAGCTTGATCGTCGTGCTGCAGGGCGACGGGGTGAGGGTCGACCTCGTCGGGTCGACGTTCATCAGCAAAAGCGGGGATCACAAGCTCGACTTTCAAGACCGTCCCCGACGTGCCGGTCAACACGTTCGAGCTGTATCTCCCGGAGGGCCCGTTCTCCGCGCTCGGCGCCAACAGCGACCTCTGCAAGTCGAAGCTCGCGATGCCAACGGAATTCCTCGCCCAGAACGGTGCGGTCATCAAGCGGACGACAAAGATTGCGGTCAATGGATGTGTGGTCTCAAAGCGCAAGACGAAAAAGAGAAAACCGGCCCAGGCAAAGAGAAGGGGTAAGAAATGACAAGGCTGAGACACGCTTTCCTGGCGCTGCCGGTTGTGCTGCTGACCACTGCGTTTCTGGCCCCCTGTGCCCGCGCGGAAGCCCCTGTCAAGGAGATCTTCTCCAATCACCTTGGCTGGGAAGTCAGCAGCACGGGCGGCAACATCTGCAGCGCTGAATGTAAATTGGCTGTATCAAGCAGCGAGCCGGGCGGCTTCGAATACCCTGAAGGTGTTGCGGTTGCCGCGGGCGGTGACCTCTACGTGGCTGACCAATCCAATTTCAGGATTCAGAAGCTCTCGCCTGCAGGGTCTTTTCTTTTGATGTTCGGCAAAGAAGTCAATGACGACGGCAAAAGCACATGTAGCGCGGGCGAACTCGCGCATTGCAAGGCGGGTGTGCAGGGTGCGGAAGCCGGAGGTTTCCTGCTGCCGGGTAGCGTGGCGGTCGAACCTGCCGGTAGCGAAGAAGACGTCTACGTTCAGGACTATGCTGGATCGGCAGTAGATCGATACACAGCCGAAGGGGTCTTCGTCGACCGGATTGGTAAGGAAGTCGACGAAACGAAGGTCGACGCGGTGGCCGCAAAAGGCGGCACGCCGACCGAAGCCGAACTGGAAGAAGAGGATGTCTGTACCGCGGCTTCGCACGATGTGTGCAAGGAAGGCGTGCGACGCGAATACGAAAATCCTGAACGAATGGCCTTCAACTTCGACTCGTTCTACGACGTTCTGACCGTCGTTGGCCCAGAACACCTCCTGTATGTTGGCGATGGGTCACGCATCCAGGAGTTCAAGCCTGACGGTCAGTGGAGTGGCGAAATCCAGCTCGCGTCGACAATAAGCTCGTTTGGCGTCGATGAAAAAGACGGCGTGGTCTATGTCCTTTACGGCCAGGAACCACAAATCCATGAGTATGATCGCGCCTCGCAAAGCGAATCACTGTACGCGACGGTTCCTAACGCGCTTCTTGTTAGAGGTATAGCGGTAGATCCGTCTGGGCGCATTGCGGTATCTGGCTTTGCGAATGGTCGATTTGACGAAACTATATTGTTTGGGGATCTGTATGAAGCGGGGACTGGGCGTCTCATCAGTGGGATTAGGGTGCCTGGCTCACCACAAGGCTTTACAGCCCTGAGCTTTGGGGGTGACGGGAAGTTGTATGGCGTTGCTCAACAGGAAATCCTGGTTTATACCCCTGAGCCGATCGGGGAAGTCGCGGCGAGTCCGGCTGTGTGTGCGGAGGGCCCAGCAAATGGATCCTCGGCGACGTTCGACTGTACGCTGAACGGGAACGTGAACCCGCAGGGCGTCGCCGAAACCGAAGCCCTGTTCCAATGGGGCAAGGCACCCGCGGCGCTCTTGCAGCAGGCCGGCAGACAAAGCGTCGGAGCGCCCAAGCAGGTGGAAGCGGTCCTCGAAGGAGTGCATCCGCACGAAACGCGCTATTACCAGCTCGTGGGCTATGATCAGAACGTCAAAGCCCCCGAACAGTTCACGAGCGAAACGCTCTCGCTGAGCACATCGAGTGTCCCGCCGAAGGTCCTGGGCGGTCTGGACGCGACGGGTATCACCGACACCTCAGCCGTGATCTTCGGTGAACTGAACCCCGAGAACACAAGCACGACCTATGCGTTCCAGTACGCGCCGGTATGTGCGAGCGGCGAAGCGTGCCCGGCGATCGAACACGCCCCCGGCATGCTCGAAACGACCATCCAGGAAAACTCGGCGTACGGGCAGATCGGCACCACCGCCGAAGTCATCGGGCTGCAGCCGCAGAGCGTCTACCGCTACCGGCTCACGGCGAAGAACGAGAATGGCGAAGCCGCGATCAACCATGCGGGAGGGTCTGCCCTGCCTGAAGGTACGTTCACGACCGGCCCCGCGCCCGCGGTACAGGCCACGACCGGCGCTGCGAGCGCGGTCACGTCTACCACGGCGGTGCTCGCGGGGACCGTGAACCCCGATGGGCAGCCCGCGACGTATGTGTTTGAACTCGGTGTCTATGCAGGTGCGGGCACCGCCTATGGCGTCGTGCACTCCGGCCCGGTGTCCGCGCAGAGCTCGCCGGTCGCGGAGTCCGAAGCTCTCGCTGGCCTGCAGCCCGGTACGACCTACGCGTATCGCCTTACGATCCGCAGCGGCTACGGCGAAGTCAGCGGCGCTGTCGCAACGTTCACGACCGAGGGGCTACCCGCGGTCCTTGCCTCACCGCCGGTGCTGGGCCTGCTCCCGACTCCCAGCATCGCCTTCCCGGCCGAAGGGAAACCGGCGGCCGTGAACAAGAAGGCCACCAAATGCGCCAAGGGCAAGAAGCTCACCCACGACAAATGCGCCAAGGCAAAGCCGAGGAAGAAGACCCGGGGTAAGAAGAACAAGCAGAAGTAGAAGCTGCTGTGAGCTATGAATAGCGGTGTGGGTGTGGGTGTGGTGGTGGCGCGTCTGCGCGCGCGCCGTGAGGAGATCGAGGAGGCGATCTTCCTGCGGGTACGCGACGTCGTGCCCGACGGCGCGAGTGACGGGGATGTCGCGTACGTGATGGGCCTGCGCGGCGCGGTTGCCGGCGCGCTGGAGTTCGTCCTCACGGGGATCGAGCGCGGCGAGGCCGGCTCGGGGCCGATCCCGCCGGCTACTGTCATGCAGGCGCGGCGGGCGGTGCGCAGCGGCGTGGGGCTCGGCACGGTGCTGCGGCGCTACACGGCGGGGTATGCGCTGCTCGGCGACTTCGTGCTCGAGCAGGCGCAGAGCAGCAACGTCGAGCGGGAGCTGCGTGAGCTGCTGGCGGCGCAGGCTTCGTCCTTTGAACGCCTGACGGCCACCGTGGCGGAGGAATATGGACGGGAGCTAGAGCGCGCGGCATCCTCGCCCGCGCGGCGCAGGGTGGAGATCGTGCAGCGGTTGCTGGCAGGCGGCGCGCCGCCTCAGTTGGCGGCAGAGCTCGGCTGCGAGCTCGAAGGCTGGCACCTCGGCGGGATCGCCCACGGCGCCGGAGCGACAGATGCGCTGGAGGAGCTGCGCGCGGCGCTGCGCTGCCGGCTGCTGTGCGTCTCGCCGGGCGAGGGGGTCGCGTGGGGGTGGCTCAGTGGTGGGCAGCGCCGGATCGAGGCCGCTGAGGTTGAGCGGCTCGTTCGAGCCGGCGGCTGGAGAGACAGCGTATCCCTCGCGGTGGGCGAGCCGGGGCAGCGTTTCGTGGGGTGGCGCGCGACCCACCAGCAGGCGCAGGCGGCGTACATGGTTATGCAGCGCGATCCGCGACCCTTCATACGCTATGGCGACGTCGCGCTGCTCGCGGCGGCGCTCAAAGACCAGACGCTCGCGCGGGTGCTGCTCGATATTTACCTGTTGCCTCTGCGAGACCCGCGCAGTAACGGCGCGGTGCTGCGGGAGACGCTGCACGCCTACTGTGCTACCGGGCGCAACGTCTCTTCTGCCGCGAGCACGCTGAATGTCGCCCGCAGCACGGTGGAAAGCAGGCTACGGACGATTGAAGGGAGGCTTGGTCGCACATTGCATCCTTGTCCCCCCGAGCTCGAAGTGGCCCTGCATCTCGACAGGCTCACCCATCGATTGCCACATGTGTTTCACCTGTGAAGGAAGCGCGCCAAAAGTAGTCAAAGCGCTCGCAGCGCTGCACTCTGCGTGGATTGATGAAATGGTTGACAGCACATTGTTGTAGCGCGGTTTGCCGAGGGCGGGTATGAATGCGTGTGTATCACTCTCCACGCGGGCTTAGATGGCAAGGTTGGGGCATTGTGCTTTGCGCCGCTGTTTGGTGACTATCGAGCGCCGCGCGGGATCCATCGAAATCAGGAGGTGCGTATGAAGACGATCAAGATGCTGTCCGCGGCCTGCGCCGTGGTGTTTGCGTTCACGGCACTATCGGCGTCGGCGGCCACGGCGCATGAATGGCGGTGGGAAGGTCTACCGCTGACAAAAGCGGAGAAAGTCGTAGAGATAGGGGCACGCTACGAGTTCGCTGATGCGGGAGCCAGGATCACGTTCGAATGCACGGTTGAACAGAAAGGGACCGTTGGTCCTGGGGCAGCGGGCCAGATCACCAGCTTCAAAGTATCCGAATGTCGTACGATTGAAGGCTGTGAAGCCAGCCAAACCCCTACGCTCGAAGCAGTGAACCTGCCCTGGAACACCGAATTGGTGACGTTTGAAAGCGGGCTGGGTAACACGATCACGACGAAAGGCGCCGAATGGAAGTGGACGTGTAAGATCCTCGGCTCGAATTGGACCGAACACTGCACCATCGCTCCTACGATGAATGTAACCAATTTGAGCTTCGACGTGGAAGAGGCGTATAAAAACGAACCTGTCATCGACTGTTTCGCGCTTGGCTCGTTCCATGTGAAAGCGAGCGGGGTGCTCAAAAGCGAACCCCATGCCTACAAACTGTCAGTGAAATAACAGTCGACAGGGCCTGTAGCGCGGCAAGGTATCCACAGGCCGCGCCACACCGGAGCATCGGGCTCCGCAGGGTAAGCGATCGCAGCCGGTCGGGGCCACATATGTGGCCCCGACCGGGGTTGCGCTGTGGGCTCGTGCGAGGGCGCCGCGATGACCGCGGTAGCTGCTGCGGACCCCACCCAGACGGTGGCGGCCTACAGCGGCCCCTGCTCGCGCGCCGGCCCCTGCTCGTGCAGGGCCGCGTAGCGCCCCTCGTACCAGACGAGCGGCCGCCCGTGCGCGTCGTGGCCCATGTCGGTGACGGCCCCAATCCCGATCGTGTGGTCCCCGCCGGGGTGCAGCTCGCGCAGGTCGCAGACGAGCCACGCCAGCCCCTCCTCGAGCACGGGGACCGCTTGGTGCAGGCGCCAGGGGACGTCCGCGAAGTGCGCCTGCTTGGCGTCCTTGGAAGCGAACGCATCGGCCAGCGCGTGCTGCTCGGCGCGCAGGACGTTGACCGCGAAGCGTCCCGTCGCCTCGATCGGCGCGAGCGTGCGCGCGGAGTTGTCGATGCAGACCAGCAGCAGCAGCGGGTCCAGCGACAGCGAGCAGAGTGCGTTCGCCGTCATCCCGACCGGGCCCGCGGCGCTCTGCGCGGTGACGACCGCGACGCCCGTCGCGAAGTGCCCGATCGTCTCGCGGTAGCGGCGTTGCTGCTCGGGCGTCGTCACGCACGCCGGTTTAGCAGAGCACAGCGGCGGGGGGCCCGCCGCGCGTACGCCCGTGCCCGCGCCCGCGCGCGTCGGGGCGAGGCGCGTGACTCGCTCAGCGCACGATCAGCGTGGCGCTCATGCCGAGCGTCGTCTGGTTGCCGACCGCGCTCACGAGCAGGTAGTTGCCGGGCTTCAGCGGTTTGGTCCAGACCGCTCCGCTGGTGCCGGGGAGCAGCGTGTGGATGACCGCCAGGACCGTGCGTTCGTTGGAGTCGAGGCTGCCGCGCTCCAGCTCGACGTTGTGCGTCAGGATCCCGCTGTTGCGCGCGCGGATCTGGAGGCGCCCGGGCGGGACGCTCACGGCTTGCGGTGTGATGCGGTACTCGCTCAGCGTGACCGCCAGCCGGGGGCCCTGCAGCCTCACGGTGTGGCCCGCTCCGCAGCCCGCCAGCAGGAGCGGCGCGGTCGCCGCCAGTGCGAGGAGGCGTAGCCTCATGAAAGCGAGCCTATATATTCCGCGCTGCATGAGGACCCACCCGCACCGCCCAAAGATCCTCGCGATGCTGGTCGCCGTGGTCGCCGTCGCCGTCGGCTTTACGGCCTGCGGCACCCAGGGCATCCAGCTGGCCAAGACGGACCCCAACTACAAAGGCGCGGTCCTGTTCCTCGACCACTGCTCGGGCTGCCACACGCTCGCGGTCGTCGGCGCTGAGGGCTCGGCGAGCAGCATCAAGGACCGCCTGCGGACCAACGGTCCCAACTTCAACTTCCGCAAGGAGAACCCTGGGCAGGTCCTTTACGCGATCCGCAATGGCGGCTTCTCGGGCGCGATCATGCCCGAGAACATCCTCGTCGGACAGCAGGCGCGCGAAGTCGCGCGGTTCCTGTCCAAGTACTCGGGGCTGCAGGCCCCGAAGGTGCCGGTCATCGAAAATACGTCGCTGGAAGGCTCGACGACCGGTACCACCGTGAGCAAGCCGGCGGGGGTCGAAAGCGCCGTGAGCCCCGCGCCGGGCGCCCCCACCAAAGGTCCCAAGGCGAAGGCTCTCGGGACCTCCACGACGACGTCCGGCAAATAGGGCGTGGCCCGGTGGAGGGCTGACAGCGCGTGCTCGATCTCAAGCTGATCCGCCAGGACCCCGCCGCTGTGCGTGCGGCGCTGGCGCGCCGCGGAGGAGCCGCCGCCGCGGGCTTGGAGGCAGTTATTGAGCTCGACGAGCGCCGGCGCGCGGCGATCCCGGCGCTCGAGGAGTTGCGCGCTGGGCGCAACGCCGCAGCGGAGGCGATCGCACAGGCAAAGCGTGCGGGCGGGGACGCTACTGACGCGATCGCCGAGCAGCGCGCGCTCGGGGCGCGTGAGAAGGAGCTCACGCAGGCGCTCGCGACGATCGAGGAGGAGTTGAGCGCCGCGCTGGCGCCGCTGCCCAACCTCCCCGACCCATCGGCTGCGCCGGGTCCCGAGGATGAGCTTGTGCGTGTCGTCGGCGAGCCACCGGTCTTCGCTTTTGAGCCGCGCGATCATCTCGACTTGGCCGGCGCGATGATCGACATGGATCGTGCCGCCAGCCTCTCCGGCTCGCGCTTTGCCTACCTGAAGGGCGATCTCGTGATGCTGGAGCTGGCGCTCGTGCGCTGGGCTCTGGAGAAGCTCCGCGGGCACGGTTTTGAGCCGGTGGTTCCGCCGGTGCTGGTACGCGAACGCGCGCTGTTTGGGACGGGTTTCCTGCCGGACACCGAGCAGCAGATCTACAGCCTGCCCGCCGATGACCTCTACCTCGTCGGTACCTCGGAGGTGGCGCTTGCCTCGCTGCACGACGGCGAGATCATCGAGGCCGAGCGGCTGCCGCTGCGCTACGCGGGCTTCTCGCCCTGTTTTCGCCGCGAGGCCGGCGCCGCCGGCCGCGACACGCGCGGCATCTTCCGGGTGCATCAGTTCGACAAGGTAGAGATGTTCAGCTTCGTCGAGCCGCAGCGCTCGGGCGAGGAGCACGAGCGCATCCTCGCGATCGAGGAGGAGGTCCTGCAAGAGCTGGGACTGCCCTATCGCGTTGTGAACATCGCCGTCGGCGATCTCGGCAACTCGGCGGCCAAGAAGTACGACTGCGAGGCGTGGCTGCCAAGCCAGAGCCGCTACCGCGAGTTGACCTCGTGCTCCAATACGACCGATTACCAGGCGCGTCGCCTGGGCATTCGCGTGCGCCGCGAAAAGCGCACGGAGTTTCTGCACACGCTCAACGGAACCGCTGTCGCGGTCGGGCGTACGCTGATCGCGCTGCTCGAGAATGGGCAGCGCGACGACGGCAGCGTGGTGCTGCCGGCCGGCCTGCGCGAGTTCGGCGCACCGGCGGAGCTGCGCGGCGAGCGTGCCTGAGGCCAGATGGACGGACCGCTATGTCGCGCGCGACCTTCTACTTCGACCTCGGATCGCCCTTCGCGTACCTTGCCGCGGAGCGACTCGATGAGGTCCTGGTCGAATCGCCCGTTTGGCAACCGGTCTCCCTGGGTGCGCTCTTCAAGGCGAACGGACGCTCCTCGTGGGCGCTTGGGGACGCGCGCCGTCGTCAAGCGGGGATGGCCGAGGTCGAGCGACGTGCGGGCTCCTACGGGCTCCCATCCGTGCGCTGGCCGGACCCCTGGCCGAGCAACTATCTCTTCGCGATGCGCGCCGCGACCTTTGCCTTCCAGCTTGGTCGCGGGCGCGAGCTGACGCTGCGCTGCTTCCGCGCGTCCTTCCAGGACGGCCTGGACCTTGGGCTTCCCGAGCATGTCCTGGGCGTCGCCGCCGAGGCCGGTCTCGACCCCGAGGCGGTCGCCGAGGCGACTCGTGACCCCGAGGTCAAGCTCGCGCTGCGTGCGGCCACCGAGGTTGCGCACGGGTGCGGTGTCTTTGGCGTGCCGACCATCGCCGTGGGCGATGAGCTGTTCTGGGGCGATGATCGTCTGCCGGATGCCGCGGCGGCACTGGCCAAGATCGTGCCGTAGTTCGCCTCGCGCGCTCGCCCGGCACCGTCGTGTGGAGCGTCCGGGCCCGCTTTTGGGGTAGAGGAAACATCCACCTACCTGTAATCTCCTGCCGGCTGGACAGCGAGAAGATAGTCACCATTGCAAAGATCAAGCTCGCCGCATAGGGTTTGGGGCGGCGGCGATTGGATCAAGGGGGTCAGGTGGAGGAGTCGGGACGCACGCGCATCCTGAGGGCTATGGCCGAGGTGATCTCCGAGCGCGATGCGCACTCGGTCACGGTCAAAGACGTCGCGACCCGCGCGGGCGTCTCGCGCGCCAAGTTCAACGAGTACTTCGCCGATCTCGAAGAGTGCTTCCTGGCGGTATTCGAGTTGGGCGTGCGTCGGGGACGGACGGTGATGGCGGCGGCTTACAGCAGCCAACCGACCTGGGTCGACGGCGTCAGGGCCGCGCTCACGGCGCTGCTCGAACTGCTTGAAGAGGAGCCGGCGCTGGCACGCCTGTGGATCGTCTACTCACTCAGCGGCGGCCCGCGGGTGCTGCGCCGCCGGGCTGCGGTCAGCGCGGTGCTCTGCGGGTTCATCGATCGCGGGCGCCTCGAGGGCCTCACGCGCGTCGAGCCCCCCGAGCTCACCGCCGAGGGTGTAGTGGGGGCAGTCCTGGCAATCGTCCAGACGCGCCTGCTGGCGTCAGATCCGGAGCCGCTGCGCGATTTGCAGGGACAGCTGATGAGCCTGATCCTGCTGCCTTACCTCGGCGCCGGTGCGGCCAAGCGCGAGCTCAAGCGCACGGTGCCACGCACGTCTGCGCCCCCCGCGGGCGGGCGCTCGGCGGTGGAGGGCATCGGCATGCGCCTGACCCACCGCACCGCTTGCGTCCTGAAGGCGATCGCCGAGCACCCGGGCACCAACAATCGGGAGGTCGCCAACCTCGCGGGGATCGTCGACCAGGGCCAGATTTCAAAGCTCTTAGCTCGCCTGGAGGGGCTTGGCTTGATCGTCAATGTCGGCCAGGGCGGCTTTCGGGGGGCACCCAACGCTTGGACGCTGACGCCCCGAGGCGAGCAGGTCGAGCACCGCGTCCGGCGTGGTATGCAGCCGTCCGCGGAGCACTCCCAGCTGGACGGCTCATCCGTACTGCGGGAAAGCTAGACGGGCTCTACCAGCAAGAACGTCAGCGACTGCGACTGGCCGCGCGTGGGCGCCAGCGTCACGCGATAGCGGCCTGTCGGCAGCGTCACGCGCCCGCGCAGGCGCAGGTGGTTGCGACCTGCCGTGGCGCTGAACGTCAGGGAGTCTGGCTCGGAGACCCAGCGCCGGTGCCCGCGAATCCGCTGCTGTCGCATCAGCGTGAACCGCACGCGGCTTGCCGCGCTGAGTGTGAAGGCGAACGCCAGCCGTGCAAGCGAGCGGTGGCCGTGGCGGATCGCCGCAATCGCGCCCGCGGTGAGCGTGAGATCTGAGAGGCGGATCGTCGTCGTGGCGCCATTGGGTGTCGTGATCGTGGGCGTGTTAGGCGCTTGCAGGGAGCTTTCGCTTGGGCCCTGCGTTTCGGTGTTCTGAGGGTTGCTGCTCGTACCGGTTTCCAGCTGCGAGGAGCCGCCGGAGCCGCTCTTGCTTTCCGGGCTGCCCCCAGTGCCGCCTGCTGCGGTGGTCGTCTTGAATGCTCCGAGTCCACTTGGTGTACCGACGCCAGTGGGCCCGTCGTAGCCCACCGCGGCGTTGCAGATCAGTGCTCCTTCGCCGCAGTCGAATGGAGAGAGCGGCTTCATCGAACCGCTGCACGAGGAGTATTCGTCGTCGCACTCGCCGTTGCCACCGGCGCTGATACCGGCTTGCGGGGCGACGTCGTGCAGCGCTGCCGAGCTGAGGTGCGAGTAGAGCGTCTGCGCCGGGTAGGCGACGCCGTGTGCTCCGCCCGCGAGCGCAAACATCGCGGCGATGATCGGGGACGCCAGGCTGGTGCCACCGATCGGTAGCCACCTGGGCGCTTCGACCTTTGCTTTGCCGGCTTCTTCGTAGGGGTAGGGAACCGAGTCATAGACGGCGACCCCGCTGTCGGGGTCGGCATCTGCGGAGACATCGGCGACCGCGCGCCGGTCTTCGCAGCCCACCGCTGGCCAATCGGGAGTGTCCCGCTGCCAGGCCTGTGCGCCGAAGCGCAGGCTGCAGCCGCCACCGGAGGCGCCTTCGCCTGAGCCTTCTTGGTCATCGTTCCAAACGCTCTCGCCTCCCCAGGTGCCGCTGCTGCTGAGCGTCAGCCTGGTACCTCCCACGGCGACGACGTCGGGAGAGGAAGCGGGAAAGTCCGGTTCGTCGAAGTTCAGCGGTTCCGTTTTCCACAGGTCCCAGTTGAGGTAGCCGTCGTCCCCGGCGGACGCCGTGATCACGATCCCGGGGTGGTTGAAGGCCGCGATCTCTGGGTTGGTGAGTTCCGCTTCCGGACCGCCCCAGGAGTTCGATATCTCGCCCACTCCAGCGATCTGTACAGCGGTCTCCTCGGCGGTCACGAGATTTGCGTAGGCCGAGTCGTTGGCCTCGACGAGCTCGATGTGGCAGTTCTGGCAGACGGCGTGCGCGGCCTCGACATCCGTGGAGATCTCGAGCGCCCAACCCTCGGCTTCTTCCTTTTCGGCTTCGCCTTTGGTTGTCGGTGGCCGTCCGACTTCGCCTTTCTGGTTGACCTTCTTGAAGCAGCCGTTGGCTTCCGTGCAAGCCGGCAGGCCAAATGCTTCGTCATAGACTTTGAGATCGCCTTCGATGTTGGGGTCGTTGTAGGCGTCGACAAGCGCGATCGTCTGCGGTTCGGAGCCCGGGGCTTCCGGTTTTTCGCCCGGGAAGTAGGCGTCGTTGAGGTTCTGGGGGGTCAGGCAGGCGGGAAAGACCTGGGTGCAGGCCGTGGGACTTGCTGTTCCGATCGCGGCGCTATGGACCCTCGCGAGCTGATGCATGCGTAGTCGCGCCGCCGCCGTGCGTGGGGCCAGCGCGAGCGCCAGGCAGCTGGCATGGCCGGGGGATGGTGCGTGACACACCGGCAGGGTGCGGTATTCCGAGGCCGCCGGGGGAGCGGCCGAGCCGGCGGCTGCCGGAGCACTCAGGCCCAGTGCGATGCCGTTTGGAGCGGCGAGGGTGAGGAGCGTGGCCGACAGCACCCCAATTGCCGCGCGCTGCGTGGCGAGGCCGAGGTCGCGCCGCGTGGCGAGGCCGAGGGATCTGGTGGTGCGGGCAATCTTCCTTGTCATCCGCTGCCCTGTCTCATTCGCTCCAGTGTGTAGCGACGAGCGTACTTGCAAGCTTGAGTGCCGGACGGCCACTCAGACGAATAGCCCAGATCCTACCCAGTCCGGTGCCCCGCGCCGGAGACAACGCGCAGCGTGGCCCCGGGGGGCGGGAAGCAGTCCCGTCCCCCGGGGCGCTATACGCTCTGCACGCGTGTCGCGTCTGCTCGGCTTCTTGCTCGCCCCGACCCCGCCGTCGCGCAGGACGGGGTTACTGAGCGCGATCGTAGGGGTGGCGCTGTGCACCTTGGTCGTGTATCCGCTCAAGCAGGTGGCGCCGGTGGTATCGCTGGGGGTCGTGTATCTGCTGGCGGTGCTGGTGGTCTCGCTCACCTGGGGGGCCTGGCTGGGGGCGCTCACGGGGGTGCTGAGCGCGGCGGCGTTCAACTTCTTCCAGCTGCCGCCGGTAGGGCGTTTCACTGTCAAGGACCCGAACGACTGGGTAGCCCTGGGGACCTTCCTGGTCGTGGCGGCGCTGACGAGCTCGGTGGCGCAGCTCACGCGCGCACGGACGCGCGAGGCGCTGGAGCGCCGCCGCGAGGCGGATCTGGCGACCGAGATGGCGCGCCTGCTCCTACGCGGGGAGAGTCTGGCGGAGGTCTTGCCGACAGCCGCGGCGCGCATGGCGCAGGCGTTGGAACTGCCCTCGGCGGCGATCGTAATGGAGACGGTCGAGGCCGATGCGCGCAGCGTGGCTTTTCCGCTGCGCGAGGGCGACCACCGGCTGGGGACTTTGGTGGTCGGGGCGGAGACCTCCGAGCGCAACCTGCAGCGACTGCAGGAGCGGGTCGTGCCGGCGCTGGAGGCGCTGCTGACGGCGGCGCTGGAGCGCGAGGAGTTGTTGGGTGGCACCGTTGAAACGGCGGCGCTGCGTCAGGCGGATGTCGTCAAGACAGCGCTGCTGCGCGCGGTCTCCCACGACTTGCGCAGTCCCCTGACTGCGATCTCGGCGGCCGGCGAGGCGCTGGCGCTGACGGGGATCTCGGCGGAGGAGCGCGAGGAGTTGGCGTCGGTGATCGTGGGGGAGACGCGGCGGCTCTCGCGACTCGTCGAGAACCTGCTCGACCTCTCGCGCCTGGAGGCGGGTGCGGCGGCTCCGCACCGGGAGTGGACCTCGGTCGCCGAGGTGCTCGAGCGGGCGCTTGAAGATCTGGCGCCCTCACTCGCCCCGGCATCCTCGGAACAGGACGCGCAGCGGCAAGAGACGTTCCACGTCTCGATCGACCGCGACCTGCCGCTGGTGCGCGCGGACTCTACGCAGCTCGAGCGCGCGTTCGTAAACGTGCTCGAGAATGCGCGCCGCCATTCCGGCGGCCACGCGGTGTCGGTACGAGCGCGCGCGGTGCGCACGATGGCGGGCGGAGACGGAGGGGGTCGTCTGATCGTGCGCGTCGTCGACCGCGGTCCAGGTATACCCCCGGCTCAGCTGGAGCGGGTATTCGAGCCCTTCTACCGCGCCGGCACAGCCCGCGGCGGGCATCGCGGCTCGGGCTTGGGACTGGCGATTGCACGGGGCTTCGCCGAGGCGAACGGGGGGACGCTGCACGTGGAGTCACTGCCGGGGCAGGGAGCGACGTTTGTGTTCGAGCTGCCGCTGGAGCGCTCGTGAGCACAGCGCAGCCCCGTGTGCTCGTGGTTGACGACGAGCTACAGATCCTGCGGGCGCTGCGGGTCGTGCTGCGCGAGGCCGGCTTCGAGGTGATCGCAGCACAGAGCGCTACGGAGGCGCTCGACCTCGCGGCCGTGCGCCCGCCGCGCGCGGCGATCGTGGACCTGGTGCTGCCGGACGGCGACGGTGTGGAGGTGACGCGCCGGCTGCGGGAGTGGAGCGAGATGCCAATTCTCGTGCTCTCTGCCGTAGGCGAGGAGGACCAGAAGGTTCAAGCGCTGGAGGCGGGGGCGGACGACTACATCACCAAGCCGTTCGGGACCCGCGAGCTGGTCGCTCGGCTGCAGGCGGCGCTGCGGCGCAGCGAGGGCTCCCAGGCCGACCGCGAGCCGGTCATAACGGTGGATGGTTTGGAGATCGACCTCGCGGCGCGCGCGGTGCGCCGCGACGGCGAGCCGGTGCACCTGACGCCGATCGAGTTCGACCTGCTGCGGGTCTTGGTTCGCAACCGCGGCCGGCTGATGACGCACGCGGCGCTGCTGAAGGATGTGTGGGGGCCGGGATACGCAGACGATGTGCAGGCGCTGCGCACGCACATCGCGCGGCTGCGAGCCAAGGTCGAGCCCGAGGGCCCCGGGGGGCGTCCGCGCTATGTGGTGACCGATCCCGGTGTGGGGTACCGCTTCTCGGGGTAAATTGCGCCGGACTCCTCCCGAGTTTGTGAGCGCGCGCTTACAATCGGCCTGCTTCGTAGCGAAATCGCCTGCTTCGTAACGAAATCGTTATACGCGACCCGCGGATCGTCATGCACCCGTGACGGCCGGTGCGGAACAGTAAGCGCATGGACGTGGTGTCAATTGCGATGGGGGTCGCGATGTTCGCGATTCTCCTGGCGCTGATAGCGGGGATCGACAAGATATGAGCGTTCCGCTGGGAGCGTTCATCGCCCATATGAGCGGCGCCGACTTCTTCGGCCTGGTCGTCTCGGTGCTGGTGATCCTCTACCTGCTCTACGCGCTGCTGCGGGGTGAGAAGTTTTGACCTTCCTGGGCTGGCTGACGATCTTCGGCTTCGCGGGGATCCTGACACTGCTGGCGATCCCGCTCGGCAGCTACATGGCGCGCGTGTACACGGGCCAGCGCACGTTCATGACGCCGCTCGTGGCCGGGCCGGAGCGGCTGCTCTACGCGGTCATGCGCGTGGACGAGCGCCGGGAGCAGGACTGGAAGTCCTATGCGCGCAGCCTGATCGTGTTCTCGCTGGCGGGCTGGCTGCTGCTGTACGTGATCCTGCGCACGCAGACGCTGTGGGACTTCACGGGGTTGAACCCGATGCACTTCCACTCGGGCACCTGGAATGTGACCTTCAACACGGCCTCCTCGTTCCTGACGAACACCAACTGGCAGTACTACGGCGGCGAGACGACGATGAGCTACTTCAGCCAGATGGCGGGGCTGACGGTGCAAAACTTCCTCTCGGCCGGGATTGGGATCGTGGTTGCGGTCGCGCTGATCCGCGGGATCATCGGGCGTAGCGGCAAGTCGCTTGGGAACTTCTGGCAGGACCTGGTGCGCACGCTGCTCTACGTGCTCGCTCCGCTGTCGATAGTGGTGGCACTGGTACTCGTCTCTCAAGGGGCGATTCAGACGTTCTCCGCGTATTTGATGGCACACACGATCACTGGTCTGAAACAGACGATCGCGGTTGCGCCGGCGGCCTCGCAGGAGGCGATCAAGATGCTCGGCACCAACGGCGGGGGCATCTTCAACGTCAACTCGGCCCACCCCTTCGAGAACCCGACGGGCTTCACCAATTTCTTCGAGATGCTGGCGGTGCTCGTGATCCCAGCGGCGCTCGTGTTCACCTATGGGCGCATGGTCGGCAACCGCCGCCAGGGCTATGCGATCTACGGGACGATGATGGTGATGTTCCTGGGCGCGGCGATCGTCGCGTACATCGCCGAGGCGCACGGTTCCCCGGCCCAGCACGCGGCCGGTCTGCACACCGGCGTGATCCACGGCTCCGGGGGTGGCAACCTGGAAGGCAAGGAGCAGCGCTTCGGGATCGCGGGCTCGGCGCTCTTCGATGTAGTCACGACGGTCACCTCGTGCGGCGCGGTCAATAGCGCGATCGAGTCGTTCACCGGAATCGGTGGGGCGGTGCCGTTCGCGAACCTGTCGGCGAGCGAGGTGATCTTCGGCGGGGTGGGCACGGGGCTGTACTCGATCCTGCTGTACGTGCTGCTGGCGGTCTTCATCGGCGGCCTGATGGTGGGTCGCACACCGGAGTACCTCGGCAAGAAGATCGAGGCGCGCGAGATCAAGCTGGTCGCGCTCGGCCTCTTGATCACGCCGCTCTCGGCGCTGTTCTCGACCGCGCTGGCCACCGCGACGAAAGCCGGTCGCGCCTCGATCTCGGAAGTGGCGGCGGGCGGTCCGCAGGGCTTCTCGGAGACTTTCTACGCCTACCTCTCGCAGGCGAACAACAACGGCTCGGCGTTCGCCGGCTACACCGGCTACATCCAGCCGAACGCCGGCAACCTCGGTGCGCACGGTGTCACGTTCGCCGATCTGCTTGGCGCGTTCACGATGATCTTCGCGCGCTACGCCCCGATCCTGTTCGCGCTGGCCGTCGCCGGCACGCTTGCGGGCAAGCGGGTGAGCCCCGGTGGCCTGGGGACGATGCGCACCGACAACCCGACCTTCGTCGTGTTGCTGATCGGCGTGATCGTGCTGGTCGGCGCGCTGACGTTCTTCCCCGCCCTGCTGCTCGGACCGATCGTGCAGGGCCTGACCGGACACCTGTATTAGAGCTATGAAACGCGACATCATCACATCCGCAATCGGCATCCTCGTCCTGACGCTGATCTTCGGGATCGCCTATCCGCTGGTGATCACCGGCGTCAGCCAGGTGGCGTTCCCCGGGAACGCCAACGGTCAGCAGATCAAGGTGAATGGCAAGCTGGTCGGCTCGAAGATCATCGGCCAGGCGTTCGTCCTCCCGCAGATGAAGAACGGCAAGCCGGTCGAAAAGGAAGGCGAAGTCCTCACCGAACCGGATCCGCGTTACTTCCAGTCGCGTCCATCCGCCACCGAAGGGGGCGCTTACAACGCCGCGGCCAGCGCATTCTCCAATAGAGGCCCGAACAGCAAGATAACCGAGGAAGCGGATGCTGAAAACCTCAAGGCCTACCTCGAACTGGAGAGGCCCTACGATCCGAGCCTGACTGCCGCGCAGGTGCCGGTCGACGCGGTCAACACGTCGGCGTCGAACCTCGATCCCGAAATATCACAGGCGAACGCTTGGATTCAGGCGCACCGGATCGCGAGCGTGCGTCACCTGACGCTGGCGCAAGTGGACGGCTTGATCGCGAAGTACACGAGCGGGCGTGGACTCGGCTTCTCCGGAGAACCGGGCGTGAACGTGCTCGAGCTGAACCTTGCCCTCGATCGCCTGACTGGAGGACACTGATGTCGACCGATCCTGCCTCCCTCCAGCCGTCGGCCCCGACTGAGCGTCGCGCGATCTCGCTGTTCCAGCCGGAGATCGTGCGGCGGGCGCTCCTCGACAGCTTCCTCAAGCTCGACCCGCGTGTGCAG
Organism: Solirubrobacteraceae bacterium; assembly: GCA_036501715.1. Lineage (GTDB taxonomy): Bacteria > Actinomycetota > Thermoleophilia > Solirubrobacterales > Solirubrobacteraceae > Palsa-744. The sequence goes on along the minus strand of DASXZV010000022.1, from coordinate 396,766 downwards.
ATCCGCAACCCGGTGATGTTCGTCGTGGAGATCGGCGCGCTGATCACGACCGTCACATGGTTCATCCAGGTCGGCGGCGGCAAGCCGCTGGGCGGCGGCAACGAGCCGGCGTGGTACACGTTCACGATCGCGATCTGGCTGTGGCTGACCGTGGTCTTCGCGAACATGGCGGAGGCGTTCGCGGAGGGCCGTGGTCGTGCGCAGGCGGACACGCTGCGCACGATGCGCAAGGAGACCGTGGCGCGCATGCAAGACGGGAGCACACGTCCGGCCTCGGAGTTGACGCGCGGCGACGTGGTGATAGTCGAGGCGGGTGAGCTGATCCCGGGCGATGGGACGGTGATCGAGGGCATCGCGACGGTCGACGAGTCCGCGATCACGGGCGAGTCGGCGCCCGTGATCCGCGAGTCCGGCGGGGACCGCAGCGCGGTGACGGGCGGTACGCGCGTGACCTCCGATCGGGTCGTCGTGGAAATCACGCAAGAGCCGGGACAGTCGTTCATCGAGCGCATGATCGCCCTCGTCGAGGGGGCGGAACGGCGCAAGACGCCAAACGAGATCGCGCTGAACATACTGCTGGCCGGGCTGACGCTGATCTTCATGATCGTCGTGGCGACGCTGCGCCCCTTCGGCCTGTTCGCGCACACCTCGATCTCCGAGACGACGCTGATCGCGCTGCTCGTGGCGCTGATCCCGACGACGATCGGCGCGCTGCTCTCGGCGATCGGGATCGCGGGCATGGATCGTCTCGTGCGCCGCAACGTGCTGGCGCTCTCGGGCCGCGCGGTGGAGGCCTCGGGCGACGTGGACGTGCTGCTGCTGGACAAGACGGGCACGATCACGATCGGCAACCGGATCGCCTCGGAGTTCGTCCCGATGCCGGGAGTGCCGGAGGCGGAGCTGGCCGAAGCGGCGCAACTCTCATCGCTGGCCGATGAGACCCCCGAGGGGCGCTCGATCGTGGTGCTGGCCAAGCAGTACGGCATCCGCGAGCACGACATGAGCACGCTGCACGCGGACTTCGTCCCGTTCACGGCGCAGACGCGGATGAGCGGCGTCGACTACGACGGCCAGCAGCTGCGCAAGGGCGCGGGCGACGCGATCGTGGCGCTCGTCGAGCGCGAAGGCGGCCAGGCGCCGCCGGAGCTGCGCGTCGCGCTCGACCGCATCTCCGGCGAAGGCGGCACGCCGCTGGCGGTGGCGCGCGACAGCCAGGTGCTGGGCGTGGTCTACCTGAAGGACACGATCAAGGAGGGGATGGGGGCGCGCTTCGACCAGCTGCGCGCGATGGGCATCCGCACGGTGATGATCACGGGCGACAACCGCCTGACGGCCGCGAAGATCGCGCAGGAGTCCGGCGTGGACGACTTCCTCGCCGAAGCGACGCCGGAGCGCAAGCTGGCGCTGATCAAGGAGGAACAGGCGGAGGGACGGATGGTCGCGATGACCGGTGACGGCACCAACGATGCGCCGGCGCTGGCGCAGGCCGACGTGGGCGTCGCGATGAACACGGGCACGCAGGCGGCACGCGAGGCGGGCAACATGGTCGACCTCGACTCCAACCCGACGAAGCTGATCGAGATCGTCGAGGTCGGTAAGCAGCTCTTGATCACGCGCGGCGCGCTGACGACTTTCTCGATCGCGAACGACGTGGCGAAGTACTTCGCGATCCTGCCGGCGGTCTTCGTCGCGACATACGCGGCCAACGGTGAAGCGAAGGGTCCGCTGCACGTGCTGAACATCATGGATCTCGGCACGCCGCAGTCGGCGATCATCTCGGCGATCATCTTCAACGCGATCGTGATCCCGCTGCTGATCCCGATCTCGCTGCGTGGTGTGCGCTACCGGCCGATCGGCGCGAGCGCGCTACTGCGGCGCAACCTCTGGATCTACGGACTCGGCGGCATCATCGCGCCGTTCATCGGGATCAAGTTGATAGATCTGATCGTTCACAATCTGCTCGGGGCCTGAGCGCGGTCCCCGGAGGCTGAACGCCTGAACGGGATCGGCTCGGGAGAATGCCCTCATGTCGCCTGAGCGTGGCCATCTGAAGGTCTTCGTCGGGATGGCGGCCGGCGTGGGCAAGACCTACCGCATGCTGCAAGAGGGTCAGGCGGAGGCGGAGGCGGGCCGCGACGTCGTCGTCGGCTACCTGGAGTCGCACGGGCGTCTGGCGACGCTTGCGCAGGCCGAGGGTCTGGAGCTGCAGCCGCGCCGGCTCGTGCGCTACCGGGATACCGAGCTGGAGGAGCTGGACCTGCCGGCGATCCTCGCGCGCGCCCCCGAGCTGTGCCTGATCGATGAGCTGGCGCACACCAATGCGCCGGGCGTGGAGCACGAGAAGCGCTACGAAGACGTGCGCGATGTGCTGGCGGCGGGCATCGATGTGTTCTCGACGGTGAACGTGCAGCACCTGGAGAGCCTCAACGACCAGGTGACACAGCTGACGGGTGTGCGCGTGCGTGAGACGATCCCCGATGCGGTGCTCTCGGCGGCCGATGAGGCGGTGCTCGTGGACGTGACCCCGGAGGCGTTGATCGGGCGTCTGCGGGCGGGCAAGGTCTACCCCCCCGAGCGCGTGCCGGCGGCGCTGGGCAACTTCTTCAAGATCGAGAACCTGGCGGCGTTGCGCGAGACGGCGCTGCGCCAGGTCGCGGAGGGCGTGGGGCTCGAGCGGCGGGTGCGGGGAGCGCCGGTCGGCCGGCGCGAGGATCGACTGCTGGCGCGCGCGGCGCCGCAGGCGATCTCGGAGCGGCTGCTGGCGTTGATCACGCCGACACCGCGCTCGCAGCGTGTGGTGCGCCGCGCGTGGCGCTCGGCGCAGCGTCTCGGCGCGGAGCTCGATCTGCTGGTGGTACGCAGCCCGGGGGTGCTGCCGAGCCCCGAGGAGCGCGAGCAGCTGGAGGCGTTGCGGCGGCTGGCCTCGGTGCTGGGAGCGCACCTGCTGATCGAGGAGGGCGACGACGTCGCGGAGGTTGCGATCCAGGTCGCGCGCGGGCGCGGCACGACGTATCTGCTGATGGGCACCCCCAAGCCGCGCAGCGCGTGGCGGCGGCTGGCGCAGCCGGCGCTGCCGTTCAGGCTGCTGCGGGGGCTGCCGGGGGTCGATCTGCGGATCGTGGCCGACCGCACGCTGCGCTCTGAGACGCTGGCCAGCTCGGAGGGCGGCGAGGAGCGTGGCCCATGACTTTGCTCGTGGGTGTGCTGATCGGCGGCGCCTTCCTGGTGGGGCTGGCGGCTGCGCTGGCGCTCGAGCGTTGGCGCCGTAGCCGTGCTTTGAGCAGCCACGAGCGGGTGCGTCGGATCGTGTTTCCCTTCACCGGCGAGGGGCTTTCCGAGCCGGCGCTGGCAGCCGCGCTGCGGCTCGCGCGCGCGGAGGGCGCGACGCTGATGCCGGTCTACCTGGCTTTCGTCCCGTTGCGCCTCGCCGTCGACGTGCCGCTGCAGGCGGAGGGCGATACGGCGCTGACGCTGTTGGAGGCGATCGAGCAGCGCGCGGTGCGCGCGGAGGTGCCGGTCGATGCGCGCATCGAGCGGGGTCGCACGCCCCGTCACGCCTTGCGCCAGCTGATTGAGCACGAGCGTTTCGAGCGGATGGTGGTGGCGGCGGGGACGGGCGCGGGAGGGGAGGGTTTCACGCCCGAGGACGTCGCGTGGCTGCTGGCGCACGTGCCGGCGGAGCTGATCGTCCTGCGTCCCGTCCGCGCGGCGCTGCAAACTGACGTGCAGGCTCCAAGGCAAGCGGCGCCCGCGCAACCTTCGGGTGCTTAGCCTGTTGTCGATGAACATGCCCCGATTCTTTTCCCGCCCCCGCTTGAACCTCCGCTTCCGCTTCCTTGCGGCGGCACTGCCGGTGGCCGCAATCTGTGCGGTGCTGCTTGCCAGCGGCTCCCCCGCGCGCTCGGCGGCCGCTGGCACCGCGCACGCGGCGAGCTCTCATGGCTCCTACTTCATGACCGGCCTCGGCAACGAGGAAAGCACGATGTTCGCCAACCCGCTCTACCGCCAGCTGCACACAAAGGTCGTCCGCTACGTCGCTCCCTACGACGCGGCGGTGCGGCTCTATTCGCTGCTGCAGGCCAAGAAATGGATTGCAGCGGCCGAAGCGCAGCATTTGAAAGTCCTCGTGGCCTTCTATCACTCCGAGTACACGCAGAAGAAATTGCCCAGCGTGGCGACGTACAAGAGCGACGTGGCGAAGTTCATCAAGTTCTTCCCCCACGTTCGTGAATACCAGGCCTGGGATGAGGCTAACCGCGGCTACGTGAGCGATGGCAGCGCCTCGTTTGCGAGCCCGTCGGCGGTTGCCGACGCCAAGTACTACCAGGCGCTAAAGCGCGACTGCCAATCCTGCACGGTCGTCGGCCTGGACGTACTCGACCAGTACGACATCTACCCGACGATCGACTACATCGCCGAATTCAAGCGCGAGATCCACCGCCTGAAAACGCTGATGCCGACGGTCTGGGGCTTGCACAACTACTCGGACATCAACCGTCTGGAAAGCTGGCGCACGCGCGATCTCTCACAGGACCTGGGGAGCCAGGTATGGCTCACGGAGACTGGTGGCATCGTGAAATTCGGCGGCGAGTTCCCCAACAGGAACGGCTCCGGTCTGCGACGTGCCGCCGGTGTCTTGAGATACATGTTCGGCGTGGCGTCCGCGGTGCCGCAGATCAAGCGCCTCTACATATACGACTGGACGGGCGGCAACAGCTCTACGCGCTTTGACGCGGGACTGATGAACGCCCACGGTGTGCCGCGCGAAGGCTACGTCGTGGTCTGTCGTCAGCTGCACGCGGCGCACTGCAACGCCAAGGTTGCCAAGAACTAAGAAGCTGGCGCCGGGTGCTCGCCGCACTCGGCCGCGGCGAGCGCTCTGCGCCGTTGTGGAGCATTGGGGCTGTGCGTCTGCGCCGTTCCGATCAAGTGATTTGCGTCACACTTGAGGACGATGAAGGTTCTGGTGGTCGGCGCCGGAGGTGTGGGCGCGGCGTTCGCGGCGATCGCGCAGCGCCGTCCGGCGTTCGAGCGCGTGGTGCTGGCGGATGTCTCGCCGCAGCGTGCGCACGATGCGGTGGCGCGGCTTGGCGAGGCGGGCCGCTTCGGGGCCGAGCGAGTCGATGCCGCGAGCCGCGAGCAGCTCGTGGCACTGATCGGCCGAGTCAAGCCCGATGCCGTCCTGAACGCCTGCGACCCGCGCTTCAACGAGCCGATCTTCGCGGCGGCGTTCGAGGCGCGCACCACCTACCTGGACATGGCGATGACGCTCTCGCATCCGCATCCGCAGCGACCGTATGAGCTGCCGGGGAAGATGCTGGGCGAGAAGCAGCTCGCGAGCCACGAGCAGTGGGAGCAGGCCGGCCTGCTGGCGCTAGTGGGGATCGGCGTGGAGCCGGGACTATCCGACATCTTTGCGCGCTACGCGGCCGACGAGCTGTTCACGCAGATCGACGAAATCGGAGTGCGCGACGGTGCGGACCTCGTGGTCGAGGGCTATGACTTCGCGCCGACGTTCTCGATCTGGACGACGATCGAGGAGTGCCTGAACCCGCCCTTGATCTGGGAGCGCGAGCGCGGCTTCTACACCACCCCGCCGTTCTCCGAGCCGGAGGTCTTCGAGTTCCCGGAGGGCATCGGCAAGGTCGAGTGCGTGAACGTCGAGCACGAGGAGGTGGTGCTGATCCCGCGCTGGGTGCAGTGCGAGCGGGTGACGTTCAAGTACGGGCTGGGTGAGGAGTTCATCGGGGTACTGCGCACGCTGCACAAACTGGGCCTCGATTCGACCAAGCCGGTCTCCGTGCGCGGCGTGGAGGTCGCGCCACGCGACGTCGTCGCTGCGACGTTGCCGGACCCGGCGACGCTGGGCGAGCGTATGACCGGGCGCACTTGCGCGGGTACCTGGATCACGGGCAGCGGGCGCGACGGGCAGCCACGCTCGACCTACCTTTACCACGTCGTGGACAACGAGCAGACGATGCGCGAATACGGCAGTCAGGCCGTTGTGTGGCAGACCGCGGTCAACCCCGTGGTCGCGCTGGAGCTGATTGCCGACGGGACCTGGAAAGGTGCCGGAGTGCTTGGTCCCGAGGCGTTCGCGCCGGGACCCTTTCTGGAGCGTCTGGCGGAGCTGGGGGCTCCGCATGGGCAGATGGAGCTGCTTTGAGATCGTCCGCGTGGGTCGGCCCGGAGGCGGCGGCGGGTCGGCGCTCGGCATCCTTGCCTCGCGTCGGGGCGTTGCCGCTCGTGCCGGGGTAGCCGTCCGCTCGGCCGGCGGATGCCTGCGAGGGTTCGCTTACACGGCGGGCTGACCGCGGCAGGGCCGGCCGAGCGGACGACTACCCCGTCGTGAGTCGGAGCGTTTATTGCGTGGCGAAGCGAGGGTAAGACCGACTGCCGAATCTTACTACCTAGGCGAGTATGTTACGCTCGCCCTATGAGTAAGCGTCTTCAGGTGGTCGTAGGCGACTCCGATTTGGAGCGCTACACGCGCACGGCTGATGCCGCCGGGGTGAGCCTCTCGGAGTGGGTGCGCCAGGCGCTGCGGGTAGCCGAGCGGGAGCGGGCGATCGGTGACGTGGAGGACAAGCTCGCGCTCGTCCGCAGGGCGGTCGCGCATGAGACCGGCGGTCGCGAAGTCGACGTCGAGACGATGCTCGCGGAGACCGAGGCGGGGCGCTCGCGCGAGCTCGACACAGGGCTCGCGGGCGCGAGCGGAGCGTGATCTTCGTCGATGCGAACGTCCCGATGTACCTGGTCGGTGCGGAGCATCCACACAAGGCCGACGCGCAGCGACTGATCGAACAACTCGTTCGCGAACAGCGGCGATTGGTCACGAGCAGCGAGGTGTTTCAGGAGATTCTTCACCGCTTCGTCGCGATCGACCGTCGCGACCGGATCGAGTTGGCCTTCGAGACTCTGAAAGGCGTGGTCGAAGACGTGCTCGCGATCGAGGCGGCCGATGTCTTCGCCGCCAAGGATCTGATCCAGGGTAACCCGCTGCTGTCGGCGCGGGACGCCCTGCACGTCGCCGTGATGCGTCGCTGCGATCTGACCGAGATCGTGAGCTTCGATCGGGGGTTCGACGCGGTGGTCGGCATCACGCGACTGGCGTAGCCGGAGTATGCGGCAGGGAGCGGCGCGCGGTTCCATCCACGACCGCGCGCCAAGCTCCCTCTGCCCCAGGGCAGCTTTGTAAAGAGTTCAGAACTCCACGCGCCCTGGCACGGGCCCGGTCGGCGGCGGCTGGTTGAGCAGCCCGGGCGGCGCCGTTTCGGTCTTGCGTGAGAAGAACTCTTTGAAGAAGGGCCGCGAGACGATCATGATCACGCCGCCGAGCACCATGCCGCCGATGCCCATCCACAGCGGCAGCGTGATGCCGAGGATCGGCTTCGAGGAGACGTTTTCGGCGTGGCCGTAGAAGAACGCCGCCTTCAGTCCGACCCCGAAAAGCATCAACCCACCGATCATCGGGCCGAGGCCCAGCAGGAGGAAGTTGCGTGCGCTTTCCATCAGGTCGCGGCGGTAGTAGAACCCGCAGGCCACCCCGGTGAAGCCGTAGTAGAAGCAGATAGGGAAGCCGATCGCGGTCAGCGAGTCTTCGAGCACGCTGTTGGAGAGCAGCAGCAGGACGACGGTGATGATGATCGAGAGCAGGCCGAAGCCGAGCGTCGAGACGGTCGGGGTCAGATAGCGTTTGTGGACACGCGAGAGCAGGCTGGTAACCGCTTTCCAGTGCGCCATCGACAGCGTGGTGCGGGCGGTCGGCAGGATCGTCGTCTGCGTCGAGGCCGAAGCGGATGTGAGCACCGCGATGATCAGCAGCTTGTTGAGCGTGCTGCCGAGCACCCCCGATCCGAGGGCGTTGAGGACATCTTCCTGGTTGGCTTCGTTGGTGAGGAAGCCAACACCGTGGAAGGACTGCGCGGCTGCGGTGACGACGACGTAGATCAGCACGAGCAGGATCGTCGAGACGACCGCGGCCTTGCCCGGGCCCTCGGCGGGGTCCTCGGACTCCTCGTTGACCGCCACCCCGGAATCCCAGCCCCAGTAGATGAAGACCGCGAGCAGCAGCGCGACGACGAGGTCGGAGAAGTTCATCGCAAACGGATTGATCCAGGAGAGCGAGGGCTTGATCGAGCCGGCAGGGGGGTGGCTGCCGTAGACCTTGACGAATGCGACGACCGCAAAGACCCCGAGGATGAAGACCTCGGCGCTGAGCAGGAACTGCTGGATGCGCGCGGAGAGCTCGATACCGCGGTAGCAGATCCAGGTCATCAGGGCGATCCACAGCACCGCGGCGATGATGATCGCCGCTTTGGATTCGCCGAGTTCGGTGAACCCAAAAAGCTTGAAGGTGTAGATCGCCGCGATCGCCGCGAGCGAGGCCATCACGATCACGTCGGAGAGGAAGATTGCCCAGCCGTTCAGCCAGCCGGTCATCGGCCCGAACGTGCGCGTGGTCCACGCGAAGGAAGTGCCCGCGTCGGGGTCGGCGCGGTTGAAGTATTTGTATGCCGCGGCGACCAGCAGCATTGGGATGAACGCCACGAGCATCACTGCCGGCGCGTGCACGCCGACACCCTTCACTGCGACGATGAAGCCCAGCGTCGCCGCCAGCGAATACGCCGGCGCCGTGGAGGCGACGCCGATCACGATGTTCGAGAGATAGCCGATCGCGTTCTTCTTGAGCCCCTTGTCCATCACTCCGTCTGAGGGAGTGGGTACCTCGGGTGAAGTGGCGCTGATGCTTGCCATGGTCGCCTGCCTTTGGCTATGGGGGTGATCCAGCTATGTCGTGGTGCGGCTGCCGTCCTGCCGCCGGCTCACATCTCTTAGCAATCGTGGCAAACGCTACGACCACCCAGAAGGCGACACAAGGTGCGCAATTCCCAAAGATTCGCTTTGTGCTTGTACGTTACGTACAATGACTACTGAGCCTGTTGAACTTGTAGCGCATTGATACATGCATCTGAGCGGAGTACGGTTGTCCTGAGTGTCTAGCGACACGGACCGGAAGTCCCGATCGAGGAGGACGATGAAGATGGCGACCCACGTGAGCGACGCGAGCACGGCGAGCGGGCCCGTCACGGCGACCGGTGGGGAGGCTGCGAGAGCTCTCCAGGCGCGAAGAGCGACCGGTGGTGGGGACTTGCAAGAGCTCGCGCGGCGACACTTGTGGATGCACTTCACGCGCATGGGGTCCTACGTGGATCACGAGATCCCGGTGATCGTGCGCGGCGAGGGGTGCTACGTGTACGACGAGCACGGCAAGCGCTACCTCGATGGCCTCTCGGCGCTGTTCTGCGTGAACGTCGGCCACGGTCGCACGGAGCTCGGCGAGGCGGCGGCGCGCCAGACGGCGGAGCTTGGCTTCTATACGAACTGGAGCTACGCGCACCCGCGCTCGATCGAGCTGGCGGCGCGCATTGCGGCCCTGGCTCCAGGGAACCTCAACCGCGTGTTCTTCACCTCCGGTGGCTCGGAGGCCGTGGAGTCGGCTTGGAAGCTCGCGAAGGCCTACCACGCCGCACGCGGTGAGGCCGGCCGCTTCAAGCTGATCTCGCGCAACCTCGCTTATCACGGCACCTCGATGGGGGCACTGACGGCCACCGGACTGCCGTCGCTGCGTGCGCCGTTCGAGCCACTGACGCCGGGTGGGCATCACGTGCCGCACACGAACTCATATCGCTGGAAAGAGGACCGGGACCCGTTGTGGGCGGCGGACGCGATCGAGGAGGCGATTGTCTTCGAGGGTGCCGAGACCGTGGCGGCCGTGATCCTGGAGCCGGTGCAGAACAGCGGTGGCTGCTTCGTCCCGCAGGAGGGTTACTTCCAGCGGGTGCGCGAGATCTGCGACCGCCACGGGGTGCTCTTGATCTCCGATGAGGTGATCTGCTCGTGGGGGCGCTTGGGCTACTGGTTCGGCTGCGAACGCTACGGCTACCAGCCGGACATCCTGACGACCGCGAAGGGCATCACTTCGGCGTACGCGCCGATGGGCGCGGTGATCGCCGGGGATCACATCGCCGAGCCGTTCATGCACGGCCGGGCGATCTTCAACCACGGCTTCACGTTCGGCGGGCACCCGGTCGCGAGCGCGGTGGCGCTGGCGAACATCGAGGTGATGGAGCGCGAGGAGCTGTGCGCACATGTGCGCAGCAACGAACCGGCGCTGCGCGCGATGCTCGAGGGCCTGCAGCGCGACCTGCCGATCGTCGGGGACGTGCGCGGAGCCGGGTACTTCCAGGCGATCGAGCTGGTCAAGGACAAGCAGACCAAGGCGACCTTCGACGCGCGCGAGTCCGAGGAGTTGCTGCGCGGCTTCCTCTCCGGAGAGCTCTACCGCCGCGGCCTGATCTGTCGCACGGACGACCGCGGCGAGCCGGTGATCCAGCTCTCCCCGCCGCTGATCGCGGGCCCGGAGCAGTTCGAGGAGATCGAGGCGATTCTGCGGCCGGTGTTGAGCGAGGCGTGGGAGCGCATCGTGAGCTGATGCGAAGACGGGAAGGACTCGTGGATCGGTGCTGACGCTCGAAGGACTCGTGACAGAGCTGGGGCTCGACCTCGCGAGCGGCCAGGACGCCGCGGGCCGGCATGTGCGCTGGGTCCACAGCACCGAGCTGCTGGACCCGACGCCGTGGCTGCGGGGGGGAGAGCTGCTGCTGACGACGGGCCTGCAGCTGGACAGCGCGCAGACCCAGCGCGAGCTGATCGAGCGCCTCGCTGAGCACAAGATCGGTGGCCTCGGGTTTGGGACGGGCTTTACCCACAAACGCCTGCCGGCGGCGTTGCTCGCCGAGGCGCGCCGGCGCTCCTTCCCACTGTTCGAGGTTCCCTACGAGCTGCCGTTCATCGCGATCACCGAGCGCGTCTTTGCGCAGCTTTTGGACGAGCGCTACGAAATGCTGCAGCGCAGCATGGCCGGGGACGTGCTCGCGGACGCCCTCACAGGTCGCCTCTACCCCGAGGAGCTGCAGACGCGGCTGCGCCCCTTTGGGATCGGCGAGCAGGCGGCGGTGCTGGCGTTTGTCACACCCGACCCGTCGGTGGCCGCGCCGCTGGTCGAGCGCGCGCTGGCGCGCGAGCCGATCGCGGGCAGCCTGGTGGCGATCCGCGCGGGCCTGCTGTGCGCGGTGGTCGACGCCGCTGGCGAGCTCGACCCCATCGCACTGGCGCGCCGTGTTCGCAGCGAGTTGGCGGCGCGGGTTGGAGAGGTGCGTGCGAGTGCGAGCCGCGTCGCCTCGACGCACTCGCTGCGGCTGAGCTTCCACGAGGCGCGTTGCGCGCTAGAGGCGGTGCGCCTGCAGAACGGCAATGGCTCGGCGGAGGTCGTGGCCTCCTATGCGGACCTCGGTGCATTCCAGCTGCTGCTCTCGCTGCAGGACGACGATGCGCTGCTCTCCTACTGCCGTGGGGTGCTCGGCCCGGTCGAGGCGGGCGAGGGTGAGTACGGCGACGAGCTGCTGCGCTCGCTGGACGTCTTCATCGAGCACAACGGCCACTGGGAGAAGGCCGCGAACGCGCTGTACTGTCACCGCCACACGCTGCGCTATCGCATCCGCCGCGTGGAGCAGCTAACCGGTCGCGACTTCTCAAACGCCCGCGACCGCATCGAGTTCTGGTTGGCCCTACGAGGAAGGGAGCTGGCACGATGATCATTGGGATACCGACGGAGATCAAGCGCGATGAGTATCGCGTCGCGATCACCCCGGCGGGCGTGCGCGAGTGCAGCGTGCGTGGACACGAGGTGTTGGTGCAGGCCGGCGCGGGTCTCGGCAGCGCCTTTGACGATGAGCACTTCATCGCCCAGGGGGCGCGTATCGCGCCCGATGCTGGGGCGCTGTTCGAAGCGGCGGACATGGTCCTGAAGGTCAAGGAGCCCCAGCCCGAGGAGATCAAGCTGCTGCGCGAGGGGCAGACGCTTTTCACCTACCTGCACCTCGCCGCCGAGCCCGAGCTGACTCGAGGCCTGCAGGCGTCGGGGGCCACTTGCATCGCATATGAGACCGTCGAGGACGCCCGCGGCAACCTGCCGCTGCTGGCGCCGATGAGCGAGGTTGCGGGCAAGCTCGCGACGCAGGCCGGCGCCTTCATGCTCGAGAAGCCGCTCGGCGGGCGCGGCATCCTGCTCGGCGGCGTGCCGGGTGTGGCGGCCGCGACGGTGCTCGTGATCGGTGGCGGCGTGGTCGGCATGAACGCGGCGATCATTGCGATTGGGATGCAGGCGGACGTGTTCGTCTTCGACCGCTCGATCGACCGCCTGCGCGAACTGGAAGTCGCCTTTGGGGGGCGCGCCTCAACGGTCTACTCCTCGACGCTCGCGATCGAAGAGATGCTGCCCTCCGCGGATCTCGTGATCGGTGCGGTACTCGTCCACGGGGGCCGTGCGCCGCACGTCATCACGCGCGAGCAGCTCGGGCTGATGCGCCGCCACGCGGTGATCGTGGACGTCTCGATCGACCAGGGGGGCTGCTTTGAGACCTCGCACCCCACGACGCACTCCGACCCGACCTTCGAGGTCGACGGCGTGACGCACTACTGCGTCGCGAACATGCCGGGCGCGGTCCCGATCACCTCCACCTATGCGCTCACCAACGCGACGCTGCCCTATGTGCTGGCATTGGCCGAGCACGGTGTCGAGGGGGCGCTCGAGCGCGACCCGGGTCTGCGGCTGGGGCTCAACGTGCGCGACGGGCAGATCACCCACCCGGCCGTGGCGCAGGCGCTCGCCACTCCCGCATGACCCCTATGAGGAGGAGATCCACATGGCTACTCAGCTAGGCACCCTAAGCAACTTCATCAACGGTGAGCAGGCGCCTTCCGACGGTGAGAGCGAAGCTGTCCTGAACCCGGCCAGCGGCGAGGAGTTGGCGCGGGCGCACAACTCGACCGTGCTGGACGTCGACCGCGCGGTGCGTGCCGCGCGCGCCGCCTTTCCGGCCTGGTCGCAGACGACGCCCGCACAGCGCGCGACAGCGCTGCTGGGACTGGCCGACATGATCGAGGAGCACGGCGAGGAGCTCGCGCGTCTGGAGGCACTGAACGCGGGTAAGCCGCTCGCCGCCGTCACGAACGACGAGATCCCCGCGATGGCCGACAACCTGCGCTTCTTCGCGGGCGCGGCGCGCTGCCTGGAGGGCCGCGCGGCGGGCGAGTACATGGAGGGCTACACCTCCTTCACGCGCCGCGAAGCGATCGGTGTGATCGGCCAGATCACACCCTGGAACTACCCGCTGATGATGGCGATCTGGAAGATCGCTCCGGCGCTGGCGGCCGGCAACACGATCGTGCTCAAGCCCGCCGAGACGACCCCGATCACGACCGTGCGGATGGCTGAGCTGGCGGCGAACATCCTGCCGCGGGGCGTGCTCAACGTGGTGACCGGTCGCGGGGAGCCAACCGGTCAGGCACTGATCTCCCACCCCGAGGTCGACATGGTCTCGCTGACCGGCTCGGTGGAGACCGGCAAGCACATCGCGCGCACCGCCGCGGACTCGCTCAAGCGCGTGCACTTGGAGCTAGGAGGCAAGGCTCCCGTGGTCGTGTTCGACGACGTCAGTCTCGATAGCGCCCTGGAGACGATCGCCGGCACCGGCTACTACAACGCCGGGCAGGACTGCACCGCCGCCACGCGCGTGCTCGCCGGAAGCGGGGTCTACGACGACGTCGTCAGTGGCCTCAGCGAGCAGGCGCAGGGGCTGGTGATCGGAGACACGCTCGACTCGGACACGACGCTCGGACCGGTCAACTCCGCGCGTCAGCGCGAGCGTGTCGAGGGCTTTCTGGAGCGCCGGCCCGCGCACGCCGAGATCGTCACAGGCGGCAAGCAGCCGCAGCGGCCCGGGTTCTACCTCGAGCCGACCGTCGTTGCGGGCCTGCAGCAGGACGACGAGCTGATCCAGCGCGAGATCTTCGGGCCGGTCATCACCGTCCAGCGCTTCTCCGATGAGGCCGAGGCGATCGCGTGGGCCAACGCGACGCGCTACGGCCTTGCCTCATCGGTCTGGACGCGCGACGTCGGGCGCGCGCTGCGGGTCTCCAAGGCGCTGCGCTTTGGCTGCGTGTGGATCAACGACCACATCCCGCTCGTCTCGGAGATGCCGCACGGGGGGTTCAAGGACTCCGGTTACGGGAAGGATCTCAGCGTGTACTCGCTGGAGGACTACACGGTCGTCAAGCATGTGATGGCCAATCTCACTTGAGGTCGGCAAGGATGAATACAGTTATCGGACTGATTTATCTGATATAGTCGTTTACATGGTTCGCATGACTGCGACCGAGGTCTCTCGTGACTTCTCCTCCGTCCTCAATCGGGTGGACGCTGGCGAGGAGATTGAAATCGTGCGCAACGGAAGCCCAATTGCGGAGCTGCGCCCGCCGTCGCGGCCACGGGGACTCTCCGGTGCCGCGTTTAAGACATTGATGGAGCGTCTACCCGCTCTGGATGAGGACTTCGCGCACGACGTGGAGGAGGCCCGGAAGGCCCTTGGGCCGCCTGTGAGCAAGTGGCCCTCCAGCTGATCGATACGTCGGTCCTGATCGATGTGGAGCGGGGCACGTTGCCCTTGGAGCCGCTGGTGACTGAGGGCAAAGCGATCAGCGTCATCTCAGTCAGCGAGTTACTGCACGGCGTGCATCGCGCCGATCAAGCCGCTCGCCGGATTAAGCGAGAAGCGGTGGTCGAGCAAATCCTCGGTGTGGTCGAGCAAGTTCCAATCGACTCTGAAGTTGCGCGCGTCCACGCCAGCGTTTGGGCCGGACTCGGGCGCTCAGGGGAAACGATCGCCGCGCATGATCTCTGGATCGCTGCGACAGCCCTGACGCACGGATTCGAGCTTGTCACCAGCAACGCGCGGGACTTTGAACGCGTGCCGGGACTGGCACTGCTGGCGATGTGAGCTCGTCGCAGATCGCGGCAGGGCTCTATGCGGCCGGCGCTGGCCGGCCGCAGGCGTCAGGTCCCCGATGACCGGGTATTGGGTCACCGTTTCACGGCAGCTCCGATCCCGGATCGCGCTTCCGCGCGGATAGCGACGCCGCTCGCCGGCTCAGTGCCTGCTGCGCAACACGACCCGCGCGCCGTGATTGGGCGGGTAGGTGACGAAGCGCCGCCGCGGGCGCTCGGGCTTGGGGTCGGGGGCCTCCAGCTCGCACTGCGCGAAGACGCGGCGCAGGATGACCTTCATCTCGAGTGTCGCGAAGGCCGCGCCGATGCAGCGGCGCGTGCCGCCGCCAAAGGGGAGCCAGGTGTAGGTGTCGGGAGCGTCCTCCATAAAACGCTCCGGGCGGAAGGCGTCCGGATCGGGGTAGAGGTCGGGTCGGCTGTGCGTGAGGATCATCGAGCACGTCAGGAGCGTGCCCGCTGGCACCGTGTAGTCCCCGACGGGGAACGGCGCGTTGACCTGACGCGCCACCAGCGGCACCACTGGGCGCAGCCGCAGGCCCTCCTTGATGAGGCACTCCAGATACCGATCGTCGTCCTCGGCGACCGCGGTGCGCAACCGCGCGTGAACATCAGGGGTGCGCAGCACCCGCTCAAAAATCCACGCCAATCCGGTGGCGGTCGTCTCGTGGCCGGCTAGCAGCAGCGTGACGAGTTGGTCGCGCAGCTCCTCGTCGGTCATCGCCTCGCCGTTCTCATCTCGCGCGCCGAGCAGCATCGAGAGGATGTCCTCGTGCTCGGCCAGGTTCGGGTCCGAGCGCTTGCGCGCGATCTCGTCGAAGAGGATCGCGTCGACCCGCTCGCGCAGCGCGACGAAGCGCCGCCACGGGCTGCGCGCGCCCATGTCGCGTTGCAGGAACGGCCACAGCAGGGCGGGGGAGTTCAGGAGCTTGGGCAGCAGACGCTCGAGTTCCGCCCCGCGGGCGGCGTCTTCGATGCCGAGCACCGCGCGCAGGATCACGCGCAGCGTGATGCGCTGCATCGAGGTGTGCGCGGAGAACGGCTCGCCCACCGGCCAGCGTGCGATCTCCTCGTCGGCGATCTCGCCGATCAGATCGGCGTAGACGCCCATGCGCTCGCCGTGGAACGGCGGCAGCATCAGCTTGCGGCGGTTGAGGTGGCGCTTGCCGTCGAGCAGCAGCACCGACTCCGGCCCCGCGACCGGCTGCATGACGACGTTGCCTTCGCCCGCGCGCAGCTGGTCGGGGTCGCTCGTGAACACGCGCTTGATCTCCGCGGGGTCCGCGATCACGACCAGGAAGCCGACCGGCCAGATGCGCAGCGAGAAGATGTCGCCGTAGCGGCGCCGGCAGCGCGCGAGCAGGTCGTGTTCGGCCGATAGCCAGTACGCGCCGAGCAGGTGGCGGGGCACGCGGGGGCCGGGTGGGGCTTGGGAGATGTCGGCGGGTGGGGCCTGCGGTTCGCGCGGCTGGACGTTCTGCCAGCGGGATACGGGGCGGGGGCGTGGGGGCGCTTCGGTGCTCATGGGGACTCCTTGGCTCGGAGGGTCATTCCGTCCTCGATGAGGGCCGCGATCTGCCCGAAGAGTTCCTCGGGGACCGCGTCGGGCTCGGTGAGTTGCTGAATCGAAAGTCCGTCGACGAGCGCGATCAGCGCCGTCGCGAGGTCCTCCGCGGGCATCGTCAGCGGCACGTCGATGGCCTCGTGCCGAAGACGCACCGCCGCGGCGAGCTCCTCGCGCAGGCGCGCGTTGCGCTGCACGTAGCGAGCGGCCACTTTGGGGTCGCGCACCGCGAGCGCCGAGTACTCGTGGAAGAGCAGCACCACGTCGCGCGCGTCCGCGAGCACCGCCGAGAGGCCGCGGCTGAGCTCGCCCGTGCGCTGCTGCTCCGTCGGCATCGAGGCCGACGCCGCGATCAGCGCGCGCAGGTGCCCGTCGAGCTCGTCGAGCAGCGCGAAGAACAGGTCTTCCTTGCTCGCGAAGTTCCAGTACAGCGCGCCCTTGGAGAAGCCTGCCTCGGCGGCGATCTCGCTCATCGAGGCGCCGTGGTAGCCGGCGCGCGCGAAGACGCGCGAGGCTGCCGCGAGGAGTTGGTCGCGGGAGGTCACGTCTCCGGGTTGGGACTTTGAGGTGGTGCGGCGGCGGTCTAGCTTGGGGGAGGTGGGCATCGGGCTAAGGTTATACCGACCAGTCGGTATGCTGTCAAGGGAAGGTATGACGAGGGGCTTGGCCGAAGCTCGCTTCTCGATCGACAACGGTGAACTGATCGACGGGGTGCTTCCGGCGATGCAGGCCAGCCAAGTCACCATCTGGTGTCGACGTAATCGCACGGCGCTCCTCTTAGATTGGGACCGCGCACAGGTCGACCGGCATCCGGCAGGACGCTACGATTAAGCGCATGAAGCCTGGGATTGCCCCTGAAATGATCGCGGCAACGCCACGGCCCGGCCATGTCGTTCGAGTGATGTTCGCCGATGGCGAGGTTCGCGATGTGGACATCACGCCGCTCTTGGGTACTGAGGCCTTTGGCTCGCTTCGCGATTCCGCAGTGTTCGAGCAGGTCGTGGTAGATCAGGAGATCGGGACGATTTCTTGGCCTGGTGGGGTTGACCTGGATCCTTCGGTGATCTATGCCGCTTTAGATCTCGGGCCGAATAAGGCGCAGATCAGGGTTCTGGCGCCTAGTATCGCTGCCTGACGCTTGGGCGCCTCATCACCGATAGGTCGCAGGCTGGTTCGCGTGCGCGGCGGAAGCTTAAGCTCGCCGCCCCAGCACCTGAAAGATCGAAGTGAACCCCGTGGCGAACCCATTGCGCGCCGCCCGCAGATAAAGCCGCCAAACCCGCACCCGCTCGCCGCCCGCCAGCCGTTCGGCCTCCGCGCGGTTCGCGTCCAACCGCTCGATCCACTCACTCAGCGTGTCCACGTAGTCCTGCCGCAGTCCCTCCACATGCAGCGGCTCAATACCTGCGCGCTCCAACGCGAGCGTCACGCGCGAGACATGCAGCGGGGCGGCGTCCGGGAACACGTAACGCTCGGAGAACGGCCCCGCCTCCGCGTCGCCGTGGCGCAGGCGCGCGATTCCGTGATTCAGTAGCAGGCCCCCCGGTTCCAGTAGCCCCGCGAGTTGGCGCGCGTACACGTCGATCTGGTTGGCGCCCACGTGCTCGACCATGCCGATGCTCGCGATCGCGTCGTAGCGCTCGCCCGCCGCGCCCAGGTCGCGGTAGTCCTCCACGCGAATCTCCACCCGATCTTGCAACCCCGCCTCGGCGACGCGCCGGCGAGCGAGCTCGGCCTGCGAGGGGGAGAGAGTGATGCCGACTGCCCGCACCCCGTGGCGTTCCGCGGCGTGGATCACGAAGCTGCCCCAGCCGCAGCCCACGTCCAGGATGCGCTGCCCCTCCCGCAGGCCGAGCTTCCTGCAGATCAGCTCACGTTTGGCCTCCTGTGCGCGCTCCAGGGTGAGAGCCTTGCGCTCCTCCGGAGAGCGCTGTGGGTCACCCTCGCGCGGCAGCGCTCCCCACGCTTCGCCCGGCGCGTCGAGCTCGCGCGAGAACAGCGCGCAGCTGTAGGTCATCGACTCGTCGAGGAATAGCGCGAAGAAGTCGTTGGAGACGTCGTAGTGGTGGCGCACCGCTCGCGCGTCGCGCTCGCGGCTGTGGCGGCGGCCCTGTGGGCGCAGCTCGCTCGCTGGGATGCGTGGCGGGCGTGTCAAACCGCAGGCTCGCACCGCCGCCAGCGTGAGGCGCAGGCGCGTCGCGCCGTCGATTGGGGGCGCCTGAAAGCTGTCGAGCAGCCCGATCACGCGGTCCAGGTCATCGGCCTCCAGCTCTCCGGCGGCGTACGCGCGCCCCAGGCCGAGTTGGCCAGGCGCTCGCAGGAGGTGGGCGATCGCCGTCGGCGAGCGCACCGTGAAGACCGGTCCTCCCGGCTTGGTCGCGGGCAGTTCCGAGCCATCCCAGAAGCGCAGTGCGAACGGTCGCTCGGAGAAGGTTTGCTCGAGCTCATCACGTAGTCGCCTGGGTCGCGCTAGTGGCATGTTGGCCCTCAGAGTAGAACGACCGGTCGTGTCTGCGAGATTTCCGCGCCGCGCGCTGGTAGTTTCCCGGCGGGCGAAGATGACCGATACCCTGCTTCCCGCCGATCCAAACGTGGAAGTCCGCGGGCCGGACGAGACGCACTTGCCCGCTGCCGGAGTGGACGCCGTCGGCGTTTGCGCCCCCGGGCCAAAGGACATCCAGCCGGTTGCGAACGAGACCCGCGATCGCATCATCACCGCGTTCGTCACGCTCGCACCGATCGCCGCGCTCGGCTTCGTCGGCTGGCAGCTGTGGGATGGGCTGCTGCACCGCTCCGACCTGATCGTGTTCGCGATCATGTACCCCCTTACGGGGTTCGGCATCACGGTCGGCTTCCATCGGCTCTTCACGCACCGCAGCTTCAAGACCTCGCGCGCGCTGCGCGGCGTGCTGGCCGTGCTCGGCTCCGCCGCGATCGAGGGGCCGGTGATCTCGTGGGTTGCCGATCACCGTAAGCACCATGCCTTCTCCGACCGCGACGGCGATCCCCACAGCCCTCACGTCGACCACGGCGCGGGCTGGCGTGGGGCCCTGCGCGGTCTCACGCACGCGCACGTGGGTTGGCTCTTCATCCACACCCAGCGCGGGTCGCGCGAGCGCTATGCGCCGGACCTGCTCGCCGACCCGGTCGTCGCGTTCGTCGATCGCACCTTCCTGGTGTGGGCGCTCGGTGGTCTGGCTGCGGCCTTTGGCTTGGGCTATGCGATCGGCGGAACCTGGCGCGCCGGACTGACGGGCCTGCTGTGGGGTGGCGCCGTGCGGATGCTCGTCCTGCATCACATGACTTACAGCATCAACTCCCTCTGTCACTTCTTTGGGGCACGCGACTACGCCACCGAGGACCACTCGCGCAACTTGCTGTGGCTGGCGCTGCCGACTTTCGGCGAGGCTTGGCACAACAACCACCACGCCTTTCCCACGTCCGCTAGTCATGGGCTGAGCTGGCGCCAGCCCGATCCCTCGGCGCTCGTCATCCGGCTGCTCGCGAGTGTCGGCCTCGTCTGGGACGTCGTCAGCGTGGACGAGGAGCGTCGCGGACGCAAGCGCTACGTGGCGGCCTGACGGTCTCCACGCCTCCAGTGGGCGCTAGGTCGCCCATGAATGCCGGCGGGCATGTGGCTCGTCGTAGGCTTAGCCCATGCCGCTTACCCCAGTCCCTCCGGTGCGCGAGATCCTCGCCGGCCGGGTTGGGGAGGAGCTGGCGCTGGGCGACCGCTACCTGAACCCCCAGATGGGCCGCATCCTGCGCACGCTGGGCTTCGACAAGACATGGGTCGGTGGCGAGGGCGCACACCTGATCGACGCGGCCGGCGAGCGCTACCTCGATCTGTTCGGCGGCTACGGAGTCTTCGCGATCGGGCGCAACCACCCCGAGGCGATCGCAGCGGTGCAGGACGTGATGGCAGCGCGCACTGGCAACCTTCCGCAGCTCGGAGTGACGCTGCTTAGCGGGGTTCTGGCCGAGCAACTGCTCACGCGAGCGCCGGGCAGTGTCGCCGCGATGGTGCCCGCGAACAGCGGCACCGAGGCCGTCGAGGCCGCGATCAAGATCGCGCGCGCCGCGACCGGTCGGCCGCGCATCCTCTACGCCGCGCACGCCTTCCACGGGCTCACGCTTGGATCGCTCTCGCTCAACGGCGATGAGAACTTCCGTGCGGGCTTCGGGCCGCTGCTGCCCGGTTGTGCCGCGGTGCCCTTCGGCGAGCTCGACGGCTTGGAGGACGAGCTCGCGCGCGGGGATGTCGCGGCGTTCATCGTCGAGCCCGTCCAGGGCAAGGGCGTGAACCTACCGCCCGACGGTTACCTGCAGGGCGCACAGCGGCTCTGCCGCGCCGCCGGCGCGCTGTTCGTCTGCGACGAGGTCCAGACCGGTATCGGGCGCACCGGGCGCCTTTTCGGGCTCGAGCACTGGGGTCTCGAGCCCGACATGATCTGTGTCGCCAAGGCGCTCTCTGGTGGCCTCGTGCCGATCGGCGGCGTGCTCGTCTCGCGCGCCGCCTTCGACCGCGTCTTCGATGGCATGGAGCGCGCCGTGCGCCACGGCTCCACCTTCGGCGGCAACGACCTCGCCGCCGCCGCCGGCCTCGCGACGCTGCGCGTGCTTGAACAGGAGGGCCTGATGGAGCGTGCGCAGCGGAGGGGCGAGCTGCTGTTGGATCTGACGCGCCCGCTCGTCGAGCGCTACGAGGTCGTGCGCGACGTGCGCGGCCTCGGCTTGATGTGGGCGATCGAATTCGGACCGCCCAGCGGCCGCGGCGCGCGCTCGCTGTGGGGCGCCGTCGAGCGCGCCCAGCCTGGTCTCTTCTCGCAGCTAGTCACGGTCCCGCTCTTCCACGAGCATCGCATCTTCTGCCAGGTCGCCGGCCACCGCATGAACGTCATCAAGGCGCTGCCGCCGCTTGTGATCGAGGAGTCTGAGATCCGGCGCTTCGCGGCCGCTCTGGAGGAGGTCGTCGCCCGCGCCGAGCGCCTGCCGTCGGCGTTGACGCGCTTCGGCGTGCGCATGGCGCGTCAGGCCGTCACTGCGCACCGGTCTTGATTGCTTCGGCGGGGCTCAGGCCGCGATCCCTCGACGACCGCCCGGTCCGGGGAGCGCATCGAGGATCGCCCGAGGAAGGCGCTTGCTGGCCCTCCAGATCTCGACTGCCACGACCTCGTCCGTCACCGAGTCATGGTCGATTAGGCCCCACTCGACCTCCTCGCTCACCACAGACTCCGAGGCCCCGGTGGGAAGCCAGGCTATGTCCGCTTTGGAATCGTAATAGGCATACATGGCGTTCACACAGGATATCTACTTGTATTTCGTCAAATGCTTACGACGCTTGGCCCAGACGCTAACGACACACACTGTGTTGGTGTCAGCGACCTCGGAGTGGTCATAGACCACGACGAATTTGGCAGTCGCGACTCGCCAATCAGCTGCTCCATCGTTGGCCTCGCGGATCCAGTGGCCCTCTCGGATTGCCTGCTCTATGGCAGTGCGTGTCAACCCCCGTTCAGAGAGGCGATCCTCGGCGTGCTCAGTCCAGACGAATCGGAATCGCTTGACGGGCATTTGTGCGCGAGGCTACGTCCCACTTGGGACGGTTCTCGCGATCCCCAAAAACGTAAAACGGAAGCCCAACCGGCAGCGGACCTCCAGACGGCTACTCTGTCGGGCCGTGCTCGAACCCCGCAAGGACATCCGCAACGTTGCAATCGTCGCCCACGTGGACCACGGCAAGACCACGCTGGTCGATGCGATGCTCTGGCAGTCCGGCGCTTTCCGCGTCGGCCAGGACGTGGCCGATCGCGTCATGGACTCGATGGATCTCGAGCGCGAGAAGGGCATCACGATCCTCGCCAAGAACACCTCGCTGCGCTACAAGGACGTGAAGCTCAACATCATCGATACCCCCGGCCACGCCGACTTCGGGGGTGAGGTCGAGCGCGGTTTGACGATGGTCGACGGCGTGCTGCTGCTAGTCGATGCCTCCGAGGGGCCGCTGCCGCAGACGCGCTTCGTGCTGCGCAAGGCGCTGGAGGCGCGGCTACCCGTGATCCTGGTCGTCAACAAGGTCGACCGCCCCGACGCGCGCGTGGCGGAGGTCATCGACGAGGTCTACGAGCTGTTCCTCGACCTCGACGCCGACGAGAGCCAGATCGAGTTTCCGATCGTCTACTGCAATGCCAAGGCGGGCAGCGCCTCGCTGGAGTACGACGCTTCGCGCGAGGGCGCCGAGCGTATCGACAGCCCCAACCTCGAGCCGCTACTCGACCTGCTGCTGGAGCACATTCCGGCACCCGAGCATGACCCCGAGCACCCGCTGCAGGCGCTTGTGACGAACCTCGACGCCTCCCCCTACGTGGGACGCCTGGCGCTCTGCCGTGTGCGTCACGGAAACATCCGCCGCGGCCAGCAGGTTGCCTGGTGTCGCGCCGATGGCTCGATCGAGCGCGCGCAGATCTCCGAGCTCTACGTCACCGACGCGCTCGATCGCGTCGACGCGGAGGAAGCGGGGCCCGGCGAGATCATTGCGATCGCCGGCATCGCGGAGGTCACGATCGGCGAGACGCTCGCCGACCCCGAGGACCCGCAGCCGCTGCCTGTGATCACCGTCGATGAGCCCTCGCTGTCGATCACCGTCGGGATCAACACCTCGCCGCTCGCCGGCAAGGACGGCGGCAAGCTGACCGCGCGCCAGATTCGCGGGCGCCTGGATCAGGAGCTCGTCGGCAACGTCTCGCTGCGCGTGCAGGACACCGAGCGCCCCGAAATGTGGGAGGTGCAGGGTCGCGGCGAGCTGCAGCTCGCGATCCTCGTGGAGATGATGCGCCGCGAAGGATTCGAGCTGACCGTCGGGCAGCCGCGCGTGCTCGAGCGCGAGATCGACGGCAAACGCCACGAGCCCGTCGAGCGCCTCGCGATCGACACGCCTGAGGACTACGTCGGCGTGATCACCCAGATGCTCGCGCTGCGCAAAGGGCGCATGGAGCACATGACCAACCACGGCACCGGCTGGGTGCGCATGGAGTACCTCGTGCCCGCCCGCGGGCTGATCGGCTTCCGCACCGAGTTCATCACCGAGACGCGCGGCACCGGCATGATGCACCACGTCTTCGACCGCTGGGAGCGCTGGGCCGGAGAGCTGCTCACCCGCACCACCGGGGTCTTGGTGGCAGATCGGCGCGGTGCCACCGTGCAGTACTCGCTGATGAACCTGCAGGAGCGCGGCACGATGTTCGTCGGTCCCGGCGAGGAGGTCTACGAGGGCATGATCGTCGGCGAGAACTCCCGCACCGAGGACATCGACGTCAACCCCGTCAAGGAGAAGCACCTCACGAACATGCGCTCCTCCACCTCCGACGTGCTCGTGCGCCTGATCCCCCACCGCCAGCTGACACTCGAGGAGGCGATGGAGTTCGTACGCGAGGACGAGTGCGTCGAGGTCACGCCCAAGGGCGTACGCATGCGAAAGGTCGAGCTGGGTAAGACAGAACGCATGAAGGCAGCTCGTACAAGACGCGGCAAGTGATCGTAGGAGCCGCTCGCGCGGCGAGCGCAGAGGGCCCGGAGGCATACCGATGAGCGCCATCGCGATTGCGGGCCTGTGCAAGAACTACGGCGACGTGCAGGCCGTGCGTGGCATCGACGTCGCGATCGACGCCGGCGAAACCGTCGCGCTACTCGGGCCCAACGGCGCTGGCAAGTCCACGACGATCGACATGATCCTCGGCCTCGCCGAGCCTGACAGCGGCACCGTCAGAGTCTTTGGCGGCGCGCCCAAGGCGGCGATCGATGCCGGGCAAGTCGGCGCGATGCTGCAGACCGGGGCCCTGATCCGCGACCTCTCGGTGCGCGAGCTGGTCGCGATGGTGGCCTCGCTATATCCGCAGCCGCTCGCGATCGAGGACGCGCTCGATCTCACGGGCCTGAGCGAGATCGCCGGGCAGCGCACACAGAAGCTCTCGGGCGGGCAGACCCAACGTGTGCGCTTCGCTGTCGCGCTCGTGAGCAACCCGCGGCTGCTGATCCTCGACGAGCCGACTGTCGCGATGGACGTCGAGGGACGCCACTCCTTCTGGACCACGATGCGCGAGCTGGCCGCGCGCGGCAAGACGATCCTGTTCGCGAC
Organism: Solirubrobacteraceae bacterium; assembly: GCA_036501715.1. Classification (GTDB taxonomy): domain Bacteria; phylum Actinomycetota; class Thermoleophilia; order Solirubrobacterales; family Solirubrobacteraceae; genus Palsa-744. Next base: position 372,163 of record DASXZV010000022.1, on the reverse strand, counting down.
GCACTACCTCGAGGAGGCCGACGCTTACGCCGACCGCGCCGTCTTGATGGCGCACGGCCAGATCGTCGCCGACGGGCCCACCAACGAGATCAAGGCGATGGTCGGCACGCGCACGATTCGTGCCACGCTGTCCGGTGTCGAGCTCGACGCGCTGGAGACGCTGCCGGGCGTCAGCGGGGTCGAGCGCCGCGGCGAGGCCGTCGTGCTGAGCTGCTCGGACTCCGACGCCGCGATCCGCGCGCTGCTCGCCGCCCAGCCCGAGGCACGCGACATCGAGATCGTCGCCGCCGGCCTCGAGCAGGCGTTCCTCGAGCTCACCGGCGACAAGCACGAAGCCGGCGCGGCAGGGCCCGGCGCGGGGGCGAACGGGGCGAACGGGGGAGGGTCTGGCGCGGAGCGAGGGGATACACGAGACGTACAGGCCACGGACGCCTTCGGGGTGAGATCGTGAGCGCCGACCCCGCCGCGCGCGTAGGCGCGCCCGCGCGCACGCGCGCGGCGGGGTCCCTTGCGTACACCCGCTACGAGCTGCTGCGCACGCTGCGCAACCGCCGCTTCTTCCTGCTCTCGCTGGGCTTCCCCGTGATCCTGTTCTTCGTGTTCGTCGGTCCGCAGAGCAACAATCACAACTTCGAGGGCACCGGCATCTCGGTGGCGCTCTACTACATGGTCGGCCTCGTCGCCTTCGGGACGATGAGCGCGATGCTCTCCAGCGGCGCCCGCATCGCCGGCGAACGGGCGGTCGGCTGGAACCGCCAGCTGCGCATCAGCCCGCTCTCCGCGACCGCCTACTTCCGCGCCAAGGTCCTCACCGCCTACATGATGGCGCTGCTCAGCCTCGCCGTCATGTATGTCTGCGGCATCTCGCTCGGAGTCAGCCTCTCCGCGGGGGAGTGGCTGAAGATGACCGGGCTGATCCTCGTCGGACTCGCGCCGTTCGCTGCGCTCGGGATCACGCTCGGCCATATGCTCACTCCCGACTCGATCGGCCCGGCGATGGGTGGCGGGGTTTCGCTGCTGGCGCTGCTCGGTGGTGTGTGGTTCCCGCTCAGCAACCATGGCTTCCTGCACGACCTCGCGCAGTACATCCCCTCCTACTGGTTGGTCCAGGCCAGTCACATCGCGCTCGGCGGGCAGGCGTGGGGCGCCAAAGGGTGGATCGTGATCGCCGCGTGGACCTTCATCCTGATCGGACTGGCGCGTCGCGCGTATCGCAACGACACGCAGCGTGTGTAGCGTCGCCTGCGGCCGCGTGCGGCGCTAGGGTGTCGCGGATGAGTCACCCCTCGAGACGCTTCCACCCACGGGCAGCCGGCGCGGCGCTTGCGCTGCTCGGCCTGCTTGCCACGCTCGCCGGCCCGGCGCTCGCGGCGACCGTCATCCACTTCCAGCGCGAGAACTACGCGGCCCTCGTGTTTCAATTGCGCAAAGGCGAAGTCCATGCGCTGGTGCTCCACCCGCAGGGATACAAGGCGCACGTCTCACTCGACGACGGGCGCCACATGACGGTGACCTATCAGCCGCATGACGTCGCGATGCTCGAAACGCTGGCGCACGCGAAGGGAGCGTCCTTCGCGGTGGCGACCGCGACGCACAAGGCGACGGCGACCCACCACAAACTGCGCTACATCGCGGGCGCGATCCTGATCGTCGTGATCCTGGTGGTGCTGGCCGTGCTGCTCGTGGGCCGCCGCCGCGCGCTCGCCGAGGAGGAGGAGCCCCCGCGTGAGGGTGGCGCCCCCGCGGCGCCGCCGGGCGCGGGCGCGAGTTGACGTGACAATCTAGGGGTGAGCCACTTGCACGCCCCCGGAGGAGGCCACGCCGGGCACAGTCACTTCGGTCATGGCCACGGGCTGCCGGCCTCCTCGCGCCGGCTTGCGCTGGCGCTCGCCCTGATCCTTGGCTTCATGGCGGTCGAGGTCGTGGTCGGCGTACTGGCGCACTCGCTGGCGTTGATCTCCGACGCGGCGCACATGCTCACCGACGCCGCGGCCCTCGGGCTCTCGATCCTCGCGCTGCGACTGGCGGCACGCCCGGCGCGGGGTGCGATGACGTACGGGTTCCAGCGCGTCGAGGTGCTGGCGGCGCAGGCGAACGGCATCACGCTGCTGGTGCTGGCGGGCGCGATCGTGTACTCGGCCATCGGGCGGCTGATCTCGCCGCAGGCGGTCTCGGCGTGGGCGATGGTGGCGGTGGCGCTGGCGGGCATCGTGGTCAACGGTGCCGCGACGGCGGCGCTGGCGGGCGCGGGACGCGAGGCGCACATGAGTATCGAGGGCTCCTTCCAGCACGTCCTCACCGACCTGTTCGCCTTCATTGGGACGGCGGTCGCGGGCGTGGTGATCCTGCTGAGTGGCTTCGATCGCGCGGACGCGATCGCGTCACTGCTGGTCGCCGCGCTGATGCTGCGCTCCGCGGTGGGGCTGCTGCGCGATTCGGGGCGCGTCTTCCTGGAGGCGGCGCCACCGGGTCTCGATCCGGGTGAGATCGGCCGCGCGCTGGTCGCGCAGCCGGATGTGGCCGAGGTGCACGACCTGCATGTGTGGGAGCTCACGGCGGGCTTCCCGGCGCTTTCGGCGCACGTCCTGGTTGCGCGCGAGGCTGACTGCCACGCCGCGCGGCGTGCCCTGGAGGTGTTGCTGCGGGAGCGCTTCGCGCTGGAGCACACAACGCTGCAGGTCGATCACGAGGATGGTGGGGAATTGATCGAGTTGCAATTGCCGGGCGGTCCCGCCTAGGTCTCGGCGTGTCGGTGCGCCTATCGTCGTGTACACGATTTGGTACACTGACTCCGATGGTCAAGATTATCCCTGTACGCGAGTTTCGGAGCAACCTGGCCGAGGTGCTCAGCGATGTGGCCGACCGACGTGATCACGTGGTTGTGACGCGCAACGGGCGACCGGCGGCTGCGCTGGTACCGATCGACGAATACCAAGCGCTCGAGGAGACAGCTGAGATCCTCTCGGATGCCGCGACGCTGGACGCACTCAAGGGCGGCCTTGACGAGCTCGCACGTGGAGAAACAGTCGAGTTCGACGATCTGCGCCGCGAGTTGGCGGAGCGACGACCGACGAAATAACAAGAGCCTGTGGCTCGAGTGGTTCTCACGCGACGCGCACGCGCCGAGCTTCTCGAACTCGACTGGCCACTGATCGATGCGGTCGAGGAGGCGTTGGGGCTGCTTCAACGCGAACCCAATGCTGGCTACCAGCTGCGTGGCAGGCTTCACGGCCTTTGCTCACTGCGAGTCGGCTCCTACCGGATCATCTACCAGCTCTCAGACAACGACAAGACCGTCCGAGTCGCCACTATCCGCCACCGCTCGATTGCCTACGGCACTCACCCACGCTAGCGGTTGCTGCCCGCCTGCTGCGGTGATCTGGGAGGATTCTCGGCACCGGCGCACCTGGCCCGTGTGGGTCCGAGCGCGTGAACCGATCATCCGGAGGCGATCCTGTGAAGCGAATTTGCATTCTCCTGATTGGCAGCTTGCTCGCGGTAGCGGCCGCAGCGACGGCTGCGACGGCCGATAGGGGGGCATCAAGCGCGGGTGCCGCGGGGGTCTTCACGGTTGAGCTGCATAAGACCAAGTTGGGCAAGGTGCTCACGACTGCCTCGGGCTTCACGCTGTACGAGTTCACGAAGGATGGCCCGAAGAAGGACGTCTGCGCAAAGATCAAGGGCTGCCTCACGGTGTGGCCGGCGATGGAAAGCGCCAGCAAGCCGACGGCCGGCCCGGGCGTGCGCGCCGCGCTGCTCTCCACGATCGAGTTGCCCGGCGGCACGCACCAGGTGACATACGCGGGTCACCCGCTCTACATCTACAGCGATGACAGCGGGCCCGGTCAGACCGCTTACGTGGGGATCAAGCAGTTCGGGGGCACCTGGGAGGCCGTTAGCGCCTCCGGGCGTGCGGTGAAGTAGCCCGCCGACTGCGAGTGGCAAGGGGCCCGGTCCGCCGGGCCTCGTCTGCCGCAGGACCCACATAACAAGAACGAGACTCAGTCTTATGGTAGGTTGGCGCGGTGCGCCGCCTAACTTCACTGCTCGCTGCGGGCCTGCTGATCGCGCTGGCCGGCTGCGGCTCCGCGGGGGAGGGAACCCCGGCGGGCGGTTCCGGCAAGCTGCAGGTCGTCGCGGCGGAGAACTTCTGGGGCAGCATTGCGGCGCAGCTCGGCGGCGATCGGGTGCAGGTGCGCAGCATCATCGTGAACCCCGGCACCGACCCGCACAGCTACGAACCGACGGCAGAGGACGCGCGCACGTTGGCTGGTGCGCAGCTGGCGGTCGTCAACGGCGTGGGCTATGACGAATGGGCCTCGAAGCTGCTCGCGGCAAGCCCGCTGGCGGGGCGGGTGACGTTGAACGTGGGCACGCTGCTCGGCCTGCGCGCGGGGGCCAACCCGCACCGCTGGTACTTCCCGGCGGATGTGTCCGCGGTGGTGAGGCAGATCGTGGGGGATTACGACCGGCTCGCGCCGGGCTCGCGGAGCTACTTCGCGCAGCAGGAGCGTGCCTTTGAAACGACCGACCTGGCACGCTACGACGCGCTGCGGCGCGAAATCCGCGCGCGCTACGCGGGCACCCCGGTGGGTTACAGCGAGAGCATCTTCCAGGGTCTCGGCGAAGATCTTGGCCTCGAGCTGTTGACGCCGTACAGCTTCGCCAAGGCGATCGCGGAGGGCACCGAAGTGACCGCGCAGGACAAGCGCACGGTGGACAGCCAAGCCGAAAACCACGCAATTGACGTGTGGGTGTTCAACAGCCAGAACGTCACCCCCGACGTGCAGCGTGTCAACGAGCTGGCGCGCGCGGCGCACGTCCCGATCGTGACCATCACCGAGACGCTCTCACCGGCAAGCGACAGCTTTGAGCAGTGGCAGGTGGTGCAGCTCGAACGCCTGCGGCTGGCGCTGCACGAAGCGACGGGCCGTTAGGGAAGGGCCGCGTGCCGGTGCAAGAGGGAGCAGCTGGGCCCGCAACGCAAGCTCCCGCGGCGATCGAGCTGCACGACGCCGCTGTCGCGCTCGGGGGGCGCACGATCTGGAGCGGCGTGGACCTGCGCGTGCGCGAGGGCGAGTTCGCGGCGATCCTCGGCCCCAACGGAGCGGGCAAGTCGACGCTGCTGAACGTAGTGCTCGGGCTGCTGGGGCTCCAGCGGGGCACGGTCGCGGTGCTGGGAGGGCGGGCGGGCGCGCGCAACGAGCGCATCGGCTACCTGCCCCAGCGGCGCGTCTTTGACAGCTCCACGCGCGTGCGCGGCGTGGACATCGTGCGCTTGGGCCTCGATGGCGGCCGCTGGGGGGTCCCGCTGCCGCTGGGCCGCTTCAGCGCGAGGGCGCGCGCGGAGCGCGAGCGCGTGGCGGGCGCGATCGAGCGCGTTGGCGCGAGCAGCTACGCGACGCGCCCGATCGGGGAGTGCTCGGGCGGCGAGCAGCAGCGGCTGCTGATCGCGCAGGCGCTCGTGGGGAAGCCACGGATGCTGATCCTGGATGAGCCGCTCGATGGCCTGGACCTGCCCAACCAAGCCTCGGTGGCGGCGCTGGTGCAAGGCATCTGTCGCTCGGAGGGGGTGACTGTGCTGCTGGTTGCGCACGACGTCAACCCGCTGCTGCCCTACCTCGACCGCGTGCTGTACCTCGCGGGCGGCGCTGCCGCGATGGGGACCCCGCGGGAGGTCATCACGAGCGCGACGCTCAGTGAGCTCTACGGCGTGCCGATCGAGGTGCTGCAAACCAGCGACGGACGCCTGGTCGTCGTCGGCCAGCCCGAGGCCCCGCACCAGCACGGCCCGCGCCACGCGCTATGACGGGCCAGCCGCGGCTCACGCTCGACCTTGGCTCCGACGTGCACCAGCTGCTGGCCTACCAGTTCATGGTCAACGCGCTGCAGGCCGCGGGCGTGGTGGCGGTGATGGCAGCGGTCGTCGGCTGGTTCATGGTGCTGCGGCGCGAGACCTTCGCGGGGCACACGCTCTCGGTGATGTCGTTTCCGGGAGCGGCGGCGGCGGCGCTCGCGGGGCTGCCGCTGGCGGCGGGCTACTTCGCCTTCTGCACCGCGGGCGCGCTGCTCATCGCATGCGGCTCCCCCACGGGCGCGGCGTCGCGGGTGCGTGGCCGGCGCGGCTGGATCGCGCGCAGCGGCCCGGCTCAGCAGTCGGCGGTGATCGGGACGGTGCAGGCCGCGGCGTGGGCCGTGGGCTTCCTGCTGCTGAGCCTCTACGGCGGGGTGCTGGAGAGCTTGGAGACACTGCTGTTCGGCTCGATCCTCGGCGTCACCCGCGGGCAGGTGCTGACGCTGGCGATCGTTGCGGCCTGTGCGCTGGCGGCCCTCGCGTGCATCGGTCGCCCGCTGTTCTTCGCGTCTGTCGATGGATCGCTCGCTCGCGCGAGCAGGGTGCCAGTGCGTGCCCTCGCGGCGGCTTTCCTGCTCGTGCTGGGGCTGGCCGTGGCGGCGACGGTGCAGATCACGGGCGTGCTGCTGGTCTTCGCGCTGCTGCTCGCACCGGCGGCGATCGCGCGCGAGCTGACACCGCGGATCGGCTTGAGCCTCGCGCTGAGCGTGGCGATCGGGCTGCTGATCGCGTGGGTCGGGCTAGGGCTCTCCTACTTCACCAACGACCCCCCGGGTTTCTTCGTGAGCACGATCGCGCTCGTGCTCTACGCGGGGGTGCGTGTGGCGCGGAGCAGCTGATGGGCTTCTTCGGCAACGCGCTGCTGGCGGGCTCGTGCATCGCGGTTGCGAGTGGGCTGATCGGCTGGTTCGTGGTGCTACGCGGCCAGGTCTTCGCGGGGGACGCGCTGAGTCACGTCGCGTTCACAGGCGCGCTGGCCGCGGCGGCGGCGGGCCTTGACCTGCGCACCGGTCTGTTCCTTGCGACGGTCCTGGTCGCGCTGCTGCTCGCCGTCCTCGGCTCGCGGGCGCTGGCCGACGATGTGACGATCGGGATCGTGTTCGTCTGGGTGCTTGGCCTGGGGGTGCTCTGTCTCTCGCTGCTGAACGCCGGCGCGGGCGGCGCCAATGGGACGATCGCGGCACGGACGCTGTTCGGCTCGATCTTCGGGCTGAGCGCGGGCGCGGCGCGGCTGGCGGCGCTGATCGCGGCGGGACTGGTAGTCGCGGTACTCGCGCTGGGGCGCCCGCTGCTGCTGGCCTCGATCGATGCGCCGCTGGCGGGTGCGCGCGGGCTGCCGGTGCGGGGACTCGGCGTGGCCTTCCTGGCGCTGCTCGGCGTCTACGCGGCGGAGGCCACGCAGGCGGTGGGGGCGCTGCTGCTGTTGGGCCTGCTCGCGGCGCCGGCCGGCGCCGCGCACCGCCTGACCGCCAGCCCTTACCGCGGGATGGCGCTCGCGGTGGGGATCGCGCTGCTCTCGATGTGGAGCGGCCTGGCGCTCGGCTATTGGATCACCGCGCTGCCGCCGGGCAGCGCGGTGATCCTGGTTGCCAGCGGCTGTTACGCGCTTACCATGGTCCTATGAGCTCCGCACCCTCCACACGCAACGCCGCACCCTCCACACGCAACGCCGCGCGCTCCACGCGGCCGACGCTCGACGCCGAGCGCTCCACGCAGGGCACACCGGCCCCGGCGGCCGGGGCCTGGGCGGACCGCGCCGAGGCGACCCTCGCCGCGGAGGGCCGCAAGCGCGGCGGCGCGCGGCGGGCGCTCTTGGAGCTGCTCGAAGGGCAGACGTGCGCGCTCACGGCGCTGGAGATCGAGGAAGCGCTCGGCGCGGGCGGGCGCCGGGTGAGCCGCGCGAGCGTTTACCGGATTCTCGACGAGCTGGAGGGGCTGCGCTTGGTGGCGCGCGTGGAGACGGGGCAGGCGATGGTTCGCTACGAGCGCGCGCACGACTCCGCGGAGGAGCACCACCACCACCTTGTCTGCGACAGCTGCGGTCTGGTGATGCCTTTCTCCGATGAGGGCCTGGAGCGCGCGATCCACGCACTCAGCGCGCGCGTGCCCCTGGCGGTCTCAGAGCACGAGATCGTGCTGCACGGCGCCTGCCGTGCTTGCGCCTCATAGCGCGCCGCTGCCCTCGGGCTCGAGGGCGCCGTGCGGCGCGGGGTGTGGCTCCTCGGCAGGTAGCGGGTGCGTCGAGGAACCCTCGATGTTGATCCGCGGCAGAATTCGCTCGAGCCACCCCGGTAGCCACCAGGTGCGCGCGCCGACGAGGCTCAGCACCGCGGGTAGCAGCAGGCAGCGCACGACGACGGCGTCGAGGAAGACGGCGCTGGCGAGGCTCAGGCCGAACTCCTTGATGACGCGGTTTTCGCCGAGCATGAAGGAGAGAAAGACGCAGACCATGATCGCGGCGGCGGCGGTCACGACGCGACCGGTCAGCGCGAGCCCTTCGCCGACGGCGCGCTCGTGGTCTTTGGTGCGCGTCCACTGCTCGTGGATGCGCGAGACGAGAAAGACCTCGTAGTCCATCGAGAGTCCGAAGACGATCGCGAACAGCATCACGGGGATGAAGGACTCGATCGGGCCCGGGCTGACGCCCATCAGGCTCTGCACCCAGCCCCACTGGAAGACGATGACGATCACGCCGAGCGAGGCGCCGATGCTGAGCAGGTTCATGAAGGCCGCCTGCAGCGGGATCACCAGCGAGCGGAAGACGAGCATCAGCAGTAGCGCCGAGAGCAGCACGACGACGCCGATGAACAGCGGCAGCTTGTGGCCGAGCACGGTCGCGAAGTCGACCGCGCCGGCGGTCACGCCGCCGACATAGGCAACTGCGCCGGTGCGCGCCGCGACCGGCGGGATGACCTGCGTGCGTAGGCGCGTGACGAGCTGGCTGGTCGCGTAGGCCTGCGGGGAGGAGCGCGGGTAGACCGAGATCGTCGCCACTTCACCGCTGGGGTTCAGGCGCGGCGGCGTGACGGAAACCACGCCGTCTGCCTTGGCGATCGCGCTCTCCAGTTCGGCCAGTGCGGCGCTGTCGCCGCGGTGTGGTAGACGCACGACGACCTGCAGCGGGCCGTTGAAGCCGTCGCCGAAGCCCTCCGCGAGCAGCGCGTAGGCGCGGTGGGTGGTCGTGCTCGCGGGGTCGTTGCTCGCGTCGCTGGAGCCCAGGCGCAGCGCGAGCGCGGGCGCGGCGATCAGCAGCATGAGCAGCGTGGCGCCAAGCGCGATCGCCCGGGAGTGCCTCTGTACGAAGGCGCTCCAGTTCAGCCACACGCGACCGGCCCCGGCGCTGCGTACGCCGCTGGCGGTGCCGTTGACCCTCGCGCCGTTTGTTCCTGCGCCGTTGACCGCCGCGCCGTTGGCTGCTGAGCTGTTACCCGTTGCCGCCAGCACCTCCGCCCCGCCGGTCAGCGTGGCTGCCTTGCGTGCTTGCCTGCGCGCGCGCCGTCCGGGCCGCGCGAGGCGCGCGCCGACGATCGTGAGCAGCGCGGGCAGCAGCGTGAGCGAGGCGAGCATCACGAGCAGCACCGCGATCGAGGCTGCGATCGCGACGCCGTAGAGGAAGTCGACGCCGAGCAGCATCATGCCGAGCAGCGCGATCACGACGGTGGTGCCGGCGAACAGCACGGCGCGCCCGGCGGTGTCCATCGCCTGGACGACCGACTCGCGCACCTGTCCTTGGGTGTGGCCAGGTTGGATGTAGGCCTCGCGAAAGCGCGTGAGGATGAACAGCGAGTAGTCGATCCCGACGCCCAGGCCGATCATCGCGGCGAGCTCGGAGGAGAAGTTGGGCGTATCGACGACGTGCGTGAAGAGCGCGATCCCCCCGAGGCCGGTGCCGAGGCCGAAGAGTGCTGTGACGATCGGCAGGCCCATCGCCAGCAACGAGCCGAATGTGATCAGCAGCACGACGATCGCAGCCATCAACCCCACGGCGGTGGAGAGGCCAAAGCCTTCCTGCTGGGTCGCCTCGATCGCCTGGCCGCCAAGCTCGATCTGCAGGCCCGGCTGCCGTGCGGCTTGCGCTGTCTTGACGACACGTTCGGGGGCGCTGGTGGGCAGCAGGTTGGCTTTTTCATCGAACACGACCGTCGCGAACGCGATGCGCTGGTTGGCGGAGATCGCCTTGCCGGCGGCGGGCCCCGCGTAGGGGCTGATCACGCCGGCGACGTGGGGCAGGTGTTCGATCTGTGCGAAGGTCGCGCTCATGTGCCGGCGCACGGCGGGGTCGAGGACCGTGCCGCTGCTGACGCGGAAGACGATCTGGTCGCGGTCGCCGGCCTGCGTGGGGAAGCTGTGCTGCAGCAGGTCCGCCGCGCGCTGCGCGTCGGAGTTGGGCAGCGTGAAGTTGTTGGAGTACTGCGTGCCGGCCGACTGGGCGAGGACGTTGACGATGATGATCAACGCGATCCAGCCAAGGACGACGTACAGGCGATGAGTTGTTGACCAGCGGGCGAGCTTGAGCATGGGAGAGGGGCGGCGGTTGCGGAGGAGAGGGCGCGCTGCCCTCGCGGGCGAGGTATTCGCTACAGGGTAGTAGCCCTCGTCGACTTCCCGGCGGAGGTGTCTGGTGAGATGTTGCTGGCCCGTGATCCCGGCGCTCGGCTGCCTGGCGCGGCGTTACACTGCCGGCTGTCATGGCAACAGTGGGCGTCGTGGGGCTTGGCTACGTAGGCCTACCGCTTGCGGTTGCTTTTGCGCGCGAGGGCTGCGAGGTCATCGCGGTTGACGTGGACGCGCGCAAGGTGCACGCCATCGAGGCGGGCGAGTCCTACATCGAGGACGTGCCCTCCGAGGAACTGCGCGACATGGCCGGGCTGATCCACGCGAGCACGCGCTACGCGCGCCTGGAGCGGGCCGACGCGGTGCTGATCTGCGTGCCGACGCCGCTGACGCGCAACCGTGAGCCCGACCTCGGGCCCTTGATCGACGCGACCCGCGGGCTGGCGGACGTGCTGCAGGCCGGCCAGCTGGTGGTGCTGGAGTCGACGACCTACCCGGGCACGACGCGCGAGCGGGTGCAGCCGATCCTCGAGGAGTCGGGGCTGGCCGCGGGTCGCGACTTCCATCTGGCGTTCTCGCCCGAGCGCGTGGACCCGGGGCGCACGGACTTCACGCTGCGCAACACGCCGAAGGTCGTGGGCGGGTTGACGGAGGCCTGCGCGGAGCGTGCGCAGGCGCTGTACGGGCTGGTGTGCGACCAGCTGGTGATGGTCTCCAGCCCCGAGGCGGCGGAGCTCTGCAAGCTGCTGGAGAACATCTTCCGCTCGGTGAACATCGCGCTGGTCAACGAACTGGCGATGCTCACCGACCGCATGGGGATCGACATCTGGGAGGTCGTCGACGCTGCGGCAACCAAGCCCTACGGGTTCATGCGCTTCGAGCCCGGGCCGGGCATGGGCGGGCACTGCCTGCCGGTGGACCCCTTCTATCTGAGCTGGCGCGCCCGCGAGTTCGACATGGCCACGGAGTTCATCGAGCTGGCGGGCAAGGTCAACCAGCAGATGCCCTACCACTGCGTGATGAAGGTCGAGCGGGCTCTCAACGATGTGGGGCTGCCGGTCAAGGGCTCGCGGGTGGCGGTGATCGGGGTCAGCTACAAGCCGGGCGTCGGGGACATCCGCGAGTCTCCGGCCCTGAAGATCATCGCGCTGCTGCGGGCGCTGGGGGCGGAGCTGCGCTACCACGACCCGCACGTTCCGTCGCTGCCCGATTCCGATCTTGCAAGCCTGCCGCTCGCGGACGCTCTGCAGGACGCTGACCTGGCGCTGATCGTCACGGCGCATCCCGGCGTCGATCACGAGCTCGCGTCCGAGTGCGCGCGCGTGGTGCTCGACTTGCGTGGGGTCACGCGCGGCGCTGGCAGGACCAACGTCGTGCGCCTCTAAGGCGGCGCGCCGCGATGCGCTCCGACGGGTTGCGTCGAGGCGGGGTCCTGCTCAGTTGACGCTGGGATCCAGCGGCATGCGCGCGATCAGCACATAGGCGCCGCCCTTGCGCGCCAGCACCGTGCTCCAGAGCTCGTCGGGATCCTCGCTGAAGACGTCGTCGGGGCGAGCCGGATGCGCGATCCAGTCGCCCTGGTCGAGCTCGGCGTCGAGCTGCCCGCCGCTCCAGCCGGCGTAGCCGGCAAACACACGCCGGCGCGCGGTGGCCTCGGCGAGCTCGTCGAGGTCGGTCTCGGGGGTCGGAAAGCCGATGCGGCCGAGCACGAGTAGGCCGGCGGGCTCGGGATCGATGAACTCGGCGAGGAAGACGATCGAGTTGGGCTGCACGGGGCCGCCGACGTAGACGGTCTCGCGCTCGCCGATGGCGGGCTCGAGCTGGGGCACGACCTCGCCGACGGTTGCGGTGGAGGGGCGGTTGAGCACGACGCCCATGGCGCCGTCCTCGCTGTGCGCGCCGATCAAAACCACTGCGCGCCTGAAATTGGGGTCGAGCAGCGTCGGGGAGGCGAGCAGTAGCTGGCCGCTGAGCGATTCCTCCATAAGCCCAGGCTATCGCTCCACGCGAGTGGTTTGGGCGCCTGTTCGGAGCCCTCCGGTGCGAGCGCCGGCTACGCTTGCGGCGAGGTGAGCGAGCGTGAGTTCGATGTGGTCGTGGTGGGTGCCGGTCCGGCGGGAGAGGTCTGCGCGGGACGTTTGGCGGACAACGGCATGAGCGTGGCGCTGGTCGAGCGCGAGCTGATTGGCGGTGAGTGCTCGTTTTACGCTTGCATGCCCTCCAAGGCGCTGCTACGCCCGGCGCAGGCGCTGGCAGAGGCGCGCCGCGTGCCGGGCGCAGCACAGGCGGCTACGGGTGTGCTGGATGTGAGTGCGGTGCTGCGCCGCCGCGACGAGGTGGTGCACGGCCTCGACGACAGCACGCACCTGCCATGGGTGGAGGAGCGCGGGATCGTGCTGGTACGTGGCCATGGGGCGCTTGCGGGCAAGCGGCTCGTAGCGGTCCGCGCAGCCGTCGCCGGCGGCGCGGATACAGGCGCAAGCGGGTCCCCGGGCCAGGCAGCGGAGCGTGCGGGCGAGGCCGCGGAGGTGCTCCTGCGCGCGCGCCGGGCGGTGGTGCTGGCTCCGGGCAGCGGAGCCCTGCTACCGCCGATCCCGGGGCTGCGGGAGGCGCGGCCGTGGACCAACCGCGAGGCGACCACGGCGAGCGCGGTGCCGGCTTCGCTGCTGGTGCTGGGCGGGGGTGTGGTGGGCGTTGAGATGGCGCAGGCGTACACCTCGCTGGGTGCGCGGGTGACGATCGTGGAGGCGCTACCGCGCCTGATCGCGGGGGAGGAGGAGTTCGCCTCTGAACAGGTGCGTGAAGCCCTGGAGCAGGCGGGCGCCGAGGTCGCGGTGGGCGTCAAGGCGAGCGCGGTCAAGCGTGCGGGCGAGCGCGGCGCGGTCACGGTGGAGCTCGAGGATGGCCGCTCCTATAGCGCGGATGAGCTGCTGGTGTGCGTGGGACGCCGTCCTCACACCGCTGAGCTGGGGCTCGAGTCGCTGGGCCTGGCGGGCGGGCGGCCGGTGGAGGTGGATGAGACGCTGCGGGTTGCGGGCCATGACTGGCTCTATGTGGTCGGGGACGCCAACGGCAGGGTGCTGCTGACACACATGGGCAAGTACCAGGCGCGGTTCGCGGTCGATCACATCCTCGGCCGGCTCGACGGCACGGAGCGGCTGCGCTTGGATGGGCATCGCGCGCCGCGGGTGATCTTCACCGAGCCGCAGGTCGCGGCGGTTGGCTACACGCTGGATGGGGCCCGCGAGGCGGGCCTGAACGTGCGCGCGGTCGACTGTCCTATCGAGGGCAACGCGGGGGGCAGCTTCGTGGGCCATGGTGCGCCGGGGACGGCGCGGCTCGTGGTCGACGAGGACCGCCGCGTGCTGGCCGGAGCGACGTTCACCGGGGTCGAGGTCGCCGAGCAGCTGCACGCGGCCACGATCGCGATCGTCGGGGAGGTGCCGCTGGAGCGGCTGTGGCACGCGGTGCCGTGCTTTCCGACTCGCAGCGAGGTCTGGCTGAAGCTGCTGGAAGAGTACGGCCTCTAGCCGAGCGAGAAGAGGTCGAGCGTACCCGTGAGCTTGTGGGCGTTGGCGTTGCCCTCGGGCTCGACGATGTGGCCGTCGACGACGATCGGGCTATTCCAGTGGCCGGGTGTTCCAGGCAGCTTGAGGAGCGGGTGCGAGGAGCCGGGGTCGTAGATGTTGATGCCACCGGCTTCGGGGTCGTAGACGTAGAGCAGGCCGCCCACGAGGATCGGGCTGGTGCCGGGATTGTGGTTGCTCCACAGCACACGCAGCCGCCCGTCGCGCAATGCATAGGCGCCGGTGCCCTCGAAGCCGGCGAGGAACACGCGCGTGTGCCCCGCGTGGTGCCACACCGCGGGAGCCGTGAAGAGCTGACCGCCCCCGGGTATCGAGAGCTGCTGGACTTCGCCGCCGAGCGTGGTGTGGTGCGTGGAGGGCGGATGGCCGTTCAGGCGCGAGAGGGCCAGCACGCGCATGATCCCGTCCTTGCCGGCGAGCACCACGCGGTTATCTCCGAGTAGGGCGGGAGCGCTGGAGCCGAGGTCGGTGTCGCTGCTGTTGAGCTGCGCTTGGTTGATCGGCGTGTATGACTGGCGCAGGCGCAGCCCCGGGAAGGTGAGCTCGAGTACGGAGTCGCCGAAGTCGGTGGTTCCGTTCCAGGGCGCGTTGCCGGTGTCGATCAGGAGGCGTCGGCCGCCCGGCTCGACCACGGGACCGCCGCGGGAGAGGATCGCGGAGTCGCTGGCGGAGCAACTCGAGGGTGCGATCAACTCGCGCCGGTTTGCGCAGAGCGTGTTGAATACGCCGCGCAGGGCGCCGCTGGCGCGGTCGATCAGCACGAGATGGCCCTGGTAGGGCGGGATGTCGCCGATGTAGCCGCCGGTTGTGGCGAGGATGTCGGGACCATCGATGTTGAGAGCCGCGGCGAGCTTCTCGTGGGTGGGGTCGCGCGTGATCGCGACCGGCCAAGCTCCCTGGCGATCCTCCTGGCCGTCGGCGAGCGAGAGCTTGTGGATCAGCCCGTCGGGGGAGGCGGCGTAGATGAACTGGCGATCGGGGTCGGCGATTGGGCTGGCGGTCGTGATCTGCGCGCTGCCGGCCCAGCGGGTGTAGCCGGGCGGGGTGAAGGTCCACAGGATCACACCGCTGTTGGCATCGAGCGCGAGTGTCTTGCCGTAGGTCGTGGTCAGCACGATCACGTCGTGGGTGGCGCCGGCGACGGTGACGCCGTGGAGGTAGATTGGGGATGAGTCCGCGGTGCCGGGGAGCACGACCTGCCGGCGCTCGAGGTGTGCGAGAGCGCCAGCCGTGATACCGGTTGCGGCATTACTGGTGTCGCTGCGCTGCGGGTTCAGGCCGAACTCAGGCCAGTTCTGCAGCTCCGCGCCGGTTGGCGCAGCCGTCTTACCGCCTGAAGCGGTACCCGCGCGCGCTGCGGGGGCGAGGCTGTGCGTCGGCGAGGCGCTTCCGCCGCAGGCTGCGACCAAGAGGGCGAGCAGCGCCGCCGGGAGGCTGAGCGGGGCCAGGCGGCTGAGCGGGGCCAGGCGGCGGGTCCTGGAGCGGGGACTGCGAACGGGCACGCGAATTGTTCTAGCGCACACAAGCGAGTAAAAGGTGACGCGCCGACGAAAGTCCAACATATGGCTTTCCGCTCAGTCAGTTGACAGTTGCTGGCGATATTGCGCGTAGGCGATGGCTCGATCGTTCTCACAGCTGAGCCGCGGCTCGGGGCAGTCACGGCCCGCGGCGGCGAGTGCTGCGCTCTCGGAGTTGCAGGCGCGCGCGCTCGTCGAGCGCCTGCCCGCGATCGTCTATGTCTCGGAGGCCGGCATCGATGCGCCCTGGCACTACGTGAGTGCCCAGGTCGAGGCGATTCTGGGGTACGCGCCGGAGGAGTGGCTGGCCGACTCGTGTCTGTGGGCCCGGTGTATTCATCCCGAGGACCGCGAGCGCGTCTTCGCAAGGGAGCTCGAGCTCGAGGAACCGGGGGCGCCGGAGGAGTATCGGATGCTGCATCGCGACGGCAGGACGGTCTGGGTGCGCGATCACGCGGCGCTCCTCGCCGACGAGTTGGGGCGGCTGCGCTGGCATGGGGTTCTCTCGGACATCACCGAGCGCAAGCTCGCCGAGGCCGAGCTGCAGCGCCGTGCTGCGCAGCAGGCCGCGGTCGCCTTCCTCGGCAGGCGTGCGCTGGAGGGCGCGAATCTGAACGAGTTGATGGAGGAAGCGGTGCGCGAAGCGACGCGCATCCTCGACGTGGAGAGCGGCGCGGTGCTCCAGGTCGTATCCGATGTGGAGGGGTCGGTCGTGTTGCGCGCCGGCGCGATGTCGCGTGGTCTGCACGCGGGAGCGAGTGCCTGGGCGCGCCGGGTGAACGCGTCTGCGACTGCCGCTGAGCGCTCCGAGCTCCCAACGCGCAAGCGGAGTGGGGGGCCGCGTGCGCGGCTTCCCGTGGCGCCCCAGCTGGAGATGCACGAGGTCATCAGCAGCGTCATCGAAGGGCAGGTTGGTCCCTGGGGTGTGCTGTGCGCGCAGGCGAAGGCCTCGCGCAGCCATTCCCCCGCGGATCTGGACTTCCTCCAGGCGCTGGCCAATGTGCTCGCGGACGAGATCCAGCGCAGGTCGGCCGAAGAGGACATCCGCTACCAGGCGCTGCACGACTCGCTGACGGGCTTGCCCAACCGGACCTTGGTCCTCGATCACCTCGAGCATGCGCGCTCGCGTGGCGGCCGGCAGATCGCGGTGCTGCTACTGGATCTCGATCACTTCAAGCTGGTGAACGATGGCTTTGGCCACGCTGCGGGCGATGCGCTACTAGTCGAGATAGCTCCGCGTCTGAGCGAGGCGCTGCGGCCGCAGGACACGATCGGGCGGCTGGGAGGAGACGAGTTTGTGGTGCTGCTCACCGAGGTCGCCGATGAGCGGGTCGCGGTCGAGGTCGCCGAGCGGATCGTTGCGGCCCTGCGGCGCCCCTTCCTGCTGGAGGGCATCGAGCATTTCGTGACGGTCAGCATCGGCATCGCAATGGCTGCCGGCGATCGCGCGTCGCCGGAGGCGCTGATCCGCGACGCCGACGCGGCGCTGTATCGCGCGAAGGACCGCGGGCGCAGCCGCTACGAGATCTTCGATCGCGCGATGCGCGTGCAGACGCTCGAGCGTCTGTCGCTGGAGAACGATCTCCGTCGCGCACTGGACCGCGGGCAGTTGCGGGTCCACTATCAGCCGCTGGTGTCGCTGCGCGACGATTCGATCGAGAGCATCGAGGCGTTGGTGCACTGGGAGCATCCCCAGCGCGGTCTGGTTGAGCCCGCGAAGTTCATCCCGGTCGCCGAGGAGAGTGGGCTGATCGGTCCCATCGGGGAGTGGGTGCTCTACGAGGCCTGTCGTCAGGCTTGCGAGTGGCAGGACGCCAGCCCGGATGCGCCGCCGCTGGGGGTCTCCGTCAACCTTTCGGCTCGCCAGATCACGCAGCGCGATCTGCCGGGGATGGTGGCACGCACGCTGCGCGACACGGCTCTGGATCCGCGGTGTCTGTGCCTGGAGATCACCGAGTCGGTGCTGCTCGACGACTCCGACGCCGCCAACAAGACGCTGCGCGCGCTGCTGTCACTCGGGGTCGGCTTGGTTCTGGACGATTTCGGGACGGGCTACTCGTCGTTGGCCTATCTCACGCGGCTGCCGATAGACGGGCTGAAGATCGACCGCTCGTTTATCGAGGGACTCGGCTCGAGCGCCCGTTCTACGGCGATCGTCACCGCGATCGTGAGGATGGCCGAGGCGCTCTCGATCGAGGTGACGGCCGAGGGCGTGGAAACTACGCGCCAGATCGAGGAACTGCGGCGGCTGGGCTGCTTGCGGGCACAGGGCTTCCACTTCGCGCGGCCGCTGCCGGCTGAGGAGATCGCCGAAGTCCTGCGGCGGCCCGGTCCCTGCTCCGCCTAGCAGCCATCGGCAGCCCTCGCCAGCGCGGCAGGCAGCTCGTGCAGCGTGGAGACCCTCGTGACGTGCGCGGGGCCGGGTGCGGTCCCGAGGCGGTCGAGCCAGATGCCGTGCAGTCCTGCCGCGGCGGCCCCTTCGGCATCGAGGTCGAGCCTGTCGCCCACGTGCGCCGCTTGCTCTCGCTGCACTTCCAGGCGCTCGCATGCGAGCGCGAAGATCTCCGCATCCGGCTTTGCGACGCCCTCCTCGCCGGAGGCCACCACCATCGGGAAGTAGTCGCGGAGACCGAGCGTGGCGAGCTTCGCCCGCTGTGGCTCACTCTCGCCGTTTGTCACCACGCCTAGCGCCAGAGACGGATGCGCTGCCGCCAGTGCTGCTAGCGCCGGGAGCACGTCCTCGAAGGCGCGCCACGCCGCTCGATAGTGGCGCAGGTAGGCAGCGAACCAAGCGTCCACCTCGAGCTTGCTCGCGGGCTCGCGCTCCAGCACCGTGTGCATTCCCCGCACGCGGCGGCGGCGCTGCTCTGCAAACGTGCATTCGCCGCGGGTGTATTCGTCGTAGTGGAGGGCCTCCAGGCGTCGCCACTGCTCTCCCAGGTGCGCCAGCTCATCCGTCTCTAGGCCCGGAAGCCAGCTGCTCAGATGTGCCTGGAGACCCGCCGCGCGTGCCGCGTCATGGTCCATCAGGGTCCCGTCGAGGTCGAACAACACCGCTCGCAGCATTCGTCCAGTTTGCCGCTACCAGCCCTGGAGGGAGGCTTTGGCGATCTAGCGTGACGTGCAGGCAACCTTCCGTCTGCATGCTCGACGAGTAGGATTGGGCTCTCGACCAGGCAGACGAAAGGTGGCCCAGGATGGCTAAGAAGCCCGCTGTTGGAGACCCTGCACCGGACTTTGAATTGCAAGGCACCGAGGGCCCGTTCAAGCTCTCCGAGCACCGCGGAGAGCGGGTGGTGCTGTTGTTCTACCCGGGGGACAACACGATGGTGTGCACCAAACAGTTCTGCTCCTACCGCGATCGGGCCGATGACTTTGCGGCGCTCGAGGCGACCGTGGTTGGGATCTCCTCACAGGATCTCGATACCCACAAGGGCTTCATCGAGAAGAATGGGCTTACGGTGCCGCTGTTGGCGGATGTGGACAAGACGGTTGCGAAGGCGTACAGCGCCTTCGCCGGGCGCCTGGGTACCAAGCGCGCGGTGATCGTGATCGACGAGCAGGGGATCGTGCGTCATCGCCACGACCATCTGCTGGGGCTGGACTATCAGTCGGTGGACGACCTCAAGGTCGCGCTGGATGCGGTGCCTAGGCCTGCTGTGAGCTAAATCGCCGACGCGCCGCTGCTCTCGCGCTCTCCGGGCCGCTCCTCGGCGGCACGCCGGGCATGGATCTCGATCAGCTCCAGCTGCAGGCTGCGGGGCTCCTCGCCGGGCCCGGGGTGCAGCCGCCGCCAGCAACCGTCCGCGTCCAGGTCCCAGGCGTTCTGGTTGTCGGCAAATGCGCGTTCGAGCGTGTCGAGGATTTCGGCGCGCAACGCGGGGACCTGAACCGGGACGGCGAGCTCGACGCGGTGGTTGAGGTTGCGGGGCATGAGGTCGGCCGAGGCGATGTAGACCTGCTGCTGTTCTCCGTGTAGGAAGGCGTAGACGCGGGAGTGCTCGAGCAGGCGTCCGACGATCGAGACCACCCTGATGTTCTCCGAGACACCGGGTACGCCGGGCCGCAGGCAGCAGATCCCGCGGACGTTGAGGTCGACTTTCACGCCGGCCTGCGAGGCGCGGTAGAGGGCGCGGATGCAGGGACCGTCGACGAGTGCGTTCATCTTCATCGCAATCCGCGCGGGTTGCTCGGGTGAGTGGGCCTCGATCGCGCGCTCGATCTCGCCGAGCAGCCCGTCGCGCAGTTGGCCGGGTGCCATCAGGACCTTGCGGTAGTGCAGCGGACGACCAAAGCCGGTGAGGTAGTTGAACATGTCCGCGACATCGGCGCCGATCTGCTCGTCGGTGGTGAACAGCCCGAAGTCGGTGTACAGGCGCGCGGTCGTCGAGTGGTAGTTGCCGGTGCCGATATGCACGTAGTTGCGCACTCCCTCGCCCTCGCGGCGCACGACGAGTACGCACTTGACGTGCGTCTTCAGCGAGGGTTGGCCGTAGACGACGTGCACGCCGGCCTCCTCCATGGCCTTGGCCCAATGGATGTTCATGCGCTCGTCGAAGCGCGCCTTGAGCTCGACCAGCGCGACGGCCTGCTTGCCGCTCTCGGTTGCGTCGATCAAGGCCGGCACGAGCGGCGAGTCGTCGCTCGTGCGATACACGGTCTGCTTGATCGCAAGCACGTTGGGGTCGGCGACGGCTTGCTCGACGAAGCGCTCCACGGAGGTCGTGAAGGAGTCATAGGGGTGGTGCACGAGCACGTCCCCGTCACGCATCGCCCCGAGCACGTCCGGTCGCTCGCCCTCGTGGCGCAGCAGCCGGGGATGGGTGATGCCGCTCATCGGGGGCTCGCGCAGCTCGGGTAGGCCGGGCAGCCGCACGATCTGCCAGAGGGCGCCCATGTCGAGCAGTCCTTCCACGGGATAGATCTCCTCCTCGGCCATCCCCAGTAGCTCGGCCAGCTCGCTGCGCAGCGGCGCGGAGCAGCGCGTGCCGAGCTCGACGCGCACGACCTCCCCGAAACGCCGACGGCGCAGCTCGTCCTCGACAGCTTGCAGCAGATCGGCGGCGTCGTCGGAGACCTCGAGGTCGGCGTCGCGGGTGACACGGAAGACGTCGTAGTCGACGATCTCCATCCCCGGGAAGAGCGCGTCGAGGTGGTGGGCGATTACGTCCTCCAGCGGGACCAGCGTCGTCGAGGTCTGCTCAGAAGAGCCGGTCGCTGCAGCGCCGCTTCCGGGCCCGATCGCGACGAAGCGCGGCAGGATCTCGGTGGGCACCTTGACGCGCGCGAAGACGGTTTGGTCGGTGATCGGGTCGCGGACCAGGACGGCCAGGCTGAGCGAGAGGTTGGAGATGTATGGGAAGGGCCGGCCGGGGGCGACCGCGAGCGGGGTGAGAGCCGGAAAGACGACCTTCTGGAAGTGGCGTGCGAGCTGGGCGCGCTGCTCGCTATCGAGTTGCTCGAAGCTGACGAGGCGAATTCCGTGGTCGGCGAGCTCGGGGCGAAGCTGTCCCTCGAAACAGTCGCTCAGTCGCTTGCCGAGCTCGCGCACGCGCTCGCGGATCAAGCCGATCGTTTGGGATGGGGCCAGGCCGTCCTGGGAGGGGTTCTCGACGCCGGCCTCGATCTGGTCGTGGAGGCCGGCGACGCGCACCATGTAGTACTCGTCGAGGTTCGTGGTGTAGATCGCGCAGAACTTGACGCGCTCCAACAGCGGGACCTCGGCATCCTCGGCGAGCTGCAGCACGCGCTCGTTGAAGTCCAGCCACGAGAGCTCGCGATTGAGATAGAGCCACGGAGCGTGCAGGTCGTCGTGATGCTCCTGCTCGTGACCCTCCAGCGCTTGCACGTGATCGTCGCTCATTGCCGCTTTGCAACGCTACACCCTTGACGCTATCGCTAGGGTGAAGATCGAGCGATGGCCCGTCAGCTCTGGCTACTAAGGCACGCAGATGCGGAGCCGCATGGAACTCGTCCGGACGCGGAGCGGCGTCTGACCGAGCGCGGCGAGCGTCAGGCGCGGCTGGCGGGACTGGCCTTGAGGCGAATGGGGGTCGAGCCGGAGGAGATTTTCACCAGTCCCAAGGAGCGTGCGCTGCGCACGACGACGCTGGCGCTGGAGGCGTGGGGCGGGGAGCGGCTGGATCGCCTGCGAGTCCATCCGCCGTTGTACGAGGGCTTCGACGCGCCTCAGGCGCTGGACGCCCTCGCGCGGCTCGGGCCCGATGGGCGGCTGTTGGCGGTTGGGCACGAGCCGGATCTCTCGAACGTCGTCGCCGAGCTCACTGGTGCGCGCATCGATCTCAAGAAGGCGGGCCTGGCCGTCGTGCGCATCGCGGCGAGCGCCGCGGCCGACTCCGGCGGGCGCTCAGATGGGGCTGGGGGCGAGCTCTTGCTCTTGCTGCGTCCGGTCGAGCTCGCGCTGATCGCCGATGTCCACGACGCTGACATCTAGCGCGTCCGCCGCCAGCTCGCTGGCGGCGGCCCCGATCGGCTCCGCGGCGAAGCGGTAGCCGATCCCGAAGTGGGTGTGGATGTAGCGCCATTTCGGCGAGGCCTTCTCGAGCTTTTGGCGGAGCTTGCGCACGAACACGTCGACCGAGCGGTCGCCGCGTACCATCGCGTAGCCCCACAGGCGTGAGTAGATTTCCTCGCGCTCGAGGACGCGGCCCTCGGCGGCGGCGAGCAGCTCGATCAGCTCGAACTCGCGGCGCGTCAGGTCGATGCTCTCCTCGCCGACGAACGCCTGGAAGCGGTCGGAGCGAATCTCGACCTCGCCGGCGATGACGCGCTTGACTTCGGTGCGGCCGGTGCTGTGTCGCCGGCGGCGCACGACGCTCTGCACGCGCGCGATGACCTCCTCGGGGTGGCAGGGCTTGGTGACCCAGTCATCGGCACCTAAACGCAAGCCGCGTACGCGCTGCGCGACCGTGGAGGGGCCCGTGCACACGACGATGCCGAGCTCCGGTAGCGCGTTGCAGAGACGCTCGAGCCAGACCCACGCCTGCGGTCCGAGGATTGCGAGATCGACGACCAGGGCGCTGAGACGCATTGAGACGATTGCGTCGGCGGGCACCGGGCTGGCGAGCACGCGATGCTCCCAGCTGAGGCGATCCAGCCGCTTGCTCAGGACCTGGATGAAACCGCTGTCGCGATCCAGGACGGCAATCCGCAGCGGACTGCCAGTCGGTGAGGAGGAGCGAGCGTCCGGTGTCCCCCCAGGCTCGGCACGGATGCTTTCCATCATCGCGCGCCGAAGTCTACGCAAATCGTTGCCCGCCATGTGGGGGCGTACGACAAACGTCACAGGATATTTACAGGAGGATCGCTAATTCGGGGGAAAAGGCCAGCACTCGGCGTGAGTGGACCGCGCGCGGTCGCCTCTCAGCCGGTCGGCAGGGTCTGCGAGGAGTCCGAGAACTCGCGGAATAAGCCGGTGACGACGAACGCGACCTGCTCGCCGATGTCCACGGAGTTGTCCCCGATGCGCTCCAGCGCGCGCGCGACGAGGATCATGTGCATCGCCCATTCGCGGGTGTCGGGGTCTTCGCCGACCTCGATCGCC
The DNA here is from genome assembly GCA_036501715.1 of Solirubrobacteraceae bacterium. Taxonomy (GTDB): domain Bacteria; phylum Actinomycetota; class Thermoleophilia; order Solirubrobacterales; family Solirubrobacteraceae; genus Palsa-744. Next base: position 349,087 of record DASXZV010000022.1, on the reverse strand, counting down.
ATGCGGAAGGTGTCGCGGTTGAGACGGTTGATCGCGCGATCCTGGCGCACGAGGTCCTCGGCGAGTTCGACGTCGCGCGCGGCGAATGCGGCCTTGCACTGGGTGACCTCCGAGCGGGCGTAGGCGCCCATCTTCAGGAGCGTGTCGAGTAGCTCGCGGCGCACTGGGGGCTCGTGGCCGGAGAGTGGGATCAGCTTGGCGATGTTGACGCACTGGTCGCCCATGCGCTCGATGTTCTTCATCACATGCAGCAGTGCGGCGACGACGCGCAGGTCTCCGGCGACTGGCGCCTGCAGGGCCAGCAGCGAGAGGATGCCCTGGTGGACCTCCAGGTAGCGACCGTCGACACGGTCGTCGTCGGCGATCACCATCTGAGCGAGCTCGACGTCCTGGTGGGCGAGCGCCTCGAGCACGCGGTCGAGCTGCTCGACGATGATGTCGAGACCGCCGAGGGCGTGCAGCTCGAGCTCCTGCAGTTGCTGCTGGAAGTGCTGGCGCCCGGTCTGGCCGGCGCCGCCCCCGCGGCGGGTGGGGATCGCGGAGCTAGCCGAACTTTCCGGTGACATATTCCTCGGTTCGTGGATCGACAGGGTTGGTGAAGATCTCCTTGGTCTGCCCGACCTCGACGAGCTGACCGCCGAGCATGAACGCGGTGCGGTCGGCGACGCGCGCGGCCTGCTGCATGTTGTGGGTCACGATCACGATCGTCACGCGCTGCTTGAGCTGATCGATCAGCTCCTCGATCTTGAGTGTCGCGATCGGGTCCAGCGCCGAGCAAGGCTCGTCCATCAGCAGCACCTCGGGGTCGACTGCCAGCGAGCGCGCGATGCACAGGCGCTGCTGTTGGCCGCCCGAGAGCCCCACGCCGGGGGTCGAGAGCCGGTCCTTGACCTCATCCCAGAGGCTGGCGCTGCGCAGGGCCGCCTCGACGCGGTGGTGGAGATCGCCGCGTCGCGCGGTCAGGCGCAGGCCGGCGGCGACGTTGTCGAAGATCGACATCGTGGGAAACGGGTTGGGCTTCTGGAAGACCATCCCGATCGCGCGGCGCACAGCGATGACGTCGACCGCGGAGTCGTAGAGATCGAGTTTGTCGAGTAGCACGCGGCCCTCGGCGCGGGCACCGGGAATCTCCTCGTGCATGCGATTGATGCAGCGCACCATCGTCGACTTGCCGCAGCCCGAGGGCCCGATGATCGCGGTGACCTGGTTGGCGGGGAAGCGCAGGTCGATGCCCTTGACCTGCTCGGAGGAGCCGTAGAAGGCGCGGAGCTTTTCGAGCTCGACGGTCGGAGCGGACTTCAGCACCGATTGGGGCGGGGCAGTGGTGGACTCGAGCTTGGCCGTGGGCGTGCCGGCAGATGCACCGGCCGACCCTGGGTTTGGATTCTCACCCGGTTGGAGCATCTGCTCAGGGGGCGCTGCGTCGGGGCTCATGCAAGGCGACTCCTTCGGGCGATGAGGCGGGCGATGAGATTGAGGATCAGGATCATCGTGACCAACGTGAGCGCTGCTCCCCACGCACGGTTTACCACCGATTCCGTCGGTGATGTCACGTCCTTGTAGATCTGCGTCGGCAGCGAGTTCATGAATTCCCCGAGGTTGAGGGTCTCCTTGTTGGTCGCTCCGGCCGCGAACAGCAGCGGCGCGGTCTCGCCGGCGGCGCGGGCGACCGCAAGCAGCACGCCAGTGAGCATCCCGCCGAGCGCCGTCGGGAGCACGATCCGGAAGACCACCTTCCAGCGCGCCGCGCCGAGTGCGAGCGCGGACTCGCGCAGGGCGTTCGGTACGAGTTGCAGGATCACCTCGGCTGAGCGGATCACGACCGGCAGCATCAGCAGCGAGAGCGCCAGCGAGCCCTTGTAGCCGGCATACGTCGAGCCCGTGCCAACGACCAGTGCGATGTAGATGAACAGCCCGAAGACGATCGACGGCACACCGGTGAGAACGTCCACGAAGAAGCGCACCACGGCGGCGAAGCGGCTGCCCTTGCCGTACTCGACCAGCCATAGCGCGACGCCGATCCCGATTGGCACCGCGATCACCGAGGCCAGCGCGACCATCTCGATGGTCCCGACGATCGCGCTTCTGATTCCACCGATGCTGGAGCTTTTGAAGAACGTGTTGCCGGTGGGGTCGGTCGTGAAGAAGCTCCAGCTCCAGGCGCCGAGCCCCTTGATGAGCAGGTAGTAGATGACCAGCGCGAGTGGCACGAGCGCGACCAACGTGGCAGTGAGCAGCAGGCCGCGCGCGGTCCTATCGGCGCGCCGGCGCCGCGGGCTCACGGCGAAGCGGGCCAGGCGGTCCCCGGTGATGTCGGGCGTGCTCATGCTCCCGCCGCCGTAGCCGCGGCGAGGTCGCCGGCGCCCCCTGTCGGCGCCGCGGCCGGTCCCTTGCCGGCGCGTGCCGCGCGCAGCACGAACAGGCGCGCAAGGGCGTTGACGAGCAGCGTCAGCACGAACAGGACCAGGGCGGCGGCGAACAGCGCCGAGCGATGCAGGCCGGTCGCCTCGCCGAACTCGTTGGCGATTACGGCGGCGAGCGTGTAGCCCTGGCCAAAGAGCTGTTTGCCGAGCTGCGGCGCGTCGCCGATCACGATCGTCACGGCGATCGTCTCGCCGATCGCACGGCCAAGGCCCAGCATCGCTCCGCCTACGATCCCGGAGCGGCAATAGGGGATGACGGCCATGCGGATCATCTCCCAGCGCGTGGCGCCGAGTCCGAGGGCGGCCTCCTTGTGGTCAGCCGGGACCGTCATCATGACCTCGCGCGCGATCGCGCTAACGATTGGCAGGATCATGATCGCGAGGATCAGTCCCGCGATGAAGTAGTTGGGGATCGTGACTATGCCGCCGCCAACGAAGGGGATGAAGGAGAGGCGGTCGGCCACCCACTGCTCCGCGGGTTGGAGCTTGGGCGCGAGGAAGAAGATGCCCCACAGCCCGTAGACGACGGAGGGCACCGCAGCCAGCAGCTCGACGAGGATCGTGAGCGGCGTCAGCAGCCTGCGCGGGCAGAGCTCGGTCAGGTAGATCGCGGTCGCAACGGCGATCGGCACGCCCATCAGCAGTGCAAGACCGGCTGTGATCAGGGTGCCTACGACGAGCGGTAGCGCGCCGTATTTTTCGACACTCACATTCCAGTTGTCGTGGAACGTGAAGCCGAGGACGCCTTCGGCGGCAAACGCCGGTCGCGCCTCGGAGAAGAGGCGAATGAAGAAGTAGAGGATCAGGATCAGGATCAGCGCGGCGAGCGCGGTGAGCCCGTACTTCAAGGCGCGGTCGGGAAGGCGCGCAAGCGGTGACCGCTCGAGCAACGAGCGGTCACCGCTTGGGATCGAAGCTGCCTCCAAAGCGCCTTTCAGACTAACTGAGCGGAGAGCCTTCGCACTGCAGCCCCGCGACCGCGGCCTTGGACTTGGTCAGGATCGAGGCCGGCAGCGCGGCGTAGTCGGCCTGCGAGAGGATGCTCTGGCCCTGGTTGAGGCCGTAATCCAGGAACTTCACGACGCCTTCGGCGGCAGACTTACCACCGGGGATGCCGGCCTTGCACATGTCCTTGTAGAGGACTACGAACGTCTGCGAGGTGATTGGGTACGCCCCCGAGGCGGAGGGGTTTTTGATCGCGAAGCCGAGGTTGGCCGGTACTTCGAGGCCCTCCGCGGCCGCACTCGTCGAAGCCAGTGTCGGGGCCTCGAAGTTGCCAGCCTTGTTCTTGACACTGGCATAGGTGAAGTTGTGCTGCAGGGCGTAGGCCTGCTCGACGTAGCCGATCGAGCCGGTCGTCTGCTGTACGGCGCCGGCGACGCCCGCGTTGCCCTTCGCGCCGGTGCCGACCGGCCACGGCACGTCCTTGCCGGAGCCGACCTTGCTCGCCCATTCGGGGTCAACCGCGGCGAGGAAGCCGGTGAAGCCCGAAGTCGTGCCCGAGGAGTCCGAGCGGTGGATCACCGTGATCGCCGTGCTCGGTAGGGAGACCCCGGGGTTGAGGGCCTTGATCTCGGGATCGTCCCAGGTCTTGACCTTGCCGAGGAAGATGTCGGCAATCGTCTTGCCGTCGAGCTTCAGACCGGTTTTGACGCCGGGCAGGTTGTAGGACACCGTGATCGCGCCCAGGAACATCGGGATCTGGACCGGTTCGCCAACCTTGCTGAGCGCCGTTTCTTCGGCTTCCTTGAGCGGCGGATCGCTGGCGCCGAAGTCGACGACCTTGCCTTCGACGGCTGTCACGCCGGCGCCAGAGCCAACGGGCTGGTAGTTGACGGTCAGGCCCGAGATCTGTGAGCCCCACTCTTCGTAGACCGGTGCGGCGAAGGTTGAGCCCGCGCCGGAGATCGTGCCTGAGCCGCTGGTAGCGGGAGTGGTGGCGACCTTGCTGGCGGCGGGAGTGCTGCTGGCGGTCGTCGAGCTCGACGACGAGCTCGAGCCGCAAGCGGCAAGAACGAGCGAGAGCGCTGCGACGCCGAGCGTCGCCACTGTCTTGTGCTTGATGATCACTACCGAGTCTCCCTCTGCTTGGGGTTGCGAGATTTGCGACGGAGAGCAAGGAGCGGTCTCCGTCGGGTCGGTCTGGTCGTGCAACGATGGCGCCGCGCTTTGTGTGCGGCTCACCGCGATGCCACTCTCCTAGTCCGCTACGGCGTGAATGTGAACATTTCGTGAAAGCTGGGGCTGGAAGCGGTAACCGAAGCCCGGGTGGGTATGGATGAACCGCCGGTCGGGCATCGCCGCTTCGAGCTTGGTGCGGAGCTTGGACACGTACACATCAACCGATCGATCGCCGGGGCGCAGCTCGCTGCCGCAGAATCGATTAGGAGACGGCCCAGCGGAGTTGCGAACTCGTGATCCCATCGTGAATTCTTTGTAAAAGAACTGTGACGAGAAAGCAGTCTGCTTTCTCGGTCGTTTGAGGTCCAATCCGCGTGGCCTCGCTGGTCTATATCCTCGCCCCGTGAGCTTCCTGCGCCGCGGCTTGGACGTGACCCTCATGAGCCTGCTCGAGGAGGCCGGGCGCAACGTGCAGCGCTCGGGTCTGGTGATGCGCGATCTACTGGCTGATTTTCCCGAGCACGCCTCGCTGGCCCGTGACCTGAAGGTCTGCGAGCAGGAGGGCGACCGCATCACCCACGACATCATCCATCGCCTCACCGGCGGAGGGCGTGTGCGCGCCCCGTTTGCGGCGAGCGATGGCTATGCGCTGGCGACGGCGCTGGATGACATCGTCGATTACACCGAGCACGCCGCCGCGCAGATGGTGCTCTACAGGGTGGAAGCGCCGATGGAGCAGGCCGTCGAGTTCGCCGACGTGCTGGTCGGCGCCGGCGAGCAGATCGCGCGCGCCCTGCGCTGCCTGCGCACCGGGACCGAGCTGGCCTCGCACCTGGTCGAGATCCACCGTTTGGAGAACGAGGGCGACCGTCTGCAGCGCGATGCCGTGGCCTCGCTGTTTGCGGGTGGCATCGATCCGATGGTCGTGATCCGCTGGAAGGACATCTTCGAGTCGCTGGAGGCCGCCGTGGACGCCTGTGAGACGGTGGCGCACGTGCTCGAGGGGATCACGCTCAAGCAGCGCGGACGCAGGCGCTGAGGCGTCGCACTCGCCCGGACGGACATCTAGATGCGCGCGCTCGAGGTTACAGACGGCCGGTACCACTCGAGCGGGGCCCGTATTCGCACGCGCCGGCGTCTGGGGCGCACGATCTCTCGCGCGCGCTGGCGCGAGTACCGGCGGCTGTTGACGCTGGCGCAGGCCCAGGGCTATGCGCTGGTCTCGCTGGAGTCGTGGCTCGCGAACGCGGAGGCTCACGCGGGAAGGGACGTCCTGATCTTGCGCCACGACGTCGACCAGTGTCCGGCGTCGGCCGCGAGGATGGCAGCGATCGAGTCCGAGCTGGGCATTTGCTCGACGTGGTACTTCCGCTGGCGTACGGCGCAGCCGAAGGTCATCGAAGAGATCCGCGAGGGCGGACACGAGGTCGGGCTGCACTATGAGACCCTCACGCGCGAGCTGCTGCGTCGCGGGCTGCGAGCCGCCGACGCGGCGACGTTGATCCCCGAGGTGCGCCCGCTGCTGCGCGCGGAGCTGGCGGCGTTCGCCGAGCGTCATGGGCCCGCGCGCTCGACGTGCCCGCACGGCGACACCCGCATGCGCGGCGTGCACAATGGGGTGCTGCTGCAGGGTGAGGATCTCTCCGCTTACGGCGTGCGCTGGGAGGCGAGCGCGGCCGTCGGGCGATTCCCGTTGGATGTGTGGCTCACCGATCGCAGCAGCGCCGAGGGGCGCTGGAGGGATGGGATCGACCCGGTCGACCTGCTGGTCGACCGGCGCTCGCCGATCCTCGCGGTGGTGCATCCGAATAACTGGGTCTCGGGTCTCGGCCTCTGGTGGGACCGGATGCTGCCGGACCGCTTCGGCATGACGGGCTCGGATGCCCCGTCGCTTGAGCGAGTGGCGGCGGGTCTCAGGTAGAGCGTCTTAACCTAGGGTCGTGGGTGGCGCGCTGGCTTGCAGCGATGCTCTCTTGGGGTTGCCGATGAAGAAGACTTGAAAGGGCGTCGAGGAATTCGCAGACGCGAGCGGCAATACCGCACGCCCGGCGGCGACGATCCGCCCGGCGCGCGTCCCGACCGCGAAGACCACCAGTTCCTGCTGGGCGACCGAGGAGCGATTGACGACGGTCCCTTCGGCGCCGATTCCGTTGGTGGGGTCGTCGAAGACATGCAGGCCGGTCACGGCGACGCTGGGCGGATGAGGGCCCGTGGTGGGAGCTTCGCCGACGCGCGCGCTCAGCGAGCCGGGTGTGCCGCTCGCCGGGATCTGGTCGTCGATCCACTCAAAGTTCTGTCCGGGCATCAGCAGCGGCGCGTGGGTCAGCGGAGTGCTGAGTCCCGGCAGGTTGTTCTGATAAAGGGTTCTGCCCCCCGGTTCGTGCAGCGTGACCGCGATCGGCACTTCGTGCAGGGCATGAGCGGAATCGTTGCGCAGGCTCACCACCGCCGCGACGCCGTTTTCGTCGTGAAGCACGGTGGTCTGGAGCACCTTCACATAACGACTCTCCCGCCCTACGACCAGACCGCTCTGGGGGGGCGTGGCATGGGCGGCACGACGGTCCTGGCGCACCAGCGCGGCGTGTCGTTCCTCGTTCGTCTCACAGCCTGTAAGTGTCAGCGCGAGCACGAGCAGCGCCGCGGCTGCTCTCATCCGAATGCTCCGCCGATGTAATCCCGCGTACGCGGCTGGCGCGGGTTGTCGAAGACCTGCTCGCTGGACCCGTACTCCACCAGCTCGCCGAGGTGCATGAACGCGACATGGTCGGCGACCCGGAAGGCCTGCTGGAGGTTGTGCGTGACGATCACGATCGCGACGCTCTCGCGCAGTCCCACGATCAGTTCCTCGATCGTGGCGGTTGAAATCGGGTCCAGCGCCGAGCAGGGCTCGTCCAGCAGCAACACCTCCGGTCCTGCGGCGAGCGCGCGCGCGATGCACAGCCGCTGTTGCTGACCGCCGGAGAGTCGCAAAGCGGGATGGTTCAGGTCGGCGGCGACCTCGTCGTAGAGGCCGGCGCGGCGCAGCGCGTCGATCACCGCGGGTTCGAGCTCGCGCCGCCCGCGACGGCCGCGCAGGCGCCGGCCGCCGCGACCCTCCTCGCGCAGCGCGTAGGCGACGTTCTCGAAGACGCTCATCGGAAAGGGATTGGGCTGCTGGAAGACCATCGAGATGTGCCGCCGCAGGTCGGTGACCTCGATCTGGTCGATCTCCTCTCCATCGAGCGTGATCGCTCCCGCGCGGGAGGCTCCGGCGGTGACCTCGGTCAGGCGGTTCAGCGAGCGCAGCAGCGTCGTCTTGCCCGAGCCCGACGCGCCGATCAAGGCCAGTACCTCGCCTTGGCGTACCGGCAATGTGACCTCGCGCACCACCCACCGCTGGCCGTAGGCGAGCGAGACGGACTCGATTCGCATCCGCTCGACCACGTGCGCCGCCGGAGCGCGCATTTGGCGCTGCGCCGCGCTTCTCGCCAGTGCCGCCGGGCTGGCCGCTGCGAGACCGGTCCTTGCCAACGTGATCGCGCCGCGATCGTCGGCTGCCGATCGACCGTGGCCGTTCCTCGCCGGCGAGACCACGGTGGGCTCGCCGTCGAGAAGAATTCTGCGCACCGGCGGGGGCAGTGGTCGGCTCACGTTCACACCCCCGGCTCGCCCGCGCGGCGGGACCTTCGGCCCGTGGCGCCCGTGAACATCCATGCGATCGGGTTGAGACTGCGCTCGGAGCTCAGCAGCATCACGACCGTGTTAAGCGCGAGTACGACCATCAGCAGGAGGAAGGCCGCCGCGTATGCCTTCTGCGGGGCGTGGCCTTCGCCGACGGGCGAGTTGTAGTAGACGTAGCTGGTCAGCGACGAGCCGGTTCCGCGCAGGGTGGAGAGAATCGGGGCTCGCCCGACGCCGGTGAGCTGCAGCGTCCCGCCGGCCAGGATCACGACGATCGCGGTGTCGCCGATGATGCGCCCGATGCCGAGTGTCACGCCGCTGGCGATGTTGGTTCGAATCGACGGCAGCAGCACTCGCCGCAATGTCGTGGCGCGCGTCTTGCCCAGGGCATAGGAGGCCTCGCGGACATGTCCTGGGATCTGCGCGAGCCCCTCGCGCGTGGCGCCGACGACCAGTGGCAGCGCGAGCACGGACATCATGATCCCTGCGATCAGGAACGACTTGCCGTAGACCACGTCGCCGGCCGAGGTCTGTGAGAGGAACGCCAGGAAGTGCGGGGCGAAGACCAGCAGGCCGAAGATCGCCAGCAGCACGCTCGGCACGCCGGCGATCATCTCGATCGCCGATTCCACGGCCCGCGCGAGCCACGCCGGGCGGTGGAACTCCGCGAGCCACGCCGACAGCGCAACGCCGACCGGGGCGGCTATGCAGATCCCGATCGCAGTGATGATCAGCGTGCCCTCGATTGGGTCGAGGAAGCCCCCCGATGCGCTCTGGGAAGGAGCCGCGGAGGGAGATCGCACGAGCAGGCTCGGGCGCAGGTAGGAGATGCCCTTGACCAACATGAACAGCACGATCGCGCCCGCGATCGCACAGAGCGTGAGGCCGGCCGCCCAGCACAGCGCGTAGCCGACGCGGTCGATCAGCGGCCACGCCGAGAGCGAGTCGCGTGGACCGGCGCCCTCGCGCGTGCGGGTACGCGAGGGTCTGAGAGGTGGCAGGAGTGGCTGGGGTGTGCTGGCCATCGTGGGCTTCCTAGGCTCGAATGCCGTAGCGCTTGAGTGGCTGCTTGGCGGCCCACGCGGCGAGTGAGAGGAAGGCGCAGGAGACCAGCAGCACCGCTCCGATCGCGTACAGGGCGTGCGCGAGATAGGGGTCGGAGATGCCGTCGATGTAGGCGAGGAGCGTTGCCGCCATCGGCCGCGCCGGCTCGAATAGGACCGTGACGCCGTCGCGCAGGTTGGGAGCGAAGCTGCGTCCGCCGGCGACCATCGAGAGCATGATCGCCTCGCCCAGCGCACGCCCGGTGGCGAGCACCGCGCCGGCGATGATCGCCGGGCGCGCCGTGCGCAGGGAGACGCGCCAGACGGTGCGCCAGCGATTGACGCCCAGAGCGGCCGAGCCCTCGGTCCAGGCGCTCGGCACGGAGGCCAGCGCGCTGGCGCTGATCGCGACCATGATCGGTGTGATCATCACGGTGAGGATCAACACGGCGACGGCGAGGTTAGCGCCGGTCAGCTGCACGACACCCGCCACCGATTCCTTGCGCTGCTCGGAGATTAGGTGTTCGCCGACCCAGGGCGCGATCGCTAGGACGCCGATCAGGCCGTAGATCACCGAGGGCACTCCCGCGAGCAGGCGCACGACGGGTTCGAGCACGCGCCGCATCGCGCTTGGCGCGAACTCGACCATGAAGATCGCGGCCAGCGTGGAGAGCACGAGTCCGAAGAGCACCGCAAAGCCGGTGGTGAGGAAGGTGGCCCACAGCAGCGGCCACGCGCGCAGGTGGTAGAGAGCCTCGCCGGCGCCCTGCCGGGCATTCTCGATTCCCGTGAGCTGCGTGTCGACGTCGCCGCCGGGAAGGAACCACTTCACGTAGCCGTTGTGAGCGAACGATGGCCACGCCTTCGCCAGGACCGTCACCAGCAGCAGCGCGATCAGCGCCAGCACGCCTACGGCCAGCGCACCGAGCAGCAGCTCGGTGCGCCGATCCGACGGTCCGCGCCGGCGCCGGGGCGCCTGGCTCAGAAGATCGGCAGCCACTCCGTCTTGATGATGTTCTCGACCGCCGTGTTGTGGCGGTTGATGATCCAGTCGATGAACTTCGCCGACGCGCCCTTCGGGATGCCCTTGGTCACCATCCAGAAGTTGCGGACTCCCTCGTACTGACCGGACTTCGCGTTGCGCAGCGTGCAGGGGATGCCTTGGTAGCTGACCGGGTTCGTTCCCGAAATGAAGTCGAAGGAGGCGAAGCCGATCGCGTTCCTGTCCCCGATCACGGCCTGACGCATCCCGCCCTCCGTTTCCTGCTGAGAGGCGCTGGGGGCGATCTTCAAGGTTTCGCCCAGGAAGATGTCCTCGAATGCGTCTTGGGTACCGGAGGAGGCTACTCGGTCGATCAGGTCGATCGGGCCTGTCGCCGTCGCGCCGGGGACTTCGCTCCAACTGTGAACCTGGCCGGTGAAGATCTGTTCCACGAGCTGCTGACTGAGGTTGCTGAGGTGGTTCGAGCTGTTCGTGATGACGCAGAGGGCATCGCGTGCGATCTTCGTGAAGACCAGGCCTTTCGGGTCGACGCCGATGATCGGATCGCGGGAGACATCGGCGATGTCGACCCGTCCCGCGGCCACTTCGTCGATCCCCGCGCCCGAGGTGCCCTGGCCGACTCGGGGCGAGGGCTGGTGAGTCTGCTTGTGATAGAGCGCGCCAAGCTGGGTCACCAATGGGAACATCGACGTCGATCCGCTGAGCAGCAGCGACCGCGCGCCGGCGAGGGCCGGAGTGAGCAGCAGCACGAATGCGCTGAGCAGCGAAATGGTCGCGGCACGATTTGGTCGCACGTCGATTCTCCTTTTGCGGCGGGGCGTGATGCCGGTAGGACGGGCATGTCTCCGGGGCCTCGATCTGCTTGACGCAGGGCCTCGTGGACTATGCCCGGGGACGCTGCCAAGTCTCCAGTCGGTCCACCGGTGGCGAGTGAATAACGGGTTATCGAGTGGAGAAAATTTGGTGAAGAAGAGCGCTTTCGTTTCACGCCGCACATGCCATGTGTTGATTTTGTGAACGTCGATTGCTTTTCGCCCAGTGCGCTGTGAGACTCGCAACGGCGGGAGGCAAGTGCAGGGCGACTCCCGCCGAAGCAACAATTCAGCCTAAATCGATCGAGATAGACGAGAAGCAGGCTTCTAGCGATGACTGACGAGGACCCCTCGATGACCGACGACGACAATCTCTCCGAGCCGAGCGGCGAGGAGCCGGCGGTGCTGCCCCCGCTTGACGCTGCCGCGAGTAACGGTCAGGGGGGCGCGCGTCGCAACGGCACGGGTGCCGCCGGGCAGGTGCGCTCGGGTCTTGCCCACCGTCGTCACCCGGCGCTTGTCGCGCTCGGCGACGCTGCGCAGGGCGTGCGGAAAATGCTGCTCCGGGACAAGCTCACGACCTTCCTCGGGATCGCTTCGCTCGCGCTCGCGCTGACGTTTGCGCTGCTACTTGGCTGCCTGGTCGACCTCTTCGCCGAGTGCGGCAGGCCATTGGTAGGCGGGGTCTTGGGGGTCGCTTGGGTTCTGGGGGCGCGTCGAGGCCGTATCTGCCCAGTCCAGTTGTACCTCCAACACCTGCACGCCAAGCCGGTGATATATGGGGAACGCAGAAGCGCCACCGGGCATTGTCGGCGGTCCCCACATCATCTTGAGGGCCCGGCCGGCTTGCTTACGAGCGTGTGTAGGACGCGAAGTGGAGTGGTGGCCTGTTGGATGGGTGTGTCGTGATGCGCTCGCCAGTGGACTGCTCTTGGAGAATGCCCATCCGTTTGTAACCAATGTGGCGGTGACCAGCATCGCGGTGCTGGCGCCGAGCAGCGGCGGGACCAGTCGCCCGCGGCGCGCCACCTGTCAGCCTCCGCTGCTAGCGATCACAAAGGCCAACATCACGACGATGCAGGCGCCAAGCAACAACCCCGCCTCCGCACGACGGACGCGTGGGTCGCCAAGCATTCGTCCAGCCACTTTCGAGAGTGGGACGAGCATGGTCTCAATCAGGATTCTCACATCCCCAAGCAGCGTCCGCGTGCGAATGTACTCGAGGTCAATCTCGATCTTGCGCGGCATGATCGAGTCCTCGTAGAAGCTCAGGGGGTCCTGCTGCAAGCTGAGGAGATGTGACTCGCTCGCGTACTCCACCGCAGCTGGACCGGTTATACCGGGGAGGACACTCAGCAGCTCCTCGTACTCTGCGCGGTAGCGCGCCACGAACCCTGGTACCTCGGGACGGGGTCCGACGAGGCGCATGTCGCCCTTGATGACGTTCCACAGCTGTGGAAGCTCATCGAACTTTGTCATGGCGAGGAAGCTGCCGATGGGGGTGAAGCGCTCATCATCGCTCATCGTCAGCGGTCCGCCCTGTGCCGTCCGGCGCATCTTGCGGAACTTGAGCATCTCGAAGTTATGCCCTCCGCGGCCGACTCGGGTGGAGCGGTAGAAGACCGACCCCGGTGAGTCGATGTAGATCAGTAGCGCGGTGAGCGCACCCACAAGCAGCACTGCCGGAAGCACGAGTATGCAGACGGAGAGATCGAAAGCGCGCACGGCCACGCCGTTGGCTCGAGCGGACAAGGACGGATTTGTCTGCCCGGCTGCGCTCAGTAGTCGGCGCAGGTTGTGGAGTGACGAGCGTTGAGCGTCCGCTCGCGAGTCGCCGCACCGCGCTCCGTCGGCGTCGCAAGTTAGCTCGCCGCTAGCTGTTATCGGGGTCGTTGCTGCCTCCATGGCACGCTCTGTGATCGGTGTTTTCGGAAAGTGAAAAGATGTAAAGGTTGTTGCGGACCACACGTACGGCGAAACATGGGGTGTGGACAGGCTTTACGGACCATCCTGTTGAGGTCGGCGTCGCCAACCTACCAATCGCTTCCGAGGCATGGGAAGGCGTATCCCGAATCTTTACAAGCCCCCCAATTGCTTCCCAGCTTCTTAACAATCTGCCTCCCACTCTGCCGTCATATTTACTTTCCCTTCACGTCGCTCCGAGAAAGGAGCACCTGACCGAAATGGATCCGATCGCATGAAGAAATCCCTGGTTTCGCTCGCTACCCTTGCCCTTCTGTCTCTGGCTCCAGCCGGCGCTTGGGCGGCCCCAGCGCAGTTGCACGGACAGCGTGCGCACCTTGCATCCCTCTATCCCATTCCGCCGGCTACACCCTCGACCCCAGCTGCGGCTGCGCATGTGAGTGCGAGCGATGTGGCCAGCGAGCTCTCGAGCACGACGCCGGCTGCTCTCGGTAAAGGCTTCATCGAGTTGCATGCCGCCGCTTCTGGTCCAGGGACGATTTCAATCGTGCTGAGCGTAAAGATCCATGGCAAGACTGTTGTAATCGGTTCCGGACACGAGACGGCCAGCGGTGCCGGCACGGTTGACGTCGCGCTCAAGCTGACCGGTGCCGGGAAGTCGGCTCTGGCGAGCCACGAGCATCTGAAGATCACGGTCGCAGTCGCCTTCCATCCTCAGCACGGCGCGAAGAAGACCGCGAGCGTCAAGACCACCCTGAAGTAAGGGACGTCGTCGGCTCTCGTGTGGTGTCGGTGAACGGCACCACACGGTGGACGCTTGGATCGGCCGAGCGAGCGCGATCGGCCGGTTGCGGAGGTGGCAGCGATTGTCGCCTCCCCGCCGGTCTGAGCCATAAACTGTCGCGCCCATGCACCCCATCTCCTACTTCCAGGCCATCATCCTGGGCCTCACGCAGGGCGTGGCCGAGCCCTTCCCGATCTCGAGTCTCGGGCACGCCGTGATCCTGCCGGGGCTCCTCGGTTGGAACGTCCACCAGAACGACAAGTTCTTTCTCACGTTCTTGATCGCCACGCACCTGGCGACCGCCCTCGTGCTGCTGCTCTTCTTCCTGCGCGACTGGGTCAGGATCGTGGGCGGCATCCTGCGCTCGCTGCGGCTGCGCGAGATCCGCTCGGATGACACCGACGCACGCTTGGGCTGGTTGCTGATCGTCGGCACCGTCCCCGCCGGAATCATCGGGCTGCTGCTGCAGGAACCGCTGCGCAAACTGTTCGCCTCGCCCTCCGTGGCGGCGGCCTTCCTGATCGTCAACGGCATCGCGCTACTGGCGTTCGAGCGGCTGCGCAAGCGTGCCCCTCATGCCGGCGATGGTCGCGGGGACTCCGATGTACGGATCGCAAAGCTCAGCTGGCGCCAGGCGATCACCGTGGGAAGCGCACAGGCCGCGGCGCTGATACCCGGTATCTCCCGCTCCGGCTTCTCGATGGGTGGTGGCCTGCTCTCGGGGCTCTCCAACGAGGACGCCGCCCGCTACAGCTTCCTGCTGGCGACGCCCGTGATCCTCGCCGCCGCCGCGCTGAAGCTGCCCGAACTGCTCGGCTCGCAAGGCAATGGCGTGCGCGGCCCGGCGCTTGTCGCCGGCCTCTGTGCGGCCGTGACGACGTTCTTCGCGGTGAAGTTCCTGCTGCGCTACTTCGAGACCAGCCGCCTGAGCCCGTTCGGCTTCTACTGCATCGGGCTCGGCGTGGTCAGCACGCTGGTATTCGCGTTCTAGCGCGCTAGCCGCTCGCGGTATCCGACTCGGCGGTCTGCGTCTTGGGCCCCGTCTGAAACCAGGCGAACGCAAAGCACGCCAGGGCGACGATCAGGGCCGCGATGCCGTGCTTGCTGTGGTGATGGTCGGCTTCGGGGCTTGACGGCGAGACGTGGCCGGGGAAGAAGGATGGCAGCGACTTCTCGGGCGTCACGAAGTAGACGATCGCGACGACGATCAGCAGGACCCCGACGATCACCGCGGGCACGATTAGTTTGCGCAGATTGGCATTGCTCATCGCCGCTGAGGCTACACAGCCGCCGCGTCCCCGAGTGTCAGGGTGAGAGCTTTCTCATCCGCTCCCAACTCCGAACCCCACGTCGTGTCGCCCGCCGCGGGATCCCCGCGGGCGAACGACACGACGTACCCCAAGGCCCTACTTGATGAACAGCATCTCCGAGTACTTCGGCAGCGGCCAGAGGTCGTCGGCGACGAGCTTCTCCAGGCGATCGGCGACGTCGCGCACGTCCTCCATCGCCGGGATCACCGTGTCGCGAATGTAAGTGGCCCACTTCGCCGGGGAGGAGTCGGGCTGGTTCTCCTCGAGGTTCGCGTCCTCGAGCTTCAGCAGCGCGAAATGCAGCTCCTTGATCAGCGGCTCGACCTCGCCGATCAGCTCCTCCAGGCCCGCGGTGCGCAGTTCGTTGAGGTAGCGCACCGAGGCCGGTAGCAGCATCGTGCGCGCGATACCAGCGGCCGTCTCGGACTCGATGTTGATGTTGACCGCGTACTGCTCGGTGAAGACCTCTTGGCGCGACTCGAGCTCGCGCTTGGAGAGCACCTTGTATTTCTTGAAGGCCGCGATGGTCTGTTTGTCGGTGATCCAGGGCAGCGCGTCCGGGGTCGTGCGGAGGTTGGCAAGGCCGCGCTTCTCGGCCTCTTTGTGCCAGGCCTCGGAGTAGCCGTCGCCGTCGAAGACGACCCGCTTGTTGGCGGTCCAGGCCTCCTTGACGACCTTTGTGACGGCCTTCTCGAGCGTCGCCCCGGAGCCTTTGAGGGCGTCCTTGAGCCTGTCCGCCAGCTCATCGACAGATTCCGCGACGATCGTGTTGAGCACCGTGTTCGGCCACGCCGGCGAGGCGTTCGAGCCGAGTGCGCGGAACTCGAACTTGTTGCCGGTGAATGCGAACGGGCTCGTGCGGTTGCGATCGCCGCCGTGCAATGGCAGCGCCGGTAGCACGGGCGTGCCCAGCCCCAGGAACGAGCCCGGTTTGGAGGCTTGCACCTTGCCGGCCTCGATCGCGCTGAAGACCTTCTCGAGCTCCGCGCCAAGGAAGATCGAGATGATCGCCGGCGGCGCCTCATTCGCGCCGAGACGATGGTCCTGGCCGGCCGAGGCGATCGACGCGCGCAGCAACTCCTGGTGCTTGTTGACGGCCTGGATGACCGCCGTGCAGAAGAACAGAAACTGCAGGTTCTCCGAGGGTGTGTCGCCGGGATCGAGCAGGTTCAGGCCCGTGTCGGTGCCCATCGACCAGTTGTTGTGCTTGCCCGAGCCGTTGACGCCCGCGAATGGCTTCTCATGCAGCAGGCACACCAGGCCGTAGCGCCGCGCGGTGTTCTGCATGATCTGCATCGTGAGCATCTGATGGTCGGAGCCGACGTTCGAGTTCTCGAAGATCGGGGCGACCTCAAACTGGTTGGGTGCGACCTCGTTGTGGCGCGTCTTGATCGGGACGCCGAGCTTGGCGAGCTCGAGCTCGACCTCGAGCATGTAGGCCAGCACGCGCTCCGGGATCGACCCGAAATAGTGGTCGTCGAGCTCGTGGCCCTTGGGCGGTTTGGCGCCGAACAGCGTGCGCCCGGTCGTCACCAGGTCGGGCCGTTCGAAGAAGTACTGCTCGTCGATCAGGAAGTACTCCTGCTCGCAGCCCGTCGTGGTGAAGACGCGCCGCGCGTCCTGCACGCCCAGCAGCTCCAGCGCCCGCACGGCCACGCCAGAAAGGGCGTCCATCGAGCGCAGCAGCGGGATCTTGTTGTCGAGCGCCTCGCCCGTCCACGACGTGAACGCCGTCGGGATGCACAGCAGCGCGCCGTTGGGGTTCTCGAGGATGAACGCCGGCGAGGTCGGATCCCAGGCGGTGTAGCCGCGTGCCTCGAAAGTCGCGCGGATGCCGCCGGTCGGAAACGAAGAGGCGTCGGGCTCGCCCTGGATCAGCTCCTTGCCGGAGAACTCCGCGATCGCCGAGCCATC
Organism: Solirubrobacteraceae bacterium; assembly: GCA_036501715.1. Classification (GTDB taxonomy): domain Bacteria; phylum Actinomycetota; class Thermoleophilia; order Solirubrobacterales; family Solirubrobacteraceae; genus Palsa-744. Next base: position 332,094 of record DASXZV010000022.1, on the reverse strand, counting down.
CCCGGTTGGGCCGTAGAAGGAGTCGTGCTTCTCGGCCGTCGAGCCCGTCAGCGGCTGGAACCAGTGCGTGTAGTGCGTCGCGCCCTTCTCCATCGCCCAATCCTTCATTGCTTGCGCCACCGCGTCGGCCAGCGAGGTGTCGAGCGCCTCGCCGCGCGCGAGCGTCTTCTGCAGGGCCTTGTAGACGTGCTTGGGCAAACGCTGGCGCTGGACGGCCGGACTGAACACGTTCGAGGCGAACACCTGGTTGCCCGCGAGGGTCAGATCGGGCGAGCCGAGCGCGCTGCCGTTGGCGCTCCACTGCGCGGCTGTGACGTTCTGCTGACGAGTCCTGGGCATGGGCTGTCTCTGTTCCTCCTGGAGTCTGTGGACAAGGTCCGCTACCGGCGCCGGCGCGCGCTGGCGCTGCTCGCGCGGGCCGACCACGCATCGTAGACCCAACCACCGCGTCGAGCTTCACCCGCCTGGCGAAATCCGCCTCGCGATCTTTCGACAGCGGGCCATAGGCGGCGAGGAGCGCCGCGCCAGCACGGCGGTCTTGCCCGGCGCTACGAGGCCGGCGGGGAGTACGGGCCCACGACCACGCGGCCCGTTTCCGGGTTCACGTGGCGCTGCGGCGGGTTGCCCGCGATCGCCACCGTGAAGCTCCCCTTCGGGGTATTCCCATTGGCCAGCTGTGCCCGTGCCTTGCCGTTCAGGCCCGCATAGACACGGTAGGAGACCGTGTGTACGCCCGCCTTGACCGGGGTCACGTGCCACACGAACTGGCGGGTCGCTCCCGGCGCCAGGCCACCGAGCGTCCACACGTTGTAGGTCGCTGTCACGCCCCCGCCCGGTGGGTCGGTCTGCACCGTTTCGACAGGGACGTGCGGAAGCGGACCGGGTCCATTGTCGATGACCCAAACCGGGCGCTTGCGGGCCGCGAGGTTGGGATAGTTGGAGGTGTAGTCGAAGGAGTTCACCGCCACCGTGACGTTCGGCACCGTGCGCGCGCTGGTGTTGCGCACGCTCAGGATCATCCGCTCGGGGCGCGAGATCGACTGGCGCGTGGGAAAGCTCGCGCGGGTCACTTGCAGCGTGAAGGAGCCCTTGACTTCGCTGGCGTCCTGGTGCTTGGTTTCCCCGCAGCCACTGGCCAGCGCACCCGCCAGCGGACTCGCTCCGAGCAGTACGACCGTAAGCACGCGACTCCCCCTCACAGCGAGGCCACGATACCATCGACGGCAGTCGGTGGCGCGCCGCCAGCGCATCGCGTAGAGTTACAGTGCAGTCATACACGTACCGGTCGGCCCGAGGAGGGGTATAGACAGTGGTTCGCAGCGCCGCCGAGAGGGCGTTCCTCCCCACGAGGAACTTCATCGAGGAAGTCGGGGACATGATGATCCTCACCGGCAGGACGATCATGTCCGCCCTGCGTCCCCCTTACCCCTACGGGGGCGAGTTCGTCTCGCAATTCCTCTTCGCCCTGCGCCTCTGCTGGTTCCCGCTGCTGATCTCCACGGTCTGCATCTGCTACGCCGCGCCCGGGCTGCAGGCCGCGAACTTCCTCTCGCTGTTCGGCGCGCTGGATCGCCTCGGCGGGATCTTCGTGCTCGCCGCGATCCGCGAGATCGGCCCCAACGTGACCGCGATCGTGCTCGCCGGCGTCGCCGGTACTGCGATCACCGCCGACCTCGGCGCGCGCAAGATCCGCGAGGAGCTCGACGCCCTGCAGGTACTCGGCGTCGACCCCGTCAAGAACCTCGTCGTCCCGCGCTTCCTGGCGCTGATGCTCGTCACCGGGCTCTTCAACATCTACGCGATCCTCTTCGGCCTCTTTGGGGGAATCCTCGCCGAGCTCGTCTACCACCAGCCGCTGGGGCCCTTCTGGGACAACCTCTTCGCCAACGCCTCCACGACCGACCTCTGGGGCTCCGCGCTGAAGACCGTGCTGTTCGGCGCGATCATCGCGATCGTGTGCTGCTACAAGGGCATGACCGCCTCCGGCGGCGCGGAGGGCGTCGGGCGCGCCGTCAACCAAGCCGTCGTCGTCTCGTTCCTGGCGATCTTCGCGTTTGACTACACCTTCACCCAGACGCTGCTCGCGACCCACCCGCAGATCCTGGTGATCAAGTGAACGAACTCCTTTCATTGCCGCGCGAACTCTTCTCCTCGATTGGGGAGATCGGCGGCTTCGGCGGCAACATCGTCCGCGACGTCTACAGCTTGCGCGTCTTCCGCTTCTTCGGCGAGGGCCTGCGCCAGTCGGGGATCCTGATCATCTCCTCGACGATGATCATCTGGTCGCTGATGTTCATCCTCGGGTTGGAGTGCGGGATCGAGGGCGCCTACTTCCTCGAGGCCCAGGGTGCCCCCGCGTACTCCGGCGTCTTCACAGCGTGGTGCGACCTGCGCGAGATCATCCCCTACGCCTTCGGCTACATGATGGCCGCGAAGGTCGGCACCGGGATCGTCGCTGAGCTCGGCGCCATGCGCATCTCCGACGAGATCGACGCGCTCGAGGTCATGGGCATCGACTCCGTCACGTTCCTGTGCGCCACGCGGCTGCTGGCGGCGTGGCTCGTGCTCCCCTTCATGTACCTGGCGGGGATCGGGGGTGCGTTCCTGGCGTCCTACATAGCGGTCGTCCAGCAGGTGGGCGTTGTCTCCTCCGGTGGCTACTTCCTCATCTTCTGGCAGTTCCAGAACCCACCGGACTTCCTCTTCAGCCTCATCAAGGCGATGTTCATGGCGACCGCGATCGTGTTGGTGGGCTGCTACTACGGCTACAACGCCAGTGGTGGGCCGGTCGGCGTGGGTACCGCGACGGCCAAGTCGATGGTGCTAAACCTGATACTCGTGCACCTGATCGGCATGCTGGGCACCCAGGTCTTCTGGGGCGCCAATCCCCGAGCTCCAATCGGAGGCTGAGGATATGGCGGTCAAGGAGGATGCGATCGATCCCGCCGAGGAGGAGGAGCTCTTCCAGTTCCACACCGGCGCCAACCGGCCGACCAACCTTCCCGACGCGATCGAGTTCGTCGATGTCCACAAGTCATTCGGCAGCAACCATGTGCTGCGCGGCCTGAACCTCGGCTTGCCCGAAGGGCAGGTCTCGATGATCCTCGGACCCTCGGGTACCGGGAAGTCCGTGTGCATCAAGCACATCGTGGGCCTGCTCTACCCCGACGAGGGTGATGTGATCGTCGATGGGCAGTCGATTCCGGCGCTCTCCGACGACGACCTCTTCGAGACGCGCAAGAAGTTCGGGGTCCTCTTTCAGGACGGGGCGCTGTTTGGCTCGCTCAATCTCTACGACAACGTGGCCTTCCCGCTACGCCAGCACACCGAGAAGGGTGAAGATGAGATCGCCGAGATCGTCAACCGGCGCCTGCGCGAGGTCGGCCTCGGCAATGCTGGCGAGAAGATGCCCAACGAGCTCTCCGGCGGCATGCGCAAGCGCGCCGGGTTCGCGCGCTCGCTCGTGCTCGACCCCGCGATCGTGCTCTTCGACGAGCCCGACTCGGGCCTCGATCCGGTGCGCACCGCGCTGTTGTGCGAGCTGATCAAGGAAGTCCACGCCGAGAACGGCGGGTCCTATGTCGTCATCACGCACGACATCCTCAGCGCGCGCCGCGTGGCTGAGTACATCGCGATCCTGTGGCGCGGGCGCATCGTCGAGTCCGGTCCCGCCGCTGATCTGTTCGACTCCGAGAACCCCTTCGTCCGGCAGTTCCTCTCTGGCGAGTCGGCCGGACCCCTCGGGATGGAGTGAGCGCCGCCCGCGTTCTCTCAGCTCTGGCGGGCGCCGCGGCTCGCCGGTCGCTGCTGGTTGTAGCGCTCGCGCTCGTGCTCGGGCTGGGGGCCGCGGCACTCGCGCTGCGCTTGCATCCGAGCGCCGCCACCAACACCTTCGTCGGTAGTTCCAACTCCAGCTATCGCGCTACCCAGAGCTTCTACCGCTCCTTCGGCGAAGAGCCCGTCGACGTGATCATCAAGGGCGACCTGCAGAAGCTCCTGGAGACTTCCGACATCGACCGCCTGGTGGGGCTCGAGGGATGCCTCTCCGGCAACGTCCCGGCCGCGGGGCTGGTGCACGAGGGCGGACCGCACGGCCCCTGCGCGGCGCTCGGGCGCCTGCACAGCGTAAAGGTCGTCATCGGCCCCGGCACGTTCGTCAACGAGGCCGCTGAACAGATCGACAAGCAGCTCGCCACCCAGTCGAGCCAGGCCGAGACGCACGCCAAGGCGGCCCGTCAGGCGATCGAACGCGCGGCGCTCAGCCAGGGCCGCGGGGCCTCTGAAGCGCGTGAGCTCGGCGAAGAAGCCAGCAAGCTGACGCTCGAACGTTTCGCCCAGGAGGTCGAGGTGCTGGGCGCCACCTACGGGCTCACCGCGCCGCCGGAACTGAACTCCCCGAGCTTCGTCGCCAAACTGGTGTTCGACAACACGGCCAAGGTGCCCGGCACCCCCAAGCAACGCTTCGCCTACCTGTTCCCCAGCCGCGAAACCGCGCTGATCTCCGTGCGCATGCGGGCCGGGCTCGACGAAGCGCAACGCACCCGCACGATCGCCCTGATCCGCCGCGCCGTTGCTATGCCGCAGTGGCACCTGCAGTACGGCGGGCGCTACCTGATCACCGGCGAGCCCGTGATCGTCGATGATCTGGCGAGCTCGATCGGCGGTTCGATCGAGTTGCTGCTCGTCGCGGTGCTGCTCGTGATGGCCGCGACCCTCACCCTCGTCTTCCGTGGGCGCCCGCGGCTGCTGCCGCTTGCGATCGCGGCGCTTGCCACCGCGCTGACCTTCGGTGCGCTCGCGGCGCTCGGGGCCTCGCTGACCGTCGCCCAAGTCGCTGTCCTGCCGGTACTCGTCGGGCTGGCGGTCGACTACGCGATCCAGTTCCAGTCGCGCGTGCACGAGGCCCGCCTGGAGGAGGTCGGCCCGGCCGTCGCCGCGGCCGGCCCGGCGGGCGCCTCGGAGACCGCGATCCGGCGTGCGGCTGCGAGCGGCGGTCCCACGATCGCGGCTGCCGCCGCGGCCGGTGGGGCGGCGCTGCTGGTGCTGATGCTCTCCCCGGTGCCGACCGTGCGCGGCTTCGCGCTGCTGCTGGTGCTCGGGATCGCGATTGCCTTCCTCTGCGCGCTCACGGTGGGATCGGCGGTGCTGGCGCTCGTGCCGCCCCCCCGCGAGTCCGCCGCGACGCGCAGCATCGGCGCTCGCCTGCTGGCCTCCTGGCGAGGCGCGCGTGAGTTGCTGCGCGATAACCCGCTCGTCGGCTTCATCTCAAACGCCGCGCTGGTCCACGCCGTGCGCCATCCCGGTCGCGTCATCGGCGTCGGCCTCGCGCTGGCCGTGCTCGGCTGGGGGCTCGACTCCCAGACACACGTCGAGACCGACCTGACGAAGCTGGTCCCCCAGAACAGCGCCTCGCTGCGCAACCTGAACACGCTCGAGCGCGACTCCGGCGTGGGCGGAGAAATCGATCTGCTGGTCTCCGGGCAACACCTGGCTACCCCGGGGGTGATCGCCTGGATGAGCTCCTACGAGGACGCGGTCCTGCGACGCTTTGGCTACACCGCGACCCGTGGCTGCGGGAAGGCGCTGCTGTGCCCCGCGTTCTCGCTGCCCGATCTCTTCCAGGGTGGCGCGCTCGGAGGGGCGGCCACGACGACGGGCAAGGAACAGACGCCCAAGCTGACGCGCGCCGAGGTCAAAGCGCTGCTGGCCGCGATCCCGCCGTACTTCTCGCAGGATGTGCTCACTCCCAACCAGCGCGTCGCCACGCTTGCGTTCGGTATTCGCCTGATGCCCCTGGACCAGCAGCAGCGCGTGATCGAAGCGATGCGTGCCGAACTGCATCCGCCGCATGGGGTCGACGTTCAGCTCGTCGGGCTACCGGTTCTGGCGGCTCAATCTGGCGCGGTCGTAGCCTCGCCCTGGCGGCGTGTGCTGACGCTGCTCGCCGGCCTGGTTGCCGCCGCGCTGGTGCTGCTCGCCGTCTTCCGCGGGGACCGCCGGCGGGCGTTGGCGCCGCTGTTGCCCGTCGTCCTGGCGACGGGCTGGTCGGCGCTGATCGTGTTCGCGATCCGAGTTCCGTTGAATCCGATGTCGGTGACTCTCAGCGCTCTGGTGATCGCGATCTCCACTGAGTTCAGCGTGCTGCTCTCCGAGCGCCATCGTCAGGAACGGCTTGCTGGCCAGCCGATGCTCGAGGCGCTGCGTCGCGCTTACGGCCATACCGGCGCCGCTGTCGCCGCCTCCGGGGTCACGGCGATCATGGGCTTTGGGGTGCTCGTGCTCTCCGACATCACGATGCTGCGCGATTTCGGGCTCGTGACCTTGATCGACCTGAGCGTCTCGCTCGTGGGGGTGCTCGTGGCGCTGCCCGCGGCGCTGCTGCTCGCAGAGCCCGGAGGGTTCGCCCAGCGCCTGCCGCGTCGCGTGGCGCGGCGACGGCGCGCACGTGCCCCCGCGTGATGAGCCCGCCCGAGCGACGCTACGGGCGCTGGATCGGCGCGCTGGGGCTCGTGATCCTTGCGCTGATCACGCTCAACACGGTACTTACGACCCCCAACGGCGCGACCGGGCTCAAGGCCGGGGTCGAGCTGCCGCCATTTGCCGTGCCGCTCGTGACGGGCTCGCAGCAGGGCGCCGCCAACGTCGCGACACACGCCGACGACGGCACGGCCGGTACGCGGCCGGCGTGTTCGGTGCGCGGGACCCAGATCCTCAATGCCTGTCAGCTCTACGAAGGCGGGCCGCTGGTCCTGGCGATCTTCGTATACGGCAGTGGGTGCCAGCAGATACTCGATGATTTTCAGAAGCTCATGCCCGCGTTCCCCGGCGTGCGCTTCGCGGCGGTCTCGATCAAAGGCGATCGCCTGGAATTGCGCAAGCTGGTGCACCGCCAAGGACTGAGCTTTCCGGTCGGCATCGACGAGGAAGGCACCCTGGCTGCGCTGTACAAGGTCGCGAGCTGTCCGCAGGTCACGTTCGCCTACCCTGGCGGTGTGGTGCAAAGCAAGGCACTGCTCGTGCGACCTCCGCTCGCCGTATTGCGCGCGCGCGTGAGCGCGCTTGTAGCCGGGGCGCGTGCGCGCGGCTGGAGGTCGCCGTCGTGAGCGAGGGGCAGCTTGGTTCGCCGGAGGCAGCGGGACGCTTCGAGCCGACGCACGGATGGTGCGATCGTGAGGTGCAGGAGGAGCTACCGGGCTTGCGCCTCGTGCACGCGCGCGCCGAGCTCGCGCACACCGGACATGGCTCCCCGCCCGCATTGCGGCGGCGGCTCGCGGCGCTCTCCAGTCGCTGGTCGGGCGCGCAGGCGATCAACCTGCGCCAGCGGCCGGTGCCCGCGGCCTACCGCGTCTTCTTCAGGCACATCGGCCTCGATCCCGACGTGCTGCCGACACCGATCGAGGAGGCGATGCTCGGCAGGATGCTGCAGGGGGGCTTCATCTCGAGCAACCTGCTCGCGGATGCACTGCTGATCGCGCTCGTCGATATCGGCGTACCGGTGTGGGCGCTCGCGGCAACCGCCGTCGACGGTCCATTGGGCGTACGGGCCAGCCGCGAGGGCGAACCGCTGGGGCGCCAGGCTGAGGCCCCCGTGCTGCCCAGTGGGCAGCTGGTGGTGGCCGACGCTTCCGCCGCGCTGGCCGTGCTGTTCGGCAAGATCGCCCCCGGTCACGCGGCGCAGCTCGACTCCAGCGAGCTGATCCTGTTTACCCTGCAAGTTCCGGGAGTTCCCTCGCTGCATATCGAGGAGGCGCTGTGGATGACCAGCGCAATGCTGAAAGGACCCTGGTAATAGCCGCAGCGGGGCTGTAGAATGCGGCATGCCGGCTGCGCCGCGGCCGCGCTGTCTTAGAGGAGGACGAGTGTCGGGACTGACGGGCTGATGGTTACATCCGAACAGCTGCCAGTCGATCACCGCGACGAGGCGGTCCTACAGGACCCCTGGGCGGCGCCGAAGCCGGGGGCCGAGTTCGCTGCCCGCGAGGCTCTGAAAGCTCAGGTCGCCAAGCTCGAGCGCGAGCTATCCGTGCTCGTGGCCGGTCGCTTTCCGCACATCTCCTCAGCCGGTTCAGTGGGTCGCCTGCCCCGCCTAGCGCAGGCTGAGACCGATGGCGTGGTCAATGCTGCCGTGTCCGCTTTGCGGGCCGAGTCCGCTCGCGGTCCCCGCCTGCTCACGCTCGCGGAGCTAGAGCGCTTGCGCGACCGGCTTGCCCTGCGCGTCCGCGAGGTTCAGGGGCAGACTGTGCGGCGCGATGAACTGGAGCGCAGCGCGCGCGAGCAGCTGGAGCGCATGAAGGCCGATCCGGCGCGCTACAAGTTCGTGCGCCTGCCCGTCGTGGACCTCGGCGAACGTGGCTGCGGAGTATGGGAGGTGCGTCCGCGTCTCGGTCTGATCGGGATGCTGGCTGGCTGGTGGCAGCTGACGCTCTCCTCCGGCTGTCCGTTAGCCGAGGGGCCGCGCAGGTGCGCGGCCCCGCTCCTCTCTCATCCGCAGAGCAGCTCGGCCTCGCGCTCGCGGCGCCCACTGGAGAGCATCGTGGCGAGCGTACGACGCTGGCGCTCGGTCATCGAGCCGACGGTCTTGGTCTCGGACATCGGTATCAGCGCCAGGAACTTGCGTGCTCGATTCTCGCCCCAGCGGCGCTGACTCGTGAGCAGATCCGCGACTGCCATGCTGTCGGCTTCCCAGGGACACTCCAGGACCACCTCGGCCACGCTGAGCTCGCCGGTTGCGATTTTGCGCTTGAGCTCGGCGCGAGCGAGGCGCACCTTGTTGGCGCGCTCCAGCGCACGCATGTACTGAGGTCCGGCAGGGGCGATCGTCGCCGTAGCGTTCATGTTGCTCACTCCCCGTTGCCGCCGCAGGGGTCATCCGCGGCGCACAACATCCTTGCTTGTTTGACGAGTAGCGCGCGTCCGCAGCGGTTGCCCGGGAGGCTTACCCCGGATGTCCCGTCCGGCCTCCGTCACCCCTCATGCGTTGGCTCTGGGTCAGGTCCCGAGCGTTTGTGCAGAGCGCCCCATGAAGCTACCCAGCCGAGCAGTTCCGGTCAACAGCCTCCGCGGTAGATCGTGCGCTAGAAGCGACCTTTTTCTTTTCTCACTAAACGACTGATCAACGCCAGCGCGTATCTGGCCGGGTGGGAGCGGCGACTGCGCGACTCAGTGTGCGTCCGCGGGGCCCGGTAGCGGCCCGTGCTCGGCCTCGAACGTGCGCTTGACCTGGCCGAAGGTCTCCAGCGCCCGCTCCACGGTGGCCTCGTCGTGGGTAGCCATCACGCTCGTTCGCAGCAACGCACCACCCGGTGGAACCGCGGGGTGCAGGGCGGTATTGACGAAGATGCCGGCGTCGTAGAGCGCCTTCCAGAGGAGTGCCGCCTTCCAGTCGTCGCCGACCAGCACCGGCACGATCGGGGTGACGATCGTGGGGTTGCCGCCTGCGTCGAGCCGCACACCGGGCGCAGCCATGACGCTCGGGCGTGCCGGCAGCGGCTGTGGGGAGACCACGGCGAAGCCGAGCTCCCGCAGCCCGTTGCGTAGGCGCCACGCATTCGCAAGGACGGCCTCCAGCAGCGGCCGGCCCTCCGGCGAGCGCAGTACCCGCAGCGCGGAGAGCGCGGCGCCGAGCGCAGCAGGCACGGCCGAGGCGGTGAAGAGGAAAGCACGCGAGTAGAGACGCAGATACTCGATCACCTCGGCCGGCCCTGCGACGAAACCGCCGCAGGAGGCCAGCGACTTGGAGAACGTTCCCATGCGCAGGTCGACGCGATCCTCCACGCCGAGCAGCTCGGCGGTGCCGGCGCCGCGTGCGCCGAGCACGCCCGCGCCGTGCGCCTCGTCGACCATCAACCGTGCGCCGTAGCGCTCGCACAGGTCGCAGATCTCACCCAGCGGCGCGATGTCGCCCTCCATCGAGAACGTCCCGTCGACGACGACCAGCACCCCGCCGCCGTCGCCGCGCGCACGGTCGAGCATCTTCTCGAGCTTCTCCAGGCGGTTGTGGCGGAAGGGGCGCAGCTTCGCGCGCGAGAGCAGGCAGCCGTCGAGGATCGAGGCGTGATCGCCGGAGTCCGCGATCACCGTGTCGCCGGGCGCGAGGATCGTCGCCAGCGTCCCGACGTTGGCCTGATGGCCGGTCGTGAAGACGATCGCGTCCTCGGTCCCCATCCACTCCGCGATCTCGCGCTCGAGGTCGAGGTGCAGCGGGATCGTGCCGTTGAGCAGGCGCGAGCCAGTCAGGCCGGTGCCGTAGCGGTGCAGCGCGTCCTGCGCGCCGCCCAGCACGCGCTCGTCGCCGGTCAGGCCGAGGTAGTTGTTGGAGCCCAGCATGATCCGCTGCGCGCCCTCCATCTCGACGACGGGCATCGCCGGTGAGGTCAGCAGGTGAAAATAGGGCAGCACGTCCGCCTCGCGGGCCGCCGCCAGCAGCTCCGAGCGCTCGTGGTTGCGGACCTTGGCGAAGACATCCCGGGGGCCGGGCTGCTCTGCGCCGGGGTCAGGGGTGTCGCTGGTCGTGATCGCCATGTCGTCCGTGTGGGCCTGCGTGTAGGGTGCCGTGACTGTGAGCGTCGAGATCAGAGCGGTATCCGGGCCACGGGACCTGAAGCGGTTCGTCGACCTGCCGTTCCGCCTGCATGCTAACCACCCGCAGTGGGTGCCTCCGTTGCGGCTCGAGCGCTACCTGTTCCTCAGCCGGCGCTTGAACGCCTACTTCAGCCACGGCGAGGGCGAGTACTTCCTCGCCCGCCGCGACGGGCGCGTCGTGGGGCGCATCAGCGCACAGATCAACCACGCCTTCGACGAGCAGCACAAGACACGCTGGGGATGGTTCGGCTTCTTGGAGATCGAGGAGGACGCCGAGGCGCTGCGCGCGCTGCTGGACGCCGCCGACGCCTGGCTGCGGGCTCGCGGCTGCGAGCGCATGGTCGGTCCCGCGGACTTCTCGATGAACGACGAGAGCGGCATCCTGATCGAGGGCTTCGAGCTGCGCCCGATGATCCGCCAGCCCTGGCACCCGCCCTATTACCAGCGCCTCATGGAAGAGGTGGGCATGACCAAGGCGATGGACCTCCTGATGTGGAAACTCGAGGTCGTCGAGCGCGACAAGGTGCTGCCGGTGATCTGGGAGCTCGCGGACAAGGCCCAGGGCGAGCACGGCATCCGCGTGCGCCCGATGGAGCGCCGGCGCCTGCGCAAGGAAATGGATGCCTTCGCCGAGGTCTACAACTCCGCATGGGCCAAAAACTGGGACTTCGTGCCGTTCTCCAAGAAGGACCTCGACGCCTACGCTCAGGAGTTGCACCTGGTCTACGACCGCAACTGGTTCATGATCGCCGAGCGCGAAGACACCGGCGAGGTGGTCGGGATGGCGATCACGATCCCAGACGTCAACCAGGTCCTCAGCAAGATGAAAGGCCGCCTGCTGCCGTTCGGCTGGTGGTACTTCATCAACAAGGGCCGCTTCATGGACCGCGTGCGCGTCGGCTTCCTCGGAGTCAAGCCCGAGTACCAGCACACCGGGATCGCGGCCAAGCTCTACCAGATGCACTTCGACGCCGCCGAAGCCACCCCCCAGAAGGGCGGCGAGATGGGTTGGATCCTCGAGACGAACACCGCGATGAACCGCGGCATGGAAGCGATGGGCGGAACGGTCGTCAAGCGCTATCGCGTATACGAGCGCGCCTTCGGGGACCCCGCCGCGCAGGCGTAGGGCACGACTGCGGCTTGCGGTCTGAGCCGACCTCTACACTCCCGCGGGTGAGCGAACCGGCCCACTCTGCTCGCCCCGAGGATCTCCAGCCGCCGGTCACGGGCGACACCGAGGAAGTCGACGCGGTCGTGGTCGACTCGGCAGACGTCGTGCCGGCGGTCCGCGATGCGCGTGCGGTCGTACCGGCAGTGCAGGCTGCTGCGGTTGCCGCGACGGGCTTCGTGGCGGGTGCCGCGGCGGCAGGTCTCGTGCGCCGGCGCCGCCGCAGTCGCGACTTGGCGCGCGCGGGCTCGCGCCGACGGATCGGGGTGCGGGGGCAGCGCGGCTCGGGGACGGTCGGCGAGTTGGTGCAGATCGTGGGCAGTCGCTCGCTCCTGGTTGACGTGCACCTGCTCGGTGGCAGTCGCGACTGAGAGCAGTTCCGTGGTTGAGCTGCGCCTGGAGGTGCGTCCCCGCGGGCCTTTCCGCTTGCCGCTCAGGGGAGGCATGGACGGTGTGCTGCGCCGGCGTGGGAGCCTGCTCGAACGTTTGCTCCACGACGGCGAGGAGCCGGTCGTGGTGCGCATCGCGCAGAGCGCCCCCGACCGTGTGCTGTTCGGCGCGCGCGCCCGCGAGCCCGCGGCGGCCGAGTATGGAATTCGGCGGATGCGCTTCGCGCTCGGAGTCGATGAGGATCTCGGGGCCTTTCGGCGGCGCTTCGCGCGCGATCCCTACATCGGGCCCTCGCTGCGCAGGCGTCCATGGCTGCGGGTGTCGCGCCGCCCGGAGCCCTTCGAGGCGCTGGCGTGGGCTATCTGCGAGCAGCTGATCGAGTACGAGCGCGCCGCGGCGATCGAGCGCCGCGTGGTCAGCCGCCTGGGGCGGCGCTGGGCTGGCGGGGAGGGGTGGGGGACTGGCCTGCGCGACGTGCCCACAGCGGAGGCGCTGGCGGGCGCGGCGCCGGCGCTGCTGCAGTCGCTGGATCTGGGTGGCGCGCGCGCGAGGTCGCTCGTGCGCGCCGCGCGCGAAGTCGCCCGCGGCCGTATCGACCTGCGCTGTGGGGAGCACGAGCGCAGTTGGCGCAAGCTGCGCGCGGTCCCCGGCATCGGGGCTTGGACTGTTGAGATGCTCGCGCTACATGGACAGGGCCGTCACGACCAGGTTCCCGCGGGCGACGTGGGGCTGCTGAAGTTGGTGGGGCGCCTGCGCGGCGGCGGCGATCCACGCGCGCGCGCCGAGGAGTCGGAGGTGCGAGCGTTCTTCGCGCCCTACGGCGAATGGGCGGGGTTGGCCGCGGTGCACCTCATGGGGTGAGCACCCTGCCTCAGGGTTTGGTTGTTGTGGTCGGCGCGGGCGTGGTGCTCGTGGGTACAGTGACCGTCTCGGCCGGCGCGGTGACGGTGGTTTGTGGCTGGACGACGGTTGTCGTTGGACCCTGGATTTTGATGTTCGTGGTCGATGGTTGCTGAGCGGTCGTCGTGACCGTGTGCGGGGTCGGCACCGATTTGCCACTGCCACCTCCTCCCGAGACGGCCAGCGCAACCGCCACGCCGGCAAGCGCGACCACGATCACGCCCACTACCACCAACCAAGCTTTTGACCGGGAACGTAGGCGGGTGCCACACGCTGGGCAAGCCTCGGCATCGCGCGCGAGCGGCGCTCCGCAGTTGGGGCAGAAGCCGGAGCCCGGCGGAGTGGGCGGGCCGGACCCGGAGCCTGGGGGAGTGGGCGGACCGGACTGTTGAGACATCCTGCGCGAGCCCTCCTCATGAGTCTCAGCGAATGCTCGGTGTGAGCACGCTGAGGGCAGTGACACACAAGGTAGGTGTGCGGGGAATGAGTGAACGTCACCCGAGGAGGGTGAGTGTCGCGACCCACTCGCACCCGCTTTTTTTACTCGAACAGGACCAGCGCCGCGGCTGCGAGTCCCAACAACACACCGGCCGCGGTGAGGATCTCGAGAAAAAAGTCCGAGCTCTGTCCGGAGTGCGGCCCACCGAGCTCGCGCTCGAGCTTGCGGGCGCGGTTCGTGCCGTATCCAATCAGCACGATTCCGTAGCAGGCGAAGCCTACGCCGATCGCGGTATAAGGCCAGGTACCGGAGCTGTGTGCCAGCTCCGGTAGGACACGTCCGACCCCCAGCGCGACCGCGATCGCGGTGAAGCCCGTGCGCCACCAGGCGAGCCGTGTGCGCTCGCTGGCGAGCTGCGTGCGGCGATCGGCTTCTGAATCGTCAGAGGGAATGGTTCGCGGCCTCCACGGCGGCCTGGATCGTCGGATAGACCCGGGTGAGGGCGGGGTCGGTGGTGATGTGGCTGAGGATGTCGCGGACCTGGCCGACGTCACGGGCGATGAGGAGCTCGATATCTCGTCGGCGCAGATCCTCGGCGAGGTCGGCGAGCATCCGCGCGGAGGTGACGTCGATGAATGGAACCGTCTCAGCGTCGAGTACGATCGCGCGGATTCCAGCGGCGCTCGCGGCGTGTTGGATGCGGGCACGGATGGCGTCGGCATTGGCGAAATACAGGCCGCTCTCGATGCGCAGCACCGCAGCATGCTCAGGGATCCGGGCGTCGGGGTGGCGGTCGATGTCGCGGTAGTGCCCCTCGCCACCGGGCGTCTTCCCGAGCGTCGCGACGTAGGGTCGTGAGGCGCGATAGACGAGCAGCAGCAGGGACACGGCGATGCCGATGAAGAGGCCCGGCAACGTGTCGAAGATCGTGACGCCGAGCAGGGCGGCGATCGCGGCGATGAAGTCCGGGCGGGCGAGGTACCCGAACTCGCGTCCCAGCCGGCGGGTGTAGGCGCGGTAGAGCGAGACCAGCGCCGGGATGTCCACGAGCTCGATGATGGCCGCGATTACGACGGCCGCGAGCGTCGCCTCCGGCAGGTCTTCGAAGAGCCCGGTGAGCGCCAGCAGCGTGAGGATCGTCAGGGCCGCGACGATCAGGCCGGGGAGCTGGGTGCGCGCGCCGGCGGAGGCGTTGACCGCGGTCTTGGAAAGGCTGCCGTTGACGACCATGCCACCGGAGAGCGAGGCCGCGAGGTTGGAGGAGCCGAGTCCGATGAGCTCGCGATTGGTGTCGATCTCGCGGCGTTCGCGGGCGGCGTAGAGCTTGGCGGCGCCAAGGCCCTCGGCGAAGCCGACGAGCATCACGCCGATCCCGCCAGCGGCGAGCGCGCCGAGGTCGCGCACGTGTACGTCGGGCGTCCCCAGCGGCGGGAGGCCGCTCTTGATCGGGCCGACGATCTCCACGCCGTGGCGGTCGAGGTGCAGCAGCTTGACCGCGGCAATGCCGAGCAGGACCGCGACCAGCGAGCCGGGGATCGTGGGCGCCCCGCGTCGCAGGGCGACGATCAGCGCGAGCGAGAGCGCCCCGACCAGCAGTGTCAGCCCATCGCTGTCGCCCAGATGGACGACCACGTGCCAGGCCTGCTGGAAGAAATCGCCGCTGCCCTTACCGATGCCGAGCAGCTTTGGGATCTGTCCGACGATGATCGTCAGGGCCAGGCCCACGATGAAGCCCTTCAGGACCGGCTCGGAGATGAAGTTGGCCAGGAACCCGAGCTGCAGCAGGCCAGCGCCGAGCGCGGCGAGCCCCGTCGTGAGCGCCAGCGCCGCGGTCATCGCCGTGAAGCGATTGCCGCCGACGGGGACCAACTCGGCGACCGTCGCCGCCGACAGCGCGGCGGTCGCGGCCATCGGGCCCACGATCAGCTGGCGCGAGCTGCCCAGCGCCGCATAGAGGATCAGCGCGCCCGGGGCCGCGTAGAGGCCGACGACGGGCGAGACTCCCGCGATCGAGGCGTACGCGAGCGCCTCCGGCACCAGCACCGCCCAGACGGTCAGCCCCGCGATCAAGTCCCCGCGCAGCCATGAACGTTCGTAGCCGCGAAGCGAGGGGAAGAGCCAGCGCATACCGGTTAGAGCAAGCGAACTACCACGCGGGGTGAGCATGCTTCATCCCGGCCGGATGAGTCCCCGAGTCGATCGTACGCCCAACCAGGCGATCACACGCCGAAGCGTGTTGTGTCATCCGCGCTGGGTGAGGCGTGCTCATGCCCATCCCATCTAGCTTGCCTTGGCGATGGGCCAGGCGATTGGGCAAGTTTTCTCTTTCGGGGTTGGCGTTGCGCTCAGTCCGGTGCCGATCATCGCCGTCGTTTTGATGCTCGCCACCCCCAAAGGAGGCGTAAACGGGCCGGCCTTTTTGGTCGGCTGGATTGCCGGTCTGGTCGTTGTCGGCACGATTGTCCTGCTCATCGCAAGCGGCGGTGAAGCTAGCAAGGCGGGTGCGCCGGCCGATTGGGTGAGCATCCTCAAGATCGGGCTCGGTGTACTGCTGTTGGGGCTAGCTGTCAAGCAATGGCGTGGGCGTCCGCGGGGAGACGGCGTGCCCGAGCTGCCCGGGTGGATGAAGACGGTCGATACGTTTACCCCCACCAGGTCCGCCGCGATAGCCGCGCTGCTGTCGGGGATCAACCCGAAGAACCTGATCCTCGTCGTAGGCGCGGCGGCGGCGATCGCGCAGACCGGGGTGAGTGCTGGGGACCAGGCCGTTGCGCTTGCCGTATTCGTGGCGCTGGGCACACTCGGAGTCGGTACGCCCGTCGCGATCTATTTCTTGATGGGCAAGCGCGCGAGCAAGATCCTCGGCGAGCTGCACGACTGGATGGCGCGCGAGAACGCCACGATCATGGCGGTGATCTGCCTGATCATCGGCGCCAAGCTGATCGGCGATGCCATCAGCGCCCTCAGCAGCTAGGACCGCGCATCTGCGGGCACCTCAGCCGAAGAACAGCTCGGCAGTTCGATAGAGCTCGGGATCGAGCAGCTTGGGCGCCGCCAGCGCCTGCTCGAGCGGGACCTCGACGAT
The DNA here is from genome assembly GCA_036501715.1 of Solirubrobacteraceae bacterium. GTDB lineage: Bacteria > Actinomycetota > Thermoleophilia > Solirubrobacterales > Solirubrobacteraceae > Palsa-744. The sequence goes on along the minus strand of DASXZV010000022.1, from coordinate 315,531 downwards.
CTCGGTGCCGCGCAGCGCGACCATCGCGCCAAAGCGCCCAGCGGCGACGGCCTCCATCGCGGCGATCCCAAAGCGCGTGGCGAGCACGCGGTCGAAGGCGACCGGAGTGCCCCCACGCTGGACGTGGCCGAGGATCGTGACGCGCGTCTCAAACCCGGTGCGCCGCTCGATCTCCCCCTCCAAGACCACGCCGATTCCGCCGAGCCGGGCATGTCCGAAAGCGTCGCTGGCGTTGGCGAGTGCAAGCGGCGAACCGTCGTCGACAGGCATCGTTCCCGCTTGCGGCGTGGCCCCCTCGGCGACGACGACGATCGAGAAATTGCGGCCGCGTTCGTGGCGGCGGCGCAGGTGAGTGCAGACCTGCTCGATGTCGAATGGCAGCTCGGGCACAAGGATCGCATCGGCGCCGCCGGCGATCCCGGCGTGCGTAGCGATCCAGCCGGCGTGGCGGCCCATTACCTCCAGGACCATCACGCGGTTATGGGACTCCGCCGTGGTGTGCAGGCGGTCGATTGCATCGGTGACGATCTGCACCGCTGTCTGAAAGCCAAAGGTGAAGTCCGTGCCGCCGAGGTCGTTGTCGATCGTCTTCGGGACGCCCACGATCGGGATGCCCGCGCGGTGCAGACGCAGCGCGACGCCGAGCGTGTCCTCGCCGCCGATCGGGATCAGCGCATCGACGTCGTGACGCTCCAGCGCGGTGCGGATCGCCTCGCTGCCGTCGAGCCCCCCGGCGAAGGGGTTGGTGCGCGAGGTGCCGAGGATCGTGCCTCCGCGGGGCAGGATGCCAACGGTGCGCTCCAGCGTCAGATCGAGCGTCTCATCGTTCAGCACTCCGGCCCAGCCGTGGCGGAAGCCGAGGAAGCTGTGCCCGTCGCGCAGCCCGCGGCGCACAGTGGCGCGGATCACAGCGTTCAGGCCGGGGCAGTCCCCCCCACCGGTGAGCAGGCCGACACGTGTCACCGCCCACAGGTTAGGAGCTCTGGTGCCGACCACCCCTGACGGGCGAGGACGGCTCACCTTGCCTAGTGGCAATATCTACTGCGTGAGCGCATCAGGCACTGCTGGGACAGGCCCGCCCCGCCACAGCAGCGGTATCGCTGGACGCTCTCGGGCCGAACAGATGCGGTTGCTGCTGGCAATGGTGCTTGGTGGGCTGGCGGTGGCATTTGCCCTGTTGAACTTGGACCGCGTCGAAGTCGACTGGATCCTCGGCACGTGGGGCACGCCGCTGATCGTTGTGATCCTGGTGTCGCTGTTCGTGGGTATGGCGCTTGGCTTCACGCTGGCCCGGCGCGGGCGTCGTTCAGCTCGAGCGACCTCGCAACCGCCCGCTGACACACGTGGCTGACGAGCGGTCGCAGTGCGCGTCGGGCCGCGGGCGCCCGCCTTCGCGAGAGGTGCGGCGATGAATCCGGTTCGTGGCTTGCGTCGTGCGCGGGCGCTGGTGGTGATCGCGAGTGCGGTCCTGGTGATTGCGATCCTGGCGACGTGGATCCGCGCGCAGATCATCGACACGAACGGGTGGACGCAGACCAGCGTGCAGCTGCTGGAAAACGAAAAGATTCGCGAACTCGTCGCCAACGACCTCTCCGAACGTCTGCTCGCGGTCGCCAACGTGCAGGATCTGGCGGCCGAAAAGCTGCCCCCTGCACTCGCGCCGCTTGCGCCGGTGCTCTCGACGGCCGCTGCTCAGGTCGTGCCGCAGGCGATCAACCGCGCGCTGGAGGAGCCCGCTGTGCAGGAGCTGTGGGCTCGCGCGAACCGTCTGGCCCACGCTCGCGTGATCGAACTGCTGAATGGGGGCGGCCCCCAGCTCTCGACGGCCGGGGGCACGGTGACGCTGAACTTGGCAGCGCTGCTCGACAAGCTCGGGGCGCGACTCGGAGTGGGCTCTGAAATCGGTGCAAAACTGCCCCCCGGGCGGCGTCAGGTCGTGCTGCTGCGCTCCAAACAGCTGCGCGCGGCGCAGGACGTCGTCAAGGGGTTGCGCGACCTCAGCTTCATACTGCCTGCGCTAGTGGCGCTGATGTACGCCGGCGCGCTCGCACTCGCGCCCGGCGCGCGGCGGCGGGTGCTGCTCGACATTGGCTTTGGGGTGATCGGGGCGTCGCTGCTGACGCTCCTGCTGCGCCGCTGGGTCGAGTCATATGTGGTCAACACGCTCGTGCTCGACGAAGGAGCGCGCCCGGCGCTGCGCGAAGTGCTGAGTATCGCGACCGCCGGCTGGCGCAGCCGCGCGCTGTGGCTGCTGATCGCGGGCGCGCTGGTGCTGTTTGCCGGGTGGCTGGCCGGTCCGATGCGCTGGGCGATCAAGCTCCGGGGTCTGGTGGCAGGCCCGCTGGAGCGCCATCCCTCGTGGTTCGTCGCGGGCGTCGTCGTGCTGGTGCTGTTGGTTGCGGCGCTCGGCCCGGCGCGTACACCCGGCCAGGCAATACCGCTGCTGGTCGAGCTCGTGCTGGCAATTGTGGGTGTGTTCGCGCTGCGCCGGCAAGTCGCCGCGGAGCGAGGGCAGCAGCTCACGGGGGAGCCAGGCGCGGGAGACGCGCCAGCCTGAGCGAGGTACCGGCGGGGTGGCGGCACGCGAGGGCGACGAGCGGATTGCTCAGATGCCTTGTTCGGCCGTGACGCGCCCGCTCGCGACGGCCTCCACGAGTGCCTGGTGGTCGTGTTCATTCTGGTCGGCGTAGGTCTCGGCGAAACGCGCGAGTGCGCGATCGAAGCTGTCACCACGGCCGAGGTAGCTGCAGATTGCGATGCAGTCCCCGGAGCGCGCATGCGCGCGAGCCAGTGCCCACCCGCACATTCGCCCGTAGATCGCCATTCCCGCTGGCGCCATGGCCCCGACATCGGCCGAGCTCTTCCAGTCCCAGAGCTGACGCACATAGAAGTCGCGGGTCTCGCCGTCGAGACCGGTGGCGCGCAGCCAGCCGAGCAGGATGTCGCTAGATGCCTGCATAACTCGCTGTCCCTCCACGACGCGGCGGCCGTGGTGGTCGAACTGGCTTTTGCCGAGGAACGGCTCGAGTATCGAGGGCTGCGCCTCCTTGCACTGCATGAACAGAGGATCCTGATCGTCGCGTCCGAGCATCAGCACCACCCAAGCGCGTGTGCCGACGCTGCCGACGCCGACAACCTTGCGCGCGAGGTCGACGTAGCGGTAGCGCTCCAGCAGATGCCGGCGGTCGCCGGCCAGGCTCGAGCGATAGGAGCGCAGCAGCGCGTGCATCGACTCCTCGAATTCGCTTGCCTGCTCCTTGGGGAGCAGATCCTCGATGCGGACGATCAGCGGCGGGTCGCTCACGATCTGCGGCACACCGTCGACCTCGTGCGCGAGCCGTTCGAAGGCGCGCGTGCTGTCCTTTTTCACGGCCTTCGTGGCGGCCTTGCGGAAGACCTTGAGCTGCTGCTCGCTCGCCTGGGCCTGAAAGAGCGCGAGCAACTCGGCGCGGTCGAGGCGGGCATACCAGATGTCGAGGTCGCGCATATCGGCAAAGCCATGCATCGCCTCGCGGTACTCGCGCACCGCGGCGTGCACCGTCTCTTGGCGCTGCTTGCCAGTGAATCCGCGCTCGCGCCCAGCGATCGCGATGCTGGCCGCTAGGCGCTTGAGATCCCACTCCCAGGGACCGGGCAGCGTCTCGTCGAAGTCGTTGACGTCGAATACGAGCTCGCGCTCGGGCGAAGCGAAGCCACCGAAGTTGGAGAGATGGGCGTCGCCGCATAGCTGCACCTGAAATCCCGATCTCGTAGTCGAGGCCAGATCTGAGGCCATCACGTAGGCGGCTCCTCGGAAGAATGCGAACGCCGAGGCCAGCATCCGCCCGTAGCGGATCGGGACGAGCTCGGGGACACGCGAGGTCGCCTGCTCTTCCAGCAGCGCGATCGGGTCGGGGCGCTCGCTCCACGGCTCCCAGTCGGCGTGACGTGAGCGGGGTGACTCCATGCGTGCCGCCTTGCCACGCGCGCTGCGCTCCTGTGGGGTCAGATGCGGAACGGCGTGACCCGCGCTGCGGCGCCTTCGCGTTGGTGGCACCTTGGTTGGCTTGCCGGCGCTCTCAGTTGCCATGGCCTGATGCATGTTTGCGGACTCATGGGTGAGTCGGGGTCACCCCCCGTGGGTGAGCGGGACTCCCCGTGTGGATGGCGCCGTGAAGCCGCGATAGGCTCCACTGGTCGCCTAGAGGGGAGGAGGTCTTTGCGGCGGCGCTCATGTGGTTCGCGTACCGCGTGTGTAGGGTACGAGTCATGAGCGAATTTTCGGAGGGCGATAAGAGACGGATTGCACTAACCGTTGCAGTCCGCGATACCGATGTCATTGCGAAGGTGCCAGACGCCGGTGAGGTGACGGAGCGCGATGGCGTTCGTGTCCAGGTTATGCACAATGGTGTCGTGATACGAGAGGGCTGCTATCACGGGGCTTGGATGACGGAGATTATTCGGCAGCTCAAAGGACACCATGAGCCGCAGGAGGAACTGGCATTTCATACGGTGCTGGGGCGCCTCGCGGTAGATACTCCCGAGCCGACGATGGTCGAGCTGGGTAGCTTTTGGGCGTACTATTCCCTGTGGGCGAAGCACGCAATTCCGGCAACGCGGAATATCTTGGTCGAGCCGGACTTGGCTAACCTGGAGGTCGGACTTCGAAACATGGAATTAAATGGTGTTGAGGCTAGTGCCGCAGTGCATGCCGCGATCGGCAGTAGGCATGACACAAGTGTCTCCATGACATGGGAGAGCGACGGGCGTCGCCACAAGACTCGTCAAGTCAGCGTCGATGGGCTGATGAGCGAGCTCGGTGTGGATCGGATTGATTTGCTCTTGTGTGACGTGCAGGGGGCTGAGGTGGACGCGCTTCGTGGGGCTGCCAATGCGCTGGCCGCGGGCCGAGTGCGATTCCTGGTGATCTCGACTCATCATCACCAAATTACCGGTGATCCACTTACTCATCAGCGATGCGTGGAGCTCCTGCGGGATGCGGGAGTGCATTTTATATCGGAGCATTCGGTGTCGGAGTCGTGTAGTGGCGACGGGCTGATAGTGGTATCGACAGACCCTCGTGATGTGGACTTGCAGGCTACGGTTTCCATCGCTCGGTCCCGTGATACGCTTTTCGGCGAGCTGGAGTGGGATTTGGCGAAGACCCGTCGTGGCAGTATGCGATTCGCTCGGCGTGTACCTGCTATTCGCGCCACATTGCGGCGTTAGCGGCTGCAAGCTCAATAAGTGTCCTGCGCACCGTAGCTCCTGAGCAGCGTGGCGACGCGCTAACTCGCTCGCGGAGGCTGTGTGTGGTCTACCCGCGGATTGGCGCGAGCGTCATTGAGCGGGCTTCTCGTCGTGGCCGCCGAAGCCCTTGCGCATCGCCGACTGCACGCGGTTGGCGAAGTCGTCGAGGTTGCGCGAGGCGAAGCGCGAGTAGAGCGCCGTGGTCAGCACGGGGGTGGGCACGCCCTCCTCGATCGCCGCGATCGACGTCCAGCGTCCCTCGCCGGAGTCCGATACGCGGCCGCCGAACTGCTCGAGCGTCGGCGAGCCCAGTAGCTCCTGTGCGGTGAGGTCCAGGAGCCACGATCCCACGACGCTGCCCCGCCGCCAGACCTCGGCGACCTCCGTTGTGTCGATCTCGTAGCGGTAGTACTGCGGGTTCTCCAGCGGGCTGGTCTCGGCGTCTTGCTCCTGGGCGTGCATCCCCGCGTCCGCCGCGTGGATGATGCTGAGGCCCTCCGCGTAGGCAGCCATCAGGCCGTACTCGATGCCGTTGTGCACCATCTTCACGAAGTGCCCGGCGCCGCTGGGCCCGCAGTGCAGGTAGCCCTGCTCGGAGGCGCTCGGTGGGCCGCTACGGCCGGGCGTGCGCGGTGCGGAGTCCATCCCCGGGGCGATTGAGGCGAACAGCGGGCTCAGTCGCTGCACGACCTCCTGCTCGCCCCCGATCATCAGGCAGTAGCCGCGCTCCAGACCCCACACGCCGCCACTGGTCCCGCAATCGACGTGATGGATGCCCTGCTCCTTCAGTTCGGCGGCGTGCCGGATGTCGTCGTGGTAGTGGGTGTTGCCGCCGTCGATGATCGTGTCGCCGGGCTCCAGGACAGCCGCCAGTTCCCCGATCGTGCTGTCGGTGATCTCGCCGGCCGGCACCATCACCCAGACGGTGCGCGGTGCGTCCAGCTTGGACGCGAGATCCGCGAGCGAAGAGGCCCCCGCGGCGCCGTCCGCGGCAAGCGCTTGCACGGCATCCTGGCTGACGTCGTAGCCGGCGCAGCGGTGGCCATCGCGCAGCAGCCGCCGGACGATGTTGGCGCCCATCCGTCCGAGTCCGACCATTCCAAGTTGCATGGGGTGCTCAGTTGCCATGATCGGGATTTCCCTTCCTCGTTCTTCTTTTGCCGGGGTGTGTGTGCAGTATCGCTCAGCGCAGCGCGCGGTAACGCCTGATCAGCGCGTTGGTGGAGCTGTCGTGTGCGAGTGCCGGCTCGGCCGCGCTGGCGAGCTCGGGGATGATCCGCTTGGCGAGCGCCTTGCCGAGCTCGACGCCCCACTGGTCAAAGGAGTCCAGGCCCCAAATGGCGCCCTGGGTGAAGACGCTGTGCTCGTAGAGTGCGACCAGAGCGCCCAGCGTGTGCGGGTCCAGTTGCTCGGCCAGGATCGTGTTCGTCGGGCGGTTGCCGCGCATGACCCGGTGCGCGACGACTGCCTCCGGAGTGCCCTCGGCGCGGATCTCCTGCGCGGTCTTGCCGAACGCGAGCGCCTCGGCCTGCGCGAAGACGTTGGACATCAGCAGATCGTGGTGGTCACCCAGCGGGTTTGAGGACTTGCCGAAGCCGATCAGGTCCACGGGTATTAGCTTTGTGCCCTGGTGGATCAACTGGTAGAAGCTGTGCTGGCCGTTGGTTCCCGGCTCGCCCCAGTAGACGGCACCGGTCTCATAGTCGACCTCGCGGCCGTCGAGTGTCACGTGCTTGCCGTTGGACTCCATCGTGAGCTGCTGCAGGTAGGCGGGGAAGCGCTTGAGGTACTGGCTGTAGGGCATTACGCCATAGGTCTGCGCGCCGAAGAAGTCGCCGTACCAGATTGCGAGCAGGCCCATCAGCACGGGCAGGTTGCGCTCGAAAGGGGTGTGGCGGAAGTGTTCGTCCATCGCGTGGAAGCCGGCCAGCAGCTCGCCGAAGCGCTCGGGTCCGATCGCGAGCATCGTGGAGAGCCCGATCGCGGAGTCCATCGAATAGCGGCCTCCGACCCAGTCCCAGAAGCCGAACATGTTGGCGGTGTCGATCCCGAACTGCGCGACCTCCGCGGCGTTGGTGGAGACGGCGACGAAATGCTTGGCGATCGCCGCCTCCTCGCCCAGCGCTGCCAGCGTCCACGCGCGTGCCGAGCGCGCATTGGTCATCGTCTCGAGCGTCGTGAAGGTCTTCGAGGAGACGATGAAGAGGGTCTCCTGTGGGTCGAGATCGCGGGTTGCCTCGACGATGTCCGTCGCGTCCACGTTGGAGACGAAGCGGAAGACCATGTCGCGGCGGCTGTAGTGGCGCAGGGCCTCGAAGGCCATCACGGGGCCGAGGTCGGAGCCGCCGATGCCGATATTGACGACGTTGCGGATTGGTCTGCCGGTGTGTCCGCGCCACTCGCCTGAGCGCACCTGCTCGGCGAATGCCGCCATCCGCTCGAGCACCGTGTGTACCTGCGCCACGACGTCGACGCCGTCCACGACGAGCGAGGCGCTCCGGGGCATGCGCAGCGCGACGTGCAGCACCGAGCGGTTCTCCGAGACGTTGATCGGCGCGCCGGTGAACATCGCCTCGATCCGCGCGGATAGACCCACTTCCTCGGCGAGGGCGACCAGCAGGTCGCGGGTCTGGTCGGCGATTCGGTTCTTGGAGTAGTCGAGGTACAGTCCCGCGCCCTCGGCGACGAGCCGCTCGCCGCGCTCGGGATCCGCGGCGAACAGCTCGCGCAGATGCAGCGCGCGGATCGCCTCGTGGTGCTCGGCGAGCGCTGCCCATCCAGGTCGGTCCCGCAGTGGCGGGGCGTTGGTCGTGGCGGGTGTGCTCATCGGGACTCCTCCGGATCGACTCGTAGGCGTAGGGGTGTGTCGCCCTGCAGTCAATCATCCGGTGGGGGTGACACCGGCTCGCCTTGACGAAGATTAGAAGCTTGCACGAGATGAGATGGTGAGACCGTGATCGGGAACGTCGCCCTGCTCGGGGCGAGTTGCGCGTTCAATCCAGTGCTGCTGGGCGTGGTCTTGCTGACACTTGCCTCCGAGCGCCCCAAGCGGATGCTCGGTGCCTATGTAGCGGGCGCCTTCACGTGGAGCGTCGGCCTGGGTATCGGGATCGTGACGGTTGCGAGCAGTGCCGATGCCTTCGGAGGCCACTCCTCGCCCTCGCGGCCGATCTTCGACCTGGTGGTGGGCGCAGCGCTGCTCGCGGGGGCGCTCTGGTACGGCACGGGGCGCGCGGCGCGCTACAAAGCAGCCAAGGCCACCGCGGAGGGCGCGGTCGAGGAGGGCCCGCGCAAGAGGACGCTCGCCGAGCGGTTGCTCGCCGGGCCGATCCCGCTGGCGTTTGCCGCGGGCGTCGCGCTGAACTTCCCAAGCGTCAGGTACATCGCCGCGATGAAGGAAATCGTCGTTGCGAATGTCAGCTCGCACGAGCAGGTCCTGGCGATTCTGCTCTTCAACGTCCTGATGCTTTCACCGGCGATCGCTCCGCTGGCCCTGATGGCATTCCGCCCCGATGGCACGCGAGCTGCGATCGCGCGCATCGACGCATGGATGCGCGCCCATGCCCACGTGCTGCTGACCGCCGTGCTCGCGGGGCTGGGGCTTTACCTAATGGTGAAAGGCGTCGTAGGTCTCGTGTGAGTGGGCGCCGACAGGTGAAGGGTCATCCCGCAGGGGTGATGAAGCCTCACCCGTGGGCCGGCGATGCTGCTTGCTGCTTACAGATGGGCGACCATCGCCCCTCTGGTTGGCAATGCCGTTTACGGATGGCCAAACCGTCGTCGCTAGGAGGCTTGCACAATGTCCAGCACCGTTCCCAACCCGACCGCCGGGTCCGATCGCTACGAATCCACCGGTGGGGTGGGTGGGTGGGTGCTCTTCGCCGGTGTCGTGATGCTGGTTCTGGGCTCTCTGGATGCTTTGTGGGGTCTGGCGGCCGTCATCAACAATGAAGTCGTAACCGTCGGCGGACGGGGCGGCGTGGTCGTATGGGACATCAGTGCGTGGGGCTGGGGACACTTGATCCTCGGCTCGCTGGTCGCGCTGACCGGGCTCGGTCTGCTGGCCGGACAGGGCTGGGCGCGCTGGCTGGGAATCCTGTTCGTCTCGCTCAACGTGCTCGTGCAGTTCGGCACCTTCGGGCTCTTCCCACTGTGGTCGATAATGATCATCGCGATCGACATCGTGATCCTCTACCAGCTCACCGCGCGCTGGGAACCGGGATCCTGAGATGATGATGCGCAGGCGCAGGCCAATCTTGCGAGGCGCGATGGTTGGCGGGGTCGGCTACATGGCCGGCAAAGCCGGGGCCAACCGCGCCGCGCGCGAGTCCTCTCAGGAACAGCGCATCGAAGGCCTCGAAGGCCAACCGGCCGCACCCGAACCGGCCGCACCCGCAGCGCCGGTCGCCGGCAGCGCTCCGACGGGCGGCACTCTCGAGCAGCTCAAGCAGCTTGGGGAACTGCGCGACAGCGGCGTCTTGACGCCGGCGGAGTTCGAGCGTGAGAAGCAGAAGATCCTAGGCGGGGGAGGGTGAGGAACGCATGATCGGTCCCGTACAGCTTCTAGTGGTGGGCTTCGAGCAGCCCGATTTCCACGGCGAGGTGCTCGCCAACCTGCGGAGTCTCAAGGAGCACGAAGTCGTGCGCGTGATCGACATCCTGCTGGTTCACAAGGACATCGAGGGCGCACTGCAGACCCGTCAGATCAGCGATCTCTCCGAGCAGGAGGCGCAAGATCTCGGCGCCGTCGCCGCGGCGCTGATCGGTCTTGGCGAGGCGGCAGCCGGCGGTGACGCCGAGGGCGCTGCCAGGTTGTGGTCGGCGCAGGAGGGGCTCGACGAGGACGACCTGGTTGACGTGCTCGCCGAGATACCCCCAGACACCGCGGTGGCGATCGCCCTGCTGGAGCATCGCTGGGCGATCCCCCTACGCGAAGCGGTCGTTGCGGCCGGCGGCTTCCCGATTCTCGATACCTGGGTACATCCCCGCGATTTGGTCGAGGTCGGCCTGCTGGCTGCCGCCGAAGCCGAAGCGACGCTCTCCTAGTCGCCGACGAAGGCGTCGCTGTGGACGGTTACCGCCCAGATGATGAGGGCGTCGACTACCAGCAGGATCACCGACCACACGGGGTAGGCGCCGATCGATAGGAAGTTCAACATGATCCCGAAGAAGGCCAGGAAGCCTGCGATCACGGCTCCGCCGGCGCGGCGCACGACCACCAGCATGGAGCCGAGGATCTGCACGGCCCCAACGATGATCGCCACCCATCCCCAGGTGTTGAGTTCCGACCACAGCAGCCCGCCGCTGACGAAGTAGGACTTGTTGTCGAGCGCCACGATGCCCCAAACGATGTTGAGCACGCCTGCGATCACCAGGTAGACGGCGACGAATACGGCCCAGCCGGCCGAGGAGTGTTCCGCTGATGACTGGTAGTGGCTGGCCGGGCTTGGTGGTGTGGTGCTCACTGCGATCCCTCCCTTGTGTCGTTGGACAGGGCCTTCAGCACGCAATCGGAGCCAAGGCCTGCTTGTAGCTTGCGATGAGCTTGTCGGCGGCCGCGGTCAACTGTGACTTGGCGCTCGTAAGCGTGAGGCTCTTCAGTTCGTGCGCGAGACCGCTGAGCGCCGCGGAGAATGTCTCGGTGGCCTGCTGGACCTGTTCCTTGCGGGCACCGCTCAGCTTGCTCTGGGCCTGGCGCATCTGCCCGAGGCTCGAGCTGATCGAATTGACATCGCTTTCCACGGCGGTGAGGCTGGCTGTCTGGATGGTGAGCTGCTGCAGGCTCTGCACGCTCGTGGAGATGTTCGTCTTGGCCTCGCAGACGGTCTTTTCGGCCTTCGCCTGTTCGGATTCTCCGCAGCCGGCGAGTGCGAGCGGGCCGAGCAGGCAGACGAGCAATGCCGTCGGTGTCATCCAGATCGAGCGCGTCGTCCCGCGGAGCCGCATGGTCTCTGGAAGCTAATCCCGCGGCAGGTGAGCGCTCCTCACTCTGTCGGGGTGAATCGTTCGCGCTGGGTGAAGATCGCTCACCCGGCGAGCCACAAGGATGGGACAGTCAATTCAAGTCGATCCCCGGAGGTCCTCGATGGCTGACCAGCCGCTCTTTGTGTTTGCCGGTGTCTATTCCAGCTCGGAGGCGGCTCACGCAGACTACGAGGCTTTGCGTGAGGCGCACGCCGCCGGCCTGGTGGGTACCTACGACGCCGCGGTGGTTCTCAAGGACGCCGATGGCAAGGTCCATGTGCACAAGCACGAGAAGCCGACCCAGCATGGTGCCTGGACCGGTGCCGCGGTCGGCGCCGTTGTCGGCATTTTGTTCCCGCCCTCGATCATCGGTGCCGGCGTAGTTGGAGCCGGGGCTGGAGGGCTGATTGGCCATCTCTGGCACGGCATGTCGCGCTCGGACATAAGAGAGCTAGGCGAGGCGCTCGACGAGGGACAAGCCGCGCTGATTGTCGTTGGTCGCTCGCGGGTGCAGGAGCAGGCCGAAAAGCTGCTGACCCGGGCCGAACGCATCCTCGAGAAGGAAGTGGTTGCCGACACCGAGCAGTTCGAGCGCGAGCTGCAAAAGGCGGAGCAGGCCGGCGAGGCGTACGCGCCGAGCACATGAGGCACTACTACCACGACTACAAGGAGGTTTAGCGACGATGGCAACTCTGACTGTTTGGAAGTTCGCAAGCGCCGGTGGGGCAGAGGAAGCGGTTCGCACGCTCGAGCGGCTGCAGGGCGAAGAGCTCATCCAGATTCACGACGCTGCGGTGGTCGAATGGCCGTCTGACAAGAAGAAGCCAAAGACTCATCAACTCAACAACCTCGCCGGCGCAGGTGCGATGGGCGGTGCGTTCTGGGGGCTGCTCTTCGGCCTGATCTTCTTCGTGCCGTTGCTCGGCCTGGCGATCGGCGCGGCGGCAGGAGCGCTTGGCGGATCGATGGCGGATGTCGGCATCGACGACGACTTCATCAAACGCGTCCGCGCGCAGGTCACACAGGGGACCTCGGCGCTGTTCGTGATGACCTCGGACGCCGTACTTGACAGGGTGCGAGATGCCTTTGCGGGCCACGAGCCCGAGCTGCTGGAGACGAACCTCTCCGGCGAGCAGGAGGGCAAACTGCGCGAGGTGTTCGCCGAAGATTAAGGGTGTGCGTGCGGAGGCACGGGGCTCGTGAGCTCCACCGGCTATGAGATCCACATCAAGGGACGGGTCAGCGAGCAGCTGCTCTCGGTCTTCGAGGGCATGGAGGCCTCCGAGCAGTCGGTCGAGACTGTGCTGCGCGGGCCGGTGTCCGACCAGGCTGCGCTGCACGGGCTGCTCGACCGCATTCAAGCGCTCGGCCTGGAGCTGATCGAGGTAAGACGCCTGTCCGAGCCTTCAGAGGACTAGCAAGTCAGCGGCAGCGGTAGTAGCCCGGGCGGGTAGCGCTCAAGGCCGCCGCACGATGCGCGGGCGCTTGATCCCGGAGGGCAGCAGCCCGAGCGCGCGGGCCTGCTCGACCGCGTCGGCGCGGCCGTTCGCGCCGAGCTTGCGATAGATGCTGCGCAGGTGCGTCTTGACGGTGTTGAGCGAGACGAAGATCTCGGCGCCGATCTCGGCGTTGGAGAGCATCGTCGGCAGGTAGCGCAAGATGCGCTGCTCGCGCTCGGTAAGCGGCTCGGCGAGGGTGACGCCGGCGGGCAGGCGCCGGCCGACGCCCTCCAGCAGGACCTCCAGCAGCGCGGGATGCGCAGTGCCGGCCTGCGCCTGGATCTCCAACAGCTCCCGCACGCCGGGGCCGTTCAAGAGAAATGCGTCGCGAAACGGCTCTCGCTCGGCCAGCGCGAGAGCGCGATCGAGCGCCCGTGCGGCCTCTTGCCGCTGGCCTTCGCCGTGTTCCGCCAGGGCACGCAGCAGCCAGGCTTCGAGCAGGACTGCCGGGTGCAGCTCAATTGGGGCCGGGTGGTCCAGTACCAGGGCCAGCGGTTCGGCTGCGCGCTCGGCTCTGCCGGCATGCAGTTCGATGGCGGCTCGCCGAACGAGCAACTCGGGGCGCTGCGATAGCGGGGTGCTGCATTGTGCGAGCGTTGCGGAGGCCTGCTCGGGGTCGCCGGCGGCTAGCAGTACACGCGGCTCTATGTCCGCGAGCATGAGTCCCAGGAAGTCAGGGGGGGTCTCCTCCTGGGAGATGGTGGAGCGCAGCGCGCGCAGCTTGAGCACCCCACGTGCGGCAGCGCGTGGCCCGGCGGCTGCGAGCGCAAGCGCCTGCAGCAGCGCGGTGGCGAGTCGCACCGGCGACTCGGCGGTCTCCGCGGCGCACTCGCCGTGGGCGAGCAGGTCCGCGGCGCGCTCGAACTCGCCCTGCCGGTAGGCGACGGCGGCGCAGGCGAGATAGGCGCTGGCCGCCGCGGGGCCCTCGCACCACCCGCGCTGCTCGGCGAGCGCCACAGCGCGCGTGCTCAGCTCTCCCGCCTGGGTGAGCTCGCCGCGCAGCAGGTGCACGATTGCGAGCTGTGCGAGGCAGTCGAGCGCGATTTGCTCGTGCTGGTGCTCTGTGGCGAGCGCTAGGGCCTCCTGTAGATGGACAGTCGCGCTTGCGGGATCGCCGGACCACAGGCGCGCAGCTCCGAGGTTGACGAGCGCGAAACTGCGCAGTGAGGTCAATTGGCGGTGGGCACCGGTGCGCGCGACGCCGAGGAGCTTGCGGGCGAGGCGCTCGGCGTCGGCGGTATGTACGCGCAGCCGCGCGTGATGCAATGCCACCGTGGCGAGGATCGGGTCGAGCTGCTCGCGTGCCTGCTGCGGCGCAAGCTCGCCGCGGGCGTGCCGCGCGATCGCCAGATGCTGCTCGGCGCCTTCCAGGTCGCCGTCTTGCAGGCGGCTGCCGGCGAACGCGGCGGCGAGCCGTGGGTTGGCGGCGAGGATGTCCGCCGGGAGTTGCGCCATGGGGCCGCGCATAGTGGCCGAGCGTCCGGCTAGGAAGAGCTCGAGCCAGTTGTCCGCGATCAGGTTTCCGGCCTGCTCCCAATCGCGTCCTGCGAGCGCATGGCGGATCGCGGGCCGCGGCTCCCCATTCTCTGCGTACCAGCGTGCCGCGCGACGGTGAAGGAAGGGGACCTCCTCGGGGTGAGCGTGGTGCAGGTGCGCGCGCAGTAGCTCCCTGAAGAGCGGGTGGAAGTGATACCAGTTGCCATGCTCATCCACGTCGGCGGGGTGCACGGGCGCACCGCAGTGCTCGAGTGCGGCGAGCGTCAGCGCGCCGCCGTCCAGGCCGGTGAGGGCGTCCGCGAGCTCGGGGCTGACGGCGTCCACCACGCAGGTGCGCAGCATGAACTCGCGCCGATCCTCGGATAGGCGCGCAAGTACCTCGGAGACTAGGTAGTCGCTGACGGCGCGGTCGGTGCCGGAGAGCTCTGCGAGAAAGCGCGCCGGCTCGGGGTGTCCCTGCAGTGAGAGCGCTGCCAGGCGCAGCGCCGCGACCCAGCCCTCGGTGCGGGCCCAGAGCGTGTCGATGTCGGCATCGGAGAGGCGCAGCTCGAGCTGCTGGCAGAGCTCGGCGGTCTCGCGGCGGTCGAACGCGAGGTCCCCGATGCGCAGCTCGCTGAGCTCCCCGCCGAGGCGCAGCCGCTCGATTGGGAGCGGCGGATCGGCGCGCCCCGCGAGCACGAGCCGCAGCTGCGGCGGCGCGTGGCGCACGAGGAAGTCGATCGTCGCGGTGGCCTGGGGACTGGTGAGCTCGTGGATCTCGTCGAGTACGAGGACCACGGGACCACGCAGCTCCGAGAGAGCGTTGACCAGCTGTGGCAGGAAGTGGTCGGTGCGCGCGCCCGGAGGCGCCGTTAGCTGCGCCAGTGCGCTGCCCCGCGCGATCGCTCCCGAGTCTTGCAGGGCGCTGAGGAGGTCGGCGATCAGCCGTGAGGCGTCGTTGTCGTCCCCATCGAGCGACAGCCAGCACGGCGGCCCCGGCAGTTGGCGCGTCTTGACCCATGACGCCAGCAAGACGGTCTTGCCGGCTCCGGCGGGGGCCGAAAGTAGCGTCAGCCGCTCGCCGACACCGCGATCGAGGATGTCGAGCAGCCGTCCGCGGAGCAGTAGGTGGCGCGGTGGGGTGGGGACCCGCAGCTTGGTAGCCACCGTTGGGATCGCCGGTGACTCGGGGCTGTAGGGCCGATCGATCGCGATGACGCGGGCGTCGGATTGCATACCGTGCTCAAACGGCGTACCTGGCTCTAGCGGGGAGCTTGGCTTGCGCGTGGTCTTGGGCATTTGCGCGGCGCGTGACGCCGCCGGTCTAGCACTGGCACGGATAATTCGACTGCGTATTGCAGCTGGATTTGACTTATGTGTATATCCGACCGGAGTTAGAATTGGAAGTACCCGTTGGTAAACCGGCGATGATTTCCAGTCATTTTCCGATTACAGATACTATTCTGACCCGCGGTACCTTCCAAAAAAGGGGGCACGAGCTGCATGCTGGAAGCGCGCGAGCTACGTTATTTCCTGGCGCTCGCCGAAGAGCTCCACTTCGGCCGGGCGGCGCAGCGTCTTTCGATCGCCACTCCAGGCTTGAGTAGGGCCGTGCGCAGGGTCGAGCTGGACCTGGGGGTGGAGCTGTTCGTGCGCGACACCCACGGAGTACGGCTGACCGGGGCTGGCGAGGCGCTTGTGGATCGCGCCCGCGACGCGCTTACGAGCCTCGACGAGGCGCTCACGTTGGCGCGTGAGGCTGGCAGGCGTGAGCTGGTAGGCGCTCTGCGCGTGGGTGTCAACCCGCTGCTGCGCCATCGCCTGGGGCCGGCGATCTTCGAGCACTTTGCCAGCAGCTGTCCCGGCGTGCGGGTCTCGCGGCGCGAGGAGCTCAGTGGGCCGCTGATCGAGGAGCTGCAGGCCAGGCGTATCGACGCGGCGCTCGCCTTCTGCCCCGCCTATGAGGATGGGCTCTCCTATGAGCCGATTTGCGACGCTGAGCTGGTGGTGCTCCTCAGCGCGAACCATCGGCTTGCGCGGCGCGCCGCGATCAGTCCGGCGCAGCTGCACGACGAGCCGCTACTGCTGCCCAGCGCGGCGGCTGCTCCCGGACTGCGGCGGCGCTTCGGCGAGCTATTTGCGGCCTTTGGATTCGAGCCGCGGTACTCGCCGCGGGAGATCGATCACGACGAGCGCATGGCTGCCGTGCGGGAGGGGCCAGGGGTGCTGTTGACCTCGCGCTTCTTCATCGAAACCATGCCCACCGGGGTCGAGTTGCTCGAGCTCGACCCACCGCTGCCCCTGAGCTTTGAGCTCGTATGTCGCGACGAGTCGCCCGCGCCGGCGTTGGCACGTTTCGCCGAGGTGGTTCGCGACGTCGGCAAGCTCGATCTGGATAGCCCTAGCGATCGCTCCTCGGCCAACCCTGTTCGGTGGCGGTCCGATGGGCGAGCTCGATGAAGCGAGCGACGATCGCGGTGGGCTCGCTGCTGCTGCGGCGGACGATCTCCAACGGCAGGAGGGTGGGGGGCTCCAGGCCACGGGCGACGATCCCGGCGGGTGGGTCGTCGAGGAAGGTGCGCGCGCTCAGCACGATCCCGTCGCCGCGGAGTACGCGCCCGAGATCCTCGTCGTATTCGGCGGCGTCTGGCACGTAGGTCGGCGTGAAGCCGGCGGCGCGGAAGAGCGGCTCGACCCGTGCGGCCGATCCCGACGCCAGGATCTCGGCCTGGATCAGGAAGCGCTCGGCGCGCAGCTCGGCGAGTGCGATCCGGTCCCCGCGCACGGCCAGCGGGTGGGCGCTCGGGAGCAGCGCGCGCAGCTCGAGATAGGTCAGCGGTTCGTAGCGCAGGCCCGCCCGGGGCGGGGCGCAGAAGATGACGCCAACGTCCAGCGTGCCCGCGAGCAGGTCCTCCACAGCTTCGCCGGCGAGCTGCTCACGTCGAGTCAGGTGGACATCGGGGTAGGCGCTCGTAAAACGCTCGAGGATCGCGGGCGCGACGCGATAGCGCCCTGCAGGCGACAGCGCCAGCGAGAGTGCCCCGACCATGCCGGAGCGTGCGGCATCGGCGGTCGCTTGGACCGTCGCGAACGTACTCAGCACCTCGGGCGCCCGCTCCAGCAGCGCGGATCCGGCGGCGGTTAGCTCGACATGGTGAGAGCTGCGCGTGAAGAGCGCGACCCCCAACTCGGCCTCGGCGCGGCGGATCGCCTTGCTGAGCCCCGACTGCGCCATGTAGAGCCGTTCGGCTGCGCGGCCGAAGTGCCGTACTTCAGCGAGCACTACGAAGTAGCGGAGCTCTCGTAGGTCCATTGGATTCCTGGCATCGGAATCGCCGTGCGGATCGCTCTCAGCAAGCCCTACCGACAATTCGCGATGGACTGATGATACGAGGAGTTTGCTCGAGCAGCGGGGCGGGTAGGCCGAGCTGGGGAAGTAGGTTTTGGCGGTGCGGCAGCACCTGTATGTGGGGTTTGCGGGCTGCCGGGGGGCGGTCAGGGATGGACGGATGGATTGCTTAGTTTGGACATGTGGGCTACTTGTAGTATTTCTCTGGGTAGGAGGGGGCGGGGACTTGGTCCTCCGCGAGTAAGGGATCGGTGATCGGCAGGTATGAACGCTCTGCAGTCGGACCTGGATGCTCTGCAGCGGAATGTAGAGGCCTTACGACGGCCCCCGGGCGAACGGGGGCCGGAGGTGAGCCGCCGCGCGCGTGAGGCGCTGGCGGCAGCCGCGAGCTCGACCCCTTCGATCGAGACGTTGACCGAGCGCATCCGCGTAAGGTTGCTGGAGAGCTGGCCCGTCTTTGGGGAGACGGCTGAGCTGGAGCGGGAACTGTGCGGCACGATCGACAGCAACCTGCGGCATTTCTTCGGGCGAGTGCTCACCAGCGAGACGAGCGACGTCCTGGTTACGCCGCCGGAGGCCCTGAGCTTCGCGATCTCGGTGCAGCACCACGGGATCGATACGGCGGCGCTGATCCAGGCCTACCGCGTCGGTCAGAACATCGCGTGGTCATGGTGGATGGAGCACATCGCGCGCAGGGTCGCCGAGCACGGCCTGCTGCTCGAAGTGATCGCGCGCTCCTCGGAGCGGATGTTCGCGTACGTCGACGCGGTGGTCGCGGAGCAGGTGCGGATGTGGGAGCGCGAACGCGAGCGCTGGTCGGGGCCGCTGACCCTGCAACGGGCCGAGGCGGTGCGCCGGGTACTCGCGAGCGAGGGGCCGGCGCACGCGGAAATCATGCGTGGCATCGGCTACTCGCTCGAGCGTGAGCTCGTAGCGGGGGTTCTCTGGGAGACCGCGCCGCGAGCTCAGCGCGAGTCGCCGGGGCCTCCGATGGGCAGCCTGGAGTTGACCGCCGAAGCGATCGTGGGTGAGATCGGAATCGAGCGGACGTTGATCGTGCCGGCCGGAGCGAGCTGTATCTGGGTGTGGTTTGCGACCGACGGCCAGCTCGGCCTGGATGTCGTGGCGCAGAGCGTCGCGGATCACCTGCGCACTGGGCAGGGACTTGCGCTGAGCATCCCCGGCCGTGGTCTCGAGGGCTTTCGCGGCGGCCATCGCCAGGCGC
Source organism: Solirubrobacteraceae bacterium (assembly GCA_036501715.1). GTDB lineage: Bacteria > Actinomycetota > Thermoleophilia > Solirubrobacterales > Solirubrobacteraceae > Palsa-744. The sequence continues at coordinate 296,789 of DASXZV010000022.1, read as the reverse complement.
TGCGGGTCCGTCGCTTCGCGGAGCTCTCACTGCTCGACCGCGGCGTGATCCGCTTCGACGAGGTCGAGACGCTGTGCGTGATGAGTGAGGACCCTGAGTTGCTGGCGAATTTCGTCGAGCGCAAGCTGGGCGGACTCGCCCGCGAGGGCCTCAGCACGAGGCGACTGCGCGAGACGGTGCTGGTGTGGTTGCGCGAGGGAGGCAACGCCAGCCGCGCGGCCGAGCGCCTGCGCACGCACAAGAACACCGTTCGTCACCGCCTGCAGCGGGCCGAAGGGCTGCTCGGCCGACCGCTGGAGGACGACCGGCTGGGATTGGAGCTGGCGCTGACGATGGTGCAGCGGGTGGGATCGCCTGGTAGCTCGGTGTGAGGTCCGGCCTTGCGCGCGGCGAGCCGGTCAGCTGCTTTTGTCGGCGAGGGGATGCGGCGCCCGCTCAGATCCCTTCGCCCGGTAGGAACTCGTTGGTGAATGGCGGCAGGCCGGTGGAGTTGGGGTTGCTCTTGAGCAGCCCGTGTTCGTACATCCACTGCCCAAAGGCCTGCCACTGCGCGGGGTCCTGGTAGCCATAGGGCTTGCCGGCCTGCGCCGGCACGGCTGCCGGGAGCGTCCGTTCGATCGACTCGAGCTGCAGTTTCGGTTCGAGGCTCGGGTTGGCTGCCTGCACGAGTTTCGCGGCGGCCGGCGGGTCCTCGCGGACGTAGTGCTCGCCGCGGGTGAGCGCCTGCAGGAAAGCGCGCAGGTCCTGCCCGTCGTGGTGGGCCTCGCCTTCGCGCACGACGAGCACGAGCTCGTCGTAGTTCGGGACCCCGGCTTCGTTGACGGGGATCACAAGGGGATGCTTGTGCAGCATCTGTAGCTGGAGGGCCTCGTAGTTCCAGAAGCCGCCGAGCGTCGCGGCGACCTTGCCGGAGAGCATCGCGGGGACGAGGTTGAAGCCAACGTTGACTTCCTGCACCTTGGCTGGGTTCACCCCGGCCTTGGCCAGCGCGGTCTTCAGCTCGGCGCCCTGGTAGGGGATGCCGGCCGTTCCGACGCGCCTGCCGGCGAGGTCCTTGAGGCTCGAGACGTGCTGGCCGGGCAGCGCGATGATTGACGTCAGCGGGCGCTGCACGAGTGCCGCGATCGAGACCAACTTCAGGCCCTGATCGCGCGCCAGCAGCAGTTCGGGCTCGTAGGAGATCGCCATGTCCACGCGACCGGCGGCCAGCAGCTTCAGCGGGTCGGAGGGTTCCGCGGGCGTCTGCGGCTGGACGTCGAGCCCGACCGCGCGAAAATCACCCTGTGCGATAGCGGAGTAGAGCGCGGCGTGGTCGGCGTTGGGGAAGAAGTCGAGCATCACCGGAAACGGCTTCACGCCGGGGGCCGAGGTCACCTCCTGCTTGGTGCCGCACGCCGCCAGCGCCAACGCGCAGACGAGCGCCGCTGCGAGTGCCGCAGCGAGCGGGGCGGCGGTGCGGGGCAATCGCGGCAGTCGGGGCATGGTCAAGGTCGGGCTCCTCTCGGTCGGGTGCTCCACGGGACAAGTCTGCGTTCGGCCAGCGTCAGCGCGTAGAAGCAGGCGATCGCAAACGCGAAGAGCACCACGGCCGCTGCGTATGCGCGCTGTGTCTGCAAGCTGTTCAGGTCGGTCACGATCTCACGGCCGAGACCGGCGTACGGTCCGGTTGTGGCTGTTGTGGTCTCCGCGATGAATGCGCCGATCACGCCGACCGCGAGTGCGATGCGCGCGCCGCTGAGCGCGGCCGGCAACGCCGCCGGCAGCTCCGCGAAGCGCAGCGCCTGCCAGCGCGAGGCGTCCAGCGTGCGCAGCAGCTTGAGCTGATCGGGGTCCACTGCGCTGAGCGCGTCAACGGTCGTCACGACCACGGGGAAGAAGCAGATCAGGGCGATGACGAAGAGCTTGGGAAAGATCCCAAAGCCCCACCAGAGGACCAGCAGCGGCGAGATCACCGCAATCGGCACCGCCTGTGAGCCGACCGCGTGGGGGTAGATCCCGCGGCGTAGCAGCGGCGAGAGATGGATCGCGACCGCCAGCACAAAGCCACTGGCCAGCGCCAGCGCTAGTCCCAGTACGACCTCTTCGGCGGTGATCTTGAAGTTCGTCCACAGCAGTCCCCCGTTGCCCCACAGGGACACCGCGATCGCGTGGGGGGCGGGCAGGAGCTCTGGATTTACTGCCCCCAGCTCGACGTATAGCTCCCACGCGGTGAGCGCCGCCACCGCGACCAGCACGGCCGGGAGTGCATACATGGCTCGGCGCCTCATGTGTCGCGCTTCCTCGAGCGCTCGCCGGAGGCGCTGCCGCGCGCGTCTCCCAGCCCCAGCGCGCTCAGGGCCCGCTCGCGCAGCGCGACCACGGCGGCCTCGGTGCGCGACCGCGGGCGCGGCAGCTCGACTGTGAGCTCCTCCGTCACGCGGCCGGGGCGCGCGGAGAGCACCGCGACGCGGTCGGCCAGCAGCACGGCCTCCTCGACGTCGTGCGTTACGAGCACCACCGTCCGCGGCTCGCGCGCCAGGGCGCGCGCGAGCCAGCCCTGCATTTCGGCGCGCGTGATTGCATCGAGTGCCCCGAAGGGCTCATCCAGGCACAGCAGGGGCTTACCTGAGAGCAGCGTCCGCACAAAGGCGACACGCTGGCGCATGCCACCGGAGAGCTCATGCGGGCGCGCCTGCTGGAAACCGTCCAGCCCGAGCTCGGCAAACAGCGTCGCGGCGCGCGCGCGCGCCTGCGCGCGGCGGGTCCCACCGAGACGCAGCGCGAGTGCGGCGTTGTCGAGGGCGCTCAGCCACGGCAGCAGCAGGTCACGCTGGGGCATCAGCGCCGCGGGCGCGCAGCGGACGCTGCCGGCATCGGGCGCCTGCAGGCCGCAGATCAGCTCCAGCAGCGTCGTCTTGCCGCAGCCGCTGGGGCCGACGATGGCCAGCAGCTCACCGCGCTCGGCGTGCAGGGAGACCCCGGCGAGCGCGCGCACGGGATCGCTGCCGCCGCTGGGCTCGGCGTAGGTGCGGGTCACATCGCTAACGCTCACGGCTGCGCGTGCGCGGGCAAGGGAGAGCGCATCATCGCTTGCGCGCTCTTCGGTCTTCAGTCCTACAGCCACCTAACCGCTCCCTCCGCGGGCATTACCCCACAGGTTCGAAGGGTCGGCGCCGGGGAATCGCTTCCGGTGCGCCATCTCAGCCGGCCTGCCCGCCAGCCCCCCTGGTGATCTTTCAGCTCTGTGAGGGCAATGCTAGCTCGGGTCGGGTCAATGCGCGCACGAAGTCCTCCAGCTGGCCGGTGGTCCAGCACTCAAACGCGATGCAGTGGCGCTCGTAGGCCGCGATCACGGAGTCGCCGTAGTTCCAGTACAGCCGGGGCTCGGGGTTCAGCCAGAAGGTGCGCCCGGCGCGTACCGCGATCTGCGCGAACAGGTCCGCGCGCGGGTCGCGCCCGTTGGTGCGCGCGTCGCCGAGCACGATCACGGTGGCGCGCGGGTGCAGTTCGTCGCCGATCTGCTCCAGCAGCTCCGACCAGACGCGCCCGTAGTCGGTGTAGCCGGAGATATCGGCGACGCCGGCGTCGCTCGAGATGCGCTCGTTGACGGCTTTGAAGTCGCGCTCGCGTTCGAAGATATCGGTGACCTCGCTGATGCGCTCGATGAACACGAACGAGCGCATCTTGCGAAACGAGTCGTGCAGGGCGTGCAGCACGGAGAGGAAGAAGACCGACGCCGAGGTCACGCTGGTGGAGACGTCGCATAGCACGTAGATCTCCGGCCGGCGCGGGCGCCGGGGGCGATACTTGAGCACGACGGGCACCCCGCCGGTTTGCAGCGAGGCGCGCATCGTGCGGCGCACGTCGACGTGCGCGTGGTGGCGGTGCCCGCGCGTCTGGTGCCCGCGCGTGGCCAGGCGCCGGCGCAGCTGTGCGACCACGCGGTGCACCGCGGCGAGGTCCTGCGAGGGGCCCGCCGGCAGCGCGCGGTCGAGCTCGCCGAGCGGCCGCGCCGCTGGCAGGGTGCCGGTGCGTTGGACCTGGGCGCGCTCGAGCTCACGCCGCAGCAGCGCCTCGAAGCGCCGCAGCGCCTCGCGCGGGACCCCCTCGCGGCGCGGGTCCTCGGGTGGGAGCTCGGGCTGGGGCTCGGCGCGCAGGCCGAGCGAGCGGCGGATGCGCTGCACGTCGACCCCGACGACGCCCGAGCCCTCCTGGCGGCGTCCGAAGGCCGCGATCGCCATGCGCGCGAGGTCGCGCATCGCGCCCTCCGAGCCATCCTGCAGCGCCGCCGCGATCTCGCGGCGCAGCGCGTCGAGCTGTTCCTCGGTGAGCTCTTCGAGGTCCAGGCCGCCGCTCTCGTCGGCGAGCCCTTCGCGCAGACCCTCGCTTGCCGCGGCCAGCTCGACGGCGCGGAAGAAGAAGCGGTCGAAGACCAGCTCGAAGACACGCCGGTCCTCCTGGCTCTTGGCGAGCGTCGCCGCCAGCGCCTCGCGGAAGTCCTGCTGTGAGGTCCACTCGATCTCGCGCAGCACCGCGAATGCGTCCAGTAGCTCGGAGGTTCCGACGGCGACGCCCTCGCGGCGTAGCTCCTCACCCAACTCCAGTAGACGCGCCGCTAGACCGGCCGGTCCGGGGCGCTCGGCGCCCAGCCCGCCGCCGCCGCGCTCAGGCTGAGACGGCGGGCCCACGGCCCTCGGCTGGGCTGGAGAGCGCTTCGGGGCGTAGCTTGACCCCGACGCGCTCGGCGACGACGTCCATGTCGGTGCGGTGCTTGACGATCACCGACAGCGTTGCGGTGAGCATCTCGGAGTCGATGTCCTGCGCGCCGAGCAGCAGCAGCGCGCGCGCCCAGTCGATCGACTCGGCGATCGAGGGTGGCTTCTTGAGATCCAGTTCGCGCACCATCCCCACGACCTCGACGAGCTTGCGCGCGACCGTCTGGGGCAGCTCGGGCGCGTGCAGCTGCACGATCGCGAGCTCGTGCTCGAGCTCGGGGTAGTCCAGCCACAGGTACAGGCAGCGCCGCTTGAGGGCCTCGGTGAGCTCGCGCGAGTTGTTGGAGGTCAGCAGCACGACGGGATGTGTGCGCGACTCCACGCGGCCGAGCTCGGGGATCGAGATCTGGAAGTCGGAGAGCACCTCTAGCAGCATCGCCTCGAACTCCTGGTCGGTCTTGTCGATCTCGTCGATCAGCAGGACGACGGGCTCCTCGGAGGCGATCGCGCTCATCAGCGGGCGCGCGAGCAGGAAGTCCTCGCCGAAGATGTCCTCCTGCACCTCGCCCCAGTCGTGCTCGCCGCTCTGCGCCTGGATGCGCAGGAGTTGCTTGCGGTAGTTCCACTCGTACAGCGCCTTGGCCTCGTCGAGGCCCTCGTAGCACTGCAGGCGCACGAGCTCACGTCCGAGGTAGCGTGCGAGCGCCTTGGCGAGCTCGGTCTTGCCGACGCCCGCGGGTCCCTCCACGAGGACGGGCTTGCCGAGCTTGGTTGCGAGGAACGCGACCAGCGCGGTCGAGTCGCCCGGCAGGTAGCCCGCCGCGCGCAGGCCCTCGGCTACGTCTGCGGCGCTCGCCGGGGTGGGTGCCGGCATCGGCGCCGGGATGTCAGTGGCGGGCATCGTCGGGGGAATGATAGGGGTCCCACTGTGCCCGCTTGCGGTGCTGCGGCTGGCGCTAGTGACCGTTTGGGGGCGAATCCTCGAAGGAGAGCTGGTCGGCGTGCTCCGGCGCGGGGGCGCCGCGGCGCGGCTGCGCGCGTGGCGCCGGCGGATAGCGCTCGCGACCGGCGGGCGTCGCCGGGGCGGGAACCTCTGCGACAGTGGCAGGCTCCTCGTGCTTCGCGGGCGGCGTTGCGCCCCTGCTCCCCCCGCGCGCGCGGCGGGGCGTGATAACTGTGGCCTGTTCGTCGGCCGGCACGCCTGTGACTTCCTCGTCGGCTGGTACGCGCGGAGGCGTCTCGCTCGCCGCATCCGGGCGCTCGCGCGGGGGCACGGGCTCGCGCGCGCCCGCGCGGCGGGGCTCGCGGCGAGCGGGTGGCTCCTCGCGCAGCAGCGGCGGCCCGGGCCGCCGGGCGGCGCGCATGCGTGAGCCGGAGTAGGCGAGCAGGCCGGCGGCGCCGAGCGCGAAGAAGATCCCCCACTGGACGCCGACGTTGGCGGCGACGCCGTTGTGGGCGATCCCGGGCTTGTCGAAGAGTCTCAGCACGAGCAGCAGCGCGGCCCAGAGGCCGGCGGCGAACACGACCGCGCCGTCGCCCCCGGGGAGCTTGAAGGCGCGGCCCTCGGCGCGCAGGTAGAGCAGCACGAGGACCGCGATGGCGACCAGCAGTACGGCGGCCTCGACGAACGAGAAGACGGCAAACGCATCAAGGTTGTGGCTCACCAGCGGCGCGGTCTTGGAGGCGCTCACGATCGCGTTCTGCTGATACCAGGGGAACAGCATCGTGATGAACAGCAGCACGGCGGCGAGCGCCGCGAGCTGTCGGTCACGGTCGAGGGCTACCCAGGCGCGCAGTGGCCCCGGTCCGCTCGCGCGGGGGCCGCTGGCGGCGCCGTCGCGCTGGTGGCGGGCATCGCTCGGCACATCTCGATTGTACGGAGCGCTCCAGGGGCCGCTCGATCCCTCGAGGCGGCCGTCTCTGGGGTCGTGCCGCGCGAGCGTGTGGCGCATAGCTCGCGGCTAGCTGTGACGGGCGGCGCTGATCGTGATGCTGGCGCTCGTCGTGGAGCTGTTGCCGGCGAGGTCGGTGGCGTGCAGCGTCACGCTGTACGTGCCGGCCTTGCGCGGCGTGATCCACAACAGCCGCGGCTTGCCGCGTTCGACGAGCGCGCTGTTGGACCACACCAGGTGTCCGCCCTGGCTGACACTGAGGCTGACGGTCGCGATCTTGGAGAGCGAGAGCTGCACGCCGCCGCGCGCGCCGCCGGGCAGCTTGCGCGTGAGGAGCGCGATCACGGGCGGCGTGTGCAGATCCGCGGTGAAGCGCTGGGCGGTCGTGCAGTAGATCGCGTCGCCGGCGATCGGGGTCGGCGGCGGGGTGGTGGTGGCGCTGCGCGCGACCGCCGAGCCGCCGCCGCGGCTGGCCTGCGCGGCGGTCCCCCCGCCCGGAGCCGCCGCCGCGGGTGTGGTGGTCGTGATGGTGCTGGTGGGTGCGGTGCTCGTCGGTGCGGTGGCCGGGGGCGCGGCGGGCGCGGGTGCGGCGCTCGGCAGGGGCTCGCCCTGCTCGGTGCGCGTGCACAGGTTTTGCAGGAATTCGGTGAGCAGCTCGTGGTAGTTGAGGTTCGATTCGGAGTGCTGGTCGTACATCGACCAGGCGCCGGTGTCGTAGTGGGGAACCTCGACACGCGCCTCGGCGTCACCGGCTTCGAAGAGTTTCTGCCCGAGCGGATCGCCGGTGTACTTGGTGTAGTCGTAGAGCCCGATGTCGGCCTGGATGAAGCCGTTGAGGATGCGCTCCTGGGGCGCGTAGGTGTACTCCAGGTAGTGCGAGCCCGCGGCGGTGTGCACCAGTACGCCCGCGGGGGGCGGTGTCAGGAAGATGCCGAGCGCGGCTTTGGCGGCAGCCAGGTATGCGGGCGTCTTCAGGCGCGAGTAGGCGCGCGAGAGCGCCTGCAGCGCGGTGCCCTGGGAGAGTCCGCTGGTCCACGGCGGGGAGCCGCCGTCGAAGTGGAACATGTACTCCCAGGCGATGCCGCCGGCGCGTTGGGTGGCGAGCGGGATGACTTCGTTCAGGAGTTCCTGCAGCTGGGCGTTCTCGTGGCCCTGCAGGTAGTAGCCGTTGGCCTCGCCGAAGGTCGCGAGCCACTGGATCTCGATGCCCTGGCCGGGGTAGTACTCCCAGATGATGTGGCTGCCGGGAAAGCTCACGCGCTGATCGGCGGAGAGCAGCGATTCGGTGGTCCACCACTGAATGTTGCGTTCCAGCGTGAGGAAGAGGGCCGGCAGGCGTGAGACGCTGAACTCGCCGGCGACCGCGATCTGCTGGACGTTTTCGAGCACGCTGCCCAACTCGGCGCGGCGGGTGCCGGTCAGCTTCTTGAGGGCGCTCACGGCGCGCTGGTAGGTAGCGGCGTCCTGGGCGTAGAGGGTCGGGCTGAGGGCGCCGCTGCGTTGCAGGCCCTGCAGTGCGCTCACGACCGTCGGCTTGGCGGGGGCGCGCTTTGCGGTGGCGGCACGTCTAGCGGAGGCCGATGCGGGCGCGAGCTTGGCGTCCGCGGATGAGGATGACGGGAGGGAAATGACGGCGAGCGCGCCCAGCAGCAGCAATAACAGCAGCCGGCAGCGCGCGCCGAGAGCCTGGGAGCGCACCTCGCCGATGCTAAGGGCAGGCGATGGGGAGGCTGCAGGAGCGCTTGCAGCGGGCGTGAGCACGTCTTAGGAAACCCGCGCGGTGCGCGACGGTTGCGGCGGTTCCATCGCAGTTAGTTAGCTGGTAACCGCATACCCGTCTCTCTAACATGAGCTTTGTGCCAGCCATACGCGAAATCGCGACTCTTGATCTGGTCGAGCTGACCGCTCCGACCGGCGGTATACCCGCCGGCGCTCGGGGGGGAGTGCTCGAGTTGCGCGACGACGACACGGCGATGGTCGAGATCACCTCGCTTCCGCTCGACTCGGCGGAGCGGATCATCTTCGTGCCGCTCGCTGGGCTGCGTCGCGTGGGCTAGCTCGCTCCGCGACGACTCGCGGGCTACTTCTCGCTCAGGAGCCGAACTCGGCGAGCGTGCGCGCGACCTCGGCCTCGATGTCGAGCGCGGGCTGCCCCTGGCGGAGGCGGCGTTCGTTGCGCGCGAGCACCAACTGGCGGACCTCGATCGCGAGGCCGCTGTCGCGGGGACCCTCGCCGGTGGGGCCGAGTGGGGCGCTGCCAAAGTGCTGCGTGCGCTCGAGCTTGGCCAGCTCGGCATCGATGTCCAGCGGTGCGTCGCCGCTGCGCACGCGGCGGTCGCTGCGGGCCTGGAGCATCTGGCGGATCTCTTGCTCGCGCTCGGCGCGGTGCGCCGATTCGAGCCCCGCGAGGGCGTCGAAGTCGCCGGGCTCTGCGGGCGCGCTGTGGCCGCGGCCGGCGGTTCGATCCTCGCCCAGTGTGAGGCCGCCCTGTCCGATCTGGTCGTAGAGGTTGTTGTTGCGGCTGAGCATCGAGAGCACGCCGACGAGCACGAACAAGGCGATCCCGCCGTATACGACGAAGGGGAAGATGGCCTCCATCGTCAGATTGTGGCGCACCGAGGCGCGGTCTGCCAGGGGGGTCGCGCGCCGGCGATGGCGGACCGTGCCGGTGCGTTCCGAACGGCGCTGGTGTGTTCGGGGCCGCGCCGGTGTGCTCTAGTCCTCGCGCGCGCTCGCGGCGGGGGCACTACCGACGAGCTCCAGCTCACCCATGGCCCGCTGGATCTCGTCATCGACGTCGAGCAGCTCGAGACCCTGGCGCGCGCGGCGTTCGTTGCGGGCGATCGTCAGCTGGCGCACCTCTTCGACGAGGTCCTCGGCGCGATCGTCGGGTTGGTTGGCGGCGAGGATGTCGAGCCGGAGCAGCTCGGCCTCGACATCCAGCGGCGGCTGCCCGTCGCGCTCCAGGCGCGCGTTGCGGGCCTGGAGCATCTGCCTGACGTCCTGTTCGCTCTCGGCGCGCTCGGCGGCGAGCCTGACGGAGCGTTCGCGCAGGGCGTCGCTGGCGACGCGGTCTTCGCGTACGTCGGAGAGGCCGCCCTGTCCGATCTGGTCATAGAGATTGGGACGGCTGATCATGGAGAGCAGGCCGGAGACGACATACACGGCGGTCGTGCCGTAGAGCACCAGGGGCAGGACCGTCTCGTTGTCCATGAGGGGATTGTGGCCGAAGCGGCGGGAGAAGTGACGGCTCCCCCGCGCGACGCCGTGGGTAGCTGCCCGCGGGCGGGGGTCGAAGTGCTCTTGTCGTCGGCCATCCGCTTCGCTACCCTTCGCCTCGGCAGCGATTGACTGACCAGTCAATCTATCTACGCGCAGAGCGGCGCGCCCACCCTGGTGTCCGCGTCGGCCCGTTCCGCGCCAGTCCGAGGAGATTGCGAAAAGACATGGTTGATTTCACGCTCACCGACGAGCAGAAGAATTTGCGCGAACTGGCCCACGACTTTGCGGAGAAAGAGATCCGCCCGGTGGCCTGGGAGTACGACAAGGAGGGCACCTGGCCCCAGGAGATCTTGCAGAAAGCGTGGGAGGTGGGTCTGATGAACACCCACATCCCCGAGGAGTACGGCGGCCCGGGCCTCGGCTACTTCGACGGCTGTCTGATCGAGGAGGAGCTCTCGTGGGGCTGCTCGGGGATCCAGACCTCGCTGGGCTGCAACGGCCTGGCGACCGCGCCGATCGTGCTGGGTGGCTCGGAGGAGGTCAAGAAGAAGTACCTCGGCGCGATCACCGAGGAGCTGAAGCTGGTGTCCTTCTGCCTGACCGAGCCGGACGCGGGATCGGACGTTTCGGGTATGCGCACCAGCGCCGTCAAGCGGGGCGACAAGTACGTGCTCAACGGCTCGAAGTGCTTCATCACCAACGGCGGACACGCGGACTACTTCACGGTCTACGCGAAGACCGACAAGGAGGCCGGACACCGCGGCATCTCGGCGTTCGTGGTCGAGCGCGAGTGGGGGGTGACGGTCGACAAGAAGGAGGACAAGCTCGGCCAGCGCGCCTCGAACACGGCGACGATCAGCTTCAACGACGTGGAGGTCCCCGCGGAGAACCTGCTGGGCGAGGAAAACAAGGGCTTCAAGCTCGCGATGATGACGCTCGACCGCACGCGCCCGGGCGTGGCGGCGATGGCGACCGGGATCGCGCGCGCGGCGTTCGAGTTCGCCACCGCGTACTCCAAGGAACGCGTGCAGTTCGGCGTGCCGATCGCGATGCACCAGGCGATCCAGTTCATGATCGCGGACATGGCGACCGAGATCGAAGCGGCGCGCCTGCTGACGTGGAAGTCGGCGTGCATGCTCGACAACGGCGAACGCAACACGCTGGTCTCCTCGCACGCCAAGCGCTTCGCGGCGGATACCGCGATGAAGGTCGCTACCGACGCCGTGCAGGTCTACGGCGGCTACGGCTTCATCAAGGACTACCCCGTCGAGAAGCTCTTCCGCGACGCGAAGATCATGCAGCTCTACGAGGGCACCTCGCAGATCCAGCGCCTCGTGATCGCACGCGAGACGCTGCTGCCACGGCGCGTCGAGGAGCCCGCGGCTGCTGCCGTCGCATAGTTTTTTTGAGATCGTCCGCGCGGCGTAGCCACTAGCTGAGGCTGTGGCGGGGCGGGGCCTCCGTGCCCCGCCTTCCGCGGCTGGCCGCGGGATCGCGCTGTGCGACCCCGCGGGGCCGGCCCCTGGAGGCCGGCCGACCCTCAAATCGATCAGCGAATGAACAGCGGCAGGCTGTAGTTGGATGTCTGGGCGCCGTTGGTGACCTTCACGAACACGCGGTAGAGCGCGTGCCGCTTGACGCGAATCGTGCGGCTGAAGCGCGAGGTCGTGGTGCTCAGGTGGCGCAGGATCGTGCCGGAGACGAGCACGTTGCGCCCGCCGATCACGCGCATGATGCCGACTTCCATGCCGTCGACGGCCGGGGTGACCGTTCCGTAGATGCGCGCGTAGTGGCGCCGATGCGCGCGCCCCACGTGGGCGCTGACGGCGACCGCGACGCCCTCGATCGTGATTGGGCTGATCACTGGGGGGTTGGTTGTCGTGACGACGCGGAACTGCGTGGCCTGGGTGAGGCCGACTACGGGGAAGGAGAAGCCGCCGGTCGTGGTTGTCAGCTCGGGGTTGCCGACGTTCGCGAAGCCGGCGGTGTAGGGGAACGGGTTCTGCTGCAGCACGACCGCACGACCGGCGTTGCCGGTGCCCGAGAGCGTGCCCTGGACGGTGGCGGTTGAGCCGAACACCGTGGGATTGGGCGCGACGAGGATCGCCAGCGAGAGCGGCACCTTGGCGGTCTTGAAGGTGCGCTCCGCGCCGGTGCTGGCGCCGGTCGCGTTGACCGCGATCAGGCGGTAGTGGTAGACGGTGAGCGGCTCGAGGCCGGTCACCGCGGCGCTCACGGGCACCGCCGCAGCGCCGGCTCCGGCGACGGCAAGCGCGGTCTGTGCGCCGTAGGCGCTGGTGATCCCGAACTGGAAGTAGTACGTGGTGTTGCTCGCGTGTGGGTTCACCGATCCGGTAAGCGTGGCCGAGCTATAGCTGACGCTACGCGCGGCGCCGGTCGCGACGGCTGGCGCGGAGGCGGCCAGGGCGTTGGCCGGTAGTGCCAGCGCGAGCAGTGCAAGCAGCGCGAGCAGCGGCAGTCCCAGCGTGCTCGCGCCCTCCCTGCGTGCGTATCTGGTCTTGCTCTTGGTCATTGCGGCTCACTCACCTTCTCGCTCTGTTTGTGGCGCCGATCGATGGGAGACGCCCTCACCCCGGCCTTGTGGGAGTGCATTGCCCGTAGCACCCTGGACTTGAAACCCGAAAGGACGTTGATAGGTGCGCCGCGCGCGCGAGAGAGACGCCGCCGCCGCGGTGAGCGCCGCCGAGGCCCCCAACCGTGCCGCCGCGGTGAGCGCCGCCGGGGCTCCCGAGCCGCTGGGCGTTGCGCGAGATGCGCGCGCGCCGGTGCCTCGTTAGGCTCTCGCCTCCAGAAACAGGTCCGTGAGAGGACCTGAGAAATCGCCGAGCGAGAGAATCGAGGAAGCCAGCATGTTCGTGTTCAAGGCAGCCGTGGTGGGTGCGGGGACGATGGGTGGCCAGATCGCCCAGACGATCGCCGCCGCGGGTATCCCCGTGGTGCTCAAGGACATCAACCAGGAGCTGGTGCAGGCCGGTCTGGAGGAGGCTCGCAATGTCACCAGCGGCCAGGTCGGCAAGCTCGTGGAGCGCGGCAAGCTCAGCCAGGAGCAGGGCGACGCGCAGATCGCGGAGATCCTCGGGCGCATCGAGGGCACCACGACCTACGAGAGCTTCGGCGACGTGGACTTCGTGATCGAGGCGGTTCCGGAGCGGATGGAGATCAAGCGAGCCGTGTTCGCCGAGCTCGACGCCGCGACGCCGGGTCACGCGATCCTGGCTTCGAACACCTCCTCGCTGTCGATCACCGAGATCGGCGAAGCGACGTTGCGCGCGGAGAAGGTCGTGGGCTTCCACTACTTCTACCCCGCCTCGATCATGCCGCTGATCGAGATCGTCGAAGGCGACGACACCGCGCCGGAGACGGTCAGCGCGGCGATCACGTTTGCGCAGGCGATCCGCAAGCAGCCGATCACGTGCGCCGAGGTCCCGGGCTTCGTCGTGAATCGCATCCTCAACTCCGGCACCTCGGAGATCTGGCGCGAGCAGGAGCAGAAGGGCCTCTCGATCAAACTGATCGACGAGGGCGTCGGCGCGGCCGGCGTGATCCCGATGGGCCCCTACTTCCTGGTCAACCTGCTCGGCCTCGACACGGTCCTGCACGTTGCGGAGCACCTCGCGGAGTCCTACGGCGATGAGCGCTTCTACGTCCCGAAGGGCATGCAGAAGCTGGTCTCCGAACGCAAGCTCGGTGCGAAGACCGGCGGCGATGGCTTCTACAGCCCGCAGGGCGAGCCCAACCTGGAGGGTGAGGGCGAGCCGGACGTGGCGGAGCTCGTGGAGATGCTGACGCTGAAGACGTTCGTGGAGGCCTGCCTGGTGCTGGAGGAGGGCGTCGCGACCCACCGCGACATCGACTTCGGGCTGATGGCCGGCGCGGGGCTGGACCCGCGCCGCGGGCTGCTGCCGCCGTTCATGAAGGCCGACGTCGAGGGCCTGGACACGATCCTCGAGCGCCTGGAGAGCGCGCAGGAGCGCCATGGCGAGCGCTTCGCGCCGCCCACGATCCTGCGGCGCCTGGTCGCCCAGGGTCGCCTCGGCCAGAAGAGTGGCCAGGGCTTCTACGCCTACCCGCAGGCCGACGCCCAGCAGCCCGGCGAGGGCATCGTCAAGCTCGAGACGCGCGCGGATGGCGTCGCGATCGCGTGGCTCGCTAACGGCCAGATGAACTCGATCGCGCCGCAGGTGATCGAGGACCTGGGCAAGGTCTGGCAGCAGGCCAAGGACAGCGGCGTGCGCGCGCTGGTGATCGCCTCCTCGAACCCGTTCCTCTACAGCGCGGGCGCGGATATCAAGGCGTTCACGCAGATGGACGAGGCCGGTGGTGAGCGTCTGATCCACGAGGCCCACGCGCTCTTTCGCGCTCTCGGCAGCGAGGGGATCGCGACGATCGCCGCCGTCAACGGGCTCGCCTTCGGCGGCGGCTGCGAGCTCGCGATGGCCTGCGATATGCGCATCGCCGCGCGCTCGGCGCTGTTCGGCCAGCCCGAGATCAAGCTCGGCATCATCCCCGGCTTCGGCGGCACCCAGCGCTTGCCGCGCCTGGTGGGCCAGAGCAAGGCCCTGGAGATGAACCTCATCGGCGACCCGATGCCGGCCGAGGAGGCTTACGAGTACGGCCTCGCGAGCGCCGTCGTCGATGACCACGAACTGCTGGACACCGCGCTCGCGTGGGCGCGCAAGCTCGCCGGTCAGGCGCCGCTCGCGCTCGAGCAGATCAAGCGGGTCTCCGCCGCCGGTGATCTGGACGAGGGCATCGAGGCCGAGAAGCGCGCCTTCGCGACGATCTTCGCGAGTGCCGACGCCAAGGAGGGGATCGCGGCGTTCCTCGGAAAACGGGCGCCGCATTTCGAGGGGAAGTAGGGCAGCAAGCGGTTCTCGTTTGAGGACCCCGCCGCGCGCGCATACGCGCACACGCGCGCGCGGCGGGGTCTCGCTCTCGACTCTTCTCGCGCGCGCCCGGTTCTCCGCCGCTCAGCCGTTCTTGCGCGCGACCGCCAGCAGGTACTCGGCGGAGAAGTGCAGCGAGCCGTCCTGCGCCTGGTTGCTGGTGCGGTAGAGCTCGAGCAACTCCTCGCGCAGCGCCTCCCACTTGCCCTGCGGGGAGAGCGCGTTCTTGGCCATGATCGTCGGGCCGAGCACGCGCTCGTTGTACTCCACCCAGCTCTCCGGCGAGTCGTGCCTGAAGTCGACCGTGTGGCGCTCGAAGGCGAGCTCGACGTCGCTGCCTGAGAACAGCTCGCGGACGTGCTCCTCGCTGCCCCAGAGAATCGGCGAGCGCACGTCGGGCGGTGGTGGGGGCATGTGCGCGCCCACGGTCTTGAACATCTGGCCGTTGAGGCCCTCGGGCGTCCATGCGGTGAAGACGATCGTGGCGCCGGGCCGCGCTACGCGCGCGAGCTCGCGCGCCGCCTGCCCCTGGCGGGGTGCGAAGATCACGCCGAAGCACGAGGTCACGCGGTCGAAGGAGCGATCCGCGAACGGCAACTCCTCGGCGTCGCCCTCCAGCCACCGAACCTCGACATCCGCCTCGGACGCGCGCTTACGTGCCGCGTCCAGCAGCTCAGGAGTCAGGTCGAGGCCGGTCACGTGTGCCCCCTTTGCGGCGGCTGGGATCGCGACGTTGCCGCTACCGGTCGCCACGTCCAGCAGCTCCTCCCCGGCCGCCGCGCCGACCCGCTCGACGACGAGCTCGCCGACGCCGGCGATCATACGTGCGAGGTCCGGGTAGTCGCCCATCGCCCACATCGCCTTCTGCCCCTGCTTGAACGCATTCACATCGATGCTCATCAGCGCCCTCCCTGTTGGTGTGTGCGTGCGGCGGCCGCGCCGGAAAGCCTCACACCTGACTCGTGGCGGCCGCGCTGGGGATCATCGCGTCGGGGTCGATGCCGGCGCGCGCCGCGAGTGCACGCAGCTCCTCGCCCAGCGGCCAGCGGTCGGCCGTGGGCGTGCCCTCGTGCTGGGAGCTCGCGCCCTTGAGCGCCATGCAGCCCGTGTTGTCGCCGATCGCGCGCAACTCGGCGAGCTCCTCGTCGCTCAATTGGGCCACGGGGTCCGCCAGCAGGTCGCTCAGTGCGCCGAGCTCAGCGCGCTTGTCCTCGATCGGACGGGCCTGCGCGCCGGCCTCCTGGATCAACGTCGGTGCGACACAGCGCACCGCGGCGTGCGCGAGGTTCCACTGGCAGGCGAGCTGCAACATGCTCAGACCGTGCCGCTGCGCATAGGGACGCATCCGCTCGAGCCTCTCGCGCCCCGCCTGCACCCAGCCCTCGGGGCGGAACTTGCGATGGTCGTACGGCGCGAAGGCGTGGCCGGGCAGCACGTCGTCGTGGAACATGCCGCCGTAGTCCACCACGCGGGTGATCAGGCTCACATCGTGCGCGGCGGCGGCGTTCAGTACGAGTTCACCGGGCCACGGCTCCAGCGGCCCGAGGATGATCATCGCCCAGTCGATCAGCTCGCCGAAGCGCTCCAGGCAGTCGATCAAGTCCAGCGTGAAGCCGTTGGCGGGTCCCGGCGCGATACCTAGCAGCCGCGTCAGGCCGGCCTCGCGGACTGCCTGCATCCCCTCCCACACCGCGGCACTAGAGAAGCCGACGCGATCGGGGTTGTGCAGCAAGAGCAGATCGAAGCGCTCGACCCCGATCCGCTCCAGGCTGCGCTCGGTGGCCATCCGGATGTAGTCGGCGTAGGCGTCCGGCGTGCGCAGCCGCGCGTCGGTGAAGCGCGGAAAGCCTTTCGCGCCTTCGCGCTCGCCCGCGTAGAAGTCGTGGCCGATCGCTCCGATCAGGCAGTAGCTCGCGCGGTCGAGACCGCGCAGGGATTCGCCGAGCATCCGATCGGCCTCGCCGGCGCCGTACACGTCGGCGCTCAGCACCGTGTCGATCCCGTCGCCGGGGCGCAGCAGCGCGCGCAGGCGCTCCTCCGCCAGCGGCTCGCCGAAGTGCATGAAGCGCCCGCCGCTCCAGGTGCCGAGGGCTGTGGTCGTGGGGTCCATCGTGTCCTGCACTTTACGCCGCGACGCCATCGGGGCGCTCTCTTTGCGCTCGCCCTGGCCAGCCTGATCCGCTGCCGCTTGCGTGCCCGGTCTGTCAGACTCGCGCCTGTGCGACGGCTCAGCGGGCTCCTGCTCATCGCCTTGGCTGCGCTCGCTTATGCGCCCGCACCGGTACTCGCGCGGGTGAAGGCGAGCGACGCGATCGCCACGCACGACTACCTGGAGGCCAGGATCGCCTCGGAGCACACCACGCGGACGGAAAGCGAAGCTGAGCTAAAGGCGATTGCTGCGCTCGCTGCCCAGGTCGCAGCCGAATGCCCGGGCGTGCTGGCCGGCGCGCCGCGGCATGTCAAAGGCGAAAAATTCAACCAGTCGCAGCTTGAAATCTCGGGGGAGCTACTGAGTGCTACGTTCGGCGTCGCCGAACACGTCCAGCATCCGGCGGACGCGAGATTCGCGAGGGTCGTGCGTCATCTGCACTGGAGCAACCCAAAACTGACCAAGCTGCTGCGCTCCCTGGCGATCGAACAGGCCGCACAGTCTGCGATTCCCTCCCCGGACCTGTGCTCGGACTTGAAGTTCTGGGTTGCCAGCGACTACTCCGCGGTATCCGCGGGCACGAAGCAGTATTTGCACCGTCTGGACGTAGTGTCGTCTATCACCCAGATCCAGCCCGAACCCGGGTCCGAACCACACGAACCCGTGTCCAGCCTCCTCAACCTAAACGGGCTCGTTGCGCACCGCCTCGAGCGGTACGAGAACCACGCCGACCGGCGGCTCGCCAAAAAGGCTCTTCCGCCCGAAGCCGAGCTCACCGACCCGGCTTTGAGGCCTCTCCTCGAAGCTGTGGGCAGGGTCTACGTCGTCCTCCGTTCACCCGCCCCCGCGGCGCAGACGCCCAGCTGACTCGACCCGGCGCGCCAGCTGCGCCCCAAAGCTGTCTCTAGGTGTCCACGGACCCCGCGGCCGCCCGCGCCCGCAGCGCGGCCTCTAGGCGCGTGAGTGCGTGGCTCACGATCTCCGCGTCGGGCTGCTCCACGTCCCTGGAGAGTGCGGCGTGACCGGCCTGCACGACGCCCGGGTTGAGCTTGGCGAGCTCCGCCAGGCGCTCGTCCAGCTCGACGCGGTTCTCCGCCGTCAGCTCGGCGAGGGCGGCGGCATAGGCGTGCTCGAGCTCCAGCGCCGCGTGTCGCAGCCGGCCTTCGTCGAAATCCAGGCGCGCGCGTAGGGCGAGCTCCTCGCAGACCAGTGCCTCCCCGCGCGCGCCGAGTAGTGCCGCGAGACGCTCCTGCGGACGCAGCACGCCAGCGCGGCGGCGCGCCTTGTGCTCGCTCCAGCGCAGCTCGCGCGCGTGCAGCCAGTTGCCGTACGCGACCTGCTCGCCCTCGCCCCAGCCGGCTCTGACGACCAGCGCCAGCGCGGGTGAGAGCTCGCGCACGTGCGGGTCGGCGGTCGCGATGCGGTGCGCGTAGAGCATCTTGTTGAGGGTCGCCGCCGCGGTGCGTGCCTCGCGCTCGGCATCGAGTCCTCTCAGCCACGCCTGCGCCTGGCGCTCGGCGGTGACCGACACCGGGTCGATCACGGTCGCGCGTGCCGTGGCAACCGGCTCGGGCTCGGGCTCGGGCTCGACCTGCGGGCCGCGTCGAGTTTTGAGCACACGTCCGCTGGAGCGCCCGCTCGCGCGGCGGCCCTCGACGGTGTCGAGCACCACGACCCGCTCGGGCTCGCGATCGCCCGCCCGTCGCAGTAGATAGCGGCCATCCGCGAGGCCGAGCTCCCAAGGGAACTCCATCTGGATGAAGAGGAACAGGCGCTCGGCCACGATGGCACCGTATCCTTCCTGCGTCTGCGGTGATCGACACAAGGAGCGCGGAATGTCCGACGGCGGTGCAACCAAAGGTTTGCGCGAGCGCCTGGCCAGTGGTACGGAGGACCGGCTCGGCAAGGCCTTGACCGACCTGTTCGAGAACCCGCTGCTCGGCGGCGCGATCGGGCGGGCCGCGGAGGCCCGCGAGAAGGCCACGCAGGCCCAGGAGTTAGCGATGGGAGCCCTGAATCTCCCGTCGGCCGCGGACATCGAACGCCTCACGCGCCGTCTGCGCTCGGTCTCCCAGCGCCTGGAGGGAATCGAGGACGGGGTGCACCGCCTCGGCCGTGCCTTCCCCGGTCCCTCTATCGATACACGCCTGGGCGCGATCGAGGAGCAGCTCAAGACGCTCTCGCGTGCGGTCGGCGATATGCGCGGGAGCTCCGCGCGCGAGCAGGCGGGGAGCGTCAAGTCCTCCGCCGGCAAGCGATCCGCGGCCAAGCCCAAACGGGCCACGCGCAAGCCGGCGGCCAAGCGTCCTGCCGGCACGCGCCGACCGCCCGCTGCCAAAGGCTAGTTCGGGTCCGACCGTCCGCCGTCTCTGGCGGCGAGACGACTCGCGCCTACTGCGCCAGCGCCCTCAGCGCGAGCTGGCCCATCGTCTCCGCGGCGATCAACAGCGCGTCGTCGTCGATGTGCGTGCGGGGCTGCTCGGCGGCGATCAGATCCGATACGGCCAGCACGCACCCGACGGCAATCCCGCGGCGCGCTCCGATTGCGAACATGGTTGCGGCCTCCATCTCCACGGCGATCGCCCCCGCCGCGCGCCAGTCCTCCTCGCGGCGAGCGCTCGGCTCGTAGAACAGGTCGGTGCTGGCGACGGTCGCCGCGAGGATCGCGGCCGAGCGCTCGGCCGGCCCGCGTCCGGTGCTCAGCTCGCGGCCGGCGCCTTCGAGCGCCGCGGTCAGCTCGCGGTCGGCGGCGACGCGCTCGCCGGCCCCCAGCGCACGGCTCGCGCCGTCGGCAGCGAGTGCCTCGCTTACGACCAGCAGATCGCCAAGCTCGAGTTCGCCGTTCAGGGCGCCGCAGGTACCGACGCGAATCGCGCGGCGGACGCCGAGTGCGATCAGCTCCTCCAACACGATCGCCGCGGACGGGCCGCCCATGCCGGTGCTCTGGATCGTAAGCGGCTCACCGTCGGCGGCCATCCCGGTGTACCCCCACAGCCCGCGGTGATGGTTGAACATCAGCGGCTTCTCCGTCAGCACCTGCGCGAGCGCAAGCGCCCGTCCGGGGTCACCGGGCAGCAGCACGCGCTCGGCGAGCTCCGCCGTCGGGCGTAGGTGAATGGGCTCGTGCTTCGCCACCGGCGACGACTCTAGACTGCGCGCAATGTCGACGTCCGAGGCGCGTGGGCTCACGCTTACACAGGCGGCGGCGCGCGCCGGGGTCTCCCCGGGGACCGTGCGGCGCTGGGTCAAGGCGGGCTTGATCCCCCAACACGAGGGCAGTTGGACACCCGCGGCTGCCGCGCAGGTGCGGATCGTCGCGCGCCTGCGCGAGCGCGGCTACACGGTCGAGCAGATCCGCGAGGCCAGCGAGAGCGGGCGGCTGGCGCTCGGTGACGTGGAGGACTTCCTCTCGGTGCCCGAGGGCCGCAACACGCTCAGGCAGACCGCGCGCATCACGGGCCTCTCC
This sequence comes from Solirubrobacteraceae bacterium, assembly GCA_036501715.1. Taxonomy (GTDB): domain Bacteria; phylum Actinomycetota; class Thermoleophilia; order Solirubrobacterales; family Solirubrobacteraceae; genus Palsa-744. The sequence goes on along the minus strand of DASXZV010000022.1, from coordinate 276,459 downwards.
CCGCAGTTGATCGAACGGATCGTCATCGCGCTGGGCCTGAGCGCCTTCTCGGTGGATGCGATTTCCGACGAGGACCTCGAGATGCTCAAATACGTTGCCGACGTGCTGGAGGCCGGCCTGCCGGAGGCCGCGTTCATGCAGATTGCGCGCGTCTGGGGTCAGACGCTGGCGCAGGCCGCCGAAACGGAGGTTCGCCTCTTCCACATGTACATCCACGAGCCGCTGATGCGCGACGGGGTGCCGGGTCGCGAGATCGCGGCTCAGATGGACGGCATGGCGCGCGAGCTGGTGCCGTTCATCGCCCCGCTAATGAACTGGCTGCACGGTCGCTTCCTGGCGCACTTCGTCGAGCAAGACGTGATCGGGCACATGGAGGCCGACATGGGAGTGCAGGGCTCCCAGCTCGGTCGCCTGCGCGTGGCGATCGCGTTCGCCGACCTCGCCGGCTACACGCGCCTCACCGAGGAACAGGGTGACGAGCACGCGGTGAGCGCCGTCGAGCGCTTCGTCGAAGAGGTCGAGCGCACGCTGCCGATCGACGCGCGCGTGCTCAAGACGCTCGGCGATGAGGTGATGACGGTGGCCAGCGACCCGGTGGCGCTCACGCAGTGGGCCGTCGGCTTCCAGGCCCAGGCGCCCGCGGGGGTGCCTCCGCCGCGCATCGGCATCCACTACGGCGAGGCGATCTACCGCGACGGCGACTACTACGGGCGCGAGGTCAACCAGGCCGCGCGCGTCGTCGCGCGGGCGGCAGGCGGCGAGGTGCTGGTCACGCGCACCGTCGTGGACCTCGCCGCCGGTGTCGACGGGCTCGCGTTCAAGCTGATCGGCGAGGTCGGTCTCAAGGGCTTCTCCGAGCCGACCGAGCTGTTCCTGGCCTCGGCGCGGGGATGAGTCCCGAGGAGGTCCGCGAGCAGGTGCGCGCGAGCGGCCTGCTGGCGGGTGCGGGACCGCTCGTCGCGATGCTCTCGGGTGGCCGCGACTCGGTCTGCCTGCTGGATCTCGCGGTGCAGCTGCGCGGGGCTGGGGAGCCGCGGGCGCTGCACGTCAACTACGGGCTGCGTCCCGAGTCCGACGGCGACGAGCGCCACTGCCGCGAGCTGTGCGAGCGCCTGGGGGTCGCGCTCGAGGTCGTGCGCGCCGAGCGGCCCACGGGCGGCGCCGGCAACCTGCAGGCGTGGGCGCGTGAGCTGCGCTATCGCGAGGCGCGACGTGTGGCACGGGGGCTCGACCCCGCCGCGCGCGCGCGTACACGCGGCGGGGCGCCCGGTGAGGGTGATGAGCTCCCGGCGGCGACTCGCATTGCGACCGGCCATACGGCGAGCGATCAGGTCGAGACGATCCTCTACCGCCTCGCGGCCTCGCCGGGCCGCCGCGCGCTGCTGGGAATGGCGCCGCGCGAGGGTCGCCTCGTGCGCCCGCTGCTGGGGCTCACGCGCGAGCAGACCGCCGCCTACTGTCGCGCGCGCGGGCTGAGCTGGCGCGAGGACTCGAGCAACGAGGATGCGCGCTACGCGCGTTCGCGCGTGCGTCACGGGCTCGTGCCGGCGCTGCGCGCCGTGCACCCCGCCGCGGAGGCCAACGTGCTGCGCACCGCGCAACTGCTGCGCGCCGAGGCCGAGCTGCTCGAAGGCCTGCTCGAAGCCGAGCTGCGGGGCGCCACGAGCATCGCTATCGAGCACCTGGAGCGCCTGCCGCCGGCGCTCGCGCGGCTGATCGTCATGCGCCTGGCCGAGGACGCCGCCGGTACCTTCGTCCCGCAGGCCGGCGCGCGCGTGGGGGAGATCCTCGCGCTCGCGCGGCGGGGTGGGCGCGCTGAGCTGCACGTCGGCGGTCTCATCGCCGCGGTCGTGCAGGATGGGCGCCTGTGCATGGCGCGGCTGCCTCCCCGCCACTGAGCGCCTACACTCCGCGCGTGGCCGTCATGCCCCCGGAGCGAGTCGCGGACGCACCTGCCGGTGCCGCCGCGGCGGCGTCTGAGATCGGCGAGGTGCTGGTTGCCGCCGAGGATCTGCGCAGGCGCGTGGCGGAGCTCGCCGAGCGGATCTCTCAGGATTACGCCGAGCGCTCGCTGCTGTTGGTCGGCGTCCTGAAGGGCGCGATGTTCTTCCTCTCCGACCTGATGCGCCTGATCGATATCCCCGTCGAGGTCGACTTCATGGCGGTCGCCTCCTATGGCTCGGCGACCGACTCCTCGGGGGTCGTCCGCATCCTCAAGGACCTCGACATCGCGATCGAGGGCCGCGACGTGCTGATCGTCGAGGACATCGTCGACTCGGGGCTCACGCTGCAGTACCTGCTGCGCAACCTTGGCTCGCGCAATCCGCGCACGCTCGAGGTCTGCGCGCTGCTGACCAAGCCGGAGCGGCGCAAGGTCGATCTGCCGACGCGCTACGTGGGCTTTGAGATCCCCGACCGCTTCGTGATCGGATACGGGCTGGACTACGCCGAGCGTCACCGCAACCTTCCGTTCGTAGCGGCGTTGGTTAGGCATGACTAGCGCCGCAGAGCGGTACCCGACTCGGCGACGGGGGCGCCGCGTGCTCCCGGAAAATCGACCTCCCCGTGGTACGCTGATCGGCTGGTAGGCGCTTATCCGAGCTGCCACCAAAACGACAAAATCTCACTATGAGCCGTTTCTTCAAGAGCGCCGCATTCCCGATCCTGATCGTGGTCGTGCTCGCGTTCTTCGCCTCCAAACTGATCTCGACAGGCTCGGGCAACGGGCCGGCGCGCAACGAATACACGCTCGTAACCAAGGAAATCCCGCAGCACGAAGTCAAGTCGGTGCTCTTCAAGACCAAGGGCAACGTCCTCGAAGTTACGCGCAAAGATGGCAAGAAGTACGAAATCGGCTACATCGATCAGACGACGCCCGAATTGAAGAAGCAGCTCCGCGAAGCCGGGGTCGTCTACAACACCGAAGCCAGCAAGAGCAGCGTGATCCTCTCGCTGCTGACGTACGTGCTGCCGTTCCTGATCTTCTTCGGTATCTGGATCTTCCTGCTCAACCAGGTCCAGGGCGGTGGCTCGAAGGTGATGTCCTTCGGCAAGTCGCGCGCCAAGCGACTCTCTGCCGACTCGCCGAAGATCACCTTCCGCGACGTCGCCGGCGTGGACGAGGCGGTGGAGGAGCTGCACGAGATCAAGGAGTTCCTGGAGAACCCCAAGAAGTTCCAGGCGCTCGGTGCGCGCATTCCCACCGGCGTGCTGCTCTACGGGCCGCCGGGCACCGGCAAGACGCTGCTCGCGCGCGCAGTCGCGGGCGAGGCCGGTGTGCCGTTCTTCTCGATCTCGGGCTCGGACTTCGTGGAGATGTTCGTCGGCGTCGGCGCCTCCCGCGTGCGCGACCTCTTCGAGCAGGCCAAGCAGAATTCGCCCTGCATCATCTTCATGGACGAGATCGACGCCGTCGGGCGCCACCGCGGCGCCGGCCTCGGCGGCGGTCACGACGAGCGCGAGCAGACTCTCAACCAGCTACTCGTGGAGATGGACGGCTTCGAGGCGAAGGACAACATCATCATGATCGCGGCCACCAACCGGCCCGACATCCTCGACCCGGCGCTACTGCGCCCCGGGCGCTTCGACCGCCAGATTGCCGTTGACCGGCCCGACCGCAAGGGTCGCGCCAAAATTCTCGAAGTCCACACGCGCGGCAAGCCGCTCGGCAAGGAAATCGACATCGACGCGCTCGCCGGTCAGACCACTGGCTTCACCGGCGCGGACCTCTCGAACCTGATCAACGAGGCCGCGCTGCTCTCGGCCCGCACCGGCAAGCGCGAAATTGGCCAGGTCGAGCTCGAGGAGGGGATCATGCGCGTGATCGCCGGCCCCGAGAAGAAGACGCGCGTGATGAGCGAAAAAGAGCGCCTCATCACCGCCTACCACGAGATGGGCCACGCGATCGTCGGGCACTACCTCGAGCACTCCGATCCCGTGCACAAGGTCTCGGTGATCTCCCGCGGCCGGCGCTCGGCTACACAATCTCGATGCCCCAGGAGGATCGCTTCCTGACGACTCGCGCCGAGCTCAACGACACGATGGCGATGACGCTCGGCGGCCGCGCCGCGGAGGAGATCGTCTTCGACGAGATCACCACCGGCGCCTCCAACGACATCGAGAAGGTGACCGCGACCGCCAAGCAGATGGTGATGCGCTTCGGCATGAGCGAGAAGCTCGGACCGCGCGTCTTCGGCCACGACCACGGCCAGCCGTTCCTCGGGCGCGAGTTCTCCACCGAGCCCGACTACTCCGATGAGATCGCGCGCGAGATCGACGACGAGGTCCGGCGCATCGTCGAGGTCGCGCACAAGCGCGCGCGGGACATCCTCACCGAACATCGCGCGCGGCTCACCACGATCTCCGAGATCCTCGTCAAGCGCGAGACGATCGAGAAGGAGGAGTTCATCGGGCTGCTCGCCGGCAAGAGCGAAGAGGAAGTCTTCGGACCCGAAGAGGGACACAAGCCCGAGCTGCCCGCCGCACCGCCCGCGCCGCTGGATCGTCCCGGCCGCGAAGCCCCGCGTCCGCTGCCGCGCCCGGGTCTCGCCGGTGGTACCGCGGATATCCGCGGTACCGACCCCGAGCGCCCCGAGCTGGCTTAGATCGTAGGCTCCAATGAATGGAGCTTCCCTTCCGTCTGATGGGGGTCGTGAACGTCACCCCCGACTCGTTCTCCGACGGTGGCCTGTTCTTTGAGGCCCGGGCCGCCGTTGCGCACGGCCTCGAGCTCGTGGCCGAAGGCGCCGACATCCTCGACGTCGGCGGAGAGTCCACACGGCCAGGCGCCGCTCCCGTGGCTGAGGCCGAGGAGTTGTGCCGCGTGCTGCCAGTCGTGGAGGGCCTCGTGGCCGAGCTGGGCGCCGGGTCCCCGGAATCTAGTTCCATCTGCGCGCAGGTCTCGATCGACACCTCCAAGGCGTCCGTGGCACGCGCTGCGCTGGGCGCCGGAGCGAGCCTCGTCAACGACGTGAGCGCCTTCCGCGGGGACCCCGAGATGGTGGCGGTTGTTGCGGAGAGCGGAGCCGAGTGCTGTCTGATGCACATGCGCGGCGAGCCCCGCACCATGCAGCGCGAACCGCGTTACGCAGACGTCGTCGACGAGGTCAAGGCGTTCCTCTGCGAGCGCCTCGCATTCGCGGTGCGGGCGGGCGTGGCCGAGGAGCGCGTGCTGCTCGATCCGGGGATCGGATTCGGCAAGACCCTCGCGCACAACCTCGAGTTGCTGCGCCGTCTCGATGAGCTTGCCGCACTGGGGCGCCCGCTGATCGTCGGAACCTCGCGCAAGAGCTTCCTCGGTCGCATCCTCGCCGAGGTCGCCACAGGTGTCGGCGCGCCGGCTGGGGGCGTCGCGCCGTCTGGGGGTGTCGCGCCGGCTGGGGCCGCCGCGCCCCCTGCGCCGGTTAGCGGCGTCGGGCTCGGCGGGGCCGGCGGAGTCGCCGAGCCCGTCGGCACGCCGGAGCGGCTCCCAGGCACGCTGGCCACCTGCGTCCTCGCATACGAGCGCGGCGCGCGTGTATTCCGCGTGCACGACGTCGCTCCCGCGCGCGCAGCCCTAGCCACCGCGGCTGCTACGTTGGGCGCGCAATGGACGATGACGACGACGAGCTGAGCCCCGAGGACCCACACGCCCCCGATCCGGAAGACGACGAGGAGGGCGGCGAGGAGGAGGAGCGCGAAGAGGGCCTCGAGACCGTGACGATCGAGATCTCCGGCCTCTCGCTCTACACCCATCACGGTGTCAGCGAGGCCGAGCGCGAGGTCGGCCAGCGGCTGATGCTCGACCTGCGCCTGGAGGTCGGCGAGACCGATGCCACGGTCACCGATCGCGTGGAGGACACCGTCGACTACGCCGAGGTCTGCCAGCTCGTCGCGCTGGTCGCCCAGCAGCGCTCGCACAAAACGCTCGAGCGGCTCTGCTCCACGATTGCCGAGCGCCTGCTGGCCGACTACGAGCTCGAAGGTGTCTGGGTCAAGGCGACCAAGCCCGAGCCACCGATCGCGCTGCCCGTCGACGAAGTCTCGGTCGAGGTCTGGCGCGAGGCCGAGGAGTAGCCCCGCCGCGCTTCGCAGGCGGGGCACGGAGGCCCCGCCGGGCATCGACCCGTTCGAAGGGCCGCGCCGCGCGGAAGATCACAAAAGACTTGACAGTTAGTTAGTAGTCACTTATAACTTGCGGGAATGTTTCCTTACGCCCCCCAATTGCGGCCATGATCGACGGCCTCGCGCGCCTCGCCGGTGCCCACACCCGTCGCGTCCTGATTCTCGCCGGCATCGTCTTCCTGCTCGCCGCCGCCTTCGGCGCTCCGATCGTCTCGATCCTCAAGAGCGAATCGGCCGACTTCCAGGACCCGCACGCCCAGAACCAGCAGGTGCTGCGCGCGATCGAACGCGCCACCGGGCAGTCCGCCTACTACGGGGTTGCGGCGCTCGTCCCCGCCGCGCGCGATGTCCGCGCCGATCCCGCCGCGGCGGGTGGCGCACGTCGTGTCGCGGCGCTGCTCGCCGCGCAGCCCGGCTTCCAGCGTGCGCTCGACTATCCGGCGACGCACCTGCCCGAGCTCGTCTCGCGCGACGGGCGGCTCACACTCGTGCTCGCGGCCTTCGCCAACCGCGAACGCTCCGCCGCGGCCGTCGCGCACATCCGTCCCGCACTGGCCGGCAGCGGTGTGCGCCTCGGCGGCAACGACGTCGCCTTCCAGGAACTCAACGAACGCACCTCCGCCGATCTGCGCACCGCCGAGACCTTCGCCCTCCCGATCCTGCTGCTGCTCTCCTTCTGGGTCTTCCGCGGCCTGGTCGCCGCCGCGCTGCCGCTGCTCGTCGGGGGCTTCGCGATCGTCCTCACGTTCCTGCTGCTGCGCCTCGTCGACCAGTTCCTCGGTCTCTCGATCTTCGCCGTCAACCTCGTCACCGGCGTCGGGCTCGGCCTCGGCATCGACTACAGCCTCTTCATCCTCTCGCGCTACCGCGAGGAGCTCGCCCGCGGCCTCGACAGTCGCGCCGCGGTCGCGCGCACGCTGCAGACCGCCGGGCGCACGATCCTCTACGGCTCGCTGACTGTCGCCGGCGCGCTCGCCTCGATGCTGGTCTTCCCGCTGCGCTTCCTCTACTCGATGGGGATCGGTGGCGCGCTCGTCGCGCTCAGCGCCGGCGCCGTCTCGCTGATCGTGCTGCCCGCCGTGCTGATCGCGCTCGGCCCGCGCATCGACGCGCTCTCACCCGCCTGGCTGCAGCGCAGCTCCGCGCGCGCCGCCAGCGCCGAGGAGGAGGGCTTCTGGTCGCGGCTCGCGCACGGCGTCATGCGCCGGCCCGGGCTCGTCGCGCTGAGCACCGGCGCCGCGCTGCTGCTCGTCGCCTCGCCCTCGCTGCGCATGAGCCTCACGCCGGCCGACGCCCACGTCCTGCCGAGCACCGCCGAACCGCGCGAGGTCGCCGAAATGCTGACGCACGACTTCGCCGTCGACGGCTCTCAGACGATCGACATGGTCGTGCGCGCGCCCGGCCCCTCCGCGCACGGCGGAGCGCTCGCCGCGCACGGCGCCGCCGCGCGGCTCGCGGACGCCGCCGCCGCGCCCACCGTCGCGGCGCTCGCGCGGCAGGCACAGATGACCGCCGGGAGCCAGGCGAGCGCCGCGCCGCCGCGCTACCTCGGGCGCGGCACCTGGGAGATCGAACTGCTCCCCCGCGGCACCGATGGCGCGCCCGCCAACCAGCGCCTCGTGCGCAAGCTGCGCACGCTGCAGAGCGCGCCGACGCTGCTCGTCGGCGGCGCCACCGCCTGGTTTATCGACCAGAAGAGCGCGATCGCCGCGCACACCCCGCTCGCGCTGCTGATCCTCGCGCTCCTGACCGGCGGCTTCCTGTTCCTGATGACCGGCTCGCTCGTGCTGCCCCTCGTCGCGCTCGCCATGAACCTGCTCACCGTCGCCGTCGGCGCCGGGCTGCTCGTGCTGGTCTTCCAGGACGGCCACCTCTCCTCGCTGCTCGGCTTTTCCCCAATAGGCGGCCTCGAGGAGTCCAATCTCGTGCTGCTCTTCATCGTCGCCTTCGCGCTCTCCACCGACTACGGCGTCTTCCTCTTCGCGCGCATCAAGGAGGCCCACGACGACGGTCTGCCCACGCGCGCGGCCATCGCGCGGGGGCTGGAGCGCACCGGGCGGCTCGTGACCGCCGCCGCGCTGCTCTTCTGCGTCGCGATCGGCGCCTTCATCAGCTCGCACGTCTTCTTCGTCAAGCAGCTCGGTTTCGGCGCCGCGCTCGCCGTCGCGATCGACGCCACCGTCGTGCGCGCGCTACTCGTCCCCGCGATCATGGGTCGCCTCGGCGATCGCAGCTGGTGGGCGCCGCGCCCGCTGCGCCGTCTGCACGCCCGCATCGGGCTGCGCGAGGGACCGGTCACGCTAGGGGAGGCCGGGGGGAGGGCGTAACGCGGGGTGGCGCTCACGCGCTTTTGGTGTCCTCGGACTGCTGCAAGCGTGAGCCTGCCGCTAGCTTTCGCGAGCGATGCCTCCCCGAATCGGCTATCTCGGCCTCGGCTCCAACGTCGGCGAGCGCCGCGCGCAGCTGCAGGCCGCGCTCGACGCGCTGAGCGCGATCGCGGTCGAGGTACTCGCGGCCTCTTCCGCCTACGACACCGATCCCGTCGGGGAGGTCCCCGATCAGCCGAGCTTTCTCAACGCCTGCCTGCGTATACGCACAGAGCTCGAGCCCTTGGAGCTGCTCGATGCCGTCAAGAGCCTGGAGCGCGAGCTCGGGCGCGCTGGCGGTGGACCCCGCCACGGGCCGCGTGCGATCGACATCGACATCCTGCTGCTCGGCGATCTGGAGCTGCGCGTCGAGCGCATGACCTTGCCCCACGCGCAGGTGCTCGCCCGCCGCTTCGTGCTGATACCCGCGCTCGAGCTCGACTTCGAGCTGCGCACGCCGGATGGGAGCGCGCTCGCGGATGCCCTCGCCGCGCTGCCGCTGCAGGAGGGCGTTCGCTGGCACTCGCCGCCGTTGACGCTCCCAGCGGCCGGCTGAAGAGTGTCTGCGGGAGTGGCTTCCTGTGCGGGTCGGCCCCGCTCAGGCGAGTGCCGGCAGCCACTGCGCCGGGAGGGTACCCGCCTCGATCTCCCCGACCATCGGCGGGAAGTAGCGTGTGAGTTGCGCCGCCGGCCGTCCAGCGATCAGCGGGCGCACATCCCCGACTGTCTCCAGCAGGCGGATCGTCGAGCCGATCTGGAGGTCCGCGGCGTTGGGCCGCTCGCCCCCCAGCAGGCCCTCGGCGATCCAGGCATCCACCTTGTCGAGCTGGGCCGGCAACGCCGCCAAGTCGGCTTGCGCGGTGTCGTCGCGGGCGTGGTTCTTGAGCGCCATCAGGCGCGCCGTCGGTCCCAGCGCCGGGCGCAGCACCGCGCGCGGCAGCGGCAGCGGCGTGTCGCCGACAAAGCTCTCCATCGCGGCGGGCTTGCGCAGGAAGGCGACATCGAGGATGCGGCGCGGCACGCTTTGCAGGACCTCATCTCCCCACAGCTCCGCGTCGAGCACCCGCGCGCGCTGGGGGTCACCCGCGGCCGGCAGCAGCGCCGGCTCCGGAGCCAGCTCGTCGAGGCGCCGCATGATCGCCCGCGACCCGACCAGGCGCTCGCCATCGATCCGCATACCCGGCACCGTCGTACCGCCGTAGCGCAGCGGCCCGAGTAGCACCTGCGTCATCGGCAGCAGGTTGACGCGCTCGAACTGCAAGCCCTTCAGCTCCATCGCCACTTCGACCGCCGCGCACGGGTGCGAGCCCGGCAGCACGTACAGCTTGATCTTGCTCATCTCAGTTCGCCTCTCTCGATCGCGAAGGCGAGCATATAGGAGCGCGTAGGCCGAGCCCCGGGGGCGCGCCAAGAAGGCGCGGCCAACCGCGATTTCGGAGCCAGCAGCCGTCTACTGCGCCGGCAGGGTGCCCGCGGGTACTTCGCCGACCATCGGCGGGAAGTAGCGCGTGAGCTGCGCCGCCGGGCGGTCTGCGATCAGCGGGCGCACGTCCGCGATCGCCATCAGCAGGCGGATCGTCGCGCCGATCTGCAGGTCCGCCGCGTTGGGGCGCTCGCCGCCGAGCAGCCCGTCGGCGATCCAAGCGTCGACCCGGTCGAGCTGGGCCGGGAGCGTGGTGAAGACTGCGCGTGCGGTCTCGTCTGTGGCTTTGCTCCTGATCGACAGCAGGCGCGCCGTGAGCGGCAGCCCCGGGCGCAGCATCGCACGTGGCAACGGTAGCTTGACGTCGTCCGCTAGGAAGCTCTCCATCATGGCCGGCTTGCGCACGAACGCCCTGGGCAGGATGTCCCGTGGAACGCCCTGCAGCTCCTCATCGCCCCAGCGCTCGGCCTCCAGCACCTGCGCGTGGGCCGGATCCCCGGGCGGCGGCAGCAGCGGGGGCTCGGGCGCCAGCTCGTCCAGGCGCCGCATGATCGTCCGCGAGCCCACGAGCCGCTCGCCGTTCATCCGCATCCCCGGCACGGTGTTGCCGCCGTAGCGCACCGGACCCACCGCCAGCTGGGTCAGCGGTAGGAGGTCGATGCGGTCGAACGCGATCGACTTCAGCTTCAGCGCTGCCTCCACCGCGACGCACGGGTGCGAGGCGGGAAGCACGTACAGCTTGAGCTCGCTCATCTCGCGATCATCCGTCACGGAGCATATAGAGCGGTTGCCCACGCTAGGCGCGCAGTGTTCGAGATAGTCTCCCGCTCCATGCTGTTGGCGGTCGATGTCGGTAACACCCAGACCCATTTCGGGACCTTCCACGAAGGCGAGCTGCGCGAGCACTGGCGCTTTGCCACGGTGCGCCAGTCGACTTCCGATCAGCTCGGAGCCGCGCTGCGCAACCTGCTCGAGCTGCGCCAGGTCTCGATGAGCGATATCGAGTCCTCGATCGTCTCCTCCACCGTGCCGGTGCTCGGCCCCGAATGGTGCGCGATGACCGAGCGCTACCTCGGGCACGAGATGCTGGCCGTCGGACCCGGCGTCAAGACCGGGATGCCGATCCGCTACGACAACCCCCGCGAGATCGGTCCCGACCGCCTCGTCAACGCCGTCGCCGCGCACGCGCGCCTCGGCGGCCCCTGCGTCGTCGTGGACTTCGGCACCGCGATCACCTACGACCCGGTCTCCGCCGAGGGCGAGTATCTGGGGGGGATCATCTCGCCGGGCGTGGAGATCTCGCTGGAGGCGCTCACCGAGCGCGCCGCCGCGCTGCCCAGGGTCGATGTCACGGCTCCCCGCGCCCTGATCGGCAAGACCACGATCGACGCGATCCGCTCGGGCATCGTCTACGGCACGGCCGGGCAGGTCGACGCGATCGTCCACCGCCTGCGCGCCGAGCTCGGGACCGAGACCAGGACGATCGCGACCGGCGGCCTGGCGGGCTCGATCGTGCCTTTCACCACCACGATCGAAAACGTCGACGACCTGCTCACGCTCACCGGGCTGCGGCTCATCTACGAGCGCAACTGCTGAGGGGTCGCATAATGGGCGCGTGCCCTCCGCGCCCAAGCTCACCGATCCCTGGATGCTCGGCTCGCTGTCGGTGCCCAACCGCGTGCTGCTCGCGCCGCTGGCCGGGATCGGCAACTGGTTCGTGCGCCTGCAGGCCAAGCGCCACGGCGCGGGGATGGCGATCTCGGAGATGGTCTCCAGCCACGCGATCCACTACCGCAACGAGCGCACCCTGCGCGAGCTGCTGCGCATCCATCCCGACGAGCGGCTCGCCGCGCCCGACGGGTCGCTCGTGCCCACCTCGATCCAGCTTTTTGGGCAAGACCCCGATGTGATGCGCTCCGCGGCGGCCTCCGCGGTTGCCGCGGGGGCCGATGCGATCGACATCAACATGGGCTGTCCGGTGCCCAAGGTCTGCAGGACCGGCTCCGGCGCCGCGCTGCTGGCCGACCCGGCGCGCGCGGTTGCGGTCGCGAGGGCCGCGGTGGAGGGTGCCGCGGAGGGGGCCGCCGCGCGTGCGTGTGCGCGCGCGTACGCGCGCGGCGGCCCTCCGAACGCCGCGCCCGATGCCCGGGGTGGTCCGGCGGGCGTGAGGGTGGGTGAGATCCCGGTCACCGTCAAGCTGCGCTCCGGGCAGCGTCCCGGCGAGACCTCCGGCTTCGAGCTCGCTCAGCGGCTTGTGCACGACGCCGGCGTCGCCGCGATCGCATTCCATCCGCGCTCGGCCGCCGTGCACCACAAAGGTGTCCCCGACTACGAGCTCGCTGCGCGTCTGGTCGCCGTGCTCCCTGCACCGGTGATCCTCACCGGTGGCCTGCACGACGCCGCGAGCGTGCGAGCCGCGTTCGCGCAGACCGGTGCCACCGCGGTGATGCTCGCGCGGGGCGCCCTCGGCAACCCCTGGCTCTTCGAGCAACTCGTCGGCGAGCGCATCGCGGAGCCGACCCGCGCCGAGGTCCTGGGCGAGCTGCACTGGACGATGGCGCGCGCCGCCGAGCACCTCGACGCCGAGCGCGCCGCGCGCTACCTGCGCAAGTTCTACCCCTGGTATGTCGCTCGCATGGGACTCGATCGGACCCGCGCGACGGTGCTGCAACAGTCCCTGCAGGAGGCCGCGAGTCTCGCGGATGTGCGACTACTGCTGGGGGAATTGGGACCCGCCCGCCCGCCCACCCACCCGCCTGTCCCCCCGCCCACCGTGCTCGTGAGTTGAGCGTCTCGGACACCGCGGGTGCCCTCGCTATACTGCTGCGCTCGCTGTCGCCAGCCGGGCCGCGAACTCCCCGCCAGCAGGCGGGTTTTCGTTGCCATCGGACGCAACTGAAAGCGCGAGCGAAGATCTCATGCCGAAGGACGTCATCCTCACTCCCGAAGGACTCGAGAAGCTCAGAGACGAGCTCGAGTTGCTGTCGACCGCGCGCCGGCGCGAGGTCGCCGAGCGCATCAAGGAGGCGCGCGAGTTCGGAGACATTTCCGAGAACTCCGAGTACGACGACGCCAAGAACGAGCAAGCGATGCTCGAGAGCCGCATCGCCCAGCTGCAGGACAAGCTGCGGATGGCCACGGTGATCGATTCCAAGGATCTCTCCACCGAGGAGGTCCAGGTCGGCTCGGTCGTGCACGTCAAGGACGAGAAGACCGGCAAGTCCGTCAAGTACACGATCGTGGGCTCCGCCGAGGCCAACCCCGAGGAGAGCAAGCTTTCCAACGAGTCCCCCGTCGGGCGCGCCCTGATCGGCCACAAGCGCGGCGACGAAGTCGCCGTCCAGGTCCCGCGCGGTCCAGCGCGCAAGCTCAAGATCACCAAGATCGACGTCGGCCTCAAATAGGCTTCGAGCCATGAGCCGGACCGATGAGCCCGACGCCCCTCGCGCCGGCCAGTCCGAGGACGCCGATACCGGGGGGGCCGGTTCAGAGGAGCAGGTCACCGCTGCTGGCCGGCACGGCCTGCAGGAGCTGATCGCCGAGCGGCGCGCCAAGGCGGGGCGGCTGCGCGAGACGGCCGCGGAGGGCGACTTCCCCTACGCCTATGCCGGCGTCGAGCCGATCGAGCAGGTGCGCGCTGCCTACGAGCAGCTCGTGGCCGGCGAGGAGACCGAGGACATGCACCGCGTTGCGGGCCGCCTCACCGGCAAGCGCGGAGGGGGGCGCGCGGCGTTCCTCGACCTGGTCGACCGCGGCGGCAAGATCCAGCTCCACGCGCGCCTGGACGTGCTCGGCAAGGAGACCTTCGAGCGCTTGCGCTCGCTTGACCTCGGCGACCTGGTAGGGGTCGACGGTGCCGTCCTACGGAGCCGCCACGGCGAGCTGACGCTGCGCGTCGAGCGCTTCGCGGTGCTCGCCAAGGCGCTGCGCCCGCCGCCCGACAAGCATCACGGTCTCACCGACGTCGAGACCCGCCATCGCCAGCGCGAGCTCGACCTGATCTCCAGCGAGGACGTCCGCCGTCGCTTCCGCGACCGCGCGCGCATCATCGCCGCCGTGCGCGCCTACCTCGACGGAGAGGGCTTCCTGGAGGTCGAGACGCCGGTTCTGCAGCCGATCTACGGCGGCGCGCTCGCGCGCCCCTTTACGACCCACCACAACGCGCTCGATCGCACGCTCTACCTGCGGATTGCCACCGAGCTCTACCTCAAGCGCTGCATCGTCGGGGGCCTGGAGCGGGTCTACGAGCTCGGCAAGGACTTCCGCAACGAGGGCATCTCGACCAAGCACAACCCGGAGTTCACGATGGTCGAGTGGTACGAGGCCTACGCCGACTACGAGGTTGCCGCCGCGCGCCTAGAAGCGCTCGTGCGCGCCGCGGCGCAGGCCGTCGGCGCGGACCACGGGATCGACTTCGCGGGGCCCTGGCGCCGCGTGGGCTTCGTCGAGGCCGTGCGCGAGACCACCGGCGTGGACGTGCTCGAGCACCCCGACGCCGCCGCGCTCGCCGCCGCGGTGGCTGCGCGCGGTCTGCCGGCGCCCGCGCCCGACGCCACCTGGCCGCAGATCGCCGACGAGCTGCTCTCCAGTTACGTCGAGCCCGAGCTGCGCGAGCCGACGTTCGTGTTCGACTACCCGACGGCGCTCTCGCCCTTCGCGCGTGCCCACCGCTCGCGGCCGGGGCTGGCCGAGCGCTGGGAGGCGTTCGTCGGCGGCATGGAGATCGCCAACGCCTTCAGCGAGCTGACCGACCCCGACGAGCAGCGCGAGCGCTTCGCTTCTCAGAGTCGCCTGGCCGCGCAGGGCGACGAGGAGACCCAGCCCCACGACGAGTTGTTCCTGCAATCTCTGGAGCTTGGGATGCCCCCCACCGGGGGCGTCGGCGTCGGCCTGGACAGGCTGGTCATGGCCCTCATTGGCCAGAGCTCGATTCGCGAAGTGGTTCTGTTCCCCGCGATGCGGTGAGCGGGGGAGGCACCGGGGGGCCGTTGGTAGACTGTCCTGTGGCGGTGATGGGACCCGCGATTCATCTTTCTCGGGGTTTCCGACGAAGAGGTGGGTAGCGGAGTAGTTCATCGACCCCGCGAACCGATCCGTACTCGGAGAGAGGCCGACTCAGCACAATGTTCGAGCGATTTACAGAACGGGCCCGCCAGGTAGTCGTTCTCGCGCAGGAAGAGGCGCGCACGCTCAAGCACAACTACATCGGCACCGAGCACATCCTGCTCGGGCTGCTGCGCGAGGAGGAGGGTCTCGCCGCGCGTGTGCTGGAGAGCCTCGACATTACCGTGGAGCGCGTGCGCGCCCAGGTCGTGCGCATCGTCGGTTCCGGCGAGGAGGTCACCTCCGGGCAGATCCCGTTCACGCCGCGCGCCAAGAAGGTGCTCGAGCTCGCCCTGCGCGAGGCGCTCTCGCTCGGCCACAACTACATCGGCACCGAGCACATCCTGCTCGGCCTGGTTCGCGAGAACGAGGGCGTCGCCGCCCGCATCCTGCTCGACTTCGACGCCGACTCCGAGAAGATCCGCAACGAGGTCATCCGCATGCTCTCCGGTCCCAGCGGCCGTCGCCAGGGGCAGGGCCAGCCCGGCGCCGGCGCGGGCGCTGGATCGGGTGGCCCGGCGGAAGGCAAGAAGTCTTCGAAGCTGCTCGACCAGTTCGGGCGCAACCTCACCAAGCTTGCCGCCGAGGGCAAGCTCGACCCGGTCGTCGGCCGCGAGACCGAGATCGAGCGGATCATGCAGATCCTCTCGCGGCGCACCAAGAACAACCCCGTTCTGATCGGCGAGCCCGGCGTCGGCAAGACCGCCGTCGTCGAGGGACTGGCACAGCGCATCACCAATGCCGACGTGCCGGAGCTGCTCAAGAACAAGCAGATCTACACACTCGACCTCGCCGCGCTGGTCGCGGGCTCGAAGTACCGGGGAGAGTTCGAGGAGCGCCTCAAGAAGGTCATGAAAGAGATCACCCAGCGCGGGGACATCATCCTGTTCATCGACGAGCTCCACAACCTGGTCGGCGCCGGCGCCGCCGAGGGCGCGATCGACGCGGCCTCGATCCTCAAGCCCGCGCTTGCGCGCGGCGAGTTGCAGACGATCGGTGCGACGACGCTCGATGAGTACCGCAAGTACCTCGAGCGCGACTCCGCGCTGGAGCGTCGCTTCCAGCAGATCCGCGTCGAGGAGCCCTCGATCGACCAGAGCGTTGAGATCCTCAAGGGGCTGCGCGACCGCTACGAGCAGCACCACAAGGTGCAGATCACCGATGAGGCGCTGCGTGCCGCCGCCGAACTGGCCGACCGCTACATCGCCGACCGCTTCCTGCCCGACAAGGCGATCGATCTGATCGACGAGGCCGCCTCGCGGATGCGTATCAAGTCGATGACCTCCCCGCCCGCCAACCGCGAGCTCGAGGAGCAGATCGAGACGACGCGGCGCGAGAAGGAGGCCGCGATCGAGGCCCAGGAGTTCGAGAAGGCCGCGGCGCTGCGCGACAAGGAGCGCAAGTTCACCCATCGCAAGCGCGAGCTCGAGGAGGAGTGGGAAGCCGGCGAGTCCGGCGACCGGCCCGCGATCGGCGAAGAGGAGATTGCGGAAATCGTCTCGATGTGGACCGGCATCCCGGTCTTCAAGCTGACCGAGGCCGAGACGCAGAAGCTGATGCGCATGGAGGAGGAACTGCACAAGCGCGTGATCGGCCAGCACCCCGCCGTGGAGGTCATCTCCAAGGCGATCCGCCGCTCGCGCGCGGGGTTGAAGGACCCCAAGCGCCCGACCGGCTCGTTCATCTTCCTCGGCCCCTCCGGTGTCGGCAAGACCGAGCTGGCGCGCACGCTCGCCGAGTTCCTGTTCGGCGACGAGGACTCGATGGTGCGCATCGACATGTCCGAGTACATGGAGAAGCACGCCGTCTCGCGCCTGGTCGGCTCGCCTCCCGGCTACATCGGCTACGACGAGGGCGGGCAGCTCACCGAGGCGGTGCGGCGCAAGCCCTACTGCGTGCTGCTGCTCGACGAGATCGAGAAGGCCCACCCCGTCGTCTTCAACATCTTGCTGCAGATCCTCGAGGACGGGCGCCTGACCGACGCGCAGGGACGCACCGTGGACTTCCGCCACGCGATCGTGATCATGACCTCGAACATCGGCGCCGCCGAGATCGCGCGCAACACGCCCCTGGGCTTCGCGGTCTCCGAGGACGAGACCGGGATCACCTACGACGACATGAAGAACCGCATCATGGGCGAGCTCAAGAAGGTCTTCCGGCCGGAGTTCCTCAACCGCATCGACGACGTGATCGTCTTCCACAAGTTGCAGAAGGAGGAAATCCGCCAGATCGTCGAGCTGCTGCTGCTGCGCATCCGCGAGTCGATGGCCGAACGCGAGCTGCAATTGGAGCTCAGCGACCCGGCCAAGGACCTGCTCGTCGAGAAGGGCTGGGACCCCGCGATGGGCGCCCGTCCGCTGCGCCGTGCGATCCAGCGCTACATCGAGGACCCGCTCGCCGACTTCGTGCTGCGCGAGCAGGTCGTCCCGGGAGCGACAGTGGTGGTCAACCCCGCCGCGGAGGGTGAAGACGGCGAGGTAAAACTGACGATCGTCAAGCCGAAGAAGCAGAAGACGCCCGTTGGTGTCGGTGCGCAGGGCGGTGGCGAGCTGCCGGCCGGTGAGGGTCTCCCCGCCGGTGAGGGTGGCGAGGAGGGCGAGGACGCCCACACCGTCGAGCCCGACCCGCCGGCCGACTCCGAGGAGTAGAGCCGAGTCGCACCCAGGGCCCGGCGTGCCGGTCGCTCTGGTACGCGCGCCGGAAGCGGCCGCGCCGGGACGTCCCCGACGCCGCGTAGGCTGCGGGGCATGTCGCGCGCACAGTCGATCCACGTCTGCTCGGAGTGCGGCCTGCAGTCGGCCAAGTGGCATGGGCAGTGCCCCGACTGTGGGGCGTGGAACACGCTCGTCGAGGAGCGCGCTCCGGCGGGCGGCGCAGGAACAAGGGGCTCCGCTCGCGGCGGTGCCGCGGGGCGCCGCGGCGGTGCCCGTGGACGGGAGACCGTCGCGCCAAGGCTGCTCGCGGAGGTCGGAGCGGCGCCGGTGGAGCGCCTGTCCACGGGTGTCGGAGAGCTCGACCGCGTGCTCGGGGGCGGCCTGGTGCCCGGCTCGCTGGTGTTGCTCGGCGGCGCGCCGGGGATCGGCAAGTCGACGCTGACCAACATGGTGCTCGGCCACCTCGCGGGAGCGGGGCGGCGCACGCTGTACGTCAGCGCCGAGGAGTCCGCCGAGCAGGTCAGGTTGCGCGCCGAGCGCCTTGATTTGGGTCCCACCCGCCCCGCCCTGCGCGTGCCGATCCTGGCCGAGACCGATTTGGAGATCGTGCTCGAGGCGCTCGCCGCCGAGGCACCCGAGGCGTGCGTGATCGACTCGGTGCAGACGCTGCGCTCGACAGAGCTCTCGGGGGCGCCGGGATCGGTGGGGCAGGTGCGCGAGGTCGCGGCTCGCATCATGGAACTCGCCAAGGCGCGGGGGATCGCGACGGTGCTGGTGGGGCACGTAACCAAGGACGGCGCGCTAGCGGGCCCGCGCGTGCTCGAGCATCTCGTTGACTGCGTGCTGCAGTTCGAAGGTGAGCGCGAGCGGCCCTACCGCGAGTTGCGGGCCCTGAAGAACCGCTTTGGCTCGACCAACGAGGCGGGGCTGTTCGAGATGCGCCAGGGCGGGTTGGTGGAGGTGCTCGACGCCTCCGCGCGCTTTGTCGCGGAGGCCACGCGCGCCCCGGGTAGCGTGATGCTGGCGGCGATGGAGGGCTCGCGGCCGCTGCTCGTCGAGGTCCAGGCGCTGGTCGCTCCCTCCGAGCTCGAGCAGCCGCGGCGGGTCGCTTCGGGTCTCGATCGCAACCGCCTGGCGCTGGTGCTCGCGATCCTCTCGCGTCACGGTCGCGTCTCCACCGGCGGGGCCGATGTGTTCGTCAACGTCGTCGGCGGCGTGCGCGTCGATGAGCCCGGCGTGGACCTGGCCGTCGCGCTCGCGGTGGCCGGCGCCAGCCGCGGTTTGTCACTCCGCGACTCTCCGCGCGCGTGCTTCGGCGAGCTGGGTTTGACGGGGGAGCTGCGCTGGGTGGGACACCCCGAGCGTCGCATGGAAGAGGCTGCCAGGCATGGCCTGCGTGACGTCGTGGCGCCCGCCGGTAGCGGCGGCGGTGCGTGCGAGGTGGGCACGCTGAAGGAGGCCCTGGACCGGGTGCTGCCGCAGGCTCGGTCGCGGCGCGCGACCGTCGCGGCGTAGTCGTAGGCGGGGCTACCCTCGAGGTAGCGCTAAAGCAAGCCTAAATGCCCTAAAATCCCTAGTGGTGCCATCAAGATCCGGGGAAGATTTCGACAGTGAAGCACGCCCGGAGCCTGGGTTGATGAAGGCACTGGAGATGGTCGCACCCGGCACCGCCCTGCGCGACGGGATGGAGAACATCCTCAATGCGCGCACCGGCGGCCTGATCGTGATCGGCGAGCCCGAGGAGATCAGCTTCCTGTTCTCCGGCGGGATCAAGCTCGACATCGACTACACGCCGGCCTTCCTCTACCAGGTCGCGAAGATGGACGGCGCGATCATCCTCAACGCCAACGCGACGAAGATCGCGATGGCCAACGTCCAGTTGATGCCCGATCCGACGATCCTCTCGCACGAGACGGGCACCCGCCACCGCACCGCCGAGCGCGTCTCCAAGCAGACAGATGCGCTCGTAATCGCCATCTCCCAGCGCCGCGAGGTCGTCTCGCTCTACGTCGATGGCACCAAGTGCATCCTCGAGGAGATCCCGGTCGTGCTCGCCAAGGCCAACCAGGCGCTGGCGACGCTCGATAAGTACCGTTCTCGTCTCGACCAGGTCTCGACGCGCCTGACCGCGCTGGAGTTCGAGGGTGGAGTGACCCTGCACGACGTGCTCACCGTGTTGCAGCGCTCGGAGCTCGTGACGCGCATGGCCGTCGAGATCGAGCGCTATATCGTCGAGCTCGGCACCGAGGGCCGCCTGATCGAGATGCAGCTCGAGGAGACGATGGTCGGCACCGCCGCCGAAAAGGCAGCGCTCGTGCAGGACTACCTGGCGGCCTACTCCGACGAGGCCTTCGCCTCGGCGCTCGACCAGGTCGGGCGCCTGGCCCACCAGGACCTGCTCGACTTCGGGCGCCTCGCGGAGCTGCTCGGGTACGACCGCAAGCTGAACACGCTCGACTACCCGGTCTCGCCGCGTGGCTACCGCATCCTGGCGCGCATCCCCAGGCTGCCCAAGCTCGTGGTCGGCGAGATCGTCAAGGAGTTTGGTGGCCTGGATGAGCTGCTGGCCGCCACCGACCCCGACCTCGAGGCAGTCGAGGGCGTCGGGGAGATACGCGCGAAGGACATCCGCGAGGGTCTTCGCCGCTTGCAGGAGATCAATCTCGTGGACCGCTATCTGCAGACGTGACGCACTAGCGAGAGAAAGTCGAAGTCAACGCCGTCCCCCTGGCCGGCCAGAACAAAGGAGGACCATCATTCCCCCCCAAACAATCGAAGCCGAGTTGATCGAGGATCTCGAGGTCGTCACCGAGATCGAGTGCATCGAGTTCGAGTTGGGCGACCACGTGGTCTATCCCCACCACGGCGCCGGCAAGGTGCTCAAGAAGGAGGATATGGAGGTGCTCGGCGAATGTCGCGAGTATCTGACGATCAAGATCCTCCACAACGACATGACCGTCAAGGTCCCCACCGAAAACGCAGGCATCGCCGGGCTGCGCCGCGTAATCGACGAGGAGACCGTCAAAAAGGTGCTCGCGGTGCTCGAAGACGACGTCTCCGAGATGCCCAAGAACTGGAACCGTCGTTTCAAGCACAACCGCGACAAGATCAAGACAGGCGACATCTACGAGCTCGCCGAGGTTGTGCGCAACCTCGCGCTGCGCGAGACCGAAAAGGGTCTCTCGACCGGCGAGAAGCAGATGTTCACGCGCGCCAAGAAGATTCTCGCCTCCGAGCTGATGTACGCGCTCGACAAGGACGAGGACGAGGCCGAGAGCTACCTCGACGAGCTGCTCGCCAGCTCGGCCTCCAGCAGGCTGGCGCTGGCCGAGTAGCAGCACTTGGCGATCGCGCTGATCGTCGCCGCTGGTCGCGGCGAGCGTCTAGGGGCAGACTGTCCCAAGGCGCTCGTCGAGCTCGCGGGGCGTCCGCTGCTGCAGTGGAGCGTGCAGGCCCTGCGCGCCGTTCCCGCGATCGAGCGGATCGTCGTAGCCTTGCCGGCCGGTGTCGAGGCGCCCGCGGGGACACTCGGCGTGCCGGGAGGCGCGGTGCGCTCGGAGTCGGTGGGACTCGCGCTCGCCGCCGCTGGACCGGGCGATCCGGTACTCGTGCACGACGCCGCGCGTCCGCTGCTGACCCCCGCGCTGGTCACGCGCGTGCTGGCGGCTCTCGGCGCGGCGGATGGCGCGATCGCGGCAGCTGCGGTGACCGACACGGTCAAGCGGGCCGCTGCCGATGGGCACGTGCGTGAGACCCTCGACCGCTCCGAACTGTGGGCCGTGCAGACGCCGCAGGTCTTCCGCCGCGCGGCGCTGGAGCGCGCGCTGGAGGTCTCCTCGGAGGTGCTGGCGGCGGCCACCGACGACGCTTGGTTGGTCGAGCGCGCGGGCGGCAGCGTAGTTGTCGTGGAGGCGCCCCGCGAGAACCTTAAGATCACGACCACGCTCGATCTCGCGCTCGCCGAACTGCTGCTGGCGCGCGAGCCTGCTTGAATCGCGCCCCTCGACCCTCCCTCTCTCTCTCTCTCTCTCCGGAAAAGAATGCTCACCGACTACCACCTTCACCTGCGCCCCGACGGGCTCGGAGCGGCCCCCAGCGAGTACTTCACTGGCGCGAACGTCGAGCGCTACCGCGAGGTCGCGCAGGAGCGCGGCATCGAGGAGCTTGGAGTCTCCGAGCACGTGTACCGCTTTCGCGATGCGCTGAGCGTCTGGCAGCACCCCTTCTGGCGCGAACACGCACGCGACGACCTCGATGCCTACTGCGAGTTCGTGCGCGAGCGCACCGACCTAAAGCTCGGCATCGAGGCCGACTTCGTGCCGGGCGTCGAGGACAAGATGGCGGGCCTGCTCGAAGCGCACGACTTCGACTACGTCGTTGGCTCAGTGCACTTCCTGCGCGACGAATCGCTGGACATGGAGGAGTACGGCATCTGGAAGTCCACGCGCGGCGCGGAGGAGATCTGGCGACGCTACTTTCAGACGCTCGGGGAGGCGGCGCGCAGCGGTCTCTTCGACATCCTCGCGCACCCCGATCTGGTCAAGGTTTGGGGCGCGGAGCGTCCCCGCCCGGAGGGCGACCTGCGCCGCTACTACGAGCTCGCGATCGAGGGCATCGCGGAGTCCGGAATCGCCGTTGAGGTCTCTACGGCCGGGCTGCGCAAGCGTGCCGGCGAGCTCTACCCGGCGCAGGCGCTACTGGAGATGTGCCTGGAAGCGGGCGCGCCGGTGGCGCTCTCCAGCGACGCCCACCGCCCCGAGGACGTGGGCGCCGACTACGAGCGGGCGCTGGAGTTGCTGGAGCGTGTGGGGGTGAGCGAGCTGTGCGTATTCGAGCGCCGCGCGCGGCGCTTGGAGCCGATTGGGACGCGCGTATGAGTCTCAGTGGGATCGGCTACGACAGCCACCGGCTTGCGCCCGGGCGCCGTCTGATCCTCGGCGGGGTGCAGATACCGCACGAGCTCGGCCTGGAGGGGCACTCCGACGCCGACGTGCTGACTCACGCCGTGATCGACGCGCTGCTCGGGGCGGCCGGCCTGGGGGACATCGGCGAGCACTTCCCCGACAGCGACGAGCGCTACCGCGACGCCGATTCCCTGGTGCTGCTCGGAGGGGTCGTGACGAGCGTAATCGCGACCGGCTTGGAGGTCGAGAACGTCGACTGCACGGTGGTCTTGGAGACACCCAAGCTAGGTCCCCACCGGGAGGCGATCCGCACGAATCTCGCCAAAGCCCTGGGCCTGCCGCCGCAGCGCGTGAACATCAAGGCCACGACCGGCGAGGGCATTGGCTTCGTGGGCCGCCGCGAGGGCGTCGCGGTGTTGGCGATCGCAAGCCTCCGCAGTCGCTAGGGAGAGCTAGGCTCTCCGGCCATGCGCGAGATCACACTGCACGACACCCGCAGCGGCGAGCTGCTGGCGCTGCGCCCGCGGGACCCCGGTCGCGTCGGCATCTATGCGTGCGGTCCGACGGTCTACAGCCGCATCCACATCGGCAACGCGCGCCCGTTCGTCGTCTTTGGCCTGATGAAGCGCTTCCTCGAACACGAGGGGCTGCAGGTAGATCTAGTCGTCAACGTCACGGACGTCAACGACAAGATCTACACCGCCGCGCTGGCCGCCGGGCTACCCAGCGAACAGCTCGCGCGTGAGATGACCGCGGCGTACGTCGCCGACACCGACGCGCTCGGCATCGGCCGGCCCGACCACGAGCCGCTGGCCTCGGAGACGATGGACGCGATCGTCGCCTACATCGAGACGCTCGTGCAATCAGGGCACGCTTACGTCGCCGACTACTCAGACGCGGGCGAGCGCCGTCGCGACGTGCTCTTCCGGGTGCGCTCGGATCCGGCCTACGGCTCGCTCTCGCATCGCGACGTGGAAGAGATGGATCAGGGTGAGGGGGTCGAGGGTGCCCAGCGCAAGGAGGATGCGCTGGACTTCGCGCTGTGGAAGGCGCAGAAGCCCGGGGAGGACGCCGCGTGGCCGTCCCCCTGGGGGTCGGGTCGTCCGGGCTGGCACATCGAGTGCTCGGCGATGGCCGAGAACCTGCTCGGGGTTGGCTTCGACATCCACGGCGGCGGCTCGGATCTCGTCTTTCCCCACCACGAGAACGAGGCTGCCCAGACCCGCGCGGCGCGCGGCGCGGAGCTGGCCAAGCTGTGGGTCCACAACGGCATGATTCAGTTCACCGGCGAGAAGATGGCCAAGTCGGTCGGCAACATCGTTCTCTTGCACGAGATCCTCGCGCGGTGGGGACGCGAGACGGTGCTCATGTACCTGGTCGGCGGACACTACCGTCAGCCGCTGGCTTTCTCGCAAGCTGCACTGGAGCAGGCGCGGGCCAACGTCAACCGCATTCGCGAGGCCGGCAGGCGCCTTTCGCGCGGCACCTCACCGGAGGACCTGGAGGAGCTACGCGAGCGCTTCTTCGCGGCGCTCGCGCGCGACTTCAACACGCCCCAGGCGCTCGCGGTCCTCAACGAATGGATTCGCGCCGCCAGCAGTGAGCGAGGAAGCGCTCCCGGCGACAGCCACCTGCGCGAGATGCTCGCGATGCTCGGCTTGGAGAGTCTGCTGCAGGAGAGCGCAGCGGCGCCGGCGAGCGTGCGCGAGTTGGCGGCCCAGCGCGAGCGTGCGCGGGCGCAGCGCGACTTCGCGGCGGCCGATCGCCTGCGGGGGGAGATCGCGGCCGCGGGCTGGGAGGTCCGCGATGTGCCCGCGGGCTTTGAGTTGCTCCCGCTGTGATCATCTACGGACGCAACCCCGTGATGGAGGCGCTGCGTGGCCGTCGCGCACGGAGCGTGGCGGAGGTGTGGGCGACTGCGGGTGCCGCGCGGGAGCCGTGGTTGCGTGGGGTCTCCGTGCGCGCCGCCTCCGCTGAGGAGATCGAGCGGCGCTGCGGTTCAGCGGCCCATCAGGGACTCTGCGCGAGCGCCGGCCCTTACCCCTACGCCGATGTGCAGGCGCTGCTGTCGCAGAGCAACCCGCTGCTGCTGGCTCTCGACCAGGTCCAGGATCCGCAGAACCTCGGCTCGATCTGTCGCACCGCTGAGTGTGCCGGGGTTGCCGGGGTGGTGATTCCCGAGCGCCGCGCCGCCGAGGTCACGCCCGCCGTCTGCAAGGCCTCGGCCGGGGCGGTAGAGCATCTCCCGATCGCGCGCGTGCGCAACCTCGCGGATTTCCTGCTCGCGACGCGCGAGGCCGGCTGCTGGAGTTACGGTGCCAGCGCCCCCGAGGACGCGGGGGGCGCCAGCGAACGTGAGGATCAGACTGCTGGCGGGCGCCGAGGCGGCTCCGCGCGTGGGGGCGAGGCAGCAGCTGGTGCGGGCAGAGTGCCCGTCCCCTACGACGCGCCTGACTACAGCGGCGGGGTGGTGCTGGTGCTTGGTAGCGAGGGCCACGGATTGCGCCCACGTGTCGCCGCGGCCTGCGACGAGCTGGTCGCGCTCCCCCTGTATGGCCGTCTGGAGTCGCTGGGTGTCAGCGCCGCCGCCGCAGCACTTCTGTACGAGATCTTGCACAATCGTCGCGGAGCCCTTGACAAGGCTTCATAACTGTGCGAACCTCGCGCCCGTAACGCTAAACCTAAGCTTTACCTTGTAGGACTCTAAATAGCATTGGCGCCGGGGGAGGAGTGCGCCACTGAGCGATCCGGGCTGCTTGGTCCGGGAAAGGATTTGCTCGTGGCACGTATCTCCAGTAACCCTCAATCTGAGGTCAAGGTAGAAGATGGCTTCCTGATCGCCCTGGCGAAACAGGGCGACCGCATGGCCTACGACCGGCTCGTGCGTCGCTATCACGGCTTCGTGCGCCTCAAGGCCTCCTCGTACTTCCTCGCCGGTGGCGACTCCGACGATCTCATCCAGGAGGGCCTCGTCGGCCTGTACAAGGCGATCCGCGACTTCCGCTCCGATCGCGAGTCGAGCTTCCGCAACTTCGCGGAGCTCTGCATCACCCGCCAGATCATCACCGCGGTCAAGACCGCGACGCGCAACAAGCACACGCCCCTGAACCAGTACGTCTCGTTCTCCTCGACCCCCGCAGCCGGCGGCGAAGAGATGCCGACGCTCGACCAGATCCTCCCCGGTCCCACAGTTCACGATCCGGTCAACCAGGTGATCTCCTCGGAGGAGCTGCGCTCGCTGGTGGGCTGCCTCTCGACCGCACTCTCGGAGCTCGAGAGCCGCGTACTCTCGCTCTACCTCGACGGGTTCTCCTACGAGCAGGTTGGCGAGCACCTCGCCTGCGACACCAAGACCGTCGACAACGCCTTGCAGCGCGTCAAGCGCAAGGTTGGCGCGCATCTACAGACGCGCGCGGTGGCCGTCTGAGATAGCTCCGAGTCACGCAGCGCGCCTGCCGCGAGCCCCAGATGGCCGCGGCCGCCCCTGGTGGGACGGCCGCGACGGTATCGGACCTGCTGCTAGATCGTGAGGCGGCTAGCGTCCCCGATGGCCTCGCAGGTGTTCGTGGCGGCCTAGATGTTGCTCGCCGCCCCCGGAGCCTTCGCCACCTTCGCTGCCAGCCGCGGTTTCGCCATCGCCTTCGACTGCTTCGGATGGCTGTGTGGAGTTGCCCGGAGCTTCCGGCGTGAGCAGTGCCGCCGCAACCGGGGTCACGTCGATCGAGAACAGTTGGCTCGCGGCGCCCTCGTTCTCCGGTCCCCCTGGGATGTAGACGCGGAACACCTGGGTGCCGGTGCTGTACACCTGGTAGGCGATCGAGTAGGTCGATTCTGCGGTGATCACTCCCACCCGCACCACGTGGAACCCGTCTCCGGAGGCATTGCGACGCTCCAGATAGATGATGTGCCCGGGGTGACTTGGTGCGACGCTGCCTTCAAAGGTCACGGCCTGTCCCTCCGGGATCGAGCTTGCCGAGGCCTTCGCGGTGAGCACGTCTTTGACGCCCTCGAACAGCACCGCCGAGGACTTCCCGTCGCCCTGCACCTTGTAGAAAGTGCTGTTGACGGGCGCCTGCGCTGGGAAGCTGTAGTTGCCGCTCCCATCGGTCGTGGCCTGTGCCACCGGCGCGAAGCCCTGCTGCTTGACCGTACGTGCCAGCAGCGTGACGGGTTGGTTGGCGGCGCCCGCGAGGATGCCGCTGATGCTCGCCGCCTGCCCGTAGGCGATCGGGTCCGCGGAGGAGTCGATCGTCAGTTCCGTGTTCTGGGCCTGGGAGATCTCGTACCCCAGCAGGTTGGAGACGCTGGGTACGTTGCGACCCTGGCTGCGCACGAGCACGCGCAGGCTGGCGTCACCGGGCACGATGAACGTGTGCGTGATCGAGAACGCTCCGCTCGCTTCCACCTGCCCGAGATCGATGCGGTGCCAGCGGTTGCCGGTGAGCGCATTCTGACGCTCCAGGATCACGCGCGCGCCTGCGTCCGCCGGGGTGACGGTCCCGGTGAACGTGACCTTGTTCGGTGCGCCGGTGAGGATCTGAGTTCCTTCGGGTGGCCCGGCGAGAGTCACCTGCGCCCCAACCAGCACGCCCTTGTTCGCGCTCTCCGCACCGTGTGTGCGCACGTGCCAGATGCGGCTGGTTTCCACCACGCCGTCGGCGGGCTGGAACTTATATGAGCCGTTCGCTTCGGTCGTCGTGCTCTGGACGTAGGTGAATCCGGGCACGCCACGGAGGTGGTGAAACAGCCTCACGACTTGCCCGGCGGCGCCCGCGCGTCCGCTGCAGCGCAGCCGGCCGAAGATCGTTACCTGTTCACCGGCGATGATCCGCGGTTGCGGGACGACCTCGATGCTTACACGGCAGCGTCCAAGTGGACTTGGATGCCTGAAAGCAGATGCCCCTGTCGCAAAGAGCCCCACTGACAAGACCGCGAGTGCCCAGGCGGAAACCACTCTTATGAGACGCATACCAGCCCCTCCTCTGTGTTTGGGGGAGTCGAAGATGAAGAAGCGAGAAGTTGTTCGATGCAAGGGCCGGCCCTGCCGGACCCCAAGCTCCCAGTGCAGTGCGAGCTCAGCCTCCCTAACCCGGGGGGCTCATGATCGATGCGGTCGGGAACGCTGCCCGTCGGCGCGGCGGCTCGCAAGCCGACTTGAATTGATCGCGTGAGCTTTTACGCGCGGCCGTGTCTTAGAAGGTGTCCGACTAAAAAGGACCGGGAAAAGTTGTGTGAAGACCCGCTCTCAGAGGTCGCCGACGGCGCTCCATCCCTCCGTTTGCGGCCTGGGTCTCGCACGCACCAAGGTCTCGGGGCGGCCCATCCTGGCGGGCCGCCCCGGACCGCTTTTATTGGCGAGAAGAGCGATGCTCAGGCGCCCGAGATCGGCGCTGGCGGTGCGGCGACTAGTTTTTTCGTCCACGGATGCATGTGAAGTTGAATCGCGGGTAGTGTCTAAGTCGTATTAAGGATGGTGGGCGACTCGCCGTGAGCGTGGGTAGGCTCGGATAGCGGCAAGGGTGCCCCCAGCCTGCCCAATGAGCCCAGGAATTCCAACTCGCCTGCTGGCGACCCAGTCCGATGAACGGCTTCTCGCGCTCGTTCGAGAAGGGCACGAGCGCGCCTTTGAGGCGCTCGTGCATCGCTACCGCAGGCCCCTGCTGAGCTACTGCCGGCGGCTGTCGATTCCCGAGGCTCGCGTCGAGGACGTCTTGCAGCAGGCGCTGCTGAAGATCTGGATCGCGCTACGCGGCGGCTCAGAGGTCCGCGATCTCAAAGCCTGGATGTACCGCGTGGTGCACAACACCGCCATCAACTCCGTTCGCGACGCCGTGCACGACCGCGAGCGGCTTGCCGATCCGACCCTGCGCCTGGGGGTGGGTCAGGCGGACCTCGAGCGCGGCCTGGTGATGCGCGAGGCGCTTGCCGAGGTCGCGGCGCTGCCGGACCTGCAGCGCGAGGTCATCGTGCGCACCGCCGTCGGCGGGGACAGTCACGAGCAGGTGGCCAGCGACCTCGGCATCACCGACGGTGCCGTCAGGGGCCTGCTCTATCGGGCTCGCGCGACCCTGCGCACCGCCACGACCGCGCTTACCCCGCCGCCGCTGATCACGTGGCTCGCGGGTCGTGCCGACCAGGGCGGTCCCGCTCCGGAACGCCTCGGCGAACTAGCCGCCGGGGGAGGCGCGGCGGGACTGGGGGGCCTGATCGTCAAGGGTGGCGTTGTCGCCGTCACGGCCGGAACGCTGCTGACCGGCGCGGTTGCTCACATCCGCGGCTCCGCCAATCATCGCGCGCCGGTCAAGGTGGCCGTGACAGCGCGCGCACATTCGCCCGGCGCCGAGCATTCGGCGCCGGCCCTCGCGCTACCCGCGAGCTCCCGCAACGTCCAGGCCGGGCACCGGCTGGCGCGATCCGATCGGCACGCCGCCTCGCCCTCCAGGTCGGTGACCTATGGGCGGCGCTTCGCTGGCTCGGCGCCGGGTGGGTCTGGCGTGCACTCGGTGTCGCCGAGCGTCGCGCCAACAAAGGTCCCGGGCACTGCGGCGCCGGGTGGTTCGACGCAGACCGCCAGCTCTATCCAGACGACAGGCTCGACTGAAAACGCGAGCGCCCCTCAGAGTCCCAGCCCCGGCCAGGGTGAAGCCGCGGGTGCCGTCCCGAGTCCCGGTGCGGGCGCTGCTGCAGGCGGTGCGTCGGAAGGCTCTGCCGGCAGCGGCTCCGGCAGTGCGCCAGCGGAGCCCTCCGGCACCGAATCCAGCGGCTCCAGCCCGAGCGGCGGGGCCGCAGAAGGCTCAGGTGCGAGCGGGTCTGAAGCGGCAGGCAGCGGGTCCTCCACAGACGAATCTTCGGGTGGCCTCGTCGGAACCGTCGTCCACGAAGTCGGCAACTTGCTCGAACACGTCTTGCACTGAACGTCAGACGCTGACGGCGGTACCGGCATGCTTCGCGATCAAGAAGCGCCAGCACCGCATGATAAGATCTACATAGAAAGCTATGTAGAAGGAGCTGGGGAAATGGCTCGCGCAATCGCAGGAAAGCGGATATTGGTACCGACATCAGCAGCACGCGGCCGCGCGTCGGGTCGTTCCGCTGACGCGCCGTGGGGTCCGACGGAGATTCAGCGCGACTACCGGACGTTGCTTGACCGGGCGAAGGATGTACCCCAGGAAGTGCTCGACTCCGATGGCGAGCTGCTGGTCATCCAGACGAAGGGTGTCGCCG
The DNA here is from genome assembly GCA_036501715.1 of Solirubrobacteraceae bacterium. Lineage (GTDB taxonomy): Bacteria > Actinomycetota > Thermoleophilia > Solirubrobacterales > Solirubrobacteraceae > Palsa-744. Next base: position 246,683 of record DASXZV010000022.1, on the reverse strand, counting down.
AGTTCCAGCGGCGGCTGCAGGCGCAGGTCGCCGAGACGGCTCGCTTCCTGGCGACCTATAACGAGCATCGCGAGATCCCGCCATCGGAGTGGGCGATGCAGACCGCATACCCGTGGCTCGCCGCATTCTCGGGTGACGAGGTCGAGGAGTTCGCCAGCGAGCTAGTGGGCGACACGTTCGACGCTGCCCAGCGGGGCACGCTGGAGCACCTGGAGGGCAACCTACGCGCATGGGCCTCAACCGCGGGTGTCTATGGGCAGCCCGACGCGATGCGGGCATTGCTCTCGCCGGTCGATCTGGAGGGGATCATCGAGGTTCTGCCTCCGTCTGAGGGGCAGGTCCGGGCGGCCCAAGCGTGACACGGGAGGTTTATGCGCCGAAAGGGCGCTACTCCGGGAGCCACAAGGTTTACTGCACGGTCTATCGCGAGTGGAACAAGCTGTGCCAGAACCGTCCCGGGCCGATGCGGCGATGTTACATCGAACTCGCGGACAACCCTTTCCCTTCGCTGCAGGCCAATCGCCACCACCAGCTGAGGGGCAAGCTCAAGGGCTTCTGGGAGTACGAGGTCGACAGTGGCGCGCGTGTCCGTTACAAGCGCGGCCCTGACGATCGCGTCATCGTGCTCGTGGTCTACGCCGGCCCGGCTCCTTCAGACACTCACTGACGTCCTGAGAGCCTGGCCCTATCAGCTCGGGGTGCTTTCGCGATCACGTTTCTCCAGGTATGGCGCTAGGTATTTCGCGGCGATCTTGCTTGGTGGCGAGGACGTCGGTGTGTCGGTGATTTCCGAGCTGAACCCGCGGCCGCCCGTTATGTGAGCGGTTAGATACCGCGGCTCTTCGTTGGTCAGCAACATGCCGTGGATCACGGGGTCAAAGCGCTCAGGCGTCACGGAAGCCCCGGCGAGGGCCGCGATCGACTGCGCGGCAACGTCGGCCTGCTGGGAGCCGATGCCGCCCTGCTTGATGGGGAAGTCGGTTGCGTCGCCGGCTGCGTAGATGCGCTCGACATCGGGTACTCGGCAGTGCGGATCCACGCGGATGAAGCCGTTGTCGCCGAGCGGGATGCCACGCACGATTGGGCCGTAGAGCTCGGGCAATGCGATCACCCGATCGACCTCGAGGTGCCGTTCACCGGGGTTGATCACGACTTTGTGGGAGCTGGGTACCTCGGCATAGGCGGAGCTGATCGTTTCGACGTTCGCACGGACGAGCAGCTTGCTGACGGCGCTGCTCGCCGACGATCCAAAAATCGCCAGGGGGCTGTCCTCGGGGGTCACGATCGTCGTTTCCAGCTTGATGTTCATGTCGTAGGCGCGCCCGGCGGTCATCATCGCGAGCTCATAGAGCGGCAGCGGCCAGGCCATGCGACCAGGTGAGACAAATGCCAGTTTGTGGACGTAGTCGCCCTCGACGTCCTGGATCAGTCCGTGCATGGTCTCCTCCAGATCACGGTCGTCGATTGTCAGCGCGTGTGGGTAGCGCTTCGTGACTGTCGCTCCGAGCGCGAGCATCAGCGCGTCATATTCGATCGAGTCATCGGCCTTGGTGTGAATCGTCCGCGCGACCGGGTCGATCCAGCCCAGTTCGCCTGTGATCAGCTTTGCCCCGGCGTCGTGGACGATCGGCGCGAGTGGGTAACGGTGTGCAGCGCCGAAGGCGAATGGCTCGCGGACCACCATCGGCCTGTAGACGAACTCGGTATTGGGTGCGATGACGGTCACCTCGGTGCGGTCGGGCGCGAGGTCTGCCAAGGCGAGCACGGTCTCGAGGGCGGCTACGCCCCCGCCGGCGATGACTACGCGGAGCTTCTCTGAACGCGAGCCGGTTGTTGCCTCGGGGCCGGGATTGCTGGACACGACTACCGCCCGGCCTTCCCATTAGGTACTGCTAGCGGGACCGTTGAGTCGGTGGGCACGCCGTTCGTATTGGCGAGTATCGCGAGCAGGTCGCCGATCCGCTGCACGCGGCCGAGACGATCGGGAAGCGCAACGCCGCCCTGGATTGTGTACTGGTTGCGCCGTCCGTTGCGCTCGCGTGTGATGTAGCCGCCGTCTGCGAGCTCCGTGACGATCCGGTGCGCAGCGCGTTCGGTTATTCCGACTCGATCGCTGATCTCTCGCAGGAGCACGCCGGGGTCGTGGGCGATGCACACCAGGACCTGGGCGTGGTTCGTCAGGAACCTCCAGCGCGGAATCGTGTCCTCAGCCATAGAACAAGACTAGCGTATCTAGACATTATTTTCCTAGACATTGTTTTCATGCTATGTTGGTCAAGTCAGGCGGTGCTCTTCTGGTCGCTGGCGCTCATGCGCACATCCAAACGAAACGAGGAACACCATGCCCAGCTCAGTCATGCCGCACCCATCCGCCGGGACTACCGGCAACGGCGTAGCGCCCACCGCTGTCGCCGATCCCATCCCCAACGGACGGCACCCGGACCCCCAGCCCAATCACGCGCCGCGAAGCCCGCTGCTCGCGAAATTGACCAGTCTGACCTCGATCGCCACCGTCGCTGCGGCAGGCATGATCGTCGTCGGCGCGCTCGCGCTCGTCGGCGGTCACTACGACAAGCAGGTCGTTCACGACCAGCTCGCTCCGCAGAAGATCTTCTTCCCAAAGCCCGCGACAAACCCGGCCCTCGCGGCCTACGCCGGTCAGCAGGTGCTCACCGGCAAGCAGGCAAAGCTCTACGCCCAGAAGCAGATCGGTGTAGACCTGACCAAGGTTGCGGGTGGCAAGACCTACTCGCAGATCAGCGCCGAGTGGATCGCCGGCGGCATGAAGAACACGACACTCGCGGGCGAGCGCACCACCCTGTTCATGGGAGAGACGCTTAACGGCCTACTCCTCAACGCCTGGGGCTGGTCGGTCATCGGCAGCATCGCTACCCTTGCCGGATTCATCCTGATCCTGCTCGGAGGGGTCCTCTTCGTGCTCCCGCTCGCCAACTGGCAGATCAACCTCAGAGGCCGTCGCTCGGCGGCCGCTGGCGCCTGACCTCGGGGCGCGCGTCGGGTCCGACTCGCCCGCTGTTACGGTGGAGGGGTCCATCGCGCTCCTTGTGGGTCGGCGATTGTGCGTTCGCTCGGTCCTTCTGACCTCTCTGCCTCGCGACCGCAGCCCCTGAGAGGCTTCGTGAGGAGCGCCCGTGAGTGTTGTGGCTGCAGGGCCGAAGGGCAGGTCGCTGCGCGGGTTGGTGGGAGGCCCGGCGACCAGTGCCGGCGGCGGGAGGCCACTACGCCCGGCTGGAGTGCCGCTGCATGTCGCGATGCTGGCCCCACCCTGGATCTCGGTTCCCCCGCCGGGGTACGGGGGCGTGGAGTCGGTGGTGGGAGTGCTGACGGACGCTCTCGTGCGGCGCGGGCACGCGGTGACGCTTTTCTGTGCCCCGGGCTCGCGGTCGAGTGCGCGGGTGGTGCCCCTGCTCGAGGAGGCCCACCCTGAGGAGATCGAGCGTTCGCTGTATGAGGTCGACCACGTCGCGCGGGCGTTCGAGGAGATCGACCTCGCCATCCACGGCCGGCGCTTTGACGTCGTTCACGACCACTGCGGCTTCACGGCACTCGCCATGGCGGACCGCCTGGACACGCCGTTCGTACACACCTTGCACGGGCAGTTCACCGCCGCCACGGCGGCCTTCTACTCCCGCCACGGCCATAAGGCGGCGCTCGTGGGCATCAGTCGGGCGCAGCTCTCCTCCGTGCCCGCGGGCCTGGAACCGGTGGGCGCGATCCCGAACCCCATCGACGTGCGGGCCTGGCCCCTACGTGAGCACAAGGACGACTACCTGCTGTGGATCGGGAGGATGACGGCCGAGAAGGGCCCTCACCGCGCGATCGCCGCGGCTCGTGCGGCGGGCGTGCCGCTCGTCCTGGCGGGAATTATTCAGCCCGGCCAGCAGCAGTTCTTCGACCGCGAGGTCGCGCCGCACGTCGATGGTGAGCGCGTCCGCTTCCTCGGCGAGATCGGTGGGTCGGTCAAGCGCGCGGTCTTCGCCGGTGCCCGCGCGCTGCTGATGCCGATTCGATGGGAGGAGCCCTTCGGGATGGTCATGGTCGAGGCACTCGCGTGCGGGACCCCGGTGATCGCGTTCTCCGAAGGCGCCGCCAGCGAGCTCGTCTGCGACGGGCAGACCGGCTTTCTGGTCGAGGATGAGCAGGCGATGGGCGCGGCGGTGGGTCGTCTGCCCCGGATCGCCCCGCGGGACTGCCGGGCGTGGGTCGCCGAGCACTGCGACGTCGACGTGGTCGCCGCCGCCTACGAGCGTACTTACCGGTCGGTGATGCACGCGCGCGTCGCGGAGGCCGTCGCACTTGTCTGAGCGCACCCAGAGCGTCCTGGATGGCAGCACCTTCGTCGTCGGAGACCGCCTCGGCGACGTGCGGGCCGACGAGGGTCGCGAGCACGGCTTCTTCAGCGACGACACCCGCTTCATCTCGCGCTGGGTCCTGGATGTCGGCGAGCAGCCGCTGGAGCTGCTCGGTCTCGATCAGAGCGCGCACTTCGCCGCTCAGTTCTTCCTGACTCCGCGTGTCGCGCCCGACGTCGAGGCGCCCTGCTCGATCATGCGCCGACGGCTCGTCGACCGCGTATGGATGGAGGAGGTGACGGTGACCAACCACCGTCACCAGCGCAGTGAGCTGAGGATGGTGCTGGCTCTCGACGCCGACTTCGCCGATCTGTTCGAGGTTAAGGACGGCGAGGTGGCCACACGAGAGGTGACCTATCGCCACGACGATGGAACCCTCACGCTGGCCTACGAGTGCGCCGGCTTTCAACGCTCCGTCACAATCGCCGCAAGCCGCACAGCGACGGCAATCAGCCGCCAGGGCTTCACCTACTTGCTCGAGCTCGCGCCCGGCGAGCAGTGGTCGACCACTTTCACCGTCACGCCCCACGCCGCCCAGCCGGGAGTCGCGTTCCCGCAGCGCGAGTCGCGGGGCACGATGGCGCAGCTGAGTGCCTCCAAGTCGGCCGAGCTCGAGCAGTGGCTGGCGGGAGCGCCGGTGTTGCAGACCCAAGACCCGGCACTGATGCGTACGTACCGCGCGAGCCTCAGCGATCTCGGCGCGCTGCGGCTGCACCCCGATCTCAGCGAGGGCGCGACCCTCCCCGCGGCGGGGCTGCCGTGGTTCATGGCGCTCTTCGGCCGCGACAGCCTGATCACGAGCTTCCAGGCGCTGCCCTACCTACCCGGGCTGGCAGCCACCACTCTGCGCGTACTCGCTGCCCGCCAGGCGGAGGAGCGCGACGACTTCCACGAGCAGGAGCCCGGCAAGATCCTGCACGAGCTGCGTTTCGGCGAGCTCACCGCGCGTGGGGAGCGCCCGCACTCCCCGTACTTCGGGACCGCCGACGCCACGCCGCTGTTCCTCGTCCTCCTGGACGAGTACCACCGCTGGTCGGGCGACGATGAGCTCGTCCGCACCCTGGAGCCCAATGCTCGTGCCGCGCTGGCGTGGATCGAGGACAGTGGCGACGCCGACGGCGACGGGTACGTCGAGTACGCCCGCCGCAACCCGACCACCGGGCTGGTCAACCAGTGCTGGAAGGACAGCTGGGACGCGATTCAGTTCGCCGACGGCACGCTGGCCCGGGGGCCGATCGCTACGTGCGAGATCCAGGGCTACGTGTACGACGCGCGGCGCCGAGCGGCCCGTCTGGCGCGCGAGGTGTGGGGCGACGAGCTGCTCGCCGCGCGCCTGGAGCGCCAGGCCGCCGAGTTGCGCGAGCGTTTCCGCCGCGATTTCTGGATGCCCGAGCGCGGCTGCCACGCTCTCGCGCTGGACGGCGAGAAGCGCCAGGTCGACAGCTTGACATCCAACATCGGCCATTTGCTCTGGTCGGGCCTGCTGGACGATGCAGAGGCAGCCACAACCGCCGAGCGGCTACTCGACGAGCAGCTCTACTCCGGCTGGGGAGTGCGCACCCTCGGCACCCGCGAGGCCGGCTACAACCCGCTCGGCTACCACACCGGAACTGTCTGGCCCCACGAGAACTCGCTGATCGCCGCCGGCCTGGCGCGCTATGGCCACCGCGACGCGGCAAGCACCATCGCCTCCGCGATCCTCCGCGCGGCCCCGTACTTCGAGCACCGCCTGCCCGAGGTCTTCGCCGGCTACCCCATGTCGACTACCACGGTCCCCGTCGCGTTCCCGACAGCGTCGCGTCCCCAGGCGTGGGCCGCGGGAACCCCCCTGCTGCTGCTGAGTACCCTGCTCGACCTCCATCCCAGGCGCCCCGACGCGGATGCTGAGGTTCCGTACGGCATCGGCCACGTCAGGCTGCACTCGCCAAAAGGACTAGTGTGAGCGCAGTGGACGACGATGCGATCCGTGCTCTGGTGACGCGGCTGGCGCGTCCTCACTCCTCTGGGGGTGAGGTCATCGAGCGTGCTGCGATCCTCGCCGAGGGCGCCGACTCAGCTGCGGTCATTGAGTGGATCACCGCTCACGCCGGGATAGCCGAGACGCAGGCCGCTAAAGCCACCACACACGGCCTGCATGGCTCGCGGCTCTACGCCGGCAGCGCAGAGTCCCGGGCACCACTTCGCTTCGTACTACCAGCCGGCGTGCTGGTCTGAGCCTTTCGGCGCGCGCGCAACCTACGGGGCGAGGCGGAATGGTGGGTAGCGATCCGTCACCAGCACGTGGGCGTACGCGATCACTCGGTTGGTCCAGCGACCGACGCCGACGAGGAAGTCGAACATCCCGCGTGGGAAACGGCCGGTGAGGAGAATCACGAACCAGGCGGCGATTACGACGAAGAACGCGGCGATGTAGAGGAAGAACAGCACCACGTAGTGCGGGATGGCCAGCAGCCACTTGACCAGCGGCAGCCAGCGGTTGAGGTCGTTGCGCGCGTCCGGATAGGAAAACTCGAGATGCACCGCCTGATGCTCGTCCGTGGAGGGATAGCGGTCCTCCATTAGTGCCAGGTAGACGCCGACCCGGGCGGAGAACCGCATCAGCTCGAGATTCCAGTCAAACCACCAGCGCGGGTACTTCTGGCGGAACAGGATCAATAGCAGTGTGGGCAACACGACCAGGCCGACAGCGCCGATGGCCCCGGCGGCCCTCCCGCCACCGTAGGCGTAGCCGCCGCCCTCGATGAGGACGAGCACGATCGCAATCGGGATGATCATGAACAGGCGAAAGAAAGTGGTCAGGCGGTTGAGCGGCCGGTCGGGGTAATCGACCGAGTACTGGACGGGATACGGCGCGTTGGCGTTCATGAGATGCCTTTCTGTGAGGTGTACGGCGTACACTCCTACGTGGAACTATAGGTGTACGGTGTACACCTGTCAAGCCCCATGACAAAACAAAAGATCGTGACCCGGAAACCGCTGAGCAGCGCTCGTGTGCTGCGGGCCGCCGTCGCCCTCGCCGACGAGGCCGGGCTCGAAGCGTTCAGCATGCGCGGGCTCGCGCAGGAGCTCGGCGTCGTGCCGATGGCGCTCTACAAGCACGTCGCGAACAAGGAGGAGCTCCTCGATGGCATGGTCGACATCGTCTTCAGCGAGATCGAGCTCCCCTCTGGGGACCTCGACTGGAGGTCCGCCATGCAACGCCGGGCGCTCTCGACGCGCGAGGCGCTGAAGCGCCACAGCTGGGCGATAGGGATGATGGAGTCGCGGCATCCGGGGCCCGCGAACTTGCGAAACCACAACGCGGTGATGGGCTGCCTGCGGAAGGCGGGCTTCTCATTCAAGATCGCGATCCACGCCTACTCGGTCCAGGACGCCTATATCTACGGCTTCGCCCTGCAGGAAAGGGATACGGGGTTCAAGACCCCCGACAGTGCCGGAGAAGCCGCGCAGAGGAGGGCGAAGACGATCGGCGCGCTTGAGCACTACCCCTACCTCATCGAGATCGCTACGAAGCTCCCCGAGTCTGGGTACGACAACGCTGTCGAGTTCGCGTGGGGGCTCGACCTCATCCTTGACGGCCTCGAGCGGCTTCGCGACAGCGTCTAATGCGGCGGTACGATACGACCGCCACGCCGACGTAGCTCAGCTGGCAGAGCGCCGCTCTTGTAAAGCGGAGGTCGCCGGTTCGATCCCGGCCGTCGGCTCTCGTTCGATCGCCAGGCGGGTAGGCCGATCCCACGATGGTGCGATAGTCAAACGGGCCACGCGCGCACGTAGCGCTGGCGCGCTCGCGCCCAATCGCTCAGTCGGCTGTAGCTAGATGCTCGATGCGGCCGTGGCCGTTGGAGGAGACGGTCTGCAGATAGTCCGGTGGCTGAACCGGCTCGGGTGCGTTCAGGCGTCGCTCGAGCTCGCCCAGGACGGCTCCGAAGAGCAGGTGGCGCCAGGTCGACTGCGCCAGAGCGCGAGGATTGGCAAACACGACGGGCAACTCCTCGCGTGCCGGGTGCAGGCGGTCGGTGAGGGCAGCCAGGGGCCAAGTTGCGAAGTTCTCGGCAAGGGCCGCCGCCGGTCCCCGGACCCATGAAGGCAGGGGGGCACGGGGTGCGAGGTTGGCATAGAGCGCGCCGAAGAGGGCCCCGTTCTGCAGGTGCAGGGCCCATCCCGCAAGCGGCCAGGCGCGTCCGCGAGTGATGGCCTTGCCGAGCAGCTCCACGTCGTCGAAGTCGCTGGCGAAGGCCCGCTTGTCGAGCGGCATCTGCGCAGCCCAGACAGCGGCGGCCAGAGCACCGGCAAGCGCTCCGCGGATGGTCTTGCCGCGATCGAAGGGCATCCGCCAACTGTAACGGCCCCCGCATTTGCGGGTATCCCGATCGTGGGCGCCACCAAGCACAACCAGCGTAGGCCGGTGCTGTTGAGGCACCTCTCGCCACCGCCGGCGGAGCCCACGCCGCCGGACCACGAGCGTTTGCAGCGCCTGCGCCTGCGCGCCTGCGAGCGTGGCGTGAACCCCGTGCTCTACAGACTTGCCCGCCTGGTTCTCGTGCCCTTCTTCCGTATCTATTTCCGGCTCGAGTACGCCGGCTCCGAGCACATTCCACGCTCGGGCCCGTTGCTGCTGGCTGCCAACCACCGCAGCTTCCTGGACCCCTTTGTGATTGGCGCGATGGCGCACCGCCCGGTCTACTACATGGCCAAGCGCGAGCTCTTTTCGAGTAGTCCACTGCAAGCGTGGCTGCTCAATGCCCTTGGCGCGTTCCCGGTGGATCGCGGTGCCGGCGACGAGCAGGCGCTTGCCACGGCCAGAGCGATTCTCGCGCGCGGTGACTGCGTGGTGATCTTCCCGGAGGGCACCCGTGTGCGTCGCGGTCCGCTCGGTGCTCCGCGCCGCGGCGTCGGGCGCCTGGCTGTGGAAACGGGGGCCGCTGTGGTGCCGGTGGCGGCGATCGGCACCGACGCCGTCCGCCGCGGTTGGCGGGTACGCCCGCGCAAGGTGCGGATCCGCTGCGGTGCGCCGCTCTCCTTTCACGTCACTGCGAATCCCTCGCCGGCGCTTGCGGCGGCCGTCACCGGGCGTGTCTGGGCCTGCATCGATCTGCAGTGGGAGTGGCTCGGCGGGGAGCCACGCACGCCATACAGCGAACACGCGCGCGTACATGAGCCGCGAGCCCGACGGGAGGCTCGTGCGGCCTGAGTCGCGCGCCGGCCTGCGCGGCCGGTAGTTCGCTCGCACGGAGATAGGGTGCTATGAGTGGCCGAGCAAGTCGTTCCCAAGCCCAAGGCGCAGCTCGACGCCGAGTTTGCCGAGCTCTACCGCACGCACTTGCGCGACATCTACAGCTACGCCTACTACCGCGTTGGCAATCACCACGACGCCGAGGACCTCACCGAGCAGACATTCCTGCAGGCGTACCGGCACTTCGAGCGTGCCCAGCGCGAGTCGCACGGGCGCCCGCTGCGGCCGTGGCTGATTCGGATCGCGCACAACCTCGCCGCGAACCTCTATCGGGACCGCTCGCGCAAGCCGGTTTCCCCAATCGACGACACGACTCCGCTGAGCGCTCCGCACACCACCGAGGAGCTTGTCGAAGACCGCGACGAGCTCGGTCGTGTGCTCGCCGGTGTGCGCAAGCTGCCCGACGATCGCCGCGAGGCGCTGATCATGCGCTTCGCGCTCGGCATGGACAACCGCGAGATCGCGCGAGCGCTGGGGCGCACCGACGGCGCCACCAAGGTACTGATCCATCGAGCTATCAAGCAATTGGAGGGGATCGTGGCCGACAACCCAGAAGTAGAGCCGACACCGCTGCCAGCGCACTCCCGAGATGACTGAGACGGCTCCCAACCTCGAGGGTCTCCTGCGCCGCGCGCTCGCGCCGGTAGAGCCGCCCGCTGACCTCGTCGTGCGGCTCGAGGATACGCTCACGAACCTGACTGAGCTGGCGGTTGAGGAGCTCGAAGGGTGGGAGCTATCGGCGATGCGCGATCCCCGCAACTGGGTGCGCCCGGCTGCCGCGGTGGTGGTCGGCACCAGTGCTGGGCTTGCTCTGGTCCTGCTGCGCGCCCGCCGCCACGGTCAGCCAGGTGGCTCCGCGCCGCAGGCGCGTTCGGGAAAGGCAGCAGCCGCAGCGCGCCCCGCCGAGGACTAGACAACTCGGAACTATTCTGGTATTTGGTTAAAGGCGTCCGAGCTGAGTGGTTTACTTGGACATGTCGGTTGCGGGCTCCCTGATCCGCTGTACCGGCTTGGTGCGTATCAATGTCCGATATGGCTCGCTACAAGCGCTCCGCCAAGGCCGCCTCGGCGCTCTTGCGCAAGCTCGCCGACGAGGAGCTCATGCAGCTTGTGCGCGAACACGACTCCGCGGCGTTTGCGGTTGTCTATGAGCGACACGCGACCGCCGCATTCTCGCTTGCATTCCGCATGTGCGGCAAGCGGACGCTGGCCGAAGACGTCGTCCAGGAGGCGTTCCTCTCGCTGTGGCGCAGCGGCGCCCGCTATGACCGCACGCGCGGGAGCGTCCGTACGTGGGTGCTTGGGATCGTGCACAACCGTGCGATCGACGCCCTGCGTCGCGGCGTGGTCCAGGATCGCGGACGGATCAGCGACGAGGGCTTGGAGGAGCAGTTAGAGGCAAATGAGCGCACCGAGCGCGAGGTCGGGCGTCGCGATGAAGCACGCGAGATCCGTGCCGCGCTGGTTGGGCTGCCGGCTGAGCAGAGTCGCGTAATCGAGCTTGCCTACTACGGCGGCTTCACTCATTCGGAGATTGCCACGATGCTCGATACCCCGGTGGGAACGATTAAGGGCCGTATGCGTCTTGGCTTGCAGAAGATGCGCTCCCAGCTCAGCTCCGAACAGGTAGTCACATGAGTGTCTCCCCTGACAACGGGCGCGAGTGCGAGCTGCATCTCGACGTAGCGGCCTACGCACTAGGCGCGCTGGAGAACATCGAGGCAGAGTCCTTCGAGGCCCATCTGAGCACGTGTCAAAGTTGTCGCGAGGAGCTCGTCCAACTGCAGTCCGTCGCCGATGCGCTCGCCGCCGGGGTGCCGCTAGTCGCCGAGCCGGCCGGTCTGCACGCGCGGATCATGGCCACCGTGCACGCCGAGGCGGAACTGCTCCGGGCTGCCGGGCACGACGCCGATCGCGTTGCTCCCGTGCGCTCGCCCGTGCGCCGCGGGTTGATTCCCGCCTTTGCCTCTGTGCTCGCGCTCGGCGTCGGCCTCTTGATTGGCGCACTGGCGATCAACACCTCCTCCTCGCCCGAGTCGACCGAAGTCATCCAGGCAGCCGTGGCGATTCCCGGGCATCGTGTCACCGCGGAGCTGCGCAAGGTAGGAAATCGCCTACAGCTGGTCGTCGAGGGGATGCCGGCACCACCGCCGGGGCACATCTACGAGGTCTGGCTGGAGCATGGCACCGAAGCGCCTGAGCCAACCGATGCGCTGTTCTCAGTCACGAAACGTGGCGCCGGCTCGGTTGGCGTGCCGGGCGACCTGCAGGGTGTCAGCGACGTGCTTGTCACCGCCGAGCCGCTCGGCGGCAGCCTCAAACCGACGCGCACGCCTGTAATCGTCGCCAAAGTCTGAGCCGCGCAAAGCCCGGCGGGATCACAGCCGGCGGCGTATTGCGACCCGCCGGCGAACGTGCGGTGCGAGCTTGGGCATGAGCCAAGCTAGGCTCTGGCGCACACATGGCCACTTGCTATCGCCATCCAGCTCGCGAGACCGGAGTCTCCTGCTCCTCCTGCGGACGCCCGATCTGCCCCGAGTGCATGACCACTACGCGGGTCGGAATGCGCTGCCCGGAGTGCTCGAGCCAGCGCACCAAGGTCGTGCGGATGCGCGATATGGCGCGGCAGCCGCGGGTCACCTACACGCTGATCGCGCTGAACGTGCTCGCGTTCCTGACCGAGCAGGGCCAGTTCACGATCTTCGGCGCCAACATCCACGGCAGGGTGATCGAGGAAGGCATCCTCTGGCGCTACGGCGTGGGGGTCGAACACCAGTACTGGCGTCTCGTGAGCAGTGCGTTCCTGCACGAGAACCTCCTGCACATCGGCTTCAACATGTACCTGCTCTACCTGCTCGGGATGATGCTCGAGCCGGCGATCGGCTCGCTGCGCTTTGCGACGATCTACTTCACGGCGCTACTCGTCGGCTCCTTCGGGGCCTTGTTCGCGACTGCCGCGCCGAGCCTCGGTGCCTCCGGCGCGATCTTCGGCCTGATGGGGGCGGCGGTCGTGGAGCTGCGCTCGCGCCGCGTCAGCGTGATGGAGTCGGGCATCGGCGGTCTGATCATCATCAACCTGGTCCTCAGCTTCTCGATCGCGAACATCTCGGTCGGGGCGCACATCGGCGGCCTCGCCGGCGGCGCGCTGGCTGCGCTGGCGATCCGCACCGCCGACGAACGCAAGGCCCCGCTCTTCGGGTTTGCCGCCTGTGTGCTGCTGAGCGCGGTGGCGGTCGCCGGCGCACTTGCCGTCTCGAGCTAGCTCATACGCTCGCGGGCGCCAGTGCGATCGCCTCTCCGGGGGCCTCTGGGACGGCCGCGGGGTGCAGGATGTGGGCGAGCAACTCGAGACCGTCGACGAGGCGCGGCCCGGGGCGGGAGAAGTAGGCGGAGGCGTCGACCGCGACCACCCGCTGCGCCCCCAGCGTCGCGAGGCGGTCGGCGTAGGCGGTGGCCTCACTGTGGGCGCGCGGAGCGTCATAGCCGCAGGGCATCACGACCACGATCTGCGGAGCCGCCGCCGCGACCTCCTCCCAGGAGGCCACTCGTGAGGGTTCTCCGGGCATACCAAGCGCGTCTTCGCCGCCGGCGAGCTCGATCAGCTGCGGAGTCCAGTGCCCCGCGAGGTACACCGGGTCGAGCCACTCGAGCGCCACGACCCGTGGGCGCCGCCGGCCGCGCACCGCGAGCTTTACGCGGTCGATACGCGCGGCGGTCCGCGCCACTAGCTCCACGCCCTCCCCGCGGCGATCGGTCGCCTGGGCGAGCGTGCGGATGTCGCCCAGGGTCTCGCCGAGCGTGTGCGGGTCCAGCGCGATGACGCGCGGCGGCCGCGGCAATCGCTGTGCGAACTGCGCGACCTCGGTGTAAGAGACAGCGCACACGGGGCACAGCGCCTGCGTCACGATCAGCTCCGGCTCGAGCGCCCGTAGCGCCTCTTCATCGAGCTCGTAGATCGCCGCTCCGCGCTCGGTGCGCTCGCGAACGGCTGCGTCGATCTCCGCTGCGCTTAGACTTGGTGGCAGCGCATCGCGTGTCACGCGCGGCAGCGTCTGTGCCTGCGGCGGGTAGTCGCACTCGTGCGTGACGGCGATAATCTGATCTTGCAGGCCAAGTGCGAAGAGCAGCTCGGTCGCGTGGGGCACGAGGCTTACGATGCGCATGCTCCGACTGTAGGCAACGCCGCACCTTTTTGCCGATGGACCTACTTTCAAACCAAGAGATCGAGGCCGAGCTTGCGGGCGGAGCGTGGGTCCGCGAGGGGTCGCTGATCGCGCGCGAGTGGACGTTCGCCGACTTCGCGGCCGCGATCCAGTTCGTCAACCGCGTGGCCGAGCTGGCGCAGGAGGCCAACCATCATCCCGACATCCTGGTGCACGGTTGGAACAAGGTGCGCCTGGAGCTCTCCACGCACTCGGCCGGAGGCCTCACGGCGGCCGACTTCGCGCTCGCCGAGCGCATCGGGGCGCTCCTCTGAGCGCCCCGATGTCGACCAGTCACCCTGCTACGGTTTGCTCGTCGGCCACCGATGAACGACGACCAACCTCCCCGAAGTAGCAGCGTCCAAGCCGCCCACACACAGGTGTGACCGGCTTGAAGCTGATCCTGGCGGCCTTCCTGGTCGCAGTCAACGCCTTCTTCGTGATCGCGGAGTACGCGCTCGTGCGCTCGCGCCGCGCGCGGCTAGAGGTCATGCAGGAGGAGGGTGAGCGCGGTGCTGCGCTCGCCCTGCATCAACTCGATCACATAAACCAGTACATCTCGGCGGTCCAGATCGGGGTCACGATGACCTCGATCGCGATCGGTGCGCTAGGCGCTCCTACGCTTGCGCGTGCGCTCGAGCAGGCGATCGGCGGGACGCTCTCGCACGGGGTCGTCGTGGCGATCTCCGTCGTGCTGGCCTACGTGATCGTGACCTTGGTGCAGCTGATCTTCGGGGAGATGGTCCCGAAGTTCTATGCGATCAATCGCTCCGAGAGCGTGGCCCGTCGCATCGCGCGGCCACTGCAGGGGTTCAGCATGCTGTTCGGGCCGATCATCAACGGCATCACCGCGATCTCCACGCGCCTGTTGAAGATGCTCGGCGTCGACATGGGACAGGAATCCGGCGGGGGCTCGCCCGATGAGCTCAAGCGCCTGATCGCCGAGTCCCACGCCGGCGGTCACCTGGACCCCGGGGAGGCCGGGATGCTGACCGGCGTCTTTCACCTGCACGAGCAGGAGGCTCGCCAGGTGATGACCCCGATTCCCGCGGTCATCACCGTCGACGTCTCCAAGAATGTCGAGACCGCGCTGAGGCTGTGCATCTCCTCCGGGCATACCAGGCTCGTCGTCACCGAGGGCGATGACCGCGACCGCGTGCGCGGGCTCGTACACGCCAGCGCACTTGCCCGCAGGCTGATGGACGAGGGCCCCGAGGCCTCGATCGAGGCCGACGTCCACGACGCCCCGATCGTTCCCGAGACCAAGCCGCTGGACGACCTGCTCGCGGATCTACAGCGCCAGCGCACCTCGCTGGCCGTCGTCATCGACGAGTACGGTCGCGTCGCCGGGATCGTGACCGTCGAGGACATCATCGAGGAGGTCGTCGGCGAGATCACCGATGAGACCGACCCCGCAGCCGGCGAGGTGCGCCGGCTGCCCGACGGCGACTGGTTCGTGCGCGGGCATGTCGCCGTGACCGATCTGAACGACTACGGCGTGGATCTGCCTGCCGACAGCGACGCCTACAACTCTGTCGGCGGGTTCGTCTTCGCCGAGCTCGGACGCCTGCCGCGGCGTGGGGACTCGATCACCGCCGGGCCGTACTCGATTCGTGTCGAGTCGGTGCGCGAGAATCGCATCGAGGCCGTGCGCATCCGTGAACGTCGCACCGTACCCGCGCGCGAGGGTGAAGGCCGCGCGGGCGGCTCGTGAGGGAGCGGAGAGGGGGACTTGACCCAAACACACGTCCGGCCCGCGGGGGGAGCGGGCCGGAGCGTGTGCACTGGGAGGAGGCGGGTGTGCGTTGCGACCTGAGTCGCACTAGCAAGTATGTCGCCCTTGATGAAGCCCACCTAAAAGCAGGCCGAGCCTAAGAAAATTCTTTCGTAAGGCGGTTTTTTGGCGCCGCTCTTTAGGAGTAGCTGTGAAAGCCGCGTCCGCTCTTGCGTCCCAGCGCGCCTTCCTCGATGAGCTGCTCGACGCGGGTCGGCACCGGCTCCCCGAGCGTCTGTCCGATGGCTTGCGCGACATCCAGGCCCACGAGATCTAGTAGCGCGAGCGGCCCCATTGGGTGTCCCGCGCCGAGGCGCATGCAGGTATCGACCCCGCTCGCTTCCATACCGGTCTCTTCGAGCAGTCGCACGGCGCTGAACAGGTATGGGAATAGCAGTCGGTTGACCACGAAGCCGGGCACGTCTGGAACCTCGACGGGGGTCTTCTCGAATGTCTCGCACAGCGCGAGCGCGCGAGCGCGTGTCGCATCGCTCGCCCGCGCGGGGAAGATCAGCTCGACGAGCTGCATCTTCGTCACCGGATTGAAGACGTGCAGGCCGACAAAGCGCTCCGCGGCGCCACTCGCGGCGGCGAGCTCCTCTACCGACAGCGAGGAGGTGGTGCTGGCAAGGACCGTCTCGGCGGAGACGATCGCGCGTAGCTCGGCGTGGACGGCGGCCTTCACCGCGTGCTCCTCGACGACTGCCTCGACGACGAATGTCGCCTGTGCCAGTGCGTCGGGGTCGGTGACGATGCCGACGTGCTCCGGGTCGACTTCGGCACCGAGGCGGCTGAGAGTCTTCTCGACGCTAGCGCGAGCCCGGTCGGCTGAGTTCTGCGAGCGCGCCAGCAGTAGCACCGGCCCGTGATGTGCCGCCGTCGCTGCCAAGCCACACGCAATGGCGCCCGAGCCTACGATCGCAAGCCGCTCTTGCAACGCTTCCGCCTCCCGTTTTTGGTTGACTGACCAGTCAATCTAGTTTGCTCACGCGGTAGACTAGGGGGTATAGGCGTGGGACGCCGACCGCGCGCGCCCGCCGCCGTCAAAAACCGCCGCGCTACCGACGCAGGAGGACTTCTCATGAGGAAACCAGAGGGCCGCGAGGTCGTGATCGTCGAGGCCGTGCGAACCCCAATCGGGCGTGGGCACAAGGAGAAGGGCTACTACAAGGACACCCATCCCAATGCGCTGCTCGGCAAGGTCTACACGGAGGTCATCGCGCGCGCCGGTATCGACGCCGCCGAGGTCGAGGATGTCGTCGCGGGCTGTGTACAGCAGTTCGGCGAGCAGGGCTTCAACATCGCGCGCAACGCCTGGCTGCAGGAGGGCCTGCCGATCGAGACCCCCGGTACCACCATCGATCGCCAGTGCGGATCGGCCCAGCAGGCCGTCAACTTCTCCGCGGCGCTGATTGCCGCAGGCGTGCACGACGCGATGATCGGCGGCGGCGTCGAGCACATGGGTCACCTGCCCTTCGCCGCGGGCATGAAGACCCAGGAGGACTTCGGCTTTGCCTTCACCCCCGAGTTGATGGCCAAGCACAACATCGTGGGCCAGGGGCTCGGTGCGGAGATGATCGCCGACCAGTGGGAGATCCCGCGCTCCGAGCTCGACGAGCTCGCGGTGCGCTCACACCGCCTCGCCCACCAAGCCACCGAGGAGGGTCGCTTCGAGCGCGAGATCGTGCCCTTCCAGGTAAACGGCGACACCTACGTAACCGACCAGGGGATTCGACCCGGTACCGATCTGGAGACGCTCGCCCAGCTCAAGCCGGCATTCAAGCCCGATGGCAAGATCACGGCCGGCAACGCCTCGCAGATCTCAGATGGCGCCGCCGCCGTGCTGCTGATGTCAGCTGAGAAGGCCAAGGCTCTCGGCCTTCGTCCGCGTGCGCGGATCGTCGATCAGACGACCGTCGGCTGCGACCCCGTGAAAATGCTCGAGGGGCCGATCCCGGCGACCACCAAGATCCTCGCGCGCAACGGCATGAAGATCGACGACATCGACCTGATCGAGATCAACGAGGCCTTCGCCCCGGTGGTCGCGGCCTGGCGGCGCGAGCACAACCCCGACATGGATCGCGTCAACGTCAACGGCGGCGCGATGGCGCTCGGGCACCCGCTCGGCTCCAGCGGCGCGCGCCTGGTCACGACGCTGCTGCACGAGCTCGAGCGCTCCGACAAGGAGATCGGCTTCGTCACGATGTGCTGCGGCGGGGGGCTGGGAACCGGAACGCTGATTCAGCGCATCTGAGCTAAGTCTGCGGGCTCGCGCCGGTCCAGTTGACCGGGACCGGCGCGAGCGCCAGCAGCGCGGCCCACGTGTTGGGGTCGCTTTCGCCGCTGGCGGGGATGCCGTGCGCGGTTTGGAACTGCTCGAGGTTGGCCTTGGTCGTGGCTTCGAAGATGCCCGTCGTCGGCTGCCCGGGGACGGCGCTTGCGAGATGCTCCTGCAGCCACAGGACCTGATCGCTCTTGGAGCCTTCGTGCAGCAGCGGCGAGGTCAGCTCCGGTTGGGGTACCGCAAGCGCTGTGTTGAGCGGCGCCACCAGCGAGCTCCAGCCCGAGGAGGAGGTTTCCTGCCAGTCCCAGAAGGAGTCCCCGGCCGCGCCGTAGGCGGTAGCGAGTGAGCGGAAGCCCACGATTTCGCTGCTGCTGACGCCGCCGTAGGTCTGGCCCAGCGGCAGGATGGGGCGTCCGTAGATGAGGTTCTGTTCGAAGGTGGTAACGAACACCTGTGCCACGCTCGTGCCGATGTCGTGCCAGTACATCTGCGGCGCGTTGAACTGTGCGCCACCCGGTCCCAGGAAGACCGAGTAGGGAAAGGAGGGGTGGTAGCTGACGTATGGGAAGGACGCCAGGCCCAGCGGGTAGCTCGGGCCGATCTTCGCGCGCAGCGCTGCGATGTACTGCTGGGCGGCGGCGTAGTGCCCTTCGTACTCCGCCTCGGCGTCAATCACCAGGCAGTCCGCGCCGCTGGCCACCGCTTGCGCGCCGAGGTTGGCCTCGCCGGTGGGGTTCGTCCCGTACACGTACTGCCAGGCACAGACTTTCAGGCCGTTGGCGTGCAGTTCGGCGACGAGCTGCGGGCTGAACTGGCTCCAGTAGTTGCTGGACCCGTCGGAGCTCTTGACGAAGAGCGTGGTCACGCCGGCCGCGTGCGCCTGCGCCACGATCGCGGCCACGTTGCCGCCGTCGGAGGCGCTGATGTACCAGATCCACATGCCCTGGCCTGCGAACGCGGTGCCGCTGGCCGTGGTCGCCGTGCTCGTCGGCAGCGGCGCCGCCGGCGGCGCCTTGGGCGCCGGGGGATGCAGCTTGTAGGTAACGATGCTGATCGGACCGAACTGGTTGGAGCTCCTGCCGCTCGCGAGCATTACGGCGATGCCGCCCGAATGTGCGCTGGACGGCACGGTCACGACCAGGCCGAGTTTGGAGTTGTGCAGGTGCGCGCTCGGCGAGTTGCGCGCGACACGGGCGTTGCGGGAGCGGGGAAACGCCACCGTTTGGCCGACCTTCAACCCCTGGCCCTGAAGCAGCAGGGTCCCATGGGTGGAGACCTGGTGTGCTTTTGTGCCGCAACTGCTCACCGGCACGCAGCGGGCAGCCGCGATCTTCACCGCGCTCTTCGCAGTCGACTTGGCGGCCGGCTTGTGCGACTTGCCGGTCGCGGTGCCCCCTGTCGGAGCTTTGCCCGTACTTGGTGTGGTGCCGGCCCCACCATTTGGCGAGGTGGTGGCTCCTGCGGGCGGCGCGGTGCCGCCGGAGACCGGCGGGGAGGCGAACGCGCTCCCCGCGCAGATGAGGGTGAGAGCGAGAGCCAGGAGACTCAGCAGGCCAAGCGCAGCTGCCGTAGCCGAGAGTCTGGATCGCTTGTGGGCACCAGGGCTTTCCATAGCGGATGGGGCCGGACGGCGCGCCCGACCTTAGCGGTTATGAGGTTCGCAACCGAGCTGCGGGACAGAAGTTGCGTTGCCTGCAGCGCAAGAGCGCCGCTGGGCAGGAGCTTGCAGCGAGCTTAGCTGGGCGCCGTCTCCCAGCGGAAGCCCGTGGGTGAGGGGGCTGGCGCGAGCGGGCTGCCGGGCAGGCCGGCCGGAACCTCTGGGAGGTTGTAGCCCGTCGGTGCGACGTCGTTGGGCGCGTCGGCGTGGAACAGCGACGCGAGGTACTGGATCTGCCCCCGGCCGACGCCCAGCTCGAACTGGCCGCCTCCGTAATTGCCGATTCCGCGCCGCGCGCAGTAGTCGAAGGCATCCAGCAGGTTGCGCAGGCCGCCGAGACGCGAGGGCTTGATGTTGACCATTCGTGGCGCGTACTTCAGTGCCTCGATGTCCGCGACAGAGTGGATCGGGGCGTCCCAGGAGAAGCGCTCGCGGTGCGCTGCCAGCACGGCATCGGTCTCGGGAGTCAGGGCCGGATCCTCGATCCACGCTTGCGGCAGCGCTCGCACGACGCGCTCGTAAAGCTCGGGGTCGGCGGGCTGGTCGACGATCGAGCCCGAGTAGTAGGCCTTGAAGTCCACCGAGTCCACCGCTCCGGTGGCGGCCAGCGCGGCGATCAGCTCTTCATCCCAGGAGCTCGTCGGATCGAGCTTGAAGCGCAGTTGTGGGTAAAGCTCGAGGCGCGTCCGCAGCAGCTCCAGGCTGGGGGGCTCGCCGAGCCTCAACGAGACCACGAAGCGCACCGGCCGGGCCTCGCGCCCCAGGATCTCGTGCAGGGTGCTCCCGGCTTGGCGCAGCGCCAGATCAAGCGCTGCCGACTCGTAGGCCCAGACCCGGTAGCGCTGCGAGACCTCGCGCTGCGGCGGGCTTGGGAAGAGCGAGAGCTCGGCGAGGCGCTCGCCAAAAGTGGCCAGTGTCCAGCGTCCGGCGAGCGGCAGTATCGAGCCGGCTTGCTGGAGAAGTTCGTGGTCTACGGCGTCGTAGGTCACGTCCTCGCCGAGACCCTCCTCGCCGGCTCCGCGCAGGTGGATCACGGTGCTCGAGCGCTCGAACTCGCTGGACACGAGGGCTTTCAGTGGCTCCAGCGTGTAGTCCTCGATCTCGACGGGCAGATTCGCCAGCTGCTCCCAGGTACTCATGCGCCGCGCTCCCCGCTGGCGCCCTCGCGCTCCAGGCGCGCCACCAGGTCCTCCAGGCGCAGCTCCTCGAGCGCATCGCCGACCGCCTCCAGTTCACGCGCGCAGTGCTCGATCAGGTCCTTGCCCTCGCGCACCAGCTCGAGCGTCTCGCTGAGGCTGGCTTCACCGGCATCCAGACGGCGAATGATCTCCTCCACCCGCGCCGCGCTCGCCTCGTAGCTGCGCTGGGCGCTCACGCTTGCTCGGCGATCTCGGCTACGACCGTGTCGTCGGCGAAGCGCAGGCGCACCGCGGACTGAGCGCGTGCTGCCGCCGCGCTCGCGATCGGCTCGCCGCTGGGGGCCTGCACCAGCGCGTAGCCGCGCTCCAGCGTGCGCTGCGGATCGTGCGCCGCGAGCGCCAGCGCGAGGCGCTCTAGCTCCAGCGTCCGGCGCCCGCGGCAGTCCACGGCCGCCGCGGCCGCCTTGCGCTCGAGTACGAGCGCGCGCCGGGTGGTCCGCTCGTGCTCGCTCGCGATGCGCCGGCGGCCTGCGGCGCGCATCTCGCGTAGCTGCTGGTGTAGGCCAGCGCGGTGGCGCGCCACCTGCTCGGCCGGGGCGCGCGTCAGGCTGGCGAGCGTGCGTGCCCGCCCGAGCACGGCGCGGCGGCCGTGGTCGCTCAGTCGGGCCGCCGCCCGCGCGAGCTCCGCGCGGGCCGCCGTGCAGTGCACACCCACCGCGGCCTCGGCCGCGTGCGTCGGAGTCGAGCAGCTAACCGCCGCCACGTCGTCCAGCAGAGTGCGATCGGTGTGGTGGCCAACCGAGGCGATCACCGGCACCGCGAGCAGCGCCACGGTCCGGCACAGGGTCTCGTCGCAGAAGCACAGCAGGTCTGCCAGCGAGCCCCCACCGCGCGCCACGATCACGACATCCACGCCTCCCAGAGCTGCCAGATCCTGTAGTGCGCGTCCGATCGCGGGGGCCGCGTGGCGGTCTTGGACGGGAGCGAAGCCCCATACGACGCGGCCCGACCAGCCGCGCCGTGCGAGCGCCGCGAGGACGTCGTCGCGGGCCTTGCCGCCCTCGCCGGTCACGACACCGATGGTTCGTGGC
This sequence comes from Solirubrobacteraceae bacterium, assembly GCA_036501715.1. Taxonomy (GTDB): domain Bacteria; phylum Actinomycetota; class Thermoleophilia; order Solirubrobacterales; family Solirubrobacteraceae; genus Palsa-744. The sequence goes on along the minus strand of DASXZV010000022.1, from coordinate 224,927 downwards.
AGGACCGGACGCGGTAAGCGCTGCTGACGCTCCAGCAGTCCCTCCGCATCGAGCAGCTTGCGCAGGCGGTCGATGCGCGCCAACAAGTCGCCCTCGCCCGCCACGCGCAGGTCGCTGACGGCGAATGAGAAGCTCGGCGATGCGCTCGCGCTGCCGGTGTAGTAATCGCAGCCGCCCGCCACGACCACCTGGACGCCCTCGCGCACCGTTCCGGCGCGCGCGACCATCGCCTCCCAGTCTCCGCGCCACGCCGCGCACGCGATCGCGCCGGTCGCGTCGCGCAACTCGAAGTACACCCGTGCTCGCGAGGGCCGCAGGTTGACGAGCTCGCCGACCAGCTGCACGCGCGTGAAGGAGCGCAGCTTGCCGCGTAGCTTGGCGGCGTACTCGCCCACTGGGAAGGGACCCCTTAGCTCACTTCCCGGGATGCCGGTTGGACCACTCGCCGCTAGCTGCTCTGCTGGCGCCGGGTGCGAGGCGGCGGCCGCAGCGGGGGGCACGAGTGCCTGATCGTCGCCGGAGAACATCGAACCCAGCATAGATTGGCGGTAGGATCGAACCTCCAATGGCTCCCTGCGGCGGATCTCCACGGGTTTCCCCCGCCTAGCGCGGTACGCACTCCTTGGCCAACCGCAGTACCCCTCGCCGCGCCCGCTCTCGTAAGCGACGTCCCGCTGCGCGGCAGGAGCCGGCGGGTGCGACCACGCCGGCCGTGAGTGCGCGGTCAGACGCTGCGGGTGCAGCGCCCAAGCATCGCGGCGGCACGCCCGCGGCGGCCCCCAAGTCTCGCCGCAAACCGCACAGCTCGCCGACGGCGCCGAGCTACGGCGAGCGTCCGCAGGCGCCCTGGCACCCGCTGCCGCTCTCGGAGCTGTTGATCCTCATCGGCGCAATCGCCGCGGTGATCGGGGTGCGCAAGCTCGATCTCAAGCAGCCGGAAATCTCGAAGGGCGGCGACACGCTGATCGCTGGGATCGCTGCTGTCGCGATCGGCACATTTGAGGTGACGTTGCGCGAGCACCGCAGCGGCTATCGCTCGCACACCGTGATGCTCGCGCTCTTGCCGGTGCTGGCGTTCGATTCGCTGGTAGTGCTCATCGTCTCGGCCTTTACGACCGCGCCACGGCTGCTGAGCGTCGGCCTGCTGGCGGTCGACATCGTCCTCTTCGTCTTCCTCTTCCGGCTGCTGCGGGCGCGCTTTCTCGACGCCCGTCATGCGCGGGTGCTCAGGGAAGGCTGAGCGACGACGGCGCGAGCGTCCCTGCCTCGCCCGCCGCGACAGTTTCTCCGCCCCCGTGCTGCGGCGTGGTCCAGCGCTCCTCGGCGGTCCCCACCCGGGCCCCGGGCACATCGAGGTCGATCCGCTTGTCGCGGCCAGCGATCACAACGGGGTCTCCGCATATCTCCATCAGCCGCGAGAACGTGCGTGCGCCGATGTGCTCGGCGAGTTCGCGCGGACTCGGCATCAGCGGACCGTCGGCGTCGGAGTCGATATCTGAGGTGAAGACGATCGATCGCTGCTCCTCGTAGCGCGCGTTGACGATCAGGTAAAGCTGCTCCAGAACCCACTCGGTGGGGCGTACGACGCGCAGATCCTCGATGTGCAGCAGCTCCACTTCGGTCAGCGCTGCGATCACCTGTTCGGTGCTCTCGCGGCTATCGGAGTTGAACGTGGCCCGCAGGCGGTTGAGGAGCGCGACCGCGTTGAAGCTCAGCACCGAGTGCTGAGCGTGCGTCGCGGTCGCCGCGATCATGTAGCCGAGTGTCGTCTTGCCGGTGCCGGTGTGCCCCATGATCCACAGGCCCTCGCCCTCGGCGAGCTTGCGCCCGATGTTCTTGCAGTAATGCCTGACCCTGCGGACGGAGTCCCTGTTGCCGGGGTCCTGGGCGATCAGCGCCAGCGGGTTGCGCTCCCAGGAGAGGTCCATGTAGCGGCGTGGCACCCGCTCCCGCAGCCGGTGTGCGCGCGCGCTTGCTACACGCTGCGCGCGGCAGACGCAGTCGCTTGCCGTGTTCGTCTGCTCGTCGACTTGAAAGCCGCTCCCGTCGCAGGCGTCGAAAGGGCAGGATGGGGAGCTCGCGCTCGGGCTCTGGCGGGGGGGGATCATCTCGTCCCCTAGTCAAGCAAGCGCCCCGGCGCCAGGAAAAGTGGAACCTGCACCCTCCAGGTTTTTTATGAGGGTGTCGCCGGGTCTAAGGTTCGCCGGCGATGGCGAGCCCCGAAACCGAGGGCAGCGGACGCTCCTCGAGCGCTCCACCCTCGCCCCTGACCTCCCCGTCGAAGCCGAGGCGTTGCAGCCGCGCGATCTCGCGCTGCCCTTCGACACGCGCGGGGTGATCCTCGGGTAGATCCGCGATCAGTCGCAGGATTCGCTCGCGCAGTTGCAGCGCAAAGTGAGGGGTCGAGGCGCCCATCAGTGCGCGCACGTCCTCGACCGTCACCTCATGGGTCCGTACGCGCTCCAGGCGCCGCGGGTCCTCAGCGTCGCTCATCGCGGGTACCGGTGAGGTTCTCGGGGCGGGGTGGGGTGGATGGCGTGTTCATGGCGAGGTGGTCGATGTCGCGGGCGGTGGGCTCGAGCCTGTGGTCGTGGCGGCGGGGGCTGAGTCTGTGGTCGTGGAGGAGGGGGCGGCGGGGGTGGCGCGTGGTGCGGTCTCGAGCATCGCGTCCAGTTCGGCCTGGGTCTTTGCCGCGAGTGCCGCTTCGTCGCCGATTAGCCAGCCGTGATTGTAGAAGCCTCGCGCCGGTTGGTATTCGGGGTATCGCGGCTGGATGTTGCTTAGGTATTCCGCCAGCACGCTCGGGACCGGGCCGGGGGCTTCCAGCAGCAGCAGCGGGCCGAAGTCGCCGCTTGCCGATAGCGGTGCGGCGGCCGGTGCGTCCAGTGGACGCGAGGCGTTGGCGAATACCAGTCCGTGCCCCGGTTCTTCGATGCCCCAGCCGAATGTCCCGTCGCTGTAGCGCGCGACCGCAATCGCGTTCGCCAGCGCTTCGCCGCTGGCGCCGGGGGCCCCGCTTGCTCCCGGTCCGGCATCGATGCGTCGCACGGCCCCAAAGCGCGCCAGCTGGGCGAGCACCGCGCGGCTCACGGCTGCGGGTGGCCCGACCGCGTAGATGACCGGACGTGAGAGGCTCGCGAGGACTCTGCGCGTGGCTGGGGGTATACCGGCCGCGTCGACCGGCAGGACCGGGGCCCCGCTCTCCGCGGCGAGACCGGCCGCGGGCATCGCTAGCGCGCGCGGTCCGTCCGCGCCGAACACGATCACGTGGTGCGGGGGTCCGCCGTGGACACGCGCCACCAGTCGCTCGATCCGCGCCGCGAGTGACGCTGAGAGCGCCCTTGCGACTGCTGTGCTCGCGGTGTCGGCGGTGGCGGTAGCGAGCGAGCGCGTGCGATAGCCGGCGGGAGCTGCCGAGGTCCCGATCTCGATCACCTGCGCTCCGCCAAGCAGCGGCGAGCCGCGCGGCTTCATCGCCGCGAGCGCCTCACCCGAGATCGCGGGCAGCGTGTTGCCGTCGCTGTAGAGCAGCGGCGCGCCCAGGGGTGGGCTTGCGAGCGCCGCCGCGGCGAGCGCCGCGGGCCAGTCGTTCTCGTTGACGAGTACCACCGCGCTTGGACGGGTCGCTGGCGTGAGACCGGGGTTGACGGCTAGCGCGACGGCTGCCGCATCCGCGAGTGGGCTTGCGCCTCCCAGGCGGGTCGTATTCCTGGTCGCCAGTCCGCTGGCGGCCAGCGCGCCGACGCCGGGGACCGTCGTGACACCGGCGCCGCGGTTCTGGCTTGCACCGCCGGGCAGCGACTTTCCGCAGCCCGCGAGGGCGCCTAACAGCAGCGTCGCGGCGATCCAGGCGGGGACGGGGCGGAGGTGCATCGGCGCGGGACACTAGCGTGGTGATCCCCGGAAAATCCGGGAAAGACGCTGCACCTGGTGCATGCGTCATTGCAGTTTGCTAGGGTCTCGCCCCGAACGCCGAATCCATGGTCAGACGCCATGGAACGGGGGACCCAAGTTGTTGGGGCGAATCCCACGGTGGAACCGTGAGAAGCGCAGGCTCTTTTAGCGCTAGCCCGTCAGCTAACCCCGCAGGCCAACGAAAGAGGTTGTTTTGCGGGTGCGAGCCCTTAGAGCGACGCTATGCGTTTTGACGTTCCTGGCCACCTTGGCTGGCTTGAGCAGCGCAGCACTGGCCAAGGGAGTTGCCGGCGGCACCGCCGCCGACGCCACTACCATCGCCGAAACAACGGCTGGTGGCTCCACGACTTCCGGTACCCCGGCAGCCACGACGGTGACCGGCGGCTCGACGACTACGACCGCGGCGCCCACGACCAAGAAGCCGACGGTTCACGCTCCGGTCACCGCGCGCAGCTCGAGCGTCCTCTACAGGGGCCCGGTCTACGAACGGACCGCGACCGGAGCCGTCATCCCCTATGTCATCCCGCCCCCGGTCGGCCAGACCAATGGCGAGACCGGCGGCAGCATTGCGGACCTCGCCGCGGCAACCAAGCCTGAGTTACTGGTTCCTGGCTCGACGGCCCGCTATGTCAACGGCCTTGCCGCCGCGCCGATGTCTGCGCCGGCGGCTGTGCAGGAGATCGTCTGGGCCGGTAATCAGCTGATCGGCTTGCCCTATATCTACGGTGGCGGCCACGCCTCGTTCATCTCATCGGGCTATGACTGCTCGGGCACGGTGTCCTTCGCGTTGCACGGTGCGAGCCTGATCTCGACGCCGATGGACTCCTCGGAATTCGAGGGCTGGGGCGGTCACGGCGTTGGGCGTTGGGTAACGATCTTTACGAACCCCGAACACGCCTACATGACGGTCGCCGGTCTGCGCCTGGACACCAGCTCCGCCGATGACCCCACCAACGAGCAGGGTCCGCGCTGGCGCCCGCTGCGCCCGGCGAATGCCGGCTTCATGGTGCGCCATCCCGCCGGACTCTGAGCGGGGTGGCGTAGGCTACGCTTGAGCCTGCGAGTACCACTCACACCGTGTCGTAAGAGATTGTCAGGAGGAACGCGATGCCCGGCTTGACGGGGCGCATGTCGACGGTAGTTAAGGCGAAGGTCTCCAAACTGCTGGACAGAGCCGAAGATCCCGCGGAGACGCTGGATTACAGCTACCAGAAGCAGGTCGAACAGCTGCAGAACGTCAAGAAGGGGATCGCCGACGTGGTGACCGCCAAGAAGCGGCTGCAGATGCAGGAGAGCACCTTGCAGCAGCAGGTCGTCAAGCTCGACACCCAGGCGCGCCAGGCGCTCTCCGGCGGTCAGGAGGATCTCGCGCGCACGGCGCTGGAGCGCAAGAACGTGGCCCAGACAGAGCTGCAGTCGCTCGACGCGCAGGTCGCCGAACTGCAGGATCAGCAGCAGAAGCTGACCGACTCCGAGCAGAAACTGCGCGCCAAGATCGAAGCCTTCAGGACCAAGAAGGAGGTCATCAAGGCGCAGTACTCCGCTGCCGAAGCCCAGGTGCGTATCTCCGAGGCGGCCACCGGCGTCGGCGAGCAGATGGCCGACGTGGGCCTGGCGATGCAGCGCGCGGTGGACAAGACCGAAAACATGAAGGCTCGCGCGAGTGCCGTCAGCGAGCTGGAAGCTGCGGGCACCTTTGACGACATCACGCAGCTGGGGTCGGGCGAAGATGACATCGACCGCCAGCTCAAACAGCTCTCCAATACCTCCGCCGTCGATGACGATCTCGCCAAGATGAAGAGTGAGCTCGGCGGGGGAGGCTCCGCCGCCGGTGAGATCGCCGCCCCCAGTGCCCCTGCGGCCGCGCAGGACGTCCCCGAGACGTCCCAGCAGGCCCCGAGCGAGGGCGGTCAGGGATGATCGTGCGCATCTCCGGCGAGGACCAGTATCGCCTCGATCCTGCCAGCGCCGGACGCTTGAACGAACTCGACAACGATGTGCATGCGGCTGTTGAGTCCGGCGTTGAGGATCGCTTCCAGGACTCCTATCAGCGGCTGCTGGAGTTCGTGCGCGCCAATGGCACGCTCGTCGGCGATGACGAGCTGGAGGGGTCGGATCTGATTCTTCCGCCGGCCGATCTCACGTTGGCCGAGGCCGGCCGCGAATTCACCGGCGAGGGCCTGATACCGGACTGAGGGCGCGACGCTGGGGGGTTTACCGGGGTTGGATGGCGCGCTCGGGCCTTACGCCGGCTGGTCAGCGGTGCGGCAGCACTAGATCGGGATGCCCCACAGCGGGAACCAGCGCTCCAGTTCGGGCTCCATCGGCAGTTCGCCGGCCATCTGTGCCTTGAGTTGCAGCTCGCGCTCGGTTGCGCGTTCGTTCTTGGCGCCGGCGGGCACGAACGGGTACCAGAACCCGCGCTTGTAGTTGTAGATGAAGTAGAGGGGGTTCTGTCGAGCATCCGCGAAGGCGAACACCGAGCACAGCAGGCGCTCACCGTGGCCGGCGGTCTCGATCGAGCTGGAGACCGCGTTGATGCCGACCGCGAGGTCTTCGACGCTGGGAGCGCCGGTGGGGTTGCGCAGGACCATCCAGCGGTAGCCGTAGCTGTCGTCCTGGGTGGCGACCTGCGTGCTGCTCTCGCCGCCGGTGGCGCGGACCACTTCTTCCATGTCTTTGATCGTCGCTTCGAACTCGCTGGTCTGAAGTGCCTGGAAGACGATCGCGGCGGTGCCCGCGGGGACGATCTGGTGCTCGCTCTGCAGCGTGATGTAGGCGGTCGTGATCGCGAACAGGCGATCCGGCGCCGGCCCCTTCACCTGGTGGCGGCCGGTGAGCGCGTCGAGCAGGCCCACTAGGCGGTGCCCTGCAGCTGCGACTCGAGCCGCTGCAGCGCGGCGAGGCGCTGCTCGAGCGGTGGGTGGTCGGCGAACAGGTTCATCAGCGAGTTCTTCGCACGGGCGGGCACGATGAAGAAGGCGCTCATGCCTTCGGCGCTGCGCAGGTCGCGGCTGGGGATGCGCTCCATCGTGCCGCTGATCTTCAAGAGGGCCGAGGCCAGTGCTGAGGGACGTCCGGTCAGTACGGCCGAGCCGCGGTCGGCGGCGAACTCGCGGTAGCGCGAGAGCGCCCGCAACAGCATGAAGGAGATCGCGTAGACAGCCGCCGCGACGATGATCACGAGGAACACGTCCTCCTCGCCTTCGTTGTTGCCGCGCCCGTAGCCTCCGCCGAAACCGCCGCCGAAGAAGAAGCCGAATTGCACGATGATCGAGGCGACGGTCGCGAAGAAGCTCGCCAATGTCATGACCATCACGTCGCGGTTGATCACGTGGGTCAGCTCATGCGCCATCACGCCTTCGAGCTCGGCGGGGGAGAGCAGTTGCAGGATGCCGCGCGTCGCGCAGACCGTGGCGGACTTCTGCGAGCGCCCCATCGCGAAGGCGTTGGGCATCGCGTTCTCCATCACGCAGACGCGCGGCTTGGGCAGATCGGCCTGGACGCAGAGCCGTTCGATGATCCCGTGCAGCTCGGGCTCTTCGGCGGGCGAGACCGCTTTGACGCCCATCATGCCCATCGCGATTTTGTCCGAGGAGAACAGCTGCAGGGCGAGCAGGCCGAGCGCGATCACGAGGATCGCGACGCCGCCTACCCCGACCGCGAGCAGGACTCCTACGAGCACGGCATAGACGAGTCCCAGGAGGAACAGGGTCAGCAGCATGCGGGCCTGTAGTCCGGTGTCTTTGCCGAATGCCGAGCGGGGCTTGTGAGCGGTGGCAGCCATCCTGGGGCGATTGTCGCAGACCGAGCTTGCGATTCCCTAAAGTGCGCAGGCGTGAAACCGGCTTTCGACGTCCTCGGGATCTCGATCAAGAGCTTCGGCGTGGTCTTCGCGCTCGCCTTCCTCTCCTGCGGTCTGCTTGTGGCGCGTCGCCTGCGCGAGCTGCAGCGGCCGGTGGACTGGGCGTATGAGATCGTCTTTGCGGCGCTCGTCGGTGGGATCGTCGGAGCGCGGGGCTACTTCCTGATCCAGAATTACAGCGAAGTCAAGGATCACCTGGCCAGCAGCATCTTCTCCGGCTCGGGCTTGGTTTGGTACGGGGGCGCGATCGGCGGGGCGATTGGTGTGGTGGCCTGGATGCGTTGGCGTGGAGCGCTGGAACTGGTGATGTTCGACATGTGCGCCACGGCGCTCGCGCTGGGCTACGCGCTGGGACGCATCGGCTGCCAGGTCTCCGGTGACGGGGACTACGGGATCCGCTCGAGTCTGCCGTGGGCGATGGGTTACCCGCACGGCACGGTTCCCACGCCGCCGGGGGTGACGGTGCAGCCGACACCGATCTATGAGACGGTCACGATGGGCCTTGTCGCGTTCCTGCTGTGGCGCTTGCGCGACCGCGTGCGCCCGGGGGTGGTGTTCGCGCTGTACTGCCTGCTGAGTGGCCTGGAGCGCTTCCTGGTCGAGTTCGTGCGCCGCAACAAAGAGGTCCTCGCGGGTCTTACCGCGCCGCAGTTGGAGAGCGTCGGCTTGATGATTATCGGAGCGGTGTGGCTCGCGTTGATGATGCGCGGGGGTGGCCTCGCGGGGCTGCGGGACGGACGCGAGCGCGGGTCCAAGGTGCCTCGCCCGGCGGCGGCCTGAGCCGCAAGCGATAATCCCCGGCGAGATGGCGACGCAGACGAGTACGGGCTTGGCGCAGGCGCTGGAGCGGGTCTTCCCGCTCGGCAGTCGCGTGAACGAGCGCGGGCGCTTGGAGATCGGGGGCTGCGACACGCTGGAGCTGGCGCGCGAGTTCGGGACCCCGGCGTATGTGGTGGCCGAGGATGATTTGCGTGCGCGGGCGCGCGCTTTCGTGGAGGCGGGCCGGCAAGCGGGCGGGGCGGAGCTGAATGTGGTGTTCGCCTCCAAGGCCTTTCCTTGCACCGCGGTGCTGGCGCTGTTCGCGCAGGAGGGCCTGTGGTGCGATGTGGCCTCGGGTGGCGAGCTGTACCTGGCGCTGAACGCGGGCTTCGCGGCGGAGCGCATCGTGCTGCACGGCAACGCGAAGTCCGAGTCCGAGCTGCGGGCGGCGCTGGAGCACGGCGTGGGGCTGATCGTGATCGACAACCTCGATGAGCTGCGGCGGCTGGAGCGGTTGGTCGGGGAGGGGGAGCGCAGCGCGCGCGGTCCCCAGCCGGTGTTGCTGCGCGCGACCCCGAACGTCAAGGGAGACACGCACGAGAAGATCTCCACCGGTCAGGCCGATTCGAAGTTCGGCTTCGGGATGGACCAGATCGGGGGTGCGATCGAGCAGGTGCGGGCCGTGGCGGGCCTTGCACTGGAAGGGATCCATGCGCATGTCGGCTCCCAGCTACTGGAGCTCGAGCCGTTTCGCCGCGAGGTCGCACAGCTCGCGGGCCTGGGGGAGTTCAGGACGTGGGATCTCGGCGGGGGGTTGGGGGTCGCGTACAGCGCCGAGCAGCAGCCACCGGCGATCGAGGACTACGTGGAGGCGTTGACAACTGCGGCACGCACACAGCTCGAGCCACACGAGCGGCTGTTGATCGAGCCGGGGCGTGCGCTGGTCGCGAACTCCGGTGTGACGCTGTACACGGTGGAGAGCGTCAAGCGCAACGTCTCTACGTGGGTGGCGGTCGACGGCGGCATGTCGGACAACCTGCGCCCGATGCTCTACGGCGCGCGGTACGAAGCGCACGTCGCGGATCGCTTCGGTGGCCAGACACGCTGCGTGCTGGCGGGCAAGCACTGCGAGTCCGGTGATGTGATCGTGCGCGAGGCTCTGCTGAATGACCCGCGGCCGGGCGATGTGATCGTGACGCCCGCAACAGGCGCCTATGGGTATGCGATGAGCAACAACTACAACGGCGTGCCGCGGCCACCGGTGATCTTCTGTGCGGGTGGCGATGCGCGCGTTGTGGTTCGGCGTGAGAGCTTGCAGGACATGACGGCGCGCGATGTCCGCTGATCCCGTCAAATCGCGGTCCGGCTTGGCGGCGGGGGAGCCCTTCAAGGTTGGCGTTCTCGGCCACGGAACGGTCGGGTCGGCGTTCGTGAAGCTGCTCGGGGAGCGGGCCGGTGAGATCGAGCGCTTCAACGGCCGCCGACCGGTGATCGCGGGGGTACTGACGCGCACGCGCGGCAGCTTCGAGGAGGTGCTGGCCGGCGCGGACCTGGTGGTCGAGCTGATGGGCGGCCTGGAACCGGCGCGCGAGTACCTCCTGGCGGCGATGCGTGCGGGTAGAGACGTCGTGAGCGCGAACAAGCAACTGCTCTCCCAGCACGGCGAGGAGCTCTTTGAGGTCGCTCGCGAGCGCGACGTGCGTCTGCGCTTCGAGGCCGCGGTGGCCGGCGCGGTACCGATCGTGCGCCTGCTCGAGGAGTCGCTGGCTGCGACTCCCATAGAGCGCATCCACGGGATCGTCAACGGCACGACGAACTTCATCCTCAGCGAGATGGCGCGTGGCAGCGACTACGCGCAGGCGCTGGCGGAGGCGCAGCGCCTGGGCTACGCGGAGGCCGATCCGAGCGACGATGTCAGCGGCCGCGACGCGGCGGCGAAGATGGCGATCCTGGCGCGCCTGGCGTTCGGCGCGCCGGTGAGCCTGGCAGACGTGCGCTATGAGGGCATCGAACAGCTGCGCGGGGACGATCTGGAGTATGCGCGCGAGCTGGGTCTCGGACTGAAGCTGATCGGCACCGCGGAGCGTCGCGCGGGGGGGCTGTCGGTGCGGGTGCACCCGGCGTTCCTGTACTCGGGGCATCCGCTTTCCTCGGTGTCGGGACCCTTCAACGCGATCACGGTCGAATCGGAGGCGGTGACGGAGATCACGATGTCGGGCCCGGGCGCGGGTGGCCCGCAGACGGCGAGTGCGGTGCTGGGAGACGTGGTGAGCGTGATGACCGGCGGCGCGCGCCCACCGGCGCCGCCCTTGGAGCTGCCGCTGCTGGAGGACGTCGAGAGCGCGTTCTACCTGCACCTGGAAGTCGCCGATCGTCCGGGTGTGCTGGCGGCGGTGACGCGCGTCCTGGAGGAGCAGGGGGTGTCGATCAAGTCGTTCGTGCAGCGCGGCCGCGCCGCTCCCGACGCGCGCGCGGCGACGGTGCCGGACGTGCGGCTGGTGATGGTCATCCACCCGCTCGCGGAATCGCGTTTGCGCGAGGCGTTGCAAGTGCTGGCCGAGCTTGACTTCGTGCGCTCGGAGCCCCGGGCGATCAGAGTGATAGAAGAGGAGTTCGTATGACGTGTTCTTGCCTGATCGAGCGCTACCGCGAGCATCTGCCGTTCGCTGTGGAGGACCCCGTGGTGAGCCTCTGTGAGGGCGGCACCCCGCTCCTGCCGGCGCCTGTGATCTCGGAGATGGTCGGCGCCGAGGTGCACCTGAAGCTCGAGGGTGGCAACCCGACGGGCTCCTTCAAGGACCGTGGCATGACCTGCGCGGTATCTGCCGCGGTGCGCGATGGCTCCAAGGCGGTGATCTGCGCCTCCACCGGGAACACGGCGGCAAGCGCGGCGGCGTACGCGGCGAAGGCGGGCCTGACGTGCGCGGTGATCGTTCCGGACGGCAAGATCGCGATCGGCAAGCTTGCGCAGACGCTGATCCACGGGGCGCGCGTGATCGCGATCGAAGGCAACTTCGACCGAGGCCTGGAGCTCGTGCGCGAGCTCGTTGAGAAACATCCGATCACGCTCGTGAACTCCGTCAACGAGTTCCGCATCGAAGGCCAGAAGACCGCGGCCTTCGAGCTGCTGGAGGCGCTCGAGGGCGGCCCCGACCTGCTCTGCATACCGGTCGGCAACGCCGGTAACGTGACCTCCTACTGGCGCGGGTTCAGCGAGATGGGCGCCGCGCCGCGGCTATTCGGCTTTCAGGCCGAGGGCGCCGCGCCGCTGGTGCTGGGACACCCGGTGGAGCACCCCGAGACGGTCGCGAGCGCGATTCGGATCGGCAACCCGGTGCGCTGGGAGGACGCGATGGCCGCGATGACCGACTCGCGCGGCGCGATCCGGTCGGTCGGCGACGGCGAGATTCTCGCTGCCTATCGGCTGCTCGCGGCCAAGGAAGGGCTTTTCTGCGAGCCTGCCTCGGCGGCCTCGGTCGCGGGCCTGCTCAAGTACGGCGCGGACGGCGCGCGCCGCGTGGTCTGCGTGATGACGGGCCGCGGCTTGAAGGACCAGCAGACGGCGATCGAGAATGCCAACGGGCGCGTGATTCCGTGCGCCGCGGAAACGGCGGCGCTGGAAGAGGCGGTCTTGGGTGATGCATAGTCGTTTGCGGCCCCGCCGCGCGCGTGCACGCGCGTGCACGCGCGTGCACGCGCGCGGCGGGGCGTCGCCGTGGGGATGATGCGCCGGCGCGTCGTGCGCGTGCCGGCCTCCTCGGCGAACCTCGGACCCGGATTCGACTGCATGGCGGCGGCGCTGGCGCTGCACCTGGAGCTGGAGGTCGAGGAGACCGGGGAGTTCGCCGTGCAGAGCGAGCTGCCGGTGCCCAAGGGGCGCGAAAACCTGTGCGTGCGGGCCTTCGAGCGTCTACACCCCGCTGATGGCTTCACGTTCCGGATCGCGTCCGACATACCGCTCTCGGGGGGGCTGGGGTCGAGCGCGGCGGCGATCGTCGCGGGCCTGATGGCGGCCGATCACCTGTTCGAGCTCGACGCGGATCTGCTGGCGCTTGCGAGCGAGCTGGAGGGCCATCCCGACAACGCCGCGGCGGCCCTGCATGGCGGCTTCGTCATATGCGCCGAGGGAGAGGTTGCCCGCTTCGATGCGCCAACTGGCCTGGAGGCGCTGGCGGTCGTCCCGGGGGACGCCGTGCGGACACGCGCCGCGCGCGCCGCCCTGACCCCGGAAGTGCTGCTGGAGGAGGCCGTTTTCAACGTTGCCCACGGCGCGTTGCTGACGCTGGGACTTGCGCGTGGCGATTGGGATCTCGTGTCGCGCGGTCTACACGACCGCCTGCATCAGCAGCGCCGCGCGCACCTCTTTCCGCGCTCCTTCGAGCTGGCCGGCCGCGCACGCGCGCTGGGCGCCCTGGGAGCGACGATCTCAGGAGCAGGCCCGACGGTCCTGGTGTGGTGCTTCTACGAGCAGACGGGCGCGGTCGTGGAGGCTCTGCGGAGCGAGATCGAGGGCTGGGCGACGCTGCTGCGGGCTCCGTTTGAGCCGCAGGGGGCTTACGTCGGGGAGCTGTAGAGGAGCGCTCGAGCTTGCTGGGCTACGTAGCAGCCGCCGAAAAATAGCCCGTAATCGAATGATCGGAACCCGACTTCGTGTGAGAGACACAGGTTGACGCTGGGCGCAATAGGTTGGATAGTGGTGGGGCTATAAAAAGTAAGGAGCCCGCTCCTGTCGTCAGGAGTCGTGTGCCTACGTCCAGGTGAAGCAAGCTGTCGGCCAGCTCTAGCGGCATTGGGGGAGTGTGGGGAGCGGTTTCAAAAGTGATGGCTGCGATGCCGTCAAGGGCATTGAGGAGAGGATGTGTCGATGAGGATCTTTGTGCGGGCGAACGGCTCCCGGGAGAGCGCGATGCAAGACCGGAACTCGAGGCAGTCGATGGCTACCGCCAGGGCGCTCATCGGGCATGTGGCCGTACTGGGCGTACTTGTCGGGGGATTGATCTTCTCGGCTGCCCCGGCACTGGCAGCGCCGCCGGAAGCGCCGGTCACGCAAGCGGCGAGTCCAGTTGTAAGCACCTCCGCGACTCTCCACGGAGAATTGAACCCCGGTGCAAGCGGTACGGCGGGCTACTACTTCTCCTATGGCCTGGGTAGCACCTGTGAAGGCGCCACAGCAGAACCGGAACCGGGCGTAGAACTAACCGGTAAAGGTGTCAAAGTCTCTGCTCCGCTGACCGGACTTGAGGGGAACAGCAAATACACGTTTTGCCTCGTGGCGACGCACTTTGAAAACGGAGCCATCACGGAAGCGACTCCGGGTAACCTGTTGTCATTCACGACACTTGCCGCGAAGCCCACGACGGAAGGCGGCGAACCCACCAGCGTCACGCCGTTTGCGGCCTCGGCCTTCACGTTCGTCAACCCGCAGAACGAAACGACGACGTGCGAATTCCAATACGGCATAGCGCCGGCATTCAACAAAAGCGTTCCCTGCGAACCGCCCTCGCTGGAAGGCCAGGAACAGCTGATGGTCAGCGTCAACTTCACGGGCTTGACGCCTGCGTCGGCGTATGACTATCGCGTTGTCGCAAAAAACGGGACGGGTACAACGACGGGCGCGGAAGGGACCTTCTCGACGCTGGCCGCGGAAGCGCCGATCGTCGAAGGCGAAACGATCTCGGGCGTGAGTGCGAGCAGCGCAAAGCTGGAAGCGCAGATCAACCCGAACTACCAGGTAACGGCCTACAAGCTTGAATATGCGACCAACGCGGCGTTCACGGGTGCCACGACGGTTGTTGGCGCGAGCTCTCCTCTGCCGGAAGGGTTCGGCGATCAGCCGGTGAGCTTCGCGCTCAGCGGTCTGCAACCACGAACGACCTACTACCTGCGCGTGGTCGCGACGAATGGGACGGGCCCCACCGAAGGTGCGGTCCAGTCCTTCACGACGCTGGCTACGCCGATCGTCACGACCGGCGCGGCACAGGGGTCGACCCGGACTGCGGCTACGGTCTCGGGGACCGTGAATCCCGGAGGTATCGCTACACGCGCCCACTTCGTCTACATCAGCCAGGCGGGCTATGAAGCGGCGGGTGGAAGTAGTGTGGCCGATCCCTACGTCGGTGGTGGCTTTACGACTGGAGAAAGCGTGGGTTCGGATTACACGGTTCACAGCGTGGGCCCGCTGGAACTAAGCGAACTTGCGCCGGGAACGATGTACCACTTCGCGCTGGTGGCGAGTAACGCGGAAGGCACGACGATCGGACCGGACATGACCTTTACGACTTTGCCGCCCACGCCGCCCACGGCGGTGACAGGCGAAGCGGCCGGGGTCACACAGGTCTCGGCGGTCCTTACGGGTAGTGTGGACACGAGCGGTCTGCAGACTGTCGTGAGCTTCGAATTTGGTGGGACTCCTGCACTCGGTTCCCCCCAGATCGCGGCGGTCACCCCCAAATCGCTGTCCGGGACGACGGAGGGGATCTCGCTTACGTTTGCGAGCTCCCTGGTGCCGGGCACGACCTACTACTACCGCGCGAAGGCGAGCAACTCCGACGGGGTGAGCTATGGCACCGTGAAATCCTTTACGACCCCAGCGCTGCCTGCGTTGCCTACGTTCAATACAACGCTTACGACGGTCCTGCCGCCGGCACCGCCGCTCCCGACGGCCGAAGTCGCGACGCCCAAGAAGAAGCAGACCAACGCTCAGAAGCTGGCGAAGGCGCTGAAGGCGTGCGCCAAGAAGCCAAAGAGCAAGCGGGCGGCCTGCCAGAAGCAGGCTCGTAAGAAGTACCCCGTCAAGAAGAAGAAGAAGAAGTAGATCCCAGCGGGCCGTAAGCGCAGGTAGCGTGAGAGAGCCCCGAAGGGGCCTCGGCTACCTGCGGCGGGCCGCGGCGTCCAGCGCGGGGTTGGTCCAGCCGGCGTCGGTGGGATTGATCGTCGTGCCGGGCGCGACGATCTCGTCGATGCGGTCCAGGAGCGCGATATCGAGCTCCACTGCGGCGGCCCCGAGCTGGGACTCGAGGTGCTCCATCGTACGCGGACCGATGATCGCGGCGGTCACCGCGGGATGGCGGATGACGAATGCGAGAGCCATGTGGATCAACGAGATGCCGGCCTCATCGGCGAGCTGTGCGAGCGCGTCGGCGGCGTCGAGCTTGGCCTGGTTGGCGGGGATCGAGAGGTCGTAGCGCTGGGGGATCATCGCCGCGCGTCGTGAGGTGAGATCGTCGGAGGCCTTGCGCCAGCGACCCGAGAGCCAGCCGCCGGCGAGTGGGCTCCAGGGGATGACACCCATTCCGAATTCCTGGCAGGTCGGCAGCACGTCGGTCTCGATCCCGCGCGCGAGGATCGAGTAGGGCGGCTGCTCGCAGACGAAGCGCTGGTGGCCGCGGTCGCGGGCGACCCATTGGGCCTTGACGATCTGCGCCGCGGGGTAGGTGGAGGAGCCGATGTAGCGCACCTTGCCCTGGGACACGAGGTCCGAGAGTGCGCCGAGCGTCTCGTCGTGATCGGTCCAGGGATCCCAGCGGTGTACCTGGTAGAGGTCGATCCAGTCGGTCTGCAGGCGTTTGAGCGAGGCCTCGACCTCGCGGAAGATCCAGCGCCGCGAGTTGCCGGCCTGGTTGGGATCGTCGCCCATCGTGCCGTGGAACTTGGTGGCGAGCACGACGTTCTCACGGCGACCGCCGCTGAGTGCCTTGCCGACGATCTCCTCCGAGTCTCCGCGCGAGTAGACGTCGGCGGTGTCGATGAAGTTGATCCCGGCGTCGAGGGCGCGGTGGATGATGCGCACGCCGGCATCGCTGTCGGGCTCGCCCCAGGCCCCGAACATCATCGCGCCGAGGCACAGCGGGCTGACGTGGACGCCGGTGCGTCCGAGCGTGCGCAGCTCCATGGCTACACGTTATAGCCGTATGGCTGCATCCAGGAAGGCTCGTGTGCCCTAGATGGCGAGCTCGGCGGGTGGCCCGGGCTCGTGGGGGCGCAGATCCAGTTGCCACCACAGGACGTCGTGCCAGGCGCCGAGCTTAAAGCCGACGCGCCGGTAGGTTCCGACGGGGAGAAACCCCATTGCGCGGTGCAGGCCGTTGCTCCCAGCATTCGGCTGGGTCACCCCGGCGCACAGGGTCCACAAGCCAATCGCTTGCAGTCGCTCGAACAGCTGCGCATAGAGCGCCCGCCCAACACCCGTTCGATGGTGAGCTGGGGCGACGTAAACCGTAACGTCGGCCGCCCAGTGGTAGGCGGCGCGCTCGCGGTGGGGCGTGGAATAGGCATATCCAAGCGTGCTGCCTTCGCGCTCGGCAACCATCCAGACGTATGCGGCGCCGATGCGACGCGCCATCTCCGTGGCCGTCGGTGGCCGGGTCTCGAATGAGATGGCGGTATTCGATACGTAGGGCTCATAGATCGCCGCGCATCCGGCTGCGTCGGCCTGTGGGTCTGCGTCGCGGATGACCATGACCGGCAGACCATAGTCACGTCCTTACGCGCGGGGCGGGGTGGATTGCGATAAAACTGGGCGCATGCCTCGGTTGGTGGGCCTCGGAGCGCGTGGTGCGAGGAGTGCTGCGGCAGCGGCTATCAGCATCGGCGCATGCGCACTCGTACCCCTCACGTGGCTGCAGACCACGCAGGCACAGCCACTCGCTGGGGCTGCCGGACATCACCGGAGTGTGTGCCGCGCGCCGCACCTGACCGGGGTGAGCTTGGCCACGGCTCGCAAACTTCTGATCCGTGCGGGATGTGGCATCCGGGTCAAGGAACTGTCGAGCCGCCAGGATGTCCAGGGGGGACCGGGTCGTCCCGAGCCGAACCAGATCGTCGCTCGGCAGAGCCCGCGGGCGGGCGGGGCGGGCGACGTGGTCACGGTGTGGGTGAAACCACTTTGCTTTCAATCGGCCGACCCGGGACCTCCGCCCGGGGAGCCGCTTGTGAGCGCTGGACCGACGGAGCTGATCAGCGGACTGTTCCTGGACGGAGGCCCACTCAGAATGTCCCCGCGATGCCGCCAGGGGGAACCAGCGGCGGGCACGATCGAAGTCACCGACGCGGTGACCGGTGCGGTGGTGGCGAGCCGGGCGGTCGCCGCGGGCAAGCTGGCTGAAATCGCGCTTGCGCCAGGCGCTTACGCGGTGCGGGGGACGTTCGTGAGCGCCACGGTCAATGGCCGGCCGATAACAACCCCACCAGTGACGGTGACGATCTCCGCTGGCAAGACGGTTCGCCAGGACGTATCCGCGAGCATCCCCTGATCTCAGTCGGCGTCGAGGACTTCGATCCCCAGCGCGGCGGCTAGGACCCCGGCCAGCGCGACGATGTCGGGCCACTCCATGGCCGCGCCGCGCAGGCTCGCCACGCCCTCCAGCTCGGTGAGATCGCTGCGGCGAAACTCGCAGTGGCGCAGCGAGGCGCCGCGGAAGTCGGCACGTGTGAGATCGCAGCCGTGGAAGCGGACGGTATCGAGTCGGGCCTCGAGGAAGTCGCTTTGGGTGAGCAGACAGTCCTCGAAGGTCACGCGCTCCAAGCGGGCGGAAGCGAAGGAGGCGAGGTCCACTCGACAGCCGCGAAGCGTGACGTCCGTCAGCTGGGCCTCGGGCAGCAGGATCCCGGTGAGGCGGCTATGCGAAATCGTTGTGCTCGCGATACGTGCGCCGCGACCCTCGAGGTTGGCCAGGTCGCAGCCGTCGAGCGCGCCGTGGGTGATTCTGAGGTGCTCCAGACGCGAGCCGGAGAGCTCGACGCCGGTGAGTCGGACGGTCTCGAGTGTCACGCCCCGGGCGTGCTGATCGATGAGCGTGGCTGTGGTGAGCTCGACTTCGCTGAGGACTGCGTCGTGGTCGAGTGCGGCGATCTCGGCAAGCTCCAGCTGAGGCGGTAGCTCGGGCTCGCGGGGAGTGTGACTGGCGGGCGGCATGCCGGGGATGGCGCGGCAGCGCCCGCCGGCCCTACGCGAGCTTCGCCAGCCGCCCGCGTGCGTCCCCGAGCCCGGGCAGCCGTTCGAGCAGCTCGCCGGCGACAGCGAGGTAGTCGGCCCCGAGGTCGGGCCGGTGATCGAGGATCGAGATGGCGCGCTCGGCGGATTCGGCGTAGGCGATGGAGGAGCGCACGACGGTGTCGAGGACCTTGTCTCCGAGCTGCTCGCGCAGCGAGGCGAGGGCCTCGCGGGAGTGCACGGTGCGCATGTCGGCGAGGTTCAGCAGCACCCCGAGCAGCTCGAGCTCGGGGTTGAGCGTGTCGCGTGCGAGCTCGATCACCTCGAGCGCCTGCTCGACGCCCTGCAGCGCGAAGTACTGGGCCTCGGCGGTGATCAGGGCGTAGTCGGCGGCGACCAGCGCGTTGACGGTGAGCAGGCCGAGCGAGGGCGGGCAGTCGACGAGGATCAGATCGTAGGAGTCGGCGGGCAGCTTGGCCAGCGCGCGCCGCAGCGTGAGCTCGCGGCCGAGCTTGCCGCCGAGTGCGAGCTCGGCCTCGGCGAGGCTGAGGTTCGCGGGGATCACGTCGTCGTGGATCGCCTCGGCGGCGCTCGCGCGGCCGGTGAGCACGTCCCCGATCGTGGGCTGCGCGTCGGGTGCGACGTCGAAGTAGTCGGAGAGGTTGCCCTGCGGGTCGAGGTCAACGGCCAGCGTGCGCACCTGTGCGCGGCGCAGCGCGTCGGCGAGCGTGCGCACCGTGGTGGTCTTGCCCGTGCCGCCCTTCTGGGAGAGGACCGCGATCGTCTGAGCCATTGGCCCCGATACTACGGTGCGCGCCCCGCGGTTGATCTGGTCGCGGTCGCGGACTAGTATCTGCGGGTATATGGAGGAGGAGCGGGTCGATGACGTGCAGGAGGTCGGCGGCGGCGCCGGGGCTTTGAGCGCGGACCACGCGGCGACGCTCGACGCGGCGGCGGAGTTCGAGTACCACTCGAAGGTCGACTGGGACAGCGAGGACGCCAACGGGAAGTGGTCGATTCGCTGCTACGACGTGCACAAGCGTCTCGGCGGGATCCCGGTCCTGAACGGGCTCAACGTCGCGATCCCGGACGAGACGGTCACGGTCGTGCTGGGCCCCTCGGGGACCGGCAAGAGCGTGCTGATCAAACACCTGATCGGCCTGATGTTTCCCGACTCGGGCGACATCATCGTTCACGGCCAGTCGGTGCCGAGCCTGCCGATGCCGGAGCTGCTGGCGCTGCGCCGCAGGATCGGGGTGCTCTTCCAGGACGGCGCGCTGTTCGGGTCGATGTCGGTGTTCGACAACGTCGCGTTCCCGCTGCGCCAGCACACCGACATGTCGGAGGCCCAGATCAGCCAGCGCGTGCGCCAGCGCCTGGGCGACGTGGGCCTCTCGGACGCGATGCAATTCGCTCCCAACCAGCTCTCGGGTGGGATGCGCAAGCGCGCGGGGTTCGCGCGGGCACTCGTGATGGAGCCCGACGTGGTGATCTTCGACGAGCCGGACTCGGGCCTGGACCCGGTGCGCACGGCGCTGCTGTGCGAACTGATCAAGGAGATGCACACGCAGTACGGCGGCACCTACATCGTGGTCACCCACGACATCGCCTCGGCGCGACGCATCGGCGAGTTCATCGCGCTGCTGTGGCGCGGGCGCATCGTCGAGGCGGGTGACGCGGAGAAGATGTTCTCCTCGGAGAACCCCTTCGTGCGCCAGTTCCTCAGCGGCTCCGCCGAGGGTCCGCTGGGCATGGATTAGGGATCGTCCGCGCGGGTAAAGCCCGTGTCCCGCGCTCCTGGCGCGCGAGGCCTCCGTGCCTCGCTGCCGTGCCTTGCCTCCGTGCCTCGCCTCCGTGCTTAGCGGCCGAACCGGCGCACGAGCTCGCGGGCACGCGCGCGGATGTCGCCGATCAGCATGCGGACCTCCTCCAGGCCGGCGCGCAGCTCGGCGTCGCCGACCTCGATTGGCAGCATCGAATCCTGCAGCGTTGCGAGTGTGCCGTCGGCCCTGCCGACCGCGTCGACCGCGCTTTCCAGGAAGCCCTTCACGCCCTGCGAGGGGTGCCCGGGGGAGACCGGCTGGAAGTCGCGACTGGGCAGCTCGGCGCGGCTGGCGAACCCCGCGTGGGTTCGCTGCGCGCGGCCGTAGGCCATCTGCACGGGCCGGAAGAGCTCGCGCTCGAGCGTCTCGGCGCTGCTCTCGTCGAGGTGCTCGTAGGCCTCGCCGAGTGCCGCGAGCGCGGCGCCGAGGTCATCGGTCGCCTGCGCGATGCTGTCGAGTAGCTGCTGGCGGCCCTGCGCGGTGGTGTAGGTCACCCGCTTAGGTTATTCGCCTTGCGGGCGGCCCCGTCGTATGCGAACATATGTTCGCCCATGATCGTGTGCGTCTACCTTCCCCGTTTCGAGCTGAGCGTGGCCGCCGGCGGGCCTCAGCCGCTGGTCGGCGAAGCGCTCGCGATCGCCCCCGAGTTAGGGGGTACGGCCCGTGTGGGGGAGGTCTCGGGAGCCGCGGAAGCGCTGGGGGTGGTCCCGGGTATGGCGCTGGGGGAGGCGCTGGCGCGCTGCCCGCAGCTGCGGCTCGTGCCGGGCGATCCGCTGGGGGTGGCCGAGACCTGGGAGCGCGCGGCGCGGGCGCTGGAGGGAGTCGGTGCGGCGCTCGAGCTGGCCCGGCCCGGCCTGGCGTACTTCGAGGTGGATGGCCTGCGCGGGCTGCACGGAGGCGATGAGGGCGCGATCGCCGCCGCGCGCCGCGCGCTGGAGCGCCCGGCGCGGATCGGTGCGGGACCGACGCGCTTCTGCGCGCTGGCAGCCGCGCTGCGGGTGCGCTCGCGCGCGGCGGTCGTGGTGGAGGGGGACGGCGCGCGGGCGCGCCGCTACCTCGCCTCGGGGTCCGTCGAGCTGCTGGGCTACCGCGCGCGGACCGCGGCGCTCGTGGAGCCGCTGAGCCGGCTCGGCGTGCGCACGCTGGGGGAGCTGGCGGCGCTGGGAGGCGACGCGCTCGCCGATCGCTTCGGCGCGCC
This sequence comes from Solirubrobacteraceae bacterium, assembly GCA_036501715.1. Classification (GTDB taxonomy): domain Bacteria; phylum Actinomycetota; class Thermoleophilia; order Solirubrobacterales; family Solirubrobacteraceae; genus Palsa-744. The sequence continues at coordinate 203,436 of DASXZV010000022.1, read as the reverse complement.
CGGCGAGCTCGCGTGGAGCCTGGCTTGCGGCCATGACACGCCGCTGCGCACGCGCGCGGCGCAGGAGCGCCTGGGGGAGTCGCTGGAGCTGTGGGAGGCCTCCAGCGGCCAGGCGCTGGAGCGTGTCCTGGAGGCACTCGTGGAGCGCCTGCTGGCGCGGCCGGAGCGGCGCGGGCGGACGCTGCGGGCGCTGACGCTCTCCGCGCGGCTGGTCGAGGGCGGGACCTGGCGCGAGCGGGTCGTGTTGCGCGAAGCGCTCTCCGATGCACGGCGCATGCGCCTCGCGCTGATCCCGCGCCTGGGGCTGCTGCCGGCGCCCGCCGCGGCGCTGCGCCTGGAGGCCGAGCGCTTCGGGCCGCCGGAGGGCGAGCAGGGCACGCTGGCGCTCGCGGACCCCTCCGCGGGACGCGCCGCACGCCGCGCGCGGCTGCGCGAGGCGGTCAGCCAGGTACGCGCGGCGGCCGGTCCCGGTGCGGCGCTGCACGCGCTGTGCGTCGATCCGGACTCGCGCGTGCCCGAGCGCCGCGTCGTGCTGAGTCCCTTCTCCGGATGAGCCCCCGCGGTGGGCGATCCGCGCGCGGCGGCACCCGCGCCGTGGGCCTGCCGCGCCGCGTGCGCGTGCGCGCCGGCGCGGGCGGGAGGCCGCGCGAGGTCGAGGGCCGGCCGATCGAGGCGCTGCGCGAGTCGTGGCTGGTGGAGGACCGCTGGTGGTCGGAGCGCCCGTTGCGGCGGCGTTACTGGGAGGTCCTCAGCGTGCGCGGAGAGAACCTCGTGGTCTTCCACGACCTGCAGTCCGGCGAGTGGTTCAGGCAGCCGGCGTGATGTCCGGCAGGCCGCCCTACGCACAGTGGTTCAGGCAGCCGTGATGTCCGGCACGCCGCCCTACGCCCAGTGGTTCAGGCAGCCGTGATGCCCGGCACGCCGCCCTACGCCGAGTTGCACTGCCACTCGGCGTACTCGTTCCTGGACGGCGTCTCGATGCCCGAGGAGCTCGCGCGGCGTGCCGCGCGACTCGGCTACGGCGCGCTGGCGCTCACCGACCACAACTCGGTCGCCGGCTCGATGGAGCTGGCGAAGGCGGCGCCGGACCTGGGCCTGCGCGCGATCCACGGCGCCGAGATCGACGTGCTCATTGGCGGCGGTAGCGATCTGAGCACTGCTGGCGGTAGCGATCCACACGCGAGCTCCCCGCGGCACCTGACGCTGCTGGTGCGCGAGCCGCGCGGCTGGCGCAACCTCTGCCGGCTGCTCACCGCCGCGCACGCGCACACGCGCGGCGGTCCCGGCCGCGCGCGCAGCGAGCCGGGGGTGGCGCTGGAGGCGGTGCTGGAGCGCTCGGAGGGACTGGTGTGCCTCACGGGCTGCGCCGCGCGTGGCGTGCACGACGAGCCGACCGCGCGGCGGCTGCTGGAGGCGTTTGGCCCGCGCGGGCTGCGCGTGGAGCTGCAGCGTCCCTACGCGCGCCGCGACCGCGCGCGCAACCGCGCGCTGGAGGCGCTCGCGCGGCGGCTGGGGGTGGCGTGTGTGGCCAGCGGTGACGTGCACGCCCACGCGCGCTCGCGCGCCGAGCTGCAGGATGCGTTCGTGGCGCTGCGCCACCGCACCACGCTCGACGCCTCCGAGCCGCTGCGGCGCGGCAACCACAGCCACGTCCTGAGCGCCCCCGCCGCGATGGCCAGCCGCTTCGCGGATCATCCGCGGGCGGTGCGCGAGAGTGTGTGCCTGGCGGAGGAGCTGCAGTTCGACCTGGGTGCGGACCTCGGCTACAGCTACCCCGGCGCCGATGACGCCGACGCGCTGCGGCGCCTGAGCGAGCTCTGCCAGGCGCGGCTGCACGAGCGCTACGGCCCGGCCGGCGCACAGGAACCGGCGGGCTCCGGTGTCCGCTACGCCGAGGCCGCGGCGCGCCTGCAGGAGGAGCTGCGGGTCATCGACGAGCTGCGGCTGCCGGGCTTCTTCCTGCTGCACCACGAGCTGCTGGAGCTCGCGCGCGAGGTGGCGGCGCAGGTGCGCGGCGCGGAGTCCGCGCGGGCGTTGCTGGCGCCCGGTCGCGGGCGCGGCTCGTCGGTCTCCTCGATCGTGTGCTACCTCACGGGTCTCTCGCACATCGACCCGATCCAGAACCGCCTGTTACTGGGCCGCTTCCTGCACACGGGTCTGGAAGCGCTGCCGGACATCGACCTGGACTTCCCGCGCGACATTCGCGAGCGCCTGATCCCGCTCGTGCACGAGCGCTACGGAGGCGAACACGCGGCGCTGGTCGCCGCCTACCCGACCTTCCGCGCGCGCGGCGCGATCCGCGAGCTCGGCAAGGTCCTCGGGCTGCCGCCCGGCGCGCTCGAGCGCCTGGCGCGCGCGGCCGAGCACCACCGGGGCGCCTCGGAGCACGACGTCGAGACCTCCCTCGGGGCGAGCGCGGCGAACCACTCGACATCCCCCTCTCCAAAAAAACATCAGCGGTCCCCGCGCTGGGAGTGGCTCGAGACCCTGACGCGAGAGGCGTACGGCCTACCGCGCCATCTCTCCCAGCACCCCGGGGGGATGGTCGTCGCGACGCGGCCGCTGATCGACTGCTGTCCGGTGGTGCCCGCTGCGATGGAGGGCCGCCAGATGGTGCAGTGGGACAAGGACTCGTGCGCCGATGCGGGCTTACTGAAGATCGACTTGCTCGGCCTGGGGATGCTCTCGGCGGTGGAAGGCTGCGTGGAGAGCATCGCGCGCACCCGCGGAGAACGTGTGGACCTCTCGCGCATCCCGTTCGACGACGCCGAGACCTTCCGCGCGATCCGCCGCGCGGACACGGTGGGGGTCTTCCAGATCGAGAGCCGCGCGCAGATGCAGTCGCTCAAGCGCACCCTCCCGCGGGATCTCGACGACCTCACGGTGCAGGTCGCGATCGTGCGCCCCGGCCCCATCCAGGGCGGGGCGATCAACCCCTACATCGAGCGCCGCCGGCGCCTGCGCGAAGACCCCGCCTACGAGGTCCCCTACCCGCACCCCTCGCTGCGGCCCGTGCTGGAGGCGACGCTCGGGACGGTGATCTTCCAGGACCAGGTCATGGAAGTCGCGCAGGCCTTCGCCGGCTTTACCCCCGGCGAGGCCGAAGGGCTGCGCCGCGCGATGAGCCGCAAGCGCTCCCACGAGGCCTTACAGGCACACCGCGAGAGCTTCCTGGAGGGCGCCCGCCGTCACGTGCGCGCGGACGCGGCCACGGCGGAGCGCGTCTGGGAGATGGTCGCGGGTTTCGCGGGCTTCGGCTTCCCCAAGGCGCACGGCGCCGCCTTCGGCCTGCTCGCCTACCAGTCGACGTGGCTGCGCGTGCACTACGGCCCGGAGTTTCTCTGCGCGCTCCTCAACGAGCAGCCGATGGGCTTCTACGCACCCGACAGCCTCATCCACGAGGCCGAAGGCCGCGGCATCGCGGTCCTGGGGCTCGACGTCAACGCCTCCGCGGTGGAGTGCGTCGTGGAGCGCGTTGGAGGGGACGCCGCAGAGCCCGAAGGGGAAGCCGCGGGGCCTGCAAGGGACGCCGCGGAGCCTGCACTCGGGGTGCGCCTCGGTCTCGGCTACGTCAAGGGGGCCGCGGCCGTGGACATCCGCGCGCTGGTCGCCGAGCGTGAGCGCGGCGGGCCCTTCGAGAGCCTCGGGCAGCTCGCGGCGCGCTGCGGCGCGGCGCGGCGCACGCTCGAGCAGCTCGCGTGGTCGGGCGCCTGCGACGGTCTCATCGAGGTCTCCGAGCGCGCGCCGCACGGTTTCGAGGAGGAGGAGGCCGCGGGGGAGGCCGGTCAGGCGCGGGCGCGCCGGCGCCTGGCGCTGTGGCAGCTCGGGATCGCGGCCCCCGGCCGCGCGGCCGCCGGGGGCACCCAGCTGGCGCTGCCGCTGGAGCTCCCCGCGGCCCCGCGCCTGCGTCCCCTGAGCCGCTGGCAGGGTCTGCTGGCCGACTACGCGACCGCGGGGGTCACGATCGGCGATCACGTGCTGGCGGCGCTGCGCCCGCGGCTGACCGCGCGCATGCTGAGCACCAGCGCTCAGCTCGCGCGCCTGCCGCGCGGGTCGGCGGTGACCGTCGCCGGCCTGGTCATCGCCCGCCAGCGGCCGGGGACCGCGAAGGGCACGATGTTCCTGCTGTTCGAGGATGAGTGGGGGACGATCAACCTGGTCGTCCCGCGCGTCGTCTACGAGCGCCACCGGCCGCTGGCCCGCGCGGAGCCGCTGCTGCTCGCGCGCGGGCGCCTGGAGCGCACGGTGGGGGAGACCGTGAGGCCGCTGCGCGGGAGCGGGGAGCGGGTCCCTCCGGTGGTGAACGTGATCGTCCGCGAGCTGCTCGCGCTGGAGCGCTTCGTCGCGCCGGCGCTCGGCGAGGAGGCACCGGCGCAGGCGCAGGTCCACCGCTTACCGGGCGCCGAGGTCGGGGCCGGGATGCGCGCCGTCGCGCCGCCCGTGCAGAGCTTCGCCTCGGGGCGGCGGCGCTAGCGAAGAACCCTCCGCTACCCTGACCCGATCGCGCGTCTCGGCGACACCGACCTCGACGTCTTCCCGCTGTGCCTCGGCGGGAACGTGTTCGGCTGGACGCTCGACGAGGAGCGCTCCTTCGCGGTCCTGGACGCCTACGCGCGGGGTGGCGGGAACTTCATCGACACCGCCGATATCTACGGCCGGCACGGCTCCGCGGGAGTGGGCGGCTCGGAGCGCATCATCGGCAGCTGGCTCGCCGCGCGCGGCAATCGCGAGGGGTTGGTGATCGCGACCAAGGTTGGCATGTCAGCGGAGCTGCCGGGGCTCTCGCGCGCGAACATCCGCGCCAGCGTGGAGGGCTCGCTGGAGCGGCTCGGGGTCGAGTGCATCGACCTCTACTACGCCCACCGGGATGACGAGCGCACCCCGCTGGAGGAGACCCTGGCGGCCTTTCGGGAGCTGATCGAGGAGGGCCGCGTGCGCCACGTCGCGGCCTCCAACTACAGCGCGTCGCGCTTGGCGCAGGCGCTGGAGCTCGCCGCCGAGCGTGAGGATCTCGCCTCCTACGTGGCGCTGCAACCGCACTACAACCTGATGGAGCGCGACTACGAGCAGGAGCTGGCCCCGCTCTGCGAGCGCGAGGGACTGGCCTGCATCCCCTACTTCGGCCTCGCCCGCGGCTTCCTCACCGGCAAGTACCGCCGCGAGGGCGCCGCCGTCGAGAGCCCGCGCGCGGCGGGGGTACGCGAGCGGTACCTGAACGAGCGCGGCTTCGCCGTGCTCGACGCGCTCGATGAGATCGCCGCCGCGCACGACGTCGCGCTCGCCGCGGTCGCGCTGGCGTGGCTGCGCTCGCAACCGACCGTGCTGGCCCCGATCGCGAGCGCGACCTCCCCGCAGCAGCTCGCCGAGCTGATGCCCTCCGCGACACTGGAGCTCACCGCCGCGCAGATCGAGCGCCTCGACGTCGCGGGAGCCAGCGGGTAGGGTGCGGGAGCGATGAACTTCCGCAAACTCGGATCGAGTGACCTGGAGGTCTCGGAGATCAGCCTCGGCTCGTGGCTGACGTACTCCGGGGGGGTCGCGCGCGAACAGTCCGAGGCGTGCGTGCGCGCGGCGTTCGACGCGGGCATCAACTTCATCGACACCGCCAACGTCTACGGGCGCGGTGCTTCGGAGACACTGCTGGGTGAGGTACTGGAGGGCTACGAGCGCGCCTCCTACGTGCTGGCGACGAAGGTCTACTTCCCGATGTCGGACACCGACAGCGGCCTCTCGGCGGCGCAGATCCACAAGCAGATCGACGCCTCGCTGCGGCGCCTGCGCACCGACTACGTCGATCTCTACCAGTGCCACCGCTACGACGAGCACACGCCGCTGGAGGAGACGATGGGCGCGCTCACCGAAGTCCTCGCGGCCGGCAAGGCGCGCTACATCGGCTTCAGCGAGTGGCCGGTGGCGCGGATCGAAGAGTCACTCGCGCTCCCCGACGTCGCGCGCTGGGTCTCCAGCCAGCCGCAGTACTCGATGATCTGGCGCGGCCCCGAGGCCGAGGTGATCCCGCTGTGCGAGCGCGAGGGGATCTCCCAGATCGTGTGGTCGCCGCTCGCGCAGGGCGTGCTCACCGGCAAGTACCTCCCCGGGCAGACCCCGCCCCAGGACTCGCGCGCGGCGAGCGACGAGATGAATGACTTCATCGGCTGGCTGCTCGAGGACCGCGTGCTGGAGGCCGTGCAGCGCCTGGTGCCGATCGCCGAGGGCCTCGGGCTCTCGCTCGCACAGCTCGCCCTGGCCTGGGTGCTGCGCCAGCCCAACGTGGCCTCCGCGATCGTCGGCGCCAGTCGCCCCGAGCAGGTCCACGCCAACGCCGCGGCCTCCGGAGTGACGCTCGACGCCCAGACCCTCGCCGCGGTGGACGAGGCCCTGGGCGAACTGCTCGCGCGCTGAAGCGAGACTCAGTCGGCCTTCACCGCCGAGATCTCGACGACGATCTTGACCTTGTCGCTGACGACCACGTTGCCGGAGCCGAGCGCGGCGTTGAAGCGCATCTCGAAGTCCGAGCGCTGGATCTGGGTGCTGGCGGAGAGGCCGACCCGGGTCTGACCCTGGTGATCCTCGGGCTCGATGCCCTCGAGCGTCGCCTGCAGGGTGACCGAACGTGTGACGCCGTGGATCGAGAGGTCGCCGACGATCTCGAACTCGTCCTCGCCGGTCGCGTTGATCGCGGTCGAGCGGAAGCCGATCTCGGGGTACTTCTCGACCTCGAAGAAGTCGGCCGAGCGCAGGTGCTCGTCGCGCGCGGGCTCGCGCGTGTCGACGCTGGCGGTTTGGACTGTCCCGTAAGCCGCGGCGCCGTCGGGGCCGACCTCGAGGGTGCCCTCGAACTCTTTGAAGAGGCCCTTGACGGTGGCGATGCCGAGATGTTTGACCTGGAACTCGACGCTCGAGTGGACCGGGTCGACCTTCCAGGTGCCGGTGGGGAGGAGGGTTGTCGCGGAGAGGGTGGCGGTGGGCTCTGTGGACATCGGGGCTGCTCCTTGTTTGTTCCCGGTCGAGGCCCTGGAGGATCTGGGTCTCGACCTCGTGATTATAGTTGCGCTAACAACAATTGCTTCGGCAACTATATAGCAGATACTTGCTGGCGCAAGCACCTGGGGGCAAGCCGACCCCGATGAGCGGGCTGCCTCTCGAGGGTGGGGAGCGGGGAGGGGCGCTCAGCGAGGCTGCACTACGAGCGCCTGCCGGGCGAGCCCGAGCCGGCCGCGCGCGTCGTGCAGGACGCTCTCAGACCAGCCGATGCCCCCGGGGTGCAGGAGGGTGCGGGCCTCCAGCGCGATCCACTCGCCCGCGGGGCGGCGGTCCAGGACGATGTCGAGATCGGCGTTGATGAAGAGGTAGCGATCGAAGGGCAGCACCGCGCTGACGCCGTTGGCGAAGTCGGCTACGGCGGGGACGAGGGCCAGCGGGCTGGCGGGCTCGCCGGGCAGCAGCGGATGGCGCATGCGCATCCACACGGTGGCGGTACCGGTCAGTGGCTGGGCGCCGGAGGTCCCCTCGTCGGGCAGCCCCCCCTTCAGCGGTAGGCCCCGTAGGAAGCGCATCTGCATCGCGGTGGCCGCGAAGCTCTTGCGCTCATCGTCATCGAGCGCGAAGCGCACCTCGCGGCCCTCCTCGGGTCCGGGCAGCGCCGTCTCTGCCTGCTCGCTCACTAGCTCCAGGGCGCGCGGCGGTAGCTCCGCGGGTGCGGGCAGGATGCGCAGCGCGCGAGCGCGACCGACGAGCTCCCCGCTGGCGTGCAGCTCGGCCTCCAGCGCCTGCACGCGCCGGCCGGGGCGCGTGATGCGCGTGCTCAGCTCCAATGGGGCCAGCGGGATCGGGCGCAGGAATTCGAAGCTCAGGCGCGCGAGCGGGAGCTCGGCGCCGGGTTCGATGCGCTCGAGCGCGGCGGTCATCAGCGCTGCGGGTGCCCCGCCGTGCAGTGCGCGCGGATCCCAGGGGCCGCGGGCGTGCTCGGTCGGCGTGAAAAGCCTCCCCTCCTCCTCGCCGGACACGAAGATGCTTGCGACTTCGGGCGAGCCGACCTCGCGCGCGGCCGCGACGTTCGCGCTGCTGGTCGGCATGCTCACCTCGCTCACCGCGGTAGGCGCGCGACGAAGTCGGCGAGCTTGCCGGGATCGCGCAGCGGGGCGCCGTGGCCGAAGCACGCGAGCGCCGGTCGCAGTGCGGCCAGGCGTCGCGCGGACTCGCGGTTGCGGGCGGGGTCCGGGGTGAAGATGTCGGGGGGCGTATTGAGGCCCGGGATGCCGGTGATGAAGTTCATGTTGCCGAGCACGTCGCCGACGATCAGCACGCGGTCGGACTCGCGCCAGTAGGAGACGTGCCCCGCGGAGTGCCCGGGGGTCTCGAGCACCGTGAAGCCCGCGACCTCGTCGCCCTCGTGCAGCGCGCGCGCAACGGGGTGGGGAGGCCCAACCCAGGTGTGCTTCTGCACGAAATTCAGCCAGCCGGGCGCCTTGGGGTTCTTGAGGACCCCGGTGCTCTCCATCACGGGGACGTCCCCCTGCCCGCACCACAGCGGGATTCCCAGCTGCTCGCAGACCGCGTGACTGGATCCCTGGTGGTCGGGGTGGGCGTGGGTGAGGGCGTGAGCGGTTACGGTTTGCCCTCGCAGCTGACGCAGGATGCGCCGCCGCGCCTGGCGCGTGGCGGCGTCGATCAGGACGTCCCCGACGAGGTAGACGTTAATCGCGTTCGGCGGAAAGCCGCTCAGCATGTGGACGTCGGTGGTGAGTTCCTTCATTGCGTCCCCCTCTTGTGTGGCATGTATGTGACTCCACTGGAGTCAAGCGCGCGACTCCCACGAGAAGCCGCGCACGGCGAAGAACAGCCCGAACGCGCCCCACAATCCGATCACGGCGAGCGCGTCGAGATTATCGCTCAAGGTCGCACCGCTGACGAGCGCGCCGTAGAGGCCGTCGATGAGGTGGATCAGCGGCAGCGCTTCGGCGATATTGCGCAGGAACGTCGGCGCGTGCTTGTCGTCGAAGACGTAGAACGAGACGAACACGATTGGCAGGAAGACGGCGTTGACGTAGGCCGCGGTGGACTCGAAGTTGGGGATCACGTGCGCGAAGGCGACGCCGAGCGCCGCGAAGCAGACGACGCCGGCGAGCACGAACACGATCAGCTCGCCCCAGTGCTGCGGCCAGCCGATCCCGAAGAAGAGCCGCCCGGCGAGCACGACGATCACGACCTGCAGCGCGGTGTTCGTGACGGCGTTGGCAGCGACGCCGCCGAAGTACGAGCCGGTCGGCAGCGGCGTGCCGCGGATGCGCTTGAGCACGCCGCGCTCGCGCAGGAAAACGATGTTGTAGGCGAGCGCGGTGAACGTCGTCGACATCACGCTCATGCCGGCGATCGACGGCACGAGACGGTTGAGGTCGTGCTGTTTGCCATGCAAGATCGCGCCGCCGGCCACGAGGAACAGCAGCGGCAGCACGAAGTTGAAGAACGCGGCGCTGGGATTGCGCCAGAACATGCGTCGCTCCAGGCGGTACTGGCGCCAGGAGAGGGTGAGTACCTCAGGCATGCGGGGCCCCGCTCGCGGCACCTCGCCGCGTGTGCGCGCGCATGCACGCGCACGCACTCACGCACGCGGCGGGGCCGCTGATGACACGACGGCTCTCCGCGCGGCCGATGACACCGCGGCTCTCAGACATCGGCGGTCAGCTCCAGGTAGACGTCCTCCAACGAGGGCCGCCCGACGCTGAGCTCCTCCAGGCGCTCCCCGCGCGCGAGGGCGGCGGCGGTGAGCTCGGCCAGCAGGCGCGTGGGGTCGTCGGTCTCGCGCTCGACGAGCTCGCCGCTGGCGTCGCGGTAGGCGACGCGGTAGTGCGACGCGCCGACGCCGAGCTCGCGCGGAGGGCCGATCGCCAGCACGCGCCCGTCCTTGACGATCGCGACGCGGTCCGCGAGTGCCTGGGCCTCGTCGAGGTAGTGCGTGGTGAGCAGGATCGTCTTGCCGAGCGCGCGCAGCGAGCGGATCGTCTCCCAGGCCGCGCGGCGCGCCTCGGGATCGAAGCCGGTGGTGGGCTCGTCGAGGAAGATCAACTCGGGGTCGCCGACCAGCGCGAGCGCGAAGTCCAGGCGTCGCAGCTGGCCGCCGGAGAGCGTGCGGCAGCGCGCGTCGGCCTTCTCCTGCAAGCCGACGAGCGCGAGGACCTCCTCGACGTTCCGCGGGTGCGGGTAGAAGCCGGCCCAATGACGCAGCGACTCGCGCGGGGTGATGTGGCTGTAGATACCGCCGGACTGCAGCACGATGCCGATGCGCCGGCGCATCGCCGCCGGGCGGCGGCCGGGGTCGTAGCCGAGCACCGCGACCTCGCCACCGTCGCGCGCGCGATAGCCCTCGAGGATCTCGACGGTCGTGGTCTTGCCGGCACCGTTGGGGCCCAGCAGGCCGAAGACCTCGCCGCGGCGCACCGCGAGGTCGATTCCGCGCACGGCCTCGTGCGCGCCGTAGCGCTTGCGCAGGTCGCGGACCTCGATCGCGGCGGGGGCGTCGCTCACGGGCCAATCATCGCAGCAGGCCATGGGCCCGGGCGCTGCGAGAGCGAGGCCTCAGTGGCCTTCGCCGACGAGCAGCGTGCGCACCGGGTACTGCGCGACGGTCGCGTCCGCCGTGAGGATCGTGACGTCGAGTGCTTGCGCCTGCGCGACGAGCAGCCGGTCGAAGGGGTCCTTGTGCAGCGGCTCGAGCTCCGCGACGGCAAGCGCGTGGCGGTGCTCGATCGCGAGGCCCTGCGCGCCGATCGCGCGCATGCGGCTTGGCACGTAGCGCTGCGGCGGCTCCGGCAGCGGCAGGCGGCCGAGACGGTGCTTGATCGCGATCTCCCACGAGCTCGCGGCGGAGAGCAAGCGCTCGTTGTGAGGATCTTCGACGAGCGCGAGGTGCTCGCCGAGGCGCTTGCGTGCGGTCTGCAGCCAGAGGAAGACATGGGTGTCGAGCAGGATCTTCACCGCTCGAACTCGGCGAGCAGATCTTCGGGGAGCGGCGCGTCGAAGTCGTCGGGCACGACGAAGCGACCTTCATCGATTCCGAACCGCAGCGGCGGCTGGTCCGGCGGTGGGGCCAGGACGGCGACGGCCTCGCCGCGGCGCGTGATCACGACCACCTCGCCCATCGCGACGTCCTCGAGCAGCTGCGAAAGATGCGTCTTTGCGTGATGCACGCCGACTGACTTCGACATCCCATATCTCCTTATCCGACATGTGCGGGCCTGCGGGACAGACAGGCTCAAACAGACTTAGTCCTCGACTTAGTCTATCGCCTCGGCGGACGGCTCGGCTACCAGTGCACGCCGCGTGTGAGCGTCGCCATCGCGATCTGCTCGAACGAGGCGCGCTCCTCGAGGTTCTCCTGTCCGCGTGAGGCGGCGGAGTCGGGGAACACGCGGTACGCGAGGTGCAGGATGCGATCGACGGCCTTCGGCGAGAGCGCGTAGGCGACCTCGCCTGCCGTCCCGAGCCGGGTGCCCATGTGCTTGGGGTGGCCGCGCAGCGCCTCGCAGATCATGTCGGCGGCCTCCTCGGGGGTGATCGCGGGGAAGGCGTCGTACATCTTCGTCGGCGCGATCATCGGCGTGCGCACGAGCGGCATGTGGATCGTCGTGAACGTCACGCCGTCGCCGATCGTCTCGGAGGCGACGACGCGCGTGAAGGCGTCCAGGGCGGCCTTCGAGGCGACGTAGGCGGAGAACCGCGGCGGATTGGTCTGCACGCCGATCGAGGAGATGTTCACGATGTGCCCCGAGCCGCGCGCGCGCATGTGCGGCAGCAGCCCGATGATCAGGCGGATCGCGCCGAAGTAGTTAAGCTGCATCGTGCGCTCGAAGTCGTGGAAGCGGTCGTAGGAAAGCGCGATCGAACGGCGGATCGAGCGCCCGGCGTTGTTGACGAGCGCGTCGACGTTGCGGTGGTCCTCGAGCACCCGCGCGACGAGCCCGTCGACGGACTCCATGTCGGACATGTCCGCCGCGTACACGTACGCGGCGCCACCGGCGGCGACGATCTCGGCGCGGACCTCCTCGAGCTTCTCGACGTTGCGCGCGACGAGCAGCGGCACGCCGCCCGCGGCGGCGACCTTCAGCGCGGTGGAGCGCCCGATCCCCGAGGAGGCGCCGGTGATCAGCACGCGCTTGCCCTCGAGCGCTTCCTCGAGCGTGCGGTCGCGGCTGAGGTTGGGGTCCATCTCCTTCTCCCAGTAGTCCCACAGGCGCTGCGCGTAGTCGTGCAGCGCGGGCGGCTGCTCGAGGCCGGAGCCGGCGAGCGCGAGCTGCGTCTCGCGGCTGTCGAAGACCGGCAGCAGCTCGAGGTGCGCGAGGACCTCGGGCGGGATGCCGAGCTCGCGCAGCGTCAGACGCCACAGCTGGCGCCAGGGGGGAAAGCTGAGCGCGACCTTGACCGGCCACGTGGGCAGCGGGTCGGTGAGGCGTTTGTCGATCGTGAGCCCCACGCGCGGCGCGTGCGCGGCGGTGGCGAGCTCGTTGATCAGCTCGTCGACGCGCTGCGGACGGGGGTTGGTGAGGTGAAAGGTGCGGCCGTCGAGGTCGGGTTCGTGCGCCAGGCGCTCCAGCGCCGCGGCGACCCAGTCGACGGGCACGACGTTCGTCGCACCGAGGTCGGGGCCGACGAGCGGCACCCATTCGGGAACCAGCTGGCGCGCGCGCTGGATCGCCTTGAAGAAGTAGTAGGGCCCGTCGACCTTGTCCATCTCGCCGGTCCGCGAGTCGCCGACGACGACCGCCGGCCGGTACACGCGCCACGGCACGAAGGGCTGTTCGCGCACGAGGCGCTCGGATTCGAACTTCGTACGGTGGTAGGGCGACGGGAGCTTCTGGCCCTCGTCGAACATCTCCTCGGTGAACGTCCCGCGGTAGGCGCCCGCGACCGCGATCGAGGAAACGTGATGCAGACAGCCCGCCTCCAGCGAGCGCGCGAGCTCGACCGCGTGCGTGGTCCCGCCGACGTTGACCGCGGCGTTGCGCTCGGCGGGCGCGGTCATGTCGTAGACGGCGGCGAGATGGAAGAAGTGCTTGATCTGCCCGCGCAGCTCCGCGACCTGCTCCTCCTCGACGCCGAGCAGCGGCCGGCGCAGGTCGCCGATCACCGGCACGACGCGCTTGGCGGCGGAGGGCCCGATCTCGGTGCGCCACTGCTCGAGAAGCTCGTCCAGGCGCCCGGTGGAGCCCTCGCGCACGAGCACGTGGACCTTGCCCTGACGATGGCTCAGCAGGTGCTGCACGAGCCGGCGACCGATGAAGCCGGTGGCGCCGGTGACGAAGTAGGCCATGGTGTAGCGAGGATAGTGGCTCGGGGGTTGCTTTTGGTGGCCGTGTTCGAGTGCCGCTGAAGATGTCGTTCGCCGCGTAAGGCACGCCGTGAGGGATAAAACGTACGACGGGGGGACTTGACAACACCGTCGGCCGTGTCTATAGTGGCCTCGTCTCGTGCCCCCGGTATGGGGCGCAGGCCGAGTTTCACACATAGATCGGGTTTGGGTCGGGCCTTCTGCGGTCGACCTCGCTGAAGCTTTTCAGGTAGTTCTGGGAGAGGGAACCTCGTTTCGAGCTTGAGGGAGCTGTTTGCGCGTGAGTTCTGAACAGACATACGTGGGGAGGACGGTTGCGAGCCCAACGGGGGTCGTAACTAGATGCGTCAGCTTTTCGCTGACACATCTCTCTCTCTCTCTCTCTCTCTTCGCCTCGGCATCTAGCCGCTGAGTTCCGTCCTCGGGCGCATCTTTGTAGCCGCCGTGCCATTCCCACACAGGGATGGGATAGACGCGGCCTCGACGCTCGGCGCCCGAGTTCGGGCCGCATAACTCGCGACAACGGAGCGCGGCTGGTTAGCCGGTCGGCCTGTTGTGGTGGTCTCGCGGGTGTGTCGCATATATCTCGTCCACGATTCGCGCCGTCGTGCACCCATCGCCTGCGGCGCACCGCTGGCCCACTGAAACCACTGGCTGCCCGTGGAGATCTCTTTAACTATTCACCTCACACCACTCCGAAGGAAGGCTGAACCGATGCTTCAGGCGATACGCAGACGTCTCAACGCTACGAGCCTCTTGGCCGTGCTGGCGCTCGTCTTTGCAATGAGCGGCGGCGCGTACGCCGCGAGCAGGTATCTGATTACCTCGACGAAACAGATCAAGCCAAGCGTTCTGAAGCAGCTCCAGGGCAAGCCCGGCGCAAACGGCGCACAGGGTTCCGCGGGACCGACCGGTCAGCAGGGCGTGGCGGGCGCGAGGGGCGAAACCGGACCCCAGGGACCACAGGGTCCGCAGGGTTTGGAAGGCAAAACCGGTCCGCAGGGACCGGAAGGCAAAGCCGGCTTCGCCAAGACGCTGCCATCCGGTGAAACAGAGAGCGGCGAATGGAGCCTCTCCGGCTACGTCACAGGCGAGGCCGAACCGGTGACGACCAGCGTCAGCTTCGCCTTTGCGCTCGGAGAAGCGCCAGCCGTGAAGTACGTCAAGGAAGGCGAATCGCCGCCCTCGGGCTGCAGCGGCAGTGCCGCCGACCCCGGCGCCGCGCCCGGCGTGCTCTGCGTCTTCGTCGTCGAGGAAAGCGCGAACCTGATCAATCCGGCGTTTGTGGGGGCCGCGAATGTTCCGCTCATCGTCACGTGGCGCAAGGCGATCACCGGCGCCAATGAGGCCAGTCCTTTCGGCTTTGGGTTGAAGGCACTCTCCAAGGAAGCCGGGCCCGTTGTGATGGACGGCACATGGGCAGTGACCGCCGAATAGAGATCCACGGCGAGCGCGCGGTTTCGCGCGGGCAGCCACATCAAAACGATGACCAAGGAGAACAGGTGATAGTCAAACAGCACAACGCCAAGTCGCCGTCCGGCGTGACGGTCTTGCTCGCGGCGCTCGCGAAATGGCTGCGTGGGGGCCGTGTCGCTCTGATCGCCATCGCGATACCGGCTGTCCTGGCGGGATCGCTGCTCCTGGGTACATCGAGCGCTTTTGCGACCGCCACCGCTCCGATCGCGTTTGCGACCGGAGCGCAGCAGATCACCGAAAGCTCGGCGGTACTGGTCGGAAATGTGATGCTTGGTGAATCCGAAATCGAATGGCATCTCGAATACGCCAGCAGAGAAATGGGCCCATGGACGAGGATTGCTCCCGGGGGCACACTGCCGGTCGGTGTGGAAGGGGAATTCCACGAGGTCGAAGCGGAAGCCACCGGTCTGACACCGGACACGCTCTACTACTTCCGCATCACCGCCACGAACGCCGCCGGCACGACCGTCAACCCCGAAGCCGGATCCGCGAAGTACGCGAGCTTCGAAAGCTACGGACCGCCAACCGTGCAGACTCCCGCGGCCCACGCTCTGGACGTCGCGGGCGTACGCGCGCTTGGAGCAGTCACGCCCCACGGCTTCGACACTCACTACCACTTTCAATATGTAACCCAGTCGCACTTCGAACGGGAAGGGTTTACCAACCCCACCAATGCCCCCGAGTTGGACGCGGGCTCGGTCGGCGATGCG
Source organism: Solirubrobacteraceae bacterium (assembly GCA_036501715.1). Classification (GTDB taxonomy): domain Bacteria; phylum Actinomycetota; class Thermoleophilia; order Solirubrobacterales; family Solirubrobacteraceae; genus Palsa-744. Next base: position 187,926 of record DASXZV010000022.1, on the reverse strand, counting down.
GTCAGCTCACCCTCGATCGGCCAGCCGGTGCTCGTCGGTCAGGACCTCGCCGGACTGGAACCGGGAGCCACCTATCACGTGCGTCTCCAGGCCACCAGCGAAGCGGCCGGGCATCCCGCCGTGACCGGCAACGAACAGACCCTCACGGTGCCGCCGCGCGGCACGCCGGAAACGCCGGCCTGTCCCAATCAAGCACTTCGCCTCGGAACGGCGGCGCGGCTCCCTGACTGCCGCGCCTACGAGCAGCTGACCCCCGCTGAAAAGGGAGGCGCCCAGGATGCTTTCGGCTATGGCTCATTCAACGAAGAGGTGCAGGTCGGCGAAGACGGCGACCACCTAGCCCTCACGACGATCGCCAAGTGGGGCTCGGAAACGAACAGCGGCAGCCAGGGGACCTATGTGTTCTCCCGCACCCCCGCGGGCTGGCAGATGCAGTCGGCAGCCGCGACTCAGCCCGCGGCTAGGCAGGACAACTACGCCACCCAGATCTTCACTCCCGACCTCTCACAGCTCGCACTCGACGTCAGCTGGATCGCCACCCTCACGAACACCTCGCCTGAAGAACAGTTCGTGGTCGGGCCCGCCGGAGGCCCTTACACGCTCGCGGCCTCCGTTCCTCGGGCGCACGAAACTCACTGGGTCGCGCAGTCGGCCGACGGAAGCACGGCCGTCCTGTCCACCGAAGACCGTGACGTCCTCCCCGGGCATGCCTCCACGACCACGCACGGCTCCGATCTCTACCAGTGGTCTGGCGGCCAGCTGCGCCAGCTCAACGTGCTCACCGGCGGTGCGCCGATCAGCGCGTGCGGTGCGCGGATGGCGGCGGGCTTTGAAGGCACCATCCCCAACATCGAGAACGACCCGCTGAATGCCGACGAACGCGAACACTTGCAAGGCAGCCCGCACAACGTCTCCGGCGACGGATCGCGCATTTTCTTCGAAGACAACTGCACCCACCACCTGTATATGGGCGTTGGCGGGTCGACTACTCGCGATCTCGGGCCCAACCACTTCCTAGCCGCCAACGCGGCCGGCACGCGCCTGCTTCTGTTTCATGAAAACGGTGATACCGCGGAATTCCTCCTCTACGAAACCGAAACGGGGACGGCCAAGCACTTGCTCTCAATCGAAGAAGTGTTCACTGGAAAATCCGAAGGCGACGCCAGGGGGTCGAATGCCCCTCAAGCCCTAATCGTCTCCGAAGACCTGACCGCCTTCTACTTCGTGATTCCAGCTCGGCTCACGCCGGACGCACCGATCAGACGCTCGATCCAGACGGCAAAGGGCGCTCTCGAAGGCGAAGACCTGTATCGCTACGACATTTCCTCGGAATCTCTGCGCTATGTCGCGCAGGTCGGAATTGATGGAGGAGGAGGGTCTGGCGGTGGGCTCTACACGAGCCCGGACGGGCGCTTCCTCTACTTCGACTCCCACAACGTCGGCGGTCTCCCGGCGACCGACCCGGCTGCGGCGGCAGAAGCGCAGCAGACCTTCCGCTACGACAGCGCCGAAGATGTCATCGAGTGCATCTCGTGTGCCTCCGCGTTCGATCCCGCGCCGCGGCAGATGTCCTTCTTCCTCGATCGTGGCGACGGACGCAACGAAACGGCCAACATCAGCCCGTCTCCCAGGATCGCCTCCGACAACGGCGACTATGTCTTCTTCACCGCCGACAGTGCGCTCGTGCCCCAGGACGTCAACGGAGAAATTCCGCCGGAAGGGACAAGCGGGGAAGACCAGAGCATCGACTTCTCGCGCTCCAGCGACGTCTACGAGTGGCGCGCCGACGGGATCGATGGCTGTGCGGAACCACAGGGCTGCCTCGCCATGATCACGAGCGGTCGCGAAGACGGCCGCAAGAACGCGCTGCTGGGGACCACGCCGTCGGGTGGCGACGTCTTCTTCGCCAGCCACTCACAGCTCGTGGGGCAGGACCGCGACCACGCCGGCGACGCTTACGACGCGCGCGTCGACGGCGGCTTCCCGCCGCCGCCGCCGCGCCCGGTCGAATGCGAAGGCGACAGCTGCTCGACGCCCGCCGCGCTACCCAGCGACGCGACGCCCTCCAGCTTGACGTTCTCCGGGTCCGGGAACCTGACCCAACCCACGCTGGTACCGGCGAAGCCCACGAAGCGGGCCGTCAAGTGCCCCAAGGGCAGACGCCGCAGTCACGGCCGTTGCGTCAAGCGCGCGACGGCAATGAGACACGCGAGTACCAAGAGCAGCAAGCACACGGCCAAAGCCAAGTCCCACAGGGGTGGTAAGCGATGACGAGGTTCGATTCCAGGCGCGCCAGGAATTCCACAACGACGTGGATCGGGAGCACCGACGGCACGCTGCGGCGCCGCCGCGTCGGAACTGCGATCGCGGGCGTCGTATGTGCGGCTGCGTGCCTGCTCGCTCCCCAGGCGGGCTGGGCCCAGCCCAGCACCAAGCCCTTCGAAATCGTCCCGGGCAGCTTTCACATCACTCCCTCGACGCCGCAGGCGGGTGCACACGAGGACCTCACGACGAGCTTCGACCTGGCGCACAACGTCAACGGCCAGACCTTCAACGACGTGAAGAACGCCGTCGTCAACTTGCCGGCCGGCTTCACCGCCAACAACACGGCGGTGCCCAGCTGCACGGAGGGGCAGCTGCTGAGCGAGCCGCGCCCGTCGTGTCCGCCGGCCAGCCAGATCGGCACGATCAGCTTCGACCTCGCGCTCTACTTCGAACCGAAGCTCTACAGCTTTCCCCTCTACAACATGGAAGTCACCAACTTCGGCACCGCGGCGGAGCTGGGCTTCCAGGCACAGGTCCTCACGCAGATCCTGCCGGTGTATGTGCGTCCCGACGACCTCGGTCTCACCGTGGTCAGCCCCAGCATCGAGGACCTGGGCGAAATTCACAACGTCTCGGTGACTGTCTGGGGAGTGCCGAGTGCGCATGTCCACGACGCCGAACGCGGGCGCGAATGCTTCCCCGCGCCGAGTCTGCCGTCCGCCGAAACCGAATGCCGTGGCGGGGGTGAAACCGTCAACGGCGTGATCAAGCCGTTCCTCTCGAACCCGACGAGCTGCGGGGCGTTCACGGCCACGATGGAAGCCGACTCGTGGGAGCGCCCCGAAGAATGGAGCCACGCGAGCTCGGCGGTGGGCCCGATCGCGGAATGCTCGCGCACGCCCTTTGACCCTTCGCTGGAAGTGCAGCCGACGACCAAGTCCGCCGAATCACCCTCCGGACTGGATCTCTCGATCCTTGTGCCGCAGAGCTGGGGGGAACCCAACTCGATCGCGACCTCGAACCTCAAGGACGTCCGCCTCGCGCTGCCCGCCGGATTCACGGTCAACCCGTCCGCGGGTGCCGGTCTCGGAGCGTGCACGCCGGCGCAGTACGCAGCCGAGACCTCGGACTCGCTGCCCGGCGAAGGTTGCCCGCCGGAATCGAAGATCGGCTCGATCGAAATCGAAACGCCGGTGCTCGACGAAAAGATCCCCGGCGCGATCTACATCGCCAAGCCGCACGACAACCCGTTCGGGACGCTGCTGAGCCTCTACGTCGTCGCGAAGGACCCCGCGCTCGGGATTCTCGTCAAGGTTGCGGGCAAGCTCGAACCGGACCCGGTGAGCGGCCAGATCGTCGCGACGTTCGACAACAACCCGCAGCAGCCCTTCAGCCGTTTCACCCTGAAGTTCCGCGCCGGCGCGACCGCGCCACTGGTGAGTCCGCAGACGTGCGGCACCTACACGACGCAGGCCGAAATGACGCCGTGGTCGGCGCCGGGCGAACCGCAGCTGGTGGGCAGCTCCTTCGAAATCACCAAGGGCGTCCACGAAGGCGCCTGCCCCTCCGGTGGCGTGCCGCCGTTCAAGCCGCAGGTCATCTCGGGCACCCAGAACAACGCCGCGGGCTCGTACTCGCCGTTCTACTTGCGAATCATCCGCGAAGACGGCGAACAGGAGCTCACGCATTTCTCCACGACGCTACCCCCCGGCCTCTCGGGGAACCTGAGCGGCATCCCGTTCTGCTCGGAGGCCGACATCGAAGCCGCGCGCGGTGTTACCGGCACGCAGGAGCTCCAAGCGCCCTCGTGCCCGGCAGCGAGTGAAATCGGGCACACGATCGTCACCGCGGGGGTCGGCAGCGTGCTCGCGCAGACCCCCGGCAAGGTCTATCTCGCGGGCCCCTATCACGGCGCGTCGCTGTCGATCGTCTCGATCACCTCGGCGACCGTCGGACCGTTCGATCTCGGCACGGTCGTGATCCGCTTCGCGCTGCGGATCAACCCCACGACCGCGCAGGTCGAAGTTGACTCGACCGGCTCGGACCCGATCCCGCACATCATCGACGGAATCGTCGTGCACGTGCGCGAAATCCGCGTCTACATGGACCGCGAGAAGTTCATCCTCGATCCCACGAACTGCAATCCGATGGCGATCACGGACACGGTGACCGGCGCGGGCGCGGACTTCACGAATCCCGCGGACGCCGATCCGGTAACGGTGAACACGCCCTTCCAGGCCGCGGATTGCTCGAGCCTCGCCTTCAAGCCGGGCTTCAAGGTCTCGACGTCGGGCAAGACCAGTCGTGCGCGCGGGGCGAGCCTCACCGCGAAGCTCGCCTTTCCGAGCGCGGGGCTGGGGAGCGAGGCGAACATCGCGAAGGTCAAAGTCGAACTGCCCAAGCAGCTCCCCTCGCAGCTGAAGACGCTGCAGAAAGCGTGTGCCGCGGCGCAGTTCGCCGCGGACCCCGCGGGCTGCCCCGCCGCCTCGGTGGTTGGCCACGCGACGGCGACGACGCCGATCCTCCCCGTCCCGCTGAGCGGTCCGGCGTACTTCGTCTCCCACGGCGGGGAAGAATTCCCGTCGCTGATCGTCGTGCTGCAGGGCTACGGGATCACGATCGATCTCGTCGGCTCGACGCACATCTCCAAATCTGGCATCACGAGCAGCACCTTCAAGACCGTGCCCGACGTCCCGGTCGGAACGTTCGAACTCATGTTGCCGGAGGGCCCGTATGCCGCCCTGGCCGCCAACGGGAACCTGTGCAAGAGCAAGCTCGCGATGCCGACCGAATTCGTCGCCCAGAACGGCTCCGTGATCCACCAGTCGACGAAGATCGCCGTCACGGGATGCCCCAAGCTACGCAAGGCGCACCATCAGAAGCAGGCCCACAAGAAGCGGGCTGCTGCGAAGCACGGGAGTGGTGCGACCCGGCGGAGCGGAGCCCGTGCGTGACGGCCGTGTCTTCCCACCCTCGCGAACGAGCAACGGCGCGCGTCGCGCGTGGCTCCGCTGGTCGTAGCCGTCCTCGCCCTGCCCAACAGGAGGGCGGAGGTGGCGGCATCCTCGAGATTCAGAGTGCACGGATGATCGCGGCTTTGGTCGAGGTGGCCGGTGAGCGCGGCGCGGGTCAGGTGACGGTCGCGCATATCGTGGCGCGCTCGGGGGTCTCGCGACGCACGTTCTATGAACTGTTTGCCGATCGCGAGGACTGCTTGCTCGCTGGATTTGACTTGGCGGTGCAGCGCGCTACGCGGCGTGTCGTTCCGGCGTACCGCGCGGCACAGGGTTGGCGCGAGCGCGTAAGGGCTGGTATGGGCGCGTTGCTTGAATTCCTTGAAGACGAGCCCGACCTGGGTGCGCTGTGCGTGGTCGACGCGCTTGCCGCCGGTCCGCTTGTACTCGAGCGCAGGGCGCAGGTCGTGAAGTCCTTGATAGAGGCGGTCGACGCGGGGAGGGGCGAGGCGCGCGGCAGTGCGCGCCCGACGCGGTTGACGGCCGAGGGTGTCGTCGGCGCGGTGCTTGCGGTGTTGCACGCACGGCTGGCCAGCGCGCGCGGTGGTGTGCTGCCGCGAACCTCGACGGGGTCGATGCTTGGTCTGCTGGGCCCGCTGATGGCGATCGTCGTGCTTCCCTACCAGGGGCAGGCCGCCGCCGGGCGCGAGGCCGCCAAGCCGAATCCGCGTCGTAGGAACGTGGGCCGTCCGCACGGCGATCCGCTGCGGACTCTCGACATGCGCCTGACGTATCGCACAGTCAGGGTGCTGGTCGCGATCGCCGCCAAACCCGGCGCGAGCAACCGCCAGATCGCGGATGCCGCGGGAGTTGTCGATCAAGGCCAGATCTCGAAGTTGCTGGCGCGCCTTGAACATCTGGGCCTGATCTGCAATTGCGGCATGGGCTCGATGCGCGGCGAGCCAAACGCCTGGAGCCTGACTGCTCGCGGTGAGGAGATCGAGTGCACGATTCGCGAGCAGACCACACCGGCTGAGGGGTGAGCGCGGGCTCCGCGCCGATCGGGCTTTCAAGTGTGCGCCGGGCCGGGACGCTCTCGTCCTGGGTGGCGTGCTGCAACCAAGGGTCTGGCCATCGGGGCTCCGTTTGACGCAAAGGCAGAGCCGCGAGGGCCAGCGGAGATGAAAGGATCCACATGAGATCTATCTGTAGAGCAGGGCTGGTGCTCACTGTGGTGTGCGCACTGGGAGCGGTGACCGCTAGCTCGGCGTTCGCCGGAGAGGAATGGGCCACGAAGAGCGGCGGCGTCTTCAGCAAAGTCACGAGCCCGCTGGAAGTGACGGGTACGACCAACATCACGGTCCTGGACCCCGGCTTCAGTGCCAAAGTCGTCTGCGAAGGCACGACTAGTGACACCATCGAAGCTGGCGGCGTGGGCAAGATCAACAGCTACACGGTGACCAATTGCAACAGGGAAGCCGGCTGTGGCACGCTGCTGGCGGTCGAATCGGTGAACCTACCGTGGAAGACCGAACTGTACCGCGAACATCCCACCGAAGCTCCGCGGGAGCGGATCGTCAGCGGTGGCAGCGGAACGCCCGGCTGGAAATTCGCCTGCAAAGGAACTTCGGTGACACGTGAAGATCTTTGCAACTTCAATACGAGCGCCAAGATGGAAAACATGGGTACGCCCAACGTGCGAGCCACGTTCGAAGAAAAATCGAACGTGACGCACTGCACACAGGGAGGCGAAGACGGCCGCCTGCAGGGCACCATCATGTTCGCGCCCCCGAAAGGCTACGAAGCGGTTCGGGTCGGAGAACACGAAAGTGAATGGCTCGAAGGCGAAGGCGAATGGCGGCAGGCCGGGGCGAGCTTGAAAGAATCGCTGGCGACGACGTGGAGCGGGAAACTGGTGCTCGCCGACCAGACTCTCGGCGTGACCTCCGAATGTGAAGCGACCGGCGAAGGCACAGCCGAACTGTGGGCCGCGGGCAGCGAGACGAAATGGACGGTATCCGGCTGCACCGTGACCGTCGGAAAAGGCCTCTGTCCGAGCGTAGAAAGCGTTGAAGCGGTGAACCTGCCGTGGCACACCGAACTGGTGGACTCCGCGGGGGCGAAATACAACGTGATCACGAGCAAAGGCGGGGGTGAAGTTGGCTTCACGCGCAAGTGTCACACGGCACTAGGTAAATCCACCGATACGTGCACGGCTAAAAAACTCGAGACCGACATGGCGAACGTGGCGGGCGGTGTCAACGCGACGTTCGATAGTAAAGCCTTCGAGGGAGAAGCGCTGCACTGCACGCTCTCCGGCGGCAGCGGCGCCGCGGAAGGAACGCAGCTGGTCGAAGCCGTCAAAGGCGGCAAACTGGAAGTGAAATAGGCGCATAGCGGAAGTCGCGTGCCGGCGTGGGATCTGCCGCTCTCCGAGCGGCCCATCTCGCGCCGGCCGCGCCCACTGCTCAAGCGACGCTGCCGCGCGGCACCACCCACTGGACCGGCTGGTTAGTGAGCGCGGATATGCGCTCGAAATCGGCGTCGTAGTGGAGCACGGTTAGCCCCGCCGACTCGGCACAGGCCGCAACTAGGAGATCCGGTAGCGGTACCGCTCGGTGCTGGGAGTTCTTTGCGAGTAGCGCTTGTACGGTAAGTGCGCGATCAACCACGGCCTCCGTCATGGGCACCCGTGGCAACGCGCGCAGTGCGGAGGCCAGTTCGCTGTACACGGCGGGGCTCGTGGCGCTGAAGAGCAGCTCGAGGTCGACTATCCCGCATGTAGCGATCCGTCCCGCGAGCAGCAGCGGCTCGACGATCTCGCGAACCTCCGGACGTGTCTCCCGTCGCGTGAGTGCGCTCTTGTCGGCGAGGTAGACCGGCAATGGACGTGTCTCAGCGCCAGGCGTGGGCCATGACGTCGGGGTCGTCAAGCGCGAGCTTGTCGGGTGTGAACAAGAGCTCCACGAGCTGCCGACGCTGCTCCAGTTTGATGACCTCGCCGAGCGCTACATCGACCGTGTCCGTAAGCGTTGTGGTTCCCAGGATGTCCTTGGCGGCGTCCACCTTGGTGAAGTCAACTTCGAAAGAGGTCTTACGCCTGGTTGCCATAGCCCTTAGGATAGCGCTATTGCTGACCGCAGATAGCAAGGCTGGCGCAATATTGCTATCCAGGGGCGGCTGCTGCGAGATCCTGCTTTCCGATCCGGGCCGCATGGCGCGGCCGCGCTAAGCCCCCGCACCGGCCCCGCCGCGCCCCTCGCCCCCCGCGAAGCGCGCGGCCCCGCGGATCGCGTCCGCGAAGACCTCGGGCCCGGCGCGGGACTCCAACGCGAGCCCGTCGCCGAGCGGCATCCCGAGTCCCTCGATCGCGGCGCGGCGGTCGGCGAGCATCGTGCGCTGCGGAAAGCGCGCGAGGTTCTCCGCGAGCTCCAGCGCGCGCTCGAGGTGCTTGCCGGCGGGCACGAGCTCGTTGACGAGGCCGATCGCGTGCGCCTCGGCGGCGTCCATGATGCGGCCCGTGAGGATGATGTCCAGGGCGCGGCCGAGCCCGACGACGCGCGGCAGACGCTGCGTGCCGCCGTCGATCAGCGGCACCCCCCAGCGGCGCTCGGGAAAGCCGAGCTTGGAGTCCTCGGTGGCGATCCGCAGGTCGCACCACAGCGCGAGCTCGAGGCCCCCGGCGAGCGCGAAGCCGGAGATCGCGGCGATCGTGGGCTTGGAGGGCGTGAGGCGCGTGAAGCCCATCGGACCCTCCGGCGCGCTCAGGCGATCGCCGAAGGTCTCCAGCGCCTTGAGATCGGCGCCGGCACAGAACGCGATGCCGCCGGCGCCGCTGAGCACGAGAACGCGCGCGTCCTCGTCGGCCTCGAAGCGCACGAATGCCTCGTGCAGCGCGACCGCGGTGGGACCGTCGACGGCGTTGCGCCGCGCGGGGCGGTCGATCGTGAGCAGCGCGGCGGCGCCGATGCGCTCGTAGCGGACCGGCGCGAGCGCGCTTTTCGGCTCGGGTACGGTCTCGCTCATCCGGCGACCACCGGTCCGCTTGCTGTCTACCAGCCGCCGCGCCAGCGAGCGTCGCCGGCGTGGGACTTCTTGGCCGCGACGCGCACGTCTTTGCGCTTTTCGAGGCGTTTCTGCAGCAGGCTCGCGAGTAGCGCGAAGGTGGGGAAGAAGACGACCAGGATGAACCCGGCCACCGTCACGACCTTGTCGTCCGTGGCGCCGTAGAAGCCGCGCCCGTCGTTTTCGGCCAGCGCGGCCGGGGCGAGCACGAGCAGCAGCACGATGCTCGAGGCGAGGCTTGCGAGGAGACGACGCATGCGGAGGCGAATGCTAGCGAAGGGGACGGAGGAGAGCGCCGCCGCGCGCGTACGCGCCCGCGCGCCCACGCGCGGCGGGGCCTGCCTTTACGTCGTATGGCAAGCGTGTATGGCAAGCGTGTGCGGCGAGCGGGAATCAGGGCGGCCGCGGCGGTGGGCGACGCGACCCCGCGCAGCCGGCCCCAAGGCCGGCCAACCCAAAAACCGTGCCCCTAGTATGGCCAGGCAATGGCCGTACTGATCGCATCGGATCTCCACAAGGACCTCGCCGGCAAACCGCTGATGCGGGGCGTCTCCTTCAAGCTGGAGCGCCGCGAGCGCATGACGATCGCGGGCCGCAACGGCGCGGGCAAGACGACGCTGCTGCGGATGCTCTCTGGAGAGGAGTCGATCGACCGCGGCGAGCTGAGCCTCGGCAAGGGCGTGCGGATCGCGCTGCACGACCAGCGCCCCCCGCGCGAGCGTGGGCTCGCACTCAGCGACTACGTGCTCTCGGGCTGCGATCAGGAGCTCGCCGCCGAGGGGGAGCTCGCGGCGCTCGAGCGCCGCATGGGGGAGGGCGACACGCAGGAGGCGACACTCGAGCGCTACGCCCGCGCGCAGGCTCGCCTGGAGGCGCTGGGCGGCTACCTCTGGCGCGACCGCGCGACGGTGATGACGCGCGGCCTGGGGTTCGCGCAGGAGGACCTGGGGCGTCCGCTGGACACCTTCTCCGGCGGGCAGCTCACGCGCGCCTCGCTCGCGCGCGCGCTGGCCACGAGCGCCGACGTGCTGCTGCTGGACGAGCCCACCAACCACCTCGACATCGAGTCGCTGGAGTGGCTCGAGCAGACGCTCACCGGCCTCGATGCCGCAATTGCACTGGTCGCCCACGACCGCTGGTTCCTGGAGGCCGTCGGGACCTCGGTGCTGGAGCTGGAGGCGGGCCGCTCGCGCTTCTTCCCCGGCACCTGGCACCAGTGGCGCCGCGAGCAGGCCGCGCGCGAGCTGGCGCTGGGCAAGGCGATCGACAAGCAGCAGGCGGAGATCGAGCGCATGGAGCGCTTCATCGAGCGCTTCCGCTACAAGGCCACGAAGGCCAAACAGGCCCAGTCGCGCGTGAAGGCGCTCTCCAAGCTCGAGCGCATCGAGCGTGACCCCCGCGACGAACAGAGCCTGGAGTTCGCCTTCAAGGCCCCCGAGCGCTCGGGGCGCGTGATCTTCGAGCTGCTCGAGGCCCGCGTCGAGGTGGGCGGAAAGCAGGATCGCTCCGCGGTCGGAGACCGCTACGCCGATGGGCGTGCGAAGCCGCGTGAGGAGGTGGCACGCGATAGCAGCGCGGTCGTGCTGCTCGAGCACGCCGAGCTGTGGCTGGAGCGCGGCGAGCACGTCTCGCTGGTGGGGCCCAATGGCAGCGGCAAGACCACGCTGATCGAGACCCTCGCCGGGCGGCGCGAGCTGGCGGCGGGGCGGCTCAGCACGGGGCACAACGTGAAGGTCGGCTACCTCTCCCAGCACGCGGATGAGCTCGGCGCGGGGGGCGGGCCGGGCCAGAGCGTGCTGGAGGCCGCGGGGCGCGCCACGGGTCTCACGCCCAACAAGGCGCGCGCGCTGCTGGGGCGCTTCCTGTTCTCCGGCGAGGAGGCCGAAAAACCGCTCGCCGGGCTCTCCGGCGGCGAGCGCCGGCGGCTCTCGCTGGCCGTCTTGGTGCACTCGGGCGCGAATGTCCTGATCCTCGATGAGCCCACGAACCATCTGGATATCGAGAGCCGCGAGGCACTCGAGGACGCGCTGGGCTCCTTCCCGGGAGCCGTCCTGCTGGTCTCCCACGATCGCGCGCTGCTCGACGCGGTCGGGACGCGGACGGTCGCGATCGAGGACGGCGGGCTGCGCAGCTATGTGGGGGGCTGGCCCGAGTACGTGCGCGTCCGCGAAGAGCGCCGCGCCGCCGGGGAGACGGCCGGCACGAGCGCGCGGCGCGGGTCACGCGGCGCGGGCACGGCGTCCAGCGCGGAACCCGGCGGATCGTCCGCTTCGGACGCGCGCGCGACACTTTCTGCAAACGGCCCCGCCGCGCGCGCACACACGCGCACACACGCGCGCGGCGGGGCCGCCGCAGGAGCACCCCCCGCCAAGCTCGAGCCCAAACCCAAGGGCCCCTCGAAGAACCGCCTGAGCGACCAGCAGAAGGCCGAGCGCGCGATCGAAGACGCCGAGGCCGGCCTGCGCGCGCTGGAAGACGAGCTCGCCGACCCCGCGGCGTGGGCCACGAAGTACGAGTCCGCCAAGTCCGAGGCCCGTCACACCGCCGCGCGGCGCGCCGTCGAGGAGGCCTACGCGCGGCTGGAAGCGCTGGTCGAGTGAAACCCCCGGTGCAGTACCGGGCCGCCGCGAGCTGCGGGGCCGCTGCGAGTCGTGGGCTAGCGAGCGGCCCCGCGCCGCGGCGACACTAGACTGGCGGTTGCGATGGACGACCGCTGGAAGAACGCCCGCAACATCGCGATCCTGCTGCTGATCGCGGGCGTTGTCGCGTTCGTACCGGGTGGCGGGCGCGCGGCGAGCACCTTCAGCACCGTGCTCGGCGTCGTGTTTGCGGCCGGGTTCGCCTACGCCGGCGTCTGGTTCTACCGCCAGCGCCGCGTCGATCTCTACGGCCTCGGCGATAGCCGCCGCGGGTTGCTCTACGGGGCGATCGGAATCGGCCTGGTCACGATCGCCGCCAAACCGCGCATGTGGGAAACGGGCTTCGGCGAGTTCCTCTGGTTCGTGCTGATCGGTCTCGTCCTCTACACCCTCGTCGCGCTCTACCGCTACTCGCGCAGCTATTGACCGAAGCGCTCGGGACCGAAACTCTCGCCGACCAGCGCCGCGGACTCCCCGACCAGCCGGGCGTGTACCTCTTCCGCGACGCCAAGGGCCGCGTGATCTACGTCGGCAAGGCCAAGTCGATCCGCAAGCGCGTGGCCTCGCACTTCGCCAAGGCCAATGTGGGTGGGCGGGGAACCAATTCCCCGGGTCATGCCGAGATGGTCGCGAGTGTGGAGCGCATCGAGTGCGTCGTGGTCTCCTCGGAGTCCGAGGCGCTGCTGGCGGAGCAGAGCTTCATCAAGCAGTACCGCCCGCGCTTCAACATCCGCTTGCGCGACGACAAGTCCTACCCCTTCATCGCGATCTCGCTCGACGAGGATTACCCGCGCGTGTACTTCACGCGCGAGCGCCACCGCGTGGGGCGCGCCTACTTCGGCCCCTACTCGAACGCCAAACGTGTGCGCGGCACGCTGGACCTGCTGACGAAGGTGTTCATGTTCCGCTCCTGCACGGGCCCCGAGCCGGGGCGGCGCAGCGGTAGCCCGTGCCTGGACTACTACATCAAGCGCTGCGAGGCCCCCTGCGTGGGGTACGTCTCCAAGGAGGACTACCGCCGCAACATCGATGGCGTGATCGACTTCCTCTCCGGTCGCTACCGCGCGATCGAGCGAGATCTGGAGGGACGCATGCGCGCCGCCGCTGCGGCTCAGGAGTACGAGCAGGCCACGCTGGAGCGCAACCGCCTGCGCGCGGTGCACTCGCTGCTCGAGCGCCAGCGCGTCGCCAACGAGTCGATCGGGACACTCGACGCGGTCGCGGTCGCGCTCGACGGCGTGGAGGCCAACGCGCAGGTCTTCCAGGTCCGCGACGGCGTGCTCTCGGACCGGCAGTCCTTCTACCTCTCCAACGAGACCGAGCGCGAGTTGGCGGAGGTCGCGGAGGAGTTCATGCTGCAGTACTACGCCGGGCACATCTCGATCCCCGCGCAGATCGTCGTCCAGCGCGAGCTCGCCCTCGCCGAGCGCGACGCGCTCGCACAGGCGCTGGCGAGCCGGCGCGGGGGGCCGGTGGAGCTGCGCGCGGCCGAGCGCGGCGACAAGCGCCGCATCCTCGAGCTCGCCGAGCGCAACGCGCGCCTGGCACTCGACCAGGAGCGCCTGCGCGCCGAGCGCCGCCGCCAGAGTCGCGTCGAGGCACTGGAGGGCCTGCAGGAGGCGCTCGGGCTCGACGTTCCCCCGGTGCGGATCGAGTGCTTCGACATCTCGAACCTCGGCGGCACCCACACGGTCGCCTCGATGGTCGTCTTCGAGGGCGGCGCGCCCAAGAAGTCCGACTACCGCCGCTTCAACATCAGGACCGTCGAGGGCTCCGACGACTTCGCCTCGATGGCGGAGGTGCTCGGCCGGCGCCTGGCGCAGTGGGAGCGCCAGGCCGACCTCTCCCCGCACGACCCCGACTACGACGCGAGCTTCGCGACGCTCCCCAACGTCGTCGTGATCGACGGCGGCAAGGGGCAGCTCGCCGCCGGCCTGCAGGCGCTGCGCGGCTTTCGCGAGCGCGGTGTCACGGTTATCTCGCTGGCCAAGCGCATCGAGGAGATCTTCATTCCCGGACGCCGCACGCCGCTCGTGCTCGACCACCACACCCCCGCCCTGCAGCTGCTGCAGCGCGCCCGCGACGAGGCGCATCGCTTCGCGATCACCCACCACCGCAGCCGCCGCGACCGCGCTCTGACGAGCTCGCTGCTGGATGAGCTACCCGGCGTGGGGCCCGCGCGCAAGCGCGCGCTGCTCACTCACTTCGGCTCGCCCGACGCGGTTCTCGCGGCCTCGCGCGAGGAGCTGCAGGGGGTGCCCGGACTGCCCGCCAAGGTTGCCCGCGAGTTGCACGCAAGCCTCCATCGAGCAGGCTGAGGCGGTGTCCGGTCAGAGACGACCGCGAGCAGGCGGCGCCCGTGTCCGCGCCGCGCGGCACAATCAAGCGGTGTCGGTATTCAGGCCCCTGCGGAGTCCGCTGCGCTCGTCCAGCAAGCCGGCCGTGGAGTCGAGCTTGCAGGAGCTGATCGTGATTACCGGCTTCTCCGGCGCCGGCAAGTCGACGGCGATGAACGTCTTCGAGGACGCGGGCTACTTCTGCGTGGACAACCTGCCGCCCGAGATGATCCGCTCGCTGGTCGAGCTGTTCGTGCACAAGGGCTCCAAGGTCGAACGCGCGGCGGTCGTCTCCGATGTACGCGGCGGCGTCTACTTCGAGGCCCTGCAGGCCGTCGTCGATGACCTCAAGTCGCTCGGCCTCGACCATCACGTGCTGTTCCTCGAGGCCGCCGAGCAGACGCTCGTGAATCGCTACAAGGAGACGCGCCGCCGCCACCCGCTGGCGCCCGACGGCAGCGTCGCCGCCGGCGTCGCCGCCGAGCGCGCGCTGCTCGAGCCCCTGCGCAACCGCGCCGACGTCGTGATCGAGACGACCGGCATGTCCACGTCGATGCTGCGCGGCAAGATCGCCGACGAGCTACTGCCGCGCCGGCCCGCGAGCCGCCTCGCGCTGACGATCATGAGCTTCGGCTTCAAGCACGGCCCGCCGCGCGAGGAGGACCTCGCCTTCGACGTGCGCTTCCTGCCCAACCCGTACTACGTCCCCGAGCTACGCGACCTCACCGGCCACGACCCGGCCGTCGTGGAGTACGTCGGACGCGACGGGCGCCTGGAGGAGTTCTACGAGCGCCTGCACGCGCTGCTGGACTTCCTGCTGCCCCAGTACGTGGCCGAGGGCAAGGCTCACCTCGTGATTGGGATCGGCTGCACCGGCGGGCGTCACCGCTCGGTTGCGATCACCGAGCACCTGGCGGCCCGCTACGGCGACCGCGACGATGTCGCGGTGGCGGTGACCCACCGCGACATCGACAAGCACACGCGCGACGCCTGAGCGCGCGGCGACGCCTGAATACGCCGCGACGCCTGAGCGCGCGCAGCGCCGGAGCCGGCGCGGTCCGTCAGACTGCGGCCGATGATCGATCACCTCGGCATCGAGGTCGGCGACCTGGAGCGCTCGGCCGCCTTCTACGACGCGATGTTCTTCGCGATTGGCGTGCGCCGCCTGCACGAGAGCGAGCACGCGATCGCCTACGGGGTGATCGCGCCGACGTTCTGGATCGTGACCCGCGGCCGCCCGCCGGCGCCCGGCTATGGGCACGTCGCGTTCCGGGCGGCGGGGCGCGTGGCGGTCGACAGTGCCTACGCCGCCGGCCTGGCCAGCGGCGGGCGCGGCGACGGCGAGCCCGGTCTACGGACGCGCTACGGGCCGCTGTACTACGCCGCTTACCTGCTCGATCCCGACGGCTTGCGAGTCGAGATCGTGGCGAACTCGCGCTGAGGGCGCGGGCCTGGGTAACGTGCGGTTCGCCCTGTGGCTGGAGGCGGCTCCCGGCCGCTCGGGCGCGCATGGGATAGCCTTTCAGCTGTCAGCCGGGTCGACGGGGCATGCATTCCCGCGGTCCGGCATCGTTCGTTTCGCTTCAGGAGGCAACCGCAAAACATGCCCGTACGCGTGGGAATCAACGGATTCGGCCGCATCGGCCGCAACGTCTTTCGCGCCGCCAAGGCTCGCGCTGATGCGCCCGACATCGAGTGGGTCGCGGTCAACGACCTCACGGATGCGGGAACGCTTGCGCACCTACTCAAGTACGACTCGATCCTTGGGCCCTACCCGGGCATCGTGGAGGAGCTCGATGGCGCGCTGCAGGTCGACGGTCAGGAGTTGAAGGTGCTCGCCGAGCGCGACCCGGCGGCGCTGCCGTGGGGAGAGCTCGGTGTCGATGTCGTGATCGAGTCGACCGGCCTGTTCACCGCCCGCGAGCAGGCCGCGGTGCATCTCCAGGGCGGCGCCAAGAAGGTCGTCATCTCAGCGCCCGCCACCGACCCCGACGTGACGGTGGTGCTCGGCGTCAACTTCGAGGAGGCCTATGACCGTGCGGCGCACGACGTCATCTCCAACGCCTCCTGTACGACCAACTGCCTGGGTCCGGTCGCGAAGGTCGTAAACGACACGGTTGGCGTCAAGCACGGGTTGATGACGACGATTCATGCGTACACCGCTGACCAGCGCCTGCAGGACCTCCCCCACAAGGACCTGCGCCGCGCGCGCGCCGCCGCGATCAACCTGATTCCGGCTTCCACCGGAGCCGCCAAGGCGATCGGGCTCGTGATTCCCGCGCTGCAGGGCAAGCTGAACGGCTTTGCTGTGCGTGCGCCGGTGCCGACCGGTTCGGTCGTGGACCTGACCGTCGAGTGCGAGCGCCCGACGAGCGTTCAGGAGATCAACGACGCGCTCAAAAGCGCAGCCGCGAGCGGGCCGTTGCATGGGATCATGGCCTACACCGAGGATCCAATCGTCTCCAGCGACATCGTCGGCTCGGCTTACTCCTCGATCGTGGACTCCAAATTGACCGCGGTCGTGGATGGGACGATGCTCAAGGTCGTGGCTTGGTACGACAATGAGTGGGGCTACTCCAACCGGCTCGTCGACCTCGTGCAGAAAGTCCTGTAGGGGCCGGCGGTGCGCGGCATCGACGATCTGGAGGTGCAGGGCCGGCGGGTGCTGGTGCGGGTCGACTTCAACGTCCCGCTCACGGTGGGGGCGGAGGGGACGATCGAGATCGCCGACGACACCCGCATTCGCGCCGCGCTGCCGACGATCGAAGAGCTGCGCGCGCGCGGTGCGCGGCTCCTGCTGGTCTCCCATCTGGACCGCCCCCAAGGTCGTCGTGTACCGGGCCTCTCCCTGGCGCCGGTCGCGGCGCGCCTGCGCGAGCTGCTTCCCGGAGTACAGGTCACGCTGGCGCCGGACGTGGTCGGCGAGCGGGTCCGTGCGCTCGCCGATGGATTGGGCGATGGCGAGCTGCTGGTGCTCGAGAACGTTCGCTTCGAGCCCGGTGAGACACGTGACGATCCCGAGCTCGCGCGCGCGCTCGCCGAGCTGGCCGACGTGTACGTCAACGATGCGTTCGGCGCGGCCCATCGCGCGCACGCGAGTACGGCGGGCGTTGCGCACCTGCTGCCGAGCGCCGCGGGTCGCCTGCTCGAACGCGAGGTGCGCACGCTCAGCGGCATCCTGGAGGCCCCCGCGCGGCCGCTCGTCGCCGTCATCGGTGGGTCCAAGGTGGCCGACAAGATCGCCGTCATCGACCGTTTCCTGCAGATCGCCGACGCGATCCTGATCGGCGGCGCGATGTGCTTTCCGTTCCTCGCCGCCCAGGGCCACGAGGTCGGCGAGTCGCTGTGCGCGACCGAGGACATCGAGCACGCCCGCCAGGCCCTCGCCAAGGCGGCATCCGTGGAGCGCCCGGAGGCCGGTTCCGGTGGCATCGCGGCGGCCGGCGCCAAGGCACGCCTGGAGCTGCCGAGCGACCTCGTGATCGCCGACCGCTTTGCCGCCGAGGCGCAGCTGCGCATGCTCGATGGGGTCGACGTGCCCGACGGCTGGATGGGCCTCGACATCGGCGTGGGCAGCGCGCGACGCTACGCCGCCGAGATCGAGCGCGCCGGCACCGTCTTCTGGAACGGGCCGATGGGCGCCTTCGAGCTCGGACCCTTCGCCGCCGGCACCCGCGCTATCGCCGAGGCTGTCGCAAATGCGAGCGGCGTCAGCGTGATCGGTGGCGGGGACTCCGCCGCGGCACTCGTCCAGTTCGGGCTGCAGGACTCCGTCGACCATCTCTCGACCGGCGGGGGAGCGACGCTCGAGCTGCTCGAGGGTCGTACGCTGCCGGGCGTCGAGGCGCTCAACGGCGCGGGGGTCGCGTGATGGTGGCGGGGATGGACAAATCCGGCTCCCCTGCGCGGACACCGCTGATTGCGGGCAACTGGAAGATGTACAAGACCGAGGCCCAGGCCGAGGAGTACATCCAGGCGCTGCTGCCGCGCGTGGCGGCGGTCAGCGGCGTCGACGTCGCGATCTGCGTGCCCTTCACCGACCTGCGCGCGATGCTCGACAGCGCGCGTGGCTCGCGCGTGGAGGTCTACGCGCAGAACATGCACCACGAGCCCGAGGGGGCCTTCACGGGCGAGATCTCCGCGCCGATGCTCGACGAGCTCGGCGTCCACGGTGTCGTGCTCGGTCACTCCGAGCGCCGCCAGTTCTTCGGCGAGACCGACCGCTCGCTCGCGCTGAAGCTGCCGGTCGCGCTCGCGGCCGGGCTGACCCCGATCCTGTGCATCGGCGAGAGCGAGTCCGAGCGCGCCGCCGGCGACACCGAGCGCAAGCTGCGCCAGCAGATCCGCGACGATCTCGCGGGAGTGCCCGACGAGCGCCTGGGGGAGGTCGCGATCGCCTACGAGCCGATCTGGGCGATCGGGACCGGGCAGACCGCGACGCCCGAGCAGGCACAGGACGCGGTCGCGTTCATCCGCGCGCTGGTCGGCGACCGCGCTCCGGAGGCGGCCGAGCGGGTGCGGATCCTCTACGGGGGCTCGGTGAATCCCGAGAACGCCGCGGAGCTGCTCGCGCTGGCGGATGTCGATGGCGCGCTCGTCGGCGGCGCCTCCCTGCGCGCCGAGGGCTTCGCCCAGATCGTCGCTGCCGCCACCGCGTGATGACGGCACCGCTGCCGTGTGCGTGCCTGGTGGTGCTCGACGGCTGGGGCCTCGCCGAGCCGGGCCCCGGTAACGCGGTCGCGCTGGCCCGGACCCCGGTCTTCGACGAGCTCTGGGGGACCTACCCCCACACCACGCTGACCGCCAGTGGGCGCGCTGTGGGGCTCCCGGAAGGCCAGATGGGCAACTCCGAGGTCGGCCACCTCAACCTCGGTGCCGGTTCGGTTGTGCGCCAGGACCTGACGCGCATCAACGACGCCGTTCTCGACGGCGTTCTCGGCGAGAATGCCGCGATCACCCGCGCCCTGACGTGCTCCGAGCGCGTCCACCTGATCGGCTTGGTCTCAGACGGCGGGGTGCACTCGAGTCTCGGTCACCTGCAGGCGATCATCGAGCTCGCGGGCCGTCTTGGCGTCGGCGAGCTGGTCATCCACTGCTTCACCGACGGTCGCGACACGCTGCCCGAAGCGGGCCTCGAGTACGTCGGCTTGCTCGAACGCTGGTGCCTCGAGCTGTGGCCCCCTGGCGGGCTCGGTGGCGCGCGTGTCGCGAGCGTCATCGGCCGCTTCTACGCGATGGATCGCGACCACCGCTGGGAGCGCGTGCAAGCCGCCTATGACCTGCTCGTGCACGGGCGCGCCGAGCACCACGCGGAGACCGGCGTGGAGGCCGTGCTGCACGCCTACGACCGGGGAGAGACCGACGAGTTCATCACCGCCACGACCGTTGGCGAGGAGGGCTACATCCGCCCCTGGGACAGCGTCCTGTGCTTCAACTTCCGCCCCGACCGCGTGCGCGAGATCAGCCGCGCGCTCGCCGAGCCGGGCTTCGGCGAGGACCGGGAGCAGCTGCCCGGCTGGCAGGGACGCGGCGGGATCGAGCCCGTCGAGCAGTACACGACGCTGACCCAGTACGAGGAAGACTGGGACTACCCCGTCGCCTTCGAGCCCGAACGGCCCGCGACCACGCTCGCGAGCGTCCTGGCGGGGGTGGGGGCGAGTCAGCTGCACGTCGCGGAGACCGAGAAGTACGCCCACGTCACCTATTTCTTCAACGGTGGCGAGGAGGCCGCCTACGCGGGCGAAGAGCGCCAGCTCGCGCCCTCCCCGCGCGATGTCCCGACCTACGACCACAAGCCCGAGATGAGTGCGCGCCGCTGCACCGACCTGTTCCTGGCGTCCTGGCGCGAGCGCCAACCGCGCTTTGCGGTCATCAACTTCGCGAACCCCGACATGGTCGGACACACCGGGGTCATCGCGGCGGCGGTGCGCGCGATCGAGACCGTCGACGAGTGCCTCGGCGAGGTCGTGCGCGCCGTGCGCGAGGCCGGCGGCGTGTGTCTCGTGACCGCCGATCACGGCAACGCCGAGCACATGCTCGAGTCCGACGGCAGCCCCAACACGGCTCACACCACCAATCCGGTGCCGCTGATCGTCACACGTCCCGGCCTGGCCCTGCAGCAGCGGGAAGGTGTCCTCGCGGACATCGCGCCCACAGTTCTCGAGCTGCTCGGCGTGGCCCAGCCCGAGGAGATGTCGGGAGGATCTTTGATCGAACATCAAGAGGAGACGCCATGACCGCTCGTACGACGCGCTCGCAGAGAATCACCGCGCTGGCCTTCATCGGGGCCGGTGTCAACCACTTCGTGCTGCCGCGGCCCTACCGCCAGATCGTGCCTCCTAGCTTCGGCGACCCGGAGCGGCTGGTTGTGATCAGTGGCGTCGCCGAGATCGCCGGCGGGCTCGGCGTGCTGCTGCCGCGCACGCGCCGGCTCGCGGGCCTGGGGCTGATCGCGCTGCTGGCCGCGGTCTTCCCGGCCAACGTGTACATGGCGCGCAGCCCCGAGAGCTTTCGTCGCATTCCGCGCTGGGCTCTATACGCGCGGCTGCCGCTGCAGCCGCTGATGATGTGGTCGGTTTGGCGTGCCACCCGCGCGAGCGTGGACTGAGGGCGAGATGGGGATAGGGGTGCGGCGCTACCCGCGAATACCCCGAGAACGCTGCTTCGCGCTGCTATGTTCGACTGAGTAGAGAGGGTCCGACTTCATGTGTCCCGTGACCGCCATACCAACGGCCAGGGCCGCCAAAGGCGCCCCTCCTGAGCAGACGCTCGGCGAGGGTAGTCGAGCGGAGATCGGTCAGCGCGCCTGGCGCAGCCTGCAACGGGCGCACGCCTCGCTCGCCAAGCGCGTCGACGCCGAGCTCGAGCGCACGCATGGCCTGCCGCTGGTCACCTACGAGGTCCTCCAGCGCCTCGCCGAGTCCGCCAATGGGCGCATGCGCATGTGCGACCTCGCCGAACACGCTCAGCTTTCGCGCAGCGGGCTCACGCGGCTGGCGGACAGGCTCGAAAAGGAGGGGCTGCTGGAGCGCTGCTCCTGCGAACACGACGCCCGCGGCGCCTACGCCTGCCTGACCGATCTCGGCCGCGAGCGGCTCAGTGCGGCGCGCGGTACCCATCTGACCGTCGTGCGCGAGCAGTTCCTCTCACGCTTCTCCGAGCGCGAGCTGGGCGCGCTGGCCGAGCTGTGGGATCGCATCGCGCCCTGCGGACGCTGCTAGTCGCTGGGCCGAGGATGCGCAGTTTCCTCCTTCGCGGCGGCCGCTGTGTGGCGGCGGTGCCATAAGAACACCCCGACCGCCACGACCAGCACCGCGACCAGGCCGAAGATCCCGAACGTCTCGATCAGGTTGCCCGCGGACTGTCCGAGGAAGTAGGCGATCAGCCCCATCGCCGTCGCCCAGCAGATCCCGCCGAGGGCGTTCCACATGAAGAACGTGCGCCAGCGCATGTGTGTGGCTCCCGCCAGCCACGACGCCCACGTGCGCAGACCGAGGATGAAGCGGCCGAAGAACACGGCCTTCGGACCGTGGCGCGCGAAGAACGGCTCGCCGGTCTCCAGCACCCGCAGCCGCTGGCGGTGAAACGGCCCCGGGCGCTGCAGCAGCCAGCGTCCGCCGCGACGCCCGATGTAGTAGCCGAGGTTGTCGCCGACGATCGCCGCGGCCGCCGCCACCGCGATCACCAGCTCGATCTGCAGTTTGCCCTGGCTGGCGAGCACTCCGCCGATGATCAGCGCCGTCTCGCCCGGCACCGGCACACCACCCGACTCGGCCATCACCAGGAGCGCGAGCAGCGGGTAGCCGGAGACTTCGATCAGGTGGTTGACGTCGATCAGGGTGGCGAGCATCCCCTGACTCTAGGATGCCGCGGTGGCCGCTCTGAGAATCGCAGCTCGTGACCCCGCGTCCTGGGCGCGCGCCGGCGTGCTGTGCACCGCCCACGGCGAGGTGCGGACGCCCGCGTTCGTGCCACTTGCGACGAAGGCCACCGTCAAAGGCCTGCTGCCCGCCGAGGTTGCCGAGCTCGGCTACGACATGGTGCTCGGCAACACCTTTCACCTACTCCTGCGGCCCGGCGAGGAGTTGATCGAGCGTTTCGGTGGGCTGCACGGATTCATGGACTGGCAGCGGCCGATCATCACCGACTCCGGCGGCTTTCAGGTCTTCTCGATGGGCCACGGAACGGTCGCCGATGAGATCAAGGCCCGCCCGTCGCGCTCCGCGAGCCAAACCCGCACGAAGCGAGATGGCCCGGAGCGCACGGGCTCGATCCTCGAGATTTCCGAGGAGGGCGTGCGCTTCCGCTCTTACGTGGACGGCGCCGAGCGCTTCCTCTCGCCGGAGGGCTCGATGGCGGTGCAGGCCGCGCTGCGCTCCGACATCGCGCTGGTCTTCGACGAGTGCACCCCGTTCCACGTCGACCGCGGCTACACCGAGCGCTCGACCGAGCGCACCCACCGTTGGCTGGAGCGCTGCCTGCGCTGGCACGCCGAGCACGGCCCCGCCGGGCAGCTCGTCTACGGGATCGTGCAGGGTGGGGTCCATGAGGATCTGCGTCGCGCCTCCACGCGGGTGGTCGCCGCGAGCGGCTGCGACGGGATCGCAATCGGGGGGTCGCTGGGGTCCGAGAAGGCACAGATGTACGAGGTCGTCGGCTATGCCGCGAGCGAGCTCGCGGGCGAGTACGAGCAGCTGCCACGACATCTGCTGGGAATCGGTGAGGTCGATGACCTGATCGCCGGGGTCGAGCTCGGTATGGACACCTTCGACTGCGCGATGCCCACGCGCCTCGGCCGCCACGGCACCGCGCTCGTCCCCGACCCCGACGCCCGCTGGCGGCTGGATCTCCTGAAGGGTCGCTGGCGCGAGTCCGCGGAGCCACTCCTGGAGGGCTGTCCCTGCCCGGCCTGCGCGCGCGGGCTCTCACGCGCGTATCTCAGCTATCTCGCGCGCACCGGCGAGCTCACCGGTATGCGACTCCTGACGATGCACAACCTCGCCTTCATCGCCGGCCTGATGGCCGACCTGCGCGGAGCGATCCTCGAGGGGCGACTCGGAGAGGTCGCCGCCGCATTGCGCGGCGGCGCGGCCCCGGGGAGCTTCACGCGGCCTTAGCTCACTGGGTGTTTTCGTGAACCAGCTGCCGCAGCGCTTCGGTGACCTGTTCGGCGTCGGAGTAGCCCACGTTGAGCAGCACGATCCGCGTTGGGGCGGGCGCCGTCGCGAGCACGACCCCGACGACTATGGCCGCGAGCACCAGCAGCGCGGCCAGCACCCCGAGTAGCCGTCGCACGCCTCTGCCACGGGATCTGACGGGCGCCGCAGTGGGTGCCGGCGCGCGCGCGGCCGGTGCCGGGCCGGGCCGCGGCTGGCGCGCGGCGCCTGCGCCCGTGCGCGCCGGCGGGCGCCCGTGCGCCTGGGTGCCCGCGGCGAGCACAGTCGTAGCCTCGGTCGCGTGGCGCTCGGGCGCGCCCGCGGTGGGCTCCGTCGGCGCGATTCCCAGCTGCGCGTTGCTCACCGCGTGACCCATCTCGCGGGCCGTCCGGTAGCGGTCGCGGGGGTCGAGCGCGAGCGCGATCGCCACCGCGTCGGCCAGCTCGGGGCTGACGGCCGCGACCAGGGTGTCGAGCGTCGCCGGCTCCTCGCGCTGCTGCTTGAGGGCCAGCTCGGTCAGCGAGGCGGCTTCGTAGGGCAGGCGCCCGGAGATCAGCTGGTAGGCCACGACGCCGAGCGCGTAGAGGTCGGCGCTGGGTCCGGCTTCCTCGCCACGCGCCTGCTCGGGGGCCAGATAGGCGGCGGTGCCGAGCACCGAGCCGACCTGGGTGATGCTCGACTGCTCGGTTGCCTTCGCGATCCCGAAATCGGCGAGCTTGACCTCGCCCTCCTGCGCACGCAGCAGGTTGCCGGGCTTGACGTCGCGGTGCACGACCCCGTTGCGGTGCGCGTAGTGCAGGCCCTCGCAGGCTTGCTCCACGATCGATACCGCTTCTTCGACGTCGACCCAGCCAAAATCGCGCAGGATCTCCGCGCAAGACTGGCCCTCGATGTACTCCATCACGATGAAGTGCTGGCCGGTGCGCTCGTCCAGGCCCGAGTCGAAGACCTGCACGACGTTGGGGTGCACGAGGCGCGCAGCGGCCTGCGCCTCGCGCTGGAAGCGGGAGACGAAGGTGGGGTCCTCGGCGAGGTGCTCGGCGAGCAGCTTGACCGCGACACGCCGTTCCAGGCGTCCGTCGAAGGCGAGGTGCACGGTGGACATGCCGCCAAATCCCAGCCGGCTTTCCAGGCGGTAGCGCCCCGCGATCTCGACCGCGCTCACTGGCCACCCCCGGTGCCGCCGGTGCCGCCCGCGCCCGCTTCGGGTTGGCCGGTCCCGCCGGCTCCGCTCGGGGCTCCCTGCCCGCCGGATTCGGATTCTCCGAGTTGACCTTCGCCACTGTTGCCACCGCCGGCGCCGGGGGCGGGCGTGCCGCCTTCCTGTTCGGCTTCCGCTTCGCTTTCCGTAGGCTGCGAGGGGGCGGTGCCCGTGGTGGGGGTGGACGGTGTGCTGGGCGTGGACGGGGTCTGCGTGGTCGCGGGAGGGGCGCTGGTGGTGGTCGTCGAGGTAGTGGTGCTCTGCGCGAGCGGCTGCGCGCACAGTTCGCGCGCGTGTGAGCTCAGGTTGGCCACGCCTTCGGCCAGCCGGCTGCGCAGGCCGCTATCGACGGTTGTGGGTAGTTCCTGCAGGTCGTGTTCGGTCTTGCGGATCCTCACTACCGTCACCGTGCAGCTGCCGTCGCCTTCCTGTGCCGCCTGCAGGACGGCCTGGAAGTCGCCCTGCAGGGGCCCCGCGTACTTGAGTGGGATCAGGCCCTTGCCGGAGCTGCCGCAGGAGACGAGCAGCGCGGCACCCACGCCGAGCAGGGCCGCCGGAATCAGGCGAAAGAGGTTGCGCATGTTCACTGACCGTATCCGAGGCGCTCGGCGAGCGAGTCCGGTAGGTGCGCGGCACGAATCGCGGCGGCGGCCCCCGCGACGTCGTACTCGGTGCGCCTGTATGAAGCCGTCCAACCGTCGAGGTCGAGCAGCAGCCAGGCCGCGCGTCGATCTCCATCGCGGGGCTGTCCGACGCTCCCGGGGTTCAGGAGCCATTCGCCTTCGGCGAGGTCCAGCTCGCTGCCCTCGCGGCGCGGTTCCCCGGTGGCCAGCTCTCCCGCGCTGCGCGCGAAAGCCAGCGCTACGTGGGAGTGGCCGATCAGGCAGACCCGCTGATCCTGCTCGTCGAGGCACAGGCCGGCGAGCAGCGCCGAGAGCACGTACTCCCAAACCGGGTCGCGCGGGCTCGCATGGAAGAGGCCTACGGGTCCCTCGCGGCCCTGCGGCTGCAGGCCCGCGAGGAAAGCGAGGTTCTCCGGACGCATGACCTCGCGCGTCCACTGCACCGAGAGACCCGCGCCGCGGGTGAAGGCATCGAGCGACACCTCCCCGACGGCGGCCAGGTCGTGGTTGCCGGCAAGGCATACCGCGGCGTGCCGGCGGGCCAGTTCGACACAGGCGTCGGGCTCGGCGCCGTAGCCGACGAGATCGCCCAGGCACCACAGCTCGCTCGCGTCGCTGGCGGCGACGGCCTCCAGGACGGATTCGAAGGCGTGCCGATTGCCGTGGATGTCAGAGATGACTGCGACCTTCATCATTGCAGGGTATGAACACCGTCCATCGCCGGTCGTTCCGTGTCCGCGGGTGCCCGCTACGCGGACGCTCGACAAGCTCGCCGCCGGCTCGCGCGAACGCCGTCCCCTGGCCGCTGGCGCTGGCCGGAGCGCTCGCGGTCGCTCGTGCCGCCGTGCTCGTGTTGCGCCCTCGGGATGGCCTGATCGAGCCCGATCCGGTCGACGTGGGTGCTTATTTCGAGCCCGACGATATCGCGCGTGCGCGACGCTATGGGCGTCCGCAACTCGCACTGCACGCGGCTGCGGGCGCGCTGCAGGCGGGGTTGCTCGCGGCGATTGCGGTGCGTGCCGGACGTCCACCGCGCGCGGTGGCGCGCGGCGCCGAGGAGGCGGAGGCGGTGGGGCAGGGGTACGTGCGCGCGCAGCCCGGAGCGTCGGAGAGCGGGCGCGCTCTGGCGCGGGCCGCGGCGAGCGGTGCGGGTCTCACGCTGGCGGTCGGCCTGGTGCCGCTGCCGCTGCGCGTGGTCGCTCGCCGACGTGCGCGCGCGGCGGGGCTGCTGACGCAGTCCTGGGGGGGCTGGTGTCGCGACCTGCTGAAGGCGGGTGCGCTGGGGGTCGTGCTCAACGCGGGCGCGGCGGCGGTGGCGGTGGGCTTTATGCGCCGCTTCCCGCGGGGCTGGTGGCTGCCGGCGGCCGGCGTCGCGGTGGCCGGCACCGGCACGCTCACCTTCCTGGCGCCGGTCGTGCTGGACCCGCTTTTCAACCGCTTCGTCCCACTACCGGCGGGAGCGATCCGCGACGATGTGCTCGAGTTGGCGGCGCGGGCGGGGGTGAGCATCGGAGAGGTTTACGAAGTCGACGCCAGCCGCCGCACGACGGCGGCCAACGCCTACGTGACGGGCTTCGGTGCGAGCAAGCGGGTGGTGCTGTTCGACACGCTGCTGAGCGAGTTCACGCGTGAGGAGACCCGCCTGGTCGTGGCCCACGAGCTCGCGCACGTGCGTCACCGCGACGTGGCGCGCGGTCTTGCGCATCTCGCGTTGAGCGCGCCGGCGGGAATGTACGCGGTGGCACAGCTGACGCGGCGACTGGACCGCGGGCATGAGCAGCGCGCGTCGGGGGCGACGCTGCCGGCGCTCGCCCTTGCGCTGGGGATCGTGAGCGCGGCGGTGGGCAGTCTCGCGTCGGGCCTCTCGCGGGCGGTGGAGCGCCGCGCCGATGCCTTCTCGCTGGCGCTGGCGGACGCCCCGGAGCCGTTTATCTCCTTCGAGCAGCGGATCGTCTCGCAGAACCTCGCCGATCCCGATCCACCGCGCTGGCTGGTCGGGTTGATGGGCACCCATCCCTCCACGGTCGAGCGCATCGGCATCGCCCGCGCCTACGCCCGCGGGGTGCGTCCGACCAAAGGATGACGCGGCGCCGGCGGTCTCACCAGGCCGCGGCGTCCTGCTAGGAGCCCTCCTCCTCGCCGGCTTCGGTACCGCCGTACTCGGGTAGGTTCTTGATGCCCTCGCGGGTGCGCCACTTGGAGTAGTTGTCCTCCATCGCGTCGATCAGCTCGCGCATGAAGCGCGGGGAGAGGTTCACGCGCGATACGACCACGCCGGGAACCTCCTCGGCCTCGACCTCGTGGTCGACGCGCGCGAAGGTCACGGTGAACTCGTAGTCGGAGTGGCTTACGTTGGCGAAGTTTGCGTATACGCCCCCCATGACCTCGGGGGAGAGGTGGATGTTGATGTGGCGCTCGGCGCCTGAGTCGTCGTCGTTCACGAGGCTAGTATCGCAACCTGTGCGACTGATCGTGCTTGGCGAGGGGCGGCTGCGCTCTCCCTATGAGGACGACGTGGCGCACTATCGCAAGCTGCTGTCCCGTTATGTGCGCCTGGAGCTGATCGAAACGCGCGACTCCGAGGCGGTGCTCAGGCGGGTGCCGGAGGGGGCGTTCGTCTCGTTGCTGGCCGCCGAGGGGGCCCTCTACGAGAGCGTTGCCTTCAGCGTGTTCCTGGAGGAGCGCCGTCGCGAGGGACGGGATCTGGCGTTCGTGATCGGCGGTCCCTTTGGCGCGCCCTCGCTACCGCGCGTGGATCAGCGGCTTTCGCTGGGCCGCATGACGCTGCCGCATCAGCTCGCGCGGGTGGTCTTGCTGGAGCAGCTCTACCGGGCGCATAAGATCCTCGCTGGTGAGCCCTACCACTACTGAGATCGTCAACTGCCGGCGGGTGGCCACGTGAGTGCGCCGGCCTCCCCGCTCGAGGATCTGCGCGCGGCCGTGCTGGGGGTGGCTGCCGCGTTGAGCGGCGGTCCCGAAGGCGAGCAGCGGGTCGGCGGCGGGCCTGCGGGTATCACGCTCGAGCGACCCCCGCGCGTGGACTTCGGCGACTACTCGACCAACGCCGCGCTGCTGCTGGCGCCGACGCTCGGGGCCTCTCCGCGTGAGGTCGCCGAGCGACTGGGGGCCGCGCTGGAGCAGCGGTTGGGCGGCGAGCTCGAGCGCTTCGAGGTGGCGGGTCCGGGGTTCCTCAACCTGTTTCTTGGGGCAGCCTGGCATCGTCGCGCGCTCGGGGCTGTACTGAAGGCCGGCGAGCGGTTCGGCGCCGGGGCGCGCGTGCAGGGCGCCGGGGGTGAGCAGGAGCGCATCCTGGTCGAGTTCGTAAGCGCCAATCCAACGGGACCGATGCACGTCGGCCACGCGCGCAATGCGGCCTACGGCGACGCGCTGGCGCGACTGCTGGCGTTCGACGGCTACGCGATCGCGCGCGAGTTCTACGTCAACGATGCCGGCTCGCAGATACGCAAGTTGGGGGAGTCGATCGCAGCGCTGGCCAGAGGACAGGACGTCCCCGAGGACGGCTACCACGGGGATTACGTGGGGCCGCTGGCCGCGAAGATCGAGCGGGCGGAGACGCTCGAGCCGGACGAGCTGGGCAGGGTTGCGGTCGGGATCATGGTGGCGCGGATGGCGGGATCGCTTGCGGCGTTCCGGGTCGAGTTCGACACCTGGAAGTACGAGAGCGAGCTGCACGAGGGCGCTCCGAGCCCGGTTGCGCGCGCGCTGACGCTGCTCGCCGAGCAGGGCCTGACCTACCGTCGCGAAAAGGCGATGTGGCTGCGCAGCACCGAATTCGGCGACGACAAGGACCGCGTGCTGGTGCGCTCCAGCGGCGAGCACACGTACTTCGCCTCGGACATCGCCTACCACCAGGACAAGCGCGAGCGCGGTTATGAGCGCCAGATCGATGTGTGGGGCGCAGACCATCACGGCTACGTGCAGCGCATGAAGGCGGCCTTCCAGGCATTGGGCGGCGATCCCGAGCGCCTGGAGCTGATCATCATGCAGCTGGTTCATCTCGTGCGCCGCGGCGAGCGCGCGCAGATGTCCAAGCGCGCCGGGGAGTTCGTCACGCTCGACGATCTCGTGCAGGAGATCGGCGTCGATGCGGCTCGCTGGTTTTTGCTCTCGCGCTCGCACGACACCACGATCGATCTCGATCTCGACCTCGCGCGCGAGCAGTCGAGCGACAACCCCGTCTACTACGTCCAGTACGCGCACGCTCGCATCGCCTCGATGCTCACGAAGGCCGGGTCCGAGCGCGTCGCGCAGGCGCTCGCGGAGCTCGAGGGCGGCGAAGAGTCGCTGCATGCGTCCGAGCGTGCGCTGATCAAGCGCCTGCTGGCCTTTCCGGGGGAGATCGCCGAGGCGGCCTCGCGGCGCGCACCGCACCGGATCGCCGCCTACGCGCTGGAGCTGGCGCAGGACTTCACGGCCTTCTATCGCGACTGCCGTGTGCTCGGCGCCGAGCCAGCCGCGGTCGAGTCCCAGCGGATCGCGCTCTGCGTGGCCGCGCAGCGCACGATTCGCTGCTGTCTGGAGGAGCTACTCGGGGTCAACGCCCCGCTCGAGATGTAGGCGGCGTGGGGGCGTTTGAAGGCGCCGCTTGAAGGTGCCGTCTTCGCGACAGCCGCGTCGCGACTGGGGCCGCGCTAGTCGAAGCGCGCCATGTCCGCTTGCAGGCGGGCGGCATCCGCGGGGTTCAGCGTCGGTTGGGAGGGGATTTCCTCGGCCGCCCGCGCTGCCTGCGCGGCGCGCGCGCGGCGGCGCCAGCGCGGCAGCAGTACCGCGACGGCGGCGAGCAGCGCGAGCAACACCACGGCTGGGACCACGTAGACGCCGAGATCGAAGCCGTGGCTGGGTGGCAGCGCGAGCACGGCGTTGGTGTATTGGAAGACCAGGGCGCGCTTGATCTGCGCGAGCGTGCGGCCTTCGTCGATCAGTTTCTGGATGAAGGCGCGCTCGCGATTGGCCTGCGGCGACTGCGCGACGGTCAGCCCGATTTTGCAGGTCACGCACATGACCTGGCCTTCGACCGCCGGGAGCGTCGTGCGCGGAGCGATCGGTGCCGGATGCGTGCCCGTCGTCGTGCTCGCCGCGTGGGCCGCCGGCGCACCGGCGAAGCCGAGCAGGAGCGCCCCGCACAGCGCGAGCAGTGCGGCCGCCCTCATGTGCTCTCCGCGAGCCGGATGGCCTTCGCGAGGAAGCCTTCGTCGACCTCTCCGCGCGAGATCGCCACAACCTTGCCGGAGCGGTCGATGACGAAGCTCTCGGGTAGCTGATCGGTGCCGTATGCCTGCGCGAAGTCGCCGGTGGGGTCGCGCAGGCTGGGGTAGGTCAGGTGGTAGCGCTGCACGAACGCCAGCGAGTCAGAGGTGATGTCCTTGTAGGTAACCCCCAGGACGGTCGCGTTGTGGCGTTCGAGCACGCGCTGGGCGCGCTCGAGCATCGGCGCCTCCTGTTCGCAGGGCACGCACCACGAGGCCCAGAAGTTGAGCAGCACGAGCTTGCCGGCGTAGGCGGCCAGCGGGGCGCCGCGACCGCCACTCAGCGCTGGCAGCGAGACCTTTGCTTCCGGCGCCGGCCGCGGATGGCCGATCGCGACAGCCTCATCGAGCGTGCGGCTGGGCGATTGGTGGGTGACCCCGTAGACCAGCAGCCCCAGAAGGGCGGCGCCGCAGAACGACGCCAGGGCGGGAAGGATCAGGCGTTTCACGAGGACAGGAAGGGTAGAGGGCTGGCTCTTCTCGGGAGGCGGACACGCCGATCGGACCCGCGTGGCGTGCCGCGTCAGGGTCGACGATTGCGAGGAGCGCGTAAGATTGAGGGCGTGCGGTGGTAGCTCAGTTGGTAGAGCACAAGCTTCCCAAGCTTGGGGTCGCGAGTTCGAATCTCGTCCGCCGCTTTCGAGGACTTGGGCCAGGTTTGGCTCTGGCAGGCGGGGTTCGGCTACTCGGCTCGGGAAGCTAAAGCCGGTCGAATACGGATGATAGGGGGCAATTCGGCCACCAATCTGCGGTACCGGTGCGGTACCGTTTGGTGCGAGATCCGGCCGCTCGCCAGCCTAGCCGGTAGGAACGCGAGGATTGCCACCCATCCAAAGGAGGGCAGCAATCTCTCTGTCCGCTTCGCCGTCGCTTCCCTGCCTAGTTGGCCTCGCCAAGCCGGTTGAGCAGATCGGACCCGCTGCCGTTTCCGCTCGCGCGCGAGGCCTTGCATCGCCGGGCCAGACGGGTTGCCGGGTCAGTCGGCGTGACTCGTGGCGTTCCTGAGCGTCGGTGTCCGTCGATAGCTCGGGTCGCTCCCCTCCGGGAGGGTAAGTCTCATCGTGGCCCTCCGCCGGGCGAGGCCGAGGACGCCGTCGGCGGACGGGTCGGGTAGTTCGAACGCACCAGGCCTGGTTCGATCGAACCCCCACAAAGGGCTCGGTCGAACCGTTGACAACCCCCGGGACCCGGCGTATCGTCAGAAACCATGGGTCGCCTTGCTCGGGTGCGAGGCGTGCCGACCCTCTAGAGAATCGAGCGCCAGATCGCACCGGGATTGTTTGAGCGGCAGGCATGGCCGCGTCAGATCAGGCGCGGGGTGATACTCGCGGCTTCGGGACTCGCTACGGTCTGCCAGCAGAAAGGGGTCGCCGCGGCCGATGCCCAAGACCGATCAAGGGCGCCTCGCGATCACCCCACCGCGGTCACGGCTCGGCAGGACCCGATCCGAGTGGGGACTGCTCTGGGACTACACGCACGAAGACGGCCGAGTGGACGGATCCGGGTGAGCGAGCGACACGGGAAGGAGAGCGCCGGCAATGCGGCGCCGATCCGCTCGGTGGGGCGCATCGTTGCCTTGTTCGCCGCGCTGGTGGTGAGCCTCACGATCACAGCAGCGGCGAGCGCGGACGTTTCCTTCATCAAGGCCTACGGCTGGGGCGTTGCCGACGGGCTTGACCAGTTTGAGACGTGCACCAGCACCTGCCAGGCCGGAATCGGCGGCGGGGCCGCCGGGCAGCTCGGCGCCCCCGGCGGGGCCGCCACCTCGGGCATCGCCACCGATCGCTCGGGCGATGTCTACGTGCCCGACGAGGACAACGAGCGGATCGACGAGTTCTCCGCCGCCGGCGAGTTCATCAAGGCCTACGGCTGGGGCGTTGCCGACGGCGCCAGCCAGTTTGAGACCTGCACCACCACCTGCCAGACCGGGATCCCGGGCCCCGGCGCCGGGCAGTTCGATGGCCCCGCGAGCGTCGCCACCGATAGCTCAGGCGACGTCTACGTCGCCGACTCAGTCAACTACCGGATCGATGAGTTCTCCGCCGCCGGCGCGTTCATCAAGGCCTACGGGTGGGGCGTTGCCGACGGCGCCAGCCAGTTTGAGACCTGCACCACCACCTGCCAGACCGGGATCTACGGCGGCGGCGCCGGGCAGTTCGGCCCCGCGAGCGTCGCCACCGATAGCTCGGGCGACGTCTACGTCGCCGACCCGGACAACGACCGGATCGATGAGTTCTCCGCCGCCGGCGCGTTCATGAAGGCCTACGGCTGGGGCGTGCTCCCCGGCGCGAATCAGAATCAGTTTGAGACCTGCACGACCACCTGCCAGTCGTCCGGGTTCTTCGGCGGCGGCGCCGGGCAGTTCGGAGGCTGCGGCGCCGGGCAGTACGCCGTAATCTGCATCGGCGGCCCCTCCGCAGTCGCCACCGATAGCTCGGGCGACGTCTACGCCGTCGATGCCTACAACAACCGGATCGACGAGTTCAGTGGCTCGGTGGCGGCCAGCACGCTCACCCAAGGACCACCGACCTCGGCCACCGTAACTGACGGCGCCGGCTACAGCGGCCAGCTCACCGTCACGAACGCCACCGGTACGGCCAGCTATACAGAGACGGCGTCGGCTGACTCCTTCGATGTGGACGTGCACTCTGACGGAGCGATCAGCGCCGCGGACACGCTCACCCCGGGCACCTATATGGTCGGTGGCAGCGACTCGGACACAGCAGGTGACACCGGTAGCTGGAGCTTCATGCTGACGGTGACGCCCAAGCTAGTTCTTTCGGGGACGGTGGAAAACAGATACGGGAAAGCGATACCGTCGGTGGCGGTCGTGATAACTGGTGCGTCAGGAGACCAGACGGTGATGACGAACGGCACTGGTCTGTACTCGGCGATGGTTGACCCTGGTACGTATGCGGTCACCCCCCAACCGATCAACCCCCAGTCCGATGACACCTACGAGCCGCAGGCATCATCGGACTGCGCCGTGCAAGGCACCTCATGCGTCGTTACCCTCGCAGACAGCGATGTAGAAGACGATTTCGATATGCCGCAGTTGCCTGTCGTGCTGGTGACTGGGCTCAGCGACTCGCACCCTGGGACCAGCACGCCCGGTCAGCCTTGCGCCTCTGTGGGGAGCGCCGGTGTGGGGAGCATGGAGACGCTTTGCAGTGCACTGCAAACGCAGGGGTTCCCGGTCTACGTTCCCTCTTCGAGCGCTGGCCCGGGCGCTGTGATCAATAACGGCGCGGGGGTTGCGGTCAACGCCGCGAGCTTGGCGCAGTATCTGTCGACGACCGTTGGCGGACCGGCGCTGCTGGTCGGACACAGCATGGGCGGACTGTTCAGCCGCGACGCGATCGCCCGCGACGGCGCGCAGGCGGCGGGGCTGTTTACGATCGGGACGCCGTTTGACGGCAGCTTCGGCGCTGACATCGACGAGGGGGCGGCAAACTTCCCTTGTTCTAACACCGTGGGTGCTTGCCTGGCGCTGCATGTCGCTGCGCGCGCTATAGCAGCCTCTTTGGGGTCGGCGGCGATCGCAGATCTAACGTCCACCGCGCGAGCCGCTGACGACCTCACGCTTGGAGCACCCGGCGTGCCGACGTGGACGTTCGCCGGGATAGCCTGCGACCCGACAGCATCACCGGGATACGTTTCCCCGAACGACGGGATCGTTGGTGAGCAAAGCGCGTTCGGGCTCCCGACGGGGATTGTCCCAGGCGCAAACCTCGGCCATACGACCCAGTTGTCGCCGCAAAGCGACTATCACTCCGCATCCGTGCAGGGGCCGCTGGAGACGCTGGGACCAGCCGGCTGCGGCGATCACGGGATCGAGCTCACCGATCCGTATGTCGTGGAGCAGGTGCTCCACGCCGCGGCGTCTCTCAACAGTCCGTTCACAGGGAACGAGACGAGGCTGCTGCGATTCGATGGCTTGTTGGCCTCATCAGCGGCAGCGTCTCTCGACAGTCCGTTCACAGGGAACGAGACGAGGCTGCTGCGATTCGATGGCTTGTTGGCCTCATCGGCGGCGGCCAAGCGGAGGCCCGTGGTGCTGTACATGCAGGCAGCCTCGATGCAATCGCTGAAGCCAGGGGCAAAGGTCCCAGTGGCGGCCGGAACCAGCCTCCTCTCGCGGACCCCGTTCGCGATTAATTGCGGTAAGCACACCGTGCAGGCTCTTTCGGCGTTCGGCAGCGGTGTGTTCGGATTTATGCCGGCCATGCTCGCGTGTCAGCACGCGACGCTGAGCGCCGGCCACGCGATCAGTGTCGGGATCGCTACCGATCCCGACCGGGTGACGGCCACTATCGTCAACGGACGGAAGAACGGGTTCACCATCACGGTGGCCGCGGCACGAGCGATCACTCGCTTGGTGCTCACCCGCGGCAAGGGCACTCTGCGAGTCGGGCGACACCGCCTCGGGCGACGGACGATACGAATCACTGTGACGGTTGCGCAAGCGTCAGGGCTCACCCTCACAGCTACCGTCGAGCACAGCCGATACGCCGCGACGATCAACGCGCTCCGGTGAACGCCGGTTGAGCGGTGCAGTACGACGGGATGAGGCGCCCTGCGATTGTCTAGCCTGGTGTGATGTCCCTGCTCGATACCCGTACTCGTAACGCTCGATCATGAGCGCCGCTTCGAAGCCTGTCCTCGTCGTGACGCGGCCGCCGCTGCCCACGGAGGTGACCGAGCGCGTAAATCGCGACTTCGTCGTGAGACTGGCCGAGACACCTGAGTCCCTTACCTCCGATGGTCTGCTTGAGCTGTCAGATGGCGCATTCGGGCTGCTCGTGAGCTCCACCGACCGGATCGACGCCGGCTTCTTCGATCGCGTTGCCTCGTCGGTGAAGGTCATCGCGACGCGGTCAGTGGGCTATGACCACATCGACATTCCGTCCGCCGCTCGCAGGCACATCGCCGTCGCGAACACGCCCGGCGTTCTGACTGACGCCGTAGCCGACGCGGCGATCCTCCTGCTTCTCGGCGCGTCGCGTCGTGCCTACGAGGCGCAGCGGTTCATCCGCGCCGGCGAGTGGGCACACGCTGCGCCGGTTGCGCTGATCGGTCGACAGCTGACCGGGAAGGTGCTGGGGATCCTCGGAATGGGGCGGATCGGTCAGGCGGTAGCGCTTCGTGCGCGTGCTCTGGGAATGCAGATCCACTACACCGACCCGGCCCCGCTCTCGGACGACGTCGCGCAGGGCGCTGTCTACCACAAAGACCCTCTAGAGCTGCTCCGAGTAAGCGAGTTCCTGAGCCTCCATGCACCGGCTACGCCGGGCACCTACCACTTCCTGAATGCCAAGACCCTTGCGTTGCTGCCGCGCGGAGCGATCGTCATCAACACGGCTCGCGGCGATTTGATCTGCGATCAGGACCTGCTCGCCGCGTTGGATGCGGGAACGGTGGCCGCCGTTGGTCTTGACGTGTTCGAGCACGAGCCGAAGATCGACCCTAGGTACTTGACCCTGAAGAACGCTTTCCTTATGCCACACCTGGCTGCGGCGACGACCGAGACGCAAACGGCGAT
The DNA here is from genome assembly GCA_036501715.1 of Solirubrobacteraceae bacterium. Classification (GTDB taxonomy): domain Bacteria; phylum Actinomycetota; class Thermoleophilia; order Solirubrobacterales; family Solirubrobacteraceae; genus Palsa-744. Next base: position 151,879 of record DASXZV010000022.1, on the reverse strand, counting down.
TGGGATGCTCGCGCTCGACAACATCGATGCCGTGCTGGACGGCCGCACCGCGCCGAGTCTCGTGACCGTCTGAACACACTCCGCCAATGACTGCTGGGTGAGGCCGCTCGGATCGCGCTTACGCGGGACCCTGTGCGGAGCTGAGCTGCCCCTCGCGGTTCGCTTCGGGGACGCCGTCGCCCGCGTGCGCGGTCGTGCCGAGACGTGCTTCCCACCATGCGACCGGCACGATCTTCAAGGCGAGGTCGAGTGTTCCCCCGTCTAGCCGCTCGGCGAGCTGGGCGATCGCGACGAGCCTCCGGGCGAGGCGCTCATCGTCCATGTCGCCCGAGATCTGGACCGCAGCGTTGCTTCGGGCCCTGTGCCAGCGCAGCTGGTCCTCATCGCCTGGCTGGGACTGGTCGAGCAGGCTCCCCAGCCAGGCGAGGCTTCCGGCGAGCTCTACGTGACGGTCGACTACCTCTGCGTACGCGCCGGCGTTGAGCATCACGGCGGCCCATCGTCCCAGCACCTCGTCGTTGTGAACCACCAGTCTCGCGATGTGGTTGCGCCGTACGCGGGGCCTGGGCGATGCCGGTCGTTGCGTTTTAATATTCCGGGCATGGCTGTGGCGGAGCACATCGAGGTGGCTGACGCGCCCGACCGTGATCGCTACGAGCTGTCGATCGACGACGAGGTGGTTGGCTTCACCGTCTATCGCACACGCCCCCGCCTGATCGCGTTCGTCCACACCGAGATCGACGAGCGGCTCCAGGGTCGAGGGCTCGGTGATCGGCTGATCCGGTTCGCTCTGGAAGACGCCCGCGCACGAGGTCTCGCGGTGCTGCCGTTCTGTCCGTTCGTCAAAGCATTCATCGAACGTCATCGGGAGTTCGAGGTGCTGGTTCCCGACACCTACAGGGAGCAGTTCGGCTTGTGAAGCGCTACGAGGGCGAGCACATTGAGGTGACCTATGACACGGTGCGATGCCTTTCACGCTGCCGAATGCGTGCGCGGCATGCCGGCCGTCTTCGATGCGGCGAAGCGTCCGTGGGTTGCTCCTGACGCCGCCGATGCCGAGGCGCTCGCGACCGTGATCCGGCGATGCCCTACGGGTGCGCTGCACTAAAGGCTGCGAGAGGGCGGGCCCGAGCGACCTTCGATCCCGACGCGAATCCGGCTACCGGAGGGCGGACCGCTGCTGCTCGAGGGCGACCTTGAACTGGAAGGTAAAAGGGAGACCCTGCCGCCATCTGCCGCTGTGGCCAGTCATCGAACCAGCCCTATTGCGAACGCAGCGGGCCGTGCCGGCAATGGGAGTACGAGGCCGGCCGCTAAGAACATGCTCGTAGGCCCCGCCCAGAAGCCAGAAAGCTCAGGTCCCGACTGGCCAGTACTCGACGTTGAGCTCAGGCATCGGGAAGTGCTTGGGGTTTCCGGTGGCCAGGCGGGCCCCGATCGATACGGCACTGGCCGCAATCAGGCAGTCGGCTTGGCTGAGGGTGATTCCCTCACACGCATATTCCCGGCGCCAGCAGCCGGCGCGCCGGCCCTCCTCGCGCCCAAGTGGTGCCAATCGCATGCCTTCTAGAAACCCCATCACCGTCGCCTCCTCGTGCTGGTGAGTTCCGCGCATCACCTCCTCGACATTGATCGCGCATATCCAGGGAGGCTCGGCCGATTGGCGTAGCTTCCTCAGACGGTCGGCCGCGGGCCGGTCACGGAGCGCGTCGATGAGAACGGTCGTGTCGAGGAGGAGTTGCAATCGCTAGCCGACGCGACTCGCATCGCCTGTGCGCTGCGCTGTAACCCAGGCTGCGGGGTCGGAATCCCACTCGTGCGCTGTCGCTGCGAGGGCTCCCAGGCCAGCCTCGATGTCTTCCCAGCGGCGCTCGTCCTCGAGCGCGCGACGGATGGTGTGGGAGATGAACGCACTGCGATGCCGCGCTCCGACGCGCTGATCGAGTTGCCTGACCAAATCATCATCCAAACTTATGTGTACACGCATGGCCACACGATAGCACACAGATCTTTCTGGAAAGACGAGGGGCAGTGACGTGGGCTGCGCGTTTGGAAGGAATCGCCGCGGCGGGGAGTCCCTTGAGATTGAGGCGCCTCAGCAGGGTGGCGCTACGTCGCGCGAAAACTTTGAACGCCCTTTGGAGGAGCGATGAGCTTGCGTAAGCGTTATCTGCCGGTGGTGGCCTTGGTGGGGGCGGGATTGGCTGTCATCCCGGCGATGGCCACCTCGGCGCCGTCATCGACCGCGACGGTCAGCGGGATCGAAACGGACATGTGGTCGCCGATGGAAGTCGCGATCACGCCCGGGAGCACGGTCACCTTCCAGAACACCTCGAGCAGCGTGCCGCACGGGGTCGTCTGGAAGAGCGGGCCAGAAATCCCGGCCTGTACCGGCGTCCCGATCGACGAAGGCGCAACGGACTGGCAGGGGAGTTGCACCTTCTCCAAGGAAGGCACCTACGACTACTACTGCTACATACACGGCATGAAAATGGCGGGCTCGATTTACGTCAATGCAGCCGGCACAGTGCCCGCTCCGACCACGCCTTCGACAACGACTCCGAGCACGACGCCGACCACCACTATGGGAACAATGCCCATGGGCACCTCTCCGCCCACCGGCGCTGGGCCGACCGGGGAAGGGGGATCCGTCGGCCCGCTGGACTCGCTGAGCGGTAGCTCGGTCCGGCTGTCCTCGCGCCAGCGTGGCGAGAGGGTACGGGGCTCGGTAGGGGTCGCTCAGGGTGGTTCGAAGCTTACGGTCGAAGTGCTGGCCGCCACCGCGCAGCTGGCCGAAGCTCGCCGGTCTCAGACCCGGGTCGGGCGGCTGGTGCGAGCTTCGCTACCGGTGGGCAGGGCATCCTTCTCGGTCGCGCTCGATGCACGAGCCCGACGGGCGCTACACCAGCGGCGACGCCTGACGGTCAGCGTGCGGCTCGCCTTGGTAGCACCGGGCGGCATGGTTTCGACCCGCGCGACACCTGTGGTTCTGCGCCAGCACTGAAGGCAGCCGGATCGGGAGTTTCGCGGGGACGATGAAAGGTTCTAGCCGGTGGCGGTGTCTATGGGTGTGCAGGCAGCGCAATCAATCCCCCTAGCCCCGATAGCGGAGGAATCCCATGCACCCAATGACAAGGCGCGCACTGCTAGTGCTGATCGCATGCGTAGCGATCGCGGCTCCCGCGGCGGCGCTTGCAAGTACCGGCACGACCGGCAATACTGCGGGCTCCCATACGATCGTGCTCCAGAATCTTCGCTTCCATCCGGGCACGCTGACGATCAAGCGCGGCGAAAGCGTCACATGGGTTTGGCATGACGGGAACATTGCTCACAATGTGACCGGCCCCGGCTTCCACTCGCGAACCCAGTCGCACGGATCGTTCACGGTTCGCTTCACGCACACCGGGACGTTCGACTACCGCTGCACGATCCACATGGCGGAAGGGATGATCGGCAAGATCATCGTCCGCTGAGAAAAATCTCGTGCCGCGGGAAGCATTGGTGTCGGAAGGCGTCTAGGAGGCTGACGGGGAACTTGGCAGGACCCCGGGAGGAGGAGTGCTCGCCCAGAGATGAGCGGGCGCTCCTTCGAGTACGTCGATCCACGGAAAAGAGACCTAGCAGTGGAGGAGGAGCGATGAAAATGCGCAGGCGTTATCTGCCGTTGGTAGCTCTGCTTGGGGCGGCGCTGGCTGTCATCCCGGCGATGGCCACCTCGACGGGACCCTCGACAGCAACGGTGAGCGGCCTTGAATCGCGCATGTGGTCTCCGATGGAAGTCGCGATCACACCGGGGGGGACGGTGACCTTCCAGAATTCCTCAGGTCTCGTGCCGCATGGGATTGTTTGGAAGAGAGATCCTGAACCGCCTGAATGTACCGGTGTCCCGATTGGTGAAGGCAAAACCAACTGGAAAGGCACCTGCACTTTCTCCAAGGAAGGCGTCTACGAATATTATTGTTACGTCCACGGCCTGAGCATGTCGGGCACGGTCTATGTCAACCCCACTGGGACGGTGCCTACACCCACGGTTCCCACGACCCCGACTGCCCCTAAAACAACCCCGACGACTCCAACGACGCCGACGACTCCCACGGGCACGACGCCGACCACCCCGACGGGTACGACACCGACTACGCCGACCGCAACGGTGCCGGCTACGACCGCCACGATGCCTGCACCCACCACTGGCTCGACATCCCCGGCGATGACTGGGATGGAAGCCACTCAGCCGAGCACAAGCGGAGGTTCCTCGGGGGCGCCGCACGACTCGCTACAGGGTGGGGCGCTGCGCCTCACAACAAGGCAGAGCTCGAGCGTGCGCGGTGCGATCCAGGTGGCTCAGGCCGGCTCACGCCTGGAGATCGACCTACTGGCCCCAAGTGCATCGATCGCCGGGGCTGCGCATGCGGCGCAGGCCGTCCTCGTCGGGCGCTTGGTCAAGGCGAAGCTGCCTGCCGGGCGCTTCTCGTTCAAGATCGCGCTTAGCGGCAGGGCACAGCGTGCGCTCGCGCATCACAGGCATCTCGTGCTGATGGTCAAGATCATCCTCACGCCACCCCATGGGAGCAAGCTCACGCGAACGCTGACGGTCACGTTGCATCGGTAGACCTCAGCCGCGAACAAGATCCCCTGGCGGGATGATCCGGCTGCTTGATCTGCTGCACTGAGAGAGCTCCGAAAGGAAGGTATTGGGCGTAGTGGCGTCCTAGGAGGCATCGCGGTAATGGCCACAACCTACGGAGGATCTGACCAGTGAGGTTCAAAGCAGCAGGTCAAGCAAAGTTGCGCTCCATCCCCGGCCTCTCGACGCTCGCCGTCGCCGTCGGCCTGCTTGCGCTCGCAGGTTGCGGCAGCTCGTCGAGTAGCAGTAGCTCAGCCGCCGCTCCGGCGAGCGCTCCGGCCGAAACGACCGCAAGTGCTCCGGCCGAAGCGTCGACTAGCACCCCGAGTGCCGCGAGCGGGGGTGAAAGCGCTGGGAAGCCGCTCAGCGTTGAAGCCAACCCGGAAGGCGCGCTGAAATTCAACACGACGTCGCTGACCGCGAAGGCGGGCAAGGTCTCGATTACCTTCACCAACTCCGCCCCCGAGGGCCACAACCTGACCGTCGCATCGTCCTCGGGGCATGTGGAAGGTGCCACGCCGACCTTCCAAGGCGGATCGAAGACCCTGGCGTTGAACCTCAAGCCGGGTACGTACAAGTTCTACTGCTCGGTGCCCGGTCACCGCATGGGCGGGATGGAAGGAACGCTGACCGTCAAGTAAGCCTGTGTCAGCGGTAGGCCGGCGCGTCGCTCGCTACGGGCGCGCGTCGGAAGGAAGGCGCGCCTTAGGGGACCCTAATTAGGGTCCCCTAAGTATGTTAGGCTCTCTCCCCAAGCATAGCCGACCTACTGGGTCGGGTTTCCAAGGGGAGTCTTGATGCCACAGGATCAGTCGGCCGCCGAGCACAGCCAACGGGACGCTCAGAAGCGCTTGGGCGAGCGCACGAGCTTCTACGTGTGGACCGCGATTGTGCTCGCGGTGGCAGTCGCTGCGGTCGTGCTCGGCTGGCACGCGCGCGGCGGGACGACCGATCCGACCGGCCTGCCGCCCGGTCACCGCCTGACCCACACAACGGTGGTGATCGACAGCGCAATCCTGGTCCTGCGCGAGGGCCTGGAGACGATCCTGGTGCTGGCCGCGGTGATGGCGAGCTTCCTGGGCGCAAACCGCGTCTACCGGCGCCCGGTCGCCCTCGGTGGCGTGGGCGCGATCGGGGCGGGCATCGCGACCTGGTTCTTCGTGATCTGGTTCATCGGCCAGTTCCACGGCGGTGAGTTCGACGTGCAGGCCGCGACGGGTCTGCCCGCACTGGTCGTGTTGCTGATCGTGATGAACTGGTTCTTCCACAAGGTCTACTGGACCGGCTGGATCTCGAGCCATCACAAGCGCCGGCGCAGCCTGCTCGCGGCCGATCCGGAGACCAATCAGCGCCGCATGCTCGCGGGTCTCGCGCTGCTCGGCTTCACCTCGGTGTACCGGGAGTGCTTCGAGGTCGTGATCTTCCTGCAGAACCTCAGGGAGCTCTACGGCGCGAGCGTCGTGCTGGAGGGCGTGCTCATCGGCGCTCTCTTCACCGTCGCCGCGGGCGTATTGACCTTTGGCCTGCATCAGCGCCTGCCTTACCGTCGGCTGCTGATCATCACCGGGCTGATGCTGCTGTTCGTGCTGGTCGTCTCCGTCGGCGAGGAGGTCAACGAGATGCAACTCGCGGGCTGGATCGGGACCACCGAAATCCAGGGCCTCTACATCCCTGGCTGGATGGGCACCTGGTTCAGCTTGTTCAACAACTGGGAGACGTTCATCGGCCAGGTGATCGCGCTGCTACTGGTGCTCGGCTCCTATATCGCGGCACAGTACCTGCGGGTCTGGCGGCCCCGGCGTCGCGGCCTGCAGGCCGCGACGGCCGCCCAACGGCCACCGCAGCAGCCCGCCGACATCGCCGTCCGCGGTCCGCTCGTCCACACGCAATAGGGCTAAATCCTCTCGCGCTCGGCTGGTTAGCCGCCGCGCGCGCCACTAGGTGCATGGTTGTGGTTGCGATCGAGGTACGCCCGCGATCGGTACTGCAAAGGCGGCCGTTCCACGAGTGACGTGCGTACGTACTGCGGCGGTGCCTCTACTGGAGTGCCGAGGATTCCGTAGAGCGTGGCAGCCAGCAGCAGGAACAGCGGACCGGCCCCCGGGTCGGTGCCCGAGCCCGTGAAGATGCCGCCGAGTCCTTCGCCGCCCACCCAGTATGCGACCGAGATGCAGCAGGCGGCGGCCAGGAAGGGCCGCGGATGCCAGTCCAGCGCCACCGCGATTGCGATTGCGAGGGAGGCGAGCGCCAAGACCATCGCGATGGCCACGCCGCCTCCGGCTGCGGCTTTGGCGCCGCTGTGCTCGATGCTGGTGAGCCATGCCGCGCCGCTTGGTGCTTCGGCGATCGCATCGTGAGTCGCGCTGGCGCCACGGTTGACGGGAACGAGCCACAGTCCGGCTGCCAGCAGCCATAGAGCTGCCCACGCGATCCGCGCTCCCCGGACCCCGAGTAGGCCACCGTTCAAACCGGTCGTCTGAGAGTTACTCCGCGGCCACAGGATCAAGCCGATGATCACGTACAGCAGGGCCGCCCCGGGGGCACCGGTGAGCGGTGCCGCGTTACCTGTCGCCAAGCCCCCAAGGCCCTCGCCGAACAGCCAGATGCCGCCTGCCCATGCAAATGAGGTGAGCAACGCGGTCCTGACCGTGGGTCGGTAGATAAGACCCAGTCCGATGAGCACCTCGATCGTTGCCGCAAATCCGTTGAAGATCGCGACCCGTGGCTCGACTAGGTGGCCCATCCACAGGATTGGATGCGCGATGATCCCCGGCTGCCCGACACTATTGGGTTCGATGATCTGGGTGACGAAGGTCTTGTGAAACATGAAGGACTGGTACTGCAGGGCGCCGTCGAGCAGCCAGATGAACCCCAGCACGACCTGCAACGTGCGCAGCGGAGGGGCCTGCCAGCGCGAGGCGCTGGCGGCTCGGGGCCGAGGAAATGTTTGCGTGGCCTCAGTAGCCATAACCAGGTGTAGTAGTTGTGGTCGTGGGGGTGGTCGGAGTCGTGGGGGTGGTTTGAGTGGGGGGCGGGGTGGGAGTTGGGGCGGGGGTTGGGTAGGGGGTGCTCGCCGGTTCGGTTTGCGTCGTGGGCGCGCTGGGAGTCGTGCTCGCGGGTAGGACATGCCAGCTCCCCCCGAAACTGTGAATACCCTGGCCATTGGCTTCGCCCTTGGCGTGATCGCCTGAGAAGCGGTACAGCGGCAGCCCGGCGAGCGTGACTTGCAGCATCCCGCCCGGACGCCGCAGGATCCCGAGGTGCCCGTGCACTCCGGCGCCGGCCGTGAGCTTGGTTTTGCGCGAGCGCACCGTGAGCGGGGGCCAGAACTTCAGGCACTGGCTGCTCTTGCACAGGAGGTGATGGGTGGTCTCGGGGCTCAGCGCGTAGAGCGTGTTGCCCCGAGCGTCGACCGTGAGCTGCTCGCCGAGCTTTGCGTTGGAGGCCGCGCTGACCGTGAGGGAACCGCCGCTGGCGAGGGCGAGCGCCGCCATCGAGGCGGCGAATGCCAGCGTCACAACCAGGGCGCCTATTGGCAGGCCCGACGGGCGCCGCTGCCGGCTCCGGGTCGGTCGTACGATCTGCTTCTGCGGGCGATCCATCGAGTCTCCCTTCGTGTGTGCTGGGGCGTTGCCTATACAGACACCGCCGGCACCGGAAACCTTTCCGCCGGACGTCCAACTGCACCGCGCAGGGGATTCAGCGGGTCGCTTACGGTCGAGTGCCCGGCGAGCGATCCTGCGGATCGGCCTCGATCGCCAAGCTTGCGGGGGCCACGGCTAGAAAGCCCAGAATCACGAAGCCGAGCAGGCACAGGACCCCGATGCCGTGCGCCCAGCCGGCGTCGGCGACGGTGAGAAAGCCAAAGCCCGCCACCAGCGCGGCGGCGGCGAGCCTGCCGAGCAACCCCTCCCGGGAGGCGGCGAGCACCACCCCGGCCGTCGGTGTCGGGGCGGAGGCCTGGTGGGAGGGTGCGTGGTCCAGCTGGCCGCCCAGCACCAGCCTGAACAGCAGCGCCAAGGAGGGGAACAGGATCGCGCCGCCCACGATTACGGCGACGATCACCGTCACGAGCGTGTCGTGGGGCGCGGCGGCCTGCGTGACGGTAAGTCCGGGAAGCAGCACCGGCTGCTGCGCCAGCGCCCAGCCGGCGACGATCGCCGCGACGGCGAGCGCGGCGGTGTAGCGAGCGAGCTCGAAGCGGCTGCTCCAGACGAGCGCAAGCGCGGCCACGCCGGCGAGGGCAGATAGGACGAGTGCTGGGCGACCGTCGCCTTCGAGAAGGCCTTCGTAGAGGGGGCGTGCGTCATCGTGCAGCACGAACAGCCCCGCCGCGGCGATCGCGCCCGCGAGCAGGCCGGCGGCGAGCGCGCGGGCGCGGAACTGGCTCTCCAGCGTCGCATCGCCCTGGCGTGCGGCGTCGGCGGCGAGGTAGACGGCGGCGAGATAGGCCGCGCTTGCCACCGCGAGCACCCCGATCAGGATCGAGATCGGACTGGTCCAGCTCGAGAGGAGGCCTCCGGCGGCGTTGCCGACGGGTACGCGGCGCGCGGCGATCGCACCGACGGCGGCGCCGAGCGCGAACGGGGTGAGGATCGAGGAGAGTGAGAAGCTGGTGTCGATGAGGCGCGTCTCGCGCGGCGAGGAGGCGCCGGCCCTGAGCGCGTAGGAGGCGCCGCGCATGACGATCCCGATAGCGGCGATGAACAGCGGGATCGAGAGCGTCGAGGCGATCGACCCGAAGGCCGTGGGGTAGGCGGTCCAGGTGACGGTGAGGACGAAGATCAGCCACACGTGGTTGGCCTCCCAGACGGGCGCCATCGAGTTGTGGGTGTGCTCGCGGATGCGCTGCCCCGCGCGGCCCGATCCGGCGAGCAGCGCCCACATACCGGCGCCGAAGTCGGCGCCGGCCAGCACCGTGTAGAGCGCGAGCCCGATCAGGACGAAGATCAGCGGGATCGCATACAGGTGCATCGCTCAGGCACTCTCCGGCTGGGGCGGGGACGCTCCCTGCAGCGGGGCGCGCGCCAGTCGCCGCAGGATCCAGGCCACGCCGCAGCCGACCGTCAGGTAGGCGAGCACGAGGGTCCCGTAGCCGACGATGATGCCGTGCGCGCCGGTGACGGCCTGGGAGGTGAGCATCACGTGGTAGACGACCCAGGGCTGGCGGCCGACCTCGGTGACGACCCAGCCGCTGATCAGTGCGATCAGCGAGAGCGGGCCGGCGAGCGCGACCGCGCGGTAGAACCAGCGTGAGCGAGGTAGGCGCCGGTGGCGCAGGCGGACGTAGAGGTAGATGACCCCCAGCAGCGCGAGCAGCGTGCCGATCCCGACCATGAGCTGGAAGGCGATGCGCACCACGTTGATCGGTGGCTGCCGGTCAGCGGGGACGGTGTCGAGTCCTTGGACGGTCGCGTTGGGGTTGTGGAAGGCGAGCAGCGAGAGCATTTTGGGGATCGCGATCCCCAATTTGATGTTGCCCTGTTCGTACCACCCGAGCAGGTGCTCGGGTGCGCCGCGGGTCGTCTTTGCGAGTCCCTCGATCGCGGCGAGCTTGATCGGCTGTTTGATCGCGACTTCGCGGGCGGCCCAGTCGCCGACGAGGATTTGCACGGGCGATGCGAGCGCGGCGATCGTCAGCGGGATCGCGAAGGCGGTGCGCTCGTAGCGGCCCCAGTGGCCGCGCAGGTGGCAGACGGCATAGGCCGACGCGAGTAGGAAGCCGGTGACCATGTAGCCGGCGATGTACATGTGGATGAGCTCGTGCCAGAGGAAGCTGTTGCCGAACAGCGCCTGCAGCGGGTGCACGTCGACCGCGCGGCCGTGCACCATGCGAAAGCCCGAGGGATGCTGCATCCAGGCGTTGACCGCGATCACCATCAGCGATCCGGCGAAGCCGGCGAGCACGATCGGGATTGCGCTGGCGAGGTGGGCGCGGGGGGACATGCGCTCCCAGCCGTAGACGTAGATGCCGAGGAAGATGGCCTCCATGAAGAACGAGAAGCCCTCGACCGCGAAGCCGAGCCCGAAGACGCTCCCGAAGGTGGCGGTGAAATTGGGCCACAGCAGCCCCATCTCGAAGCTGAGGATCGTGCCGGTGATCACCCCGACGGCGAACAGCGCGACCATCACGCGCGTCCAGCGGCGGGCCAGGGTGCGGTAGAGCTCATCGCCGGTGCGCAGGTACTGCCACTCGACGAACACGATCATCGCGGGAAATGCGATGCCGAAGCAGACGAGCGGGATGTGCACCGCGAAGGACAGCGCCTGCATCTGGCGCGCCTGCAGCAGGTAGTGCTGCGAGACCGGTGCGAGCGCCGCACCGGCGAGCGTCGAACCCATCGCGGATCAGCATACTTCCGATCAGCGCTGACCGGCGTTGCTTGGTGGGCGACCTACATTACGAGTGGCATGTCAGAGCGCGCGCGTGTGACCGTGACCGACCCCCCCGGTGAGGTTCGGGCGCGCTCGCAAAGAATCAAGCAACTGACGCTGATCGCGTGCATCATGGGCTCGGGGATCGCGCTGCTCGACGGCAGTGTCGTGAATGTCGCGCTGCCAAGCATCCAACGCGCGCTCGGCGGGGGACTGGCGGGCCAGCAGTGGGTCAGTAATGCCTACCTACTGACACTTGGGTCGCTGATCCTGGTCGGGGGCTCGCTGGGTGATCTCTTCGGCGAGCGGCGCGTCTTCGCGCTCGGCGTGGCGGGCTTCGGGGCGGCGTCGCTGCTGTGCGCAATCGCGCCGAGCATTGGGTTCCTGATCGCCGCTCGCGCGTTGCAGGGCGTCGCGGGTGCGCTGCTCGTACCGAGCTCGCTGGCGGTGATCGTTGCGACGTTCCCCGAGCAGGAGCGCGGCCCGGCGATCGGCACGTGGACCGCCTTTGGTGCGATCGCCGCGATCATCGGCCCGCTCGGTGGCGGCGCGCTGCTGGCGGTCGTGTCCTGGCGCTGGCTGTTCCTGATCAACGTGCCGTTCGTGATTGCGTGTGTGACGCTGATTCTCGCGGTGATCCCGCGTGCCAAACCGTCTCCCGGCGGGCACCGGGTCGACGTCGTGGGTGCGCTGCTGTGCGCGCTGGGCCTCGGCGGGCCGGTGTTCGCGCTGATCGAGCAGCCGCGCCTGGGATGGGCGAGCGCGGGCGTGATGGTGCCGCTGATCGCTGGTGTGCTGCTGCTCGGCGCGTTCGTGGTCTACGAGGGGCGCACGAGCCAGCCGATGCTGCCACTGAGCCTCTTTGCGCGGCGCAACTTCGCGATCGGCAACCTGGAGACGTTCACGATCTACGCGGGGCTCTCGACGCTGTTCTTCTTCCTCGTGCTGTTCCTGCAGGAGGTTGCCGGCTACTCGCCGCTGAAGAGTGGCCTGGCGACGCTGCCGACGACGCTTGTCATGTTCGTGCTCTCGCGCCGCTTCGGGGGGCTCGCGGACCGCTTCGGGCCGCGCCTGTTCATGGGCCTCGGGCCCCTGATCGCGGGCGCCGGTCTACTGCTGCTCCTGCGCGTGGGGGTGCACGTGAGCTACCTGATCGACGTGGTGCCGGCGCTGCTGGTGTTTTCGATCGGGCTCTCGATGACCGTCGCGCCGCTCACCGCGGCCGTCCTGGCGGGGGTCGAGGAGCGCCAGGCCGGAATCGCCTCCGGCGTCAATAACGCAATCGCGCGTGTCGCGGGATTGCTGGGGATTGCGGCGGTCGGCGCGCTTGTCGCGGAGCGTTTCGACTCGGCGCTGAGGAGTCACCTCGCCGGCGTGACGCTCTCGGCACCCGCACGCGCGGCGGTCACGCAGGCGACGCGCCTGGTGCTTGGACGGCCCTCGGTCGCCGGCTTGCCGGTCCACCAGGCGGCGCTCGTTCTCAACGCGGCCAACAGCGCGTCGCTGGAGAGCTTCCGCGTTGGTATCGGGATAGCCGCGGGCCTCGTCTTGCTCGGCGGCCTGATCGGCCTGGTCGGTATCCAAAACCCCCAGCGCGTCGTGCGTGCCGAGGAGTGCGCCGGCGGGCAACTCGTCGGCGCGAGTCCCGATGCGGCCGGCTGCCACGAGGGGGAGGGCGTGGCCGCGCTGGAGCACGCCTCGGCCTGAACTGTCCGGTAGCTCGTATGATCCTGTCTGCATGGATCGAGGAATAGAGCCGCGCCGTGCTACCCGGGCCGACGCGCCGGCGTTGACGAGCGCGCTGGTGCGGGCGTTCCTCGACGATCCCGTGGCGATGTGGTCGTGTCCGGCGGCGGCGCTGCGCCCCGGCGTGCTCGAGCGCTTCCACGGGGCGCGCCTGCGCCAGCTACTCGACGAGCAGGAGGTGTGGACCACGGCGGACCTCTCCAGCGCCGCTCTGTGGGCGCCGCCGGGACGCTGGAAGACCACGGTGCGCCAGGATTTGGAGATCGCGCGCGCGATGCTGCATCCGCGTTTGCTACTGCGCGGGCCACTGATCGGCGCGGGGATGCTGGGACTGGAGCGTAGCCATCCGCGCACCCCGCCGCACTGGTACCTGGCGGTGCTCGGCACGGACCCCACGGCGCAGGGTCAGGGCCTCGGCTCGGCGGTGCTCGGACCGGTGCTGCGGCAGTGCGACGAGGATGGCATCGGCGCTTACCTGGAGTCCTCGAAGGAGCGCAACATCGACTTCTACGCCCGTCACGGCTTCCGCGTCACGGCCGAGCACCGCCTGCCGCGCGGGCCGAAGTTGTGGGCCATGTGGCGCGACGCCCGCGCGTAGGCGCGAACTATCCATGTGCAGGGGCTGAGAGGTCCGGCAAGCTACTGGGTCCCAGATGCAATGATCGCCTGAATCCTTCGGTGCACCTCCGCTGCGCGCTGGGCGATAAGCATTCCGTAGTCGTGCAGCGCGCTTTCGGTAAGGTAGACGAAGTAGGGATTGCTGCGCAGTTCAGCTAACTCCTCGCCGATATAGCGCGATAGCGTCGGCTCCTCGCCGATCTCCGCGATCAGCTCCTCTCGTCCGTCGATGAGGACGAGGATGTCGTGCAGGTCGAGACTGCCAAGCATGTCGTTGTTGCCACTCCCGTGCCATGCGGCCAGCTTGGTTGCGATGATGCTCGGCGGCGTCGCTGCCCGAATCTTCTTCCCGTCAGACAGCGAGAGCTCGACAGAGGTTGCGATTGCGTGCTTGTACCATTGGTTTGAGAACCCCAGTACCTTCTCGTCGGTTGGCATGACGTCCAGCACAAGACCCGTTTTGACGTGGTTCCACCGGCATATGACGGTTGAATGGCTGGCCTCGCTGAATCCGCGTTCCCGCAGTCGCTCACCGAGCCTGTAGTAACCGGCCTTGCCCACAGCTGCGCTGATGGCGTCGACGTCATTGGTGGCACGAGTTGCTGGTGCCGCCCGGTCGCTGATCCACAGGTGGATGCTCGCCCCGCCGAGGAACACGAGATCAGACAAGAGCGGGCCGAGTGCCGCGGCGGCAGTCTCGATCAGTTCGGCGCTCACAACGCCGCGCGGTCCAGCACGTTCGCGAGTTCATCCTCGAGAACGGACGCCGCCACCTTCCTCACGCGCGCGTCACCTGCTCGGAGGCAGTCGATAATCGCGAGCAGACCATCCAGGGTTGGGTCTCCGGATGCGCACACGGCGGCGGGGTGAAGAGGCTCCAGCCTCTGACCCCGGTCGACGCCTAGGGCACTTGGCCATATCGGTGGTGGCTCATCGCCAGCTTGGCGGATGAGATCCGAGATCGGTGTAGTTGCCCAAGCGGCCCGGAAGCCTCGCGTCATTCCGCCGAGCGGAGCGGGCGCTATGAACCGGGCAGCGTGGATCATGAGCTCCGCAAAATTCGCGGGGTTCACACGTCGATCGGCGGACTGGTAGAGGCCGACTTCCTCGGCGCGCTTGAGTGCACGGCTCACGACGGTGTGGTCCACGAACAGTTTCTCCGCCAAGCCGCGCAGAGACCACATCTCTCCCTGGTTGGCCAGAGCTCCTGTCAGCACGTATAGGTCTGTAGGGCGCAGCATGTCTGACAGCGTAGCGTGTTGCGCAACACGCAACAGACCGAGATCCTCGAGAGCACTGGCCGCCGCCGGGACCTCGAGACGGCCCAGCGCGCAGGTTGGAGCCGCCGTCGTCTCCTACTCGACCTCGGCTGGGAGGGCCTCAACCTCGAGCGGCTTGGCCGCTCGCGTCGTCGCGACCCCCGTCTCGCCCGACTCGTCGAGCAGGCCGGCGCGCTGCCAGGGGCGCGCATAGACGAGCCACAGCGAAGCCGCGGCGAGCAGCACGGCGCATAGCACCCACCCCAGCGCGGTCGCATCGAGGCCCACGTACTTCAGGCCCGAGGCGAAGATCACGAAGGTGATCGCGGGGCGCACGTAGCGATCGGGGACGCTCGAGGAGAGCAGCGAGCCTACGAATACCGCCGGCACGCTGCCGATTACTAGCGAGGCTGTGACGCCGAACTCGACGTGCCCGAACGCGAGCGCACCCAGTGCGGCGGCGGCGGTCAGCGGCACGGCCTGAGTGAGGTCGGTCCCCACGAGCTGGTTGGCGCTCAGCGTGGGGTAGAGGAAGAGCAGCAGAATGATCATCAGCGAACCCGAGCCCACGGAGGTCATGCCGACGATGATGCCGCCGATCATGCCGATCGCGACCGTCGGTAGGGGGCGTGCGAGGACCTCGTGTACGTGTCCCGTGCGTATGCCGCCGGCGCGGCGGTCGAGCGCGTAGCGCAGGACCATCGCGGCTGCGCCCAGCAGCAGGGCGGCACCGAGCGCGACCTCGATTTTCTGCTGCGCTTCTTCGGTGTGGCCGAGCAGGTGCAGCAGGTATGCACCGAGGAAGGCCATCGGTACGGAGCCGAGGACCATCCAGCCGACGAGGCGCAGGTTGACGGTTCCGCGCCGCAGGTGCACGCTGGCGCCGATCGGGCGCATCAGGACGGCCGCCACGAGATCGCTCGAGATCGCCGAGGAGGGCGAGATGCCAAACAGCAGGATCAGCATCGGGGTCATCAGCGCACCGCCGCCGGCGCCGGTCATACCGACGAGAAAGCCGACGATTGCGCTCCCGAGAACGATGTACGGATCTATGTGCACTTGCTCATCCCTCGACCCAGGGTGCGAGCACGGTGGCGGGCTCGCAATTCGGTGGGCGGCCGACGATGCTAGCCCTCCCGCAGGCGCTCGTCCAGCGGGCGGCCGGCGCCTCGGTTACGCCTCGCGGAGCGTTTTCGTAGAGAATCCCCGCAATGCGCGTTACAGCGAAGGCCGATTACGCAGTGCGGGCCACGGTGGAGCTGGCCTCCAGCAGCGCCGAGGCCCCGCGCAAGGTCGACGAGGTCGCCCAGGCTCAGGGCATCCCGCTGTCGTTCCTGGAGAACATCCTCACGCAGCTGCGCAGCGCCGGGATCGTGCGCAGCCAGCGTGGGCCGGAGGGCGGGTACTGGCTGGCGCATCCGGCCAAGGAGGTGACGCTCGCCGATGTGATCCGCGCCGTGGAGGGACCGCTCGTCGGTGTTCGCGGCCAGCGTCCGGAGGAGGTCGAGTACGGCGGGTCGGCGGAGTCGCTGCAGCAGGTGTGGGTTGCGCTGCGCGCGAACCTGCGCAAGGTGCTCGAGCGTGTCACGGTCGCCGACGTCGCCTCGGGCAAACTGCCCAAAGAGGTCATCGCGCTCACCAAGGCCGAGGACGCCTGGCAGACCAGGTAGGGCCGCTGGCCTTCCGGGGCGGGAGTTTTTAGGCGGCGAACGTGCGCGGGGTGGGTAGGCGCACGGTGAGGATCTGGCCCTCCTCGAGCTCGAGCTGCTGGGCGCTCTCGCGGGTGACCTGGGCCCAGATGTCGCGGCCGTCGGGGAGCGTGAGCTCGACGCGGACCTCGAAGCCGAGGTGCACGACGCGGCGCACGAGCGCCTCCAGCGTGCCGGGAGGCGCATCCTCGCCGGGGAGGATCTGGATGTCGTGGGGGCGCAGCAGCGCGTCGCCGAGGTGGTTGACGGGGCCGACGAAGGACATCACGAACTCGTTGCGCGGGCTCTCGTAGAGCTCGTGGGGAGTCCCGGCCTGCTCGATGCGCCCGGCGTTCATGACGACGATCTGCTCGGCGACCTCCATCGCCTCCTCCTGATCGTGCGTGACGAAGATCGTGGTGACGTGGATCTCCTCGTGCAGGCGGCGCAGCCACTCGCGCAGCTCGCCGCGGACCTGGGCGTCCAGTGCGCCGAAGGGCTCGTCGAGCAGCAGCACCTCGGGTGCCGGTGCGAGCGCGCGCGCGAGCGCCATGCGTTGGCGCTGCCCGCCGGAGAGCTGTGCGGGATAGCGCTCGGCGAGGCCGTCGAGTCGCACGAGGCTCAGCAGTTCTTGCACGCGCTCGCGTATCTCGACCTTGGGTCGGCGGCGCACGGTCAGCCCGAAGGCGACGTTGTCATAGACGGTCATGTGCTTGAAGGGCGCGTAGTGCTGGAAGACGAAGCCCACGCCGCGCGTGCGCGCGGGCGTGTCGGTGACGTCGTGCTCGCCGATCAGCACGCGGCCGGCGTTGGGGGTCTCCAGGCCGGCGATGATGCGCAGCAGCGTGGACTTGCCGCTACCGCTGGGGCCGAGCAGAGCGGTGAGCGCACCGTCGCCGACTCGGACACAAACGTCATCGAGCGCGAGGAAGTCGCCGAAGCGCTTGGTCACGTCGTGTACCTCGATCGCCATCAGGCGGCCCCCGCTTTCCGTGTTCGTCGTGTCAAGAGGTTCATTGCCAGCAGCGTCGCGAGCGCGAGCAGGGCGAGCACAACGGCGGCGGTATAGGCGCCGGTGGTGTCGAAGTTCTCGAAGCGGTCCTGCACGTAGAGCGGTAGCGACAGCGTCTTGCCCTCGATGCGGCCCGAGACGACGCTGACGGCGCCGAACTCGCCAAGCGCGCGCGCAGTGGTGAGCACGACCCCGTAGACGACGCCCCAGCGAATCGCAGGCAGCGTGATGCGGCGGAAGGTCTGCCAGGAGTTGGCGCCGAGGGTGGCGGCGGCCTGCTCGGCCTCGGTGCCGAGCTCGCGCAGAACGGGGATCGTCTCGCGCGCGACGAAGGGCAGCGAGACGAAGGCGGTCGCGAGCACCATCCCGGGTACGGAGAAGATCACCTCGATGCCGTGTGTGGCAAGCCAGCTGCCGAACCAGCCGGTGTGGCCATAGACCAGCACGAGCGCGAGCCCGACGACGATTGGGGAGATCGCGAAGGGCAGGTCGATCAGCAGACCCAGCAGGCCCTTGCCGCGGAAGCTCCCGCGCTCGAGCAGCAGCGCGATGCCGATCCCGAAGATCGTGTTGAGTGGCACGGCGATCGCGACGAGCTCGATCGAGAGCCAGAAGGCGCTCATCGCGTTGGGAGCGGTCGCGGCGCTCCAGACCGCGCCGAGGCCGTGTTCGAAGGTGCGGTAGAAGATCATCGCGACCGGCGCGAGCAGCAGCAGCGCGAGATATCCGAGCGCCACGAAGCGCAGGGTCAGACGGCGTGCGTTAGCGGACATGGCGCGACCATCGGCGCGAGACGAGCGTGAGGGCACCGAGCGCCGCGAGCGCGCAGATCAGGAGCAGGACCGAGACGGCGGCGGCGCCCGGAAGGTTTTCGTCCTGGATCTGGCTAAAGATGTAGACGGAGCCGACTTCGGTTTTGAAGGGGAGGTTGCCGGAGATCAGCACGATCGAGCCGAACTCGCCGACTGCGCGTGCGAAGCTGAGGGCGATTCCGGAGACGATCGCGGGCGCGAGGTTTGGTAGCACGATGCGGCGGAAGACCGTCAGTTGGCTGGCGCCCAGCGAGGAGGCGGCCTCCTCCATCGAGCGGTCGAGCTCCAGCAGCACCGGTTGCACGGAGCGCACGACGAAGGGCAGCGTCACGAACAGCAGCGCCATCGCGACGGCGGTGCGGGTGAAGGTGATGTCGATGCCCAGCGGGCTGCCCTTGCCGTAGAGCGCCAGCAGCACGACGCCGGCGACGATCGTGGGTAGCGCGAAGGGCAGGTCGATGAGGGCGTTGACGATGCGCTTGCCGGGGAACTCGTCGCGCACGAGTACCCACGCGATCAGCGTGCCGAAGAGGGCGTTGATCGCGACGACGATCACCGAGGCGATCAGCGTTAGCTTGATCGCGGCGACGGCTTGGGGCGTTGAGATCTCGCGCCAGAATGCGGCGGTCCCGCCGTGGCTGGCCTTGGCGAGCAGCGCGGCGATCGGCAGCAGCACGAGCACCGAGAGATAGATGCCGAGCATGCCGCGGCCGAGGACACCGGCTCCCCGCGCCGCGATGGTCTCGCCGCCGCCGCCGCGGCGTCCGCCTGCGGGGTTCCGATTCAAAGGCCCCGCCGCGCGTACACGTGCGCGCGCGCGGCGGGGTCCGCGACCGATGCCGCCGTGCACCGAGCCGACGGGGCTCGCGAATGTCGGATCATTTGGCGGTGGAGACACCCAACGACTGCTCGATCTTTGTGACGATGCCGGTTTCGGGTTCGAAGAATTCCTTGTCCACCTTGCTCCAGCCGCCGAGCGTTTCGATCGTGAAGAGGCCGGGGGGCGTCGGGAAGCTGCTCGCGCCCGGCACGCCGGAGATCACAGGCCGGTAGCCCTTCTGCACCCAGATCTCCTGGCCGGCGGGGGAGAGCAGGTAGTTGACGAACTTCTGCCCGGTCGCCGAGCCGCCGACGACGGCGATCGGGTTCTGGATCAGGATCGTGTCCTTGGGGATCACGTATTCGATCGGCGAGCCCTTCTTCTGGTCGGAGATCGCCTCGTCCTCGTAGTCGATCAGCGCGTCGCCGCGGCCGGCGAGGAAGGTCTGCAGTGCGTTGCGCGCGGAGGTGTCCTGGCTGACGACGTTGTGGAACAGCGCCTTGAGGTATTCCTGGGCCTGTGCGGGCGTCTTGCCTTCCTTGAGCTGCGCGCCGTAGGCAGCCATGATGTTCCAGCGTGCGCTGCCCGAGGTGAAGGGGTTCGGCGTCAGCACCTGCACGCCCGGCTTGATCAGGTCGTTCCAGCCGGTGATGTGCTTGGGGTTGCCCTTGCGCACGATGATCACGGCGACCGAGTTGGTGACGAAGCCGTGCGTGGCGTTCTGATTCCAGTCAGCTGAGACCAGGCCGGCCTTGACCAGGCGTGTGACGTCCGGTTCGAGGGAGAAGTTGACGACGTCGGCGTGCAGCCCGTTGGCGACTGACCGGCTCTGTTCGCCGGAGGGCCCGAAGGACTGGCTGAAAGCGGTGCCCTTGCCTTCCGGCGTGGCCTGGAAGGCGGGGATCAGCGCAGCGAAGGCGCTCTGCGGGGTCGAGTAGGCGACGAGCGTGACGTTCTTGCTGGAGCTCGAAGAGGAGGAGGACCCGCAGGCGCCAAGGGCCACAGGGAGCGCCACGAGGGCGAGGAGAACGACGATTGAGCGCTTGCGCATAGTCACTTTCTGCATCGGGGACGTGAGCATCGAACCCCACTAATACCATAAATCGGGTCAGGATTGAGGCAATGAGGCGCTCAGGCGGTGGGGCTGTGCGCGCCGTGGGTAGCTCCCACGGAGGCGAGCACGTCCGCGATGCAGGCCTCCTGCACGCGGCGGGGGTCGATCGCAAACATCTCGGGCACCCGGCCCGCTCCTCCACCTGCGCCTGCCCGCACGCCGACGCCGATGCGCGCGAGCTGCATCGTGCCGAGCGTCTGGGTGTAGAGGAGGTTGGCCGTGAAGTCGGGGTCCTGCACCTCGAAGGCTCCCTCGCGCGCGCCGGCGGCGAGGATGTAGGAGAGCTTGCCCAGGCATCCGGCCATGCTCACTCCCAGGCGCAGCCAGACCGACTCGGAGATGCTCTCCCGCAGCGTCTCGGCGGGCTGGCGCATCAGCGAGAGACCGCAATCGACGAAGGCCGGGTACTCGAGGCAGAAATCGGTGTAGCAGCGCCAGCCCTGCTCGAGTCGCCGCAGCGCGTCCGGCTCCTCGGGCACCTGCTCCAAGCGTCCGGCGAGCTCGGCGAGATAGCTCGTGAGCGTCAGCACGTAGAGCTCCTCCTTGGAGGAGAAGTGGCGGTAGATGAGGGCCTTGTTTATGCCCACTGCGCGCGCGATGTCCTCGATTGGCGCGTCTTGCAGTCCGCGTTCGTCGAACAGCAGGCGCGTGGCCGCCACGATCTCGCGCTCGCGCTCGCGGCGTACCGAGGCTCGGCGTGAAGCAAGGGGCGCGCGAGTAGCTGTCATTCCGATTACTATACTCTCAAGCCGTAAATGACGGTTAGTCATAAAGTTGACTCGCATTTACACGTGCGATACAGTGCATAATGAGCAGATGGCTCGCATACGGCCCTGCGTCTTCGGCGTGGCGCCAATAGATCGTCGACTACCGGTCCGACCCCTTTCATAAAGAGAAAAAGGAGCCCCCTTCGATGTCAGCCACCTCCGTCGCCGACTCCACCGAGGCCGCAGAGGCCGCGGTCGAGGCGATCACCAGCGCGGCCAGCAAGGAGGTCAGCTTCTCGCTCGCCCTCACCCAGGATCAGAAGGACGTGCGCGATTGGGTGCACGGCTTTGCCGCCGACGTGATCCGTCCCGCCGCCCACGAGTGGGATGAGAAGGAGAGCACCCCGTGGCCGATCATCCAGGAGGCCGCCAAGATCGGTCTCTATGGCTTTGAAGGCCTAGCGCAGTTCTTTGCCGACCCGACGGGCCTGAGCCTGCCGATCGTCAACGAAGAGCTCTTCTGGGGCGACGCGGGTATCGGCATGGCGATCATGGGCACGGCGCTCGCGGTCGCCGCAATCTTCGGCCAGGGCACCGGCGAGCAGATCGGCGAGTGGATCCCGCGCTGCTTCGGCACGCCCGACGACGTCAAAGTCGCCGCGTTCTGCTCCTCGGAGCCCAACGCGGGCTCGGACGTCAGCGCGGTGCGCACGAGCGCCAAGTTCGACGAGGCCACCGGCGAGTGGATCCTCAACGGCCAGAAGGCCTGGGCGACCAACGGCGGCATCTCCGACGTGCACGTCGTGATTGCCACCGTCGACCGCGAGCTCGGCTCCAAAGGCCACGCGGCGTTCGTCGTACCGATGAGCGAAGCCAAGGGCATCTCCCAGGGTGCCAAGGTCTCCAAGCACGGCTTGCGCGCCTCGCACACGGCCGACGTCTACCTAGACGACTGCCGCATCCCCGCCGGCTACGTGCTCGGCGGCAAGGAGAAGCTCGACGAACGCCTCGCCCGCGCCCGTGAGGGGACCAAGAACAAGTCCAACGCCTCGATGGCGACCTTCGAGGCCTCGCGCCCGACCGTCGGCGCGCAGGCACTCGGCATCGCTCGCGCGGCCTACGAGTACGCCCTGGAGTACTCCAAGGAGCGCGAGCAGTTCGGCCGCAAGATCGTCGAGAACCAGTCGATCGCCTTCACGCTCGCACGCATGAAGATGGAGATCGACGCCGCCCGCCTGCTCGTCTGGCGCGCCTCCTGGATGGGCCGCAACCAGGTCCCGTTCGAGAACGCCGAGGGCTCGATGTCCAAGCTCAAGTCCGGCGAGGTCGCCGTGTGGGTGACCGAGCGCGCGATCCAGATCCTCGGCGGCAACGGCTACACGCGCGAGTTCCCGGTCGAGCGCTGGCACCGCGACGCCAAGATCTACGACATCTTCGAGGGCACCGCCGAGATTCAGCAGCTCGTGATCGCGCGCGCGATCTCGGGGATGCACATCAAGTAGGGCCTACAGGCCTCGGGCGTCCTCCGCCACTTGCACGATGAGGACGTCGGTGTGGCGGTTGAGCGGCTCCGTACATCTTTCCGGACCCCGAGGCGTGAGCGTAGTGGCCGCGAGTCCCGTCATTGCGGGTCGGCCGTGCCGCGCACTGCCGTACGCGAGGAGAGCGCAAAATCCCGACATTCGGTATCTTCCCGGCAGTGATGAGTGGGTCATGGGGGAGGGTGCGCGTTGGGGCCCGCGAAAGAGTTGGCTCGCGGTTCGTTTGGTCGAACGGGGCTGACCTGGCCCGGGCCAATGCGCTCGCCTTGCTCGCTGCCCTCGTCCTTGCCCTCGTTTTCGCGTCGAGTGCCGGCGCGGAGGAAGCCACGCAGATCACGGGCCAGGTGACGAGCGCCGTCACAAAGGCGCCGCTCGCCGACATCACGGTCTGCACCGAACGGATGGGCGGCACGGGGCCCTGGATATGTGCCACGACAAATGCCGGCGGTGAATACAGCGTCCAGCTCGTCTCCGGCGGCAACTACCACATCGAATTCAAGGTTCCCCCGCCAAGCAGCTATGTCGCCCGTACGTTCTACGACGGCACGTTCTCGTTCTCCGAAGCGGTCGTCGTGCATGTGCCCGAAGGAGGCACGACCTCGGGGATCGATGCCGAACTCCGGGAAGGCGGTTACATAAAGGGCGCCGTCACGAGCGCCGCGACGAAAGCTGGGCTCGAAGGACTGCAAGTGTGCGCCCGTGAACCAGAACACCCTCGCAATCTGGATTTGCCCGAAAAGAACTCGGGGTGCGCCAAGACCAACGCGAGCGGCGAATACTCGATCGAGGGGCTGGCCACCGGCGAATATGAAGTCGAATTCGCTCTGGTGCTGCCAAGTGAGTTCAATGATTTCAATCAGTTCTATGACGACAAGTCTTCGTGGCCCGAAGCGGATTTGGTGTCGGTTACGGCTGGGAACACCATTTCGGGGATAGATGCGGAACTCGAGTCGGGCGGCCAAATCACCGGCACCTTGATGAACGCCGCAACGAAGGCTCCGATCGAAGGCGCCGATGTGTGTGCCGGTGGCCAAGCGGAAGATGGATATGAAAATCATTGCGCCAAGACAAACGAGAAAGGCGAATACGTAATCCCGCGATTGCGAAGCGGCAAATTCTGGGTACAGTTCGCGGCCACGGGATACGTGAGCGAGTATCTCGGTGGCCAGTTCAAGTTCTCGGAAGCAAAGGAATCAGTGTCGGTCACGACCGGCGACGTGACCCCGGGTGTCGACATGGAACTCGACGAACTCCCGCGGGTTGGCGGCACGGTCACAAGCATCTCTACCAAGGCACCGATCGAGGGGGCCGAAGTTTGTGTGAGGCTTGTGAGTTCGACTTCGAACGGGCCATGCGCCAACACTGATGCGCATGGTGAATACCTGATCTCAGGGCTCGAAGTCGGCGAATACACGATCGAATTCAACGCCCACGGGCTCAATTATCTAACCCAGTTCTATGACGGCGCGATATTTTCCTACGATGCGACGCGGATCGCCGCAGCGCCCGGTACCGATGCCACCGGTGTCGACGCCGAACTAGAAGAACCGGGGACGATCGAAGGCAAGGTAACGAGCGCCTCGACCAAAGCTCCGATCGAAGGGGTATACGTGTGCGCCGGCGAACCACCCGAAGGGAATCGCATATGTGACACGACCAATGCGCGAGGCGAATATACGATCTCAGGGCTGCCGGGACGGGCGTACTACGTCGAATTCAACGCCGGCGATGTCAACTATCTCACGCAGTTCTACGCAGGCAAGTACTCGCGGGCGGAAGCGCAACCGGTGTCGATCGTGTCGGGAGCCACCGTTTCCGGAGCAGATGCCGAACTCGTGAAAATCAATGGCGGAGGATTGACCGGCACCGTGTTGAGCGCGGAAACGGAAAGGCCTATCTCGGGTCTCGAAGTCTGCGCTTACGAAGCTGGCGGCGAAGGCTTGGTTGGGGCGTGTGCAAAAACCGAATCGCGCGGCGAATACACGATCACCGGATTGATGGCGGGCGCGCAGTATGTCGTCGAATTTTCCTCTCCCATCGAGAGTGGGCTCAACTACATCACCCAGTTCTACAACGGCAAGTCCTCGGCATCAGAAGCCAACGTCATTGGGATCACCGCAGGCAGTCTGGACCCCTCGATTGATGCGCGGCTGAAAGCAGGGGGACGGATTGCGGGCAAGGTCGTGGACGCCGCGAGCAAAGCCACGGTCGCAGGCATCGAAGTTTGCGCGTTTGCCACGCAGAGCGAAAGCGTGGGCTGTGCAATCACCGGGCCCACCGGCGAATATGTGATTGCGGGGCTCGCTCATGGCGCCTATCTAGTGGAATTCTCTTCCCCGACCAAGGGCGGGCTCGACTACGTCACTCAGTACTACGGCGACGAATCCCCGCCATCCGAAGCGGACACCGTGTCGGTCGAAGAGGGAGCCACCCAGTCGGGGATCGATGCGGAGCTCCAGGAGGGCGGAAGGGTCGAAGGGAGGGTCACGAATCTCTCGACGGGCGCCCCGATGAAAGATGTCCTCGTATGCGCGCTCGTATCGGTCCGTGAAGCTGCGGGTTGTGGGGTGACGGGCCCGAGCGGGGAATACACGACATTGGTGGTGCCGGGCGGTGCCTATAAGGTCGGGTTCGACGCCGGAGAAGGCTATTCCGTCCAGTACTACAACGACAAGCCCTCGTTTGCCGCAGCACAGACGGTGTCGATTGCGGCGCGGCATACGGCGGCCGGTGTGGACGCGGCGATGAGCTCGGGTCCCCCCGCGCCGGTGCACGCGCCGCCCATGAACACCAAAGCCCCAGTCATCTTCGGCGAGCCCGTCGTCGGAGAAACGCTGTCATGCGCGAACGGCCTCTGGACAGGGAGCCCGACCCCGACGTTCACCCAGCAGTGGCTGCGGAACGGCACCTCCATAGCCGGTGCGACTGGGCGCAGCTATCAGGTGCAGGACGCCGATGAGGGCGCCAGCTTGACGTGCGTGGTAACCGCAAAAAGCACCGCGGGGGAAGCGGGCGCCATGAGCGCCGCGATTGTCATCCCGGAGAGTTCGAGCACCATCGGCACGCCTGTGAGCAGTCTTGCCACTACACCGCTCACGGGCGCTCGTACGGCTCCACTGCCGCCCGTCGCGGTTGAGGGGTCGAGGGTCGCCGTGTCGGGAAGCTCGATGTCGGTGCACCTGAAGTGCGCCGCAGCGACTTCGTGTCGGGGGTCGGTTGAGCTGATCGTGGAGGTTCCGTCCGGGCGCCACGGCCGAGCCAAGACGATGTCACCACGCCAGCAGACCCTGGTTCTCGCCAAAGGATCCTTCTCGCTCGCGGAGGGTGGGAGTGCCACGGTGCTCCTGCATCTCACGACCGCCGGCAAGCGGCGACTCGCTCACGCACAACGCCATCCGATCCCTGCCAGTCTCGTCGTGTCCGTGCAGGGCGCAAAAACAACCACCACGCAGGTGAGAGCGAGATGATCGCTCGCGTCAGCCGTGCCCTGCGCCTGTGTGTGCTCGCGACTGCCGGGTCGTGGTTAGTGCTCGCCTCGGCGGCGGGCGCGCCGACGACATCATTGCGAGCTCACGCTGCGATCGTCGGGGGAGCCGAAGTATCGATTATGCAGGCCCCGTGGCAGGTGGCGGTTGAAGCCCTCCTCGGAGAAGAAGAGTTGCTCTGCGGGGGATCGATCATCGATGAGTCGCACATCCTCACGGCGGCACACTGTGTGTTCGACTCGCATACCGGCGAGGTCATCCCTCCCGAAGACTTCATCGTCCGCGCCGGCTTCTCCACCCTCGCCTCCCATGGCGGAGTCGAAGAGCAGGAACGCGCTGTTACGGACGTACGCCCACATCCTTATTACGTCTACGCCCCGGACTCGGGTCGCGTGAATCCCGACGACGTCGCCATTCTGACGCTCGAACAACCGCTGGTGCTCGGGTTAGATGTGACGCCGATCGCATTGGTCGTCGACGGAATGAGCCTGCCGGAAGGCACTGCCGTCGACCTCACGGGTTTCGGTCAGGAGAACCCGGCGGGACCACCCGACGGCAAGCTGAACTCGCTGCACATGACGTTGGGGTACGCCCGCGAATGCGGTGGCGAAAACGACGCGGTGCTGCTCTGTGCGAGTGGGCCCGCGGGTACAGCCTGCGACGGCGACAGTGGCAGCGCTCTGACGCTCGGATCCTCCCCTGCACTGGTCGGGGTGATGGACGACGGCGTTCTCGTCTCCGGGCAAAGGTGCAGTGCCGGCGCGGAAAACGCTTTGGCCAACGTCGCGGCGCCCGAGATCCAGGACTTCATCGATGGCGATGAAACGCCGCCGCGAGCGCCGCGGGGAGGAGGTGCGGTGCTCTTCGAAAAACCCATCAATGACGGCTCGATGGGCTGCGAACCCGGCCACTGGAGCGAAGGTCCGACATTCCTCTACACGTTCATCGACAGCGATGGGCAGATTCTGCAGCGGGGGGCGTCGTCTACGTACCCCGTGCCCCCCGCGGAGTTGGGTCACGAGATCCTCTGTCAGGTGCAGGCGATCAACGCGGGAGGCACCGGTATCGGCCGTACCCCGGGTCTGTCCGCGATCGCGGCGGCCCCCGTTCCCCCACAGCCCTCAGCGGCGGTGGAAGGCACGACGGCGCCATCTACGTCGGCGACTTCCTCGACGCTGGGGCCAGACGAGGTCTCGCTGGCCCACACACAGATTGCGGTTCAGGGCAGCGGCGCGGCGACTGTCGAGCTCAGATGCAAGGGCCCGGCCGCAGGCAACTGCAGCGGGAAGTTGACCGTCACGGTCACGAGGACGACCGTGGAAGGCAGGGGACGGGCAAATGCGAAGAAGCCGGGTGGGGGTAGGAAGACGCAGTCCACGGCAACGACCATCGGGACCGCCACGTTCTCGATCTCCGCGGGCAAGGCCGCGACTGTCCCGGTGACGCTCGACACGGCCGGGCGGGCACTGTTGAAAGGGGATCGCGGAAAGCTGAGCGCAACGTTGACGATCGTCGAGTCGCCTGGCGGCTCCACGAGCACGCGGCGCGAGGGTGTACGGTTGGTGCTGCAGAGAGCCCACGGCGCTCACGGTAGATCGGGGTAGCCCACTCAGACGGGTCTCCGTGGGCTACTACCACAGCTTCCACGCGGCTTTTCCTCGATCAGCGACTCGCAGGTGCCTAGTGTCGCCGCTGGCCACCGCGCCGGCGCGCTTCGTTGTCCGACCGAAAGTCCCTCGGACAATCGGCGTCAACTAGACGCCTCCGCCTCGGTGCCATCGTGGCCCGTATCAGGCCACGTGCCCACGCCACAGCCGCCGTAGCCCACTTCAATCTCGCGGGCAACGATGCCGACGCGCATCTCGGCATGAGCGTTGCCGACACGATGCGACGGGCGCGCCACAGCGCCGCTGTGAATGCGGGCGGCCGCTGAGGATCAGGCCTTCGTCGACTCGATCGCCTACCAAGCCTGCGCGTCGCCGCAGTGGGGGCAGGTCACGCTCGTCGTGACTGCCGCGGCGAACATGTAGCCGCACTGGCACGTGTAGGAGGCATAGTCGAGCGGGCCGCCCGCGGCGCGCGCCCTGCGTGTCGCGACATCGGGGGTCGCCTGTGACCCGGATGGGCGGGAAACCTCGGGCTTCGTGGCGACTGCCGATTCGGTGCTCTCAGAGGTTCCGTGTCTGCCGCGCCTAAGGCGTCGGGTGCGGACCTGCGGCTGCAGAAGGCCCGATCTCATGGGTGTCGAGTGGTCGTGCTCACGATGCTCTACCTATAGAGACTCGTGCCATGCCCGAAGGTTTCGCCATCGCAACGTAATTTCCTGGACACATGGGCGAGGAGCTGGCGCGGTGTCGGCTGGCAAGTGGGACCGGCATCCCAGATGGTTTGAGATACTTCGGGGGATGAACCCCGCCCGCAAGCGCACGGTTCGGCTGGTGCTGGCGCTCGGCGCCGCCGTGGTGCTCGCCAGCGCGCTGATCTACACGAGCTTCAGCGCGGCCAGCCCGGCGCTCACGCCGACGCAGCTCCTGCGCGAGGTGCAGCCGGGTCGCAGCTATCAGCTCACCGGGGACGTCGTCAACGGGTCGGTGCACCACGAAGCGGGCGTGCTCCACTTCGACGTCGCGGACCGCGCCGGCGGCGGGGCGGCGTCGATTCCGGTGGCCTACACGGGGACCGTTCCGGATGCCTTCCACGAAGGGCGTGAGGTGATCGTGACGGTCGAGAAGCAGGGCGGGCGCTACATCGGCGAACGCGAATCGCTGATCACCAAGTGTCCCTCCAAGTACAAGGTCGCGCCACCGAGCGAGAAGCAGAACTTCTAGATGGCGGCGCTCGTCGGACGCCTCTGCCTGCTGCTCGCGCTTGCGGTCTGCGTCTACGGCATCGGCGCCTCGCTATACGGGGCGCGTAGCGGCCGCGCGGAGTGGTCGCGCTCGGGGCGGCGCTCGGTGTACACGCTCGCGGGCATCCTGACTTTTGCCTTCGCGATCCTCGAGATCGCGTTCCTGCGCAGCAACTTCGCCTTCAATACGGTCGCTGACACCTCCAGCCGCACGACCCCGACCTTCTACAAGGCCGCAGCCGTGTGGTCCTCTCAGGAAGGCTCGCTGCTGCTGTGGGCGTGGCTGCTTTCGCTGTGGTCGAGCCTCGCGCTGTTCCTAACGCGCGGGCGTCTGCGCGAGGTGGCTTCCTATGCGACCGCGATCCTGCTCGGCTTCGGCGGCTTCTTCATCTCGCTGATGATCTTCTACGCCGATCCCTTCGCGACCACGACGCCGGCGCCCGCGGAAGGCGCGGGGCTTGATCCGCTGCTGCGCTTCCCGACGATGATGATCCATCCCCCGATGCTGTACTCGGGGTACACGCTCTGCACGGTGCCCTTCGCGTTCGCCGCGGGCGCGCTGATCGCGCGCAAAGTCGACGGCGAGTGGATCGCGGTGGTACGGCGCTTCGCGCTCGCGGCGTGGCTGTTCCTCGGGATCGGCATCCTGCTCGGCGCGAGCTGGTCCTTCTCGGAGCTCGACTGGGGCGGCTACTGGGGCTGGGACGCGGTCGAGAACGCCTCGCTGCTGCCGTGGCTGACGGGCACCGCGTTCCTGCACTCGCTGATGATTCAGGAGCGCCGCGGGATGCTGAAGGTCTGGAACGTCTCGCTGGCGCTGGCGACCGGGACGCTCGCGATCATGGGCACGTTCCTGGTGCGCAGCGGGATCCTGGACTCGATCCACGCCTTCGGGGGCGCCACGCTCGGAGTTCCCTTCCTGGTGCTGATCGCGGTGCTGCTGGGCGGCTCGCTCTACCTGGTCATCTCGCGCCGCGACGGCCTCGCCAGCACACACCGCTTGGACTCGCTGCTCTCGCGCGAGGCGATCTTCCTGTTCAACAACATCGTGCTCGTGGGGCTCGCGTTCGTGATCTTCTGGGGCACCTGGTTCCCCAAGATCTCCGAAGCCCTAACCGGTCAAGCGGCCTCGGTCGGCGCGCCCTGGTTCGACCGCTACACCGTCCCGCTCGCGCTGATCCTGGTGCTGCTCTCCGGGATCGGGCCGGTGATTGCGTGGCGGCGCGCGACGTTCGCCGGCGTGCGTCGCAACCTCGCGGTGCCGATCGGTGCGGGGATCCTCACGCTGCTCGTGCTGCTCGCGGCGGGGGTCACCCACAAGACGACGGCGCTGGCGATGTTCTGCTGCGCGGCCTTCGTGCTCGCGAGCGTCGCCCAGGAGCTCTGGCGCGGGACGCGCGTGCGCCGCGCGGCCTCACAGGAGGCCCCGCCGGTTGCGCTGCTGGCGCTGATTCGCCGCAACCGGCGCCGCTATGGCGGTTACATCGTGCACGTCGGGATGGCCGTCCTGTTCGTCGGGGTCGCGGCCTCCTCGTCTTTCCAGCACGTCTCCAAGCTGGCCCTCTCGCCCGGACAGTCCACGCGCGTGGGTTCCTACACGATCCGCTACGTGCGCCCGACGGCGAGTGTGAGCGCTCATAACGACACGGTCCGCACCGGCTCCACGCTCAACGTGGGGGCGGTTCTGCGCGTCTCCAAGAGGGGGCACTACGTCGCGACGCTGCATCCCAGCGAGGGGTTCTATGAATCGCAGGAAGAATCGCAGGGCTCCGTTGGGCGTCTGATCGGCGGCCAGCCCGTCAGCCACGTCAGCATGAACGCGCGCCTGACGCGCGACATCTGGAGCGCGATGTCCCCCGAAATCGAAAGCGCGCGCCTGAAGCGGATCGTGACGATCGGCAACCGCACGATCCCGATGTCGCGGCCCGACGAGGGGATGCTCGCCGTGTGGGTGCTCGCCCACGAATACCTGCGCCACCCGCCCCCGGCGCAGTTCAACCTGCTGGTCTCGCCGCTGGTGATGTGGATCTGGATCGGTGGCCTGATCGTCTTCGGCGGCGGCCTGCTCGCGCTCTCGCCCACACCGGGCTCCCTGCGCCGCCGCGCAGCGGTGCGCGCACGGGCACGCCAGCTCGCCGCCGACGGTGCGCGGCGTCCGCTGGCGGTTGGAGCAAACGGAGGGGTGGCGCTCGCCGCTGGGGCGAACCCGTCGGAGGAAGCGGCGGCAGCTGCGGATCTGGCTGCCTTGGAAGCCACCCGCGAGGTCAAGTACCGCGAGCTGCGCGAGCTCGAGCTCGACTACGGCACCGGCAAGCTCGCGCGCGAGGACTACGAGGCGACCGGCGCCGCGCTGCGCGCCGAGGCCCTAGAGATCCTCGACCGCATCGAGGGGCTCACGGGGTCCGATAGCGCCTCCGACGCGGAGGCCGAGGCCGCTGGCGATGCAGAGGTTCCCGCCGGCGTCAGCTAGGCGTTGTGGATCTGCCGGCGTCAGCTAGGCGTGGATCGCAGGGCCGCAGAGGAGCCCTGCGAAAACCGCTACGCCCAGGGCTTCTTCAGCAGCAGGATCGTGTTTCCGACGAACAGGATCGCGAACAGGACGGTCCAGCGATTGAGGTTGCGCTCGACCATCGAGCCGCCTCCCAGCGGACCGGTTCCGGTGCCCACGCCGAACGCGCCGGACAGGCCGGCGTCTTTGCCCGAGTGCATCAGCACCAGGAAGATCAGGACGACCGCGATGACGACCTGGATGACCGAAAGGATCGCTTCCACGACTGCAAGAGTACACGGATGTGGCTGTGCCGGGGCACGCCCGCTGGCCGACTTGTGCCTCGCGCGCGCACGCGCTAAGCCGATATCGTGAGCATGGGTCGGACCGAGGGGATCGAGGTGGGGCAGGGAGGTGCGGGCGTGGCTCGAAAAGGGATGTGGACCTCGCTGGTTCGAGGCAAGAAACATCCGGTCCCCGTGCTGCCGTTCAGCCGCCGTGCAACAGATCCTGCGCAAAATCCGCCATTCGGCCATGCCCCACGGCTCCGCCTCGGGTGCCTGTACAGTGCAGCCGCTTTTGTCGAAATGGGGGTATCGCAGCGCACAAACGAGCCCTCTCTGGGAGCCCCGAAATTACAAACCCTTTACCGCGAGGTGCTTGGCTGCCGATATGAACCCCATTGGGGGCGCGCCAGCGAGCGCGGCCTGCCCGTACGCCCACCGATGAGACCGCCAAAGACATCCAGCCGCGCCATGCATATGAGCCCAATGGGTACATCCGCGATGGGCACATCCCCGGAGGCCCGCGATGAGTAGCCCGCGACGCTGGGTGCGCCGTGTCGCGCTGTCGGTGCTCGCCGGCGGTGGCCTCACGGCCGCCGGCTTCGGCGGGCCCGTCGCCGCGACCGCGCTCGGCGCCGAAACGACGACGGGCGCGACCGGCCCGACGGAAACCCCGGCGCCGCCGGTCACCGAAACGACTCCACAGCAGAGCGCTCCGCAGACGGGCACCGGCGAACAGCAGAGCGCCGCGCAGCCCGCGACCACGACTTCGACCGCCGCGGCGCCATCGAGCACCACGCCCACCCCCGCGCCGACCCCAACCACGACCACCCCCGAAGTGAGCGCTACGGCCGCGCCGACGGTCGTCGTGCAGCACAAGCAGCGGATCACGCGCGGCGGACGTAAGCCCACCAAGACACTCTCCAGTGGCGTCACGGCCACGGGCCCCGCCGCTGCGAATGGCACGGGCGCCCAGCAAAAAGGTCCGGCCAGCGTCCCCGCCGGCACTCCCAACGGCGTGGCGCCGGCACCACAGGTGGTCGGTGGCGAATCGGGTGCGCTTGCCTCGCTGCTCGCCGGCTCCGCGGTCTCTGCACAGGCGCTCGCCTTCTACCGCATCCCGCTGTTCCTGCTCCCCGTCTACAAAGCCGCGGCGGTCCAGTACGACGTGCCGTGGCAGATCCTCGCGGCGATCAATGAAGTCGAGACCGACTACGGAACCGACCTATCGATCTCGACAGCGGGTGCGGTCGGGTGGATGCAGTTCATGCCCCAGACGTGGTTGATGTACGGCGTCGATGCGACAGATGCGGGCTACGCCGACCCCTACAACCCCGTTGACGCGATCTTTGCCGCGGCGCGCTACCTGCACGCCGCGGGAGCCTCGCGGAATCTGCACCGCGCGATCCTCGCCTACAACCACTCCCAGGCCTACGTCGAATCGGTGCTGCTGCGCGCTCGCCTGATCGCGACCTACCCGCGCTCGGCGATCGACACGCTCAGCGGGTTGGTCGATGGCCAACTGCCGACCGTCGGCGCGCACCCGGCCCCTGGCGCGCTGTACCTGCCGGGCACAAATCCAGCAGCGGGCGCCGCGCCCGCGGCGACAGGCGCGACAAGCGCTACCGCGGGTGCTGTGCCCGCAAGCCCGCTCGTCGCCGGCGCAAGCGCGGTCCATGGCAGCGCGCATGCGAGTGCCGCCCATAGCGCCGCGGTTCCCGGCTCGACCCCGGCACCTCCGCCGCAGGTGGCTGCGGCACGCGCCGAAGCTGCCGCCAACGCGCCGGCGAAGCCTGCGCAGCTGATGGATCTGCTCGGTACTCCCGGCGCCTCGGTGGTTGCCGTGCAGAGCGGGCGCGTCATGCATCTCGGGCATTCCCACGCGCTCGGGCGTTACCTGGTGCTGCGCGATGTCTACGGCGACATCTTCACCTACGCCGGTCTCGGCAGCCTCGCCCCGCGTTACCGGCGCCCCACCCCGCCCACCTCCGCCGAGGTCGTGCAGCGCACGCCGGGGAGCGCAGGTGCGGGTAAGCCGGGAACGTCTGAGGAAGCGGCGCCGACGCTGCCGGCCACCGCCGGTCACCAGGCTCCGCTGACCCTCAAAGTCAAGGCGCACAAGGCACACGCCGCAAACGTCCCGTCCGAACCGGAACCTGAACCCGAAACCGCTCCGGTGGGCAAGGTCCGCCTCTACGCCCATCCCCACAACCCGCTGGCCCGCGCGGTGGCGGCGCGGGCCTCCAAGGCGCCTGCGAATGGACGCTGGCTGACGCTGCGCAGCGGCTCGCTCGTCTCACAGGGCACGGTCCTCGGACACCTGCCCGTCGCGCCCGGGCCGGATGCCGGTCAGCTGCGCTTCGCGGTGCGCCCCGCCGGGGACAACGGCACCGTCGACCCCGGTTCGCTACTGGTCAACTGGCGGCAGCTGGGAGCTGCGCTGCACCCCAAGGGCACCAAGCGCCGTGTCACGCTGCTCGGGGCCACCGCGGATGACGTGTTTGCGATGTCGCGCGACGAACTGCAGCGCTCGGTGCTCTCAGATCCCGGAATCCAGCTCGATGTCTGCGCGCGCCGCGACGTGGCTGCCGGCGCGATCGACAGGCGTGTGCTCGCGGTCCTGGAGTTTCTCTCGCGTAGCGGCCTGCAGCCGACCGTGGGCGCGCTGCGCTGCGCACACGGCAGGGTCACGGCGACCGGCACCGTCTTCGAGCACTTCGCCAGCGGCAGCGTGGACATCTCTGCCATCAACGGCATTCCGATCGCGGGGCATCAGGGTCCGGGGACGATCACCGACGCGACGATCCGCGCGCTGCTCAGCCTGCGCAGCCAGTTCGTGCCGCATCGGATCCTCAGCCTCATGGAATACCCGCACGCCTCCAACACCCACGCGCGCGCCGCGGACTGGAACCGCATCCAGATCGGCTTCGGACCTCTCGAGACGCACGCGCGTGCCGCACGCGCCACGGGGGTGGCGCCCGGACTCAGCGGCGGTCTGAGCCAAGCCCAGTGGAACCAGTTGGTCGGCCGTATCGCGGCGCTGCCGCAGCCAAAGGTCGCCAGCAAGCCGAGCCCGGCGGCGATCCGCGACCCGCAGGCGGCGCCCAGTAATCGCGGCCTCGGTGCCCGCGGACCGGCCGCGGGCACCTGATCCTCAGCCGCTGCTGCTAGCCGGCGCCTCCACCGGCTGCCCCGGGTGTGGCTGTGCCGCTACCGGCTGCGCCGGCTTTGGAGGCCCGCAGCCCAGCGAGCAGGACCGCGCGGCACTTGACCTCGGCTTGTTTGAACTGGGGGCTCTTGGTATCAACGCCTTTGGTGTTGAAGATCGGGCCTTTGCCGCTCGTATTCGGCGCCGGCAGTTTGACGCCGTTCTGGCGTAGGCACGTCCCAAACTTGGCGAGTGCCTGGCGGAAGCCCGCGCCGTTCAATGGACGTCGGTTTTTGAAGGCTCCCGGACCACGGGCTCCCGCACCGCGGAAGTTGGCGCCGCACTTTTTCAACAGTTCCGAGTACTGCGTGGGGGTCATGCCCTTGGGAAGCGTCGGGCTGCCCCCGCGAGGGCCGCCGCCGAGCAGGCCACCGCCGGCTGGGCGCTCGGGAAGCGTGACGCCGCTCTTGCTAAGGCATTCGCGCACCGCCGCAAAGCGGGTCCCGTTGGGACCGCCGGCTGGGGGCGTGCCGGTACCGGCTGGAGCGGTCGTACTCGTACCGCCGGCGGGAGCGGCAGTGCCCGCAGCCGTCGTGCCAGTCGTCGGCTGTGTCGCCGGGCTTGCCGCGGCCGCGTTGGCGGCAGTCGTGGAGGGGCTCGAGGAAGAGCTGCCGCAGGCGGCCAGCCCGAGACAGGCGAGCAGCAGGATCGGCAGGGCGAAGGCGGCGGCGAATCTGCGGCCCTGAGTACTGAGATGAGGCATGGAGCTCCTTTGTCGGTTCATCGCTTGTCGGCCGAGTACACCCGGCCGTGAGCCGTCTCTGAACGGCGCGGGTTGTGAAGTTTCGTCGCGGTTCCTACCAGCACTGTGTCCGATCTACCTAAAGCTTTCCCAAGGTCCGCACATCACGAGGTGCTCGGCTCGAGGGATCATTCCCCGAAGAGGCTGGGTCCGCCGCCACCGGCGCCGGTTGCGCCACCCCTGGCGCTGCTGCCGCGTGCGCCGCCCCCGAAGAGCGCCCCAAGGCCGCCGCCGCCCGCACCCGCCCCGACGCTGATCGATTCGGCGCTGAGGACGCCACTTGGACCCTTGACCCCCCGCACGACGACGGTTTCGCCGGGGTGGATGCTGCGGACGTCGGCTTTGACGGTCTTCGTGACCGAGGACGCCGCCGAGGTCGTGACCTTCACGGTGTTGCCTTCGGTATTGCTGACGTACAGCGTGTTGCCCGCGACGTAGGAGACTTCGCCGATCGTGGCTCCGCCGGCGGCGCCCGTGCCGGCACCGAAGCCGCCCCGAGAGCCTGCGCCGCCACCCGTCGCTGAGGCACCACTGGCTCCGGTAGCGCCGCGTAGCGCCGCGAGCCTGGAGGCCAGCCCTGTGGATCCCCCGCCCGTGGCGGTGGAGGTCTGGCCCTTCTCGACCAGCACACCGCCGATGAAGCCGCAGGCGAGCAGCAGGACGCCGAGCAGGGCGAGTGGGGCCGGTGCCAGCAGGCGCCGCCGCGGACGCGGCGGGAGTTCGGAGTCCTGCGCCCACTCGTCCTGCGCGAGGTATGACTCGCTTTGCGCCAGTGGAGCATCGGTTCGCGGCGCGGTTGCCTCGTCGGTGGCGAGCGCTGAGCTCTGCGCCTCGCTCGCGGGCGGGACGGGTATCGCGTTCTGGTCGTTTGGCATTACAGACACTCCTCTGGGGGTATAGGTGCGACTTCACTCAAAGCGCGGCGCCTCGATCGGACTTCACTCAAAGCGCAGCGCCTCGATCGGCCGCATGCGCGCGGCGCGACCGGCCGGATAGGTGCCGAAGAACAGGCCCGTCAGCACCGCTGCGCCAAAGGCCAGGAAGATCGAGTAGCTCGCGATTGCGGGATGCACGCCGGCGATTTCGAACTGGCTGCCGAGCACGCCGAGCAGCACGCCCGCGACACCGCCGATCAGCGACACCAGTACCGCCTCGGTCAGGAACTGCGTGAGGATGTCGCTGCGACGCGCCCCGATCGCCTTGCGGATGCCGATCTCGCGTGTGCGCTCGGTGACGCTTACGAGCATGATGTTCATCACGCCGATACCGCCGACGAGCAACGAGATCGCGGCGACCTCGCCGAGCAGGGTCGTAAAGACGCTGGTCGTCGAGCTCGTGGTTTCCAGCAGCGAGCCTTGGTTGATGACCTGGAAGCCCGGTTCGGCCGTGTCTTTGACCCTGTGCCGCTGATCAAGGATCTGCGTGACCTCGGCTTCGGCCGCGCCGAGTGCCGACTCGGACTTCGCCTCGACGGTTATCGAGTCCAGCGAGCCGTAGCCGGTGAGCGAGTCTTCGACGGCCGAGATCGGCGCGACCACGATTTCGTCGAGGTTCGAGATGCCGTTTGAGCCCTTCGCGGCGAGTACTCCGACGACCTGGAAGTTGACCCCGTTTGCACGCATCGTCTGCCCGATCGGATCCTGTCCCGGGAACAGCTCTTCCACGACCGTCTGACCGATCACGGCCACGCGCGCGTGGTGGGCCACCTCGGCATTCGTGAGTCCGGTGCCTTCCGCGACGCTGTAGCCGTGGGCGCTGAGGTAGGAGGGGGTGCTGCCGACGAACGTGCTGGGCTCGTAACTCGTGCCTTTGAAGACGAGCGTCACCGCGCTGGCGTTGACGACGGGCGCGGCGCTCTTGACGTCGGGGGCTTCGGTTGGACTCTGCAGGGCGGCCGCGTCCTGCTTAGTCAGGGATACCGAGCTAGTGCTCGCGCCGCCGAAGCGTGTGCCGCCGCGCAGTCCGCCTCCCTCGACCAGCAGCACATTGGTCCCAAGACTCTCGATGCGTTCCTCCACGGTTTTGGAGGAGCCGTTGCCGACCGCGATCAAGATGATCACCGAGGCGACCCCGATCGTCATGCCCAGGATCGTGAGGCCCGAGCGCAGCTTGTTCGCGACGATTCCACCCCACGCGATGCGCAGGGTCTCCACGCCGATCACGGCCGCGCACCAGCGGGCTTGCCGCCTTGGGCACGCGCGGCGAGGGGGTCCGGGGACTGCGCGCCGGGGTGCGCTGACTTCTGGCTGTGCACGATCGGAGGGGGGTCGTGGACCGCGCACGAGCGCTGGTCCTCGACGATCTCGCCGTCGCTCAGCCTGATCACGCGCTTGGCTTGCGCGGCGACGTCGGGCTCGTGGGTGATCAGGACCACCGTGCGTCCTTCGAGGTTCAGACGGGCGAAAATCCCAAGCACGTCCTCGGTGGAGTGCGAGTCGAGGTTGCCCGTCGGCTCGTCCGCCAGGATCAGCGCCGGATTGGTCACGATCGCGCGCGCCACTGCGACGCGCTGCTGCTGGCCCCCGGAGAGCTCGGAGGGAAGGTGGTGCACGCGGCTGGCCATGCCCACCGACTCCAGCGCGAGCGCGGCCCGCCGCCGGCGCTCGCCGCGATCCAAGCCGGCGTAGGCGAGCGGCAGCTCGACATTGGCGATCGCGGGCGTGCGCGGCACGAGGTTGAAGCTCTGGAAGACGAAGCCGATCTTGCGGTTGCGCAGGTCCGAGAGGTCGTCCTCGTCGAGCTGGCTGGCGTCCATGCCGTCGATCAGGTAGCGCCCGGCGGTGGGTACGTCCAGGCAGCCGAGGATGTTCATGAGTGTGCTCTTGCCACTGCCCGAGCTGCCCATGATCGCGACGAAGTCGCCCCGCTCGATGCGCAGCGAGACGCCGCGCAGCGCATGCACGCGGATCGTGCCGATGCTGTAGGTCTTGCTGACCGCGCGCACGTCGATCACGGCGGGGCGCGGGCGCCCGCGGCTGGCGCCCGGACGCTGCGCCTGCAGTTGGCTGGCGGGGTGCTCGGCGAGTGCGGCGCGCCCGACCAGCGGCTCGCTGCGTGCGCGGCGCACGCCGGCGGGAGAGCGTAGCGGGCGTCGCATCAGCCGCCTCTGAAGCCGCCTCCACCGAGGAACGCCGCGCCGCCACCGCCGCCTGCACCCAAGCCGCCGGCTGCCCCCACGCCGCCGCCGAGACGGCTGCCGAGGCGGCTGCCGAGGCCACTGCTGAGCGAGGTGGTGCTGCGCGCCACCGGCAAGATCACCTCTTCGCCGGCCTTCAGGCCGCTCAGCACGATCGTCGTGCTATTGCCCGCCAGCCCCGTGGTGACTCGCTGGCGGATCTGCTTGCCGTCGCGCACCAACGTCACGGTGTCGGCGGTGATTGCGGTGGTGGGCACGTTGACGCCTTCGGCCTGCTTGACGACCACTTCGGCGGTCGCGCTCATGCCCGGTTTCAACCCGCCCGTGAGCTGGTCGAGCTGGAAGGTGACGTCGTAGCTGACCACGCCGCTGGTGCTCGTCGGGAGGGTGGCGACGCTCACGACATGCGCCGCCAGCTTGCGGCTTTCCAGCGCTTCGACTGTCACCGTCGCCGGCTGACCGACCCTCACGCTGCCGACTTCCGACTCGCTCAGGGCTACCACGAGTTGCATCGAGCTGAGGTTGCTCAATACCGCAAAGGACGCGCTCGAGGAGCTGGAGGAGCCCGAGCTGCCGGTGCTTCCCGTCGCGCCGGCGCCGGTCGTGGAGGCGAGGCCCCCGGCGGCCGTCGCGGAGCCCGAGCCGCCCGAGCCCGACCCGCTCGCTGAACTCGACGAGGAGGCCTTGGTCGTGCCCTTCGCCGAGACCGCTTCGCCGACTTCGCCGGAGAGCGAGACGAGCGTGCCGCTCTGAGGTGCGAAGAGCTTGGTGTCGGCGAGCGCTTCTTCATCGCTACGCACCGTCAGCCGGTCGCTCTTCACGGCTGCCCGGGCGGAGGCGATGTTCGCTTCGCGCAACGCCGGACTGGTCGTGCTCTGGGTGGTGCTCGGTGTCGAGTTCGCGCTTTCCGCCGCCGGCGCGGCGCTCGTGCCCCTCGCCTTGGACGCCGTCCGTTGAGGGGTGCTCACGTTGGCGGCGCTCGCCACAGCGGACGCGGCGGAGGCACTGGCCCTGCTTGTCCCCGCGCCGGTCGCACTCGTGCTTTCCCCGTCGTTTTCTTCCTCCTGTACGAGGTTGGCTTCGGCGGACTGCAGCGTGGCCTTGGCCTGTTCGAGTGTCACTTCGGCGCTCGTGGGGTCGAGTTCGGCGAGCAGCTGCCCGGCGGTGACGTGCGCACCCTGGGCGACGTAGATGTGAGTTACGACCCCGGCGGTCTTGAAGCCGAGGTCCAGCTGGGTCGCGGCCTGCACGTTGCCGCTGCCGGAGACCGTCGACTGCACGACGCCCTGCGCGGCGGTGATCGTGCGGCCGGCGCTCAGCTGGCTACCGGATGCCGGGCCCACGACGAGGATCGCCACTACGATCGCGGCGATGCAGAGCGCACCCAGGACATAGGTGGGCCACGGCCGTGCGGAGCGTCCGGTGGTCATCTCCCGATCATGGGCTGGAGCTATAAGAGCGGACGAAGAAAGCCTGCAAGCGTGGCTAAAGAGTGGCGGGCAGTCGGGGTTGGCGCCATCTTTCGATTGGCGGTCTGCGATGATCGCCTGCGCATGGCCATCTACGGCGGGATCGACCTCGGGGGCACCAAGATCCAGGCGATCGTCCTCGACAGCGAGGCGCAGGAGGCCGGACGTGTGCTCGGACAGGCCCGCCATCAGACCCCCCACAGCGGCGGTCCGCGGGCGGTGGCTAAGGAGATCGAGGCCAGCCTGCGCGAGGCCGCGGCGCAGGCCGGTGTGGAGCTCGAACGCCTGGCGGGGATCGGGGTCGGCTCACCGGGCGAGGTGGACGCCCAGATGGGGACGGTCGCGCACGCCGGCAACCTGCCCGACTGGGAGGCGCCATTCGCATTGGCCCAGGAGCTCTCCGGTGCGCTCGGCGGCGTGCCGGTGAGCCTCGGCAACGACGTTGGCGTGGCGACGCGCGCGGAGCTCGAGCTCGGCGCCGGCCAGGGCGCGCGCTCGCTGCTGGGCGTCTTTTGGGGTACCGGCGTCGGCGGCGGGCTGGTGTTCGACGGGGAGCTGTGGCGCGGGCGCGGAGCCGCGGGCGAGATCGGTCACATGGTCGTCAAGCTGGGTGGCGCGCGCTGTCCGTGCGGGCGGCGCGGTTGTGTGGAGGCATACGCGGGACGGCGCGCGATGGAAGCGAAGGCGCGGCGCCAACAGCGCAAGGGTCACAAGACGGACCTCTTCGAGATCATGCGCGAGAAGGGTCACGAGGAGCTCAGTAGTGGCGTTTGGGCGCACGCGCTGGAGCACGGTGATGAGCTCGCGCAGAAGCTGATCGAGCGTGCGGTGGGCGCGCTCGGAGCCGGCATCGCCTCGGCTGTGAACCTGCTCGACATCGAGCTCATCGTGCTCGGCGGTGGCCTGGGGACACGTTTTGGGGAGCAGATGGCGGGCCGCATTGCGGCTGCGATGCACCCGCACCTGTTCAACGACGAGCGCCCACCGCAGCTGCGAGTGGCGGCGCTCGGCGATCTGGGCGGCGCGATCGGCGCGGCAATGCTCTGCGGACCGGTTGCGAGTTCCTGAGCGCAGACCAGGCGGGAGGCTCCCAAGCGCGGGTCCTCCGCCGGGTGCACTAACGTATCGGGTGCGTTGCCCGAGCCTGTGATGCACCTTTCGACGGTCCTGCGTAGCCCACTGCTGGATCGCACCGGGGAGCGCCTCGGGCGCGTCGAAGATCTGATCGTGCGCCTCGCCGACGGGGGCTATCCACCGGTGACCGGTTTGAAGGCCCGGATCGGCGGACGTGAGCTGTTCGTGCCGATCGACAAGATCGCAAAGCTCGAGTCCGGCGCGGCGCACATGTCCGGCCAAAAACTGAGCCTGGGGCGCTTCGAGCGCCGCGTGGGCGAGGTGCTGCTGCGTCAGGACGTCCTGGGGCGCAAGCTCGTCAACGTCGAGGCCGATCCACCGAGCCTGGTCACCGCGCATGAGATCGAGCTGGCCTGCATCGAGAGCTGGTGGCGGGTCGTGGGCGTCGACGCGAGCACCCGCGCCCAGCTGCGGCGGGCGCTGCCACGTCCGCTGAAGGGCGCGATCGGGGACAGGCCGTTCCTGGATTGGACTGACCTGGAGCCGTTCGTGGGGCATGTGCCGAGCGCGCGCCTGCGCTTCTCTCACCGCAAGCTCGCAAACCTGCATCCGGCCGAGATCGCGGATCTGGTGGAGGCTGCGTCGCACGAGGAGGGGGAGGAGTTGATCGAGGCGGTCGGCCAAGACCGCGAGCTGGAGGCCGACGTCTTCGAGGAGCTCGACGAGCATCACCAGCTGGAGTTCATCCGCGAGCGTCCCGATGCGCAGGTCGCGGCGGTCGTGGCGCGCATGGCGCCCGACGACGCGGTCGACTTGATCGCGGAGATTGACCAGGAGCGCCGGGCGCGCATCCTGGCGCTGCTGCCGCCGCCCGGGCGGCGGCGGATCGAGACCTTGATGGGCTACAACCCATCGACGGCCGGTGGGTTGATGAGCCCGGACTTCCTCGCGCTCGAGGAGCGCGCCTCGGTCGCTGACGCGCTCGCGCGGGTGCGCTCCAGCGAAATCGGACCGCAGACCTTTACAACGGTCTTCGTATTGGACGCGGCCGGTGCGTTGACGGGCTCGGTGGCGGTCGTGACGCTGCTGCGCACAGATCCTGCCGCCCGGCTCACCGACGTCGCCGAGCACGAGCCGGAGTCGGTGCCGACCGACGCCGATCTGCCGGAGGTCGCGCGGACGATGACCGACTACAACCTCGTGATGCTCCCGGTGCTCGACGAGGAGCGGCGCGTGGTCGGCGTCGTGACGGTCGATGACGTACTGGAGCTGACCCTGCCGGCCGGTTGGCGCAGGCGCTTCGGACTCGTGCGCGACTGACCGGCGCGGTGCTACCCTGACCCCCGGACGGGCCCCTGATACGACGCGGAAAGGAGGCTGGGATGGATCGAGAACAGCCACGAAGTACCCAGCCGCTCGCGCGCTCGTCGGGCCGTTCTCGCAGACCTAGCTAACCAGGCGCTGCGAACCTTTCCGCTT
Source organism: Solirubrobacteraceae bacterium (assembly GCA_036501715.1). Classification (GTDB taxonomy): domain Bacteria; phylum Actinomycetota; class Thermoleophilia; order Solirubrobacterales; family Solirubrobacteraceae; genus Palsa-744. The sequence continues at coordinate 109,350 of DASXZV010000022.1, read as the reverse complement.
CGACGTGTGCGCTCACAGGCGCGCGTCGGCCTGCCTCGACGCCCGCCCTGGAGCCGTCGCTCATCGCGAGCGGCGTCTCCCGGTAAGCACCGGAGTCCCAAACGCACGGAAAGGAGGTGACCGAGATGGCCGAGAACCCGACGACGCTGGCCGGCGAGCAGCCCCCGGCGCGGGTGCCCGCGCAAGGCGTCCCGCCGGTGCTCGACGAGGCGCATATCGGTGACATCCGCGGAGCGCTGGGCACGATCAAAATGGACGACACGAGTGCGCGCCACGACTGGCGCTCGCGCCTGATGGCGCTGCTGGCGATCATGGGGCCGGGGCTGATCGTGATGGTTGGCGACAACGACGCCGGCGGCGTCTCGACCTACGCGCAGGCCGGGCAGAACTACGGGACAACACTGCTGTGGACGCTGATCCTGCTGATTCCGGTCCTGATCGTCAACCAGGAGATGGTGATCCGCCTGGGCGCGGTCACCGGGGTGGGCCACGCGCGGCTCATCAACGAGCGCTTCGGGCGCTTCTGGGGCTGGTTCTCGGTCGGCGACCTGTTCATCCTGAACTTCCTGACGATCGTCACGGAGTTCATCGGCGTCAGCCTCGCGCTGGGCTACTTCGGCGTCAGCAAGTACATCGCGGTTCCGCTGGCCGCGGCGGCTTTGGTGGGGATCACCTCGACGGGCAGCTTCCGCAGTTGGGAGCGCTTTATGTACGTGTTCGTGGTCGCGAACTTCCTGGTGCTGCCGCTGCTCTTCATGGTGCACGCGAGCGCTGGCACGATCGCGCACGACACCTTCCTGCCGGGCATCCGCGGCGGCGGGAGCTCGACGGCGGTGCTGCTGATCATCGCGATCGTCGGCACGACGGTCGCGCCGTGGCAGCTGTTCTTCCAGCAGTCGAACATCATCGACAAGCGGATCACGCCGCGCTGGATCAACTACGAGCGCGCGGATACCGTGATCGGAGCGTTCGTGGTCGTGCTGGGCGCGGGGGCGATGATGTCGGTCGCGGCCTTCGCGTTCGGGGGCACACCGCTGGCGGGCCACTTCGGTAACGCCGGCGAGGTGGCCAGTGGCCTGCACCGCTACGTGGGCTCGGCCGCGGGGGCGTTCTTTGCGATCGTGCTGCTGAACGCCTCGATGATCGGGGCGGCCTCGGTGACGCTCGCGACCTCCTACGCCTTCGGCGACGTCTTTGGCGCGAGCCACTCGCTGCATCGCGGGATCGCCGACGCCAAGCTCTTCTACGCGACCTTCACCGCGATGGTTGCCGCCGCGGCCGGCATCGTGTTGCTGCCGGGCGCGCCGCTGGGCCTGATCACGACCTCCGTGCAGGCGCTCGCGGGCGTGCTGCTGCCGAGCGCGACGGTCTTCCTGCTGCTGCTCTGCAACGACCGCGAGGTGCTCGGCCCGTGGGTCAACTCGCCCTGGCTGAACGCGCTGGCGGCCGTGATCGTGGGAGCGCTGGTCGAGCTCTCGCTCGTGCTGGTGGCGACGACTGCTTTCCCGCATGTCGATGTGACGCGCCTGTTCCTGTACCTCTCGGTCGGACTGGTCGTGGGCCTGGCGGGGGGCGGGGCCTACGTGCTGATGCGCCGGGTGCCAGCGGCGCGGCTCGGCGGCGAGGGTGAGCAAGCCGCAGGTATCTCCAAGGAGCGCCGCCAGACCTGGACGATGCCGCCGCTGGCGCTGCTGGAGCGTCCGGTCTGGTCACCGGGGCGGCGCGCGGCGATGTTGCTACTGCGCGGCTACCTGGTGGTGGCAGTGGCTCTGCTGGTCGTCAAGACCGTGCAGCTGGGCCACTGAGCCGCGCTCGCTCGGGCTCAGCTGAACACGTCGCCTTCGTGATTTAGTCCCCGGCCAGGCTCGTCGGGAGCGGCAGTCCGGGCGGTGGCGGGTCGTCGAGCAGCAGGCGCGGGATCGTGACGGGATGCAGGCCTCGCCGTCGCAGGCCGCGCACGATCGCGGGCAGTGCGGCGATCGTCTGCGAGCGATCCCCGCCGGCGTCGTGCAGCAGGATGATTGCCCCCGGGTGCGCTCCGGCAAGCGCGCTCTGCACGATTGCCGCGACACCGGGTTTGGTGTAGTCGGAGGTGTCGGTGGACCAGAGCACCATCAGTAGATGCAGGGCCCGCAGCTCCTTGAAGGTGGTGGCGTTGAAGGACCCGTAGGGTGGCCGGAAGAGACGCGGCGTCGGACCGCCGAGCAGCTGGATGCGCAGGATCTGTTCGAAGAGCTCTTCGTGCTGTTCGTGCGCTGAGAGCTGAGCCATCATCGGGTGCGTCTCGGTGTGATCCCCGACGACGTCGCCGGCGCGCAGCTCGGCCAGGGTGCCCGCCGAGAAGTAGCGCTCCTCCTCGCCGATCGCAAAGAACGTGGCTTGCACGTGCAACGCGCTCAGGGTACGAACGAGCTGCACCGTGTAAGGGCCGGGGCCATCGTCGAATGTCAACGCGAGCTCGTTGCCCCGGGAGCCGCCGGCGGTGATCGCGGGCGTGTAGGAGAGGACCTTGTCGATCGCACGTTCTTCGGCCGCCGCCATGCGTGCCCGCCGCGCAGCCGGCGTGAGCTGAACCGATTTCGCTCGCTGGGACAGGCGTCGAGTGGGCTTGTGGGCGCTGCCGCCGCTGGAGAGCGAGGCCACGATTGCGATCGCCAGCACGAGGATCGCAACCAGCGCCGCCGCCGCACTCGCGCGCCGGCGGCGAATCGTGACCTGACGCGCGGGCGTTTGCGGGGGAGGGGAGAGCATTTGGGCCTCCTTGTATCGCATATCTCGGCGGACGTCTGGCTATGTTGAATCGGCGATGCTCCCCTTCTGGCTATCGATCGGCTTGCTATCGCTTGTCCAGAGCGCGCTCGTCGCGCTCGCGGGTGACGGCAAGGCGATCGCGATCCCTTGGATCACGCGGCGGCACAGCCGCTTGTGGGCCGCGATCCCGCCGCTGTCGGTGATCGTCTTCGTATTTGTGGCGCAGGCCGCCGCGCGTGCCAGCGCACAGAGCTTGACCTATCTGGCACTGGTCGCGGTACCGGTGCTGGCGGCAATCGCGCTCGGCTGGCTGGCGCGCGGGGCGCGGCCGGCGCTGGCACTGGCGGTACCCGTGTTGTTCGCGCTCGCGTGGGCCGACCGCACGGGTCTTGCCGGCGAGGGCGCGGCGCTCGCGCTGTCGGCACTTAGCTGCGTTGCGCTCGGCGTGCTGCTGGCCGCGGTGACGCCGGCGCGCTGGCTGGCCGCTGGCATCGTGCTGATGGCCTGCGCGGATGCGACGCTTGTGATCTCCGAACTGCTGCAGCATCCCAACGAAGTTCTCACCGCCGCGCATCCCGCCGCGGACTTGCCGCGGCTGCAGGCCGCGGTCTTTGGCTCCGCCGCGATGGGCTACGGCGATCTGTTCGTAGCCGGTGTGCTCGGCGGTCTGCTGGGCCGGCGCCTGGATCGGGCGTTTCAGGTTCGCGCGGCCGTGCTTGTCGCCGTGATCGCGTTGGCCTTCGACCTGCTGTTCTTTGCGGTGAACGAGCTACCCGCCACCGTGCCGGTGGCGCTCGCGCTGATCCTGCTGGTCCTCGTGCGGCGGGGTGGCGCCGGTGCCCGCGGCGAGGAGGCGGAGGTCGCTAGACCTGGAATTTCCCGTCGCGTTGCAGCAGTTCGCCGTCGACCGTGAGGGTCCCGCCCTCGCGCAGGTCACAGATCATGTCCCAGTGCAGCGATGACTCGTTGACGCCCCCGGTCTCCGGGTAGGAGCGTCCGAGTGCGAGGTGCACCGTGCCGCCGATCTTCTCATCGAAGAGGATCGAGCGGGTGCCGCGCGCGATCGCGAAGTTGGTCCCGATGCCGAGCTCGCCGAGTGCTCGCGCGCCGGGATCGGAGTCGAGCATCTGGTGCAGCAGCCCCTCGCCGCGCTCGGCCGTCGCGTCCACTACGAGGCCCTGCTCAAAGCGCAGCGTCACCCCCGCGACCTCGCGACCGCCGTAGGTGGTCGGCAGGTGGAAGCGGATCGTTCCCTGGGCGGAGTCCTCGACGGGTCCTGTGAAGAACTCCCCGTCGGGCATGTTGCGCTTACCGTCCGCCGCGATGAAGTGCCGCCCGGCGATCGCTAGACGTAGGTCGGTGCCGGGTCCCTCGATGTGAACCTCCTCGCGGCCCTCGATCCACTCAGCCAAGCGGTTGACCTCGCTAGCCTGCGCTTGCCAGGCCGCGACGGGGTCCTCGCGGTCGCACAGGCACGCGCCGTACAGGAAATCCTCGTAGGCCGCGAGGCTGAGCTCGGCCTCGGCCGCGTAGCCGCTGGTGGGGTACTGGCAGAGTGCCCAGCGCAGCTCCCCGGCGGCGGAGCGCGCCATCATGCGCTCCATCACCTCGACGTTCGCGCGCTGGCGGCGAACCTGGCGCTGCGGGTCGACCTCGGAGAGCTCGCGCGGGTTCGCGCTCGCCAGCACCCGGATGCGTACGTCGGCTTCCTCGGTGAGCTGGCGCGTGACCGGCGAGACGTGCTCGAGTTGGGCCTCGGAGGCCAGGGCGAAGAAGGCGGCCTGTGCCCGCTCGGGGCTCATCAGCACGACCGGGTTCCCGCCCGCGTGCAGAACCTCCTCGTAGATCGCCTGGATCAGATCCTCGGCGGGACTCTCGCCTTCGATCGCGCAGAGCTCTCCCGGCTTGACCTCGGTCGAGTAGCGCACGAGCACCTGGGCGAGTCGCTGGGCGCGTAAGTCGGGCATTGCGGCGACTACTGAGCCCCGCTGCGTGCGAGCGTCCGCCGGTCGTCCACGGAGATGCCGTCCACCGCCATCGGGGTGCTGTCCTGCAGTGGATCGCTCTCCAATGTGGCCGTGACGGGACGGGCAGTGGTATCGATCGCCGCCGGCGCCGCGATCTCGCGCTCGGAGGAGATGCCGGCCTGCTCGATCGCGCGCATCTGGGGGATCACGCGATGATCGAAGGAACCAACCGCGGCGTTGTAGGAGCCGACCGCGGAGTCGAGCTGGCGACCGACCTTGGCCATGTGCTCGGCGAACTTGCCCATGCGGCGGTGCAGCTCGCGCGCGGAGCCCGCGATCTCGCGCGCGGACTCGGCGATCTGCTCCTGGCTCCAGCCGTAGTGCACGGCGCGCAGTAGGCCGATCAAGGTCGTCGGGGTCGCCATCAGCACGTGCTGCTGGATGCCGTACTCCATCAGCGTAGGGTCGGCCGCGAGCGCTGCCTGGTAGATGCCGTCGGAGGGCACGAACATCACGACCAGTTCGGGTGTCGAGTCGAACTGCTGCTGGTAGCCCTTGGCGGCGAGCTTGGCGATGTGTTCGCGCGTTTGGCGCGCGTGGCGCGTCTGCTGGAGGCCCGCATCCTCACCGGCCGCCTCCAGCGAGGCTAGATAGGCGTCGAGCGGCACCTTGGAGTCGACCACGATCAGCTTGCCGCCGGGCAGGCGCACGAGCATGTCCGGTCGCAGGCGGCCGTCTTCGGTGTCGATCGTGTGCTGCTCGATGAAGTCGCAGTGGGCCACCATGCCCGCGAGCTCGACGACGCGGCGCAGCTGGATCTCACCCCATGAGCCACGGGTCTCGGGGCGCTTGAGTGCGGACACGAGCTCACCGGTCTCGCGTCGCAGCGTGTCGGTGCCGGCGCTGAGCGCGCGCACCATCTCGGAGAGCTGCACCTGCGAGTCGCGTCGCTCGCGCTCCAGGCGGCCAAGCTCGCTCTCGACCTTGCTGAGCTTCTCGTGGACCGGTCCCACGAGGCTCTTGAGCTCCTCCGCGCGGGTGGCCATCTCGCCCGAGGCGCGCTGCTCCTCGGCCCGGCGCTGGTCGGCCAGGCGCTGTGCGAGCGAGTCGCCGGTTTGCGCGAGGACGTCGCTGGAGATCGACTTCATCGCGTCGCGCAGCTGCTCGCGGTTGGCGCGCACCAGTGCGATCGCGCCGGCGCCGCCAAGCAGCGCGCCGGCGAGAATTCCGATGAATAGCAAGAGGACGCTCACGACCTCCAAATGTGACATCCCGCTCGGACGGCAGCAAAGGTCTAGGATGCCTGCTGCGATGAGCGCCGCTGCGGACCCATCCCAGAGCGAAGCAGAGCTCACCCACGGCTACGCCGACGTCGGCGAGGGCATACGCCTGCACTACGTCGAGGCAGGCACTGGTCCGCTCGTGGTCCTGTTGCACGGCTTCCCCGAGTTCTGGTACTCCTGGCGGCGCCAGCTCCCGGCGCTCGCGGCGGCGGGCTATCACGTCGTCGCGCCGGACATGCGCGGCTACAACCTCTCCGACAAGCCCGCCGACTGGCGCGCATATGACCTGGAGTCACTCGCGGGCGACATCGCCGGGCTGATCGGTCACTTCGGAGAGTCCAGCGCGAACGTCGTCGGTCACGACTGGGGCGCTGCGGTCGCTTATGGCGTTGCGATGTACCACCCAGAGGTCGTGCGGCGGCTCGCGATCCTGAACGTGCCCCACCCCGAGCGCATGCTGCAGGGCTTTCGCACCGTGCGCCAGTTGCGCAAGAGCTGGTACATGTTCTTCTTCCAGATCCCGGGCCTGCCCGAGAGGCTGTTGCGCCGTGACGGCTTCTCCTTCGCCAAGCGCGCGCTACGCGGGGACTCACCCGCGGCCTTCAGCGACGCCGATCTGGAGCGCTACGTCGAGGCGTGGTCCCAGCCGGGGGCGCTGAGCGGAATGATCAACTACTACCGCGCCGCATTGCGCACTTCGCCGCGCACGGCGTCGAGTCGCCTGCGCCCGGTCCAGGCGCCGACGCTGGTGATTTGGGGCGAGCTCGACCGCCACCTCGGCGCCGAGCTGGCCGAGCCGCTACCCCAGTGGGTACCGGACATGCGCATCGAGCGCCTGCCGCGGGCGACCCACTGGGTCCAGCACGACGAGCCCGCGCGCGTCAACGAGCTGCTCACGGATTTCTTCGCCGTCGACTCCGACGCCCGCTAGCGCCTTAGCGCGAAAGACTCTTGGCTGCCAGTGCGCGCAGCGGCGAGTCGGGCGTCAGGCGCTGCAGCGTTAGTAGTCCCGCAAGTGCCACCAGGAGGCATGTCAGGGCTCCCAGGCCGAGTCCCGCGCGTGCGCCGGCCTGCGCCATCACCCAGCCGACGATCGGGCCGCCGATCGGGGTCGAGCCCTGGAAGGCCACGAACCACAGCGCCATCACGCGGCCGCGCATCGAGGGCTCCGCGGTCAGCTGCAGAGTGGAGTTGCCGGTCGCCATGAACGAGATGCTGGCCCAACCCGCGAGCGCCAGCGCCAATAGCTCCAGCGGGAGGTTTGGCGCGAGCGCGGCGAGGGCGAGCACGACCCCGAAGCCGGTTGCCGCCGCAATCAGCGTCGGCAGGCCCGTGCGCCCGCGCGCGGCGACCAGCAGCCCACCCGCGATCGCGCCGGCGCCCATCGCGGCGGTCATGAACCCGTAGCCGGTCGCGCCCGCGTGCAGGCCTTGGCGTGCCATCACCGGCAGCGAGACCTGGAACTCGTAGGCCAGGCAGCCGACGGCCGCCATCATCAGCAGCGGCACGCTCAGCTGCGGGTTGCGCGCGACGTAGCGCAGTCCCTCGCGTAGCTGCCCCGGCGCACGGCCGGAGGGCGGGCTGGGATGCAGCGCCGTGCGATCGAGCGTCAGCAACGAGCTGACTACTGCCACGAAGCTGACTGCGTTGAAGAGAAAGCAGACACCCGTGCCGACCGTCGCGATCAGCACCCCGCCCACGGCGGGCCCGACGGTGCGCGCCACGTTGACCAGTACCGAGTTGAGGCTGACCGCGTTGCGCAGGTTCTCTTGACCGACCATCTCCAGCATGAACGACTGTCGCGCGGGATTCTCAAACGCGTTGTTGAGACCCAGTAGCATCGCTAGAACACCGATCTCCCAGAGCTGGATGGCGCCGGTGATCGTCAGCAGGCCGAGTATCAGCGCCTGTACACCCATCAGGGTCTGCAGGCAGACCATCAGTCGACGCTTGTCCACGCGATCGGCGACGACGCCACCGTAGGGGCCGAGCAACAGCACCGGCAGGGTCTGCAGCGCGACGATCAGGCCGAGCTTGGTCGCCGAGCCGGTGATGCTCAGCACCAGCCAAGATTGGGCCGCCATCTGCATCCATGTGCCGGTCAGCGAGATCGCCTGGCCGGCGATGTAGCGGCGGTAGTTGGGGACGGCTAGCGCCGCGAAGGTCACAGCACCGATACCTCGGGCTCTCCGAGTCATTCGAGGCGACATCCTCCATCTGGTCGCTTGCTTGAGATCCCTGCCTGCGGCGGCCACCGGCGGGGACGTGCGGCTTGGCGCATTGCATCCAGACGTCTGAACCCGGCCGGTGTGGAGCCTGCTTCATTCTATCGCCCGCACTCGCGCGCGGATGCTTAACGAATCTTCACCGAGCTCCTATCTGCGCCAAATGCGCCGGCTCCTACTGTGTGCGCGCAGGGGCATAGCTTGGCGCTGGATCCTGCACGGGAGCGGTGGTACCCAGTCCAGATGCGGCGACGCAGCTCTCACGACCCTCACCATGGTAATCGTCGACATATCGCGCGAACACGGCTCGACTGCGGGCCTCGCGAAAAAGGCCGCCGAGGGCTCGCTACTGGAGATCCTGGCCGCGACCGTCACCCGCCACGGGGATCGCCTGGCGATCGATGCCGCGGACGATGTACTCACCTACCGTGAGCTCTACGAGGCCGCGGAGCGGCTCGCCGAGGAGCTTTCCGAGGCTGGTGTCGGCCCAGGAGACCGCGTCGGCATCCATCTGCCGAGCGGGACCTCTGAGCTCTACGTCGGGATCCTCGGGGTCCTGTGTGCCGGAGCGGCCTACGTGCCGGTGGACGCGGATGATTCGCCGCGCCGCGCCGCCGCTATCTGGGAGCAGGCGGGTGTCTGCGGCGCGCTCGAGCGGGGGTTACGTTTTCAGCGCCTAGGCCCTGGCGCCGGTGCCCGGCACGGGCGCGACCTGACAGCACAGGACGACGCCTGGATCATCTTCACCTCGGGCTCGACCGGCCAGCCCAAGGGCATTGCGATCAGCCACGGCTCTGCGGCGGCCTTCGTCAACGCCGAGGCGCGGCTGTGGAGCATCTCCCCCGAGGATCGCGTGTTGGCCGGTCTCTCGGTTGCCTTCGACGCCAGCTGTGAGGAGATGTGGCTGGCCTGGGGCAGTGGAGCGACGCTCGTGCCGGCGCCCCGCGGGCTGGTCCGCGCGGGTGCCGACCTCGGCCCCTGGCTGGCGGCGCGCGAGGTGAGCGTGATCTCCACCGTTCCGACCCTGGCGGCGATGTGGGAGGAGGACGCGCTTGCCGGTGTGCGGCTGTTGATCCTCGGCGGCGAGGCCTGTGCAGCGGAGCTCGCCTGGCGTCTGGCGCGGGGCCGCGAGGTCTGGAACACCTATGGGCCGACCGAGGCGACCGTCGTCAGCACCGCCGCGCGCATCCGTCCCGGGGAGCCCGTGACGATCGGCTGGCCGCTCGCGGGCTGGGATGTCGCGGTGCTCGACGAGCGGGAGCGGCCGGTGGCCTTCGGCGAGCCGGGTGAGCTCGTGATCGGTGGGGTCGGTCTCGGGCGCTATCTGGACCCGGTGCTCGACGCCGAGCGCTACGCGGGACTGCCGGCGCTCGGTTGGGAGCGCGCCTACCGCTCGGGGGACATCGTGCGTGAGACGATCGAGGGCCTGGACTTCATCGGCCGGCGCGACGATCAGGTCAAGCTAGGCGGCCGGCGCCTGGAGCTCGCCGGCGGCCGGTCGCTACGCGCGGCTGATCGGCGCGGACGTCGCGCGCGGCGCGCGGCTTGCCAGCATGCCGACCCTGACCTCGCTCGTGCGCGTAGGTCCGGGAGCGACGGTGGAGTCGCAGGTCGATTTGCACGGGTGGTACATCGAGGGTCAGGAGCTCGTGATCGGCGAGCTGCGCATCGGCGCGGGCGCGAGCGTTGGCACTCGCACGCTGCTCGCTCCCGGCGCGAATATCGGCGCGGGCGCGGAGATCGAGCCCGGCAGCGTGATCGCGGGGGCGATCCCCGCCGGGGAGCACTGGGGCGGTAGCCCCGCGCGGCGGCTCGGTCGCGCGGGCGCGGGTTGGCCGGCACAGGCTCCGCCGCCAAGCCGCCACGCGCGCCTGTGGAAGCTGGCATTCGCCTTCAGCTTCGTCGGGGAGGGGCTGCTCGCGCTCGTGGCCTTTGGAGCCGGCGTGCTTTCACTTCTGCTGGCGGGCGCCCCCGCTCCTTCGCTGAGCGGCTCGCTGGCGGTGCTTGCGGGTGAGGCCGGCGCCGTCGTAGTCATCTCCACGGTGGTATTTGCGCTGCTCGTCGCTCTCACCTTGCGGCTGGTGTGGAAGCTCGTGCGCCCGGGATGGCACGGCGAGGGCGGGGGCGTGGCCTGGGCGCTGTGGTTCTCGGGTGATCTGCAGGAGTCGGCCGGCGGGGCGCTGTTCCCACTCTACGCTTCGCTCTACACGCGCGGCTGGCTACGGCTCATGGGTATCCGGGTCGGCCGGCGTACGGAGATCTCGACCTCGACCGGCCTGAGCTCGCTGGTCTCCTTCGGCGAGCTCAGCCACGCCACCGACGACGTGGGCTTCTGTGGCGCCCGCGCCCGTGCGGGCTGGCTGCACATCGAGCCGATCGAGATCGGCAGCCGCACCTTCCTCGGTCCCGGTGCGGTGCTGCGCGAGGGCACCCGGCTCGGCGACGACACGCTCGTTGGTGCGCTCACGCTCGCCCCGCGGCGACCGGCCGCGGGGACGTCGTGGTTCGGTGTGCCGGCGCTCGAGTTGCCCCGCATCCCGGAGGCCGCGGACCCGGCCCGGACTACCGATCCCCCGAAGCGACTCGTCCTGGCTCGGGGGGTCATGGACGCGCTCCGGATCTTCGGGCCAAACACGATCTCGCTATTCGTCGGCCTACTTGACCTGCTGATCCTCGACATGCTCGGTGGGCGCCTGGGGATCGCGGCGATGTTTGCGCTCTCGCCGCTGGTGGTGCTTGCCTCCGGTTTCCTCTCGGCCACTGTCGCGGTCGCGATCAAGTGGACGGTCATCGGTCGCTACCGCTCCGGGCAGCACCCCCTGTGGTCGTTTTCGTGTGGCGCGACGAGCTGGTCAACTCGGCCCACGAGCAGCTGGCCGGCGAGTGGCTGCTGCGATTCGCGATCGGCACTCCGCTGATGTCGCTCTACCTGCGTGCGATGGGCGGCAAAGTCGGCCGGGACGTGTGGTGCGACACGACGGCCGTCACCGAGTACGACGTGGTCGAGCTCGGCGACGGCTGCGCGATCAACCGCGGTGCCTGCCTGATGACCCGCGTCTTCCAGGATCGCCTGTTGAGTATCGGTCCGACGAGCATCGGCGCGGGGGCCACCCTCGGTCCGACCGCTGCCGTGTTGCCCGACACGCAGCTTGGAGCGGGCAGCAGCATCGGCGGGCACTCGGTGGTGCTGCGCGGCGAGGAGATCCCAGCTGGCACCCGCTGGCAGGGGGCGCCGCTTGTGAGTGCGTAGGAAGTCAGTCGAGGGAACCGGGTTGCGCGATCCAGACGCTCTCGATCCCAAGTGCCCGGCAGAGTGGGTCGAAGTGATGGTCGTAGTGGAGTACCCCGGCACCGCGTCCAGCCGCTGCAGCCGCGATGAGGTAGTCGGTGGCGGGGATGCGCCGCTCACCGCGCAGTTCTCGCGAGGCGGCGAGCGCCGCTGCGCCGACGCTGCGCGTGACATAGGCCGCAGGCAGGGCCATGAGGGTTCGGTCGAGGTCGGCGAACTTTTGCTCGTTGCGGGCGCTCGCGAGCAGCTCGAGCGCTACGACGGGACACACAGCGAACAGGCCAGCTTCTGCGGTGGCGAGCCAGCGAGAGAGCACCGCTGGATCTCGCTGGCGGTTCCACGCCGAGGTGTCGAATACGAGCAGTCCGCCTGAGCCGTACGGCTCAGGCGGAGGCATGCGGCTGCTCTGAGACGTAGGGTTCAGCGGGAGGCATGAAGTTGCTCTGAGACGGCGAAGTCGTAGCCGTCGTCCTCTCCCACCGCGATCCGCAGCAGGTGCTCTTGGGCCTCGCGCTTGTCCGCCCGCTCCGCGCGGATCGCCTCGGCTCCGCGCAGGGCCAAATCGCGCACGGCCCGAGAGCGCGGCTCGGTACCACCGAACTCCGCTACCGCAGCGGCTAGCTCGGCGTCGAGCGTAACCTGGATACGTGTAGTAGAAGCCATATACGGAGTGTACCAATAGACTGGTACACCCTTCCGTGGAAGTGCGGGCGGGGGGATTCGAACCCCCAAGGGCCTGAGCCCACTGGCTCCTAAGGCCAGCGTGTCTGCCAGTTCCACCACGCCCGCAGCGCGTCCGCGCAGCCGTCTATCCGTCGACGATCGTTGCCGCACAGCCGACGGCGCACACGGGGACCGCCGAAGATTGTATGGTCATTGGGAGCGATGTCTACAACTTCGGCCTCAAACTCCGAGACAGGCGTCATCATCACGCACCCAAACCGCGACAAGCCGGTCGTTCAGGCTACGCGCGCGACCGTCATCCTGTTGCTGCTCGCAAGCGCCGCGCTCGTGCTCGTGATCACGATTGGCGGCGGGTCGGTCCTCGAAGGATCCGGGCCGCTGGTGGTGCAGTGCGTGTTCGTCATCCTCTATCTGGTGCTCGCCTTCTACGCGGCACGCTGGAAACGTGGAGTGCTGCCGGTCTCGGCTGCCCTGGGGATTCTGCTTGCGACTTTTGCGCTCGTGGCGGCACCGTCCTGGTTCAATCGCGACAAAGCGGGCTTCAGTCAGCCGGCTCTCAACGCTGGGCTGCTGGGCGTGCTTACGCTGCTTGTGATCCCGGTCCAGATCCTGCTGATCGCATTTGCGATGCGCGGCTTCTCCCAGGGATGGAACGTTGAGCGTGAGACGTTTGCTCCACAGTCCGGCGCGGGCGACTATCGCGACCCCACTCCGCACCCGGCTTGAAGCCGGGCACTCACGGATCGTCGGCTCGCCTATATTTGGGGTGAAGCGCGTACCGCGTGCGGCGGTGGCGGAACGGTAGACGCGGGGCCCTCAAAAGGCCCTGTCCGCAAGGGCGTGTGGGTTCGAATCCCACCCGCCGCACCTACAGCGCTACGGCCTCCCGGTGATTGGGGACAGCCCTGGTCGCAGGCCTCAAGATGACCACGGGCACGGCTGGCGTTTCTAGTGTTTGCGCAGTGGTCTTTTTGTAGGCGACTCAAGAGTATGGGCGCATGCGAAGCACCGGCGACCTCGAGCTGGACGAACAGCTGGCACGATTCGGCTCGAATATCCGCGAGGCCCGCAGGCAGGCAGGGCTCTCCCAGATCGACCTGAGCTCCAGAGCGCAGCTCGACCGTGCGGCGGTCAGCTTCATCGAGCGCGCCGAGCGCGCGCCGGACCTGACGACGATCATCCGCGTCGCCGGCGCTGTCTCTGTCAAGCCTGCCGCGCTGCTGCGGGGGATCGGCGACCAGGGCGTCGCGGTGCGCGGACCGCGACGTGCGGCGGAGGCTGAGACCCCGGCGGCGCGCTTTGGCGCCAACCTGCGCTGGGCCCGCCAGCGCGTTGGCCTCTCCCAGGAAGCGCTTGCCAATGAGGCCGCCGTCGATCGCGCTGCGATCAGCGTCTTCGAGCGTGGCCGGCGCAACCCGAACCTGCGCACGATCCTGCGGCTTGCACGCGCCCTGGAACTGGCGCCCGGGGTGCTGCTGCGCGGGATCTAGGCGCAGGCTAGAGGGTCTAGGCGCAGCTAGAGGTCTCTAGGCGCAGGCTGGGGTTTGTTGGCTAAAGTCTCGCGCTGGCGCGGGCTAGGGTTTGTTGGCCAGGGTCTCGCGCTGGATGTACCAGTCGGCCTGGATCGGGTTGAGGAAGTGTGGCGGCTCCTCGATCTGCAGGCGGTTGTCGTAGTTGGCGTTGTAGGGGTAGCCGTGTTCGATGACGCCGGTGCTGCCGTTGAATTCGCCGGTCAAGCCGTTGCTGAAGAGTCCCGCGATCGCGCCGTATACGTTCAGGTGCCCGAGCGTCGCGGTCCCGCAGTCGTAGTTGTCGACGACGAAGGCGTGTTTGAGCGCGAGGATCGCGGCGTCGATCGTCGGGTTTTCGAACTGCCCTTCGGCTTTGCTCAGGTTGGGGGCGTCGCAGCTGCTGGAGTTGTTCGTGTATTCGCAGATATGTGAGCCGAGGTATTTGTCTTTGCCGTTGCACGAGGTCCCGGACACGGTGTAGGTGCTCGCGACGGGATGGTAGACGCGCACGAAGTTGTTGGCGATCAGACCCAGCAGGGCGTTGCTGGTGGGCGTTTCTCCGCTGCGGGGAGAGCTCAGCAGGTTGCCGTTGATGACGACGTCGTTCTGGGCCGCGATCGTCAGCGAGCTGGTGTATTCCCCGTGCACATACACGTTGCCACAGCTGAGGTCTTCCCGGTAGGAGGGCGTGGGGCCGAATGGCGAGTAGGCCTTGGAGCAGCCCCCGGTGACATAGATGACGCCGTTGGGTGGGAAGGCGACGTTGTTGATTTCGTTGTATTCAATTTCTTTTTTGGCATTTTCTTTGTATTCGTCCCGGACCGTCATGGTGCTGCCATTCAGGATGAGTTCTACCTTGCCCGGGTACTTGTAGGCCGGTTCGACGATGTGCAGCAGTTCTTCGTCGCCCGGCGGCGGTTCGAGCGATTTGACTTCGTTCGGCGGTATGTGATTGCCGAGGAACGTGGGGTTTGCACCGGCACCGCAGCCGTGGTCTTCCTCGACGGAGTAGCCTTCGTCACCCGTGAAGCCCGCTGAGCCGAATTCGATGCGGTCGGTCGAGGTCCGTCCAAAGACGGGGGCTCCGCAGATGCCGACGTGGTCTTCGGTGTGCATCGGGCCGTTGACCGATTCCCCGGAGATGAAGTAGTTGTTCTGGCACTGGGATTCGCCGGGCCGTTTGCCGTAGAAGGCTTCGCACTGTGTGCGCAGCGGCGTCCCGTACTTGGAGGGGTCGAAGGTTTCGTACTTCGAGTACCAGACGTAGCTGACGAAGTTGGCGTTCCTGAAGGTGGCGACCACCGAGCGCTGCTTGCCCTGGAAGAACCCGGTCGACTCGATACGGAAGGTGCCCGTCGCGGAGCCCTGCTCTTCGAGCATCGTTTCCACAAGCTTGTTGCGATCGCATTTCTCGTCGTTGACCGGCGCGCTTTCAGCTGGCAATAGCTGGATCGCGTAGGTCTCTTCGCTTTCAGGGACTTCCGCAGTTTTGAGTTCGGAGGCCGGAATCGGAGTAGTGGTGCCTTCTTTGTAGTACTGGTTGAGGGCCGGATTTGCGGTTGGCGGTTCGGTGCAGTAGCTGAGATAGTTGCCGTCTTGGGTGAGGTGGTACTCGTAGTCCTCGATACCGGCCTGGGCGGCGTAGTAGGCCTTCTTCTGGGAGGCGTCGGCGCTCGTCAGATGGATGTCGCTCCTGGTCGAGGTAAAGGCGGCGACCAGCAGCAGCGAGGTCACGAACATCACGCCGATCACGATGATCATCGAGATGCCGTCCTGCTCGCTGAGGCGCGCGGCGCGGCGCGGAGAGTGTGGGGAAGATGGCTTCATGTCTGGGGAGAGCAGGGGAGGTTGGGGTTGGTCGTGGCTTCCGAGGAGGGGGCCAGGCGGAACACCGCGGAGTCTTCGAGGGGCACGGGACGGTCGTTGGTGAGCGTGGCGCTTTCTTTCGCCTTTGGCGTCAGGGTCAAGCTGACGGTGACCTTCGCGACACGTTCGGCTTCCGATTCTTTTTCCAGGGAAGTACTCAGCATCGCGGCGGGGTTGATTTCACCGTAGACAGGTTTGCTGTCGGCGGAGCCGTAGTAGCGGAAGTACTGGAAGATGGGGATCAGTTTTTTTTCACTTTCGGATTGCTGCACCCCGGTGAGCAGTAGGGTTGTGCTCGTTGCGGTTGTTGGAAAGGTGTATTCGGGGGCCGCCTTGCCGGTAGGCGGAGGAATGCTCGTAAAGCTCTTTTCGGTAAGCGTACCTGTGGTTTTGTTGTAGATAATTTCGTGCAGTGCGACCGTCGTCAATGCCGACTGTGAGCCGCCTTCGCTGATGAAGCGGATGGTGTTTTCGTTGCTTTTGGTCTGGATCGGCGAGACTGACGGCGCAACGCAGGCGGAGTGCAGCTCGAGCATGACCCGTTCCAGGGCTACCGAGCCCGTCTGGTCCACGTGGACGCGTTCTGTGATGCGCGAGACGTCGCTCGTGGTGAATTTGAGTAGCGCGAAGGCGGCAAGCGATACCACGATGCCCATCGCCATCGCGATCACCAGCTCGATCAGCGTGAAGCCGCGCTCGTCGGCGAGGGATCGCAGGGCTGTCTGCTCGGAGCTCATCAGCAGCCCGCCGCTTCTTCTTTGCCGGAGCCCAGGTAGATCGGTACTTTGACGCCGCTCGCGTTGTTGTTCGTGACCGGCGTGATGAGCTTGCGGTGTTTGCCGCTGATCGTCCCGGCCACGCACAGGGAGTACGTGCCGAAGGGCATGCCCGGCTTGGGTAGTTCGCCTTTGGAGTTGGCCGTGAATTTGCGCGTGGTTTTGCAGCCGGTGTCTTCGAGGCTGCCGGTGACGCCACTGGTCATGACGGTGCCGGGGGTGCCTTCGCTGGTGCCGTTCCTGACCGTCATTTCGATTGCCGCTAGGGCGACGGTCACCGGGGTGATGGTGCCTGCCGCGACTACGACCGTCGAGTTGTGCAGCTGGCCGTTATTCGTCGGGAGGTTGGATTCACAGGTGCCAGCGTAGACCGTGTATTCGGAGGTGAAGGGAAAGATGGTTTTGGTGGAGTTCACCGTTGTTTTGTAGCTTTCGATAGTGCCGAAGGTCCGGAACGAGCCGGTCAGGCCGGTGTTGAAGGCCACGAATGAGTCGCCTTCGGCATTCGCGCCGGAGAAGGTGACCGCCAGTTCGCCGGCCGGGGCGAACTCGTAGCTCTTCTTGACGGTGTTCTCGGCGACGACGTAGACGCTGCTGTTGTTGCTCGGGTCTTCGTTGGCGTTGGCGTAGCCGTTCTGATCCACGTAGCCGAGCCGATGGACGTTGAGTTTGTATTCCCCGGGCAGCACCGCCAGGATCGCGCAACCGTCGCTGGAGGTTTCGGCTGTGACATTCGACGGCCCGGTGGCTTCGACGGTCATGTTCGACACGGGTTCGCCGGCTGCGCCCGTGACCTGCATGATCAGGGCGGAGTCCGCTGGCGGTGCGACGATGCCGGTCTCGACCACGGGCTTGGTGCTGCCCATCGCGGGCCATGTCACCTTCGAGGTCGTCTGGATGTAATCGGCGCTCGGTGTGCTGGAGGTGCAGCTGGCCGTCGCCGTTTTGTCCGATATGTACTTTGCCGTCGAGGTGATCGTGTAGTGGGTGCCGCCTTTGGTCACTTCCTGCAGCACGACTTCATGCGTCTTGCTCAGTTCGGAGAGCTTTTTGACTGGCTGGCTGCGCAGTTCGTCCTCGTCCTGCTGGGCCAGCGAGTCCGCCTGGGCGCGAGACCTGTCGAGGGCGCTGGCGTGGTTGGTGTTGTTGAGTGCCGTCAGCGTTGCGACCACGATCAGCACGAGCATCAGCGCGGCGGCGAGCACCTCGATCAGGCTGTCGCCGGTCTGCTGCAGCCAGCGCGAGCGCGGCTCGGCAGAGCCTGGCCGCGGTGTGGTGCGGGTGTGGGGCGCCGAGGTGGTGCGGGCGTGGGGCGCCGAGTGATCGAGGGGGGTGGCGATTTTGGCGTTGGGCATCGCGGATGAGTGGCCTGGCAGCTGGAGCTCTGAAGCGGGGCGGTTACCCGGCTTCGATGATCGTGCGAATAATCACAAGTTGGGGTTGCTCGTCTAGGTCTCTGCTTCGGTAGGGCGTGCCGCCAGCTTTAGCGCGGGTGGCGCGGTGCTCAACGCAAAGCGGGCCCGTCGGTAACCGCGAGGAGTCGCTCTCGGACCCGCTCGGAGGTATCCTTCGATCCAAGCCGCGGGGGCGCCGGCGGTATTTGCGTGTTGCCCGTCGCGCGCACGACGTCCCGCACAGCCCCCGCCGAGCTCGACTGACATACACAAAAGTCCTGCAAACAGGCGCTTTTGGGGGACTGGTGTAACGGTAACATGGGGGTCTCCAAAACCCTTGCTCGAGGTTCGATTCCTCGGTCCCCCGCTCACCGCGGACGGTGTGAGAGGCGAGTGCAGATGCGCTCACGGGGTTGGCGGGCGGCACTGGCGCCCTCGTCTTGCGGGCCGCGCGCGTCTCCCGTCGCGGGTGGGGAGTACCTTCGACGGCGATCTGGAAGCGGCTGTCGCTGTGCGTCGGTCGCCACTACCCGAGACCGACATCCGGAGAGGAGGGCTGCCCGCTATGCGCAGGGGATCCGAGCAGGTACAAGACAGGCAGAGGTGGATAGTCGAACGAGCGATCGTCCTGCAGATTCTCAGCGGGGATCGTGGTGAGCGCTGGTCGCGAGCCGAGTTGGCTGCCGAGCTAGCGGGCGTTGAAGCCGCTGTGCTCGATTGTGCGCTCACCCGCCTGCAGGATGAGGGTGTACTGCGGCGCAGCGGTTCGGAGGTGCAGGCCTCGCGAGCGGTCCGGCACATCGACACGCTGGAGCTGATCGGCGTCTGAGCTCGTGTGCGGTGCTCCAGCGTGCGTCAGGTCAAGCGGGCTTGTCGCCCTTGCGGTGCACTACGCCACTCTCGCCGGCAATCAGTATGTCGCTGACGAGATGCGGCGCAAAGAGGCCGTGCTCGACGATTCCTGGCGTTTCGGAGAGCCATGCCGCGAGCCGCACGGGCGAGTCGATCTCCCCGCGGTAGTCGGCGATCAGGTTGCCCTCCGGGCTGAGCGGCACATCGCGCAGTTCGGCGGGTGCGATCGAGCTCAACGTGAGCTGCGCGCCGAAGCGCAGGATCTCGATTGGGACCGGCGCAGAGAGCGCGGAGACGGCCTTCTCGGCGGAGGCGATCACGACGAAGCGCCGCGCGGCGGCGGCGACGATCTTCTCGCGCGTCTGTGCCGCGCCGCCACCCTTGACCAACCACCCCCGGGGGTCGATCTGGTCGGCGCCGTCGATCGCGATGTCGAGCGCTCCGAGCTCGTCCAGCTCGAGGACTTCGAGCCCCAGTGAGCGAGCGGCGTGCTCGGTGGCGGGGGACGTCGCGGCGCAGCGCAGCCCAGTGAGTTCGCGGGCCGCGAGCGCGGGCAGCAGGTGGGCGACGGTCGAGCCGGTTCCCAGGCCGACGCGCATGTTCTCCTCGACGAGCAGCGCCGCCGCCTGAGCGGCGGCGGCCTTGAGGCGCTCGACCGAGGCGCTCAAGGGCCGGCAGCCGACAGCGGCGGCACGGCAGTATCGGCCCCGGTCCCGGCGGCGTCGAGCGTCGCGTCCGGTGGGAGCGCCTCGCTGCGCAGAAAGCGCCATACCGACAGGGATGCGATCACGGTCATTATCACTGCGCTAGTCACGCACTCCTCGCAGACCTCGTGCAGCGAGAACAACTCGCGGTAAGTCAGGTATGCGGAGAAGCCGAAGCCGACGAGCGCAAACGCCACCGTTGCGAAGCGCGTCTGCTCACTTTCGGGTAGGAGCAGCGAGCCAAGGATCGCTATGTAGCCGAGCAGGCCGATCAGCGCGACCGGTACGCCGGCAAGCTCCGCGTACTGCGAGGTCTGCACTTTGAGGCACGTGTTGTGCGTCGTGCTGCACAGCGGAGGGGTCCCGGAGTAGTGGACGTAGGTCAGGTAGATCGTCAGGCAGAGGCCAAGCGTCGCGATCACGATCATCGCGATGCGGATGACGCGGTTGCTCATCACTTACCTGCGGGTGTCGGCTGCTGACGCATGGACGGGAAAGCATTGTGCCATCGCCGTCCGCTCCCGTCAGCTCAGCAGCTTGTTGATCGCCGATTCGAAGTCCGAGGGCTGTTCCAGGTTGGGGTTTTCAAGGACCGTGAAAGAGCCGCCGGTCTTGCCCAGCAGGAACGAGGGCGTGCCCGTGAAGCCGTGCTGGTTTGCGAGCTGTCCGTCGCTTGTGACCTGTTCGGCGAGCGCCGGGTCGTTGCGTGCGGCGCTCCAGTTGGGGAGGTTGATCCCCGGGACCTGCTGGGCGAGGCCCTGGAGGTAGTTTTCGGTGACATAGCCGGTGTCCTCAGCGCCCTGCTCGTGGTAGAAGAGCTCGATGAAGTACCAGGCGAGGTTTTGCTTGCCGGCGGCGTAAGCCGCGATCTGCTGCGTGCGGAATGTTTCCGGTTCGTGGGTAGCCGTCTCCAGCGAGAGGTATTCGATCTTGAGCTTTCCGGAGCGCACGTACTTTTCGATCAGCGGGGGGAGGGCACCGAGCGTGAACTCCTTGCAGATCGGGCACTCCAGGTCGCCGAAGTACTTCAGCGTCACCGGTGCCTTGGGGTTGCCCAGCACGTTGGCCGACTGCGGGATGCCCTTGATCAGCGAGCTCACCGTGGCTACTTCAGCGTTGGCCTGTTTGCCTTTGGCGAGGCCGCTTTTGGAGCTGCCTCCGCTCGTTGCCGCCAGGATCACCACGATGATCACCACCACCGCGCCGATCACCGACCCGAGTTGGATCATGCGCTTGCGCCGCGCGGCCTGCGCCGCCGTGGCGGCCTCGAGGGCTTTGCGCTCGGAGCGCGCCTGCTCGCGGCGCTCCTTGCGTGTCGGGTCGGTATCGGAAGGGCTCATGGGGCTACTTTCTACCGGTTCTGGATCAAGTTTGCCTAAGGACCTCGCTGCCAGGGGCTCGCAGGCCACTTCGCCGGGGCCCCAGATGGCTCAGACTGTGTGGAGATGCGCGCCCCCGTAGCTCAGCTGGATAGAGCGTCGGACTTCTAATCCGAGGGTCGCAGGTTCGAATCCTGCCGGGGGCATGATGGCAGCGAGCGTCACCGACAGCGCCGCGGGACGCACCGCGTGGGCGCGCAACCTCGGCGCCCCCGTGCGCGACTTCCTGGGCACCGAGACCGGTGGCGCCGCGGCGCTGCTAGTGGCGGTACTCGCGGCGCTCATCTGGGCCAACTCGCCGTGGCGCCACACCTATGAGTCCTTCTGGAACACGAAGCTGACGATCAGCCTCGGCCATGAGGTGCTCTCGCGCAGCTTGCGGGCTTGGGTCGACGAAGGTCTGATGGCGCTGTTCTTCCTGGTCGTCGGGCTGGAGGGCAAGCGCGAGCTCGACCTCGGCGAGCTGCGCGAGCGCAACCGCATCGCGATACCCGTGATGGCCGCGCTCGGTGGCATGGGCATGGCGATCGCCGTCTACTTGGCCGTCAACGCGGGCGGTTCGGGAGCCGGGGCCTGGGGGGTGCCGATGTCGACCGATACCGCGCTCGCGCTCGGTGCGCTCGCGCTGGTCACGCGGCACGCGAGCGCGCGGCTGCGTGTGTTTCTGCTGACGCTCGTCGTGGTCGACGATCTCGGGGCGCTGCTCGTGATCGCGGTGGCCTACACGAGTCACGTCTCCGCCGTGGCGCTCGCCATCGCGATCGGCTTGTTCGTAGTACTCGGGGCGCTGCGCTTCCTACCTAGCTGGCGCGGTCCCGTCGCGGTGCTCGTCGGGATCGGCATCTGGCTGGCGCTGCTGGAATCCGGGATCGACCCGGTGGTCGCGGGGCTGGCGATCGGGCTCGTGACCAGCGCCTATCCGCCCGCGCGCGACGAGCTCGAGCGCGCCACCGAGCTCACGCGCTCCTTTCGCGAACAGCCCACGCCAGAGCTCGCCTATAGCGCGCGGCGCGGCCTGGTTGCCGCGATCTCGCCCAACGAGCGGCTTCAGTACCGCCTGCATCCCTGGACGAGCTTCGTGATCGTGCCCCTGTTCGCGCTGGCGAACGCCGGCATCCACATCGACGGCACCGTGCTGAGCGAAGCGGCGAGCTCGCCCGTGACGATCGGGATCGTGCTCGCCTATGTCGTGGGCAAGCCGCTCGGGATCTTGGGTGCCTCCTGGCTCGGCACCCGCCGCGCGCTGGGCGGTGGAAGGCTGCTCGTGACCTGGCCCGGCCTGGCCGGGACGGGCGCCGTCGCGGGGGTCGGGTTCACGGTAGCGCTGCTGATCGCCAATCGCGCGCTCGGGGGCGCGTTGCTGGCGCAGGCCAAGCTCGGCGTCCTGTTCGCAGCGCTCATCTCGCCAGTCGTGGCGTGGTCCGTGTTCCGTGTGATCGGGCGCCTGCCGGCTTCCCTGCGGGCACGCCAGCTCGGGCGCACCGCCGCGCAGCTCGTCGATCTCTCCGAGGAGGTCGACCCCGCGCACGACCACATCCGCGGTCACCATGACGCCACCGTGACACTCGTCGAGTACGGCGACTTCGAGTGCTCCTACTGCGGCAAAGCTGAGTCGATCGTGCGCGAGCTGCTGGCCAACTACGGCGACGAGCTGCGCTACGTCTTCCGGCACCTGCCGCTCAGCGACGTCCACCCCTGGGCGCAGCTCGCCGCCGAGGCCGCCGAGGGGGCTGGGGCGCAAGGCGCGTTCTGGGAGATGCACGACATCCTGCTCGCCCACCAGGGCGAGCTCACGCCGCGCGACCTGCACCGCTACGCGCAGGAGCTGCAGCTCGACGCCGAGCGCTTCGGCGAAGACCTGCGTCAGCGTCGTTACGCCCCGCGCGTGGCCGCCGACGTCGCCAGCGCCGACTCCAGCGGGGTGTCGGGCACGCCGACGTTCTTCGTCAACGGACGCCGCCATCACGGGGTCTATGACATTGCGACGCTCAGCGCCGCGGTGCGCGCGGCCCGTCCGGTGAAGGCTGCACTCGCACAGGGCGCGGTTCGCTAGAGGCCGCGCTCGGCTTAGCACAGGCTCGGTCACGGTTGCTCAATGTCGGCCTGCTCGATGCCGGCCTGACGCGTCCTCCGCCCTCGCCAATACGCTTGCGCGATGCAGCTTCCCGCTGATTCGGAGGGCATCACGGACGCCGAGGGGCCGCGTCACCCCGAGACCGAGGAGATCATGCTCGGGGACAACCTCGAGCTGCTGCCACGTTTCGCCGACGGGTCCTTCCAGCTCATCTACATCGACCCGCCCTTCAACACCGGCAGCGTCCAGGCGCGCAAGACACTGCGCATGGTTCCCGACGCGCGCGGCGATCGCACCGGCTTTCAGGGCCGTCGTTACCGCACGCGGCTGCTAGCCGAGTCCTCCTACCGCGACCGCTTCGAGGACTATCTCGCCTTCCTCACGCCGCGCCTGGAGCAGGCGCACCGCCTGCTTGCGCCCGCGGGCACGCTCTACTTCCACATCGACTACCGCGAGGCGCACTACTGCAAGCTGCTGCTCGACGAGATCTTTGGGCGCGAGTGCTTCCTCAACGAGCTGATCTGGGCCTACGACTACGGCGCTCGCTCGCGCCGGCGCTGGCCCGCCAAGCACGACACGATCCTTGTCTACGTGCGCGACCCCGAGAAGTTCCACTTCGACGCCGAGGCCGTCGACCGCGAGCCCTACATGGCGCCCGGCCTAGTCACACCCGAGAAGGTCGCCCGCGGCAAGCTCCCCACCGACGTCTGGTGGCACACGATCGTCTCCACCAGCGGCGCCGAGAAGACCGGCTATCCGACGCAGAAGCCCGAAGGCATCGTGCGCCGCATGGTCCAGGCCTCCACACGCCCCGGCGACTGGTGCCTGGACTTCTTTGCCGGCAGCGGCACGCTCGGCGCCGTCGCCGCCAAGCTCGGGCGCCGCTACGTGCTGATCGACTCCAACCCCCGCGCCGTGCAAGTCATGCGCGCGCGGCTCCGCGATATCGACACGCCAGACGCCCCTTGTCCTACTGGTTGACAAACTCTGGTCGTCGTGTAAAGTAGGCGGACAGAGGAACGCTGTCGGATCGACGAAGGAGACACGTCATATGTCTGCTGTACAAGCACCGGGCGACAACAGCCCAGCTGTCCAAGGGGCCAGTGCCGTCGCCGACGCTCCGCTGGTGCAGGGCGCGCAGGCCTCCGTGCGCTGGCGCGACCCCAAGCGCTACCTATGGTTGCTCGGCCTGTTCGTGCCCACGCTCCCCTTTCTGGCGTGGGGCCTGGTCTCGCTCACCGGCCTGGGAGTCTTCTGGTTTTACGGGCCCGTCCTCGTGTTTGGCGTCTTCCCGCTGGCAGACCTGATCGTGGGAGTCGACGCCCAGAACCCCCCCGACGACGCGATCAAGTGGCTCGAGCAGGATCGCTACTACCGCTGGTGCACATATCTCTACATACCGATCCAGTACGCCGGCCTCGTGTGTGCCTGCTGGCTGTGGTCCAGCGGCAAACTGAGCACCGTCGAGGACATCGGGCTGGCGCTGACCGTCGCGATGGTCAGCGGCATCGCGATCAACACCGCGCACGAGCTCGGCCACAAGCGCGCCAGCATGGAGCGCTGGCTGAGCAAGGTCGCCCTGGCCCAGAGCGGCTACGGGCACTTCTTCATCGAGCACAATCGCGGCCACCACGTGCGCGTCGCCACGCCCGAGGACCCCGCCAGCTCGCGGCTGGGGGAGAGCTTCTACGCCTTCCTGCCCCGCACCGTCGCCGGTAGCGTGCGTTCTAGCTGGGAGCTCGAGCGCACGCGCCTGGCGCGCATGCAGCGCTCGCCCTGGACAGTGCACAACGACATCCTGGGTGCCTGGGCGATGACCGTCGTCCTGTTCGCCGCGCTCACGATCGCATTCGGCCCCGTCGTGCTCCCATACCTGCTGCTGCAGGCGGTGCTCGGCTTCTCGATGCTGGAGGTCGTCAACTACCTCGAGCACTACGGCCTGCTGCGCCAGCGCCGCGAGGACGGGCGCTACGAGCGCACCGCCCCCGAGCACAGCTGGAACAGCAACAACGTCGCCTCCAACGTGCTGCTCTACCACCTCCAGCGCCACTCCGACCACCACGCCAACCCGATCCGCCGCTACCAGGCCCTACGCCACGTCGACGAGGCCCCCCAGCTGCCGACCGGCTACGCCGGGATGATCGTGCTCGCCGCGTTCCCGCCGCTATGGCGCCGCGTGATGGACCGACGGCTGCTCGGGCATTACGCGGGCGATGTCACCCGCGCCAACATCTCCCCGCGTCGCCGCACGCGGATCCTGGCCCGCTACGGCGGCGCTGTGCACCCCGGGGGTGCACAGTGAGACGGGCGCGACACAAGGACGGTCGGCTGACGGTTTTTGCGGAGTGCGCACGATGAGCCGTTACCGCTGCCCCGCGTGTGGCTACGAGTACGACGAGCAGCACGGCCATCCCCGCGAGGGCTTCTCCGCCGGGACCCCCTGGAGCGAGGTTCCCGACGACTGGGCCTGTCCCGATTGTGGCGTCCGTGACAAGGTTGACTTTGAGGTCGTCGAGTGAGCGCACCCCCGTCCACCGCCGCGACGGCCTCGCTCGCTGGCTCATCGCTCCAGGGCGCCCCCACCAGTAGGCCCTACGCGGTCGCCGCACGCGAGCTGCTGCGTGACACGCTGCTCGACGCCGCGCGCCGTGAGCTGGAGGGCCGCGGCTGGAATGAGGTCACGATGGCCGAGATCGCCGCCGCCGCGGGCGTGAGCCGCCAGACGCTCTACAAGGAGTTCGGCTCGCGCGACGAGTTCGCACAGGTGTTCGTGGTGCGCGAAGGCGAGCGCTTTGTGCGCGCCGTGGAAGGTGCGCTGGACGCCAACCTCCACGACCCCAAGGCGGCGCTGACCGCCGCGTTCGGGCTGTTCCTCGCCGCCGCCGCCGAAGATCCGCTGATTGGCGCCGCGATCGCGGGTGACGGCGACATGCTGCCGTTCGTCACCACCCAGGGCCAGCAGCTCGTGGCACATGCCGCCGAGCGCCTGCGCATCGCGATCCGCGCGCGCTGGCCGCAGGCGGCCGAGCACGACGCGGCGCTGCTCGCGGAGTGCCTGGTGCGGCTCGCGATCAGCTACGCCACGCTGCCCGTCGCCCCGGCCGGCATGACGGCGTCCTCGATCACGGAGCTGCTGGGCCCTTACATCGACCGCGCGCTCAGCGCCGATCGCGCAGAGCGCGACCGGTAGTCCCGAGTCGGCAGGGCTCGATCGTACCGGTCTGTCATCTCGGTACATGTATGTCTGTCGCATTCAAAGGGGGATTGACATTTCTAAAGTAGGAGTGTATGTTAGTCCGACCCTGGCGCTCCGGTTGAGCGCGGTGGTGTGGTGAACATATTGGTCGGGGTTGGGTCGGGTTCCCGTAGAGGCTCGAGCTGCGAACGTTGAATGTGGGTTCTGGGAGAGGCCGGGGCCATTGAGACTTGTGAGGGAGTTGTGTTTCGCGTGAGTTCGTTGGGGACATACGTGTCGGGTGTCGTCGGCTTGGCCGGCAGGGCCTTGGCTAGATGCCTCGGCATCGCCGAGGCATCTCTCTCTCTCTCTCTCTCTCTTACGCTGGGGGCGGCTAGCAGGAACTGAGGCGCCGCCGCCGTCGGGGCGCGGTGCGCACGCCCCCGGCAGTGTGCTGGCCGTTGGCCCGCCGCGGGTGGCACCGCTGGGAGTGTCCGCGCAATGACCGCCGCACGGCACGAGCGCGGTACTGTGCGTGCGGGTGGAGCTGGAAGCTCCCCCGTGGACGGTAGGGGCGGGCTAGGCGATGCCATCAGGGGCCCCAGGCAGGTCGCTGAGGTGCAGCGGGAGCGGTTGTTGGCGGCGGCGATCGTGGCGATCGACGAGGTTGGCTATCCGGCCGCGACGGTGCAGTTGATCACACGTCGGGCACGGGTCTCGCGGCGGACGTTCTATGAACTGTTCGACAGTCGCGAAGGGTGTCTGCTTGGGGTGATCGACCAGGCCGAACGGACGGTCGAGCACAGCCTGGAGCTGGCTGGGGCGCAGCGGTTGGGTTGGCGTGAGCGGCTGCGGATCGTGTTGGGTTTGTTGTTGGACTTGTGTGATCGTATGCCGGCGCTCGCGCGGGTCTGTGTGGTGCAGTCTCCACGCAGCGGGCCGCTGGTGCTGGCGCGCCGGGAGGCGATCCTCAGACGGCTTGGCGACGGGCTCGAACAGGGCCGGCCGGCGGGCAGGCGGGGTTGGTCGTCGTTGACCGGTGAGGCGCTGGCCGGGGCGGCGCTGCAGATCGTGCACACCCGCCTGTTGACAGACGGCGCGCGGCCGTTGGTCGAGTTGGAGGGTGAGCTGATGAGCGCGCTGGTGCTGCCCTATCTGGGGGCCGCGGCGGCGCGGCGTGAGCTGTCGCGCAAATCCATCCGGACGGCTGCCTCTGAGCGTGCTGCCGAGGGGAGCCACGGCGTAGATCGGGGTGGGGGCGATCCGTTCGAGGGTTTGGCGATGCGGGTCACCTATCGCACCGCGCGGGTGCTGAGCGGTGCCACTCAGCGGCCTGGGTCCAGTAACCGTGAGCTCGCCGAGCGGGCCGGGATCGTCGATCAGGGTCAGGCGTCCAAGCTGCTGATCCGCCTGGAGCGCTTGGGGCTGCTTCAGAACACCGGCGACGGCCACGCGCGTGGTGGGCGCAATGCGTGGGTGCTGACCGAGCGCGGCAAGCGCGTCGCGCAGTGCGTTCAGATCCAAGATCACGATTGGACGGCGGGGCGCAACGGCACGCGCGAGCAACGCGAGCAGTTGCCTGACAGGCGCGAGCAACCGCCTGTCAGCGGACGTAAGCGACTGGCGGGTGCGGCGAGTCGATGAGCGGCGCAGTAGTCAAGTACGCGTCGCGCAGCGCGGACTGTTTGTTGGCAATCACTGAAAAGGCGGGTGCGATGACGGGGCGGTATGAGTCGATGAGCAAGCAGAGGATCTTCGTATTGTCCCAAGCAGCCGTGCTCGGCGTATCGCTGCTGGTTGCGTCGTGCGTCCTGCTGGCGATCCCGGTGCGTGCGCTGGCGCTGAACCCCGAACGTCACTACGAGATGGTCAGCCCCGTCTACAAGGGCGGATTCGGTGCGGCCGAAATCAATGCTGTCGCCGAAAACGGCCAGAGCGTCGCCTATCGAGCACCCGGAGCATTCGAGGGCCAGGTCGGGTACTCCACCTTCGACTATCTCGCGCGCCGCGAAGCCACGCAGTGGAGCACCGTGTCGCTGAGCGCCCCCACGTCGGTGGCCTCGGAGCTGCTCAATACAGACGTCACGCCCAACTTGGATCTCAAGCTCGAAGTCGCCGGCACGGGGACGAACGCTGAGGCCGCCGCACACGAAGCTACGAGCGGACTGTATCTCTACCAGACAACGACGCCTGACACGCCAGCCGACTGGGAAACCGCGGGGCTGTTTCACACGCTCAACGGTGAAGTTCTAACGCCTTCGTTTCAAGGCGCAAGTGAATCCTTCTGTCATGTCATCTTTGCGACCAATATCGGTGAACCGCTGCTACCCGAAGCGCTACAGGCGGAGAAGAACGAAGTAACGCAGTTGTTTGACTACAGTCGGGGCTGCAGTGGGCGGCCGCGGACTTTGAAAATCGTCGGAGTGAACAATGAAGGGCCTGAAGGGCGGCTATTGGGCGAGGAATGCCCAGCAGCGTTCGGCAATAGCGCATCATACACTCCTCCAGGAAGAGCCCCCAATGAGTTCAATGCGGTCAGCCTCGACGGGGAAGAGGTGTTCTTCACAAAGTGCACGCGCTTCGGGGAAGTTGCCGCATATCAATTGTTCGTGCGGCTCGGTGGCTCGCGCACCGTTGAAGTGTCGCGTCCGCTGACCGCGTGTATCGCTCACGGTGTGGCGGGCGAAGTGCCTTGTGAAGGCGCTGGTGAACGGGCGAGCGCCGCTTTCGTAGGCGCCTCAGAAGACGGATCAACAGTGTATTTCACGACCGGCGCCCCGCTCGTCGCGGAAGATCACGACACAGGCCAAGATCTCTACGAGGCCCGTATCGGTTGTGCGGCAGCCAAACCGGATTGTGCGGCCGGTGAACGGGAAGTCGTGTCGCTGACACAGGTTTCGCATGACCCCACTGCGGGGCAGGCCGCGGAAGTGCAAGGTGTCGTCCGGGTCGCGCCGGATGGCGCGCGCGTGTATTTCGTGGCGCGCGGCGATCTGCTGGAAGGCGCCCGGCAGGTGGCGCTTCAGAGTGAAGGTCGTCCTGTGCCGCAAGCGGGGGCGGACAACCTGTATGTGTATGACTCGAATACGGGAACGCTTGCGTTCATTGCCGATCTGTGCTCAGGCGGACAGGTCTCTGGCCTGGTCGCGGACGCTCGCTGCCCCAATCCGACGGGCAGCGACGAAGTAGGGCTTTGGCTTTCGCGGCAGGAAAACGAAGTGCAAACCGCGGGTGCCGACGGTCGGTTCCTGGTGTTCGGGACCTATGCGCAGTTGGCGCAGGACGACACGAACCGCGCACGGGACGTGTACCGATACGGTGCGGTGACCGGGAGTCTTGTCCGTGTGTCCGGCGGGGAAGCCGGGTATGACGCGGACGGCAATCGCGAAATTCGCGGTGCGAATGGCGAAGTGCTGGGGGCGAGCATCAAGGGAGGAAGCTATGCAGGGTCCTTGTATCTGCACCGCCAAATGGCCGATCGGGCGGTCAGCGAAGATGGCTCGCGCATCGTGTTCTTCGCGGCGGCGCCCCTGTCGCCGCTGGCGACCAACGGCTTGGAGAACCTCTATGAATGGCACGAAACGCCTGGGGGTGGGCAGGTTTCGCTGCTGTCCGGCGGGTCCGGTGAACAGCCTGTCAAAGAAGCGGTGATCTCGCCCTCGGGTGCGGATGTGTTCTTCGTGACTAGCGACGGCTTGGTGCCGCGGGATACCGACGACGAGGACGACATCTACGATGCGCGTCTCGGTAGTGGGTTCCCGGCGGCTCCCACACCGGTACAGCCGTGCTCGGGCGATGCGTGTCAGGGGCCGTTGACCAATCCCGCGCCGCTGCTCGTTCCCGGCAGCGAATCGCAGACGCCCGGCGGGAACCTCTCCGTTGCGCCCCAGCCTTTGGGGGGCGGTACAAGCAAGTCACACTCAACAGTCAAGCGAAAGCGATGTGCAAGAAGGCGGTCGCGCAAGATACAGAAGTGTGCCAGCAAAGCACCGCAAAGAAAGTTCATGCGGGCAAGGAGCGGACGATGACCCACAGGCTCACCACTAGTTCTCGTGCACTGCTGCTTGCGTTGCTGGCGGCATGGTTGCTGTGCAGCGCCACGGCGTGCTGGCTGGATGCGCGACCGGCGGGGGCGACGCAGGCCAAGCCGTTTGGCATCAAGAGCTTCACGATGCAGGCCACTGCTGCGACAATCGAAAAGCACGTCGAAGTGAGGGGCGAAGCCTATACCGAATTCATCAATATGCCCTATCAACCCGCGTTCACGCAGGCCGGGGGCCACCCGTGGGCGCTGACCACGACAGGCGAATTCACCACTGAAACGCTTCCAAACGGCGCGATAGCGCCCACGAGGGACCCAAAGGATATCGTGGCGAGCCTCCCACCAGGTTTGTTGGGCAATCCGATGGCGATGCCGCAGTGCCCTCTAGCCCAGTTCACCAGAAGCCCGCTCGGGAGCTCGTTTCAGTGTCCCGCGGATACTCAGGTCGGCTATTACAGGCTGAGGCTTCAGGGGGAAAGTGAAATCATTGGACCGGTCATCAATCTGGTGCCGTCGGCGGGCGAGTCGGCCGAGTTCGGATTGGAGAACACGGCGCCGGAAGCGTTCGAGCCGTTGCTGACCGCGCATCTGGTGCATTTGCCGCAAGGCGGGTACGGGTTCACAGTCGTCAGCGATGAGACGCCCCTGATAAGCTTGACGCGGTTTGAAGTGACGTTCTGGGGTGTGCCAGCGGACCCCAGTCACGATGCGCTGCGCGGCAGGTTCTGCCGGCTTAACCAGTTGCGAACTACTGGGCTTGGACGCTATAGATGCGAACCACCTGGTGTTGTAGGCGGTGGCTTTTTGTCTGCGGGCGTCGCGCCGACATCGTTTTTGTCGTTGGGTTCGGATTGTGCGGGGGGTCCGGAGGTCGCGACGTTGCGGGCCGACTCGTGGGAGGAACCGGGCAGTGTGCGTGAAGGGCGATACTCCGGTTTTTCGGAAGCGACGGCGGTGATGCCGGCGTTGACGGGGTGCGGGGCACTCGCTTTCCCGGCGGGTGTTGAAGTGCAGCCGGATACGCTTGCGGCCGACGAACCCGTGGGGTTGGGTGTGGATGTGACGGTGCCCCAGAATGAGCAGCCGGGTACGCTGGCGACGCCGCATCTGCGCGATGCGACGGTGACGTTGCCCGAGGGGGTGTCGATTAGTCCGGGTGTCGTGGACGGTGTGCAGGCTTGCAATGAATCCGGGCCAGAAGGGATCAATTTCGAAGGACCGGAATCAGAAGAAGTCGGGTTGGACGGCGAACTGCACCTGGCGGCGGGGCACTGTCCGGGTGCGAGCGTCGTCGGGACCGCGGAAGCGGTTACGCCCTTGCTGCCCGAACCGGTGAAGGGACACGTGTATCTGGCGCGCCCGCTGTGCGGTGGCGCGGGTCAGGCGGCGTGCACGAACGAGGACGCGCTGGACGGCAATCTCTACCAGCTGTACCTGGAACTCGGCGGTACGGGGGAACTGGCCAAGGCTGGAATCAACATCAAGGCGCGTGGGTTTACCGAGGCCAATCCGGCGACGGGCCAGTTGACGACGAAGTTCCTGGACAACCCGCAGACCCCGTTCAGCGAACTGAAGATCCATTTGAACGGCGGCCCACGCGCGCCGCTTGCCAATCCCGCGGCGTGCGGGCCGGCGGTCACGACCAGCGACTTCACGCCGTGGAGCGCGCCGGGCGTGACCCCGGAAGGGACGCTGGTCGCCGGGACCGCCGACGCGACACCTTCCTCGTTTTACGAAGTCAGTGGTTGCGAGGGAGCGCCCGGGTTGGCGCCCGGGTTCAGCGCGGGCACCGTCAGCCCGCAGGCCGGCGCGTTCACCGCATTCACGTTGAACTTCTCCCGGCAGGATCGCGAACAGGATCTCTCGGCGATCCAGGTGCATACCCCACCCGGGTTGTTGGGGATGCTCTCCAGTGTCCCGCTGTGCGGGGAACCGCAGGCCAGCCAAGGCACATGTCCGGCGGCCTCGCAGATCGGGACGACAAGGGTCGCCTCCGGTGCAGGCTCGCACCCGTTTGAAATCGACGGCAACGTGTATCTGACGACGGGATACAAGGGCGCGCCGTTCGGATTGAGCATCGTCACAAATGCTGTCGCCGGCCCCTTCAATCTCGGTTTGGTCGTCGTGCGGGCACAGATCAGCGTCGATCCGCAGACCAGCGCGTTGACGGTCACCAGCGACCCGTTGCCGCAGATCATCTTCGGTGTCCCGCTGCGGTTGCAGCGCGTGAGCGTGAACATCGACCGGCCGGGGTTCATGTTCAACCCGACCAACTGCGACCAGCAGCACGTGAGCGCTCAGATCTCCGGCACCGGGCAGGCAGTCGCGACGGTCGCGAGCCCGTTCGCGGCGTCCGACTGCAAGGGCCTGGCGTTCAAGCCGTCGTTCACGGTCTCCACGAGCGGGCACACCAGTCGCGCGGGCGGCGCGAGCCTCGACGCGAGAGTGGCCTACCCGGCGGGATCGATGGGCAGCCAGGCGAACATCGCCTACGTGAAAGTACAGTTGCCCCGCCAGCTGCCCTCGCGGCTCTCCACGCTGCAGAAGGCGTGCCCGGCCGCGGTCTTCCAAGCCGACCCCGGCGGGTGCCCGGCGGCCTCGATCGTCGGGATAGCGAGGGCATCCACTCCGATTCTGCCGGTCGGGCTCGCGGGCCCGGTGTACTTCGTCTCCCACGGCGGAGAAGCGTTCCCCAGTCTGATTGTCGTGCTGCAGGGAGACGGGGTCCGCGTCGATCTGACCGGGAGCACGCTGATCAGCGCACAAGGGATCACGAGCAGCACGTTCAAGACGGTGCCCGACGTTCCTGTGGAGACGTTCGAGCTCTACCTGCCCGAGGGCCCGTACTCTGCGCTGGCGGCCAACGCGAACCTCTGCCGCGCCGCGACGCAGGGCAAGCTCGTGATGCCGACCGAAATGCTCGCCCAAAACGGCGCCGCGATCCGTCAGAGCACCAAGATCGACGTCACCGGCTGCGCGCACTCCGCCAGCCGCAAGAAGCACCACAAAAAGCGAGCGCGCGGGCGCGGATCGCACAACGCCAAGCACGGCCGGAGGACAGGACAATGACCGCGGAGAGGAAGACGTTCCCGACGGAAAGAAAGACGTTCCCCAGCATGACGGTAGCAACGCGCCTGCCGGCCCTGCGACCGCGCCACGGGCAAGCAGGTCGGGCTGCGCGAGCACGAGCGCTGGGCGCCGCGGCCTGCGTGCTCGGTGTGCTGGCGTCGCTCGGGGTCGGTGTGGGCGCCGCGTGGGCTGGCACCGGCTACGTCGCGGCGGGTACGTTCGGCAGCTCGGGTTCGGGCGCCGGGCAGCTGCACGAACCGGCCGGGATCGCGGTGGATGAAGCGACCGGCGATGTGTACGTGTACGACGCAGGCAACCTGCGCGTGCAGTGGTTCAACGCCGCGGGCACCACGGTGGAAGGCCAGTTTGACGGCGCCGGCTCACCGAGCGGAGCGTTTACCACGTCCGCGAGCGTCTCCGAAGAGGCGACGCACGGCAGTCTGTTCGATATCGCGGTCGACAACGACCTCGCGAGCCCCTCTCACGGCGACGTGTACGTCGTCGATCCGGGGCACAACGTGATCGACAAGTTCTCCGCCGCGGGTGCCTACCTGTCGCAGATCGCGGGGTTCGCGCTGCCGGTGTTCGGCGTCGCCGTCGACACGCACGGCGACGTGTGGGTGGCAGAGGAAGGCACCGAAGAAAACGGGAACAACATCGGGCCGGTCCGCGAGTACGACAACAGCGCCGCCAACCAGCCCATCAAGGAAATACGGCCCGAAAAGAAGCGCAGCCCCGGAATCGCGGTGGACTCCGAAGACGATCTCTATCTGCTCAGGGGCGAACCACAGCCCGTGAAGTTCGCGCCCGACGGGACGCTGCTAGAAGAACTCCCGACGTGCGGGTGCGTCACCGCGCTCGCGGCAAATCCATCCAGCAACGAAATCCTGCTCGACGAGGGAAGCTCGATCGCGCGCTTCGGGCCGCTGGGCTCGCCGCTGCTGGAAACGATCGAAGGTGTCTCCGGCTCCTATGGCGTAGCGGTCAACGGGGCCAGCGGTGTGATGTACGCGACCCAGCGCCAGGCAGGCACGGTCGCGATCTTCGACCTCGTGCACCTCCCCGAAACGAGCACCGGCCCCGCAAGCGAAGTCACGCGGACCACCGCCAAGCTTGAAGGCGAAGTGAACCCCGGCGGGGAACCCGTGACCTCCTGCATCTTCGAATACGGTCTCACCACGAGCTACGGACAGACCGCTCCCTGCGCTCCCGCGCCCGGATCGGGGTCCACGCCGGTCGCGGTCAGCGCCACCGTCAGCGGGCTCTCCGCGCAGAGCGCCTACCACTACCGCATCGTGGCGCGCAATGCCAACGGGTCGCGATACGGACAGGATCGTGAACTGAGCACCCCGGTTGCGGTCGAAGGCGTGGAAACCGGATCGGCCAGCCAAATCACCGTGACCAGCGCGCTGCTGGCGGGCTCGCTTGAACCCAACGGCGTGGACGCCCACTACTTCTTTGAATACGGGCTCGCCGAAAACTATGGCAAAACCACGACTCTCGTGGACGCCGGCGCAGCCGGCGGCCCGATGCCCCTCAGCAGCCAGCTCGGTGGTCTGACGCCCAACGAGGTCTACCACTTCCGGCTGGTCGGCGAAAACGCCTATGGGATCACCGACGGGCAGGACAACAGCTTCAAGACTCCGATCGCCGCACCCGCCCTCAGCAGCCCACCGAGCGTCGTCTCGACCGGCACGACCAGCGCCGTGCTCGACGGGTCACTGAACCCCGAGCACGCCCGTACCGGGTATCGCATCCAATACGCCGCCTGCGCCACCGTGGAAGGCTGCGGCAACGCGCAGAGCACCCAGGTCGAATTCTCCCAGGTCTACGCCACCATCCAAACCCTCCAGGAAGCGACCGGACTGCGCCCCGAAACTACCTACAACTATCGGCTGGTTGCCGACAACCGGCAGATCGTGCGCTGCGAAGGTGGTGCCTCGATCGAAGAAAACGGCGCGATCGCTGGCTGTAAAGAACCAGGCACACCCGTCTATGAAGGCGGCCAGGTCACGAGTCCCGAAGCCACGTTCACGACAGGCGCGGTCTTGCAGCCGAGCGCCAGCACCGGTCCCGCCGGCGCGATCGGCCCGACGACCGCGACGATCGTCGGTAGCGTGAATCCAGCCGGGCTGCCAGCGACCTATTCCTTCGAACTCGGTGTCTACGAAGGCGCAGAAACGCGCTATGGCGTGGTCGGGACCGGCCAGCTCTCGGGTCAAGGCGAACCCGTCGCCGAGACGCTCGCGCTCGATGGTCTGCAGCCGGGCGTCACCTACGCATATCGCATCGCGATTCACAGCGGTTACATCGCCAATCCGCAAAACGCCATCACCGCGGCGCCCGCCACGTTCACCACCAGCGGACTGCCGAGTCTCCTGCCCGCCCCGCCCACGCTGGCGCTGTTGGCGGTTCCAAGCATCCGCTTCCCAGCGGGCGGCAAAGGCTTACACCACTCGCACCGCCGCAAGCCATCGCGCCACAGGCGGTCTCGCAAGTCACACAAACGCTACAGGCGCAAATAACAGCGGTGGCTCGTCACGTTGTGTTTGTGTCGCAAACGCCCGCGCCTTGCCCCTGGGCAAATCACGCAATATTCGCCGCGTAAGTTGAGCAGAATATGGTGGCGACGGTCAGTGGAGTCGGTTTAGCTTGCAGGTGGCCCGCTCGTGATGATGTTATTGGCGGGTTTTCTGCACACATACAGAAGGGTAGAATATGGACAATAGAGAACGACTCCACGTGGCCGGCGGGGCGCTGGGGAGGCTTGGGGGAGTGCTTGCGATCGCGATCGCGATGCTGACGCTCGCCGGGACCTCCGTCGCGGCCGCCGAAACGACCGAATGGCAGGAATACAGCCGGGAATCATGGAGGGTGCTGACCGTGCCCACCGCCGCGGAATGGACAGGAAAGATAACGTTCGTCGAAGAACCGAAAGTCGGTACTTTCAGCGAATACGAATGCAGCGAGACGATCTCCGGGACCGTCGGCCCCAAAGCCGCCGCTGAATTCCAAAAATGGACGTTCAGCAAATGCACGTACCATTCGAACTGGGGGGGTGAATGCAGCGAAAGCCAGTCCAAGTCGATGGAACCTCATGCGCTGCCGTGGCAGACAGGCCTGGAAACAAGCAGCTCGAAATTCTACAACGCGATACCGTCGAACAAGGAATTCTCGGTGCTGTGCAGTGGGCACCGGACCTCTGCATACATATGCGAAGACCTGCCCGGGGAACTGCTGGTCAACAAGGAAAAAGCCGTCGAATACTCCTTTGAACCCAAGGCCGCTCAGAAAATGAAATGCTACAACGAAGGTCACGACTATCTCGAGAGCAAAGGCGAAATCAAGCTGACCTCGGGGAACAAGCTGCGCGTCGTCTAAGCGACCTAAGTCGCTGCGCGCAGTAGATTCACGACGACCCGGGTCGAGTCGCGGTCCGCTTTGGACTGCGACTCGACCGTCGTGCGCACGGGGTGCCGATTAACGCAGGCGCACCGGTGTCCGGTGAAGAAACTTCCACGGTGACAAAATGTGCATTGACGTCTCCCGGGGTCGCCGTTACGGTGACGGTGTGGGTTGTGAGGTGGGCGTCATCGTGCGTGGTCTGCAGGACCGTCGCACGCAGATCGTGGAAGAGATCTGCACGCGGGTATGCGCAGCCGTGCCCGAGCTCACGGTCGAGGGGGATCTCGAGTACGCGCGGGGATTGCGCGACGCCGTCGAAGCGGCGGTTGACTACGGGCTCGCCGGGATCGAGCGCGGCGGCCACGACGCCGCTGGCGCACAGCGACTCGACACGGACATCGCGGGGTCCGAGGCGGCGGTGGGCCCGGAGGAAGCGGCGGGCTCGGCTGCGGCGGTAGCGCTCGTGCCCGAGGCTGCGCTGGTGCAGGCGCGCCGCGCGGCGCGCAGCGCAGTGAGCCTGGAGGGCGTGCTACAGCGCTACTTCGTGGGGCACGCGCTGCTGTGGGACCACGTGATGCGCGAAGCCGAGCGCGTGGGCTGCGGGGGCGCGTCGCTGCGCGAGATCTCCCGGGCGCAGAGCGGCCAGCTGCAACGGCTGACCAGTGCGATCGCGCACACATACACGCGCGAGCGCGAGCGCGTCACACGCTCGCGCGAGCAGCGCCTGGCGGACACAGTCCGCGCGCTGCTCACCGCGGACACCACACCAGCGGGAGACGGTCCCTCAGCGGCGGCCACCGCGGGAGCGCTCGCGCTCGTGCGCGAGCGGGGCTACGAGCTCGAGCGCGAGCACGTCGCCGCGATCATCTGGGGCCCACCCCTCCACGAGGCGAGCGCCCTGCTGGGCGAGCTCGCCGGCGATCTCAGCCAGCGGCCGCTGGTGGTGCGCGCCGGTGTCGGCACGACCTGGGCATGGCTGGGCAGCACCCGGCGAGGCGCGATCGATATGGCCACCCTCGCTCGCGCCGCCCGGGCTCTGGTACACCATCACGGGCACCCAGGGTCAGACCCGACCGACACGCCACCAGCAGCGAGCGCTCTCGGGTCGACGAACGGCGCTGGATTGTGCATCGCGCTGGGCGAGCCCGCCTGGGGCTTTGAGGGCTGGCGCGCGACGCATCGCCAGGCTCGGGCGGCGCTCGCGGTCGCCGTGCAGCAGCCCGGCCGGACGGTAACTCGCTACACCGACGTCGCGCTGCTTGCCAACGCCATCAAAGACCCCCTCCTCGCGAGCGCCCTGATCGAGACCTACATCGACCCGCTCGACGGAGCTCCCCCGAAGACCGCCGGCGGGTCCGCGCGAGCCGCCGCCACCGGCGCGCTGCGACAGACGCTCAGCGCCTACCTGCAGGCCGGACGCAACGTAGCGTCCACCGCCGCCGCCCTGAACGTCTCGCGGCGCACCGTCGAATACCGCCTGCACACGATCGAAGACCGTCTCGGGCGCTCGCTGCATCCTTGCCCCCCCGAGCTCCAGATCGCGCTACAACTCGCCGAGCTGGCCACCGACGAGTAGCCGGCGAAGCGAGGTGTGATCCCAGGCAGGCAGAGAACGCTGTTCCCGGCGACCCTTGGCTGCTCAGCACGGCTCGCCGCGCAGCGCGGCTCGCCTGATCTTGCCGCTGGCCGTCTTCGGCAGCTCCGCCGCGAAGTCCACGATGCGCGGGTACTTGTAAGGCGCCGTCTCGCCCTTGACGTGATCCTGCAGCTCGCGCGCCAGCGCCGGGGAGGGTGTGTAGCCCTCGCGCAGCACCACGACCGCGCGCACCACCGCGCCGCGCTCCTCATCCGCGGCCGCCACCGCCGCGGCCTCCGCGACCGCCGGGTGCGCGACCAGCGCCGACTCGACCTCGAACGGGCCGATGCGGTAGCCCGCCGAGACGATCACGTCATCGCCGCGGCCCTCGAAGTACAGGTAGCCCTCGCCATCCTCACGCACGCGGTCCCCCGTGCGCCAGACCTCGCCCGCGTGGGCGGCATCGGCGACGATCCACGGACCCGCGCTCCGTGCCCCCCGCGCGCGTAGCGCGACCCCTCCATCCCTATCCAGCTCGCGCTCCTGCGCCCGGCGAACCTGCTCGCCGAGATAGCCCAGGAAGAAAGTCGGCACGCTCGCCGGGTCGGCCACGAGCTCATCCTCGAGGATGCCCAGTCGCACACCCGGCAGCGCGCGCCCCATCGAGCCCGGCCGCGCCGGCTCGCCCAGCGGCATACCCGTGAGCTGGCCGGTCTCGGTTTGCCCGTACCCGTCGCGGATCTCGAGGCCCGTGACCTCGTGCCAGGCGCGCAGGACCTCCGGGTTCAGGGCCTCGCCGGCGGCAACCATCCCGCGCAGGTCCGGCAGCGGGGCGAGGGTCACGCGCTTGGCGATCACGCGGTACTCGGTTGGAGCCATGCACAGCAAGTTCACCCGCTCGCGCGCCAGCAGCTCCAAGCGCTCCGCCGGATCGAAGCGCGCGTCGTGCAGCAGCGCCGCCGCGCCCGAGAGCCACGGCGCGATGAACACGTTGCGCGCCGACTTCGACCAGCCCGACGCCGCCGTGCACCACACCAGCTCACCCGCGCCCGCGCCCAACCAATGCTCCGCCTGCACGCGCTGCCCAAAGAGGTAGCGCTGCGCATGCAGGACCGCCTTGGGCTCGCCCGACGTCCCACTCGTGAAGGTGATCAGGCACGGGTCCTCCGGCGCCAGCTCCACCGCCGGCGCCGGCTCCGCGGCAAACAGCGTCTCGTCGGGAATCAGCAATACCTCGATCTCGCCGCCCGTGATCGCTTGCGCCAGCGTCGCGCCGTTGCGCTCATCGGCGATCACCATGCGCGGCTTGGCCGTCTGCAGACGCAAACGCAGGTCCTTCGCGCGCAGTTGCTCCGTACACGGCAGCACGACCGCCCCGAGGCGGAAACAGGCGAGCATGCTCAGAACCCACTCCGGTCGGTTGCCGATCAGCGTCATTACGACCTCGCCACGGCGCACCCCGCGAGCCGCCAGCGTGCCCGCCAGGCGCGCGCTGCGCTCCGAGACCTCTGCGAAGTTCCACTCGCGTCGGGTCCCCCCTCGCGTGAGCTCGACCAGTGCGCGGTGCTCGCGCGGGAGGGTCTCCAACAGGTCGCGGGTGAAGTTCACGGCGGGAGGCAGTCTTGCATTTTGGGGGCCCGCCGCGCGCGCGTGTGCGCGTGTGTGCGCGCGCGGCGGGGTCGCCGGCAGAGACCCACGCACACGCCGCGCCGCTGCGGTCTCGCCGCGCGCCGGTATCCTCCGTGTCCCGCAGATCCCCGAGTCACGGAGAGTGGTACCGAAGATGGCCGTAGCAGCCGACCTACCCAGCGACATGTCCGACGAGCAGCGCGCGATCACCGAAATGGTGCGGCAGTTCGCCGACGAGCAGATCCTCCCCAACGCCGAGCACTACGACCACGAGGACCTGTTTCCGGCGCCGATCGTCGAGCAGATGAAGGAGCTCGGGCTGTTCGGTGTCACGATCCCCGAGGAGTACGGCGGGATGGGGCTCGATCTCACGACCTACGCGATGATCGTCGAGGAGCTCTCGCGCGGTTGGATCTCGATCTCCGGCGTCATCAACACCCACTTCATCGGCTCCTACCTGCTGATGAAGTTCGGTAGCGATGAGCAGAAGCAGAAGTACCTGCCGCGTATGGCCACCGGCGAGATTCGCGCTGCCTTCTCGCTCTCCGAGCCCGAGCTCGGCTCCGACGTGCAGGCGATCAAAACCTCCGCCAAGAAGGGCGAGGACGGCAAGTACGAGATCAACGGCCAGAAGATGTGGGTCACCAACGGCCTCATGTCCTCGCTCGTCTTCGTGCTCGTCAAGACCGACCCCGACGCGCAGCCGCGCCACAAGGGCTTCACCTGCTTCATCGCCGAGAAGGAGGGTGGGGCCTCGGAGAACACCGGGGAGTACGCCGGTCTCACGGTGCCGCCGAAGATCAAGAAGCTCGGCTACAAGGGCGTCGAGTCAACCGAGCTCGTCTTCGACGGCTACCGCTGCCCAGCCGAGAACATTCTTGGTGGCGAGGACGCCGGACTGAACAGCGGCTTCTCCCAGATGATGGACGCGCTCGAGGTCGGTCGCGTCAACGTCGCCGCACGCGGCGTTGGCATCGCCCAGCGCGCGCTCGAGCTCGCCCTGCGCTACTCGCAGGAGCGCAAGACCTTCGGCAAGCCCATCGCCGAGCACCAGGCGATCCAGTTCAAGCTCGCCGACATGGTCACCCAGGTCGATGCCGCGCGCTTGCTGACGCTGCGCGCCGCGCGCCTGAAGGACGCCGGCGAGCGCTCCGATCTGGAGGCCGGGATGGCCAA
The DNA here is from genome assembly GCA_036501715.1 of Solirubrobacteraceae bacterium. GTDB lineage: Bacteria > Actinomycetota > Thermoleophilia > Solirubrobacterales > Solirubrobacteraceae > Palsa-744. The sequence goes on along the minus strand of DASXZV010000022.1, from coordinate 68,523 downwards.
GTTGTTCGCCTCCGAGGCCGGACGCTTCTGCGTCGAGGAGTCCTTCCGCATCCACGGCGGATATGGATATTCGAAGGAGTACGAGATCGAGCGCCTCTACCGCGACGCGCCGCTGCTGCTGATCGGCGAGGGTACCTCGGAGATCCAGCGTATGGTGATCGGACGCAAGCTCCTCCAGCGTCACAAGCTGTAGGTCCAAAAAATATGGGGAGCGGGAGAGAGGAGCAGCGAGATGGCTGAAGATGCCAAGGGCCTGATCGAACTTGGGGTACGTAGGTTTCTCAAGGAAGTGCCCGCGCTCGAGCCGATCAAGCTGGTTGTCGGCGTCGAACTACGCGGCCGCGGGGACGTGCAGCATTTTCGCCTGGAGATGCCGGAGATCAAGGTCACCAAGGGCCCCGCGGCCGACGCGCGCCTGCGGGTCGACATGCGCCGCGAGTTCTTCAACGTGATGGCTCGCGAAGGCAAGGTGCCCGACTGGATCGAGGCCTTCGGCTACGGCCAAGCCAAGGTCTCAGGGCCCGAGCAGTTCCTGAAGCTGATCGCCAACGTCGTCGAGCGCCAGCAGGAGCGAGAGCGCACCCGCCGCGCCAAGCAGCACTGAGTTGCGCGTCTAGACGTCAGCGGGCGTCTAGTGGTAAGAGAGGATCTGGTCGGCCAAAAACGCCAGCGAGGCGATCAGGAAGAAGCACATCACGATGAGGGAGAGATTTTCATTCATTGCCGTAGCTCCTTCGCTATGGCAATCATAGTGCTTGGAGCGGTCCTGCCGCAACGGTCAAGCTGAGCGAGACGGCTTAGGCGAGGACGGCGGCGTTGTCGTAGAGCTTGATGACCTTGACCGTGCCGGCCGGTGTCGCGTCGAGGCAGAGGCGACAGAGGACACACTCGTCGAGGTTGCGATCGACGAGCTCGAGTGTGCCGTTCTCGCGCTGGGCGAAGATGTCGACCGGGCACGCCTCGGTCAGCTTGCGCGCGAGCTCGGCGTCTGCGGCCGCGCTGTCCTGGACCTCGACCGCGATGAAGATTCCCTCAGACCTCACGCCGGGCTCCTTTCGGAGATTTTGCTGCGGATCATCTCCGGGATGTCCTCGATGCGCTCCGCGACGGCGATGCCGGCCTGTGCGAGGCGCGCGATCTTCTCCGATGCCGTGTCCTCCTTGCCTTCGACGATCGTGCCCGCGTGGCCGAAGCTCATGCCCGGCATCTCGTCCATGAAGCGTCCCGCCATGAACGCCACGATCGGCAGCCTGGAGTTGTGCTCGGTGACCCAGCGCGCCAGCTCGGCCTCCATGCGCCCTCCCGGCTCGGTGTAGATCACGATGCCCTGCGTCTGCTCGTCAGCCTCGAACAGCGGCATCAGCTCCGCGTAGCTCGAGCCGATGATCGCGTCGCCGCCGATCGAGACCGCGGTGGACTGACCGAGGCCGGCGGCGGAGAGGGTGGAGGACATCTCGGTCGTCATGCCGCCCGAGCGCGAGATCACGCCGACCGGGCCGGGCGTGTAGGCCTGTGCGGCGTTTTTGGCCGGGCCGCCGATGCCACCCATCTTGATCACGTCCGGCACGATGATCCCCAGGCAGTTGGGGCCGATGATGCGCGCGCCGCGCAGATTCGCCAGCTCGACCATCTGCGCCACGTCGCCGCGCGGGATGCGCTCGGTGACGATCACGATCAGTTTCACGCCGTTCTCGATCGCCTCGAAGACCGCGTCCTTGGTGAAAGCGGGGGGAACCGTCACGACCGAGCCGTCGATCGGCGCGCCGTGGTGCTCGACTGCCTGCGCGACCGTGTCGAAGACCGGCACTCCATGAACGTCACGGCCGAGGCGACCCGGTGTCACGCCGCCGACGACCTTCGCGCCGGCGCCGTAGTCCAGGCACTCGCGGGTCAGGTTGACGGCCTCGCGGCCGGTGATGCCCTGGACGATGAAGGTCGTCTGCGCGTCGATCAGGATGCTCATGCGGCCACCTCGGGTGGGTGGGCATTAATCCTCTCCACGGCGCGGCGCGCCGCCTCGTTGAGGGAGACACTGCGGTTGGCGTAGTCCACGCCGTACTTCTCGAGGATTTTGAAGCCCTCCTCCTCCCACGCACCCGGGATGCGGAAGATCGCGATCTTCTCGGCCGGGTCCATGTTCAGCTCCAGGCACGCTTTGATGACCCCGCGCGCGACGATGTCCACGCGCGTGTTGGAGACGATCGACATCATCACCGCGATCTTGTCCACGCCCGGCTTCTGCAGCACGAGCTTGGCCAGGCCGCAGGCCTTCGAGACCGAGGGGTTGCCGCCGATCTCGCAGTAGTTGGCCGGCTTGCCGCCGTGCGCGCGGACCGCGTCGAAGAGCGTCAGCGAGCCGCCGCCCGCACCGATCACCAGGCCCAGGTTGCCGTCAAACTCGGTCACGTTGCCCGCCACGCCGCGGTGGTCCTGGGAGTCGACCTGCTCGCCCGCCAGCTCGAAGGGCGTCGCCTCGCGCGCCTGGCGCGTCTCCTCCTCGCCCACGCCGAGGTCCGCCAGCAGCTTCTTGTGGCGCCCGCGCGCCTCGTTCTCGATGTCCATGTGTGCGTCCAGCGCGATGAACGAGCCATCCGCCAGGCGTCCCAGCGGATTGATCTCCGCGAGCGTCATGTCGTTCGCCACGAACAGCTTCGCTAGGCGCGTCAGGATCGGGACCAGCTTGTTGAGCGCCGAACCCGTCACACCGGTAGAGGCGATCACCTCCTTGGCCTCGAAGTCGCCGAACGGCAGGATGTTCGAGAAGTGCCGCCGGCCGACCTTCTCAGGCTGCTCCTCGGCGACCTGCTCGATGTCGATGCCGCCGACCGGCGAGAAGATCATCACCGGCTGCTTGCGCGTCCCGTCCCACACGACCCCCGCGTAGTACTCCTGCTCGACCTCCGCCTTCGGGTCCACGAGTACGCCGCGCGGCATGTGGCCGCCGATCTCCAGCTGCAGGATGTCGCGTGCGTAGGACTCCGCTTCCTCCGGGGTATCCGCGAACTTCACGCCGCCCGCCTTCATGCGCCCACCGGAGAGCACCTGCGACTTGATGACCGTCGGGCCGCCGATGCGCTGCGCGATCTGGCGCGCCTGCGCCGGGTCGGTGGTGAAGCCGTAGTCGGTGACCGGGATGCCCGCGCGCTTGATGACCTCGCGGGCCTCGAACTCGAAGAATCTCATGCGGCGCGGAAGCCTATATGAGTTGGACGGCGGTGTGACGCCGATCGTCCGATGCAGACAATAAGATGCAGTGATGATTGGACCTGTCGGTGTTTGCGACCACTGCGAGCGAGGCTGGTGGTGATGAAACCTCGAGGTGCCCTAGATGCCTTCGATGCAGCACTAAAGACATTGGCGCAGCGTGCGGCCACCGAGGATGGCTTCGCGAGTGAGCTCTATGCGGCCCTGTGCAATATGCAATGGCGCCATCCACAGCAATCCGAACTGGTTTCGATGAGCTGGCGGTGCGCCGGCGGCGAGGTTGCCGACCTTGCTGGCCGGGGGGAGGACTACCTCGACTACTACTGCTCTGGAAACGAGGGCACGGTCTCGAGACGTGTGGGCGAAGCGATGGCGGCACTTGGCTGGACGCCCGTGCCGTGGCCCGACTGAGCGCGACTCAGCAGTCAGCGAGAGCCCGCAGCGCGCCGCAAACCTCTTGGCGGCGAGCGCCCAGGGCACCAGCTTTTTCGGTAAGCGCAAGTCGCGAGATGCGCTGCAAATTGTCGAAGGAGGCGGCGCACTCGACCGAAAGGCCCTCATCGGAGCCAAGGCTGATCTCGGTCGGAATTCGGCGCATGGTGCGACTGATTGGAGCGACAACGATGCCCGTGAGGACCTCTATGGCCTCCGAGCGTGTCACCACTAGGACCGGCCGGCGCTTGTCCTCGGTCTCCGCCCACCAGATCTCACCTTGACGGGGGACGCTCACCAGGGTTCTTCCTCGATCAGAGCGCGTGTGGCTTGATCGAGTCCCACGAGTTCATCGGCGGTCTGTGGTTGGCGACGGTAAGCCTCCACGATCTGTGCTCCGATCAAGGCGCGATGGTGCTCATCGACGAGTCGCTCTAGGCCAAGGCGTACAGCCTCGGAGCGGTTACTAACGACCCCATCGGCCACCAAGCCGTCGAGAGCCTCTACGAGCTTGTCGTCCAGACGAGTAACGACTTGTGCCATGCGCCCAGCATAGCAATTTGTAATGCGAAAGCTATAGGGGTTGGGTGGAGCTCGGACCTACACTGCCGCAGGCTGGAACCCGTAAGCCTCGGCCAACTCGGGGTCCTTGCGCGCGAGCATCTCCGCGAGTTTGACCATCACCTGGCACTGCTTCCAGGTCGCGTCGTCCTGCATCTTGCCGTCGATCATGTGCACGCCGCGCCCGTCCGGGATCGCCGCGATCACCTTTTTCGCGAACGCCACCTCGTCGGGGTCCGGTGAGAAGACCTTCTTGGCGATTCCGATCTGCACGGGGTGCAGCGACCATGCGCCCACGCAGCCCAGCAGGAAGGAAGCGCGGAACTGGGTCTCGCAGCCCTCGACGTCCTTGATGTCGCCATAGGGGCCGTAGAAAGGCAGCGCGCCGACCGAAGTGCAGGCGTCGACCATGCGCGCGATCGAGTAGTGCCAGGGGTCCTGCTGGTAGCTCGGACGCGGCGCCTCCGGGTTAGCGGGGTCGGGGTCCGCGATCGTGCGGTAGCCGGGGTGCCCACCGCCGACGCGCGTCGTCTTCATGCGCCGCGAAGCTGCGAGATCGGCCGGGCCGAAGCTCATGCCCTGGATGCGCGGGCTCGCGCAGGCGATCTCCTCGAGGTTCGCCACGCCCTGCGCGGTCTCGAGGATCGCGTGGATCAGGATCGGACGCTCCAGGCCCGCCTTGGCCTCCAGCTGCGCAAGCAGGCGGTCGACGTAGTGGATGTCCCACGGTCCCTCGACCTTCGGAATCATGATCACGTCGAGCTTGTGCCCGATCTCGCCAACAAGTTCGGTGAGATCGTCCAGCACCCACGGCGAGGCGAGCTCGTTCACGCGCGTCCACAGCGCCGTGTCGCCGAGCTCGATCTCCTTGCCGACCTTGATCAGCCCCGCGCGCGCCGCCAGCTTGCGATCGACAGGCACCGCGTCCTCGAGGTTCCCCAGCAGGATGTCCACCGTCGGCGCGATGTCGGGCACCTTCGCGACCATCTTCTCGTTCGAGAAGTCCAGGAAATGAATCATCCGGGACGGCTTGAAGGGAATCTCCCGAACCGGCTCGGGGGCGTCGATCGCGAGGGGCTTGAAGAAGTCGCGGGGGTTGCGCAAAGCGGGTCTCCTAGTCGGGGCGAAAGGTCGGTTCCGAGGGGGCCGAAGGGCACCCCGAATAGGCTGAACGCTACCGGCTCAGCCACGCCCACTAGAGTTTCGCACCCAACGACCAGCCACACAGGAGACTTTGAGAGAGCATATGAGCGAGAACCAGTCTGTCGAGACCGAGCAGGCCGACCGCGAGGCAAGCGGCGCCCACCCCTACGGCCGCTACCTCGAGGAGTTCGAGGTCGGAGACGTCTACAAGCACTGGCCCGCGAAGACCGTGACCGAGGCCGACGACCACCTGTTCTGCCTGATCACGATGAATCACCACCCGCTGCACATCAACGATGTGTATGCCAGCAAATCCCAGCAGGGACGCAACGTCGTCGTCGGCCCGCTCGTCTACTCGCTCGCGCTCGGGATGTCCGTCAGCGACGTCAGCGGCAAGGCGATCGCGAACCTCGCCACCGAAGAGCTCAAGCACCCCGCGCCTGTCTTCCACGGCGACACGCTCTTCTGCGAGTCCGAGGTGCTGGAGAAGAAGGAGTCGCGCTCCAAGCCCGACCGCGGCACCGTCAGGGTGCACACGCGCGTGCTCAACCAGGACGGCGTGCTCGTCGCCGAGTTCAAGCGGCTCGTGCTCGTGCCGCGCAAGCAGCCCGGGGGTGACGGCTCGCAAGGATCGGCAGAGGGAAACGTTGAGTAGCCAGAGCCCCCAAGTCGGCTCTGGAGTGGTGCGATAGGCTCCCGGGGTCGCCTATTGCGCGCTGCGCATTGCAGATTGTCGCCATCGCGGGCAAGGAGCGCCCGCGAATCAGGCGCAGAAGATCCCATTGCAAAAGAGACCCGAGGAGCCGCTCGATCGTCATGGAGACCACCGTTCCCGCCGCCGCCCCCACGAAGAACAAGCGCCTGCTGGCGTGGGTCGAGGAGATCGCCGCTCTGACCGAACCGCAGGAGATCTACTGGTGCGACGGCTCCGCGGAGGAGTACAACCAGCTCTGCGAGCGGCTTGTCGAAGCCGGCACTTTCCGACGCCTCTCTGACGCCAAGCGCCCGAACTCCTATCTGGCCTTCTCAGATCCCGGTGACGTCGCGCGCGTCGAGGATCGCACGTTCATCTGTTCCGCCAAGGAGGACGACGCGGGTCCGACCAACAACTGGCGCGAGCCCGATGAGATGCGCGAAGCGCTGGGTGAGCTGTTCGCGGGCTCGATGCGCGGCCGCACGATGTACGTCGTGCCGTTCTCGATGGGGCCGCTGGGCTCGGACAAGAGCCATATCGGCGTGCAGCTGACCGACTCCACCTACGTCGCGGTGAGCATGCGCATCATGACGCGCATGGGTCAGGGCGCCCTGGACGTGCTCGGCGAGGACGGCCGCTTCGTGCCATGCCTGCACTCGGTCGGGATGCCGCTCGGCGACGGCGTCGAGGACGTGGCCTGGCCGTGTAACGCCGAGAACAAGTACATCGTGCACTTCCCCGAGACGCGCGAAATCTGGTCCTTCGGTTCCGGCTACGGCGGCAACGCGCTCCTCGGCAAGAAGTGCTTCGCGCTGCGCATCGCCTCGGTGATGGCGCGCGACGAGGGCTGGATGGCCGAGCACATGCTGATCCTCAAGCTGACCTCGCCCGAGGGCGAGGTCAAGTACATCGCCGCGGCCTTCCCCAGTGCTTGCGGCAAGACGAACCTCGCGATGCTGATCCCGACGCTCGAGGGCTGGACGGTCGAGACGATCGGCGATGACATCGCATGGATGAAGTTCGGCGAGGACGGCCGCCTGTACGCGATCAACCCGGAGGCCGGCTTCTTCGGTGTCGCGCCCGGCACGGGCGAGCTGACGAACCCGAACGCGATTCGCACAGTCGCCAGCGACACGCTCTTCACCAACTGCGCGCTCACCGATGAGGGTGACATCTGGTGGGAGGGCCTCACCGAGGAGCCACCAGCCCACCTGACCGACTGGCACGGCAACGACTGGACTCCTGAGTCCGAGGCTCCCGCGGCGCACCCCAATGCGCGCTTTACGGTGCCCGCCGCGCAGGACCCCGCGATGGCGGCCGAGTGGGAAGACCCCGCCGGTGTTCCGATCGACGCGATGCTGTTCGGCGGTCGTCGTTCGACCGTCGTGCCGCTGGTGACCGAGGCGCTTGACTGGGAGCACGGCGTGTTCATGGGTTCGGTCATGAGCTCCGAGAAGACCGCTGCTGCTGCCGGCACTGTCGGCGAACTGCGCTTCGATCCTTTCGCGATGCTGCCGTTCTGCGGCTACAACATGGCCGACTACTTTGCCCACTGGCTCGAGATCGGCCGCAAGCCCGGGGCCAACCTGCCGAAGATCTTCTACGTCAACTGGTTCCGCAAGGACCCCGACACCGGCAGCTTCTTGTGGCCGGGATTCGGCGAGAACTCGCGGGTGCTGGCCTGGGTATTCGCGCGCTGTGCCGGCCACGGTGCCGCCCAGCAGACGCCGATTGGGCTGATTCCCCCGGTGGGAGCGGAAGGGATCAACACCAATGGCCTGGACGTATCGGAAGCCGATGTCGCCGAGCTACTGCGCGTCGACGTCGCCGAATGGCGCGCACAGCTGCCCCACTTCCACGAGCACTTCGGCAAGTTCGAGGGGCTCCCGCAGGAGTTGCACACACAGCTGAAGGCGCTCGAGCAGCGCCTGGCAAGCTGAGAGGGACCGGCTGGGCCGGGCTGCTAGGAAGGCGGCGACCGGGCCGGGCCGGAGCGCCGCCGCCATGCGGCCGCCTGCGCTATTCGTGACTGCTGTGCGCCTCGCCGGTCGACGCCGGCGGGCGCGACTCCTCGGCGAGTGAAGTGATCGTCAGGGCCCCGCGCGCGGCCTGCTCGAGCACCTCGGTGGCCTCCTCCAGCGAGCGCGCGTAGAGCTCGACGAGGAGGTGCACGATGATCTGCGCATCGTCTTCGTGCTTGTGGAAGCGCACGTGCGTGAAGAACTCACGCACGCCGTGGTCGCCGAAGGCCGCGTAGGAAAGCGCATCGCCCGCCTCCGGACCGGAGCAGGTCTCGACGTCCTCCGCATCGACCGCCACCGTGCACGAAGCAACCCACGGGGTGCCTGCGATCATCCGTTCCCAGCGGTCCTCGATCGGCTCGACGCGACCGTTGTTGAAGCCCAGGTGGGGCTGGTCGTGCATGCAGTCCAAGCACTGCACGACCGCCTCCTGCAGCTCGTCGACGACTTCCGATCGCTCCCCGGTCTCGGGGTCGATCTTGTGGATGCCCTCGTAGTGGACCTGGACCTCTAGATCTTGCGACCAGCAGCGGTAGCAGCGCAACCAGCTGCGAGCAGTCGTCTCTGGCGTGGAACTCTCCATCGGCTCATTGTATGCGCCTTGCTGGGCGAACCCCCCGGATGCCTATCCGAAGGTGAAGGAGTAGCCCGTGACCCCGGGCGCGAAGCGCAGGCTCAAGCGCATGCGCCGGTCGCGGGGCAGCGACACGAGCGAGTAAAGGCGTTCGCCGCTCACTGTCACGTGGCCGCCGTGCACATCCGCGCCGGCGTCCGCGGGTGCGATCGGGTGGCCGTCCAGCAGCACTTCGACCTTGCCGCTACTTGCCTGGGACTTGCTCAGTACCAGGTACACGTTCTTGGCTTGCACCTCGGCGTCGATGCCCGCATCGGCGATAGCGAGCGCTGGCTGACCCGCGGTGCGCCAGGTGCCGCTGTAGGCGAAATCATTCAACGCCAGATTGGCGGGCGCCTGGGCGCCGTAGTCGTGCAGCCCCGCAAGCGGGCCGCTGACCCAGCCCTGTCCGCGCTCCGTCCCGAGGTAGGTCTCGGGCGTCGTTTCGTGGCTCGGCACGATCACGCCGGTCGCGTGGCTCTTGCCGCCGATCTGATGGCCAGCCAACGCGAGCAGCGCGCGGATCGCCGATTCTGTCTTTTCGTAGTCGCCCTCGCCGAAGGCCACGTAGCGCACGTCGCCTTTGGAGTCGATCAGGTAGTCCGCTGGCCAGTACTGGTTCTCGTAGGCGTTCCAGGTGCCGTATTCGTTGTCCTGTGCCACCGGGTAGCGGATCCCGAAGCTCTTGATCGCGCTTGCCACGTTGGAGGCGTCGTGCTCGAAGGCGAACTCGGGCGTCTCCACGCCGACGATCGTCAGACCGTCTTTGCGGTAGGTCGCATCCCACGCCTTCAGGTAGGGGAGGGTGCGGATGCAGTTGATGCAGGTGTACGTCCAGAAGTCGATCAGCACCACGCGCCCGCGCAGCGAGGCGAGCGTCAGCGGTTGATTGCCGGGCGTGTTGAACCAGTCCTCGGTTTCTTTGAATTCCGGTGCCGGACCGCCCCGCGGGAGCTGGTTTGCGATTTCCAGCAGACTGGCCTGGCTGGCGTTGTGAGCGGCGGTCGGCGTTCCGGCGCTTGCCGTAAAGCGTGCCTTGTGACCGGTGATCTCGTGCAGGCGACTTTCGACCGCGTGCGATTTCTCCAGAGACGCCGTGAGGTTCACGTTGGGGATGTGCTGCGCGACGAACTGATCGAAGCGGATGTCCTGCCCGGAGATGATCACCAGCGCGGTCAGCACCATGATCGCCCCCAGCGTGCGCTGCAGGGCCGGCCCGCGCCCAGCCGCGCGCACGCGGTCGAAGAGCGAGCGACCGCCGAGCGTCAGCGCGAGCAGCACCGCCGCGGAGCCGAGCGTGTAGGCGATCCCGACCGCCACGCTGCGCCCGCTGGCGGCGCTCACCGAGATCACGGCCGCGAGGATCGGCCCAGCACAAGGTGTGTAGACAAATCCGAGCGCAGCTCCAACCAGAACCCCGGAGCGAAAGCCATCGCCGCGCGAGCGCGGACCTAGTGCCGCCAGTCTCGACATCCGCGCCTCCAGGCGATCGGCGAGACTCGGCACCAGCAGTGCCACCCCGGCGCCGAGCAGCACTACCACTGCGATGGCGCGCAGCGGGTCCGAGCCCAGGCCGACGCCGTCCGCGACCTTCGCGATCCCGATGATCGTCACCGCGAAGGTGACGCTCAGACCCAGGACCACCCCCAGCGGGCGTCGTCGTCCGCCGGCGCCGCCGGCTGAGAGCAGGGCCGGCAGTACCGGTAGCACGCACGGCGAGAGCGCCGTGCCGGCACCGGCGAGTACGGCGAAGCTGAGCAGGAGAATCATTTGCAGCGGAGGTTACGGATCGCGTGGTCGCCCGGGCGCAGGCGACTACTCGACGGCAGCTCTGAGGGTGGCCTCGAAGTCCGTCTGCGATATCGGTCCAACACAGGGCGAGGTCGATTCGGCTGCGCGGTAGCGCTCGACCCCGGAGCGCACCGCATCCGCGTCTCCAACTGCCGCAAGCTCCTCGAGGAAACGCTCGGAGATAGATGCCTGCATCGCATCGAGGTTGCCAGCGGCGGCGTCGAACGCTTCGATCTCGGCGCTGAAGCCCGAGCGCTGCAGCATCGCGCGGTAGAAGGGCAGCCCGAAGTAGGGGAGCACCTCACGTCGCATCGTCGCGTGAGCCGCCGCGCGGTCTGCGACGAGCGCCGCCGGCATCGCCGGGACGATGTCAAAGCCCTCCAGCGTGCGCCCCGCCCGTTCGCGGCCCGCGCTCACCTCGGGAACAACCACGTCGCGGATGTAGGAAGGGCAGCACAGCCACAGCAGCACCCCGTCCGCGATCTCGCCCGCCAGGCGCAGCATCGCTGGGGAGAGCGCCGCGATGTAGAGCGGCATCTGCGGACGCGGATCCAGACCCAGGAGGTGAAAGCCCGTGCGCCACTTCTCGCCGGCCGGCGGGTCCTCGCCACGCAGGATCGCGCGCACGATCTCGGCGTACTCGCGCATCTCGCGCACCGGAGAATCGATGCTCTGGCCGTGCCAACCCTCCACTACCGGACGGTGCGAGATCCCCAGGCCGAGGGTTAGACGTCCGCCCGAGAGCTCGTCGATCGAGACCGCGGTCTGCGCCATCGTCGCCGGAGTGCGGGTGTAGATCGGCACGACCCCGGTGCCGACCCGGATGCGCTCGGTGGCCAGCGCGTAGGCGGTCAGCACCGTCAGCGACTCCCAGCCCGCGATGTGAGTCGTGTACACCGTCTCGTAGCCGAGCGACTCCGCCAGCCGCACCCGCGCGATCGCCCGCTCCATGCTGCTCCCCGGCGAGATGAAGCAACCGATGCCCACCCGCGGAGCATACGCCAGCGGCGCCTCGTCATACGCCAGCGGCGCCTCGTGGTTGAGGGGAGTCCGCGAACGCCTCGCCGTGGCGGTCCTCAGCGCTTGACGAGTACGTACACGAGGCCGATCGCGAAGCCCATCTGGCCGAAGGCCAGCGCGGTCCCGAGATTCGTCGCGCCGAGCGCTCCGGCCAGCGCGCTGGCCGCGAGGAACGCGCCGAGCATTGTCAATAGATCACGTGTCATGTCCACCGCTCGACATTCTCCTCTCCAGGCCGGCCACGAGGGCCGCCTCATCCAGGGCCTCGTCCTGATCGGCCAGCCAGCGCTCCGCGGCGCGCCGCCCGCCCAGCGCACGCAGGCCGCGCTCGCCGTGCTCGACCGTAAAACTCGTCAGCGCGCCCGCCCGGCGTGCGCGCAGCCGGCGCGCGCGCCGCGCTCGGCCGCCATCCTCGCCGAGCTCTCGCCAGTGCTCCGCGAGTGCCTCCCGCAGCACATCGATCCCCGACGCCGGTGGTAGCGATGAGACCGCCAGCACCCGCGTTGAGCGTGTGCCCAGCGAACGGGACGCAGCACTGAGATCACGTCGTGCGCTGAGCGCCACCTGGCCGAGGTCGGCCTTGGTCACGACCAGCACGTCGGGGATCTCCATGATCCCCGACTTCAGGAACTGCAGCACGTCGCCGCTGCCCGGCTGCACGACGACCACGACCGTATCCGCGACCTCGCCGATCTCGGTCTCGGCCTGGCCGACCCCGACGGTCTCGATCACGACCACGTCGAAGGCCGCCGCCAAGGCCTGTGCCGCGGCACGTGTACCCCACGCGATGCCGCCCAGGCGCTCGCCGGCCGCCGTCGAGCGGATGAAGACGCCGCGGTCGGCCGGGTCGAACTCGATGCGCGCACGGTCGCCCAGCAGCGAGCCGCCCGAGCGGCGTGAGCTCGGGTCCACCGCCAGCATCGCAACCGTCGCGCCCCGCTCGCGCCACGCGCGCAGGAGTGCCGAGAGCAATGTCGACTTGCCCGCGCCGGGCGGACCGGTGATCCCGACGATATGCCCCTCGGCCTCGCCGCCGAGGCTCGCGGGTGAGACCTCCGCGAGTAGCCCCGCGGCCTGCTCGCGGTCGGCTGGCGCCGTACTCTCGAGCAGGTTCAACGTCGCCGGCGCCGCCTCGAGGTCGCGTTCGCGCAGGCGTCTGCCCAGGCTCGCGCCAGCTCCGGCCGGTGGGGTCTCTGCGGACACCGCTCGCTGGCCCGTCGCGTTGCCCGCCGGCGGCCGCCCGTCGCTCACGATCTAGGCTGGCGCCGCGAGCGCGTTGCGCTCGCCCACCAGCTCCACGATGTCACGCACGATGCGCGTGATGTCGAAGTCCTTCGGGGTGTAGACCGCGGCTACGCCGGCCCGCTTGAGGGGCTCGACGTCCTGCTCGGGGATGATCCCGCCAACGACGACCGGCGCGCTCACACCGGCCTCGCGTAGAGCGCCGATCACCGCCGGGATCAGCTCGCGGTGGGAGCCCGAAAGGATTGAGAGCCCGATCACATGCACGCCCTCCTGTAGCGCCGAGGCCGCGATCTGCGCGGGGGTCAGGCGAATCCCCTCGTAGACAACGTCTAGGCCCGCGTCGCGGGCGCGCACCGCGATCTGCTCGGCGCCGTTGGAGTGACCATCCAGGCCGGGCTTGCCCACCAGGATCTTCGGGCGGCGTCCGAGCTGCTCGCTCAGCGTCGCCACTTGCTCGCGCAGCTCTGCGAGCTCCGCCGCGGCGCGGCTGCCGTCTCCCTCCTGCGCTGCGGCGCTGGCCTCGCCCACCCCGGTGGGCGCGCGGTAGCTGCCGAACACCTCGCGCAGCGTGCGCGACCACTCGCCGGTCGTGGCGCCGGCGCGGGCCGCGGCAATCGTGGGTGCCATCAGGTTCTCCTGCGTCTTGGCTACCCGCGCGAGCTCCGCGAGCGCTGCCTCGACAGCGGCCTGGTCGCGCTCGGAGCGCCAGTGACTCAGCGCCTGGATCTGCTGCGCCTCCACAGCCGGGTCGACGACCAGGATCCCACCCTCCGCGTCCGCGGTCAGCGGGGACTCCTCGGTCTCGGCGAAGCGGTTCTGCCCAACCACGATCTGCTCGCCCGCCTCGATCCGGTGGATGCGCTCGCGGTGGGAGTCGACTAGGGCGCCCTTCATGTAGGAGACCGCCTCGACCGCGCCGCCGTGCTCGGCGACGACCGCCATCTCCGCGCGGGCGCCCTCCAGCAGGTCGCCGACGAGGCCCTCCATCACCTTCGAGCCCTCGAAAATGTCGGGGTACTCGAGGATGTCGGTCTCGTACGCCAGGATTTGCTGAATGCGCAGCGACCACTGTTGATCCCAGGGGCGGGGAAGCCCCAGCGCCTCGTTCCAGGCCGGCAGCTGGATCGCGCGCGCTCGCGCGTCGCGGCCGATCGTCACGGCCAGCGCCTCCAGCACGATGCGTTGCACGTTGTTCTCCGGCTGGGCCTCGGTCAGCCCCAGCGAGTTGACCTGCACGCCGTAGCGGAAGCGCAGATGGCGGGGATCCTGCACGCCGTAGCGCTCACGGCCGAGCTCCTCCCAGAGGATCCCCATCGCGCGCAGCTTGGCGTGCTCCTCGACGAAGCGCACGCCGGCGTTGACGAAGAACGAGATGCGCCCGAAGACCTGGCCCATGAGCTCGCCTGCGCGGTCCCCGAGGCGCTCCCGCGAAGCGTCGAGCACCGCGATCGCATTGCTCATCGAGTAGGCGATCTCCTGTACCGGTGTCGCGCCCGCCTCCTGCAGGTGGTAGGAGCAGATGTTGATCGGGTTCCACTTCGGCACGTGCTCGACCGTGTAGGCGATCATGTCCGCGATCAGCCGCATCGAGGGTGCCGGTGGGAAGGCGTAGGTCCCGCGTGCCAGGAACTCCTTGATGATGTCGTTCTGCGTAGTGCCCTGCAGGCGCTCCTGGGAGACGCCCTGCTCCTCGGCGGCGACGATATAGAGCGCCAGCAGCCACGCCGCGGTCGCGTTGATCGTCATCGAGGTGTTCATCTCGCCGAGCGGGATGCCCTCCATCAGCGTCGCCATGTCGCCGCGGTGGGAGACCGGCACGCCGACCTTGCCGACCTCGCCGCGCGCGAGCTCGTCATCGGGGTCATAGCCCGTCTGCGTCGGCAGGTCGAAGGCCACCGAGAGGCCGGTCTGTCCCTTCGCGAGGTTGCGCCGGTAGAGCTCGTTGGATGCCTTCGCCGTCGAGTGGCCGGCGTAGGTGCGCATCATCCACGGGCGGTCGCGCTCGGGCAGGCGATGGTCGGACATGACAATGCATAGTCTATGGGCTAATGCGCAAGCTCATCGGTCGCATCCTGCTTGCGCTCCTGCTGGCTGTCGTCGTCCTCAACTGGACCTACGGCCGCCTGCCTGCGACGCCCAAGCCGCGCGGTCGCTTCCTGGCGCTCAGCGGAGGCCTGCGGATGCGCTATCTGGAACGACCGGGCGCGGGTCCTGCGGTGCTGTTGATCCACGGTCTGCCGGGCACCGCCGAAGACTTCGAACACGTGACCCCACTGCTCGCCGGCGAGCGCACAATCGCGATCGACCGGCTCGGCTACGGCTTCTCCAGCGGCGGCTATTTCCCGTTCTCCCGACAGCTCCAAGCCGTCCAGGAAGTGATCGAAAAGCTCCACCTCCAGCACCCGATCCTTGTCGGGCACTCCTACGGCGGTGCGATCTCGCTCGCCTTCGCGGAGCGCCACCCCAACGAGGTACGCGGGCTCGTGCTGGTCGACGCGGCCGCGACCTGCACCCGCAATAGCGCCTACCAGCGCGACCAGGCGCGGATGGTGCAGGCGCTTGAACTGCCCGTCGTCTCCCAGGTCGCCGATGTCACCTTCTCGCAGCTGCTGCGCAAGGTCTCAGCCGTTCAGGGCGACAGCGAAGCGTTCGATCCCGTCGCCGTCGCTCCGGCCCACCGGCAGCGCCTGCTGGCGATCAACATGAAGCACGGCAATCTCGAGGCGTGGGCGGGGGAGACACTCGCCGCCAACGGCGTCATCGAAGGCATCGATCGCCGGCTCACGCATATACGCCCGCCGGCGATCGTCATCCAGGGCGCCTCCGACCATCTGGTCAAACCGCAGTGCGGGCGGCGCTTGGCGGCGCTGCTGCCCGACGCACGCCTGCAGATGGTCAGCGGCGGACACATGGCGCCCTACACGCATCCACAGGCGATCGCGGTCGCGGTCCGGCAGGTCGCGGCCTTTTATCATTCAGGCGGATGACCGAAACGATCGAGCTCCCGCGCACCGGCGGGCCGGGCAGCGGTCTAGGCGGCTCCTGGCGCGTGATCGTTCGCAACGACGATCACAACACCTTCGACCACGTCGCACGCACACTCGCCCGCTTCATCCCTGGAGTCAACGTCGAGCAGGGCCATCAGCTCGCCAACCAGATCCACAACAGCGGGCAGGCCGTTGTCTTCAGCGGGCATCGCGAGCCCGCCGAGCACTACTGGGAGCAGCTCAAGGGTGCCGGTCTGACGATGGCACCGCTAGAGCGCTGCTGAGCAAGCTGCTCAGGGTGCTGCTCGAGACCTAGCCGACCTGCACGCCGTTGCCGTGGCCATTGCCGGCGGGGGCCGGGCTCCACAACGTCTCCTCGAGGACCCCTCCGGAGGCCGTGAGGTCCCACCAGCCGTAGAGCACCGGCACCTGGTACCAGCTGGAGTGCTGCACGCGGAAGTCGGTCATCTCGGGGCCTTCCCAGTAGCGCTCCCAGTCGTAGTAGTCGGCGAAGCTCGCGAGCTGCTGAAAGCGGTAGCGATCGTCACGCTGACGGTAGACGGCGTAGGAGCTTGCGTTGTAGCGCAGCGCAATCGCCGCGACCTCGTTCAACGCCTCCTCGAAGCCCTCGGCGCGAAAGCCGGTTGCGTACCAGGGCACGATCACCGTGCCGTTGCCTTTACCGGCCATGATTACCCTCCTACCTCGGCGTGGATCGCACCCGGGCCCTCGGCGGTCTTGCCGAGCCCCTCCGACTCGGCGCCGACGAGGATCGAGATCTTGCCGAGGTGCTTGTTTTCAAGCATCAACTGGTGTGCTTCGGCGACGCCCTCGAAGCCGAGCGTGCGCCACAGCACCGGGCGGATCTGCCCGCTCTCGATCAGCTCGTTGGCCTTCGTGCACTCGTAGGCGTTGGCGAAGTGCGAGCCCAGGATCTCCTTCTGGCGCATCCACAGGTAGGCCACGTTGAAGTCGCAGTCCAGCCCGGTGGTCCCGGCGCAGATGACGACTTTGCCGAACGTCTTGACCGTGAACACCGAAGTCGGAAATGTTGCTTTGCCGACGTGCTCGAAGACGATGTCCGGGGCGTCGCCCAGCAGCTCCTTGACGCGCTTGGCGAACGCGCGCGAGACGCCGAAGCGGGCCTTCTCCTCCTCGGGGCTCTCGCCGCCCTTGCGCATCATCCCCGCGAACTCCGCGCGGTCGATGAAGTCGACGGCGCCGAGCCGCTTGACGAGCGCGCCCTTCTCAGCGCTGGAGACGACGCCGACGCAGTGCGCGCCGGCGGCGGCGCAGATCTGCGTGGCGAATACACCGAGGCCGCCGGCGGCGCCCCAGATCAGCACCTTCTGGCCGGCCTGCAGGTTGCAGCGCGTGATCAGCATGCGGTAGGCCGTGAAATACACGAGCCCATAGGAGGCGGCCTCCTCCCAGTTCAGCGCCTTGGGCTTCGGCAGCAGCTGCTGGGCCTGGACCTTGGTGAACTGCGCGAAGGAGCCCCACGTCGTCTCGTAGCCCCAGATCTTCTGCGAGGGCGCGGCCATCGGGTCGAGGCCGTGGACCTCGGGGTCCTCGTAGGAGGCCTGGTTGCAGTGCACGACGACCTCGTCGCCGGGCTTCCAGCGGGTGACGCCGGCGCCGACCTTCCAGACGATCCCGGAGGCGTCGGAGCCGCCGATGTGGTGGCCGTACTCGGGATGGTCGCCGTACTTCATCACCGACACGGGCTTGCCGAGGGCGGCCCAGACGTTGTTGTAGTTGACGCCCGCCGCCATTACGCGCACGATGACCTCGAAGGCACCGGGCTCGGGAACCTCGATCTCCTCGACCTGGAAGGCGTCCTTCGGTTCGCCCTGGCGCTCCTCGCGGATCACCCACGCGGCCATCGTCTTGGGCAGCTCGCCCGGCTCGGTGTCCACCTCGGAAATTTGCTTCAGGTCGATTGCCACGGTGATCTCTAAACCTCCACTGATCGCGGTACGCCCGTCAACCCGGGACTTTGGGGAGTCAGATCCTACCGGGGACGGCGCCGCTGCGAGTGGTCTCAGACGTGCAGCGGCTCGGGAGCTCGCTCGGCGGCGTCCCGCGCGCCATCAGCTGTCACGGTCTCCGACGGCCCCGCGGGGCTGGAGCCGGGATGCGCAGCAACGAGGGTCCATGCGAGCAGCGCTCCCAGCAGTGCGATGGCGCCGGCGAAGTAGAGCGCGTTGGAGAGCGCATAGACATAGGTCTGGTTTGCCGCCACGCGGACCGCGGGAGGTAGGCCGGCGCCACTGGCCCCCGATCCGAGCGCGTTCACCAGTCGGCCGCGCTCGGCCGCGCTGGCGTGCGGGAGCAGCGTCGCGAGATGGCTGCGGCCGAGCGTCGCGATGATCGCGCCCATCACGGCCACGCCGAAGGTACCGCCGACCATGCGGGTCATCGATAGCACGCCCGAAGCGACACCGGCCTTGGTGCGGTCGACGGAGTTCATCGCGGCGGTGCTCATCGGCGACATCACGAAGCCCATGCCGAAGCCCAGCGCGACGAATGCGACGCTCAGGTAGCCATAGGAGGAGTGCGTCGTGATCCCCGTCAGCCAAAACAGCGAAAAGGCGACGAGCGTCAGCCCGAGCGTCATCAGCGGCCGCGAGCCGACGCGGTCGGCCAGGCGTCCGGCGATCGGCGCGACGATCATGATCACGACGGTGGAGGGCAGGAAGCGCACGCCCGCCTGAAGCGGCGAGTAGTGCAGCACGTCCTGCATGTAGAGCGCCAGGAAGAAGAACATCGCGAGCATCGCGAAGGAGACGATGAACGCGACGACGTTGGCGCCGAAGAACGAGCGCGAGCGGAAGAACGCGAAGTCGATCATCGGCGCGCGCCGGCGGCGCTCGATTGGCACGAAGGCACCGAGGGCGAGCAGCGCTACGGCGAACAGGCCGATCACGCGCGCCGAGCCCCAACCCCATTCGTTGCTCTCGACCAGTCCCAGCACGAGCGCGGCGAGGCCGATCGTGAGGCTCGCGACGCCGGGTAGGTCGACTTCGCGCGTAGCGGTCTCATCGCGCGACTCGCGCGCGGCGAGCAGCGTGACGGCGATCGCCAGGCACGCCACGGGAACGTTCAAGAAGAAGATCGACTGCCAGCTCACTTCCTGGACCAGGAAGCCGCCGACGACGGGACCGATCGCGAGCGCCATCGCCGAGACGCCGGCCCATGTGCCGATCGCACGTCCGCGCTCGTGGGCGTCGAAGGTGTTGGTGATGATCGACAGCGTCGCGGGCATCATGAAGCCCGAGCCGATGCCCTGGGTGGCCCGGAAGGCGATCAGCCAGACGTCACTCTGGGCCAGGCCGATCAAGAAGCTCGAGAGGCCGAAGATGGCGACGCCAATCAAGAACATGCGCCGCCGCCCGAAGATGTCTCCGAGGCGCCCGGCGGTGACGAGTGTGACCGCGAACGTCAGCGTGTAGGCGTTGACGGTCCACTCCAGCGAGGAGGTGCTTGCGTGCAGGCCGCGCTGAATCGAGGGCAGGGCGACGTTCACGACGGTGTTGTCGAGCATGATCATGAACAGCGCGAAGCACATCGCCCCGAGCGTCCACCAGCGGCGGTTCTGCTCGGTGATGCCCAGGCGCGACCCCCGGGGGGTGGAGGAGGATGAGGCTCTGGCGGTCACGATTGGCGACTCCTTTCGGCGGGGGGCGGCAGCTCGGCGATCTCCGTGCTGTCGGGTCGCAGCGCGGCGATCTCGGGCCGGTCGGCGAGGATCAGCGCCAGCGCGTGCTCGAGCGCCTGCGCTCCCTCGGCGTTCAGCGAAGTCAGGAACTCCTGCATCCCGATCAGACGGGCGGTGTTGAGGGTGCTTGTCACGCCACGTCCGGCCGCGGTCAGCCGGATGCGCTTCATGCGCCGATCTCCGGGGTCCTCCGCGCGGTCCACCAGGCCGCGGACGTAGAGGCCGTCCACGGCGCGGCTCATGGCTGGCAACGAGACCTTCATCGCCTCCGCGAGTCCCTTCAGCGAAGGCTCGCTGTCGTCGAGGTCCATCGTGCATAGCGCCTTGATCTGGGTGAAGGACAGATCGAGCTCGGCGACCTTGTTGAAGGTGCCGACGTTCGAGGCGCGCATCAGGAAACTGCCCAGCGCGTACATGTCGCGGATCAGTGCTTCGCGAGAGGTACAGGCCGATGTCGCGGGCGTGGTCGGCGCCGGACGCAACTCAATTGCTTGCATGCACGCAAGCATAACAAAAGAGCAACTATTGTCAGTGTGCTGTGCATCACTGTGGGAGTCGCGCTACTCTGGACGCCTACCAGCAGTTCGAACAGGAGCGCAGTGCCCGAGCCCCAACCCCCCGAGGAGGAGCCCCAGCAGGGCCCCAACATCATCATGCCCCCGGAGGAGTTCGCGGGCAAGTGGGCAAACGCCGCCTCGATCGCGCGCACGCCACACGAGTTCACGCTCGACTTCCTGCGGATCGGACCCCAGGGACAGCAGGGCATAGTCGTCTCGCGCGTCTCCTTCTCGCCGCTGCTTGCAAGTCAGCTCGTGGACCTTCTCAACGAGCAGTGGCAGGCGTACACTGAAGAATCGGGAGTTCCGCCCGATGACGAGTAGAGATGACTGAAAACGACCCGTTCGAGGACCTGCGTCCCAGGCCGCAGTACACCAAAGTCGAGCTGCGCGGCCCCAATGTCAGCACCTCGTTCGACCGGCCTCCGCGGCCTGGAGCCATCAAAGTCCAGCAGGCGGCAATTCGCAAGCACCTGGACAGGCGCGCTCCACGACGGCCGCCGCGGGACGGCCTCTAGCCGAACGGAGGCTCGAGCACGGTGCCCGTGACCCCGTGTGCGCCGACGCTCACCGTAGTGCCGGGCTCGGCCTCGCGCCTGATGAGCGCCAGCCCCAGTGGCCCATAGGTAGGGGAGAGGACAGCGCTGCTCAGGCGACCGACCGAGCGCTCGCCGAGGTGCAGCTCCGCGCCCGTCTCCGCCGGAGCGGAGAGTCGCAGGCCCCGCAGATGACGATTGGGCTTACCGCGGTAAAAGAGGCGGGCGACCGTCTCCTGGCCCACGTAGCAGCCCTTGGTGAAGCTAACCGCCCGCTCGTTCAGCCCCGCCTCTTGCGGAATCGTCCCTTCGTCGAGGTCGATGCCGAAGCGCGGACGGCCGTGCTCGACACGCACGATCTCCGCGGCCTCCTCGCCCACCTCGAGCGCGCCCGCATCGAGTAGCGCTGCATGGATCGCATCGCGATCGCCGGCCTCGCAGAGGACGTCGAGCCCTGCGTCCACTGTGGCGATCAGGCGCACCGCGCGGCCCGCGATGAGGGTCCGGAGGTGCGCGTGCTCCACCTGGGGGAGCGCTGTCTGCGCGCCGGCGGCCTGCGCGGCGACGGCCCCCACGTGCGGACCGATTAGCGAGAGCAGCGCGTACTCCAGCGTGCGCTTGTGCAACTCCACGTCGTAGCCGACCTTGTAGCGGCGGATCATGTCGAACAGCGCTTGCAGCGCCGCGCGCTCGGTGTCGAGCAGCAACTCCTCGATCGGCGCCGTCGGGTCTGCGCCGAGCGCGAGCACGCGCAGATCGCCGAGCATCTTGCCCTTGTTGGTCAAGAACGCCGCGTAGCGGCCCTCGCCGGGATGCAGATCGGCGAGCTCGTTGGTGACCTGGCCGTTGAGGAACTCCACCGCGCCGCTGCCCGTCAGCGCCAGCTTGCCGCGCTCGGAGCGGTCCACCAGCCCACAGCCCGTGACCAGCGCCTCGTACTCGACTTGCAGGCGGTCTGTCTCGGCGGTTGCCACGGTCCTCCGAGGATAGCCCGGGCGATCGGTAGGCTTCATAGCGCATGGCTCTGGCGGACACATTCAAGGGCGTCGTGGACTCGCTACCCGACGACTGGACCGATCTCGAGCTCGACCTGCGTCTCGCCGACGAGTCGCGCTACGTCGACGCCGCGGTCTACCTCGCGACCTGCAACGCCCGTCCGTACTCGCGCCACGACTGGCACTGGCGCCTGCTGGTCGCGCACCGCTTCGGCCACGCCGCCTCCGCACAGACCGTGCACGGCACGCTGCGACTACTGGATGACGCCGGGATCGAGGGTGAGCTGGCGGTGCGCGAGCTGCGCTCTGGGCGCGTCGAGGTCACGCAGATGTGGGGCCGTCCGTACTCGGTGCGCGACGAGTTCCGCCGCTTGCGCGCTCAGTAGGCGCGCGAGCCGGACTCAGCCGTTGGTAGCAGCGGCGACTTCGCTGCCGCGGTGGACGCGCTTCGATCCGCGTGGGTCGAGGGGGATGATGGTGGCGTTGGGCACGGTGTCCGAGAGCGCGTTGCGGTCTTTGGTGCGCTGGAAAAGCGCGATGCGGATCACGCCGCCATGGCACACCACCAGCGTGGGGGCCTCGGCGCGCTTGATGTCGTGAAACGCGCCCGCCACGCGGACGCCCTGTTGGGCGAAGGACTCCCCGCCGGGGAACGCGAAGGTGGGATCGCCGTCCTTGAATCTGGCGAACTCCTCCGGCGTCTCCGCCCGGACCTCGGCGAAGCTGCGATCGGTCCAGTCGCCGGCGTCGGTCTCCATCAGGCGCGCATCCTCGCGCGGCGTCAGGCCGATCCGGTGCGCGACGATGTCGGCGGTTTCGCGGGTACGCAGCAGTGGGCTGCACCACAGTGCGGCGAACTCATACGCGAGTGCCTGCTCGGCCAGCGCCGCCGCCTGCGCGCGTCCGGTGTCGTTGAGCGGAACCGCTCCCTGCCCCTGGAAGCGGCCCTCGGCGTTGTAGGCCGTCTGACCGTGGCGGGCCAGGTACATGCGCGGAGGCCTTGACATCACGCCTGAGGATAGCCGCGCACGGTGGGGCGCCGAGTGCGTTTGCGGCCGGGCCGGAGCCGACCGAAGCCGGACGTAGAATCGCCGCCGAGCATCAATTGGACTTTCGAGAGGGAGGAGTGCATCGTGGAGAAACGTGGCCTGAGCGCATATATGGCCGAGCTGGTTGGCACCTTTGTGCTGGTCTTGTTCATCGCGCTGATCGTCAGTGTCTACGCTCGCACGGGCATCTCGACCCCCGAATTCGCCGTGATCGGCCTGCTGCACGCCTTCGTGCTGATGATGCTGATCCAGACCCTCGGGGGGACTTCGGGGGCGCACTTCAATCCGGCCGTCACGATCGGCCTCGCAGCGGTCCGCAAGATCGACATTCCGGCGGCGCTTGGTTACATCGCGATGCAGATCATCGGCGCCATCGCCGCTGCGGCGCTCTGCAAAGTGATCCTCAGCGAACTCTTCCTCGGGCCGAACCTCGGCAATCCCTCCGTCAGCCACCTGCTGGCGGGTAAGACGCTGCTGGGCGCACTGTGCGAGCTCGTCGGCACGTTTGCGCTGGTCTGGGCGATCATGGGCGTCGCCGTGAACCCGCGCGGGACACGCGACTGGGCCGGTTTTGTGATCGGAGCGACGCTGGGCTTTGCGGTGATGACCTTCGGCCCGCTGACCGGCGCTGGCCTGAACCCCGCGCGTGCGCTGGGGCCGGCGATCGTCGCGGGCCACTTCGCGGGTGGCTTCGGAGACTTTGCGGTCGTCTACATCATCGGGCCGATTGTCGGAGGTTTGGTGGCTTCGCTCGGCTACAAGTTGCTGGTGCTCGATCCGCAGGAGCGTGTCGGCGAGCGGCCGATCGACAAGCTCGCGTAGGCGAGCGCATACACTCGGGGGACGATGCGTCGGAGGGTCACCTACTCGCGCAACCTGACGCTTTCCCTGTCGCGGACGTGCCAGTGCTACTGCAAGTACTGCGCATTCGCCACGCACAAGGCGCACCTGTACGCGCCCGATGAAGTGCTGGCGATCCTCGACGGGGCCGCGCGCCGGCAGATCAAGGAGCTATTGGTCCTGACCGGCGAGCGCCCCGAGGTCAACCCCGAGGTGGCTGCACGTCTGTGCGAGTACGGCCACGAGGACTTCACCGCGTATGTCGTGTGGACATGCGAGTGCGCGCTCGAGCGGGGTCTCTTGCCGCATACGAACCTCGGTGTGCTGGCGCGTGAGGATTTGGCGCGCCTGCGCGAGGTGACCGCCTCGCAGGGGCTGATGCTCGAGTCGATCTCCGAGCGGCTGATGCAGACCGTGCACGCGGGCTCGCCGACGAAGCATCCGCAGCGCCGCCTGGAGACGATCCGCGCCGCCGGCGAGCTGCGGATTCCGTTCACGAGCGGCATTCTCGTCGGGATCGGCGAGAGTGAGGAGGAGCGCATCGCCTCGCTGGAAGCGCTGGCGGCTGTGCAGGCCGAGTACGGGCACATCCAGGAGGTGATCCTCCAGAACTTCGTCCCCCACCAGCGCTACTACGGCCAGGAGCCGGCCACGATCGCAGATGCCGCCGCGCGCGAGTACTGGCGCACCGGCGTCGGCGAGCAGCGCCCGCAACTGCCCCTGCCGGAGTGGGCCTGCCCGGTGAGCATCGCGGATATGAAGCGGCTGATCGCAGAGACCAAGCGGCTGATGCCGGACATCGGCATCCAGGTGCCGCCGAACCTGGCCGACTGGTGGCCCGAGCTGATCCAGGCTGGCGCGAGCGATCTGGGGGGGCTCTCCGCCAACGGCGACCACATCTCGCCCGAGCATCCCTTCCCTTCGCCTCACCAGGTGCGCAAGCGCCTGCAGGCCGATGGCTACGCGCTGACCGAGCGGCTGTGCGTCTACCCGCAGTACATCGACTCCGAGTGGGTCGCGCAGGGTGTCCTGGACACGATCAAGGTCAAGTACTGGAGCTTCATCCCGCGCCGCGGATCGGGCCGCACCGACCCGCCGGAGCCGATCCGCCCGGATCTGGTTGCAGCGGCGACCGAGCGTGCGCGCGACGGGCTGGCGCTGACCGCGGCGGAGCTGACGGCGATGTTCGCCGAGACTCGCCCGCAGGCGATCGAGGAGATGCGCCAGGCCGCGGATGAGCTGCGCGCCGAGTTGGCCGGGGAGCTGGTCACCTTTGTCGTGAACCGCAACATCAACATCTCCAACGTCTGCACCGTCGGCTGTGCGTTCTGCGGCTTCGGCCAGGGCAAGCGCTCGCCCGACGCCTACGAGCACGACGAGCGCGAGTTCGTCACGCGCATCCACGACGCGCTCGAGTTCGGGGCCACCGAGCTGTGCATCCAGTCGGGCATCCACCCCGACTGGCAGCTGGATGACTACCTCGGCTGGCTGCGTCTGGCCAAGGCCACGGCTGCGGGGGCGGGCGCCGAGTTGCACCTGCACGCCTACAGCCCGATGGAGATCGCCCACATGTGCGACATCTCGGGCCTGGAGCCCGCTGAGGTCTTCGCGCGGCTACGCGACGCCGGCCTGGGCTCCACGCCGGGCACGGCAGCGGAGGTGTTGCACGACGGCGTGCGCGAACGCATCAGCCCCAACAAGCTGCCGGTCGCGCGCTGGGTGCAGATCATCGAGGCCTCCCACGCCGCTGGCCTGCGCTCGACGGCGACCGTGATGTTCGGTCACATCGAGGAGCCCTGGGAGTTGGCCGAGCACATGCGCGTCGTGCGTGAGCTACAGGAGCGCACGGGTGGAATCACGGAGTTCGTGCCGCTCTCGTTCATTCCCTTCCAGACGCTGCTTGGGCGCACGCACGGCGTGGAGGAGATCTCGCGCGAGGAGAACCTCAAGCACACCGCGGTCTTCCGCCTGGCACTCGGGCGCAGCGTTCCGAGCCTGCAGGCCTCGTGGGTGAAGATGGGGCTCGATGCCGCCACCGAGTCGCTGCGCTGGGGCGTGAACGACTTGGGGGGGACGCTGATGGAGGAGTCGATCAGCCGCCTCGCGGGCAGTTACCACGGCACGCGCCTGGAGCCCGAGCAACTGGTCGCTGCGGCGCACGCCGCCGGTCGTCCGGCGGCGGAGCGCACGACGCTCTACGGCATCAGGCGACGCTACGAGCTGCCCGCGACCGACGACTCGCCCGCGAGGAATCGCTCGATGGTGGCCAACATCTGACGGTGGTAGGTGACGCCGGCCAGCAGCGTTGTCTCGGCGCCCCGCCAGCGCTCGTCGCACTCGCCTCCGGTGCGCAGATGCTCGAGATACCCCTCCAGCTCGAGTAGCTTCTCGCGGTGCCAGTCACCCCGGCGCGCAAAGACCAGGTAGGGATCGGCGCCGGCGAAGATCTTCAGGAGGCCCTCGTCGCGCAACTGCTGTGGTGCCAGGTCGGGGGCGTCGGCCCACTCGCGCAGCGCCACGCGGCCGGTGTCGGTGAGCGAGTAGAGCTTGCGGCGCCGTCCGCCCTCCTCGCGACGTTCTGAGAGATATCCAGCTGCGGCGAGCCGGGCGGGCTCCTCGTAGAAGGTCGTATGCGGCACCGGCCAGAAGTTCTCGATCGAGTGCTCCAGCGCCTGCTTGAGGTCGTAGGGGGTCCCCTCGCCAAGCACCTCCAGCAGGCTGAGCACGGCATATGAGGTGGTTGTTAGACGGATCTGCTTGCTTTTCATGGTTCGCCCTGTATAGTTCGACTCGAACTATACAGTGTGCGCGTCAAACTGCCCCGGCGCGCACCGGGCGCGAAAGCGAGGCGAAGCTATATGGCCGATGCAGAGAATGCCCAGCGCACCACTTCAGGTGCCGCGGAGTACGACGTAGCGGTGGTTGGAGCGAGCATCGCCGGATGCACGGCGGCGACGTTCCTGGGACGTGCTGGCGCGAAGGTCGCATTGATCGAGAGCCACAGCGATCCCAAGACGTACAAGCGTATCTGCACGCACCTGATCCAGCCGAGCGGCTCGCCGACGATTGAACGCCTCGGCCTGCGGCCGGCTATCGAAGCGGCCGGCGCGCAGCCCAGCAACGCCAACATCTGGACACGCTACGGCTGGATCTGCTTTGACCTGAAGAACTTGCCGGCGCCGATGCGCGATCACCCGGCGTGGAACATCCGGCGCGAGACCTTCGACCCGATGCTGCGCGAGCTCGCGGCTGAGACCGACGGCGTGGAGCTGATGCTCGGCCGCACGGTTCACACGCTGCTGCGCGAAGGCAAGCGCGTTACGGGTGTAGTAGCGCGCGAGCGCGACGGCGCCGAGCACGAGCTGCGTGCCAAGCTCGTCATCGCCGCCGACGGTCGCGACTCCGCGATCGCGAAGCTCGTCGAGCAACCGACCAAGCTCAAGCCGCACCGGCGCTTCGGCTACTCGGCCTACTACCGCGACACGCCCCTGCGGACCGGAAGCGGCGCCCAGATGTGGCTGCTCGACCCCGACATCGCCTACGCCTTCCCGACCGACGGCGACCTCACGCTGATCGCCTGCATGCCCCACAAAGATCGGCTGCCCGAGTTCCGCGGCGACCCCGAAGCGGCGATGCGCCGCCTGTTCGCGGAGCTCCCCGAAGGGCCCCGGTTGGACCCCGCCAAGCGCGAGGGGCAGGTGATCGGCAAGCTCGAGATGCCGAACGTCGTACGCCAGACGACGAGTCCCGGTCTCGCGTTCACCGGCGACGCCGCGCTGGCGGCCGATCCCCTCTGGGGCGTGGGCTGCGGCTGGGCGCTGCAGTCGGCTGAGTGGCTCGCCGAAGCCGTCGGTCCGGCGCTGGCGGGCGGCGAGGAGGCGATCGACGGCGCCCTGCAAACGTATGCCAGTCGTCATCACGAGGGCCTCGCGGCGCATGAGAAGTTCTGCTCGGCCTTCTCCACCGGCAGGAAGTTCAATCCGGGGGAGAAGCTGCTCTTCCGGGCGGCCGCGCGCGACGAGCAGCTCGCCGAGCGCATGGCACTGATGGGCGGGCGCTGGATCACCCCGCAGGAGATGCTGACCCCGGCGACATTCGCGCGGATGGTCCGCGTCAACCTGAGCAGGAGGCGCTCTCCTGGCCTGCGCACTCAGTCTCCCGCTGCCGTACTGGCAGGCTGAGGTGGAGCGCGCTCACAGGATCACGGTTGGGGGGATCGGCTCACCGGTCCTCGAAGCCGGTCAGCAGGATGCGCGCGAGGCCGTGGTGTTCGTGCACGGG
The DNA here is from genome assembly GCA_036501715.1 of Solirubrobacteraceae bacterium. Lineage (GTDB taxonomy): Bacteria > Actinomycetota > Thermoleophilia > Solirubrobacterales > Solirubrobacteraceae > Palsa-744. The sequence continues at coordinate 40,833 of DASXZV010000022.1, read as the reverse complement.
AACCCCGGCTCCTCCACCGACTGGACCGCGCTCCTCGGTGCGGTTGGGGAGCTCGGTCGTGCGGTTGCCTTTGACATGCCCGGCTTTGGCAAGGCCGACAAGCCACGTAACTTCGATTACCAGGTGTCCGCCTACGCCGATTTCCTGCAGGGTGCGCTCGCCGAGCTCGGAATTGAGCGCGTGCACCTGGTGCTACACGACTTCGGCGGTCCATTCGGGCTGCTGTGGGGTTTGCAGCATCCACAGGAGTGGGCGAGCGTGGTGCTGATCAACATCGGCATCATGCCCGGCTACACCTGGCACACGATGGCTCGACGCTGGCGCACCCCGGTACTCGGCGAGCTGCTGCAGGCGTGGATTCCGCGTTCGGGCTGGCACCGGGCGATGCAGAAGGCCAACCCCAAGGGGCTGCCCCCTGAGTTCGTCGACAAGATGTACGACGACTACGATCGCGCCACCCGGCGCACCGTGCTGAAGCTCTACAGGGCCACGTCCGACCCCGGGGAGACGGCTGTCGAGCTGGGGGCGGCGATGCGCGAGCTGCACAAGCCGGCCCTGGTCGTATGGGGCGCGAAGGACCCCTTCATCGGCGTGGACTACGCCGAGCGCCAGCGCGAGTTCTTCGAGGTGCAGGACATCACGATCCTGCCGGAGAGCGGCCACTGGCCCTTCCAAGATGACCCGCAGGGGGTGCAGGACGCGGTGCTGCCGTTCCTGCGCCGGCAGCTCGAGGGAGTCGCCGAGCCCGCGCGCGGCTGAGCGATCGCGCTCGATGGCACTGCGGGGGATCGCGCTTAGCAGGAGCGCGAGCGGCGCCGTTCGTTCAGCGGAACAGATCCTCCTCTAGTGGGCGCAGTAGCGCGGCCGCGCCCGGCCCGTCCTCGTCGGTGACGAATCGCTCCAGCCCGTCGAGGATCACGATGGGCTCGCGCGAGTCCTTGGCACGCGCAAGGTCCGCGGTCGCGGCGGCGGCGTCGGCGACCGCGAGCCAGGTCGCGCGCAGCTCCATGCCGACGCTGTCGCTGCGCCCGCGCCAGTCTTCCAGGGGCTGAAACCCGGCGCAGCCGATCGCGACGTCGCACTGCCCGTGGCGCCAGGCGCGGCCGAAGCTGTCGGTGATCAGCACGCCGAGGCGCGCGCCGGTGAGCTCGCGCAGCCGCGCGCGCAGGTCGCGGGCGGAGCCGTCGGGATTGCGGGGCAGCACGATCAGCGTCTCTCTGTCCTCCTCGGCGGAAGCGTTGGAGGCGTCGACACCGGCATTGGCGCAGAGGAAGCCGTGATGCGTACGGCAGATCAGCACCCCGTTGGCGGCGCGCACGAGCTCGCGCGACTGGTCGAGCACGACCTGCACCGCGCGCGGGTCCTTGCCCTGCTCGGCCGCGAGCGCGTGCGCCCGCTCGGAGGGGTTGACCTCCTCGAGTGCGACGACGGCACCCTCGGACTTCGAGACCACCTTGTGCGCGATTGCGACCACCTGGCCGTCGCGCAGCGCGCCATCCGCGGCGTCTGCGATCAGCGCCGCGAGATCGTCGCCCGCGCGAACCTCCGGCAGGCCGCTCAGGCTGCGCGCGGACAGGCCACTCATGCCGATCGCGCTCTCAAGCGGCGCGCGAGGGAGCGAGGGGCAGGCCCAGCACGGAGCGCGTACGCGGCGCCCGTTCGCGCTCGCCGGCGAGGCGCTCGCGCAGGACGGCAAGGTCCTCGCCGGTGTCGATGTCGAGCAACAGCGAAGCCGGGCGCTCGATGCGACAGCTTGCGTCGGCGGCGCGAGCGAGCTCGCGGTGGCGCTCGCAGCTGCCCGACCCGAAGCTCGGGGAGATCGCGTGGGGGGGTGCGATCAGCAGTCCGTTGGTGCCGGTGCCGTGGCGGTCGGGGACGATCACGAGGCTTGCGCGCGAGGCGATAACACCCTCTCCCAGCAGCGTGTTGACCTCATTGGGGTCCAGTGCCGGGCAGTCGCCGGGAATGCAGAGGACGCGCTCCATGCCCTCCTCCTGCGCACGCGAAATGCCAAGCGCGACAGCCGCGCTCTGGCCCGCCTCGGCGGTGTCCGCGACGACGATCGTGCCCCGGTCGCGGGCCGCCGCCGCGACCTGGTCCTCGTTTGTCACGACGATCGTGAGCTCGATCGACGTGCAGGACTCCAGGGCGCTCAGCACATCGCCGACCATCGCACGCACGAGGTCCCGGCGTAGGGGATCCGCGACACTGGCCCCGAGTCGCTGCTTGGCGTTCGAGAAGCGCTTGACGGGGAGGATCGCTGCGGTGCGCATCGCTGTGGCGCAGCCTATCTCGACCGCGGGCGCTTCAGAACTGCAACAGCATCAGGCCGACGCTCACGCCGGGCCCGATCGTCACCATCAGGCCGTGCTCGCCGGTCCGCGGGTGGCGCTTCTCGATGGTGTCCTTCAGCACGTACATGATTGATGGCGTCCCGACGTTGCCGTGTTCGGCGAGCGCTTCCCAGCTGGTCGCGACTTCCTCGCGCGAGAGCTCGAGCACGTCCTGCACGGATTCGACGATGCGCCGGCCGCCGGGGTGGACGATCCAATGGTCCACGTCGGAGCGGCCCAAGCGGTTACGGTGCAGGAAACCCGCGACCAGTTCGCCGAGTCCTGCTGCCGCGAGGTCGGGGAGCTCGCGCGCGAGGTGCAGATAGCTGTCCTCGGCGCTCAGCGCGAGGCTTACGGCCCCGAGCGTGTCAGCGATCTGATGAACCTGCGAGGCCACGATCGTCGGTCCGGCGGCGTCGTGCGCGCTGGACAGCAGCGCCGCGCCGCAGCCGTCGCCGAAGATGGCCGAGCCGACCGTCTTCGCTCGCTGGTCTCCCGCCCTGGCGCGCGTCAAGAGGCTGCTCATGCTCTCCGCCGCCACCACGAGGCTGTGCTTGCCGGGATGCTGAGAAAGCGACTGGGAGGCCAGGCGCAGCAGCGGCACGGCGCTCGCGCAGCCGACTCCACTGATGTGGTACTTGTCGGTCGCCGGATCCATCTCGTAGTAGTCGAGGAGTCGGTGCGCCAGAGACGGGCAGCCGAGCGAGTAGAGGCTCGCCGTGACGACCGTCCCGATTTCCTGGGGATCGACGCCGAGCTGGTCGACGGCTTGGATCGCGTACTGCATCAGTTCGTCCTCGACCCGTGCGGTGCGGCCCCGCAGGGTGTCGTCCAGGAAGTCCGCGTCGAGATTGAGGTGGCGCCGCTGCACGCCACTGCGGGCGAAGATGCGCTCGGCGAACTCGTCGCCCTTCAGGCCCAGCAGGCTCAGGACGTCTTCCTGGGAGAACGTCGTCGGGGAGTCCGCGACGGTCAGGCCGGCGATGCGCGCGGTCGAGACACTCGGGCGCTTGCGGGCCCGTGCCGGCTGGCTCGCGTAGGCGGACCCTGCGCGGCGCAGCGTCTCAGAGCGCGAGAGCTGCGGGCTGTGCGCCTCTTCCCGGAGAGACTTCGCCCGGTTGAGGTGGGGAAAGGGGGCCTGGGGGGCTTGCACGCCGAGGAACTCCGACAGCGGCTCCCAGCCTTGGGCGACCTCGTAGACCAGCAGGCGCTCGGGCGGCACCGTGCTCATGACCTGTTCGTTGTGCCTGTGGTAGAGGCCGAGCGCGTGCTCGCGCTCAGCGATGCGGCCTCCAAAGACGCGGTCAGCGATCGGGCCGTCTGCGTTGATGGTGTCGCGAGCGCTTGCGTACCAAGTCTCCGGATCGCGCACGCTGAGCAACACCAGCGCGTCGGGCCAGGCGTCGAGCATCTCGCGATAGAAGCGCGCTCCGAGCCAGCCGACGGTTGAGCCCCAACCGGCGAGTGCCGCCTGCCAGTCGACCTCGGTGTCGGAACCGGGTTGCTCGGCCCACGGCGACGCTTGGTGGGGAGCTTGCGAGAGCCCTTCAGCGCCCGCGGCGGGGCTCGGGTCCAGGCAGTGGAAGCAGGGACCTGCGCCCAACTCCTCGAGTGCGACCTTGAGCGACATCGTGCCTGTGCGGCCGAAGCCGGCGCCGATGACCTTCACTTGCGTGACTCCCTGGGTGGTGGATTGACCATTGGGTTAGGGTTCTGTTATGGCCCGTTGGATGAGGAACACAATAGCGAGAGAACCGGCGAAAACCCGCATAGGTGGGGCCAGCCAGCCGTTTTTCTTATGCGCTGCTTCGCAAGGCTCCTCAAGAGCTTGGCATCTCGCGGAGGCTCTCGACTATAGGCTTGCGGACGTCGGCGGGATCCGTTCGGGCATTACGAAACCACGTAAAGGAGCACGATGAGCACCATCGAGGTCATTGGAGCCGGTCTTCCTCGCACGGGGACCCTGACGCAGAAGATGGCCCTGGAGCAGCTCGGGTTCGGCCCCTGCTATCACTGGGTCAACGTGCTCGCCGACCTCGACCAGGTCGAGCTCTGGGACCGCGCGATCGACGGCGAATCCTCGTGGAAGCAGGCTATCGAGGGCCATCGCTCGACAGTCGACTGGCCGGGCGGCTACTTCTACCGCGAGCTGATGGAGGCCTACCCGGACGCGAAGGTCCTGCTGAGCGTGCGCGACCCCGAGAAGTGGGAGCGCAGCTTCCGCGACACGATCGTCGCGATGCGCCACGGCGAGTCGCTGATGCGCCTGCTCTCGAGCGCGCGCGGCGAGATCGATCCGCGCTGGCGCCGCTACCTGGAGTTCGTCGATCGCATGTTCTGGGGACCGCAAGGCACCTTTGCCTCCGGTTTCGCGGAGCCCGAGCAGCTGATCGCGGGCATGCTTGCCCACCAGGACGAGGTCAAGCGGACAGTGCCCGCCGAGCGGCTGCTCGTGTGGGAGGTGACCGATGGCTGGGAGCCGCTCTGCGAGTTCCTCGAAGTCGAGGTGCCGGCGGAGCCGCTGCCGCACGCCAACGACCGCGACACCTTCCTCGAACGCGTCCGCGACGGCGCGATCGACGCGCTGAGCGCGTGGCGCGAGGAGCGCGCCGCAGCAGCCGCAGGCCAGACCGACGCCAACGCGGCTGCGGGCTGAGCCGGCGTCGAAGCGCCGCTACGCGCGCTTGAGCGAACCCACGAAGGTGAGCACCTGCTCGGCGACGCGCGCGCGCGTCTGCGGGTCGGACATACGCGTGTCGATGCGGAGCGCGGCTGGTCCCGCGGCGATCGGCTCGTCCGCGACGAGCCCGTCGAGCAACTCGCCGTAGTGCGCGGCGACGCCGCGCGCGCCGAGCTCGCGTCCGGCGAACGCCATGAATGCGGCGGTCGGCCCCTTGAGCACCTCTCCCCCGACGATCGGGCTGACCGCGACGACGGGCGCGGCGGCGCGACCCAGCGCCTCACGCATCCCGGGGACCGCGAGGATCGGATCGATCGAGACCAGCGGATTCGACGGCCCGATCACGATCGCCTGTGCGTGCTCGATCGCCGCGAGCACCTGCGCGGTAGGCCGCGCGTGCTCGATGCCGCGCAGCTCGATGCCTTCGACGGGACCCGCGGCGCGGGTGCGGATCATGAATTCCTGGAAGGAGCGCCACGCGCCGCCGCTGCGCACCCAGGTGCGCACGGGCTCGTCGCACATCGGCAGCACGCGCGCGCGCACCCCGATCGCATCGTTCAGCCGCGCGAGCGCCGCGGTTGGGGAGAGACGCTCCTGCGCGAGCATTCGCGCGCGCTCCACGCACCACGCGAGGTCGCGGTCGCCGAGGTTGAACCACACGTCGCCGCCGAGCGCGCGCAGCGCGTCCATCACCGCGAAGGTGTCGCCCTCCAGGCCCCAGCCGCGCTCATCGATCAGATCGCCCAGCCAGAACGAGACCAGGTCGGGGTCGGGTGAGACGTGCGCCCCGTAGATCTCGATGTCGTCGCCGGTGTTCGCGATCACCGCCAGGCGCTCCGCTCCGACGACGTCGAGCGCGCCACGCGCAAACTTCGCGCCGCCGGTGCCGCCGGCGAGGATGACGACCTCAGGAAAGGACCCCGCCGCGCGCGTGCGTGCGCGCGCGCCCGCGCGCGCGTCGGGGTCCCCGGCGTCGACTACTCCCACGGCGCGCCAACTACCCCCGCGCATTGGTTAGACCCCCGCGTCGACTCCCTCACGCGCCGACTACTCCCACAGCGCGCCGGGCAGCCCTGTCAGACGAATACCGGCGTGGGCCTTGTAGCGCGAGTTGACGGCGATCAGCAGGGCCGTGAGCGACTCGGTCACGCGTGCCATCTCCAGACGTCCGCAGTCCACGCAGCGCAGTCCGCCGATCCGCTCGATCAGGGCGGCCGCCTCGCGCTTGTCGGCGCGCGCATCGCCACAGATCAGCACGTCCTCGCCCAGTTCGTGCTCGAGATCGCTCAGCGACGCCGCGCTGACCGTGTGCAGGGCCGAGACGACGCGCACGCCCTCGGGGACCATCTCCTGTGTCTGCTGTGCGGCCGAGCCCTGCCATACGCCCAGCATGCGCGTCGCCTTGCCGCTCACGGCCGCCGCCAGCGGGACGCTGGCGTCGATCAGGAGCTGCTCGGGGCGCAGCGCCTGCTTGAGGTTGGTCAGGGTCTCCGATTGGTTGCGAAAGGGCACGCTCAGGATCGCGATGTCGCTCTGGGCGACCGCGTCGGCGTTGCTGTAGCCCGAGAACTCGCCACCAGGAACGGCTGCTCGCGCGCGCTCCACGGCCTGCTCGGCGCGCTCGGCGTCGCGGGAGCCGATTACGATCGGCACCCCGGCTTGCCCAAGTCGCAGCGCGAGCCCGAAGCCAAGGGCCCCGGAGGCGCCGATGATCGTGACCGGTGCCGGGTGGCCCGCGGGGGGCGGAGAGCTGCTGTCGGTTGGCGGCACCGCGGCCGAGTATATGAGTGTCAGCTATTGCGTGGGAGCGACGAGGAGCGCTGCCGACCGACTAGGCTGTGACGCGGGTTGTGTGGATCCAGATATGAGACTTGAGGGCAAGATCGCACTAGTCACGGGCGGCGCGTCGGGTATCGGCGCCGCGACGGTCCGTCGCCTGGCCGCCGAGGGGGCACGGGTGGCCGTCGGGGATCTCAACGAGGAGGGCGCCGCGGCGGTCGCCGGCGAGCTCGACGGTCTGGGTCTGAGGATGGACGTCACCGATGTCGACTCCGTGGTCGCTGCGGTGGCTGCGGCCACCGAGCAGCTCGGACCGATCGACGTGCTCGTCAACAACGCCGGCACCGACCTTTTCTCGTTCTTCGTCAAGACCGACCCCGGGCTGTGGGACTTCGTGCTCGGCGTCAACCTGCGCGGCGTGCTCGCGGTAACCCATGCGGTACTCCCCGGTATGCAGGAGCGCCGCAGCGGAGCGATCGTCAACGTCGCCTCTGAGGCCGGGCGCGTCGGATCGCAGGGCTCCGCGGTCTACTCCGCCGCGAAGGCCGGTGTGATCGGCTTCACGAAGGCGATTGCGCGCGAGGCCGCGCGCTACCGCGTGCGCGTCAACGCCGTCGCGCCGGGTCCGATCGAGACGCCGCTGCTGAACGCCGCGCCGCAGATCCTCGGCGAGATCGGCGAGCGCCTCAAGCAGGGCATGGTCGACGCGACGCAGCTCGGGCGCTCCGGCGAGCCCGAGGAGGTCGCCGCCGCGATCGCGTTCCTCGCCAGCGAGGACGCCTCATACGTGACCGGCCAGACGCTGAACGTCAGCGGCGGCCTGTCGATGTCGTGAGCGATCTCCCGCCCGCCGTCCGAATCAGGGAGGTTGGGCCCCGCGACGGGTTCCAGAATGAGCCCGAGACGATCGCGACCGAGCGCAAGGTGCAGCTGATCGATGCGCTTGCGCACACGGGGTTGCGGCGGCTGGAGGTCACCAGCTTCGTGCGCCCCGACGTGATTCCGCAGCTCGCCGATGGGGCCGAGGTGCTGGCGCGCATCGAGGTGCCCGCGGAGGTTGCGGTGAGCGTGCTGATTCCCAACGAGCGAGGTCTGGAGAACGCGCTCGCGCTGCGCGAATCCGCCGCGCGCGGGCGCCCGGCGTTCGATGAGATCAACGTTTTCCTGTCGGCGTCGGAGACCCATAATCGCAAGAACGTCAACCGCTCGATCACCGAGTCGCTCGCCGGTCTGGAGACCGTGCTCGCACGCGCGCGCGGCGAGGGCTTGCGCTGCGAGGGAGTGATCTCGACCTCCTTCGGCTGTCCCTACGAGGGTCACGTGCCACCCGCGCGAGTGCTGGAGATCGCCGCTGCTCTGCGCGATGCGGGCGCCCAGGAGATTGGCTTTGGCGACACGACGGGCATGGCGAACCCTGTCCAGGTGCGGGAGTTGTTCTCGTTGTGGAGGGAAGGTCTAGAGGGAGTCGAGCTCACCGCGCACTTCCACAACACGCGCGGGCAGGGCCTGGCCAACGTGTTGGCAGCGCTGGAGGCCGGGATCGACAGCTTCGAGTCGAGCTTCGGCGAGTTGGGTGGCTGCCCGGTGCCGGCCGGAGCGACCGGCAACATCGCCAGCGAGGATCTCGTCTCGATGCTGCACGAGATGGGGATCGAGACCGGTGTCGATTTGCCAGCGCTGCTCGCGTGCGCACGCCGCGTTCAGGAGGTTCTGGGGCGGCCGCTCGGCAGTCACACGCTGCTCGCCGGGCCCGTCGAGTGGCATGGGCCCGCCGTTTGGTAGATCTCAGGCCGCGTGTGGCTGGACGGCGCGCAGGAGGTCGGAGATCACTTCGTCGACGTGCTGGCCGCGCTCTGTGGCGATGCGCTGTAGGCGGGTGGCGTCCTCACCCTCGACGTTGATGAGGATCGTGACCTTGGCGCCGGAGCCCGCCTCTACGATTTGAATGTCGCGCGGGCTCATCTCGCGGACGTTGGCGTCGAAGTCTCCGGGCTGGGGGTCGGGGTCTGTCCAGGGGTCTTTGGTCATGGCTCAGTCCTCAACGATTCTACGCTCGTCATTTGTTGAGACCCAGCCGGTGATGATTAGCCAGCTAGTAGCGCTCTGGGTCCGTTCGACCACGAGCGTCAAGGTTTGTCCGCCGTCGGTGTGGCCGGTCACGAGGCGGCGGGCAGCGAGCTTGCGGCGGTCGCGGTGACGACGCCCCGTGTTGCGCCGGATCACGTAGCGGTTGTTGATCAGTTGTTCGGTGTCCCGTACGGAGATGCCGCGCGCTGCGAGCTTGTCGATCGCAGCGACCGTTATGCGCAACTCGTATATCGCGTCGCGGCGCCGCGGCCCAAAGCGGCTCATCTGCCCTCGACGGCGCGTGCAGTTTGCAGGTACATGCAGGCCAACCTAGGCTGCACTTGGGATGGCACGCTCGATCAAGGCATGTATTCGCGCTGCACGGCTCCCGACCGGCAGCGGCTTTCCCTACGCCTGCAGCGCCCCCTCGGTGGCTCCCGCTGTGGCGCTCGTGCGCGCTGCCTCGCGCATCGCCGCGACGCAGTACTCCTGCACCGAGACCTCCATCTCGAGCGTCTGCGCGAGTGCGGGACGCGCGGAGGCATCCATCACGCGCTTGGCGCGGCCGACGGCGATGGGGGAGTGTGCGAGTAGCTCGTCCACGAGCTCCTGGGTAGCACGAGGAAGGTCCTCGGGCGCGGCGAGGCGGTTGACGAGGCCGATGGTGTGCGCCTCGGCGGCGTCGATCGTGCGCGCGGTCATGATCAGCTCCTTGGCGCGGCCGAGGCCGACGACTGCGGGCAGCCGCGAGGAGCCACCGACGTCGGGGATGATCCCGAACTTGACCTCGGGGAGCCCGAGCTGGGAGTCGGCGGAGGCGATGCGCAGGTCGCAACCCAGCGCGACCTCCAGTGCGCCGCCGAAGCAGGCGCGGTGGATCTGGCAGATCACGGGCTTGGGCATCGCTTCACAGAGATTGGCGCAGTCGAGGAAGACGTTGCGAAACGGGCGCAGTACGTCGGGGTCGCCGGCGAAGGAGGCGAGCTCGGCGAGGTCCACGCCGGCGGAGAAGACCGCGCCTTCGCCGCGCAGTACGACGCAGTGCACCGAGGGCGCGTCGGCCGCGGCGCGCAGCGCGTCGGCGAGCTCGCGCAGGAGTGCTTGGCTCATCGCGTTGCGCTTCTCGGGCCGGTTCAGGACGACGTGGCGGACGTGGCCGACGTCCTCGGTGACGATGAGGCTCATAGGGCGGCTCCGATGCTCGATATGGATGGGACGCTCATGGTCGACGCGCGATTGCTCAGCTCGACAGGTCGAGCACGGTGGTGGGCGCTTCGATTGCGCCGTCGTGACCCTCGGTCGGGACGATCGCGGTGCCGACCGCGAAGAACTCGATCGTGTGGCTGCCCCAGCCGTGGCTCTTCTCCTGCAGGTCGACGCCGACGATTCCCTCGGCGCTGAGCTGCTGGGCCTCGCTCTGCATGCGCTCCATCGCGAGCTCGCGGGCGTCGTAGAGGGCCTGCGTGAAGTTCGGCAGCTCGACGTTGCGCCCGGTCTGGGAGAGCGACTGCAGCATTCCGCGGTGCGCGACGTGGTAGACGCAGCTGCCCATCACCATCCCCACGGGGCGGTGCCCGGTGCGTAGCAGCGTCCAGAAGTCCTGGCCGGAGAGGTCGCTCGTGAAGGGGCGTCCGTTCGGCGCGCGGTGCAGCACGCCTTCGCGGTGCTTGACCGCGGTGCCGATCGCGATGAACTCCGCCATGTCCTGGCCCCACTCGTAGCGCCCGATGTCCAGGCGCACGCCGACCACGCCGTCGGCGCCGAGCTGGTCGGCCTCCTCCTCCATGCGCGTCATCGCGAGCTGCCGCGCGCCGTACATCGCTTCGGAGAGCACCGTCAGCTCCTGGCTTTTCTTCCAGCCCGCCACCTGGATGCCGATGTGGTAGATCGAGCTGCCCACCACCAGGCCCACCGGGTCGAAGCCCGCCTGCTTGACCAGCAGGAACTCGTTGACGCTGAGGTCCGACGTGAACAGGCCCGCGCGGTTCTGCTGCAGGCGCGCCCGCCCCGCCTCCGGGACGCCCTCCAGAGAGGCGGGATCGTAGGTGCTCTCGCTCTGCTCGCCGTCGCTCATGTCATTGCGCTCCTCTGTGATGTCAACAGGTCGATTGTCGTCTGCGGCGCGTACAACGTGGCCGCTTCGTGTTCGCGGATCGCGGTGCCGAGCGCGTGGAAGGTCACCATCAGACCGCCCTGCGCGTAGCGCCCGGCGCCGGCCTCAAAGCGCTGGATGCCGTGATTGACGCGCACGCCCACCACGCCCGTCGCGCCCAGCTGCGCGGCCTGCGCCGTCATGCGCTCCATCACCAGCTCCCGCGCCTCGTAGAAGCCTTCGGTGTATTCCGGCAGCTCCTGGTTCTGCGTGAAGCCCATCGTGCCGCCGAGGCCGCCCAGCATCTGCGTGTTGTACGACGCGCGCACGAAGAACGCCGAGCTCCACGCCACCACACCCAGCGGTTCGATGCCCGCCTGCGCGAGCTTCCAGTAGTCGTCCACCGAGAGCTCCGTCAGCACCGGCGCGCCGCCGCCGGCTACCGTGCCGCCGTCGGGTGCTGCTGCGCCGCCTTGTGCTGCACCGTCACGGTGCGTCGCCTCCCCGTGGCGCACCGCGGTGCCGATCACGACGTACTCGATCGAGTTTTCCGCCCAGTCGTGCGCGCCGGTGCGCAGCTCGACGCCCACCACGGCGTCCGCATTGAGATGTCCGGCCTCGAGCGCAAGCCGGTTCAGCGCGCGGCGGCGCACTTCGTTCCAGGCATCCGAGAGGAAGTTCAGCTCGAACATGAAGCCGCCCGCTGACATCGGCCATGGCGTGTTCTGGTAGCCGACCTGGTAGATCGAGCTGCCCATCACCTGCGCCAGCGGGCGCAGGCTCAGCTTGTGGCACAGCGCGAAGTCCGCGACCGAGAGGTCCGAGGTGTAGCAGCCGCCGTGCTCGCCCAGCTCGCGCAGGCGGCGCTCCGCCCCGAGCGGGATCCCGCCGGCTTCGACGCGCTGCAGGGACTCCTGCTGCTCAGCCTCCGAGACCTCGCCGGGCGCTAGGTCGGGTGTTTCGCCGGCGCTGTCGCCGGCCCGCCCGGGTCGGTTCTCCCGTGGTTTGCGCATCAATCCAGCAGCCTCTCGAGCGCCGCGCGCGCCTCGGCGCTGCGCTCGGCCTCGTTGCGCAGGTCCGCGGCAAGCGCGGTCACCCACTGCTGCGGGTCGAGGGCCTCGCGCTTGATCGAGATTCCTCCGACCTGACGCTCGCGGAAGCCCTCCACGCGCTCGCCGTTGAGCGTGAGCTGGTAGCGCATCTCGCCCAGCTCGACCTTCACCAGGCGTACGTGCTTCTCGCCGCGGCCGAGCAGCCCGCCGCCGCGGCGCTCGACCTGTGCGTGGCCGGGCAGCGATTGCTCGAGCTTGCTGGCGAGCACCTCCAGTGAGACTCGCAGGTCCTCTCCGTCGGCGCGCAGGCCGGCGGCGGAGAGGTCGAAGTCCTGCTCGGGCGGCATCGGCCAAGGGTACTCGTGGTGAGCGGGCGCGGTCGCGCCCGCCGGATGTGGCGAGTTCTGTGTTCGGCCTAAGCCGGCGCGCTATCGGGGCCCGCGGTCGCGGTGTCCTCAAAGCGAGCGACGGTGAACCCGATCAGGATCGGGACGTGCACGGCGAACACGACAAGTGAGAGCGTGAGCACGACCAGCGGCCCACCACTGAGACTGTCGCGCAGGAAGGCGTACTCGATCAGGCCGGCGATGACGGCGTAAGCCAGCAGCGACCACTTGGCGACCTCGAAGAAGCGTCCCCAGGCGAATCCCTTGACGCGCGCGAGCATCGCCATGTTGATAGCCAGCAGCAGCGTGGAGGTCACCAGTAGCGCAACGGCCGGTCCGAGCGGTACGTGATCTGGGATGTGGGCGGCGAGGTAGATGCCGCCGGCGACGATCAGCGCCAGTGAGGCCATGCCGATCTGGGTTACCGGCGGTAGACGGGGCTGGTTATCCACTGGCGAGCTTGGTCATGATCACGAGCGTCGCGATCTGCATGGCTCCGAGGACGCCGGCGGCGTAGATGAAGCGCTTCATCAGACCCTCGATCACGGCCGGATTGGGCCGTGGCTTCTTGAGCTCCACGAGCACGGCGATGTTGGCCGGCTCGAGCAGGCCCAGGGCGATCACCGCCATCACGCCGACGACGATGAAGCTGGCGACCACCCAGCCGTGCAGCGGATAGACGTTCAGGTTTGTGCCCGTCTTGGTCGCCAGCTGCCAGCCGGCGGCAAGTGTGACCGAGACCACTGTCGGCATGATCAGCACCATCTTTGGCATCAGCCGTGTCGTGAACTCGATGCGGGCCGGGACCGAGAGGCTGCCCATGATCGGCCCGAGTACGAAGCCGAGGAACAGGTCGATGATCGTCCAGGCCGCACCGCCGGCGACGTGCAGGAATGTCAGCGGCCACAGTTTGTTCGTGGCTATCGCGACGACCAGTAGGACGAGGATGACGCCTACGCCGACCAGACCCTTGCGTGGCACGATCTGAAAGTCGGGGCGCTCTATGACTGGGCTATCGGGCGCCTGTGGATGCTGCTCGGCGGCGATCGTCGTGCTGGCCACGCCGTGAGCATAGCGCCGTTTGTCACAAGCAGCGAGGTAAGGAGGCAGCTAGGCTCACGTCTTGATGCGCTTCAACCGCGCTGTTCCCGCCGGTCCACCAGTCTCCCCGGAGGAGGCCTACGCTGGTTTGGATCTGGCTCGCAGGGCGCCGGCAAACCGTCCGTACGTGGTGTGCAACTTCGTCTCGAGCGCTGACGGCAAGGCCACGCTTGGCGGCCGCAGCGCGGCGCTCGGTGGCGAGGGGGACCGGGCGGTGTTCGGGCTGCTGCGAACGCAGGTGGATGCGGTGCTGGCCGGCACGCGGACGCTGCGAATCGAGCACTACGGCGCCTTGGTGCGCGATCCTGAGCTGCGCGAGCTGCGTGTCCGCGAGGGACGGGCGCCGCAGCCGCTCGCGGTTGTCGTCAGCCGCAGTGGCGTGGTCCCGTTTGAGGTCCCCCTGTTCGCTGATCCCGCCTCGAAGGTCGTGCTGTACCTGCCCGCGAACGCGACGGCTCCGCCGTGTGCGGCCCAGCTGACCGTGCATCCGAGTCCGGCTACGGGTGAACTGGCCGACGTCCTGCACTCGCTGCGCACCGAGCACGACGTGCGCTCGCTGCTGTGTGAGGGCGGCCCGACGATGCTGGGGGAGCTGATCGTCGAGGATCTCGTGGATGAGCTGTTCCTGACGCTGGCGCCGGCCCTGGTTGGGGGCGCCGAGCTCGGTCTCAGCACCGGGTCCGAGCCACCCGCGGCGCGGGCGATGCGCATGGTTGCGGCGCTGGAGCACGACGGTTATCTGTTCCTGCGCTACGCCCGGCAGGCAGCCTCTGGCGGGGTGGAGCAGGCTGAGGGCTAGCGTTCGCTGTAGGGGCCGGCGCACTTGCCAACCCGCGCGGCTCAGCGCGGGCTCAGACCGCGATCTCTGATTTTCTGCGCGTGAAGGCGAGGGCGCGGGCGCGACTGCGTAGCTCGGCGAGCTGCTCGCTGCGTCCGTGGGCGAGCACCGCGGGCGCGGCACGCTGATCGCGGCGCAGAGCGGAGCTCATCCAGCCCGCGAGGAAGGCGAGTGAGGCGAAGAGCCGAGGTCGGTCGCCCATGCGGCGCCCGACGCTGAGGAGCACCCAGAGGGGATGTTGGCCGATGCGGTAGGCGCATATGCCCCAGCGGTACTGTGCGCGCAGCCGGCCGTCGAGGTGGCCGGTGGGTCTGAGATGGATGGTGTCGCCCTCTGGGCAGGCGATGCTGAGGGCATCCCAGCCGTGCATCCGGGCGGTGATCTCGTCGATCGTGTCCCAGCCCAGGAAGGTGGGTAGCGGCGATATCTGTTCAAAGCAGCCGCGGCGGTAGAACTTGGTTGGACCACGGACGTGGTTGGGTAGGCAGGGCTCGCGCCGCGCGCGGCCGGTGCGCTCGTCGATGACGCTCAGGTAGCTCCCGGCCATTCCGAGCGTCGGCTTGCCGAGGAAGGCGCGCTCCATTGTCTCGAACAGGTCGCCGCTCAAGGCGAGATCGGCATCCATCTTCACGACGATGTCCCAGGGGACGTCGATCTGCTCGCAGCCCCACAGGAACGCGCGCAACTCGTTGGCCTCCGCGAGGCGATCGCGCGTCGGCGGGCGCCGTGGGCGGGACAGCACACGTACGCCGTCGTGCTGGGCGGCAAACTCCGCGGCGATCTGTGGGGAGGCGTCGCTGGAGCCGTCGTCGATTAGCAGGAGCAGATCGGGGAAGCGCAGCTGGGCGGCCATTGAGGCGAGGAACGTGCCCAGGTGCCGGGCCTCGTTGAGGAAGGAGACGACGCATACGATCCTCAATGAGGCGCACTGGGTCGCAAGTGAGTGGTCGATACCCCCCATGAGGTACTAAACGGGTGCGGCACCCCGATCCTTTGCACGCGGGACGCGGTGTCCTTGTGAGCTCAAACCGATTAGGCTGCCGCCTCCGATCCAGGGAATCGACTTAGGCGAAGGAGGCGCATCGTGGCGCAGAAGATCGAGCAGGTGGGAGTGTTGGGCGCCGGGCTGATGGGCCATGGCATTGCGCAGGTCGCCGCACAGGCTGGCTATCAGGTGGTTCTGCGCGAGGTCGACGAGGCGACGCTCGCCAAGGGCATCGGCAAGATCGAGAAGCAGCTCGCGCGCGCTGTGGAGAAGGGCAAGAGCTCCCAGGAGGACGCCGACGCGGTCCGCGCGCGCATCACTGGGACGACGGACTACCGCGACTTGGCCGACTGCGATCTCGTGATCGAGGCGATCACCGAGAGCCTCGAGCTGAAGCTCGAGATGTGGAACGAAATCGACGCGATCGTCAAGCCGGAGGCGATCTTCGCGACCAACACCTCCTCGCTATCGGTCATCGACCAGGCGGCGGCGACGAGCCGCGCGCAGCAGTTCGTGGGCGTGCACTACTTCAACCCCGCGCAGGTCATGAAGCTCGTTGAGGTCGTGCGCTGCGTGACGACCTCCCAGGAGACCTTCGACACGGCCCTGGAGTTCATCCGCTCGGAGGGCAAGCTCGCGATCCCCACGCGCGACAAAGCCGGTTTCATCGTCAACCGCCTGCTGGTCCCATACATGCTCGACGCGATCCGCGCGCACGAAGAGCAGGTCGGCTCGATCGCCGAGATCGACGACGCGATGAAGGCCGGCGCGGGGCACCCGATGGGGCCGCTGACGCTCGCCGATTTCGTCGGCCTGGACACGCTCGGCTCGATCTGCGACGTGCTCTTCGAGGAGTTCCGCGAGCGCCGCTTCGCGCAGCCGCCGACGCTGCGCAAGATGCTCGCCGCGGGTTGGTACGGGCGCAAGTCGGGAACGGGCTTCTACGACTACTCCGGCGAGACACCGCAGCCGAACGCGGCGCTGTAAGCCAGGCTCACGTGGCGGGGGCGGCGGAGGCCCCCTGCTGCGTCGTCGGCACGCTCGCGCCATCGGCGCCGAGCACGGCCAGCACGCTGTTGGCCGGCACGGTGACCGTGATGCGCCCGCCGGAGGAGACGAGCTGCTGTGTCTGCAGGCCGGTGCGCGTGGGGCTCAACAGCTCGGTCTCAGCGGTGCTGTCCGCTCCGCGTAGCACGACGGTTTGCGGCTTTGAGCTCTCGTCGTCGAGGATCAGCTGCGGGGATCCCGGGGCCGAGTTGATCGCGGTGACGGTAAGACCGTGCACTCCAGTAATGCCACGGATCGAGGCGCCGACCGGGAGCCACTGATTGAGCGCCACCAGCGCGCTCTCCAGTGGCCGGTCGATCACGCTCGCACCGCTCACGAGGAAGGGGTCATAGGAGCCGCCGCTGAAGTGAAAGCGCACCTCCTGGAAGCCGGTCTCGATCGCGGCCAGCACGAAGCGCACCGCCCAGACCGCGGCCGCCGGGGTGTCCGACACGCCGGCGCGCCCGCCGCAGGAGGCGGAGTTGGCCTCGCTGATGATCGCCGGTACGCCGGCCGCGCGGGCGTCCGCGACGACCCACGCGAGGCTGCGCGGCGCGTTGGCCGCGCCCGAGCCGAGTAGTCGTGGGATCGTCACGGCGCTCGGACCCTCGCAGGCCGAGAGCGGGTAGAGATGCACGCCCACGGTTCGCTCGTGTAACTGCGAGATGATCCGCGGCAGCGACCGCCGCCAGCTTCCGGGCCGCGCGAGTTCCGGTCCGATCAGCGGCGCCGCGCCGATCGTCGGCGCCAGCGCGGTCGCGAGCTGCAGGTACAGGCCAACCGCCGTCGCTTCCGCGTTGGGCAGGGCCTTGGTGAGCGAGGCGTAGTTGTGCAGCGAGTAGAGGTCGGGCTCGTTGCCGAGCGAGAATTCCAGGCCGTTCGTCGCCGCGCTCTGCGCACCCGCCGCCATCAGCGCCGCCCACGACGGCACGCCCTTGCGCAGGTTCAAGCCCGCGTCCAGGGGATCGCCGGCGCCGATCAGCAGGCAGTGCAGCTGACTCCAGAAGGTCGCCGGGAGTGGGTAGAGCGTCGCGCTTTCCCACGACGGCGGGCTCGGGAGCACTTCGGCCGGCACCGTCAGATCCTGGCTCTCGCCGGCCAGCGCCAGCGGTGGCGATCCGAGCTGGCGTAGCGTGGTGATCAGCGCTGCCGGCGGGCACGCGCCCGTGCCGAGGTCCTGCGCCATCGTCGAGTACTCCAGGGAGAGGCCCACCGGGCGCGTCGCGATCGCAACGCCACCCGCGGAGCTCAGTGGCAGCGAGATTTCCGATGGATGGCTGGTACTGGTGTGGGTCGGTGTCGCCGCGAGCGCGACCGAGCTGCCTGGGCCGGTGGCCAAGCACAGTGATCCAGCCAGCAGTGACAGCGCCGCCGCGCTGAGCCGGCGTACCTGGCGGTGCATTCTCAGAACCTACCAGGCGCATCGCGCGAATCTCCAGCGAGGACGAGTAATCTGCTGGTATGAGCGACGCATCCAGCCTGCGAGTAGCGGACGACGATCGCGAGCAGGCGGTCGATGAGCTACGCGAGCATGCGCTCGCCGGGCGGCTCACCGCGGAGGAGCTTGAGGAGCGCATCGGCAGCGCCTATCGTGCGCTGACGCGCGCCGACCTGGAGCAGCTGAAAGTCGATCTGCCGGTCAGCTCGACGACCGTCGCGCGGGCGCTCACGAAGCGCAAGGGCCAGCTGCGACGCCGCCTGGCGCAGGAGGCGGGCGGTTCGGTCACCGTCTCCGCAATCTGCTCCGGGGTCTGGGTCGCTGCGGGCGCGCACGGCGGCTTCTGGCCGGCGTGGGTCATCGCCTTCACGCTGCTGCCGGTCGCGCGTGACGCCTGGCGCCTGTTGGGTCCCGGCTCGGACCTCGAGGTCGTCGAAGCGCGCCTGCAGGCCCGCCACGAACGCCGCCTCGCGCGCGGGCGGCGGCGTCAATGGCACCGGGGCCCCGGCGGACAGTGGTGGTGAGGGCCAGTTGTGCCGGTGCCATGTCGTCATGAGGCCCCATCTGCCATGAGGGCCAAGCTGCTGTGAGTGCCCTGCCGGGTGCTACCGAGCGCGCCCTCGCGGGCGGCCCGGAGCGCCACCATGCCAAGGCTCGCGAGCAGGGCAAGCTGCCGGTGCGCGAGCGCGTCGCGCGCCTGCTCGACGCCGACTCTTTCGCCGAGGAGGCGCTGCTGGCCAACTGGGATCGGGATGGCCTCGGCGCCGATGGCGTGCTTACCGGTCTCGGGCGCATCGGGGGGCGCCCGGTTGCGGTGATGGCCAACGACCCGACGGTCAAGGCGGGTTCGTGGGGACCGAAGACCGTCGAGAAGATCCTGCGCATCCAGGAGCGTGCGCTGGAGCTGCGCGTCCCACTGGTCTACCTCGTGGACTCCGCCGGCGCGCGCATCACCGAGCAGGTGCAGATGTTCCCCGGCCGGCGCGGTGCGGGTCGCATCTTCCACAACCAGGTCAAGCTCTCCGGGTTGGTGCCGCAGGTGTGCGTGCTGTTTGGCCCCTCGGCCGCCGGCGGCGCCTACATTCCGGCCTTCTGCGACATCGTGATCATGCGCGACGGCAACGCCTCGATGTACCTGGGCTCACCGCGCATGGCGCAGATGGTGATCGGCGAGAATGTGACGCTTGAGGAGATGGGCGGCGCGCGCATGCACACGGGCGTGAGCGGCTGCGGGCACATGCTGGTCAAGAGCGACGAGGAGGGCATCGACGCCGCGGTGCGCTACCTCTCCTACCTGCCGGGTCGCTGGGAGGATGATCCTCCGGTTGCGCCCCCCGCCGCGCCCGCACGCGCCCACGCGGGCGCGCGCGGCGGGGTCGACGGCGAGCAGCTGTCGATCGCCGAGATCATCCCGGCGGATGAGAACAAGCCGTTTGACATGAAGCTGTTGCTCGACGCGCTGCTCGACGCGGACTCGTTCATGGAGATCCACGCGCGCTGGGCCAAGGAGCTGATCGTCGGCTTCGCGCGTCTGGATGGCCGCGCCGTGGGGATCGTCGCCAACCAGCCCAACGTCAAGGGTGGGGTGCTGTTCTCGGACTCGGCCGACAAGGCGGCGCGCTTCATCTGGACCTGCAACGCCTTCAACGTCCCGCTGCTGTTCCTTGCCGACGTCCCGGGCTTCATGATCGGCACCCAGGTCGAGCGCCAGGGGATCATCCGCCATGGCGCCAAGATGATCAGCGCGGTCTCTGAGGCGACGGTCCCCAAGATTTCGGTGATCGTGCGCAAGGCCTACGGGGCGGGGCTCTACGCGATGGCCGGACCGGCCTTCGACCCCGACTGCTGCCTGGCGCTGCCGAGCGCCTCGATCGCGGTCATGGGCCCGCAGGCCGCGATCAACGCGGTCTACTACAACCAGCTGCAGGCGATCGAGGACGAGGCCGAGCGCGCGGTCGAGACCGAGCGCTTGCGCCGCGAGTACTCCGAGGACGTCGACATCATGCACCTCGCCTCCGAACTGGTCATCGATGCGGTCATCGAGCCCGCGGACCTGCGCGGCGAGCTGATCCGGCGCTTCGCGCTGGCCGCCGGCAAGCAGCGGGAGTGGCCGGCCAAGCGCAATCCGCTCACTCCGGTCTAGAAAGCGACCCGTGGCCGCGAGGGTTCGGGCCGCGCGGCGAGGTAGGCTCCAGCCGATGGACGTCGTCGAGCTCGCCTACGCGGGCATCTCCCACCAGGCGCAGCTGATCGCCTCCGGCGAGCTCTCCGCGCGCGACCTGCTGGAGGTCTACCTGGAGCGCATCGAGCGCCTGAACCCGCAGCTGAACGCCTTTCGCGTGGTCTTTCGCGAGCGCGCCCGCCTGGAGGCCGAGCAGGCCGACGCGCGTCGCGGGGCGGGGGGAGAGCGGCCGCTGCTGGGTGTGCCGTTCGCGGTCAAGGACGACATCGATGTCGCCGGCGAGGTCACGGCGCTTGGCAGCGACGCCTACGGCGAGCCGGCGCGCGCGGACGCCGAGATCGTGCGCCGCCTACGCGCCGCGGGTGCGGTGATCGTCGGCAAGACCAACGTGCCCGAGCTGTGCGCCTATCCCTGGACGGAGTCCGCGACGTGGGGCGTCACGCGCAATCCCTGGACGCTGCGGCACACTCCGGGGGGCTCCAGCGGCGGCAGTGCGGCGGCTGTCGCGGCCGGGCTCGTCGGTGCCGCGCTGGGGTCCGATGGGGGCGGCTCGATTCGCTTCCCAGCGGCCTACTGCGGTTTGTTCGGACTGAAGACCCAGCGTGGGCGCGTCCCGCTCGCGCCGCACCTGGACGCTGTGCACGGACTTTCCGTCAACGGCGTATTGACGCGCTCGGTGCGCGACACCGCGCTCTTCCATGACGCGATCGCTGCGGGGACGCCAGACCCCCAGCCTGAGGGGTCGCCCCGCGACACGCCGCTCGAGCCTTTCTCGTTCCTGGAGGCCGCGCGTACCGGCGAGGCGCCCGCGCCGCTGCGCATCGCGCTCTCCACGAACCTGCCGCCATCGCCGCTGACGCGCCTGCACCCCGACAACGCCGCCGCCGTGGCGGAGACCGCGGAGCTGCTGCGCTCGCTCGGTCACACGGTCACCGAGGTGCAGGTCGACCACGGCCCGCTGGCACCGGCGCTCGAGTTCACGGTGCGCTACTTGCGCGGGATGCACGACGAGGGTCTCGCGCTGGCTCACCCCGAGCGCCTGGAACGCCGCATGCGCGTCTTCGTGCGTGCCGGCGGGCTGATGCCGCCGGCGCTGGTGCAGTGGATGCGCGCTCGCGAGCGTGCCTACAGCGCGCGGCTGAACCGCGCGCTGGCCGACCACGACGTCCTGCTGACGCCGGTCACGCCGGCTCCGCCGCCGCGGATCGGCGCCGTGCAGGGGCGCGGCTGGCTGTGGGCCACGGTCTTTGCCTCCGCGACCGTCGCATACGCGGCCTGCTGGAATGCGACCGGTCAGCCGGCCTGCTCGGTGCCCGCGGGCATCTCCGCCGAGGGTTTGCCGCGCGCGGTGCAGCTCGTCGGGCGGCCCGACGGGGAGGCGACGCTGCTCGCGCTTGCCGCCCAGATCGAGGCCGCGCGCCCCTGGGCCGCGCAGCGCCCCGCGCAGTTCTCGTGAGCGCGAGCTCCGCCGGGGCAGCACCAGGCGAGGACCCCACTGGCGAGGGTGGCATTGGTTCAGCGCCAGGGGAGCTCTTGGAGCTTGCCCGGAGTCTGGCGGTGACCGCCGGCGGGCTGCTGCTGGAGAGTTTCAGCGATGGCCGCGAGCACGAGATCGACAGCAAGAGCACCCCGACTGATCTCGTCAGCGAGGCCGATCGCCTCGCCGAGCGGGTGATCCGCGAGGGGCTCGCCGCGCGGCGACCCGCGGATGGATTCCTGGGGGAGGAGAGCGGCGGCCAGGAGGGCAGCAGCGGGCTGCGCTGGGTCGTCGATCCCCTCGACGGCACCGTCAACTTTCTCTTCGGGATACCGCAGTGGTGCGTGAGCATCGCGGTGCAGGACGAGCGTGGGTCGCTGGCCGGTGTCATCTACGATCCGCTGCGCGGCGACCTCTACAGCGCCATCCGTGGCGGCGCGCCGACCGTGGAGATGGCGAGCAGGCCAAACCCGCTCCACGGCGAGGAGCCTGCGCGCTCGCGCGAGACGCACACGTTGAGTGCGTCCGCTTGCGGCGAGCTTGCGACGGCGATGATCGCGACCGGCTTCGCCTACGACGCGCGCGTGCGCAACGCGCAGGCGCGCGTCCTCGCGCGCGCGATCCCGCGCGTGCGCGACATCCGCCGCTTCGGCAGCGCCGCCCTGGACCTCGCGTGGACTGCGGCCGGCCGCTACGACGCTTACTTCGAGCGCACCGTCAAGCCTTGGGACATCGCCGCCGGGACGTTGCTCTGCGAAGCCGCCGGGCTGCGCGTGCTGGAGCTTCCCGTGCATGAGGATCTGCCCTGGGGCATCCTGGTCGCTCCGCCCGTGCTCTGCGAGCCGCTGTTGGAGCTCGTCGGCGGGCCGGCGTAGCCGCTGCAGCTCGGGGCTCCGGCCACCGCTCTCTCAGGCGGCTGCTGTGAACAAGGCGGACAGGCGCGCGTACTGCTGGGAGTCGCGCCCGAGTAGCCGCTCGACCCAGCCGAGCACCGCCGCGGCATCGATTGCGGTGCCCCACTCGATCATCTCTTCGACGTCGACCCAGTCCTTCGGGCGATCGAAGACGGCCTTGCACACGATCAGGTGCTCGGGGGAGAGGATCGGGATGTGTGCGGGGCCGAACTCGACCTCGCGCGAGCGCGCGGCCATCTCGCGATGGAGCTCGAGCGTCGCGAAGAAGAGATCGAGGTAGGCGCCGTCCCAGTCCAGCCGCGCCTGGCCGTCGCGCTCGATAGCGGCACGGTTGGTGGGGGTGACTGTGACCCCGAGATGGCCAAGCGCGCCGAGTACGGGGTCCGCGTCGGTGGGGGCGACGGTGACATTGAGGTCGATGTCGACAGTCGCGCGCGGGCTGCGATACCAGGCCAGTGCGACCGCGCCGCCGAACTGGTGGGGCACGCCCAGCGACTCGAGCATCTCATGTGCTGCGACGATTTTCGCGGACAGGCCGCTCAGTCGTATCGCGCCATTCATCCGGATGCGAGATCCGCGACGCTGCGATCGGCGAGGAGTCGCGCGAGCGCCGGGAAAGCGAGCGGCTTGGGCGGCCGCGCCGGTTGGCTGGCGGTCACGGCGTCGGCGAAGCCGAGCAGGTCGATGAGCGCCGCGCCGGGACTCAGTGGCTCGGAGTGCGGCTCGCGCCGCAGCGAGTGCGCCATCCTGCTGGAGGCGGCGAGGAAGCCGCTCTCCGCGGTGATCCGGGCCCCGGCGCGGCGGCCGGAGGCGAGGACGGCGTCGGCGTCGAACGGCCGCTGCGCGCGCTCGGCGGCCTTTGCGAGGACCTCGTCGCTGAGGACCTCGAAGCCGGCGAGGCTGCGGGCTCGTGGACCGCGCGCGGTGTGGACCGACTCGCGAATCTCAAAGCGTCCCTTGCGACGTGCAGCCACATAGGCCATACCCACTAGGTTACCACTAGGTTAGACCCACTAGGGAGTGGCGGCCGAGCTCACCCGGGATGGGCCGAGTTCACTCCCCGTCGCGGGGGTGAGCTCCGGCGCCGGCGAGCTCTTCCTCGCGCGCCGCGAGCGGCAATCCGTTCAAACTCTCACTCTCATCTAGAGGGTTAGCTTTGGCGGGGTTTGGCGGGACGCGCAGCAGACGGGCCACCGGATCGGGGAACCACCAGTTCAGATCGCCGAGCAGCGAGACCAGCGAGGGCAGCAGGAGCGCCCGCACGACGGTCGCGTCGAGCAGGATGCCGGCGCCGAGGCCGGTCGCGAGCACCTTGATGTCGGTGTTGGGCGCGGAGGCCAGCGAGGAGAAGGCCAGGAACAGGATCAGCGCCGCGCTCGTCACCAGGCGCCCGGTGCGGCCGAGACCGCTGATGACGGCCTGGTCGGTCGAACCGGTGCGGTCGTACTCCTCGCGCACGCGGGCGAGGATGAAGACCTCGTAGTCCATCGAGAGCCCGAACAGGAAGGCGAACACGAGGATCGGCACCCAGAACGTGATCGCTCCGGTGGCCGGAATCCCGAAGATCGCCTGCGAGCCGTGGCCCTCCTGCCAAAACCACGTCATGAAGCCGAAGGCGGCCGCCATCGAGATCAGGTTGAGCGCGACGGCCTTGACGGCCAGCACGACCGAGCGGAAGGCGCGTGCGAGCAGGATGATCGTGAGCAGCGCGATGATCGCGAACATCAGCGGGAAGTTGCCGAAGACCGCGTGCTGGTAGTCGAGCTCGGTCGGACCGTCGCCGGTGATCCCGATCACTCCCGGATGTCCTTCCAGCGCGCCGCGCGTCGCGCGCACTACGTCGAGCGTCGTGGAGTTCACGGTCTCGACCCCGGGTATGCCGATGAGCACGCTCGTTCCGGCGCGGTTGCTGTCGGGGGCGTTCGAGCGCAGCGCGCCGGACATCCCGGGAATCGCTGCCAGCCGCGCGCGCACGGTGTCGGCCTGAGTGGAGTGGGTCAGCACTTCGATCGGCGTCAGCACGCCGCTTGCGACCCCGCCGGCGCGCAGCCGTTCGTAGGCTGCGTGCGCTGGTCCCGTGTGCGCCTGTGCACTGGCGCTGGTTTCGCCGGTCGTGAGGCTGAAGAACGGCACGATCAGCAGCGCCAGGATTGCGACCGCCACCGCTGCCGCGATCCAGCGGTGGCGCACGATCGTGCGCGTCCACGCGGTCCAGCCGCGGCTGGCGTGGTTCTCGTGGCGGATGCGCGGCCAGTCCACGCGCGGCCCGATACCGCCCAGCATCGCCGGCAGCAGCGTCAGCGCGACGAGCGTCGAGACCAGTGGGATCAGCATGCCGCCGTAGCCCACCGAGCGCAGCCCCGGGACGGGCAGCACGATCAGCGCGATCAGGCCAATCGCTACGGTCAAGCCAGAGAGCACGACCGCGCGGCCGGCGGTCGTCATCGCGGCCACCACGGCCTCGTGGTTCTCACGTCCGTGCGCGCGCTCCTCGCGCCAGCGCGTGACGATCAGCAGCGAGTAGTCGATCGCCACGCCGAGCCCCACGAGCGAGACTAGGAACTGCACGATGAAGGAGACGTCGGCGATGTAGGTCAGCGCCAGGATTACCAGCAGCGTGCTGAGGATTGCGACGGCCGCGATCAGCAGCGGGAGGAAGGCGAGCAGCGAGGCGAACACGAACGCCAGCACCGCGAGTGCGCCCAGTCCTCCGAAGACGGTCTCCAGGAAGACGCCCGGTCCGCTCCCCGATTCTTCGCTGTTGGAGAGCTGCAGCAGGCCAGTCAGGTTCGTCTGCGTGCCGGTCGGCAGCGCCGCCTGCAGGATCTGCTCGGCGCGCTGTGGGATCTTGGGGGCGCCGAAGGTGCGCTCGATCGGCGAGAACAGGTAGGCGTAGGTCGTGCGACCGTCGCTGGTGATCATGCGGGGATCGCCGGTGTTCGCGAAATCGACCACCCGCACGAGCGGGAGGGCAGCGTGCACCTTGCCCAGCGCCGCCGCGATCTGAGCGCGCTCGCCTGCGACGGTCTGTCCCGCGGGGACCGTGATGACGGCGATCGAGGGCGGCTCCTCGCCGCCGTTGCCGTATGTGTGGGTGATCTTCTGCGCGGTTTCGTAGCCGGGCTGGCCCGGTAGCGAGAAGTCGACGGACAGGCGTTTGGAGACGTGCGAGGCGCCCGCGGCGCCCGCGAGGAAGACCACCAGCCAGGCGACCATCACCAGCCGACGGTGCGCCAGCACGAAGCGCGCGAGGCGCGCGATCGGGGCTCGCTCGTCAATCGCGGCCAGCTTCGGCTGAGTCGGGGATGCGCCGGTGGGGGTCATGGGACGAGTCGCCTCCACAGTTCGAGTTTACATACAAAATATTTCAACAGCGGAAGCATCCTAGCGGATATTATTCATGTATGGAACATTCCGTGGCGCAGGTCGATGCCGTCCCTCCGGCCCCGGAAGCGCCGCCGTTTCGAGCGATCGGCTTCATGCTCTCCTCGCTCGGGCACGCGGTGGCGGGGCGGTTCTCGGCGCGTCTCGCGCCGCTGCAGCTCGAGCCGCGCGAGTTCGCGCTGCTGCGCGTGATCGGTGCGGGTGAGGGCCACTCCCAGCAGGCGGTGGGCGAGCAGCTCGGTATTCCCGCGAGTCGTATGGTGGCGCTGGTCGACGAGCTCGAGGGGCGCGGATTGCTCGAACGCCGCCCGAGCCCCCGCGACCGTCGGGCGCACGCGCTGCACCTAACGGACTCCGGCAAGCGCCTGCTCGCGGATGCGATCCAGCTCGCGGCGGGTCTGGAGGGCGAGCTGACCGGGGATCTCGACGCCGCCGAGCGCACGCAGCTGATCGCGCTGCTCGACCGCGTGGCCGCCCGACTGGGCGTGCCCCCCGGCGTGCACGGCTCGCAGGTGGTGGGTTGAGCGTGGCGGGCGAACCCAGTCTGCCGCCGGGTCCGCGCTGGCCGCGCCTGTTGCAGACGGTGCTGTGGGCAGTGGTGCCCAGCGCCTTCTCGCGCTACTGCCACCGGCGTTTCGGCGAGATGTTCACGCTGCGGCCGCTGGGGATCGGCGACGTCGTCGTGATCACCCAACCGGAGACGATCAGGGAGATCTTCACCGGCGATCGCGAGGTCTTCAACGCGGGCGAGGCCAACGCGGTGATGGGGCCGATGCTGGGGCGCCACTCGCTGCTGCTGCTCGACGGCGAGCGCCACCTGCGCCACCGCAAGATGCTGACCGCGCCCTTCCACGGCGACGCGGTGCGCGCCTACCGCGAGCGCATCGCGCAGATCGCGGCGGCCGAGGTCGAGGGCTGGCCGGTGGGGGAGGAGCTGGCGATCCGCCCGCGGATGCAGGCGATCACGCTGGAGATCATCCTGCGCGCCGTGATCGGCGTCAGCGACGAGCAGCGTATGGAGCGCCTGCGTGGCCTGCTCACGCGGTTGACGCAGGTCAGCCTGCTGGAGATGTGGGGCACGTGGACGTATCCGAAGCTGCTCGCTCATCGGTTCGTGCGGCCGTTTACGACACTGCGGATCCTGCCCGAGGTCGACCGTCTAATCTACGCGGAGATCGCGGCGCATCGCGCCGATCCGAGCGGGCGTGAGGACGTGCTCGCACTGCTGCTCACCGCGCGCGACGAGGAGGGCACGGCGCTCTCCGATGAGGAGCTGCGCGATCACCTCGTGACGCTGCTGGTCGCCGGGCATGAGACCACGACAACCGCACTGGCGTGGTGCTTCGAGCGGCTGCTGCGCCACCCCGCGGCGCTCGTGCGCCTGGAAGGAGAGATCTTCGAGGGGGAGCAGGAGACCTACCTGGAGGCCGTCGTCAACGAGACCCTGCGCGTGCGCCCCGTGCTCGACGCCGTCTGGCGCAAGCTCGCCACCGCCACGGAGGTCGCGGGGAGGCTGCTGCCGGCCGGCGCGGTCGTGATGCCCTCGATCGTGCTCGTGCAGGAGTCCCCGGCGGCCTTCCAGGAGCCCGAGGCCTTCCGGCCCGAGCGCTTCCTGGAGGGTGGCGCGCTGCCCTATACCTTCATCCCCTTCGGCGGCGGGCCGCGGCGCTGCATCGGCGCGAGCTTTGCGATGATGGAGATGCGGACGGTCCTGCGCACGGTGCTCGAGCACGTGCAGCTTCGTGCCCCGAGCGCGCGGCCCGAGCGGGTCAAGGTCCACCACATCACGCTGGTCCCCGCCCGCGGCGGGCGGGTGATCGTCACGGGCCGGCGCGCCGCGCATGGCGCCGTGCGCGAGGCGCCGCCACAGCCGGCGCGCGCGGCGGCGGCCTCGCCTTCGCCGTCGAGCTAGTCGGCCAGGCGCGCGCCCTGTAGCGTGGATCGCAATGCGGCCCCGCGTGCCTGTGGCGCCGCGCCGCGGCGGACGGCGCGGGTCCCTTGAGGCGTAGGCTCGCGGGTCAGTGAGCTTCGAGATCCTGCTTGTGATCGTGCTCGCCGGTCTCGGCGGCCCGCTGCTGGCGGTGGTGGCCGGTGGCTTCGTGCCGGTTGTGATCGGCGAGATCCTCGCGGGCATCCTCGTGGGGCCTCAGGTGCTGAATGTGGTGCGGCCGGCCAACGGCGCGCTCTCGTTCCTGGGCGAGATTGGCTTTGCGATGCTGATGCTGACGGTGGGCATGCACCTGCCGCTGCGCGATCGTCGGCTCGCGGGGGCCCTGCGTGAGGGTGGTGTGCTCGCGGGGGTGGTGTGTGTGCTGGCGATCCCGGGGGGGCTGCTGGCGGCGGCGATCGCGGGCGGCGGGCACGCCGCGATCTACGCGGTCCTGCTCGCCTCGGGATCGGCCGCGGTGCTGCTGCCCGCCCTACAGGAGGCGGGCGTCGCGGGCGTGGAGGCGCTGGCGGTGATGGCGCAGGTGACGATTGCGGACGTGATCACAATCCTCTCGGTGCCAATCGTGCTGCAGCCGGCGCGAGTTGGGCACGCAGTGCTGGGTGGGGTGCTGGTGGCGGTGACGGCGGTGGTGCTGGTTGGCATCGCGCGGCCGCTGGCGGCGCGGAGCTGGGTTCACCGTGTGCGCCAACTCTCCAAGCGGCGTCACTGGGCGCTGGACCTGCGCCTGTCGCTATTGGTTCTATTTCTGCTCGCGTGGGTCGCGCAGCGGGGCGGCACGAGCATCTTGATCGCGGGGTTCGGCGCGGGCCTGATGGTCGCCGTGATCGGCGGCCCCAAGCGTCTTTCGACGCAGATGCGCGGCATCGCGGACGGCTTCTTCATCCCGCTCTATTTCGTCGTGCTCGGCGCCCAGCTCGACCTTTCTGGCCTGCTGAGCCACCCCTCGCTGCTCGAGCTAGTGGCTGCGCTGGCGCTCCTGAACGTCGGCATCCACCTGCTCGCCGCGGTGCTGCTGCGCAAGCCCGTGGATGCCGGCCTGGCCGCCAGCGCGCAGCTGGGGGTCCCGGCAGCGATTGCCTCACTGGGGCTTGCCGAGCACGTGCTCTCGGCCTCGACGGCCACGGCGATCGTGGTTGCGGCGCTGGTCAGCCTGGGGGTCTGCACACTCGGGGTGCAGCGCCTCGTGACTCGCGCTGCGCCAGCAGCGGGGCTTCAGCCCGAGCGGACGCTGTAGCGGCTCGGCACCAGGCGCTCGGTGCGCTTGGGCGGTCGCCGGTACTGGCGCTGCTGGCGGGGCGGCAGCTGCACGTGCCCGGCGTCCTCGAGGTGTTCGTAGGGGACGAGTGAGAGCAGGTGGCTGATGAGGTTCAGGCGCGCGCTGCGCTTGTCGTCGCCCTCCACGACATACCACGGGCTGTGCTTGGTGTCGGTGTGCGCGAACATGCGGTCCTTGGCCTCGGCGTAGTCGACCCAGCGCGCGCGGGCCTGGAGGTCGATGGGGCTGAACTTCCAGCGCTTGCGGGGGTCGGAGAGCCGTTTCTCGAAGCGGCGCTCCTGCTCCTCGTCGCTGACCGACAGCCAGTACTTCACGAGGATCAGCCCTTCGTTTTGCAGCGACTGCTCGAAGAGTGGGCAGAAGCGCAGGAACTCTTCGTACTCGTCCTGCGTGCAGAAGCCCATGACGTGCTCGACCCCGGCGCGGTTGTACCAGCTGCGGTCGAACAGCACGATCTCCCCGGCGGCCGGCAGGTGGGCGGCGTAGCGCTGGAAGTACCACTGCGTACGCTCGCGCTCGCCCGGTGCGGGAAGTGCTGCGATGCGGCAGGTGCGTGGATTCAAGAAGGAGACGATGCGCTTGATGACCCCGCCCTTGCCCGCGGTGTCGCGTCCCTCGAACAGCAGTACGAGCCGCTGGCTGGTGGCGAGGACCCACTCCTGCATGTAGACGAGCTCGGTCTGCAGGCGCAGCAGCTCCTTCTCGTACTGCTTGTTGCTGAGCTCGCGTGGTGCGCTCACGCAAACATGATCCCAAGCGCTGGCGTGGTTGGCCTCGCGCGGGGCGAGCTGCACGAGGCGGGTGGCCGCCGGGGAGCCGCGTGGCTGCTCTAGGCTTGGCGCCGTGACAGACAATGGGGAGCGGGCCGCCGAGCGCGTGCCGACCTTCGATGAGGAGCTGCTGCTGTGGCTCGGCGACGAGCCGCCGGAGGTGCGCGCCGCCGATAGCGAGCGCGTCCGCGAGATCGCGGCGGAGCTCGCCCACGGTTTCGATGCCCTGGCCGAGGTGGGACGCGCGGTGACCGTGTTCGGCTCGGCGCGGACCCCGGAGGAGCATCGCGATTACAAGCTGGTGCGCACGGTCGGCGCATGCATCGGAGAGGCCGGCTACGCGGTCATCACCGGCCGCGGTCCCGGCGCGATGGAGGCCGCCAATCGCGGCGCGCGCGATGCGGGCGCGCTGTCGATCGGCTGCAACATCGAGCTGCCGCACGAGCAGCAGTCGAACCCGTACCTGGACATCGCCTTGCGCTTCCGGCACTTCTTCGCGCGCAAGGTCATGTTCGTGCGCTACGCGAGCGCGTTCGTGATCGCGCCCGGCGGCTACGGAACTCTCGATGAGCTCTTCGAAGCGCTGACGCTGATCCAGACGGCGACGATCCGCCACTTTCCCGTGATCCTGCTCGGCGATGGCGAGTGGGATGGCCTGCTCGATTGGCTGCGCGCCAGGGCGCTCGTCGAGCGGCGCATCGGGGCGGAGGATCTGGCGATGTTGCGCGTGGTCCGGGACCCCGCTGAAGTGTGCGAGATCGTCGACGCCGCGCACCGTCGCCAGCGTGAGCAGGCGCACCACCAGCGGCGGCGCGCGGCGCCGAGCTCGGGCTGAGATCCGCGCCCCTCGCACGCGCGGCGGTGCCGCGCACAGGGGCAGTGATGGCGCCGCGGTGCGCAGAGACAGCGACGGCGGTGCGAGATCAGGCTGGGGGGAGGGCGCTTGCGAGGGTGCGCGCGAGGGTCTCGATCGCGGGCTGGTCGAGCGGCCCACTGGCGCTCAGCCGCTTGCCGAGCGCGCGGCGGTGGAGCAGGAGGTGCCCGCGCATGCGCAGCGTGCCGAGCAGCGGTAGGTCGGTGCTGGTGAAGCACAGCACGCCCTGGACGGGGACGTCGACGTGGCCGCTGCTGGCGAGTGCCCCGCGGACCGCGTAGACCTGGCGATCGAGACCGTCGATGAGCTTCGTGCGGTCGCGCCCGGAGATCATCAGCTGCTGGCCTCCGAACAGGGGAGTGACGACGCGGACCTTCCCGTGGATGTTCTTCGCATCGATCACGAAGACACCGGCGGGGGCGACCGCGAGGTGATCGATGTTGCCGCGACCGCGAGGCATGCGGCGATCGTGCAGGACGACAGCGGGCCCGTGTGCGGCGCGCTGCTCGAGTGCCGCCGCGACGGCGCGCTCTCCAAGCTCACCCTGGTGGAAGGCGGCCTCGTGTTGTGGCGTGCCGCCGAGGGTGAGCAGCAGTCCGCCGATCAGCGGGTGCGCGGCGCGGGTGCGCGCTTCACGGTTGCGGCGCCGGCGGCGGTACTCGCGCGCCACGCTGGCTCCCGGCCTGCCGCGATCGAGCTCGGTGCTGCCGCCCGCCGGCAGCTCGCGCGTGGGCTGCGGCGTGGCGTTGCGACAGGTGACGCAGCGCACTGTGCGCTCCCCGCCGTCCCACTCGGCCAAGGTCCCCGCGGGCAGCTCGCAGCCGCACGTGCGGCATGCCGCTGGCCAGCGCAGTTTCAGCATGCGAGATCCCATCGGCATCCGAGTCGGCAGCTGGCCGCGGTGCCTTGAGCGCGAGCCGTTGCAGACGAGCGAGATGCTCAAGCGGCCCGGCGCGG
The DNA here is from genome assembly GCA_036501715.1 of Solirubrobacteraceae bacterium. Taxonomy (GTDB): domain Bacteria; phylum Actinomycetota; class Thermoleophilia; order Solirubrobacterales; family Solirubrobacteraceae; genus Palsa-744. The sequence goes on along the minus strand of DASXZV010000022.1, from coordinate 9,250 downwards.
GCGCTCTGGCTCAGGTCTGCTCGCCGGCAAGCAGCTCCATCAGCAGCGCGTCGTGCCAACCGCGACCGTCGGTATCGCGCTCGGCTTGGCGCATCACGCCGACGGTCCTGAAACCGGTCTTCTCGTATGCCCTGATTGCTGCCACGTTCGCGTGCGCGGGATCGATCGTGATGCGGTGGTGGCCGTGCTCGACGATCAGGTGGCGCACGACGCGCCTGACGACCTCGGTGCCGAGGCCGCGGCCGTGCAGCGCGGGATCGAGGAACAGGTCGATCCCGGCGTGGCGGTACTTCGGCTCGGGCTCCTCCCAGTACTGCGCGAGGCCCGCGATGGCGCCGTCGACGAGGATCGTCAGGCGTGTGGACTGCGGCTCGTCCCAGGGGAAGTGCTCGGCGGGAGCGTCCCACCAGCGCACGACCTCCGGCGTTTTGTGAATTCGCAACAGCTCGGGCTCATCGCCCTGAGCGAGCGGGCGGAGCGTCAGCTCAGGAGGCACTCCGGGGGTGGCCACGGTGCGCTCAGGCGGCCGCTCGCCGCGCTGCCTTGTGTGCGCGCTTGGCGGCCTGGTACTCCTCCAGCGCAGCCCGCGAGTCCACGTCGCCGAGCGTCTGATGCGGGGGCACCAGCGCACGGGCGGTGGCGATGCCGAAGCGCTTGGCGAGCACGGCGCCCAGTGCCTTGACCTTCATCTCGCCGAAGCCGGGCAGCGCGGCGATGTTGGCGCGCAGCGAGGGTGCGTCCGGCGCCTCGCTCCAGATGCGCGCGGCGTCGCCGTCGTAGAGATCGCGCACGTGGGCGGCGAGGGCTTGCACGCGGGTAGCCATCGCCGCGGGGAAGCGGTGGATCGCGGGCTTGATGCGAAAGATCGGCTCCAGATCGGCCGCGGCCAGCGCCGCGGCATCGAGTGTGCCGAAGCGCTCCTGCAGCGCCAGCGGTCCCGCGAAGGCCTTCTGGACCGAGACCTGCTGGTCCAGGGCAAAGCCAATCAGGAGTGCCATCGGGTCGGCGGCGATCAGCGCGTTGGCCTCGTCGGAGTCGGTGAAGTAGAGGCGGTCGGGCATGCGCAGAATGCTATCCACCGTCGTCGGGCTTGCGACAGACGGTAATCGCGTCGTGATAGGCGCTCAGGTCGTGGCAGCCACCAGCACCCCATGAGCTGATTTGGGCATCGACGGCGAGGCCGTGCTGGGCTGCCAGTGTCGCGAACAGATATCGGGACATCGGCGAGCGCCAACCGCTGCGAGAGGGCTGATGCCCGAGGTTGCGCCCGTCCGCATGGTGGATGACAGCTACTCCTCCCGGGAGCAGGACGCGCGCCATCTCCTCGAGGTAGCCAGCTTGGTCAACTGGCGCGACATGGACGAAGACGTCGAACGACCAGATCGCGTTGACGGAAGAGTCGGCGACGCCTGGCAGGTCGCGGCCCGACGACAGCACGTACTCGACGTTCTCGGCGCCAGCGAACCGCTCGCGGCACAGCGCCAGAGGTCGATCTGCGACGTCCACGAGTATCAGCCGGCGAGCGCGCGGGTGCAGGACCGCCGACCACCTAGTTGCTCCGGGTCCAATCTCGAGAATGACCCCACCCTGCGGGATCTGCGCGAGTAGAACGTCGTCGATCAGTGCCTGCTTCCATGCGGCTGAGGCAGTCCACTCCTCGCCCCCTCCGCTCCAATCCCAATCCGTCCAGCGCTTGCGGTTCTCCATCGCGGAGTTGCCCCGCCAGCCTCGGTGGGCGGGTCCGAGAATACCCTTGCGTTGCTCGCGTGCCAGGCGCTGGTCAAGGACTCGCCCGCTGAGCATTTCAAGTCTGCGTCCGACCGCTCGACTGCGGCTGCGCCAGACCCGCAGGACCGTCGAGTCGCTGCGTGCGATCGACGCCGAGTCGAGCTTAGTTGTGTCCATCTGCCCAGCGTTGCCTCTGTACCGACCAATGCTGGTCCAGGGCAAAGCCAATCAGGAGCGCCATTGGGTCGGCGGCGATCAGCGCGTTGGCCTCGTCGGAGTCGGTGAAGTAGAGGCGGTCGGGCATCTCGACCAATGCTATCCGCAGCTCGATTGTGCGTCCCCTGACGCCGCGGCTTGGTGTACCGGGCCGCACGCGCGCGGCGAGGCCGCCGCGCGCGTATCGCCGTGCAGCGCCGCCGGGCGGCTTTAGGTCGCGGCGAGCAGGCGCAGCGACTCCTCCCAGAGCCGCTCCGCGCCCGCGGGGTCCAGCGCGTAGGGCGCGACGCCTTGCAGGGCGTCCGCGGCGGGTGTGGTGGGGGTGGCCTCGTTGCAGTCCTCGAAGTAGCGTCCGCCGACGCCCTCGAGTAGCGGCGAGCCGGCGAGCAGGACCGACGTGGCGGCGCCCTGCGCGGGCGTCTTGGCGATCAGGGTCCCTCCGGAGCGCGCGCGGGCGCGGGCGAGGTACTCGGGGTCCATGTGGCGCTGCAGGCGGGTCGCGATCGCGCCGGGCATGAGCGCGTTGGCGGTGATGCCGTCCTGCGACCAGCGCGCGCTGACGCCGACGGCGAAGAGCGCGTTGGCGGTCTTGGACTGGCCGTAGGCGAGCAGCGGCTCGTAGGGTCGCGCGCGGAAGTGGATGTCCTCGAAGTGCACCGGCGAGCGCAGGTGCGCGGTGGAGCTGACCGCGACGACGCGCGCGGGCGCGCCCGCGGCGAGGGCATCGCGCAGACTCAGCGCGAGCTCGAAGTGGCCGAGGTGGTTGGTCGCGAACTGCAGCTCCCAGCCCGCGGCGGTGAGCTGCAGCTCGGGCAGTGCCATGATGCCGGCGTTGTTGAGGAGGATGTGCAGCGGTCCCTCCCAGGCGGCGCTGAAGGCGGTGATCGAGCAGCGATCGAGCAGGTCGAGTGCGGCAACCCGAACCGCGCCTGCGGCGGTCGTTCCGGTGTCCCGGTCGCCGGTGCCGTCGAGGATCTCGGCGGCGGCGCGCTCGCCGGCGTTGGTGTCGCGCACGGCCAGCGTGACCTCGGCGCCGGCGCGCGCGAGGGCGCGCGCGGTCTCGATGCCGATGCCCGAGGCCCCGCCGGTCACAATCGCGCGCTTACCGCTGAGATCGACTCCCGCGAGGACCTCGGCCGCGGTCGAGTGCGACCCGAAGGGGGTCGCGATGCGCGGCTGCCCGCTGGCCATCGTGGACTAGCCGTTGCCCTGGGCGCGTTTGGAGAGCTCGTCCCAGGCCTCCCAGGTGGCGATCCGCCCCGCGTACTCCTCGCGGATCATCCCCAGGCCGCCGGCTCCGAAGAAGACTCGCAGTGGCGGGTCGGCGGCGTCGACGATCTGGAGGATCGCGGGGCCGGTGGCCTCCGGATCGCCGCGCCGCGCGCGTGCGGCGGCGAGCCGCCGGTCGAGCCCCGCGCGGATCGCCTCATAGGCGGGCAGCCGCTCGGCGCGCACTGCTGAGGAGCCACCCCAGTCGGTTTCGTAGCCGCCGGGCTCGACGATCGTGACGTGGACCCCGAGTTCGCGGACCTCCCCGGCCAGCGCCTGGCTGAAGGCCTCCAGGCCCCACTTGGAGGCGTGGTAGAGGCCGATCGTGGGGAACGCCTGCACACCGCCGATCGAGGAGACCTGGATGATGTGCCCCGAGCCCTGCTCGCGCAGATAGGGCAGCGCGGCTTTGGTCACCCACAGCGCGCCGAAGAGGTTGGTCTCGATCTGCGCGCGGGCCTGCTCCTCGGTGACCTCCTCGATCGTCCCGAAGAGCCCGTAGCCGGCGTTGTTGACGATGACGTCCAGGCGCCCGAAGCGCTCCTGGGCCTGCGCGACGGCGGCGTCGACCGCGGCCTTGTCGGTTACGTCCAGCTGGATCGGCAGGATCGCCTCGCCGTAGGCATCCACGAGCTCGCCGAGGCTGGCGGTGTCGCGCGCGGTCGCGGCGACCTTGTCTCCGCGCTGCAGCGCGGCCTGCGCCCAGACATGGCCAAAACCCCTGGATGTTCCCGTGATGAACCAGACCTTCGGGCCGCTCGCCATCGCGTGTAGCTCCTCTGCTCGCGCGGGCCCCCTGGCGGGGGCGCGCATGGAGGGCTCAGTATTGCGCGCGAGTCGCGGCTCAGCTGACCTCGCGCAGGGTGCCGTTGTGGACGTCGTAGACGAAGCCGCGCACGTTCTTGTGGGGGATGAACGGGCTGCTGTGGATGCGCGCGATCGACTGACGCACGTCCTCGTCGAGGTCCGCGAACGCCTCCGCGGCCCACGCGGGCTTGATGCCGACCTCCTCCTGGATGGAGCGCTTGAACTCGTCGTCGGTGAACGTCAGCATGCCGCAGTCGGTGTGGTGGATGAGGATGATCTCCTCGGTCCCGAGCAGCCGCTGAGAGATCGCCAGCGAGCGGATCTCGTCGTCGGTGACGACCCCGCCGGCGTTGCGGATCACGTGCGCGTCGCCCTCCTGGAGGCCGAGCAGGCCGTAGGGGTTCAGGCGCGCGTCCATGCAGGCGAGCACCGCGACCTTGCGCGCTGGTGGCAGCGGCAGCGCGCCTTTCTCGAAGGACGCGGCGTAGGTTTCGGCGTTGGCGAGTAGCGCGTCGGTGATGCTCATCTTCGGACCTCGACTCTCGTCTGGGGCCAGCAGGATCGCGGCCTCCAAGAATTATATATAATGATGATCGATATTATGAGCTTTATGTCTGTGGCCACTACTTCGCGAGCGTGAGCTCGGTTGCGTCCGGCGCCGAAACGCCGCGGCCGCGGATGGCCGGGCCCCGCGACCTACTACTCTCGTCTCATCGCCCGGGCTCGTCCGAGGCACACCGGCAAACCGGCGCTATCGCAGCCAACCAGAGCGGACGGAAAGGAAACGAACAAACGATGACTCTTCAGCTCGGCGACCTCGCCCCTGACTTCGAGGCGGACACCAGCGAGGGCAGGATCCACTTCTACGACTGGCTCGGGGACTCCTGGGCGGTGCTGTTCTCCCACCCCAAGGACTTCACGCCGGTCTGCACGACCGAGCTCGGTTACATGGCGAAGATCAAGCCCGAGTTCGACCGCCGCGGCGTGAAGATCATCGGCCTCTCGGTCGACCAGAGCACCAAGCACGATCAGTGGGTCAAGGACATCGAGGAGACCCAGGGCTACGCGCCCAACTACCCGATCATCGGCGACGGCGACTTCAACGTCTCAAAGCTCTACGAGATGCTGCCCGCGAGCACCGAGGGAGACTCCGACACGCGGACCCCGGCTGACAACCAGACGGTGCGCAACGTCTTCGTGATCGGCCCCGACAAGAAGATCAAGCTGATCCTCGTCTACCCAATGACGACGGGGCGCAACTTCGACGAGGTGCTGCGCGTAATCGACTCGCTGCAGCTGACCGCGAGCAAGAAGGTGGCCACGCCGGTCAACTGGCAGCCCGGGGAGGACGTCATCATCGCGGGCTCGGTCTCCGACGAGGAGGCCAAAGCGACCTACCCCGATGGCTGGAAGACGCCCAAGCCCTACATCAGGATCGTGCCGCAACCGAAGTAGGGGGTGGCGGCGGCGTCGAGCGCCCACCGCGCCGGCCGTGAGGCTAGGCCGGGAGGCGCTCGACCGCGGCGGCGAAGCGCGCGGTGTCGCGCAGCGGCGGACCGTGCCCGAAGCAGATCAGGCTCGGCTCCAGGGCCGCCAAGCGGCGGGCCGACTCGCGGTTGAGGCGGTGATCGGGGCTCACGAACGGGAACGGCTCGCGGATCGCGCCGGCGAGCAGGAAGGGGTTGTAGCCCCACATCACATCCCCGCACACGAGCACGCGATCGGACTCGCGCCAGTAGGACAGGTGCCCCGGCGAGTGCCCCGGGGTGTCGAGCACCGTGAAGCCGGCGACCTCGTCGCCCTCCTCGAGCGCCCGCGCGACCGGGTGGGCCTTGGCGGCCGGCAGCATCCTCCCGCCGGCGCCCACCATCTTCCCGCTCTCGACGGCCTCGACGTCGCGCGCGCCGCACCACAGCGGGATGCCGAGGCGCTCGCAGATGGCGTGGCTGGCGCCGTAGTGGTCGATATGTGCGTGGGTCAAGGCGTGCACCGCGATCGAGCGGCCGGAGATCTGCTTCAGGATGCGGCGGCGGTCCAGCGCGATACCGGCGTCGATCAGCACATCCCCGAGCACGTAGACGTTGACGTTGTTGGGCGGGAAGCCCGAGAGCTGCCAGACGTCATCGGTGAGCTCTTGCATGAGGGGCGGGAGTCTACTGTCTGCGGCCGGGTGCGAGGCGGCGCGGCCCTTTTTTGCCGTGACTTCACATTTCGTATCTGTGATGGCGCGAGTTCTCCAGTTAAACGCCGCCCGCTAATGCGATCCCACGCGCCTTTGGTGAAATCTAACTAATCGGCATACACAACTGATCGGATGTTGCCGCTGGGCGCGCGCTGCTTGTTTCTTGCAGGGCTGGACATGCTCGAGATGTACCCGTAGCCTGTGTCGAGACCAGCGTGGGCGACCCTGGTCGGCCCAACGCACTCCGAGCAGCTCACGAGGTTGACGCGCCAGGAATGCGCGCGTCACCGGTTGGAGGGAGCCGGCAGTACGAGTGGAGGGGCGACTGCGCAGAGCACGGCAACTGGAGTTGGGTGAGCTCGAGACACCCGCTGTCGGGGCGCGGCTGTCCGCGGGTTGGCGCGCACGCTGGAGCGGCGCGCGCCCACGCGGGCTCGCGGTGGGTAGCGCGCGGGGGCTGGGGGTTCGTGCGCTGGCGATCGCCACGGGTCTCGCCGCGGCGGTTCCCGTTATCGCCTCGACGATCAGGGCGGTGCAGGCGGGGTGGGTGCCAGCGGGCGACGACGGAATCATCGCCACGCGGGGGTGGGATGTCCTTACCTCGCACACCCCACTGGTAGGCCAGTACTCGGAGGCCGGGCTGGTTATCCACGGGCAGCTCATGCACAGCCCCGGCCCGATGCTGTACTGGCTGCTCGCCGTGCCCGCGCGGTTCGGCAGCCTCGCGAGCATCGCGGTGGCGATGGGGGTGCTCAACACGCTCGCGATCATCGGCTGCGTCGTACTGGCGCGGCGGCGCGGCGGGCTGCCGCTGATGTTCGCGAGCGCGCTCGGCATCGCCTTGATGTGCCAGTCGCTGCCGAGCGAGGCCATGCACGACGTGTGGAACCCGGCCGCCGGCCTGTTCCCGTTTCTGCTGCTGATCTTCGTGTGCTGGTCGCTTGCCAGCGGCGAATACCGCCTACTGCCGCTCGCGGTGCTGCTCGCGAGCTTCGTGACGCAGACGCATCTCATGTACGCCGCACCCACCGCGGTACTGCTGGTGGTCGCCTGTGGGGGGCTGCTGATCGACTCGCTTCGGCGTCGTCGCGCGCGGCGCGCCTCCGAGACCACGTCGCCGGGATGGGTTCCCGAGGCATTGCAGCCGCCGGCGCGGGCTCCCGAGGCCCCGGAACCGCCGGGGTGCGTTTCCGAGGCTCCACAACCGCCGGCGCGGGTTTCCGAGGCTCCGCAACCGCCGGGACGGATCTGGCCGTGGGCGGCTCTCGCGCTGGTGCTCGCCGCTGTCTGCTGGACCGCGCCCGCCATCGATCAGATCGAGAACAGCCCGGGGAACCTCACGATGATCGTGCGCACCGCCGAGCATCGCGAGCGGACCCTCGGTGCGACGGTCGGCTGGAACGCCGTGGTGCGCTCGGTCGGGGTGCGCCCCTGGTGGCTCTACGTGCCGCCCACGGAGTGGGATCGCAAGGCCGACGTTCGCAAGACGCCGAGCGCGCTCGCGCGCGACTCGACGATCGCGCTGCTCCTGGCGCTGGCCCTCGTGGGACTGGTCGGCCTGGCGGTACGGCGCCGGGACCTTGTCACGGGTGCGCTGATCGGCCTGGGGCTGTGCGGGGCGATCGCCCTCCAGGTCGCCTCCAACCCGGCGACGCGGCTGCTCGCTGAAACCCTGGGCTACACGCTGTGGTGGGGCTCGGAGCTGGGCTTCTGGGTGTGGCTGCTGCTCGCCTGGGCACTGTGGCTCGGGCTGGCCGCCCTAGCCCGGCCCGCGTGGCGGGCGCTGCGCCGGCGCGGTGAGACACCGCCCTCGGGCGTGCGGGCGCTCGCGAGCGCCCTGGTCGCGGTGCTGTGCCTGGGAGGTGTGCTGGTCGTGGGGGAGGTAGTCGCCGGAACCGCCAAGCCGGACTCCCACAGGTACGAGTACCGACCGATCGGCGCGGTCGCGGCGGGCATCGAGCGGACGGTCCCGCCGGGCCAGACGATCGGGTATCGCTTCGCGCCGCTGGACATCGGCACGCAGCCGATGGAGACCGGGATTCGCTTCCTGCTCGTGCGCCACGGCGATCGCGTGCTCGCGAAGGGCTCGCTCCCGCGATTGGGCTCCTACTACGAGCGCTACAACCGGCCCGTGCAGTGGCTCGTGTACCTCGCCGACGGCACCCGCGGGCCGCCCCACATGCGGCTCGCCGCGCGGGTGCGCTTCGTCGATCCCTGGAAGACGGACGTTCTCAGTGCCTGGGTGGGGAGGCCGCCGCGCGGGTGAGCGCGCTCCGGTGCGCGCGCTGGCACGCGCGGCCGGCGAGGCTCAGACGCCGGACTGGGCGACGATTTCGCCCGCGGCGACCGCCTCGGCCAGCCGTCGGTGGTCGCGTTCGTTTTGATCGGCGTAGGCGCTGGAGAAGCGGGCGATCGCCGTCTCAAAGGTCGAGCTGGCGCCGAGGTACGCCGCGATCGCCAGGCGGTCGCCGGAGCGGGCGTGCGCGCGGGCCAGGGACCAGCCGCAGGCGCGCGTGTAGGCGTGCAGGCCCGATGCGCTCATCCGCGAGAGGTCCGCGGAGGCCTTCCAGTCCCAGAGCTGGCGGACATAGAAGTCCCGGGTGACACCGTCGGGCGCGGGGCTGCGCTGCCATCCGAGAAATATGTCGCTGGCCGCCTGCATGAGCCGCTGGCCTTCGACTACCCGTTGCCCGTGGTTGGCGGCGAGGCTTTTGGTGGTGAACCGCTCGAGGACCGAAGCCTCGGCTTCCTTGATCTGGAGAAACAGCGGATCGTCGTTGTCCCTCCCGACGAACAGGGCAAGCCAACATCGGGTGCCCACCGAGCCCACGCCGACCACCTTCCGGGCTGTCGCCACATAGCGGAAGGTGTTGAGCAGGGCTCTCCGGTCGGACGAAATGGTCCTCCGGTAGGAGATGAAAGCTGCCCGCAAGGTGGCCTCGAGGCTTGTCGCTTGCTCGGGTGGGAAGACATCCTCGATAGGAACCAGAAGCGGCGGGTCGCTCCGGAACGCGAGCTGACCGTCCACCGTCTGGGTCAGCTTGTTCC